>NZ_MIJB01000020.1 GCF_002174305.1 Aeromicrobium sp. PE09-221 | reverse complement strand
CGCCTTCCCTGGAGGCCGCGACGGTTCCGCGATCAGGTGGCGTGCCGTGGGGTGATGTGGTTCTCGGTCTTGGCCTCGATGAGGTGAGCCATCGTGCGATGGTCAGTGAGAACCGACCAAGGAACTCACAGATGGGACACAACGCACGATGGCTCTTGGCCAGTCTGCCCTCCTCGAGCTACTCGGGGAACTTCGCTCAACCGATGTGACTGATCGGGTCCGTGTCGCGACCGAGAAGCTCTATCAGGAGTTGATTGATGCCGAGGCGGCTGCGGTGATCGGCGCGGCCCCGTTCGAACGCTCTGTTGATCGGACCACGCACCGTAACGGGACGCGGCCGAAGACGGTCACCACGACGGCCGGTCAGGTGGATCTGCGGATCCCGCAGCTGCGTGCCGGATCGTTCTTCCCCTCGCTGCTGGAACGCAGGCGCCGGGTCGATCAGGCGCTGGGGGTACCGCCCTGCACGGAGTGTTTGGGGGCGTCGCAGTCGTGATGGAGGCCTATGTCCACGGCATTAGCACGCGCAAGGTCGACGACCTGGTGCGGGCGCTGGGCGCTGACACCGGGATCAGCGAGTCCGAGGTCTCCAGGATCTGCGCGAATCCGGACGAAGACGTCGCCGCCTTCGGAGAGCGCCCGCTGAATGCCACGACCTATCCGTATGTGTTCGTCGATGCGACCTACTGCAAGGCTCGGGTCGGTCCCCGTGTCGTGTCCCAGGCCATTGTGGTCGCGGTCGGTGTCGCCGCAGACGGCCACCGGGAGGTCCTGGGGTTCGACATCGGCGACACGGAGTCCCTCGCGAAGGTGCCCAAGGTCACCGGCCCGATGGTCGCCGCGATCGACGCGGCATAGAATCGAACCACTGACCCGCACGGTGTCGAGAAACTCCACCACACTGCGGGACGTCACCCAGGATCAACCCGTCCGCTCATCACCCGTGCAGGACGTACGCGTCTCCTCGTTCGTGTCGGGTCCGAAACGTGCGGCAGCATGCAACGACCGCCGTGGTAGATGGATGGATCCACCACGGCGGTCGCCCCTCCCTCACATGCTCGGTCATGTGATGGGCCCACGGCGCGGGCGCCTCGGGAGCTTAACCCGCGCCGTGGGGGTCTTTCAGTGCCGGCGCGAACGCTGAACCATGAGTCCACCCCCGGCCGCCAGTGCCACGAGTCCGGCCAGGACGAGCCATAGGACGCCATCCGGGGCCCCGGCATTCGGGATCGTGCCGAGATCGTCGAAGGAGTTGGTCACGGTGACCGCAGCCTTCGCGCCCTCCCCGCCCACGATTGTGAACCCGGCGGCCTTGTCGCCCTCATGCACCGACAGGCTGACGTCATCGGAGCTCCACTGGACCCCGGACCACAGGATGTTGCCCGGCACGTCGGCGTCTCCCGCCGACTCGGTCACGGTGACCTCGGCGCCCAGGAGGATGCCGTCGATGACGACCGGCGTGCCGGCAGTGATCCGCGCGTCCTGGTGCTGTTCAACACCCTGGAGATCGGTCCAGGAGACCCGCACAGGGAAGGACGCGTCGGACGGGACCTCATCGGCGCCCGTGCCATCGAGGGCCTTGGTCAGCTCCACGCTGCCTGTCAGCGCCGTCACCGAATTGGCCAGCTCGACCGCGGCATCGTCTGCGGCCCCGATGACGACCACGGCTGTGCCGTCATCGTGCGTCGTCACCCGGTCGCCGGTCCACACGGGACGGTTCCAGATGAAGCTCGCGGAGTCCTCCGGACGCAGCTCGCTCAGTGCGACCTCGGTGCCGTGGGGGAGATCCTCATCGAGCGGAACGGTGGCGCCGTCGACAGGCACCGTCAGCTCCTTGGTCCGCTCGACACCCTCCTGGTCGAGCCAGCTAGCGATGACCGTGAACGTCTCCGGCACATCGCCGTGATCCGGAGACACGCCCGTCAGCTCCTTGCTGACCGAGAACGTGCCCGGTGCCCAGGTGGCCTCATTGGTGACCGTCACGAGCGTGACATCGTTCTGCTGATCGGAGACCACCACGGTGGCGCTGCCGTCGCCGTTGTCGGTGACATCGTCCCCGTTGATGGTGATCGCATCCCAGATGACGGTGTCGATCGAGGGAGCGTCACCCTCGGTGATCGTCACGACCGTGCCGGCGGGCAACTCCTCACCCAACTCAACCGGCTGCTGAGCATTGATCATCAGCTCACGGGTCTGCTCCTCGCCATCGGCATCAGTCCACGACACCGTGACGGGGAACTCCGCATCGTCGCCGACCTCGCCAGCCGCCTCTCCCGCGACGCCCTTGAGCAGGCTCAGACCCGCCGTGGACGTGGCGGCATGGTTCTCCACGGTGACCAGAGCTTCGGCGTCGCGGCTCACCGTGACGACGGCCGAACCGCCATCGATGGCGACCCCGTCACCGGACCAGACCGGCGTGCCCCAGACGATGCTCGAGCCATCCTCGAGCGGCGTCTCGGTCAGCGTGACCCGCGTGCCGATGAGCAGCTGCTCGTCGAAGGGCACGGCGGTGCCGTCGGTCGGCAGGTTCAGCACCTTGCTCTGCTGCGTGCCACCCTCCTCGGTCCAGGTCGCGGTGACCTCGACCGTCTCGGGAACCGCCGGATTGTCCGCCTGGTCGCCGGTGACCTGCTTGGCGAGGGCGAAGGTGCCGACCGTGCGCTCGACCGTATTGGTGACGGTGATCGTCGCCGGCTCGGCGACGTGATCAGCGGTGACCTCGATGGTCTCGGGGCTGATCTGTACCGGGAGCCAGGTCAGTACGTCGTCATCGGTGGGCAGGGCCTCCGAGAAGGTCACCACTGCCCCGACCGGCAGGTCCTCCAGCTGGTAGGGCTCTCCCGCGGTGACCGCGAACTGACGGTCGGGCTGTGCGGGGAAGCCGTCCCCGATGGCGCTGACATCGATCGCGGCGTTGATCAGGAACTCCTGATCCTCAGCCACCAGTCCCGCGGCGGGGCCGTCGATCTCCTTGACGATCTCCAGACCGCCCAGCTGCGTCGTGTTCGTCAGCTGTACGGCGATATTCGTCCGCGGAGTGATCTCGGCGACCGCGGTCGCGCCGTCGTCCGAGGGCGTGACGCCCGTGGACTCGGCGAACACCGGGGCACCGAAGAGGACACCCGGGACCGAGGGGAAGGTCGGCTCGGAGAGCTCGAAGGTCCATCCGTGGCCGCGCGGGGTGAAACCGCTCACCGGGTCGCCGTCGAGCGGCACCTGAAGGTCGTACTCGTGCTGCGTCACGCCGGACGGATCGATCTCCGCCACGTGCACGGTGAACATCGTGCCATCGGGCACGAACTCTGCACCCGGGACATCGGCGAGGTCCTTCGAGATCGAGATCGAGCCGCGGTTGACGCCCTCACCGGTGCCACCGGCGCGGTTGTTCTGCGTCACCGTACGGTTCCACTGGGTAGTGCCGAACTCGATGTCGTTGCTGTACTCGGTGCCCGGGGCGTCCATACCACCGCTGGTGGTGCAGGTCGTGTACTCGATGTAGTACTGGTACTCACGGCTGAAGCCGTCCGCCGGATCGAGCGTGAAAGTGAGCTGACGGGTGTCCGCGTCGTAGTCGACCCCGGTCGAGCCGGTCAGCTCGATCGGGCTCAGCCCACCGCCATCGATCTGGTCGAGCGCGCGGACCCGCAGTCGCAGCGACTCGGCGTAATCCTCGCCGCCCTCGCAGACCTGGTGGGTGCTGCTCAGCGTGTCGGTGATCGTCAGCGACTCCTCGCCGTCCACTAGTTCGCCCGGGATCCGGACATTCCAGTTGATGGTGGTCTGCGGCAGGTAGTCCTCATCGCCGATCTCGACGACGCCGCCGTTGATGCCGCCGCCCTTGCCCTGCGAGCGGCCCGGCACTTGCGTGTCGCCGGTCACGACCTCGCCGTCGATGCTCGCGGAGTTGGTGAACGGCGTTCCGCCCTCGGGCAGCCCCTCGGCCGTGGCGCAGGTCGTGTACTCGATGACGTAGCGCCAGTCCGAGTCCTTGAACTCGAGATCCGAGCCGCTCGCGATCGCGAAGTCGACCGCGAAGGAGGTGTCGGTGGGCGTGCCCACGGGTGTCGCGATCAGCTGGTCGGTGATGTTGGTGCGCCGATCGTTGCTGGGCCCGTAACGCTCGAAGATCTGGATGCCGGAGACCGTGTCCTCGCAGAGCACGTGCTCGCCACCGAGCGTGTCGGTCAGGGAGAAGCCGTCCTCGCCGACCAGCTTGCTGCCGGGGATCTCGATGGTCCAGCGGATCTTGCCGTTGCGCTCGGCTCCCCCGAGGACGCTGCCGGACTTGCCGATGTCCAGGCGCCAGGGACGATTCGTCACCTCGTCGGTGCCGATTCCCGCGTCACCCCAGCCCTCGACCTCAGCCGTGTTGTCATAGGTCGTCCCGGCCGGATCGATCTGACCGTCCGGTGTGCAGGTGCGGTACGTGATCCGGTAGATCACATCGGCGGCGAAACCACCCTCGGGTGCGGTGAGGACGATGCCGAACTCGGTGTCACCGGCCTGACCGTCGAAGGCGGCGATGCCCGACACATCGTTCACGGTCTCGCCACGGACGGTCTGCACCCGGAAAGCGGGGTCCTCGCACAGCTGGTGCCCGGCGCCGAGCCTGTCGACGATGGTGACGGTGTCCTGGCCGGCCATGTTGGCACCCGGCACGTCGACGGTCCAGGTCATCGACCAGTTATTGCCGTTCATCACTCCGGACTTCGAGACCTCGCCAGGGAGCTCGATGCCATCACCGATGCCACCCTCGCCCGGCACGATGACCGGTCGATCCTCGCCATTGCCGTCGATGATGACGGTCTCGGCATCCGTCCGCTGATTCGCCGTGACCTCGAACCAGAAGGTGCCGCGCGCGCCATCCCACTCGTCGACGCGCTCGTTGAGCGTGCAGACGGCCTGGTCGCTCGCCGGGTCGGTGAGGCAGCTGCCCCAGATCTCACCGTCCTGGCCCAGCAGATCGAAGGGAACGGCGGCATCGAAGTGCAGTTCGGGCGGCAGACCGACGTAGAAGGTGTCGCCGGATGTCGCATCGGCATCGCTGGCATCCCAGGTTCCGTCGAGTCGGAGGACATCGCCGATCTCGACCTGCCCGTCACCGTCCCAACTCAACTCGACGTCGTCGACGATGATGCGCGGATTCGGAGCCGCGCTGGCGGTGCCCGCCGTGACGACGGTGCCCGCGACGGCGACCAGCGCCGCGAGGAACACCATCAGGAGACGACGCGCTCGTCCCGGCGCACCATGCGCGCGGGCGGACCTTCCCCTGCGTGCGGTGGCAGCCGTGAAGAAGGCCTGCGGGGATCTCATACGAGTACTACTCCCTAAATCGATCGATGGATGACGTTCACTGCTCTTATCCGAGGAAGCTCCTCGGTCCCCGATACCGACGGCCGATCCTATTTCTCTGGCCGGGAACCGTTGGTTCGGCGGATCTCGACGAAAGTTCACCCCCGGTCCACCCCGCGACTCGCCGGAGCGATGCCCCACTGCGCAGCGAGGGCGACGGCATCAGCCCGGTTCGAGACGCCGAGCTTCCGGTACAGCGACCGGCGTTGCGTCTTGATCGTGTTGACCGAGCGGAAGACCCGACGGGCGATCTGCGCCTCCGTGCCTCCGGCGGCGAGTTCACGCAGCACCTCGACCTCAGCATCGGTGAGCTGCGCCATAGCAGGAGCCGGGAGGAATGACGGTGCGTGTCGTCCGAGCAGGCCGGCAAGGGCGTCTCCGTCCTCGCCGTCGAGCAGCCCGAGCGGCCAGCTCATCCCGTGCATCGCAGCCAGATCGGCGATACGTTGCGCCAGGACGGCGGCGGTCGTGGGACCGGCGAACCGCCGGGCGGCGGCGAACTCGCGGACGGCGGCGTGCAACCGCGGACGCGGGGCATCCTGCGCAAGAGACAGATCGACCAGTCGAGGCGGTGCTCCGGCTCCGCCGGAGGCGGCGGCGTCATCGAGGGCTCGCAGCAGAGGATGGGTGCCGTTCATCGTCGACCGAAGGGCCGCGGCTGCCTGCGGGTCGCCATCGGCCACCAGGAGGAATGCCTTCGCCATACGCAGATCGCGATGACGGTCCCCTGCTCGTTCGAGGATCCGGCGAGCAGCGGCGTGATCTCCGGCCTCGAGGGCGATGAGGGCATCCGCGGCCGCGAGCGTGGGATCGACGCGATGGCCGCCCGAGACCTCGGGAACCGTCTGCCGGTGGCGGCGCGCCTCCACCAGGTCACCGTGAACGGCCGCGACGAAGACCGCCAAGCCGCTGAGCTCTCGACGGGCTCCATCGTCTCCAGCGACGGAGAGCCCCACCGCGAGGGTCGTGAGAGCCTCTCCGGTCTTCCCTTCGACGGTGAGCTGGCGCGCACAAGCGGCGTGCACGGCAGCGCGCCAGGGACCGAGTGCCTCCCACACCTGGCGTGGAGCATCCTGCACGGCGACCGCGATCGCCGAGGCATCGGTCCTCGCGATCACCTGGCCCCGGGCGGCACTGATCTCACAGCGCAGAGCCCGCGCGAGCAGGCGGTCGGGACCACGTTCCCTGCCGAGCGGACGTGGGAGGGCGCCTCCATCGAGCCAGAGGGCCCACTGGAGGCGCGGACCGGCGTTCTCCCGCGCCCAGGCGTCGTCGTGCCATCGGGACAGCAGTCCGGGATGGTCGGTCACCAGTGCGGGACCGCAGGCCCCCAGCAGGCGCTCGGCCTCCTCTGCATCACCGGTGTGCAGAGCACGAAGGAGACGCGAGTCTGCGCGCGCACCGGCGGCCTCCAGCGCCTGCCATATCTGGTCTGGCAGGGCGGAGGGGTCATCGATCACCAGGACCAGGGGGCGATCACCGTAGGAACTCATCAACAACAAGACGGGCGACCGCCGTGGATCTGACGCCACTACCGAAGTGATCTACATCACCTTCTATAGTGGGAGCAGCGATCGGGAGCGCTGGCCCTGTCATGTCCACGCTGGGAGTACTCGTGGTTCTCGCCTTCGATGACCAAGTCCTGCTCGATGCCGTCCGCGGCGGCGACACCGAGGCGATGGACACTCTCTATCGACAGCACTCGCCCGCCCTGCGGCGCGTGGCCCTGGCCCTCGACCCCGGCCGTGCCGATGATCTCGTCTCCGAGGCGTTCACCCGGGTCTTCACTGCTCTGCGCGCAGGTCGCGGGCCGGACCGCAATGTCCTCGGCTATCTGGCCACCACCGTCCGGCGACTGCATCTGGACCACCAGCGCACCGGGAACCGCGAGACGCCGAGCTCGGATCGCGACTGGCTGCTCGACCAACCGCACACGCACGAGCTCCTCGACCCGGTCGACGAGCGCCGGGCGGCCGAGGCCTTGAACGGTCTGCCGAAGCGGTGGCGCGAGGTGCTCTGGTACCTGGATGTCGAGGATCTATCCGTCGCGGAGGTCGCCGAGCGACTCGGCGTGCCCGCCCCCCGGGTCTCGACATGGGCCCACCGCGCACGCGAGGCTCTGCGTCGCGGCTATCTGAGCGGACACGTCACTCCCACTGAGAAACTGCCGTGCCGTTGGACACGCGATCGGCTCAGCAGTCTCGTTCGGGGCGGACTCGGCTCATCGGGCAGCTCCAAAGCGATGCGCCATCTGGACGAATGCGCCGAATGCGCCGCCCTTTATCACCAGCTGACGACGATCAATACGCAGCTCGGTGCTTGGACCTGGCCCGTGGTGCTCACCGGTTTCGGCGGCATCTCGACCGCGGCGTGGGCGGCCCCGGGTGGGACGGCCGGAGCGATCCTCGCCGCCTTTCCACGTCCGCGTCTGCGTCAGTGGATGACTCAACCGGCGGGTCTCGCGACAGCGACGGTCGCCGTGGCCGCCGCCGTCGCGGTAGCAGCCGCGTCGGTGATGGAGATATCCGATAGCGCTCCTTCGCCGGCAACCGCCGCCGCTCCGAATGGACCGGTAGGGACCCCAGTTGCACCCGGCGCGAACCCGCCGACAACGACCGCAGGGACCGATCCATCGGACCTCGCGCCGGCAGCGCTCATCACGCCGCCGGTGCTTCCGGTGACCGGAACGACACCCCATGAGACCGCCCTGCCCCCAGGCGGGCCCGCCGATATCAACCGCGACATCCCGACTCGGTCGGCACCGCCCGAGCCCGAGCCGACTCCACTGACTCCACCGGAACCGGAACCGGAGCCCGAACCGGAGCCCGAACCGGAGCCCGAACCCGAACCCGAACCCGAGCCGGAGCCCGAGCCCGAGCCGGAGCCCGAGCCCGAGCCGGAGCCGGAGCCCGAGCCGGAGCCGGAGCCCGAGCTCGACGAGCTGAGCGTCGAAGCGGCACTGGGCGGCCAGCTGATCCGATCCCTCGTTGTCATCGCCCACGCCAGCGGCAGGGGCGAAACCCCGATCACGCTCAACGCCACGATCCGGCTGGAGCGGGGCATCTGGCCGGCTTCCCCGGACGGCGGCTGGGTGTGTGAGGGTTTGCACTTCGGTACGCGTGCCATCGACTGCTCCCTGGAGTGGACACCGGGAACGTCCGTACCGACACTCACCCTCGAACTGCTCACCCTCGTGGAACCGCGGGGCACCGTCGAACTGTGGTCTCCCCTCGAAGGCTCCCCGCGGGTCACGGCGTATTTCTGACGGCGCGGCCGACTAGCTGCGACGGCGGCGCAGCACGACCACGATCGCCGCCATGACGACCACGAGCACCACGATCGAGCCGGCGATGAGGCCGACGTCGCTGGCCTCGTCCTCGGCATCCTCGGCCGCGGCATCGTCGGCGGGCGTGGACTCGACGCCCGCCTCCCGCGCCTGTTGACGCAGCTCCTCATCGGGAGCCGTGGCCGGTGCCGCGGTGCCGTCGCCATAGGCCAGCGCAACGAATTCACCCTCCTCGAGGATCTGCTGGTCCACCCCCTGCTGGGCAAACTCCCAGGCGCCGTCGGAGCCGATGTAGAACCCCCAGAAGCTGTCCCCGGCCGGCATCGAGTCGCAGGACTCGACATCCGCACCCGGACGGCCCTCGACCCGGCACACCACGCTGTCGCCGTACTCCGTGGTGCCCTCCAGGTCCACCCCGGCACCGGTGATCGCGGCGAGCGCCGACATCTGGGCGGCGCCCTCGGCGCACACGACCTGCTGCTCCGCCTCCAGCGGACCGTAGTCGACGAGGATCGGGATATCGGCCGGATCCTCGCACTCGCTCTGCGCCGCGGACGGCGCGGCGACGGCGACGAGGCCGGGCAGGACGAGGGCAGCAGCGGCGATCAGTCGCTTCATGTGGGGTTCCTCTCGAAGGGGATGATGCGCGCCCGGCGGGCCGCCCGGCGCAAGGTGAGCAGGATGGCGGGACCGAGGACGACGATCAGCAGGGCATTGGTGATGGCGCGCCCGGTGTCCCAGCCGGTGGAGGTCAGCAGGAAGAAGACCGCGAAGCGCCGGAGGTTCTCCAGCAGCGGATCCCCCGGCACGAAGGACAGGGCCCCCGAGTCGATGCCGATCGCGAAGGGCCAGGTGGACAGGTTCATGAGCAGGCCGAAGAGATAGGCGCAGATCACGCCGTAGAGCGCGAGCATCGCGATCTCCGCCTTGCCGCGGAGGCGATGCGGCAGCAGTCCCGCCCCCATGCCGATCCAGGCGGAGCACATCATCTGGAACGGCAGCCACGGCCCCACTCCGGCCGTCAGCAGTGCGGAGGCGAATACCGTCGTGCACCCGAAGACGAAGCCGAAGCCCGGGCCGAAGACCCGTCCGGCCAGGATCAGCAGGAAGAAGACGAGCTCGATACCGGCGGTCCCGGCGCCGAGGGTGCGCAATGCCGCGTTCACCGCGGTCAGGACCCCGAGGATCGCCAGGGCGCGCGAGTCGATGCCGCCTTCGGACAGCTCGGCGAGCACCACCAGCGCGATGACGGGCAGCAGGACCATCAACAGGAAGGGCTGATCGACGCGGGTCGCGTCATCGGACGGGCGCAGGATGAGCGGCCAGCAGAACATGACGATGCCCGCGAGAGAGGCGAGAGCCAGGACGGCTGCGGATCTGCGGCCGATGGGGACGCCGGGACTCACCATCGCGTCCGCTCCACCTGCGCCACCGTCAGCCACTGTGGTCCGAGGACCTTGGCCACCTGCGGCGCGAACGCGGGCGACTCCGCCAGCACATCGCGGACGGCGCCGGCCGAGACCACCTCACCGTCCGCGAGCACCACGACCGTGTCGGCGACCTGTGCGACGAACTCGACGTCATGGGTCGAGAGGAGTACGGCGTGCCCATCCTCGGCCAGCTCGCGCAACACCCGCGACAACTCGGCCTTCGCCGGGTAGTCGAGGCCGCGCGTGGGTTCGTCGAGTGCGAGCACACGAGGACGGGCGGTGAGGACGATCGCCAGCACGAGCGCGAGACGCTGACCCTCGGAGAGGTCACGCGGGTGACGGATGCCGTCGATGCCGGGCGCCAGCCGGTCGAGCAGTTCCCGGCAGGTGCCCGACGGTGCTCCGGCCTGCTCGTCGGCGGCGGCGCACTCCTCGGCCACGTCCTCGAGGTAGAGCAGATCACCGGCCGTCTGCGGCACGAGTCCGACGAGCATCCGTGCCTCACCCGCGGGGACATCGGACGGATCGGTCCCGTCCGGACCGATGGCGACCGTGCCCGCGTCCCGGCGACCGGTGCCTTGCATGGCCCACAACAATGACGACTTGCCCGATCCGTTGCGGCCCATCAGCACGCAGATCTCGCCGGTCCGCACCTCCAGATCCACCGCGTCGACGGCGACGACCGGACCGTAGCCGACGTCGATGCCGCGAGCGATCAGCTCCACCGGTCCACGCGGCACCGGTCGCGGCTCGGGCTCGGTGAGCACGAAGGGCTCCGTGCGCACCCGCTTGCGCGCCTCACGCACCGAGAGCGGGAGAGGGTCCCATCCGGCGAGACGTCCCAGGTCCACGATGGGCGGGGCAACCGGGGAGTCCCGCAGCAGCTCGGCCGGAGGCCCGCTGCGCACGGTGCCGTCCTCGACCACGACGAGCTGGTCGGCGAAGGGGATGACCCGTTCCATCCGATGCTCGGCGACCACCACGGTGAGCGCGAGGTCATCGACCAGACGGGCGACCGTGGCGAGCACGTCCTCGGCGGCTGTGGGGTCCAGTGCCGAGGTCGGCTCGTCCAGCACGAGGACGCGCGGGTGCATCGTCAAGACCGATCCGATCGCGACGCGCTGCTGCTGTCCTCCCGAGAGCGTCCGCAACGCGCGATCGCGTAGATCCGCCAGGCCGAGCAGGTCGAGGGTCTCCTCCACCCGGCGCCGCATCGTCGACGGGCTCAACCCCAGTTGCTCCATGCCGTAGGCGAGCTCCTCCTCGACCGTGTCGGTCACGAAGCCGTCCAGCGGATCCTGCGGCACGTAGCCGACGAGATCGGCCAGCTCGCGCGGCGGTCGCCCGAGGACGGAGGTTCCGTCGATGCGCACATCCCCGCGCAGCGTCCCGCCGGTGAAGTGCGGGACCAGACCGTTGAAGACACCCAACAGCGTCGACTTCCCCGATCCGGTGCGACCGACGACCAGCGCGAGCTCACCCTCGCCGATCGTCAGATCCACTCCGGTGAGCACCCGGAAAGGAGCACCGTCGTAGGCGAAGGAGACGTCGATGACCTCGATCATCGGATCACCCGCCGCGGTTCGGGGGTCGCGAAGGCGGGCACGGCCGTCACGAGCACGGCCGCCAGTGCCAGGATCGAGACCTCCGGCATCCGGGTGAGCGAGGGGAAGGCCGCGGCCGGGTCGACGAAACGCATGCCGACGGCGGCGACGATGCCGCAGGCCGCGGTCATCAGCTCCGGGCCGCGCCACCGGTCCGGGCGGTATCGCGTGCGCTGCACCCGCTCCCCCGCACGCAGGAAGCCGATCACGGCACAGCCGATGCCGCCGGCGAGGACCGGCCAGGAGAGCCATCTCGGGGCCGTCTGGTCGAGGAAGGCGTAGGTGCCGACGCACAGTCCGAACAGCCCGGCGAGCAGGAATCCTCCGGTCACCGCGCGCGCCCGCACCGAGGCGGTGCCGGCGCGTCCATAGCCCCGGGCGTCCATGCCCGCGGCGAGCGTCATCGATCGCTCCAGCGCGTCTTCCAGCACGGGCACGACGAGCCGCCGCATCGCCCCGATCCCCGTGCCGGGCTCGCCGCGCAGACGCCGTGCCCGGTGGACCCGCTGCACGCTCTCGGCGAGTTGCGGGAAGACCGACATCGTGACGACCAGCGCCGTCCCGACCTCGTACAGTGCGGGCGGCACCGAGGCGAGCAGTCGCTTGGGATTGGCGAGGGCATTGGCGGCACCGACGCAGATGACGACCGCCGCGAGCCGCAGACCGTCGTAGAGACCGGCGAGCACCGCCGTCGACGTGACATCGCCCAGCAGCCGGATACCCGAGACGACATCGGGCAGCGGGATCTCGGGCAAGGGGATCAGCACCGTGTCACCGATGACCGACCCTCCCCCGAAGACCAGCCGGTACAGCACACGCACCGCCACGATGACCGCACCGAACCAGAGGTAGAAACGGAAGGCGCGGGCCCACGGGGCATCACCGCGCCGACTGACGACGACGAGACAGGTCACCGCGATCACCAGGCTCAGGACGACCGGATTGGTGGTGGCGGAGGCCGTCGCGGCCAGGCCGAGGGCCCAGATCCACCACGCGCCGGGGTGGAGGTCGCGAGCACGACGCTGTCGGCGCTGCGGGGGGCTGGTAGTCGCGACGACCATGGTCCTGACCCCCCACTGCGAGACGCGACAGTGTGTCGTGATGGACCCGCCCGCCCGGTCTCCCGACTCGCCCGAAGGCCTACGGTTGCGCGACAGTGCCGGACTCCGACCGGCTTCCCCGCGACGAACAGGTGCCCACTGGCGTGGACCCCACGAGTATAGGAGGTGACGCGGGGGCAGACCTCATCGCGAGGCTCGTAGCGGTGGGGCCCGGTGGCGAACTCCACCGGCGGGCGGCAGCGCGAACGATCTCGAGTGTCGTTCGCGCCACCGCATCGACAGTCTGCCGTGGCGGCTTAGAGATTCCGACCTCTTAGGTCCGCGCTACGGGCACCTCGGCGAATCGGTGGTGCAGCTCCACCAGGCGATCACGCGCCACACTCGAGAGATGGCTGTCGCCGAGGGCCGCGAGGAGCTCGTACTGGCCGAATCCCCGGCAGGCCGGCTCCTCGACCTCGGGCAGGAACTCCAAGATCGCCTGCTCGAGTGCCTCATAGGTCGCCATCGAGCAGACGTCGGCATGTACCGCGACGACGTCCATCGGCGGCCAGCTGCTCGATCCCCAGCCGAGCGAGTACCAGTCCGGGTGGGCCACCAGCCATTCCACGGCGGTATCGGAATCGGCCGAGGGGACGGCGAGCATGCGGCAGCGCAGGATGTCCGTGGCATCGTGGTCGACATCGGCGAGCAGCTCGTGCCACCGCTCGACACCGGGATCACCGGCCCAGGCGAGCGTCGAGAGGGCCTCGGCCAGGGTGGCGTAGATCGTGCCGTCCAGCCGGTGCGCGAACACTGCGCCACGGACATCGCAAGGCTCGCGATCCCGGGCCCTCGGCTCGCCATCGCGCAGGGCATCGGCCAGGACGTGCTGGAGGGTGAGCTCGACGAAGCTCATCGCGTCGCTCGCGACCACGCTCGCCAGCACATCGGCCGGCCAGCTCGCCGAGGCATCGAGCCCACGTTCTCGTAGGTCGCGTTCCAGGTCCTCATAGCCTGGTGGGGTGGTGGCGCCCACGATGATCTCCTCCGATCGTCTGCCACTCCTTGGACCTCATGGAAACAGATCGCGGCGCGTCGCGCGCGAGATCAAGGGCAAGCAGCCGCGTTTTCGGATGATCATCTGACTTTCCAGGCAAAAAAGCACCTTTATGAGGTAAACATCCACCCCTGGACGGATCTGCGGACGTCCATCTTGGGCTACCGTCGACACGATGGACAGAGCACCCTTCCGCCTCAGCCCGCGCGGCAGGCGGTGGTTCGATATCGCGCTGACCTGCGCGCTGCTCGTCTTCGCCGCCCTGGCATCCGTCAGCATCAGCATCGGCGTGGCGCTCCTGACCGTCTCTCAGATCGCTCCCCTGTTCTGGCGGCGGTCGCATCCGCTGGCGGTCTTCGCCGCTGTCTACGTCACGCACGCCGCGCAGGTGCTGCTCTACGACACCACCCTCCCCGGACAGCTGGCGTTCCCGGTCGCCGTCTACTCGGTGGCGCGATGGCGCGGGCTACGCTCGAGCATCCCGGTGCTCGTCCTCAGCCTGATCGCCGCCGTCGTGGCCGCCGTCGACTGGCTGCCCGGACTCGACCTCACCGCCACCGCGGATCTGCAACTCATCATCTCGCAGGCCATCGGCATCGGCCTCATCGTCATCGTCGCCTGGGTGCTCGGACGGCTCGGACACACCCGTGAGGCCTATGTGAACTCGTTGATCGAACGCAGCGAGCGGGTCGCCCGCGAGGCGGACCAGCGCGCCCAGCTCGCCGCTCAGGGCGAGCGCAATCGCATCGCCCGCGAGATGCACGATGTGGTCGCGCACGGACTCTCGGTCATCATCGTGCAGGCCGACGGGGGGCGCTACGCCGCGGCCGCCCGCCCCGAGTCGGCCGTGGAGGCGCTGGAGACCATCGCGAGCACAGGCCGGCAGGCACTGACCGAGATGCGGTCGCTGCTCGGCCTGCTGCGCGAGAACGGCACCGGCACGGCTCCACAGCCCGATCTCGCCGATGTCCCGGCACTGCTGGAGGAGGCCGCGATGTCGATGCGACTCGACACCGAGATCCCGGCGGACCTGTCCGGGGTCCCGGCGGGCGTCGCCCTGACGGCCTATCGCCTGCTCCAAGAATCGCTCACGAATGTCCGCAAGCACGCCGGACCCGAGGTGAGCACCACGGTGACGCTCCGCCGCGACGGTGACGCGCTCCTCCTGACGGTGCGCGACGACGGCCGCGGGGCGAGCGCGGCCGATGACGGCGGGGGCCACGGGCTCGTCGGCATGCGCGAACGGGTCGCGGCACACGGTGGCGAGCTGCGGGTCGGGCCCGTCGTGGGCGGCGGATACCAGGTCGATGCGAGGATTCCCTGGTGAGCGATTCGATCCGCGTGTTCCTCGTCGACGACCAGCAGATGGTGCGAGCCGGGTTCCGGATGCTCATCGACAGCCAGGACGACATGACGGTGGTCGGCGAGGCCGGCGACGGAGCCGAGGCCCTGCAGCTCATCGGCGTCACCACGTGCGATGTCGTGCTCATGGATGTGCGGATGCCGCGCCTCGACGGCGTCGAGGCCACCCGTTCGGTCACCGCGATGGCCGATGGCCCCCGAGTGATCGTGCTGACCACCTTCGATCTCGACGAGTACGCCTTCGCGGCCATCAAGGCCGGCGCCGCGGCCTTCCTGCTCAAGGATGCCGCTCCCCCGGAGCTGCTGGGGGCGATCCGAGCGGTGCATCGCGGCGACGCCGTGGTGGCGCCGTCGACCACGCGCCGACTACTGGACCACTTCGCGACGACGCTGCCCGATCCCACGGACGCCACGAAGTCCCCCGACGACCGGCTCGCCGAGGTCACCGATCGCGAGCGCGAGGTGCTGGTACTGGTCGGGCGGGGCCTGTCGAATTCGGAGATCGCGAGCGAGCTGTTCGTGGCCGAGGCCACCGTCAAGACCCATATCAGCCGGCTATTGGCCAAGACCCGCTCCCGCGATCGCGTGCAGTTGGTCGTGCTCGCCTATGAGACCCACCTCGTCGGCGGCCACTGACTCTCGCTCCGGGTAGCACGCCTGGGCGGTGAGTAGGCGTCCATTCGGCCCGCGATCTGGACGCTCACCCACCGCCGCCGGCACGGGACGACGGACGATGCGCTTCCGCGGCGGCTATGACAGCCACCGAGGCACATCCTCCGTCGGCGCAAGCGACGGAGGCCGCCGGTCGTCGACCACTCACCGCCCGGACCGACGCCGCACGCGTCAGGGCGTGGCGACCCAGATGGCCTCGGCCGCGGGCAGCCCGAGATCGAGCTCATCACCCTCACGCGTCACCTTGATCGTGCCTGCATAGGGATGCCGCTCGTTCACATCCAGCAGCACGTCCAGGCCGATGCCCTGTTCGGTGAGGAAGCGCAACAGTGCGGGATCGGCGTCCGAGACCCGCACCACCCGGACCCGCTCCCCGCCATCGATCTCCGACAACTGCCGGGCGTCCAGCTCGGGCAACTGACCCTCGGCGCTCGGTATGGGGTCGCCGTGGGGATCGCGCTCCGGTTCCCCGAGGGCCACCGCGAGACGTCGCATGAACAGATCGGAGACCGCGTGCTCAAGGACCTCGGCCTCATCGTGCACCTCGTCCCAGGAGTAGCCGAGATAGTCCACCAGGAAGGTCTCGATGAGCCGGTGTCGTCGCACCATCGCGAGTGCTGCGCGGCGTCCCTCATCGGTCAACCCGACATCGCCGTAGCGCTCGTGGGTCAGCAGCCCCTGCTGTGTGAGCCTCTTGACCGTCTCGGAGACCGTCGACGGCGACTGGCCGAGGCGCTGCGCGAGCGCACGCGACGAGATCGGCTCGTCGCGCCATTCGCGACTCGTCCAGATGACCTTCAGATAGTCCTGTGTGGACGCGGTCAGCTCGTCGGGGTGCACGTCCCCAGATTACGGGCTCGCATGCCCGTCAGCGGTAGCTGGTCAACCTCATGACTCGACCATGAGGTTGACCGGCTACCGGCGATCAGGGGAAGGGTTGACCAGCTACCGCCACCAGGTGGGGTGCTCACACGGGCATCTCGTGGTTCCGGCGTGCGAGGCGGGGAAGCATGCCGCGCTGCGGAGCGAGGAGATAGACCATGGCGTATACCGCCGACTGGCCGAGCACGATCATCCCGCCGGGAGCGACGTCGAGCGCGAAGCTCGTCATCAGCCCGGCCGCGGTGGCGGCGACCGCGATCAGCGGAGCGATCACCAGCATGCGCCCGATCCGGTCGGTCAACAGACGGGCGGTGACACCGGGGATGATCAGCAGCGCGACCACGAGCACCACCCCCACCGCCTGCAACCCGACCACCGCCGTCACCGCCAGCAGCGTCAACAGGACACCCGCCAGCATCCGCGGAGAACGACCCATCATATAGGTGTGCACCGGGTCGAAGGCGTACATCGTGAGCGGCCTGCGCAGGACCACGAGCACCATCGCGACGAGGACCGCGAGCACGACCACCTGGACCACCTCGGCGTCGCTGACGCCCAGGACATTGCCGAAGAGGATGTGCCCGAGATCGAGATGGCTGGGCACCACCGAGACCAGGACCAGGCCGAGCGCGAACAGCGACGTGAAGACCACCCCGATCGCCGCATCCTCCTTGGTCGGGCCCTGGCGTACCAAGGCGATCAGACCGACCGCGATGAAGGCGAACAGCAGCGCCCCGGCCGTGAACGGGACGCCGACCGCATAGGCGAGCACCACGCCGGGCAGCACGGCATGGGAGACGGCATCGCCGATGAGGGACCAGCCGATCAGCACGATCCAGCAGCTGAGCAGCGCGCAGGCCACGGACGCGGCCACGGCGACGAGGGCCGCGACCTGCATGAACTCATAGGAGAACATCTCGATCACGCCGATCCCTCCCAGCCGAAGGCCTGCGCCAATCGCTCGGCCGTCACCGTCTCACGTACCGGGCCGCAAGCGACCACCCGGCCGGCCAGCACGATCGCGTCATCGCACCAGGTCTCCAGCTCGCGCACATCATGTGTGGAGACGAGCACCGTGGTGCCATCGGCGGCGAGTTCGCCGATGACCTGACGCAAGGCCAGCTCGCTCGGGCGATCGACTCCCGCGAAGGGCTCGTCCAGCAGGATCAGCTCGGCTCGCTGGGCGAGGCAACGGGCCAGGAAGGCGCGCTTGCGCTGCCCACCGGACAGGCGACCGAGGGGCCGGTCGGCGAGGGCCTCCAGGCCGACGCGCTCGATGGCCTCATCCGTCCGTCGCCGCGCCTCGCGGCGCCCGGCGATGCCCATCGAGACCACGCCGCGAACCGTCACCGGGAAATCGAGGTCGATCCGCTCGCTCTGCACGACATAGCCGACACGACCCGCCCGGCGTGCGCTGCGAGGCGTGGCGCCGAGGACGTCGATCGACCCGCCGGCGAGCGGCAGACGGTCGGCGATGACATCGAAGAGCGTGCTCTTGCCGGCGCCGTTCATCCCGAGCAGTGCACACACGTGTCCGACCTCGACCTGCACCGAGACATCGCGCAGTACGGTCCGCCGCGCGCGGCGGACCGTAGCCGTCTCAATCTCGATGGCCGTCATCGTAGGACCTCCACGATCAGATCGGCGGCGTGACGCACCACGTCGAGGTGGCTGGGCACCGGTCCGTCCGGTGGCGAGAGCGAGTCGACGTAGAGCGTGCCTCCGAAGGGTGTGCCGGTCGCGGCAGCGAGCTGGCGCATCGTCTGACTCGACACCGTCGACTCGCAGAACACCGCCGGGACTTGTCGCCGGGTCAGCAGATCGTCGAGTGCGGCGGCCCGGCGCGGCGTGACCTGGTGCTCGGAGTTGACCGGCCACAGATAGGCCTCTCGGAGTCCGGCGTCGCGCGCGAGATAGGAGAAGGCTCCCTCGCAGGTGACGAGGATCCGGCGCTCGGCCGGGACCTCGGCGGCCGCCCGCACGAGTCGCCGTTCGATGGCCGCGAGCTCCGCCCGGTAGTGGTCGGCTCGGTCCTCGATCCCCTCCCGCTCTTCCGGGACCAGGTCGACGAGGGCACGCTCGATCGTGTCCACATAGTCCGCGGACTCGCGTGGTGACATCCAGGCGTGCGGATTGGGCTCGTCGGTGCCCTCGATCGCGATCGGCTCGATCCCTTCAGCGGCAGCCACGCGCGGCACATCGAGGCGCTGGATGAACTGCCCGAACCAGGCCTCGAGCCCGAGCCCGTTGTCGATGACGAGATCGGCATCAGCCGCTCGGCGCAGGTCACCGGGAGTCGGCTCGTAGCCGTGGACCTCCGCTCCGAGCGGGAGCAGGGACTCGACCCGCACGGCATCGCCGCCGACCGCCTCGATCATGTCGGCGGTGACCGTGAAGGTCGACAGGACCACCGGACGCTCGTCGGCCTGCTCACCAGAGGCGGCTGGGGCGCAGGCGGACAGGACGAAGACCGCGGCGGCCCCTCCCCACCGCAAGATGTTCGGCATGACGAACATCTTAGTCCGCGCTCACCGATAGCGCGTGGCGGGATGGCGAACTATGATGGGGCCATGACCGAAGTCCAGCGCCGGCAACTCCGCACCGGCACCCTGCGCACCGCGATCTTCGTCGCCGCGCTCGTCGCCTTCCTCACGATCGGCTCCCTGGTCTCCTGACCCCTCAGCGGTCGGCGAGACGCTTGGGATCGTTGCCGGGCAGGCCGGCGAAGGTCTGCGCGATGTCGAGCCACCGGTTCGCGTCGTCGCCGACCGCGCGGACGTCCACGTCATCGCGATGCCGGCGTCGCGTGGCCAGCAGTGCGAAGTCCCAGGCATCACCGGTCACCCGATCGGCGGCATCCTCGGGACCCCACTCCCACCGATCGCCACCGGGGGCGGTGAGTTCCACACGTACCGGCGCGTCCGGCGCCTCCAGGCCCCGCACCAGATAGGCGAAGCCTCGGGTCCGTACCGCGAGGTGGCACACATGGCGCACCCGGTCGTGGCGCGGAACCTCGATCCCCACCGCCTCGGCGACATCGTGTCCGTGCGCCCACGTCTCCATGAAACGCGCCGTGGCCATGGAGGCAGGACTCATCGGCGGTCCGAACCAGGGCACCCTCTTCCCCTCGGGTACCGAGCTGAGTGCCTCGGCCAACGCCCCGCGACCTTGCCGCCAGGCGCGCAGCAGCTGGTCGGGCGGCTCCAGGGCGAGCTCGTCGGCGGCATCGTCGGCGAATCCCGTGGGATTCGCTTCGGCCTGCCGCATCAGCTCGTCGAAGGCCTCGCGGTCGGTGATCGCCTCGACCGAGGCCTGATCGGTCCAGTGCAGGTGGGCGACCTGGTGAGCCACCGTCCATCCCTCCGGGGTCGTCACGGTCTGCCAGCCGGCCAGCGGGAGGCCGGCGACCCAGCCGTCGAGCTGCAGGCTCTCCGCCGCGAGGTCGTCGAGGATCGAGTCGAGGACGGTCATGTCAGCGCTCCAGTTCGTGGTCGAGGGTGACGGCCCAGGCGTCGAGGATGGCGGCTCGTCGCACCGAATCGTCGCTGAGGGTCGCGGCGAGGCCGAGGCCGCGGACGAGGTCGAGCGTGGCCTGCACGAGCTGCCGGTTGCGCCCCCGGCTCTCGTCGATGCCGAGCAGGGTGACCGCGTGCGCGTGGGTCTCGCGGCCGATGCGCCGTTCGAGATCGCCCACCTCGGCACGCAGGCTCTCGTCCGTGCGAGCGGCGACCCACAGTTCGAGGGCTGCGAAGAAGACCGGCGAGGTGAACTGCGCGGCGAGTGCATCGAGGACCGCGTGGGTGCGGCCTTCGGCGGGCAGGTCGGCCAATACGGCATCCATCTGGCTACGGCGGCGATCGGTGATGAACTCGACGGCGGCGACCACCAGATCGTGCTTACTCGGAAAATGATGCAGCTGCGCGCCGCGACTCACCCCGGCGCGCCGGCTGACGACCGTCGTCGTGGTGCCCGACCAGCCGAGCTCGACGAGCGAATCCACCGTCGCTTCGAGGAGTCGACGGCGCATCTGTCGCGTCCGTTCCTCCTGCGGAACCCGCGTCGGGGTCTCTGCCTCGGTCACGTCGCCCAGCATGGCGCGCACGAAAGAAACAGTCAACCCTGCCGGTAAGTTGAGGTCCCCTCGGCTCCGCCCAACCTTTGCCGGGTTCTGGCCCCTCAAGAGAGGTCTCAGGGGGCCACAACCCGGCAAAAGCTGGACCAAGGGACGGAGTCAGCCCGCGAGGTGGCCCGAGAGGTCCTCGGGGTGGGCATCAGGGTCGGTGACGGAGTCCTCGACGAGCTCACCGATGACCCTCCGGGCGAAGTCGGCCCCCTGACGCACGGCCACCCGCGCATCCGGGAGGACATCGACGAGCGACACGAAGGCGTGCACCTGGCCGCGCCACAGATGCACCTCCACGTCGACGCCCTTGTCGGTCAGTAGCAGCGCGAAGGCCTCTGTCTCCGGGCGGAGCATCTCGTCCTCCACGGCCACCAGGTGCACCGGCGACTCGATATAGGCCGCGGCGTGCAGCGGCGAGGCGAATCCCTCGATCACCGCACCATCGGGCAGCCAGCGCTCGCGCATCCGCGGGGTGCGCTTGATCGGCAGATAGGCCTCGCGCACGGGCGAGACCCGCACGACATTCTTGTCCTCACGCTCGGGATCGAGGCTCAGCAGCGGCGAGAAGCCGATGAGACCGGCCGGACGCTGGATGCCGCGACGCGTGCTGAGCTCACCTACCTTCATCGCCAGGTATCCGCCCGCCGAGTCACCGCCGACGACGACCTTGTCAGGCCGGTCCACACGGGCGATCACGGCCTCATAGGCAGCCATCGCATCCGCGACCGAGTCGGCGATGGTGCCCTCGGGGAGCATCACATAGTCGACCGACACGACGGCACCGCCGGTGTCGCGCACCAGCTGCTCGCACATACTGCGATGCGAGTCGATGCTCCCGGTGAAGAAACCGCCCCCGTGGAAGTACACGAGGGTCAGATCGCTGCCGCGCCCCTCCTCGAGGCCCATCCACTCCGCGCGAACACCATCGAGATCGACCTCCACCGCACTGATGCCCTCTGTCGGATGGCGAGGTCGATACCGATCCAGGGACCGGAGCCGCGCGAACATCCGGTCGTCCATCGGGGCGAGCCTCAGCAACGGCTTGACCGCGAGACGGGCTCCGCGACCGATCAGCCGGGCGCGGGGACTCGGATCCTCGTGCAAGACCGCGTCGGCGTGCACGGCGCGCAACGGCCGGCGCCGCGAGAGCCAACGCGCGGCACGAGGAGACCGGACGGCGGGTGCCATATCGCCAGAATACGGGTGCGGACCACTCACCACACGTGACGTGATGAGCCCCACCCGCGACCCTCGGTGCCCACCTGCCGGGCACGGAGTTCGGCTACCGTTGGGGGTGTGGTGACCTATGACGACATGAGCCTGGCGGACCTGCAGGTCCGGTCCCTCGGCGAGCCACGCTACGACTCCCCGCTCGCCGAGTACGTAGGGCACCGCGCCACCAATGCGTACTACGTCGCCGAGGACGACCGCGTCCTGATCGACGACACCATCAGCCTGCTCGCCTCCCGCGGCGATGTCCCGCTCGAGGAGGTCCCGTCCTACGAGCCGGGCGGCCCCCGGCGCAAGATCTTCTTCGACCCGGCCACCACCAAGGCCGGCGTCGTCACCTGCGGCGGCCTCTGCCCAGGGCTCAATGACGTCATCCGTGCGCTGGTCCTCGAACTGTTCGAACACTACGGCGTCACGGATGTCACCGGCTTCCGCAACGGCTACGCGGGCCTCGCGCCCGGTCAGGCGCCCGACCCGATCGAGCTCACCCCCTCCTTCGTGCAGAGCATCGCCGAACGCGGCGGTACCGTCCTCGGCTCCTCGCGAGGCAGCCAGGATGTCGAGGTCATGGTCGACACGCTGGTCGATCGCGGCATCGACATCCTCTTCGTCATCGGCGGGGACGGGTCGATGCGCGGGGCACACGCCATCCACGAGGAGATCGCACGCCGCGAGCTGTCGATCGCCGTTGTCGGCGTGCCGAAGACGATCGACAACGACATCCCGCTCATCGGCACCAGCTTCGGCTTCCAGACCGCCTACGCCAAGGCGGCAGAGTCGATCAAGGCGGCGCGGGTCGAATCCGATGCGGCAGCCGGGGGCGTGGCGGTGGTCAAGGTCATGGGCCGGCACGCGGGCTTCGTCGCCTGTTATTCCGCACTGGCCTATCAGGATGCCGACTTCGTGCTGATCCCCGAGGTGCCCTTCTCCCTCGACGGAGAGAACGGTCTGCTGGCACAGCTCGCCAAGCGGGTTGACGAACGCGGCAGCGCGGTCATCGTGCTGGCCGAGGGCGCCGGACAGGACCTCATCCCGGCCAGCCGACGCACCGATGCAAGCGGCAACCAGGTGCTCGGCGACTTCTCCGGCCTCCTGCGCGCCAGGATCGCCCGCGAGTTCAAAGACCGCGGCATGCCGCTCACGCTCCGGCACTTCGACCCCGGCTATCTGATTCGCTCGGTGCCGGCGGATGCCGCCGACTCGGTCTACTGCACGCGGCTGGCACAGGTGGCCGTCCACGCGGCCATGGCGGGCCGCACCGATATCGTCGTCGGCCGCCCACGCCACCGCTTCGCGCACGTGCCGATCGAGGAGGTCACCAAGCGCACCCAGCGCGTCAACCCCGATGGCGATCTCTGGCTGAGCGTCATGGAGTCGACCGGCCAGCCCTTCTCCATGCGCTGACCGTCACGCTTCTCTAGATACTCGTAGACAAATCTCGTATTATTGAGACATGAAGACCGTGTCCGTCGGCGAGCTCCGGCAGAACCCCACCCGGACGCTCGCTGCCGTGGAGGCGGGAGACACCTACGCGATCACCCGGCATCACCGGGTGATCGGCCACATCGTCCCGCCGGACGTCCAGCCCGGCATCCCGGCGCCGAAGAAGGCCGGCCCGGCGCGCACCTCGCGTCTTCCCCGACACGATCCACGGACCGCCGAGACCGTCGACGAACTGATCGACGACATGAAGGGCGCGTGGTGAGGTACTTCTACCTCGACTCCTCCGTCGCGGTACGCATCCTCCTCGGCCAGTCGGCCCCGGCGGCACGCTGGTTCGATGAAACCACCGCCGCACCCGACAGCACCGTGATCGCCTCACGCCTGCTGCGCACCGAATTGACGAGGGTGCTGCGCCGCGAGGACCTCCCGGTCGACCGCCGCGACGATATCCTGGATTTCATCGCCGTCATCGCGCTCACCGACCCCGTGATAGCGGAGGCGGAAGCGATCGTCCCTCACCTCAAGACCTCGGATGCCCTGCATCTGGCCACCGCCATCCATACCGGCGTGGACGCCACTATCGTCACCCACGACGCGAGCATGCGGTCGGTCGCGGAGATCATCGGCTACCCCACCTACGATCCCGTCGACAGCGCGAGCTGACCGCGACGCCGAGCGGGCCGGCGAGGACGGGACTACGATCGCGGTCATCGTGACAGCGCCCTCCGGCGATCAGGAGACCACGATGACCGACGAGAACGTCCGCGACTCGGCCAAGCGGCCATCTGCCCGCAGCGCGCTGCTCGGTGCCATGTTCCTCATGGCCACCAGCGCCATCGGTCCGGGTTTCATCACCCAGACCACCGATTTCACCGTCAAGCTGGGCGCGGCCTTCGCCTTCGCGATCCTCGCCTCGATCGTCATCGACATCGCCGTCCAACTGAACGTATGGCGCGTGGTCGGTGTTGCCGGACGTCGTGCCCACGAGCTCGGCAACGAGGTACTGCCGGGCATCGGGTGGCTGCTTTCGGCGCTGGTCGTGTCCGGCGGGCTGGTGTTCAATATCGGCAATGTCAGCGGTGCCGGCCTCGGTGCCAATGCGATGTTCGGCGTCGATCCCAGGATCGGCGGTACCGTGTCGGCGGCCATCGCGATCGCGATCTTCCTCAGCAAGCGCGCCGGGGTCGCGCTCGACCGCGTCGTCGTCCTGCTCGGGGTGCTGATGATCGGCATGACCCTCTACACGACGATCGTGTCACGGCCGCCGATCGGCGACGCCCTCCGCAATACGGTCATGCCCGAGACGGTCGACTTCCTCGCCATCACCACCATCGTGGGCGGCACCGTCGGCGGCTACATCACCTATGCCGGCGCCCACCGCCTCCTCGACAGCGGTGTCACGGGCCCGGAGAACGTCGGCCAGATCACCCGCACCTCCGTCTACGGCATCCTCGTCACGGGGGTCATGCGCGTCCTGCTGTTCCTCGCCATCCTCGGCGTGACCGCCGGAGGCATCCAGCTGGCCGCCGACAATCCCACCGCGAGCGCCTTCGAGAACGCCATCGGCGATGCCGGGCTGATCGTCTTCGGCGTCATTCTGTGGGCGGCGGCGATCACCTCGGTCATCGGCGCCGCCTACACGTCCGTGTCGTTCATGAGCACCACCGCAATCTCCGAGCGCACCCAGAATCTGTTGACCGTGGGCTTCATCGCCGTCAGCGCGATCGCCTTCCTGGCGCTGGGAGCGGCCCCGGTGACACTGCTGATCTTCGCCGGAGCGGTCAACGGGCTCATCCTGCCGATCGGCTTCACGGTGGTGCTGTGGATCGCGTGGATGCGCCGTGATCTCCTGGGCGGGTACCTCTATCCGCTGTGGTTGAAGATCGTCGGCATGCTCGTATGGCTGCTGACCCTCTACCTCGGCTGGAACTCGCTCGGCGGGTTGTCCGATCTCTGGAGCTGATCTGATGCACATCGACCTCAACAGCGATGTCGGCGAGTCCTTCGGCCGATGGGAGCTCGGCGATGACGAGGCCGTCCTGCGGACGGTCACCAGCGCCAATGTCGCCTGCGGCTTCCATGCCGGCGACCCGACCACCATCGCCCGCACCTGCGGCTGGGCCGTGGAGCAAGGGGTCGCGATCGGCGCGCAGGTCGGTTATCGCGACCTGGCGGGCTTCGGCCGGCGCTTCGTCGACGCCACCGTCCGCGAGCTGACCGACGATGTCGTCTACCAGATCGGCGCCCTTCAGGCGCTCGCCTCGGCGGCCGGCGGCCGGGTGGTCTACGTCAAGCCGCACGGCGCCCTCTACAACACCGCGGTCCATCACGAGGAGCACGCCCGGGCCGTGGTCGACGCGGTCGCCTCGGTCGACCGGAGCCTGCCGATCCTCGGCCTGCCGGGCTCCGAGTTGCTCGCGCAGGCGGAGCGGCGAGGGCTGCGGCCGGTGTACGAGGCCTTCGCCGACCGCGCCTACACGCCCAACGGCACATTGGTCTCCCGACGCGAGGAGGGAGCCGTGCTGGCCGATCCGCAGGTGGTGGCCGATCGCGTCACCCGGATGGTCACCGAGGGCATCGTCGAGGCGATCGACGGCACACAGATCCGCATGGCGGTCGACTCCGTCTGTCTCCACGGCGACACTCCAGGAGCGGTGGCTATGAGCGAGGCGGTACGCGCCGCGCTCGATGCCGCCGACATCACGGTGGAGGCCTTCGCATGAGGACACTGCCCTACGGGGATCGCGCCCTGCTGCTGGAGCTCGAGGAGCACGAGGATCCCGTCGCCTGGGCCGCCGCGGTGACCGCTGCCGGTCTCGACCTGCTGGACGTGGTGCCGGGCGCCTGCACGGTGTTGATCACCGCCGCCACGTCCGATCGGATAGGCCGGGCACGCGAGGCCCTCGGGGCCCTCACGCCCGGCGAGCGGGCCACCGCCGCGGCGGGTGAGACGGTCGAGGTGCCCACGGTCTACGACGGACCCGATCTCGACGAGGTATGCCGGCTGACCGGCTTGTCCCGCGATGAGGTGATCGAGGCCCACACCGGTCGGCCCTGGACGGTGGCCTTCGGGGGCTTCGCGCCCGGATTCGCCTATCTCACCGGCGGCGACGAACGCCTCGACGTGCCCCGGCGCGACGAGCCCCGCACCGCCGTGCCCACCGGCGCGGTCGGCCTCGCGGGCACCTTCAGCGGCATCTACCCCCGCGAGTCCCCGGGCGGCTGGCAGCTCATCGGCCGCACCGATCTCACGCTCTTCGACATCGACCGCGATCCGCCCGCGCTGCTGCAGCCGGGCACCACCGTGCGCTTCGTGGAGGCCGGCCGATGACCACGATCGAGATCCTCGCGACCGGGCCGCAGGCCACCCTCCAGGATCTCGGCCGTCCCGGTTACGCCTCGATCGGGGTCGGGCGCTCGGGTGCGGCCGACCGGCGCTCGTTCGCACTGGCGCACCGGCTCGTCGGCAATCCCGAGGACGCCGTGGCGATCGAGGTGCTGATGGGTGGTCTCAGCCTCAGCACCGACGGCACCGTCGACATCGCGGTCACCGGCGCGGACGTCGAGGTCCACGTCGATCGCGGCCAGGGGCCCGTCCCGATGGGGCTCAACGCCCGGCACACCCTCCAGCCGGGGTGGACGCTGAGCCTCGGACAGGCCACCTCGGGAGTGCGCGCCTACGTCGCGTTGCGTGGCGGCATCGAGGCCGAGCCCGTGCTGGGGTCATGCAGCACGGACACCCTCTCGGGTCTCGGCCCGGCGCCGCTGGCCGGGGGCGATCGACTCGCTCTCGGTTCGAAGGCCGGTGAGCTCCCGACCACCGACCTCGCGCCCGTCGCCCGCTTCGATGAGGACGTCGTGACGTTGCGTGCCGTGCGCGGGCCCCACGACGATTGGCTGGCCGATGCCGACCGGCTGACAGGCATCACCTGGACCGTCTCGGACAGGACGAACCGAGTCGGCGCGCGATTGTGTCCGCCGGAGGGAGACGCGCTCCAGCACGCCGAGCCGGGTCGCCAGCTGCCCAGCGAGGGCGCCACCCGCGGAGCGATCCAGGTGCCGCCGAACGGCGAGCCGGTCCTCTTCCTCGCCGATCACCCGGTCACCGGCGGTTATCCGGTCGCGGCCGTCCTGCTGGACGAGGACGTCGACCGCGCCGCCCAGTCGCGGCCCGGCCAGCAGGTACGGCTGACCTGGTCCTGAGAGGAGCGTCCATGTCCTCGCCACCACCCCGCCGCTCCTCCCGGTGACCGCGAGTGGTGCAGATTCGCCCTCGAACAGCGATTTCGAGGGCGAATCTGCACCACTCGCGGACGGAATTGCACCACTCGGCAGCCCCGACGAGGTGACCGCATGGCGAGACAGTTGCCCAGTTGACGGGATATCTGTCACGCTCAGTACAGGTTCGCGAGCCAAGGAGCAGATATGACGAGTGACGACTGGTCGTTCGAGACCAAGCAGATCCACGCCGGCCAGACCGCCGACCCCACCACGGGCGCCCGCGCTCTGCCGATCTACCAGACCACCTCCTATCAGTTCCGCGACACCCAGCACGCGGGCGACCTGTTCGCCCTGGCCGAGCCCGGCAATATCTACACGCGCATCATGAATCCCACGCAGGATGTGGTGGAACAGCGCATCGCCGCCCTCGAGGGCGGCGTCGGCGCCCTGTTGTTCGCCTCCGGCCAGGCCGCCACGACCGGCGCGTTGACGAATGTCGCCGAGGCCGGCGACCATATCGTCGCCTCGGCCAGCCTCTACGGCGGCACCGACAGCCTGCTGCGGCACTCCTTCCCCAAGCTCGGCATCGCCGTCTCCTTCGTCGAGGAGCCGAACGACCCGCGACAGTGGCGCGACGCGGCGCAGGAGAATACGAAGGCGTTCTTCGGTGAGACCATTGGCAACCCGAAGGGCGATGTCCTCGATCTCGAGGCCGTCTCCGCCGTCGCCCGCGAGGTCGGCGTTCCATTGATCGTCGACAACACCGTCGCGACCCCGTACGGTCTGAACCCGCTGCAGCACGGCGCCGACACCGTCGTCCACTCGGCCACCAAGTACATCGGCGGCCACGGCACCGCCATCGCCGGCGTCGTGATCGACGGGGGCACCTTCGACTACGGCGCGCACGGAGACAAGTACCCCGGCTTCACCCGGGCCGACGAGAGCTACCACGGCCTCGTCTACGCCGAGGCCCTCGGCCCGGCCGCCTACCTCACCAAGCTGCGTGTGCAGTACCTGCGCAATATCGGTCCCGCCATCGCTCCGTTCAACGCCTGGCTGCTCGCCCAGGGGTTGGAGACGCTGAGCCTGCGCATCGAGCGCCACCTGGAGAACGCGCGCAAGGTGGCCGAGTGGCTGGAGGCGCGTGAAGACGCCGTGTCGGTCCACTGGGCCAGCCTGCCGTCGAGCCCGTACCACGAGCTCGCGGAGCGCTACACGCCCAAGGGGTCGGGGGCGATCGTCACCTTCGAGCTGCCCGGCGGCCTGGATGCCGGACGCCGCTTCATCGACGCCCTGGAGTTGCACAGCCACGTCGCCAATATCGGCGATGTCCGCAGCCTGGCCATCCACCCGGCCTCGACGACCCACTCTCAGCTCACGGCCGACGAGCAGTCGGCGGCGGGCGTGACCCCCGGTCTGGTGCGTCTGGCCGTCGGCCTCGAAGGGATCGACGACATCCTCGCCGACCTCGACGCAGGATTCCGCGCGGCCAAGTGACCCACGAGCAGGAAATCGGCGACCTCACCCTCGAATCTGGTGAGCTCCTGCCGGAGGTCCGCCTCGCCTACGCCACCTGGGGCGAGTACGACGGCTCCAATGCTGTGCTCGTCCTGCATGCCCTCACCGGCGACCACATCGTCACCGGTGAGGGCGGCTGGTGGGGCGAGGTCGTCGGGCCCGGCCGCGGCATCGACACGGACCGGTTCTTCATCGTGGCCGCCAATATCCTCGGCGGCTGCCGAGGATCCACCGGACCGCTCAGCCTCGACCCGGGCGGGCAGCCCTACGGGTCTCGTTTCCCTGCCGTGACCGTCCGTGATCAGGTGGCCGCCGAGGTCGCCCTGGCCGATGCCCTCGGCATCGACACCTGGCACAGCGTGATCGGCGGGTCGGCGGGCGGCATGCGGGCGCTGGAGTGGGCCATCGAGCACCCCGCCCGCGTAGAGCGGCTCTTCCTCCTGGCCACCAGTGCCGCCGCCTCGGCCGACCAGATCGGTCTGGCCACCACGCAGAACGACATCATCCGCGCTGCCGGGCCCGAGACCGGACTCGATCTGGCCCGCCGTGTCGCGCACCTGTCCTATCGCAGTGAGTTCGAGTTGTCCGAGCGCTTCGGTCGCATGGTGCAGGCGGACGGGCGTTGGGCCGTGGAGTCCTATCTGCAGCACCACGGCGCCAAGCTCGTCAAGCGCTTCGATGCGAACTCCTACATCGTGCTCAACGAGGCGATGAACAGCCACGATATCGGGCGTGGGCGTGGGGGCATCGCCGCCGCCCTCGGTCGGATCACCGCGCGGACGCTGGTGGCGGGTATCGACTCCGACCGACTGTATCCACTGCACCAGCAGCGCGAGCTGGCCGAGGGCATCGCAGGGTGCGGTGAGCTGGACGTGGTGTCCTCGCCCTACGGACACGACGGCTTCCTCGTCGAGTCCGAGGCCGTCGGCGCACTCGCCCGCGCCCTCCTCACCGCCTGACCCCCGCCCGTGGGCGGTGAGGTACGCACCTCTCAACCCTCGGGGCGGTGGCTTACGCACCCCTCAACCGCGTCGAGAGGTGTGTAGCTCACCGTCCCGGGCGCAGACGCGCCCAGCATTCGGGCGATCAGCCCGCCGGCACGACGAGGGCCGCGACGAGCTGGCGGTACAGCTCCGAGGTCTCGAGCAGCTCCTGGTGGGTGCCGCGGGCCGAGACCTGCCCGTGCTCCATCACGATGATCTCCTCGGCATCGACGACCGTGCTGAGCCGATGCGCGATCGTCAGCACCGTACCCCGTTCGGCCTGGCGCCGGATCGCGCGGTGGATGGCGGCCTCGGTGATCCCGTCGACCTGGGCCGTGGCCTCGTCGAGCAGGAGGATGTCCGGGTCGGCCAGCAGGGCTCGCGCCACCGCGATGCGCTGACGCTGGCCGCCGGACACCGACGTATCCGTCAGCGGCGTGTCGAGTCCTTCGGGCAGTTGCTCGACGAGCTCATCCAGTCGCAGTTCGGTCAGTACACGGCTGACGGCCGCATCGGAGGCCTCCGGGTTGACGAAGCGCAGATTATCGCCGATGGTGCCCGGCACGACGGGCGTCTCCTGTTCGACATAGGCGATCCTGCCGCGGACCTGTGCCGGCGAGAGCGACTCATAGGACGCGTCCCCGATCCACAGGGTGCCGCCCTCGGGCTCGAGGAAGCCCAGCACGGCCGACAGCACCGAGGTCTTGCCGGCCCCGGACGGGCCGACCAGCGCGACGTGACCACGCTCGGGCACCTCGATGGAGACACCGTCGAGTGCCGGATCCGCATCCGGGTCGTAGCGGGCTCGGATGTTCTCCAGGGTGATCCCGCCGCCGACCGGCTCCGTGCCGATGATCTCGCTGCGGGGCTCGGATTCGAGCTCGTCGATCTCCCGGATGCGCCCCGCCGCGGCGATGCCCGCCTGCAGAGCGGTCATGTTCTGACTGAGCTCGGTGATCGGCCCCATGAGACCGAAGGCGTAGAGCAGGAAGGCCACGAGGGTCGATACCTCCATGTCCCCCGCGGCGACACGGGCGGCACCGACGGCGAGGATCACGATGATGGCCGTCTGGATGCCCGTCCACGCGATCGTCCAGGCCACCACCTCGCGTCGCACGGCCCGCACGCCGTGCTCGCGCGCCCGCTGGGCGTCGTCGAACAGCCGGGCACGCTGCCGCTCCTCGGCACCGGCCGCCTTGACAGTCTTGATGGCGCGCAATGTGCCCTCGGTCCCGGCCCCCAGGTCCGCGAGGGCACCCTGAGCCTGTTCCTGGGCTTTGGCGATCGCCGGCATGAGGAGGCCGAAGAGGATGGCGACGATGATCACAGCCGCGAGGGTGGCGGCGAAGAGCACGAGATCGAGCACCGCCATCAGCACGAGCGTCCCGACCAGGACGATGCTGCCGTTCACGAGGCCGACGAGGCTCGAGGACGCCGCCTCGCGCATGAGCACGGAGTCGCTCGTCACCCGCGTGACGAGTTCTCCGGTCGGCCGCCGGAGCAGTGGCAGCACCTTGGCGGACAGGAACCGGGTGATCATATGGCGACGCGCGTCCAAGACGATGTCCTCGGCGAGGGTGCCGAGGAGGATCCACTGTCGCCAGCTGATCACCGCACCCACGAGGAGCAGTGCCAGCAGCGCCGTCACCGGACCGGTGATCGAGCCGCCGACCGCGAGCGTGTCGAGGACCCACTTGGTCACCAGCGGGGTGGCGAGCTCCATGGCGGAGGCGAACAGGCCCAGGAGCAGGGTGATGACTAGGGTGGCACGATGCGGCCGTGCGAAGGACCAGAGCACGGTGAAACGCGATCGTGAGTCGGTCATGCTCACTATTAAGACACAGATGTCCTATTCGGGACAAATCGGGCGCAGGAAAGGACGCCTTGGTAGCCTCCGATCGTGACCACACCTGCCCAAGACCGCACCCGACGCACCATCCTCCTCGCGGCGATCCGCGTCCTGGGCAGCAATCGGCGGGCGAGCATGCGCGAGATCGGGGAGGCAGCCGATGTCGCCCGCAGCACCGTCCACCGGTACTTCGCGGACCGGCCCGCCCTCGAGGCCGCCGTCGGCAGCTTCGTCGAGGAGGAGTACGGCCGGATCGCCGAGAACGCCCGCCCCCAGGACGGCACCGGACTCGAGGCACTGATGCGCCTGGCGACCGAGCTCTTCGATCGCCTCGACGTCGTCGGGTGGTGGTTCCTGATGCCCGAGGACGAACAGTCCCCCGATGCGCCCGAGGAGGACGAGATCGTGAGTGCGATCGTCGACCGCGGCCATGCAGACGGCTCCATCGACCCGGTGCTCCCCAGCGCGTGGGTCAGCGACCTATTGTGGTCCCTGCTCTACTCCGCCAATGCGCACACGCGCTTTCCCAGACACACACGCGGCGAGGTGCGCAGCCTGTTCCTGCACAGCCTGCGCAAGTCCGTCGCCGTCGGCTGACGGCGAGCGTCAGCCGACGACGAGGTCGGCGTACTCGGTGTGCTTCTCGAGGAACTTCTTGACATAGGGACAGGTCGGCCGGATCCGCTGGCCGCGGGCTCGCAGGTCCTCCAGCGCCGCGGTCACGAGCTGGCTCGCCAGCCCCTGCCCCTCGAAGCGCTCGTCGACCTCGGTGTGCGGCAGGACCACGACATCGCCATCGGGCTCGGCCACGAGGTGCCCCGCGAGCTCACCGTCGACGCGGATCTCATACCGCTGTTCGGACTCGTTGTGGCTGACTTCGGTGCTCATACCCCGAGCCTAGGCTCGTGCCGGTCAGCACGCAGTCGCACGAGTCAGACCAGGACGGACTGCAGGACCGAGGTGAAGAAGCCGAGCCCATCGGTTCCCGGACCGCACAGATCCTCGACCGCGTGCTCGGGGTGGGGCATGAGCCCGACGACATTGCCGCGCTCATTGGTGATCCCGGCGATCTCATTGATCGAGCCGTTCGGGTTCACGCCGACGTAGCGCGCGACCACTCGGCCGGTGTCCTCCAGCTCGCGGACGGTGTCCGGAGAGGCCACGAAGCCGCCCTCGCCGTTCTTCAACGGGATGGTGATCTCCTGTCCGGCCGTGTAGTCGCGGGTCCAGGCGGTGTCGGCGTTCTCGATGCGCAGTACCTGATCACGACAGACGAACGTGCGGTGATCATTGCGGATCAGCGCACCGGGCAGCAGGTGGGACTCGCAGAGGATCTGGAAACCATTGCAGATGCCGAGCACCGGCAGTCCGCCCTTGGCACCTTCGATCACCTGCTCCATGACCGGAGCGAAGCGCGCGATGGCGCCGCAGCGGAGGTAGTCGCCGTAGGAGAAGCCGCCGGGCAGGATCACGGCGTCGACGCCCGCGAGGGTGTGATCGCCATGCCACAGAGCGACGGGCTCGCCGCCGGCGAGCCGCACAGCGCGGCGAGCGTCGCCGTCGTCGAGCGAACCGGGGAAGGTGACGACGCCGATCTTCACGAGCCGTCCTCCACGCGCACCTCGAAGTCCTCGATCACCGGATTGGACAACAGCGTGCCGGCGATCTCGCGGACCTCGTCGAGGGTGGCGACGTCGGTGTCGGGCACCTCGAGCTCGAAGCGCTTGCCCTGGCGGACATCGGTGACCGATGTGAAACCGAGGCGGGGCAGGGCTCCGTGCACGGCCTTGCCTTGGGGGTCGAGGATCTCCGGCTTGGGCATGACATCGACGATGACGCGGGCCACGGGCGCTCCCTGGAACGACGGACGGGGTGACGGTCCGAGTGTATCGGGCTCGCCGGACACCGCCGTCGCGGACCGACGATGATGCGTTGAGGTCGCTCCGGCAGCCTGAATGCATCACCATCGGTCCCCACGGGGCGGACGTCGATGCGTCGTGGTCGCCATCGCCACCACGACGCATCGACTTCGCGAGGTCAGCTGAGTTCGCGTTTGAGGATTTTGCCGGTGGAGGTCATCGGGAGTTCGTCGCGGAACTCCACGATGCGGGGGTACTTGTATGCCGCGAACTGTTCTTTGCCCCAGGCGATCAGCTCGTCCTCGGTGATCTCGGCACCGGGCTCGCGGACCACGACGGCCTTGATCTCCTCACCGTGGGACTCGTGCGGCACACCGATGACCGCGACCAGCGAGACCGCCGGATGGGTCATCAACACCTCCTCGAGCTCACGCGGGTACACGTTGTAGCCGCCACGGATGATCATGTCCTTACTACGATCGACGATGAAGTAGTAGCCGTTCTCGTCACGGCGGGCGAGGTCACCAGAGCGGAACCACTCACCGCGGATGGCCTCCTCAGTGGCGGCAGGACGCTTGTAGTAGCCCTTCATGATGCCGTGACCCTTGATCGCGATCTCACCAATAGCCTCAGGATCGTCCGGGATCTCGTTCCAGTCGTTATCGATGAGCTTCATCTCCACCCCCGGGACCGGCTTACCGATCGAACCCACCACCGGCGGCTCGCCCCACGGCGAGAAGGAGGCCACCGGCGAGGTCTCCGACAGCCCATAACCCTCCAGGATCGTCACACCGAACTTCTCGGCGAACTGCCGGTGAATATCGCCAGGCAGCGCCGCGCCACCGGCCGCGGCCACCCGCAGATTCCTGGCGATCTCGGCGACATCGACCGTCTCATCGAGCGCCCCGAGCAGACCCCAGTACATCGTCGGGACACCCGCGAAGAAAGTGACCTTCTCGCTCAACAACAGCTTGATAGCCGACGCGGCGTCAAAACGCGGCAACATCACCATCGTGCCGCCATAGAGCAGGCAGCCGTTCTGGATCACACTCTGACCGAAGATGTGGAACAGCGGCAGCACCGCCAGATAGATGTCGGGATTGTTCTCATCGGCCTCGAACAAGGCCTCCCCGAGGGCCGCATTATCGTACAGATTGCGGTGCCGCAGCTCCGCTCCCTTCGGCTGACCCGTCGTACCCGAGGTGTAGAGGATCACCGCCGTGTCATCATCATCGCGCTCCACAGTCTCAAAGACCGGCGACTGCTCGGCCACCAACGGCGCGTAATACTCCGGCCCCTCCAACGGAGCCGGAGCCGCAGAATCCAACTTGATCAAGAAGAAATCCTCGACCCCCTCGACCTGCTGGAAACCCTCCCACGCGTTATCACCGATCGGCACACCAGGCGCACCCTCAAACGCGAAATACGCCTTCGCATCAGAATCATCCAGATGATAAGCCACCTCACGGGCCGTCAGCAGGATGTTCAACGGCACCACCGTCGCACCCGCCTTGAGAATCCCGAAATAGACGATCGTGAAATACGGCAGATTCGGGATCGAGATCGCGACCTTATCACCCGGCTCAATACCCCGACTCACCAACAGATTCGCGACCTGACTAGCCGCGCCGTCAACCTGCGCGTAAGACAGACGCGTATCGCCGAACACGATCGCAGTCCGCTCAGGATACTTCTTCGCCGATTCCTCGAGGATGCGAGACAGATTGGCCACGGTAGTTCTCCCTGTGATCAGTGACAGTGATGATGTCACGTTCACTGTAACGGGAGTCTCACAGGCACAGTCCAGCGAGGCCGTAATCCGAGAAGCAGGAACCGCCGGGGAACCCCCTACCAGGTCTGGCCGCTGAGGCGCTCGAAGGCCTCGATGTAGCGAGCGCGTGTGCGCTCGACGACCTCATCAGGGAGTCGAGGCGGCGGCTCCACGCCGTGGCGATCCCAACCGCTCGCCGGCGAGGTGAGCCAGTTCCGCACGATCTGCTTGTCGAAAGAGGGCTGCGCGCGGCCCGGCTCCCACTCGTCGGCTGGCCAGAAGCGCGAGGAGTCGGGGGTGAGGACCTCGTCGGCAAGCACGATCGTGCCGTCCTCGCGCTGACCGAACTCGAGCTTGGTGTCGGCGAGGATGATGCCGCGCTCGCGGGCTGTGTGCTCGGCAAGGTTGTAGACGCCGAGGGTGAGGTCGCGCAGGCGCGTAGCGGCCTCCTGGCCGATGGTGGCAGCCACCTGCTCGAAGCTCACGTTCTCGTCGTGCTCACCGAGGGCGGCCTTCGTTGCCGGGGTGAAGATCGGTTCGGGGAGCCGGTCGCCGTCGACGAGGCCTTGGGGCAGCGGCACCCCGCATACCTCGCCGGTGGCCTGATAGTCGGCCAGGCCTGATCCCGTCAGATACCCGCGCACGACGCATTCGACGGGGAACATGTCCAGCTTCTCCACCACGAGCGCGCGACCGGCCACCGCCTCAGGCACCTCGGTGCTGATGACGTGGTTGGGAACGAGCGCGGCGAGCTGGTCGAACCACCAGAGCGACATGCGCGTGAGGATCTCACCCTTGTCGGGGATCGGGGGTTCGAGGCTGAAGTCATAGGCGCTGATTCGGTCGGAGGCCACCATCAGGTAGTGATCGCCGTAGGAGTACAGATCGCGCACCTTGCCCGAGTGGACATGGGTCGCGCCGGGGATGTCGAGGGCCACGCCGCCACCCTACCGGCGCGGGCCCGCCCGCCGGCCCGGCGCGCGTGACAGCATGACCCCATGGCCATCGTTCACCCGGACGCGACGATCACCCCGAGCAAGCACGAGCTGCTGACCGCCTGGCTGCCCACCACGTCGTGGTGGCCGAGCGTGGAGCCCGTGCCGCCCTTCGCCGCCAATCTGCGCTTCGACGACCCCGCCGGTGAGGTCGGCATGGAGTTGCAACTGCTGCCGTTGCCGGTCGAGGGCCGATTCGCCGTCGTGACCCTGACCTACCGCGATGCGCCGCTGGAGGGCGCCGATCTGATCGGCGAGATGGAGCACACCGCGCTGGGCCATCGGTGGGTCTACGACGGCTCCACCGATCCCGTCTTCCTCGACGAGATCGGGGCGGTCATCGCCGACGGCCGAGGCGGGTCATCGCTGCAGCTGAGCGACGGCACCCCTCTGGACCGGCCAGCGACGCTGGCGAGCGCGCGCGGCTCCGGCACCGGCGCGGGGGCTCCGCAGATCCCGCGCTTCGTGCCCGCCGACATTCCCGACTCGGCCACCGGCACGCTCGAGGCGACCTGGCGCGACCGCCCCGAGCCGGTCGTCATCGCCTGGCTCACCGCCTGACGTGGGCGGCGATCGGCGGACGTGCCGCCCGCCAGGAAGGAGCTCTGCGACGAGCGTGAGCCCCGCGCGGAACGAGCGGGCGAGGCGAGGTGACGGTGCATCTGTGGTCGCATAGCCACAGCAGGAGCACATCCTTCGTCAACCTCCGCGATCGGTGAGACAGCGTCCATCGCCAGCGCCGAACGGACGCCCAGCCACCGATCTGGGTCGCGGATGGACGCCTATTCACCGCCCCGGACCGCCGGACAGGGCACCGAGGAGAGGTCAGAGGATGTCGCCGGGGGTGTAGGCGGCGGCATCGGGATGGGCCTTCAGGACCTCCGCGATGCGTGCGATGACCGCCTCGACCTGCGAGCGCGCAGCACCGGTGAACTCGATCGGAGCGGCGACGAGGGCATCGAGATCGGCCTGGCTCAGACCCAGCCGGGGATCGGCGGCGAGCCGCTCGAAGAGATCGTTCTCACTCGTGCCCTGCTCCCGCATCTCCAAAGCGACGGCGACCGCATGCTCCTTGATCGCCTCATGCGCCTCCTCGCGGCCGACGCCGTGACGGACGGCTGCCATCAGCACCTTGGTGGTGGCCAGGAAGGGCAGGTACCGGTCCAGCTCGCGCTGCACGACGGCCGGGAACACGCCGAACTCGTCGAGCACCGTCAGGAAGGTCTCGAAGAGGCCGTCGGCGGCGTAGAAGGCGTCGGGCAGCGCCACACGGCGCACCACCGACTCCGACACATCGCCCTCGTTCCACTGGTCCCCCGCGATCTCGCCGACCATCGAGGCATAACCGCGCAGCACGACCGCGAGCCCGTTGACCCGCTCGCACGAGCGCGAGTTCATCTTGTGCGGCATCGCGCTCGAACCGACCTGGCCGGGCTTGAAGCCCTCGGTCACCAGCTCGTTGCCCGCCATCAGCCGCACCGTGGTGGCCAGATTCGAGGGGGCCGCGACGAGCTGCACGAGGGCGGTGACGACGTCGTAGTCCAGCGATCGCGGATAGATCTGCCCGACGCTGGTGAAGCGGTGATCGAAGCCGAGGTGCTCGGCGACCCGCTGCTCCAGCTCGGCGAGCCGGTCCTCGTCTCCGAGCAGGTCAAGCTGGTCCTGTGCCGTGCCGACCGGCCCCTTGATGCCGCGCATCGGATAGCGGGCGACGACCTCCTCAACCCGCTGCAGCGCCACCAGCAGCTCATCGGCGACGGTCGCGAAGCGCTTGCCGAGCGTGGTCGCCTGCGCGGCGACATTGTGGCTGCGTCCCGCCATCACCAGCTCGGCGTGCTCCGAGGCGAGCTTGCCGAGCCGGGCGAGCGTGGCGACGGCCTTGTCGCGCACGATCTCCAGCGACGCGCGGATCTGCAGCTGCTCGACATTCTCAGTGAGGTCGCGCGAGGTCATGCCCTTATGGATGTGCTCACTGCCGGCGAGCGCCGCGAACTCCTCGATCCGGGCCTTGACGTCGTGGCGCGTGACCCGCTCGCGGGCGGCGATCGAGGCCAGGTCGACCCGGTCGACGACGGCCTCATAGGCCTCGATGACGCCTTCGGGGGTCTCGACACCGAGATCGCGCTGCGCCTTGAGGACCGCGATCCAGAGCTGTCGCTCGAGGCGGATCTTGTGCTCCGGGGACCAGATCTCGGCGAGCTGATCGGAGGCGTAGCGGGAGGCGAGGACGTTCGGTGCGGTCACTCTCCCAGTATCGCAGCCACGCTCCGCGGGACGGAGTGGTGCTCAGTTCGGTCACCCCGGACGATGTGGGCCTTGCGGTGACTCCCGGCCGCGAGAGCGGTGACTTACGCACCTCTCTCACGCCTTTGGGCGGTGAACCGCGCACGTCTCGCGCGGAACGAGAGGTGCGTAGCCCACCGCCCAGGCGGTGCTCAGCTCACGGGCTCGGCGCGCTTGAGGGACCAGAGGTGGAGATGGTCGTAGCCCTTGACGGAGATCCGCCGGGCCCGGCGCAGTCGCCACCGCTCCTCATCGGACCGCAGCTCGCCGGACAACTCGTCGTCGACGAGCACCCGGCCAGGTCGCGCGACCGAGGTCAGACGCGCCGCGAGATTGACGGTGGAGCCGAACAGATCGCCGAGTCGGGCGACGACCGGACCGTACGCCATCCCCACGCGGACATCGGGGAACCGTTCGTCGTCCTCGGCTCGCTCGACGAGGCACTGGGCGAGCTCAGCGGCCTCGGCCGGACTCTCCAGGACGAACATCGCCTCGTCGCCGATGGTCTTGACCACCTGTCCGCCGTGCTCGACCACGAGCTCGGTGGTGACCCGCTCGAACCACTCGACCATGTCGCCGAGCTCTCGCGCATTGAGCTGGCGGCTCCGCGCGGTGTAGCCGACGATGTCGACGAAGCCGACCACCACCGGGACCTCGCCGCCGGAGGCGACCTCCCCCAGTGCGATCCGGCTCGCGGCCGCCAGGAGATGCCGGCGCCAGACATAGCCCTGGAGCGCCTCGACCGTCGGGATGACCTCGGCGAAGGCATCGATCGACGTGGGCTCCTCGTCCTCCTCCGTCTCGGCCGCGAGGGCGGAGAGCATCACCCGGATATGCCAGTCGGCGAGTCGGGCGAAGGTCCGCCCCGTGGAGCGGACGAACTGCGGCAGCCGGTCGCGGTCGAGGACGCCGAGATCGACGAGCCGCTCGGTCAGCCTCAAGGCTTCGACATCCGCGGTCAGGAAAGCGGGCTCATCGTCGGCGAGGGAGGGGAATCCGAGATGCCGCCACAGCGCATTGGCGGTGTCGACATCGACTCCGGCGGCCTCGGCGACCTCGGACTGCCGCAGGGTCGGTTCTTCGTCGAAGAGGAACTGCGCGGCGACGTCGATCAGCAGCGACGGATCGAAGGCATGCTCCCCCGGCCGGGGTTCCTCGGTGCTCACGCCGACGATGCTAGTGGTCGCCGCGGTCGGGCGGAGCCCCTCTCGTCCTCGCGCGGCGGACCGAAGGTGATGCGTTACGGCTGCTGGAGCCACCCGAATGCATCATCGTCAGTCCACGCCCGGGCGAAAGATGATGCCTCGCGGTTGATCGGGCGACCACGACGCATCATCATCGGTCCGCTGCGCGGGATACCGTCAGAGGGTGATCCCGCCGCGCTCGGCGGCGAGGGCGATATCGCTGCGATGGTGGGCGCCGCGGATGGAGATCCGCTCGACGCCGGCGTAGGCGCGCTCGCGGGCCTGTCCGAGCGAATCGCCCACGGCCGTCACCGCGAGCACGCGTCCACCGGCGGTGACGAGTCGACCGTCGGCATCCTCCGCCGTTCCGGCCTGGATCACGTCGACACCCTCGATCTGCTCGGCCTCGTCGATGCCCTCGATGACATCGCCCTTCGCCGGCGATTCCGGATAGTTCTCCGCCGCGACGACGACCGTCAGCGCTGCGCCGTCGCGCCACTGCGGGAGTCCCACCTCGCCGAGGTTCCCCTGCGCGGCACCCATCAGCAGCGCCGAGATCGGCGTCTCCAGCAACGCGAGCAGCGCCTGGGTCTCCGGGTCGCCGAAGCGCGCATTGAACTCCACCACACGCACGCCGCGGCTGGTGAGGGCGAGACCGGCGTAGAGCAGGCCCGAGAACGGGGTGCCGCGCGCGGCCATCTCCTTGACCGTGGGGATCAGCACCCGGCGCGAGACGTCCTCCACGAGTCCCTCCGGGGCCCAGTCCAATGGCGAGTAGGCGCCCATGCCGCCGGTGTTCGGTCCGTCGTCGCCGTCATAGGCCCGCTTGAAGTCCTGCGCGGGCTGCAACGGCAGCACCGTCTGGCCGTCGGTGATCGCGAACAGGGAGACCTCAGGGCCGTCGAGGAACTCCTCGATCACGACCCGGTCGCAGGAGGCGGCGTGCGCCTCGGCCGCCGCACGGTCCTCGGTCACCACGACGCCCTTGCCCGCGGCGAGGGCGTCGTCCTTGACGACATAGGGCGGTCCGAAGGCGTCGAGCGCCTCCGCCACCTGATCGGGGGTCTCGCAGACCCGGGCGAGCGCCGTCGGCACCTCGGCCGCGGCCATCACCTGCTTGGCGAAGGCCTTGGAGCCCTCGAGCCGGGCCGCCTCGCGACTCGGGCCGAAGCAGGCGATCCCCACCTCGCGGACGGCATCGGCGACCCCCGCGACGAGCGGCGCCTCCGGTCCCACCACGACGAGATCGATGCCGAGCGACGACGCGAGAGAAGCCACCGCGGCCCCGTCGAGAGGGTCGACCTCGTGCAGCTCGGCCACCCGCCCGATACCGGGATTCCCGGGCGCCGCGTGCACCTCGGTGACGTGGGGATCGCGGGAGAGCGAGAGCGCGAGGGCGTGTTCGCGGCCGCCTGTGCCGATGACGAGCGTCTTCACGGGTCACCAGCCTACGGGGCTTCCCCTCCGGGGCCGTCAGGAGTTCACTGGGAGCGGACGGAAGGAGCCCCCATGGCCACTCGACTCATCCCCTACCTGCACTTCGACGGCACTGCCCGCGAGGCGTTGGAGTTCTATCGATCGGTCTTCGGCGGGACCCTCGAACTGGCCCGCTATGCCGACATGGGCGAGCACCAGCCCGTCGATGCCGACCGGATCATGCACGGCGATCTCGCCACCGACGAGTTCGAGCTCATGGGGGCCGACGTGCCGTCGGGAGAGGCCGCGCCCGTGTCGCCCATGCATGGCGTGGCGATCTCCGCCGAGGACACCCCACGGTCGAGGGAGTACTTCGAGCGGCTGGCCGAGGGCGGCACCGTGATCGTTCCGCTCGAAGCCGCACCTTGGGGCAATGCCTTCGGGATGGTCATCGACCGCTACGGCATCGAGTGGATGATCAACCTCGCCCCTGACCGACCGCGATCCTCACCCGACTCGGCGGGCGGTAGCTGAGCAACCCTACCCAGATACCCCTGCCGGGCGAGGGAGCATCGTCCCCGGGGTCAGAGGAGATCGTGGACGACGATCGTCTCGTCGCGACCGGGGCCGACGCCGATCGCCGAGATGCGCGCACCGCTCATCTCCTCGATCGCCGTGACATAGCGCTGTGCGTTGACCGGCAGGTCCTCGATCGCGCGGGCCCCGGAGATGTCCTCGCTCCAACCGTCGAAGTACTCGTAGATCGGCGTGGCGTGGTGGAAGCCGGTCTGCGTCATCGGCATCTCGTCGACCCGCTCACCGTCGACCTCATAGGCCACGCACACGGGGATCCGCTCGAAACCCGTGAGGACATCGAGCTTGGTGAGCACGAAATCGGTCAGGCCGTTGATGCGGGCGGCATACCGGGCGATCGGCGCGTCGTACCAGCCGCAACGGCGCGGACGCCCGGTCGTGGTGCCGAACTCGCCGCCGTTGTCACGCAGCCGCTCGCCATCGGCATCGAAGAGCTCAGTGGGGAACGGCCCCTCGCCGACCCGCGTGGCATAGGCCTTGACGATGCCGATGACCCGTGTGAGGCGCATGGGAGGGATGCCCGAGCCGGTGCACGCGCCGCCGGCGGTCGCCGACGAGCTGGTCACGAAGGGATAGGTGCCGTGGTCGACGTCCAGCAGCGTCGCCTGGCCCGCCTCCAGCAGCACCGTCTGGTCGGCGTCCAGCGCGTCGCCGAGCAGCAGCGACGTGTCGGCCACCATCGGCCGCAGACGGTCGACGTAGCCGAGCAGCTCGTCCACGACCTCATCGACCTCGACCGAGCGCCGGTTGTAGACCTTGGTGAGGATCTGGTTCTTCAGCTCCAGCGCACCCTCGACCTTGGCGCGCAGGATCTTCTCGTCGAAGAGGTCCTGGACACGCACGCCGAGACGGTTCATCTTGTCGGCATAGGTGGGCCCGATGCCGCGGCCCGTGGTGCCGATCTTCCGGCTGCCGAGGAACCGTTCGGTGACCTTGTCGAGCGTGCGGTTGTAGTCGGCGATGACGTGGGCATTGGCGGACACGACCAGCTTCGAGGTGTCGATGCCGCGCGCCTCCAGACCGTCGATCTCCTCGAACAGCACACCGAGGTCGACCACGACGCCGTTGCCGATGACTGGCGTGCAACCGGGGCTCAGGATGCCGCTGGGCAGCAGATGGAGCGCGTACTTCTGGTCGCCGATGACGACCGTGTGTCCGGCATTGTTGCCGCCGTTGAACTTGACCACGTAATCGACCCGGCTGCCGAGCAGATCGGTCGCCTTGCCTTTGCCTTCGTCGCCCCATTGGGCACCGACGATGACGACTGCGGGCATGGAGTTGCACCACCTCAGGGCATGCGGAAAGCCCCTCGCGGGGCTCTTACCCGCGCATTCTACCGAAGATCGCGGCTCGACAGCGCCCTCCGGTTCGCGAGAGCACGTAGGCTGATCACGCCATGCGCAGACTCCTCGCGATCACCAACGCCTCCGCCGGAACCTCGACCTCCGCTTCCATCGAGAGCGGTGTCGAGGTGCTGCGACGCGATGCCGCGGTCGAGGTGGTCGCGACCGGCTCGTTGGACGAGCTCGACGCGGCCCTCGCCGAGCACTCCGAGGTCGACGCCGTCGTCGTCTTCGGCGGCGACGGCAGTCTGCATGCCGTGATCGACGCGATCCACCGCGCCGGGCGGCTGGACGATCTCGCCGTCGGGCTCGTGCCGCTGGGCACCGGCAACGACTTCGCCCGCACGCTGGACATCCCCCTCGATCCCGCCCGTGCCGCGGAGCGTGTCTCCGGGTCGGAGGGCCGGCGCATCGATCTGCTGGAGGACTTCGGCGGCGCCGTGGTGGTCAACGCGGCAAGTATCGGGCTGGGCGCCGAGGCCGCTGTGCGCGCCAAGCGATACAAGGAGCGGTGGGGGCCGTTCGGGTATGTGATCGGGGCTGCCAAGTCGGCCTTCGTCCCCGATGCCAAGGTCGAGGTGAGGATCGACGGGCGTCCGATACGGCGGCGACACGGGCACATCACGCAATTGTCTGTGGGCAACGGCCGCTTCGTCGGGGGCGGGACCGAGCTGTTCCCCACCGCCGAGATCGACGACGGGCAGATGGACGTACAGGCTGTCTTCGCCCACACTCTGGCCGGACGGGCCGCCTATGTCGTGCGTCTGCTGACGCGCACCACGGACGAGTCGCCCCTCGTGCACTACGAGCGCGCGCAGCGGGTGGAGGTGCACGGGGACGGGCTGCGGTGCACAAGCGACGGTGAGATCAGCGACCCCTGTCCCGATCACAGCTGGAAGGTCCTTCCCGGCGCCCTCACCTTCCTGGCCTGAGCCGTCCTTCCCCCGGTGGCGGTAGGCCGTCGCCCCTTCGCCCCACCTGGCGGTGGCCCATCGAGTCCACCACGCCCGCGATGACGGTGACGGCCTACCACCTCATCAAGTCAGCCGACGAGGACGGCGTACCCCTCCGGGCTCGACTCGCGCAGGAACTCACGGCAGCGATGGGCCTCGGCCTCGTCGCCGAGTCGCTCCGAGGCCGTCGCGAGGGCCGCCAGGGAGCGCAGGAAGCCGCGGTTCGGCTCGTGCGACCACGGCACCGGGCCATGGCCTTTCCAGCCGTTGCGGCGCAGGCCGTCGAGCGAACGATGGTAGGAGGTGCGGGCGAAGGCGTACCCCTCCAGGTCACGACCCTCGGCCAGCGCCTCGGTGGCCAGCAGGGCCCAGGCGGCGGTGGAGTCGGGATGGGCCGTCGCGACCTCGGCGGGCGCGGCGCCGGCGTCCAGATCGGCGGCTCCCGGGTCGGCGGGCAGCAGGGTCTCCGGCGGTTCTCCGAGCAAGTTGGTCATACCCAGAACCTAGGCCGTCCCTGGTAATCCCCGGCTCACCGGACACGATCTACGCGGTGGGGTGAGACTGTCGGTGGGGTGTGTCATCGTGTGACCGACGACGAGGAGACCCCATGTTGCCCCTGACCCCCGAGCCCATCGCCGACGTGACCTGGTTCGACACCGAACGCGTCCCCCTCGCGGTGGCGATCTACGAGCAGGTCACGATGGACGACCTACGCGATCTCTTCGACACCACCTTCACGGCCGTGGGCGGCGCGATCTCCCGTGGCGAGCTCACCCCGGCGGGTCCGGCCCTCTGCCTGTACCGCGGCGACCCGCGCGGCACCTTCGACATCGAGATCGGCTTCCCGGTCCGGACCCCGTGGTCGGGGCCGATCGATGCCGACGGCGTGACCGTCGTCGCCAGCGAGTGGCCGCCGGGGCCCACGGCGGCGCTGAGCCATGTCGGTGGCTATGACGCACTCGGCGACAGTTGGGGCCGGCTCATGGCGGTGGCCGCCTCCTCGGCCAGCGGCGAACCCGTCGCCCTCGGCGAGGTCTACGTCACCGAACCACCCCCGCAGGCCGATCCGGCGACTCTGCGGACTGATCTCCTCGTCGCCGTCGAACGCACGAAGGGCCGGTGACGCCGTCGCGCCACCGGCCCCTCGAGGCTTCGATCAGAGCTTGTTGCCGGCCGAGCGCAGATTCTGGCAGGCCTCGACCACGCGCGCGGCCATGCCCGCCTCGGCGGCCTTGCCCCAGGCGCGCGGGTCGTACGTCTTCTTATTGCCGACCTCGCCGTCGATCTTCAGGACGCCGTCGTAGTTGCGGAACATGTGGTCGACGACCGGCCGGGTGAAGGCGTACTGGGTGTCGGTGTCGACATTCATCTTGATGACGCCGTAGTCGACCGCCGCCGAGATCTCCTCGGGCAGCGATCCCGATCCGCCGTGGAAGACGAAGTCGAAGGCCTGCTCGGTGCCGAACTCGGCGGCGACGGCCTCCTGGGCGTTCTTGAGGACCTCGGGACGCAGCTTGACGTTGCCGGGCTTATAGACACCATGCACATTGCCGAAGGTCAGCGCCGTCAGGTAGCGGCCCTTCTCGCCGAGACCGAGCGCGCGGACCGTGGCGAGGGCATCCTCGGTCGAGGTGTAGAGCTTCTCGTTGATCTCGGCCTCGACACCGTCCTCCTCTCCGCCGACGACGCCGATCTCGACCTCGAGGATGATGTTGGCGGCAGCGGCCTTCTCGAGCAGCTCCTGAGCGATCTGCAGGTTCTCGTCGAGCGGCACCGCGGAGCCGTCCCACATGTGCGACTGGAAGTACGGCAGGCCGCCACCCTGGACCCGTTCGGTTGAGGCCTCGATGAGCGGACGCACGAAGCCGTCGAGCTTGTCTTTGGGGCAGTGATCGGTGTGCAGAGCGACATTGATCGGGTACTTCTTTGCGACCTCTTGGGCGAAGGCGGCGAAGGCCAGCGATCCGCTCACCATGTCCTTCACCGTCGGACCGGAGAAGTACTCGGCTCCACCGGTGGAGACCTGGATGATGCCATCGGACTCGGCCTCGGCGAAACCGGCAAGTGCGGCGTTGAGGGTCTGCGAGCTCGAGACATTGATGGCCGGGAAGGCGAACGAGTCGCGCTTGGCCTTGTCCAGCATCTCGGCGTAGATCTCGGGAGTTGCGACGGGCATCAGTTCTCCTGGTGTCGAAAGCGGGCGCTACCGCCAGTATTCCAGCCCACCGATGCCGTGCCCGCCCTGGACCGAGTCCAGGGCGGGTCAGAGCAGCTTGCGGGCGGCTCTGGCGGCGACGTGCAGCGGCGACCACACCGAGGAGAAGGGCGGCGCGTAGGCGAGATCCAGCATGATGAGGTCGTCGACCCGCATCCCGGCGGTGATCGCGGTCGCGGCAGCATCGATCCGCAGCCCCGCCGTGGATCCGCCGACGATCTGCACACCGCGGACCTGTCGGGTGCGGCGGTCGGCCAGCAGCCAGACGGTCATCGGCTCGGCGCCCGGGTAGTAGCCGGCCCGGGTGGTGGTGTCGATGGACACGCTGACCGTGTCCCATCCCAGTTTCTCCGCCTCGGCGGTGGAGACGCCGGTACGGGAGATCTCCAGATCGCAGAAGCGAGTGATGAAGGTCTGGACGACTCCCGGGAACGACCACTCGGGCTCACCGCCGAGGATCGCGGCCTCGATCCCGGAGGCCGCGACCATGCCCTGTTTGTTGGCGTGATCGCCGAGAGGCAGGTGGAGCAGCTCGCCGGACTGGCGGTCCCGGACCGCGGTGCAGTCCCCGGCGGCCCAGATCCCGCGCGCGCGATCGGCGCACTGATACTCGTCGACGACGATCGCATCCTTGGGCCCCAGGGTCAGTCCCGCGTCCCGCGCCAGCTCCGAGCGGGGCCTCACTCCGAAGGCCAGGATCACCAGGTCAGCGTCGAGGACCGTGGAGTCGTCGAGCTCGACACCCGTCACCCGGCCGTCCTTGGTACGGAATCCTGTGAGCCGCCGACCCCCGTGGAAGCCGATCTGCCGAGCCGCCATCTGCTCGTGCACCCGCTCCCCCACGACCTTCTCGAACCGGGCGAGGGGGAGCTCGCCTGCGCTGATGACCGTGGTGTCGAGCCCGAGTCGCAGGCAGGCCTCGGCCATCTCCGTTCCGATGAACCCGCTGCCGGCGACGATGACCTTCTCGGGATCGCGGTCCAATTGGCGCAGGATCTCCTGTCCCTGCGGGATGGTGGTGATGGGCACGATGCCCTCGGCGTCGGCACCCTCGATATCGGGCCACACGGGCTCGGCGCCGGTCGCGATGAGGAGATGGTCGTAGTTCAGGTCGCCTTCGCTCGTGGACAGCACCTTGGCATCGGCATCGAGCGAGGTCGCGGTGACACCGAGCCGCAGGTCGATGCCGTTCTCCCGGTGCTTGTCGGGGGAACGCGCGATCAGGTCGTCACGCGACTCGACCTCGCCGGCCACCCAGTACGGCAGTCCGCAGGCGGAGTACGAGGTGAACTGCCCCCGTTCGATCACCACGACCTCGTCCTCGGCGCCGAGACTCTTGACCAGTGCGGACGCGGCCGTCATGCCGCCGGCGTCACCGCCGACGATCACCACACGAGAACCCATGCCCCGAGCCTAGGCGGAACTCTCGAGTTCGGGTCAGAGGGCGTGCTGGCGGATCCAGACGTGCATCGCGATGGCGGCCGCGGCACCCGCGTTGATCGAGCGGGTCGAGCCGAACTGGGCGATCGAGACGGTGCGGTCGCTCACCGCACGCATCGCCTCGGTGATCCCGGGCCCTTCCTGCCCGAACACCAGCACACACGCCCGCGGGAGCTCCGTCGTCTCCAGCGGGACGGAGCCCGGCAGGTTGTCGACGGCGATCAGCGGCAATCCGGCGTCCCGCGCCCACCGCGCGAGGTCCTCGACCCCCTCGTGATGTCGCACGTGCTGGTAACGATCGGTCACCATGGCGCCGCGACGGTTCCAACGGCGCTTGCCCACGATGTGCACCTCGCGCGCGGCGAAGGCATTGGCGGTCCGCACGATCGACCCGATATTGAAGTCGTGCTGCCAGTTCTCGATCGCGACATGGAAGTCGTGACGTCGCGCGTCCAAGTCGGCGACGATGGCCTCCACCGTCCAGTACCGGTAACGGTCCACCACATTGCGCCGGTCGCCGTGCTCCAGCAGTCCCGGATCGAATCGCGGGTCATCGGGCCACGGCCCCTCCCATGGCCCGACGCCGATCTCGGCATCGTTCACGCGGCACCGTACTCCTCGCGGTACGTCCGCATCGCGCCGATGCGCTCGGCGAAGCGTCCGGTCTCCTCGAGATAGGCGATGATGTCGTCGAGCGTCACGATGGCACGGATCGGGATGCCGCGGGTGCTCTCCAGCTCGGCGATCGCCGACTGGGCGCTCGTGCCACGTTCCTGACGATCGATGGCCACCACCACTCCTGCGGGCTCGGCGCCGACGCCGTCGAGGAGATCGAGCACCTCGCGGATGGCGGTTCCGGCGGTGATGACATCGTCCACGATCAGCACCCGGCCCTCGACAGATGCTCCGACGAAGAGGCCCCCTTCGCCGTGATCCTTGAGCTCCTTGCGGTTGAAGGCCCACGGGACATCGCGCCCCTCACCCGCCAGCCCGATCGCGGCGGCCGAGACGAGCGGGATGCCCTTGTACGCCGGTCCGAGCAGGACATCGAAGTCGATCTCGCTCTGGGAGATCGCCGCGGCGTAGAAGCGGCCCAGGGCCGCGAGTCGGGCGCCGGTATCGAAGCTGCCGGCATTGAAGAAGTACGGCGAGGGACGACCGGACTTCAGCGTGAACTCGCCGAATCGCAGAACGTCGTGCTCGATGGCGAACTCGATGAACTCACGCTGGTAATCGTGCATGCGCTCAGCCTAGTGATGCGCCCACCACGGACCCGCGCAGTGCGTCGGTGGCTCCCCTCGCGCGGTGGAGGCACGAGTGGTGCAATCTCGACGACGAGTGGTGCAGATTCGCCCTCATCTCGCCGGAATCAGGGCGAAATTGGACCACTCGCGGAGACGGCGACGCTCGGGTGAAGCCCGCTGAGCGGAGGCGGCGCCACTCAGCCGGCGTCGCTCTTGGTCTGCACGTCCACCAGCTCGCCGACCGCGACACTGCGGTCGTCGGTATGGAACAGCTCTGAGCAGGTCAACAGCGTCACGAGCTTCTCGGTGGGCTCGACTCCGGCAGCATCCGGTGAGGGCACGGGCTGCAGCGGCCAGGTGGTGCGGAAGTCGACCCGTGTGGCGTCGCCATTGTCGCGGAGCCGGTAGGTGAAGATCTCGGTGCGCGTCTCGACAATGACGTCGTCACCCGCCTTGAGCTCGAAGAAGTGACGGAAGGGCTCACCGTGCGTGACGCGGTGGGCGGCGAGCACCAGATTGCCGACCTCACCCGGTTTGGCGCCCTCGGGATACATCCCGACGCCCTTGGCGAAAGTCGGATCGTCGAAGCCCAGGAGGATCGGCACCTCGTAGTCGTCGCCGAAGCGCGGCACCCGCAGCAGCCCCTCGCCGTTGATCTCCGTGGCATCGTCGCCGCGATCCCAGTCCTGGACGATCGTGGTGCGCAGCGACTCGTGCTCCTTCTTGGCCAGCCAGGTGGTGCCCCAGTACTGCCAGGCCACATAGCCGAGCACGGCAAGGCCCGCGATCACCAGCGCGAGGCCGAGGGCCCCGAGCACCCGGCCCGAGCGTCGCGGGGTCGTCTGCGTCGTCACCGTGCCAGTCTCTCATCTCGCCCCTAGAGTGGGTACCGTTCCCTTCGCGAAGACCGGACGTCGGATTTCTTTTCGCAAAAGTGCTTGCCGCCCTCCATCGGGTGTGTATAGTTGAACATGCAGCACAGAGGTTCACTCGCAGCTGCCGACGGCCCGCCGTTTCACCCCCCGAGAACGGCGGGCCGACCTCTGTCTTCAGCCCCTTTCACCCCGGACCGCGGGTATCGTCGGAGCCGATGAAGACCTCCAGCGCACGTCTGACCGGCCTCGGCACCACGATCTTCGCCGAGATGACCGCCTTGGCGCAGCGCACCGGGGCGATCAACCTCGGCCAGGGCTTTCCCGACACCGACGGGCCCGAGGAGATCCGTGAGCTGGCCGCTGAGACGGTCCGTGGCCACGGTCACCACCAATACGCCCCCGGGATCGGGATCGGCGAGCTGCGTCAGGCGATCGCCGAGCATCAACATCGCTGGTACGACCTCGATATCGACCCCGATACCGAGATCGTCGTCTCGACGGGCGCAACCGAGGCGATCGCCGCATCACTGCTCGGGCTGCTCGACCCCGGCGACGAGATCATCGTCCTCGAGCCCTACTACGACTCCTATGTGGCAATGATCCAGATGGCCGGGGCGACGCGGGTGCCGGTCACGCTCCGGGCTCCCGACTTCCGACTGCCGATCAACGTGCTGCGCGCTGCGGTCACGCCGCGCACCGCGGCGCTCCTGCTGAACACTCCGCACAATCCGACCGGGACCGTGCTGAACCGCGGAGAGCTGGAAGCGATCGCCTCCCTGGCCGTAGCTCACGACCTCGTGGTCATCAGCGACGAGGTCTACGAGCATCTCGCCTTCGACGAGCCCCACGTGCCGATCGCCACGCTGCCGGGCATGCGCGAGCGCACGATCACGATCTCCAGCATCGGCAAGAGCTTCTCCCTCACCGGCTGGAAGATCGGCTGGGCGACCGGGCCGGCCGAACTGCTGCGCTCGGTCATGGGGGTCAAGCAGTTCCTCTCCTACACCTCGGGCGCTCCCCTCCAGCCCGCCGCAGCCGCGGCGCTGGGGTCCGATAGCGCCTACTTCGAGGAATTCCGGGACCGCCTGCGTTCGCAACGCGATCTGCTCTGCGGAGGCCTGCGCGAGATCGGCTTCGAGGTCTTCCCCCCTCAGGGCACCTATTTCGCGACCACCGATGTGCGCCCCCTCGGCTTCGACGACGGTATCGACTTCTGTCGCCGTCTCCCTGAGCTCGCGGGAGTCGTGGCGGTTCCGCACGAGGTCTTCTACGACGACAGGCAGGCGGGGCGGCCGCTCGTACGCTGGGCCTTCTGCAAGCGTCCCGAGGTCCTCGCCGAGGCCCTCGATCGACTCGCCGTCCTCACCTGAGTCCCCGCGCACGTTCTCACCACAGGTGGCCAGGAGAATGGGGGTATGGAGTTTCGGTTCGGCGGTGTCCTGTTCGACTGCGATGGCGTGCTCGTGGACTCCCTCGACGCTGCCGGTGCCGCGTGGGATGCGTGGGCCGAGCGCTACGCGCCACAGTTCGACTACCGTACGCAGATGCGTCACGGTGTACGTGCCGCGGACATCGTCGCCTCGTTCGTGGTGGCAGACCGCCGAGCGGAAGCCGAGAGCTTCCTCGAGGAGGCCGAGATCGAGGGCGCGGCCGGCACGCACGGCATCGCCGGAGCGGCCAGCCTCACCTCCGCCCTCCCGGCGAACCGATGGGCGGTGGTCACCTCCGGGACGAGCCGCCTCGTCCGCGCCCGTCTCGACGCGGTCGGGATCACGCGCCCCGAGCACATCGTCGCGGCCGAGGACGTGGTCCACGGCAAGCCGGACCCCGAGCCTTATCTGCTGGGCGCCAAAGGGCTGGGACTCGAGCCATCGGTCTGCACCGTGTTCGAGGACGCGCCGGCCGGGGTCGCCTCCGCGCGGGCGGCGGGCGTCGCCACCGTGATCGGCGTAGGCGACCACCTCGAGGGGGCCGAGGTCGACGCGCGTGTCGACGATCTGCGGCAGGTGCGGGTGGCCGGCGACGCGATCATCCTCGAACCCAGCTGACCGCTGGAGAGTTGCGAGGAATCGATGTCCTCGGAGTCGCTGAACCCGACCTGCCCCAGCAGCGATCGCCCCTCGGCCGCTCGGTCACGGACGCCGCTGAGCGGTGACCGGCCCCTCGATGGCATTCCGCGGGGCGACGAGGGGCGGAACGCGAGGTGCTGCTGGGACGCCGAGCGAGTGGGGGCCTCGTGGCACAGGCGAATCCGGCAGTCGATCACGCACCACCGCCGGGTTCAGGAGACGGGCGTGCTCCAGGCGTCGTAGCCGTAGACCCAGTCGCCGTCGCCGGAGTCCTTGAGCCATTCGTTGCCGCGCGAGCCGATCTGGATCGTCGCCGTGCGCTCATGCCGTGCCTCCTCATAGGCGCGGAGGCGGTCGGCGAGGTCGCCGGGCTCGGCCAGCGCGCGAGCGAGCACCACCGCATCCTCGATCGCCTGCCCCGCCCCCTGCGCCATGAAGGGCATCATCGGATGGCAGGCGTCGCCGAGGAGGGACACGCGATCGGTCGACCAACGCGGCAACGGGTCACGGACGTAGAGCGCGGACTTCAGCACCTCGTCGACGGCATCGAGCAGCCGCCGCGCCTCGGGATGGAAGGACGCGTACATCGAGCGCAGCTCGTCGGAGTCTCCCGGCGTGGTCCACGACTCCTCGAGCCAGCTGTCCTGCGGGGCGGTGGCGAAGATGAACACGTCCTCGCCCCGGTTCAGCGGGAAGGTGACGATCTGCGTCTGCGGATCGGGCCCCCACCACTTGGTGAACGTCCCGAGATCGGCCTGATCGGAGAGCTTCTCGGCCGGCACGACGGCACGGAAAGCAACGACGCCGGTGAACTCCGGGTGCTCCTGTCCGTGGACGGCGGTACGGACCGCCGAGTGGATCCCATCCGCGCCGACGACGAGATCAGCCCGATAGGTCGTGCCGTCGGCGAAGCCGAGCCCGACACCGTCGGCATCCTCGGCCAGCGAGGTCAGCCGCTTGTCCAGCTGCAATGAACCCTCCGGCAGCGCCTGCTGCAAGGCGGCCAGCAGATCCGCGCGATGCATCGTCAGCTGAGGGGAGCCGTAGGCCCGCTCAGCCGCATCGGACATCTCCAGCCGCGAGGTCACCTCGCCCGTATCCCAGGTCCGGCTGATCCGATGGGTCGGACGCGCGGCGGTGCGCCTCAACTCCTCACCCACGCCGAGCCCGTCCAACGCGCGGACGGCGTTCGGGGTGAGGTTGATGTCGGCGCCCACCCGGCCGAGCCCCGGGGCCTGCTCGAAGACCCGGACCCGGTGTCCGGCCTTGTCCAGCGCGATGGCCGCGGCCATGCCGCCGATGCCTCCGCCGATGATCGCGATATCGCGCTCGGTCATGCTCGTCTCCCTCATCTGCTCAGGCCACCCGCACGTCCGACGCATCGTCCGGCGTCGCGGTGCCGCGCAGCAGCCGCAGTACGTGTGCTCGCGCATGGACGAACTCGGCCTCCTCCTTGGTCGTGATCTGGTCACGCGGACGCGCCAGGCCGACGTCGATCACCTCGGTGACGGTGCTCGGCGGCTTGGAGAGCACGATGATCCGGTCCGCCAGGTAGACGCTCTCGTCGATATCGTGCGTGACCACGAGCACGGTGATGTCGAGCTGAGCCTGGATGGACAGCAGCAGGTCCTCGAGCTCCGCGCGGGTCTGCGCGTCGACCGAGGCGTACGGCTCGTCCATCACCAGCAGGCGCGGCTGACAGGCCAGCGCCCGGGCGATCGCGACGCGCTGCTGCATACCGCCGGACATCTGCCACGGGTACAGGCGGCCCTTGCCGTCCAGGCCGACCGCCTGCAGCGCCTCGGCCACCCGTCGCGTGCGCTCGGCCTTGGAGGCCCGGCGGCGCAGCGGGAAGGCGACATTGTCCTCGACCCGCATCCACGGGAATAGGGACCGGGAGTAGTCCTGGAAGACCATCGCGAGCCCCTCGGGCACGCCGTTGACGACCTCGCCGTCAAACAGCACACGTCCGCTGGTGGCCTCCTCGAGCCCGGTGATGATGCGCAGGAGGGTCGTCTTGCCGGCTCCCGAGGGCCCGACGATGACCGAGACCTTGCCGGCCGGGATGGTGGCGCTGATATCGCCGATGGCACGGTTCTGACCGTAGGTCTTCGAGATCTGTTCGAGTACAAGCTCCGCGGGGGCGGGCTGCTCGGTGGCGTGGTCAGTCATGCTGAAGGGTCACTCCTCTGTGCCAGGCCAGGACCCGGCGTTCGATCTGGACGAGTAGGACGTTCAGGACGATGCCGATGAGCGCCAGCGCCACCAGCACGGACCAGAAGCCCGGATAGTCGAAGTTCCGTTGGTTCGAGACGAGCAGATTGCCGAGGCCGTTCTTGGAGCGCTGGAGTTCGGAGATGATCATGAGGATCAGCGAGAGCGAGAGCGCGACCCGGACGCCGGCGAAGATCTTCGGCGCCGCGCCAGGAAGCACGATACGGGTCAACACGTCCCACGAGGAGATCTTGAAGACGGACGCGACGTGCGCCCGTGCGGTGCCGATGCTCTGCACGCCGTCGATGGTGTTGAACAGGATCGGCCAGACGATGCCGAAGGCGATCAGCAACACCTTCGGCCAGTCACCGGTGCCGAACAGCAGGAAGAACACGCCGATGAGGGCTGGCGTCGGCAGCGAGCGGCCGAGATGCACGAGCGGTTGGAAGAGTGCCGCGAGCACCGGCTGCAGGCCGAGGGCGATGCCGAGCCCGACGCCGACCACCACCGCCAGCCAGAAGCCCAGTGTGGCCCGCCACAGGCTCGGGACGAGATCGCCCCGAGCGACATCGCCGAGGAAGAAGTGCCGGGGATCAGAGCTCAGGAAGTCGCTGATCACCCGCTGCGCGACCTCGAGCGGAGGCGCGATGAACAGGCCATTGGTCTCGCTGCGCGAGCCCAGCCACCACAGGAACACCAGCAGCATCGGGACGATCAGCCGGATGGCCCCGGTCTTCAGCAGGGGTCCGACACGATGGGGCAGACGAGCGCGTGGCATCGCGGTGGACTCGTCGTGGGTCATGGAGGTCACTGGGCCAACCCCTCCTTCCAGCCGAAGGCCAGTCGATCGATGGACGCGAGGACCGCGGTGACCAGCACGCCCAGCACGCCGGCCACGAGGGTCGCCGCGTAGACGCCGTCGAGATTGCTCGCATTGGTACTCGCCACCAGGATGTAGCCCCCGATCCCTTGTCCGGAGCCGAACAGCAGCTCGGCGCTCACGGCGACGATCAGTCCGATGGAGGCGGCGACCCGGATGCCCGTGAACATGAAGGGCAGCGCGGCTGGTAGGCGGATCTGCATCAGGATCCCCGCACGCGAGACATGCAGCGTCCGGGCGGTCTGGATGGCCACCGGGTCGACCGCGCGTGCGGCGTACATGGAGTTGAAGAGGATCGGCCACATGCAGGCCAGGGCGACGGTCAGCGACAGGGGCAGCATGCCCGCCCCGAGCAACAGGACCAACAACGGGCCGACAGCGATCGATGGCAGCGGCCGGAGGATCTCGACCGGCAGCAGGAACATGGCGAAGATCGTCGGGACCGCGCCCATCAGGCCGCCGAGGATGATGCCCGCGACCGAGGCGATCGCCAGACCGAGCAGCCACTGCCGCAGGGTGAAGCCGATTTGCGTCCAGAACTCGCCATCGCCGAGTAGGTCGACGACCTGTTCGGCCACGGCACTGGGCAGCGGAAGACCGGCGCCCGAGACGAGCCCCGAGCGGATCACCATCTCCAGCACCGCGACGAAGCCGACCACGCCGACGATGCCGAGGATCACTTGAGTGCGCCGCGGGAGCGGATCGTGGATCAGTTGCATCGAATCAGTCCTCTGTGATGAGGGCCGCGCCGCGCACCTGCGGGGCACTCGCGCGGCACGGCCCGGTGGACGTCAGTCCTCGTTGACGACGGTGAACTCGGACGCGTCATAGCCTTCTTCGATGATTCCCAGCTCGGCCATGAAGTCGGCGATGTCCTGCATGCCCTCGACGCTGAGCTGCACGTCGAGCACGGGGAGGCGCATCTCGGCGGTCGCGTCGGGGTCGGCATCGGTGGCCTCGGGCCACCAGGAGCGGAACTCGTCGTCCTTGCCCTCCATGTCGTCGCGAGCGGCGTTCAGCGCCTTGGCGAAGCGCTCGACCGTGTCGGCATCGGAGTTCGCGAACTGGGTGCTGGTGACGAAGGTCGAGACCGGCAGGCCGACCGTCTCGCCCTGGACGAGGTTCGCGACCTGGCGCAGGCCCGCCTGGCGCGCGGACGTGGCGAAGGGCTCCGGCAGGTAGCCGGCCTCGATCGAGCCGTTCTGCACGCCGGCGATCATCTCGGGGAACGGCACCTCGACCCACTCGGGCTCGGCGTCGACGCCTTCGTCTCGAGCATGGCGGGCGAAGGTCACGTCGCCGATGTTGTTGGTGGTGTTGATGCCGACGGTCGCGCCGTCGAGATCCGCGAGTCCCTGGATCGGCGAGTCGGGGTTGACGAAGACGCCGAGCACGTCCTCCCCGAGCCCGCTCACGGTGGCGATGGTCTGGACCGGTGCGCCCTGGCTGCTGGCGACCGTGGAACTGATGGCATTGGAGAAGGCGAAGTCCAGTTCCCCGGCCACGACCTGCTGGATCCCGACTGGTCCCCCCTGCAGCGGCTCGAAGGTGACCTCGAGGCCCTGTTCCTCGTACTGTCCGTGGTCCTGCGCCCAGTAGACGGGGGCGTAGTCGGCGAGCGGCAGTACGCCCACGGTGATCTGCGTGAGCTCGTCGCCGTCCCCGCTTTCATCGCCTCCGTCACCTCCGCAGGCCGTGAGCAACAAGGGTGTGGCGGCGGCAAGGGCCGCGATCTTCCAGCGTGTGCGCATCCGTGAACTCCTGGGGGGGGTGGACCGGGGTGTGTCCCCGATCACTTCGCTGATGTCGCACCAGTGTGGACATCTTTTAGCTAAGAGGTCAAGCTCTAAGAGACTTTTTTACCTGCGCGACACCGAATGAAGGACAAGAGTCATCGGATCGAGTACCTTTTCTAAGGGTAGGCGAACCACAGACGACCCCACCCGAGATACTGTCAGCTTACGCCGGAACACGGCGCGACACCTTACCGCTCAGGAGATTTCGACAATGGCGACATCGCGCCCCAGGCGATCATCGGACCTGGTCGACCTCATCATCGACCAGTGGAGCCGGGAGATCCCCGATCTGCACGTGGACAGTATCGGCGTCCTGGGACGCCTGCACCGCTGCGACCTGCGCTATCAGGCGCTCGTCAGTGAGATCCTCGCCGAGTTCAACCTCACCACGGCGGCCTTCGACGTACTGGCGTCTCTGCGCCGCAGCGGACCGGACTACCGGCGCACCGCGGGACAGCTCGCCGAGATCGGCCTGGTCAGCAGCGGCGGCATCACGCAGCGCATCGATCGCCTCGTAGATGCCGGACTGGTCGAGCGCTCGCGGGAGCCACACGATCGACGGATCGTCTACATCGAGCTGACCGCCAAAGGCAAAGATCTGATCGACACCGTCCTGCAGCGGCACTTCGCCGAGCAGGACGACCTGCTCAGTGGGTTGAGCCGCACCGAGCAACGTCAGCTCGCCCGGCTGCTGTCGCGCCTCGAGGTCTCTCTGGAGATGGCTGAACACCGGCGTGACGAGGCCGACCTCGACGCCGTCTGACCGAACCCGGCGAGGGGTCAGCGCCCCCAGGGGACGGGCTCGCCGGTGAGATCCCAGTACAGGCTCTTCTGCCGCATGTACTGCGCGATGCCATCACGGCCCTTCTCCGTCCCTAGGCCGCTCTGCTTGTGGCCCGAGAACGGCGTCGAGATGCTGAACTGCTTGTAGGTGTTGATCCAGACCGTCCCCGCCTCGACAGCCCGCGCTATGCGCCAGGCGCGCCGGTAGTCGGCGCTCCAGATGCCACAGGCGAGGCCGAAGTCGTTGTCATTGGCCTGGGCGATGAGTTCACTCTCATGCTCGAACGGCAGCACGACGGCGACCGGCCCGAAAATCTCCTCGCGGCAGATGGTGTCCTCATTACGAACCCCGGCGAGGATCGTGGGCAGGTAGTAGGCGCCGGCGGACAACGCCTCATCCTCAGGAACGCGGGCGCCGGTGAGCACCCGAGCCCCCTCCTCGACCGCCTGCCGCACCATCGCCGCCACCTGATCACGGTGGTCGCGGTGAACCATCGGGGCGATATCGGTCGCCGGATCCGTGCCCGGGCCGATCCGCAGGGACTCGGCACGCTCCACCAGGCGTCCGACGAATTCGTCGTAGACCTCGCGGTGGACGAAGACGCGTGAACCGGCGATGCAGCTCTGACCACTGGAGGAGAAGATGCCATAGGCGACCCCGGTGACGGCCTGGTCGAGGTCGGCATCGGGGAAGACGATCGTCGGGGACTTGCCGCCGAGCTCGAGTGTGACGGGCATGACCTTGTCGGCCGCGACGCGGCCGATACTGCGGCCGGTCGCGGTGCCACCCGTGAACGAGACCTTGCCGACGCCCCGATGAGCGACGAGGGCATTGCCGATGACCCGCCCGGAACCGGGCAGCACCGACAACAGGCCCGCCGGGAGGCCGGCCTCCTCGCAGATGCGGCCCAGCAGCAGGGACACCAGTGGTGCCCAGACCGGTGGCTTCAGCACCACGGCGTTGCCGGCCGCGAGGGCGGGGGCGACCTTCTGGGCGTCGGAGGCGATCGGCGAGTTCCAGGGCGTGATCGCTGCGACGACCCCGTAGGGCTCGTGCACGGTCATCGTGAGGCTGCCCCCGCGCTGCGGGGTGACCGACTCCTCCATGGTCTCCAGCGCCGCGGCCATGTAGCGGAAGGTACCCGCCGCGCTGGTCGCGAGGGCGCGGGTCTCCCGCAGTGTCTTGCCGGTGTCGGCGGTCTGGACCCGCGCGATCTCGTCGGCACGCTCCTCGATGAGATCGCCGATCCGGTACAGCACACGGGCACGCTCATGGGGCAGCAGATCGCGCCAGCTGCTCGCACGTGCCGCCGCATGGCCGCCGGCGACCGCAGCCTCGACATCGTCGAGCCCCGCGCCGTGGAAGGAGTGCACGACGGCTCCGGTGGCGGGGTCGCGTGCTTCGATGAGATCGCCGCCGCCACGGCGCCACCGGCCGGCCACGAGGATTTCATCGGACCACCCGGTGACCGGACCGAGGCCGTCAACCGTGGACAGAGTCATGAAAATCTCCTTAGCGCAAAGGGTTTTTGAAGGGGTCGATGAACCCTGGGAAGCTGGTCCGATCCGCATATTTCGTGTGCTTGGGTTTTGGTTTTCTCAGCGAGCATGACTTGACGCGGGGCGTGACACGCCTCATAGTACTAAATATCTTAGCTCTGAAACAACTGCTTGAAGGAGTTTCCCGATGACCACCACCGATGCGAATGTCGACGCCCACCCCGAGCTCGAGCAGCTGATCGATTCCTGCATTGCCTCGCGGGAGACCCGTACCGAGGACTGGGACACGCTCGGCTTCCAGGCCCAGAAGGGCGGCGACCGCTTCCGTCGCGCCCAGATCCGCTACGTCGGCTCCGGCGCCACCGGCAACCACGAGGGCGATGACAACATCATCCCCTCGAAGGGCTTCACCTTCTCCAATATGCGGCTCCCCTCCGGCGCGGTCGGCCCCGAGCACACCCACAATGACGTCGAGGAGGCCTTCTTCGTCCTGGAGGGTCAGGTCGAGGTCACCGTCCACGATGTCGAGGACGGCACCAAGACCGCCACCCGCGTGCTCGGCTACCGCGACCTCATCGTCGTACCGGCCGGCGTGCCGCGCAGTCTGCGCAATCCAGGCACCGAGGACGCGCTCTTCTGCGTCATCATCGGCACCCAGAAGCCCCAGCTGCCGACCTACCCCAAGACCTCGGAGATGTACGGCGTCACCCGCGACTGAATCGGGTCGGACCCGATTCACCACCACAGGGAGGCACACCTGCGATGGACACCACGAACGATTCACGTGAGCTGCGCGTCAGCCAAATGCGCTGGGAAGCCGACGGCGTCCTCAGCCTCCGGCTCTGCGACCCGTCAGGAGAGGAGCTGCCCTCCTGGCAGCCCGGCGCCCATCTCGCGCTGCATCTGCCCGGGGGCCTCGTTCGGGAGTTCTCCCTCTGCTCCGACCCGCAGGACCGCAGCGGTTGGACCGTCGCGGTCCTGCGGGAACCGAGCTCACGCGGCGGCAGCGCTTATGTGCACACCGAGCTGCGCGTCGGCGATCTGATCACCGTCGACGGACCTCGCAACAACTTCAGGCTTGAGGACGCCGAGCGCTATCTGCTCATCGCGGGCGGCATCGGCATCACCCCGATCCTCGCGATGGCCCGCGAGCTGGAGAGTCGCGGTGCCGACTGGCGCATGCTCTATGCCGGCCGCTGGGTCACCACCATGGCCTTCCTCCCCGAGCTGGACCGGATCGGCGCGGGCAAGGTGGAGCTGCATGCCGACGATGAGGCCGGGGGCCCGCCCGATCTTGCGGCGACCCTCGCCGATGTCGACGGCCGTACCCTCGTCTACGTCTGCGGCCCCGAGCCGCTGCTCGCCGCCGTCGAGGCGCAGCTGGCCGACCCCAGCCGCCTGCGCCTCGAGCGCTTCAAGGCGCCCGAGCCCATCGCTCCGCCCGAGGGCGGGGACCAACCCTTCGACATCATCTGCGCCGGCTCCGGCCGTCGCGTCCACGTACCGGTGGACACCACCGCGCTCGCCGCATTGGAGGCCGCCGGGGTCCCGATGCCCAGCTCCTGCACGGAGGGCATCTGCGGCACCTGCGAGACGGGCGTGATCGCGGGCACCGTCGACCACCGCGACTTCCTGCTCACCGAGGACGAGAAGAGCGCGCAGAAGACGATGTTCGTCTGCGTCTCGCGTGCTCTCACGCCCGAGCTCACCCTCGACCTCTCCTGATCCTTCGACCCCTCTGGAGCCCACCGTGACCGATTCGGTAATCATCAACCCCGGACCGCCCGTCGCCACCGTGCGCTCGCTGCGCTCGGTCTCGCTGCTCGTGCCCGATCCCAAGGCGGCGATCGACTTCTACACCGGCTCATGGGGACTCAGCGCCGTCGACCAGGGCGATGACGCGGCCTGGCTGCGCGGCACCAGCGAGGAGCACCACATCTTGCACCTCGGCCACCACGAGGAGAACGCCCTCGGGCGCATCGTCTTCGCCGTCGCCACTCGCCGGGAGGTCGACGATGCCGCCCGCGCGCTGGAAAGCCTCGGCGTGCCGATCATCCACGAGCCCGGACCCCTCGACGACGCCGCCGGTGGCTACGGCGTGCAGTTCGTCGACCCCGAGGGACGCCTCATCGAGCTCAGCGCCGACCGCTATGCGGTCACCGCACGGGACACCAACGGCCGCGAGGCGATCCCCCGCAAGATCGCCCACGTGGTGCTCAACACGGTCGATATCGACGCCGCCTGTGCCTTCTACACCGAGGTGCTGGGCATGCGGATCTCGGACTGGTCCGAGCACCAGATGGCCTTCCTGCGCTGCAACAGCGATCACCACGTCATCGCCTTCAACCAGGCTCCGTGGACCTCGGTCAACCACGTCGCCTACGAGATGCCGACGGTCGACCACTTCATGCGGGGCATCGGCAAGCTCAAGCAGTCCGGGGTCAGCCCCGAGTGGGGGCCGGGTCGCCACGGCCCGGGTGACAACACCTTCTCGTACTTCACCGATCCGGCCGGCCTGGTGTGCGAGTACACCTCCGAGGTCGCACAGATCGACGAGGACAGCTGGCTCTGCCGGGTCTGGAAGCGCACCCCGGAGCTCTCCGATCAGTGGGGCACCGCGGGACCGCCGACCGAGAAGATTCGTCGGCACATGGCCGGCATCCCCGATTCGGGCCACCTCGCCCGGCTCTCGACCACAGCCTGAACCCGGAGTCCCCATGAGTGAGCGCACCACGGCCTGGACCGAGATCTGCTCCCGAAACGTCAACCAACGGTCGGATCGGTTGACGAGCTCGGAGCACATCTCGGCCCAAGGAGGGGCCTTGCGGGTCGCCGTGCTGGGCAAAGGGGCCATCGGCGCACCGGTCCGGGAGGCCCTCGCGTCCGGACGGATTCGGGGCGCCCGGCTGACCGCTGTGGTTGACCGCGCCGGGGCGACTCGACCCGATGGCGAGGCGATCGAGGGGGACACCTGGCTCGACGAGGCCGATCTCGTCGTGGAGGCGGCTGGACAGCCGGCTGTGGCCTCCCTGGGTCCTTCGGTCATCGCCGCCGGAGTGGATCTGCTCGTACTCTCCATCGGCGCCCTCGGTGATGACGATCTCCACGATCGGCTCGGTGCCGGACCCGGCCGTCTCTACCTGTCGACCGGTGCGATCGGTGGTCTCGATGTGCTCCGCGCCGTCGCGGACGCCGGGACCCTGCAGCGCGCCTCGATCGAGACCACCAAGCGTCCCCCCACCCTGCTTCAGGGCTGGATGTCCGAGACCCAGCGTGCCGAGCTGCTCGACGCCACCGGTCGCGTCGAGGTGTTGCGGGGAAGCCCACAGCACATCGCCGGCGCTTTCCCGGCCTCGGCGAATGTCGCGATGGCCGTGGCAGCCGCCGCCGGATCCCCATCCCTTGTCGAGGCGGCGGTCTTCGCCGACCCCGTATGCACCATGACGACCCACGACATCACCGTCGAATCGACCACCGGCACCTACCGATTCAGGATCGCGAACCATCCCTCGCCCGAGAATCCGGCGACCTCCGGGCTCGTCCCGCTCAGCGTGCTGCGGGCGATCCGCGACCTGGCCGGACGCAAGGAGACGGTGCTATGACCACCCCTCAGCCCACCGATGTCGCGGTGCGCACCTGGACCCCCTCCCCGGCTTCCTCGCCACAGACGACCCCGATCCTTCTCTTGCACGGCATCGGCGGTCGCGCCGACGCGTTCTCCGCGATGGGCGAGCTGCTCGCCGAGGCCGGCTGGACGGCCGTGGCCTGGGATGCACCCGGATACGGAGCGTCCCCCGACCCCCCGGACGACGTCCTCGGGACGGACTCGCCCGGCGCCTACGTGGAGGCCGTCGTACGGCTCCTCGATCGACTGGGCGCCGAGACCGCGCACCTCGTCGGCGTGTCCTGGGGCGGGGTGATCGCGACCCACGTCGCGGCGCGCGTCTCCGGGCGGGTCGCCTCGCTCACCCTCATCGACAGCACCCGGGGATCGGGAACCGCCGAGGAGAAGGCCGCCGGGATGCGAGCACGGGTGGACGAGCTGATTGAGTTCGGGGGACCCGCTTTCGCCGCACGTCGCGCCCCCCGGTTGCTCGCCGACGGCGTAGAGCCGGCGATCGCGGCCGAGGTCGCCGACCACATGGGACGCGTGCGCCTGCCCGGCTACCGGGGTGCGGCCGAGATGATGGCCCAGAGCGACACCGGGCAGCTGCTGCCGACCCTCCGCGTGCCCACGCTCGTGGTGGTCGGCGACGAGGACCGGGTCACGGGGGTCGACGAGTCACGGCTGCTCGCCCGCGAGATCCCCGGAGCGCGGTACGCCGAGATCACCGGGGCTGGCCATGCCGCCTCGCAGGAACGCCCCGTCGAGGTCACCGCCGAGCTGCTGACCTTCCTGTCGGGCCTACCCGTCGTCGAGAGGACGGGCCGATGAGCGAGGCTCCGCTGTACGTGGTCACCGGCGCCGGGCGTGGTCTCGGCCTGGCGATCGCCGAGCGCCTCGGACGCGACGGTGCCCGCATCGTGGTGGCCGAGCTGCGCAGCGAGGTCGCCGAGCAGGGACTCGCGCAGCTGACCGGCCTCGGCATCGAGGCGCACCGGGTCGACACCGATGTTGCCGATGCGGACTCGGTCGCCGCGCTCGGTGAGGCCGTGGCGGCCCTCGGCGGTGCGCACGGCCTGGTCAACAACGCCGCCCTCGCCGACGGCGTCGGCGGCCTGCCCTTCCACCAGATCCCCGAGGACGCCTTCAGTCGCGTGCTCGATGTGAACGTCCGCGGCACCTGGCTGGTATCCCGCGCCCTCTACGCCCAGATCGCCCAGCACCGTGGAGCGATCGTCAACCTCGCCTCGGATGCCGCGCTCTACGGCTCCCCGCGCCTCGCGCACTACATCGCCTCCAAGGGAGCGATCATCTCCATGACCCGGGCGATGGCGCGCGATGCCGGGCCTGACGAGGTGCGCGTCAATGCGGTAGCCCCCGGGCTGACCCGCGTCGAGGCGACCGAGACGGTGCCCGATGAACGCTACGACCTGTACCGCACGGGCCGCGCCCTCGATCGTGACCAGACCCCGGAGGACACCACTGGGGCCGTGGCCTTCCTCCTGTCCGACGATGCCCGCTATATCACCGGCCAGACGCTCGTCGTCGACGGCGGCTTCGTCATGCACTGACCTCGATCTTCGACCGAAAGGCAATGCGATGGATCTGCAATTGCGCGACCGCACCATCCTGGTGACCGGCGCCAGCTCCGGTGTGGGACTGGCCACCGCTCGGATGCTGCTCGCAGAAGGCGCCAATGTCGCCGCCTGCGCACGCGATGGCGCGCGTCTCGATGCGACCCTGCGCGGGGCCCGCGACGCGGTCGCCGATCCCGGCCGCGTCCACGCCGTGTCGGCGGATGTCACCGATGCCGCCTCGATGGGCTCCTTCGTCGACTCCGCCGTCGAGGTCTTCGGCGGCATCGACGGTGTCGTCTGCAATGCCGGCCGATCGCTGATGGCGACGATCGATGAGACCACCGATGAGCAGATCCGCGAGGAGTTCGAGCTGAAGCTGTTCGGCGTTCTCCATGTCGTCCGCGCGGCGGCGAAGCACCTCGCGGAGTCCGAGGTCGCCTCCGTCGTGGCGGTCAACGCGATCCTCGCCCGCCAACCTGAGCCGAAGCTCGCGATCACCTCCGCGGCTCGCGCGGGGCTGTTGAACCTCACGCAGACGCTCAGCTACTCCCTCGGCGCCGACGGCATCCGCGTCAACTCCGTGCTGCTCGGCCTCATCGACACGGGCCAGTGGACCCGGCGCTACCAGTCCTCCGGCAGCGGCCTCGACTACGCCGAGTGGACGGGCCGGCTCGCGGCCGACCGGGGCATCGTCCTCGGACGGCTCGGCAGCGCTGAGGAAGTCGCCTTCCCGATCGTCTCGCTGCTGTCCCCCCTGTCCGGATACACCACCGGCGCCTGTATCGACGTGGGCGGCGGCGTCGCCCGCTACGTCTGACCCCCAGGAGAACCCATGTCCGATCCTCAGCAGCCCACCGGCGGCGACATCCTCGTCGAGGTGATGCGACGGCACGGTGTCGAGGTCGCCTTCGGCGTCGTCAGCATCCACAATCTCCCGCTGGTCGAGGCCGTCGACCGCGAACTGCGCTTCGTGCCGGTCCGGCACGAAGCCGCCGCGGTCAATGCGGCCGACGGCTATGCCCGGGCCACCGGACGCTTCGGGGTCGCGATCACCAGCACCGGCACCGGAGCCGGAAACGCAGCCGGCTCGATGCTCGAGGCGCTCTCCGCCGGCAGCCGCGTGCTCCACATCACCGGCCAGATCGACAGCGAGCATCTCGGTTCCGGCCGCGGTGTGATCCACGAGGTGCCTCGCCAGCTGCAGATGCTGGAGTCGATCTCGCGCTTCGCCCGCACGGTCGAGCAGGTCGACGATGCCGAGCGGGTGCTCGAGGACGCCATCGCGGATCTGCACACGCTGCCCCACGCACCGGCCAGCGTCGAGTGGCCGATCGATTTGCAGTACCTGGGGGAGCCCGATCGCCAGGTCGCGGCCTCACCCGTCATCGGTGAGCCGCGCAGCCCCGAGGACGCCGAGATCGAGGCCGCCGCCGGCATGTTGCGGTCCGCGCGGCGCCCGCTGCTGTGGGCTGGAGGCGGCGCCCGCACGATCGGTGCCCCGCTGCGCGAACTCGTCGAGCGGCTCGGGGCGGGGTTGCTGACCAGCAACGCGGGTCGCGGCAGCGTACCGGAGGATCACCCCCTCGTGCTCGGCAACTTCGCCTCGAACCCGGGACTCGACGAACTCATCGGCGATGCCGATCTGCTGCTGAGCATCGGCACGCACTTCCGTTCCAATGAGACGCGCTCCTATCAGCTGCCGCTCCCCGGGACCCAGATCGCGATCGACGTCGACTCGGCCGCGATAGGCCGGGTCTACCCGGCCGACGTCGGCCTCGTCGGCGATGCGGCCGAGATCGTCCCCCGACTCCTCACGGCGCTCGGCGACGACCCCGGGGCCGAGGCTGGATGGACCGATCGCATCACCGCTACCCGCGACGAGGTGCGCGCGGTGATGACCGAGAACATCGGTGCCTACGGCGATATCTGCGCCGCGATCGACGAGGTCCTCCCGACCGGCTCGATCATCGCCCGCGACGTGACCATCCCGTCCAGCTCGTGGGGCAACCGACTGCTGCCGATCATCGACCCGCGCTCGAATATCTTCCCGCTCGGCGGGGGGATCGGGCAGGGACTGGCGATGGGCATCGGCGCGGCCATCGGCCGCCCGGACGTGCCGACCCTGGTCATGGCCGGTGATGGCGGACTCGTGGTCCACCTCGGCGAAATGGCGACCCTCGCCGGCGAGACGCCCTGGTGTGTACTCGTCATCTTCAACGACGGCGGTTACGGGGTGCTGCGCAATCTGCAGGAGGCGCACTCGGGGCAACGCCACGGGGTCGATCTGTTCACGCCGGACTTCGGCGACCTCGCCTCCGCCCTCGCGCTGCCGTATGCGCTGGCCCGCAGCGCGGACGAGTTCCGCAGTGCGCTGCTCAAGGCCGTCGACCTACGGGCACCGATGGTGATCGAGGTCGATGTGACCGCGCTGTCTCCGGCACCGGCCCCCTTCGTGCCGCCCGTGCACGTCCCCGAGCGCCCCACCGCAGACCCCCGCAGCAAGGAGGAGACCCGTGACTGAGACCCCCATCAGCCCCACCGGCGTCGGCGCGATCGATTCCGCCGAGACGGCCGTGCTGACCCTGCACAGCCACACGAGCTGGGCCCGCCCTGAGCTCGACGAGCACACGCATCTGTCGGTGGGCTTCGAGGCCGGCCAGGACCTCGACCAGCGCGCCGCGACGGCGGCCCGGACCATCGAGGAGTTCGGCGCACCCGTGCACGTCGTGGCCAGCGGTTCCGACGGTGCGGTCGCCGTGCGGCTCGCGGTGGCGCGGCCGGATCTCGTCAAGTCCCTCGTGCTCGCCGACTGCAGCCCGGCGAGCGATCTGGGCGACGTGACCGATGAGCTGCCCACGGTCACCGCGCCCGCCCTGGTGGTCGCCGCATGCCCCGACGGCACCAGCGGTCTCGAGGAGTCCCAGACGCTCGCCGGCCAGATCCCCAATGGCGTCTTCGTCGTGATCGATCACGTGGAGCTCCCCGCCCACGGTTCGCGCCCCGGGTCGTTCAGCGCCTGGTCGAACTCGTTCATCTCCATCGTCGAGGGTCTGCGGTCGCTGGACAGCGACGCGGTCGCCGATCCCCCAAGCACTCGTACCCCCGCTTGAACACCCCCGGAGGAATCATGGAATCACCGCTGTACCTCGAACCGATGCAGACGCGGGACGAGCCGCCGACGCCCTATGAGCGAAAGCTCGCCGGACTCATCCACGCGATCTTCTCCGAAGGCCACGAGACGCTTCCTGCGCTCGTCGGGGCCCTCAACGAACGTGGCTCCACCGCGCCGGACGGCAGCGAGTGGACCGAAGAAACCTTCCGTGCCGAGATGCGACGACTAGGAGAATGACATGAGCACCATGACCACCGCGCCGCGCGTCAACTCCGCGGGCAAGAACTCCGGACCGCTGACCTTCGAGGAGCTGCAGGCGACCGGTCTGCGCGATCGTTGGTACCCTGTCCTTCCCTCGGCGCTCGTGAAGCCCGGAGAGATGCAGAAGGTGACCCGGCTGGGCAAGGACTGGCTGGTGTTCCGGGACGCGGGGGGACGCATCTCGGTGCTCGCCGACCGCTGCCCACACCGCAACGCTCCGCTGTCGATCGGTCAGCACCTAGGCGATCGGGTGCGCTGCCAGTACCACGGAGTCGAGGTCGATCCGACCGGCACCGTCGTCAAGGTGCCCGGCATGCCCGGATGCGCGCTGGAGGGCAAGCAGGCCACTTTGAGCCTCGAGGTCGCCGAGGGCGCCGGGGCGATCTTCGCGTGGTTCCCAGCGACTCCGGACAGCAAGGCACCCGAGCTGAAGCTGCCCGACCGCCTCGCCTCGGACGAGCACACACACTTCCTCAACTATGTCGAGTGGAAGGCACCCTGGCGCTACTACCTCGACAATGTGCTCGACCCGATGCACGGTGCCTTCCTGCACGCGGACTCGCACTCGATGTACCGCGGCGACACGACCGCACGGTTCCGCATCCGCGAGACCGACCGCGGCTTCTTCTTCGAGAAGACCGACCAGCGGGGCCAGAACTTCGACTGGGTCGAGTATGTCGAGCAGAACGCGCTGTCGTATGTCGATCTGGAGATCCCCTACGGTCCCGATGCGGGCCCCGGCGGGCCTTTCGGCATCGTCGGCATCCCCACGCCGATCACCGAGAACGTGACCGCCGTGTTCCATTGGCGCACCCGCGAGGTGACCGGGTGGGAGGCCGAGGTCTGGCGCTTCCTCTACAAGACCACGTTGGAGGCCAAGCACTGGGAGGTGCTGGAACAGGACCGGATGATGCTGGAGAACTTCGCGGTCGATGCCGACCAGGGCGAGCACCTCTACCAACACGATCTCGGCGTGGCACGGATCCGGCGCATGTTCCAGGCGGCGGCACGCGAGCAGGCCAAGCTCATCGCCGGTGAGGCATGAGCGAGCACAGGACGAGTCGTGGCCTGCCGGACCCGCTCACCGCGGAGGGAAATGATGACGGCGAGCTGATGCTCACCGTCGTCCTCCGCCATGACCAGTCCCGTCATCTCGACGAATTCCAGCGGCAGCTGGACGAGCGCGAGTGGTGGACCGGGTTCCCGCCCGCGGGGGTCGAGATCATCTCCTGGGTGGTTGCGGTAGGACTCGGGCAGATCGTGACACTGCGGCTGCCCTCGGGACGCCTCAATGCCGTCAATGTGGAGCTGGAGCGCCGCGCGTGGGGGACCTTCTCCACCGACGTGTACGCCACCTACGACTTCGTGCCGGTGCGCGAACGGCTGACCCGCGAGTCGATCGAGCGACGCGCGACCGATGAAGAGGAGAGAGTATGACCGCGATTGATTCACCCGAGGTGGCTCGGCCCCCTCGGCCGGACATGTTCAGCAACGCCCGACTGATCGGCGACCAGCTGTTCCTCTCCGGGCTACATGCCGGTGACGGAGCCGGCGGGGTGCTCGGCGACGGGTCGACCTACGACCAGGCTCGGCAGACCTTCATCAAGATCCGGCATCTCGTGGAGGCCGCCGGCGGAACGATGGACGATCTCGTGACCCTGCGGCTGTATCTGACCGATATCGGCGAGAAGGCCGAGATCGGGCGCGCTCGGGCGGAGTTCTTCTCCGGCGACTTCCCGTGCTCCACACTGGTCGAGGTGAGTGCGCTCGTCGAACCGGGTCTCACCGTGGAGATCGAGGCCCAGGGGATCATCGGCAGCGCATCGCTCCGCTGATCCACAGAGATGGCGCCCCGGCCCCGAGGGAGGGGTCGGGGCGCCACACCCGCGCGGCCGGCGACGATGGGCCATGATGGAGTGTCCGACGACCGAAGGAGCCGAGCTGATGTCGACACCGCCACCCACCGACCCCGGACGGGGTTTCCGCGTCACCGGGATCGTCTTGACGATCCTCGGCGCCGTGATGGCGGTGGTGTGTGTCGGTGGGGGTGTCGCCCTCGGCGTGGTCGGTATCGGCGGCAGTGTCTCGAAAGTCAGCGACGGCGACGTCATCTCCGGTGCCGGCCAGATCACTCTGGAGACCGACGAGGACATACAGCTGTATCGCCGCCAGGGCGATGCGACGCCCTCCTGCACGGTGCAGACACCCGACGGGCAGACGCCGGCTTCCGGACCGAGCCAGTCCAGCAGTGTCACCGTGCACGGTGACACGTGGCAGAGCTTCGACTCGTTCCGCACGAAGACGGCTGGCGACTACCTGGTGAGCTGCACCGGCGGGGACGTGCTGGTGGCGCCGCCGCTGTCGATCGGCGGTATCTTCGCCGGTGTCGGCGGCATCCTGCTCGCCGTGTTCGGCGGCCTGGGCGGTCTCACCTTGCTCGTGGTCGGCATCGTCCTCTGGATCATCGGCCGGTCGCGGCGGCGCCAGGCCGGGATCGCCTGACTCGGCCCCGTTTCATCGCCGCAACGACCGGGTACCCCTCCGTTGCGGCCCCGTGCCACGGTTACTCCCACCTACCAGTGCTCGCGGGACCGCGCCACCGTTACGCACGGGGGGAGTGGTCCCGTTCTCGGGACGGGATCACTCACTGCGCGTCGGAGGTACGCAGCATCGAGAACACCGTCGGCCCCTGGCTGATGGGGGTCGTGGCCGTGAGACGGAAGCCGAGGCGCTCGTAGAGCCGCACATTGCGCTCATCGGAGGTCTCCAGGGCGACGGCGGCGCCCGGATCGAGCTCAGCTACGAGGTCCAGTCCGGCGGCAGTGATCCGTGACCCCAGGCCCGCGCCACGGACATCGGGCTGGACGCCCAAGGTGGCGAGATCCCACGCCCCGGTGGGAACCGGTGGAGTGGCGGCGCCCATCAGCAGGTCGAGTCGCTCGCCGTGCAGCTCGACGATCCGCCTCATCGCCGCCGGCTCCAGCTCAGGAGCGTCCGGGCGGACGAACGCGATCACCGCGCGCACGGCGTCGTCAACGAGGGCGAACCCGTGCTCGAGGGCATGGGCGAGGTAGATCGCCTGCAGTTCCTCGAGGCGCCGCGAGTGGTCCTCTGCCGGCACGGTCCAGCGCGTCCAGGGATAGTCGTCGAAGGCTGTCGCGAGGGTTGAGGCCGCCGCGGCGATGTCGTCCTCGGTACAGCGCCGGAGGGGTGAATTCACCATGTGCACGTTACCGGCCCGGGGGCCGGCCACGATCAACGCCTCAGGACGCCGAGTCGGTGTCATCGACGCCGCGATCGAAGACCCACTCCCGGCCGTCGAAGCGCCAGATCTCCCAACGCTCGAACCGTTCCGCATGGTCGAGCTTCTGCAGCTCGACCCAGGCGAGCGCGTCCTCCGGCTCCATCCAGTCGCCCTGCTCACTGGCGGGAGCGTCGCCATCGAAGTTGTATCGGACGCGAAGCAGTCCTGTCTGTGGTTCCACTCTCGCAACCTACTGCGGGAATCGAGCGTCCGCTCAGCGGAGCACCCCTCGGCGAGAGAGCCACCGTCCGGGGACCCGACGAACTGCACTTGGCACACTTACTATAATTTGGATAGTAAGTATCCATTGCATAGTTAGGATCCCTCCATGGCTCACGTCCTCGTCTTCGGCGTCACCGGTTACGCCGGCCGGCACATCACCGCCGAACTGCTCAGCCGCGGGCATCACGTCACCGGCATTGCCCGCGACGTGTCGTCGGTGGACGATCGCGTCACCGCCCGCGCCGGCTCGATCTTCGATGCCGACCTCGTCCGCGATGCCGCTCGCGGTGTCGATGAGATCGTCGTCGCCCTTCCGGCTCGCGCCCTGGAGGAGGACGGCCCCCGACTCATCGATGCACTCCCGACACTGGTCGCCACGGCGACCGCTGAGAAGGCGCGCCTGAGTTTCGTCGGCGGAGCAGGATCCCTCGATGTCAGCGAGGGCGGCCCGCGCCTCTTCGATACGCCCGACTTCCCGGCCGACTATCGCACCGAGGCCACCGAGCACGGGGCGATCCTCGATGCCTTGCGTGAGACCGATGACGACCTGGACTGGTTCTATGTCAGCCCGGCCGCGAGCTTCGGTGCGTGGAACCCGGGCGAGCGGACCGGTGAGTTCCGCATCGGCGGCGACGTGCTCCTCACCGATGCGAACGGCGATTCGAGCATCTCCGGCGCCGACTACGCGATCGCCTATGTCGACGAGATCGAGAACCCCCGGCACCGCCGAGCTCGTTTCAGCGTCGCATACTGAGAGCTCGAGGATTCGAGAGGACGCCGTGAACGAGGAACCGGACTTCGATCCGTACCACCCTGACTGTCCCAGCAGGCAGTTGGTCGACCGGGTGGGCGATCGCTGGACCATTCTCGTGACCGGCGTGCTCTCGGACGGCCCGGCCCGCTACGGCGAGATCGCGGCGAGTGTCGGCGGGATCTCGCCGAAGATGCTGTCCCACACTCTCAAGGCGCTCGAACGCGATGGGCTCGTGACCCGGAAAGCGTATGCCGAGGTCCCCCCTCGCGTCGTCTACGAGCTCACCGACCTGGGCCGCACCCTGCGCCCGGTGCTGCTGAGCATCGAGGCCTGGGCTCGCGAGAACATGCCTGCGGTCCTGTCGGCTCGCAAACAGTACGACGCCAGCTGACCGGAAGAAGCGCAGCGATCTGCGCGCGAACGGGGCTGGGCCGGAATCGCCTACCGGCGAAGAACCTCGATAAGACTCTCGAGGTCCTTGACCATCTGCGGAAGGTCGTCGACAGCCGTGGCGACCAGGGTGTCCACGTCGATATTCCAATAACCGTGGACGATGCCATTGCGCAGACGCGCTGCGGCACGCCAGGCGACGCAAGGGTGAGAGTCTCGGAGTTCGCCGGTCACCTGGCTGGCCGCCTCGCCGAGGACCGTGAAATGCCACAGGAGGGCGGAGCGCCGGAGGGCCTCCCCGCGAATCTCCTCGGCGTTCCGGTCGCCGACCAGATCAATAATCGTGACCGCTGGGTCGCGCATCTCGCGCACCAGCAGGAGTTCACGCCGCATAGAGGGGCTGCGCGTCGGCGAGCACCTTCTCGCGGATGTACTTATTGATCGCTGCGCGCGCCACGAGGTCGACCGGCCGGCCGAAGACCGCCACAAGTTCGTCTTCGAGATCAAAGAGCCTGAATCCCAGCCGTACTCCGGGCTTCAAGATGTAGAGCAGGTCGACATCGCTATCCTCACCGCTCTCAGCGCGAGCGCCTGAGCCGAACACGTCGAGGGACGCGACGCCATAACGCTCGCACACATCGCGCAGACGTTCCTGATTCACATCGACAGCCGACACACGCCTAGGCTAGTGGAGCCGCCTGTCGGAATCGAACCGACGACCTTTTCATTACGAGTGAAATGCTCTACCGACTGAGCTAAGGCGGCGCGGTCGACAGGGATCGCCCGTCGAACCACCGCAACTCTACCCGCCACCCCGACTGCACTCCACCGAGGGGGTGGCTTCGTAGACTCGGGGGGTGGACGACGACATCCGCGCCGAACTCGACGAGATCCGCGCCAGCATCGACAATATCGACGCCGCCCTGGTTCACCTGCTCGCCGAGCGCTTCAAGTGCACCAAACGGGTCGGTCGACTCAAGGCCGCACACCAGCTCCCGCCTGCCGATCCGGACCGCGAGGCGCGGCAGATCCGTCGCCTGCGCGAGAAGGCCATCGAGGCCGATCTCGACCCGGCCTTCGCCGAGAAGTTCCTGAACTTCATCATCGACGAGGTCATCCACCACCATGAGGCCGCCGCCCGCGACACCACCGCCTGACCCGTTACGCAGTGACGCCCAGGGGCGGATGACGATGCATCGAGGTCGCCACGGCAACCACGACGCCTCATCATCCGTGTGAGCGCCGGCGACGCAGGGGGTTACTCGGCGCAGACGAGCCCGTCATCGGGCACCGTGCCCTCGACCAGATAGGCATTGATCGCCTCGTCGACGCACGCATTGCCCATGCCGTAACCGGTGTGGCCGTCGCCCTCGCGCGTCACCAAGACACCCGAGGACAGCTCCTCGGCCAACGACTGTGACCACTCGTAGGGAGTGGCGGGATCGCGCGTGGTGCCTACGACCACGATCGGATCGGCACCCTCGGCTGCGACCGGCTCCTGCGGATTCGTGGACTCGATCGGCCAGTCGGCGCATGCCATGACGCCCCAGCCGAGGGCCCCGCCGAAGACCGGTGACGCCTCGCGGAACCGCGGCAACCACTCCGACTCGACCTCCTCGACCGTGACATCGAGCGGCCCGTCCAGGCAGTTGACCGCGTAGATCGCCTGGCCGGAGTTGTCCTGGAACTCTCCGCGCGCGTTGCGATCGAAGTAGATATCGGCGAGTTGGAGGAAGACCCCCGGGTCGTCGTCGCTGAGCGCCGCCTCGAAGGCCGCCGTCAGGTAGCTCCACGACTCCTTGGCGTAGAGCGTCACCGCGACCCCATAGAAGGCCAGACCCTCCGTCAGCTCCCGTCCGCCGCGCGAGACCAACGGCTCCTGTTCCAGATCGGCCATGAAGCCCGCGACGGCATCCAGCGCCTCATCCTCGCTCGAGCCGAGCGGGCAGTCACCACTGCTCACGCAGTCGGCGATATAGGCGTCGAGTGCCCGCTGGAAGCCCTCCGCCTGCCCCAGCGACACCTCGATCGAGCTGAGCGCAGGGTCCAGACCGCCGTCAAGCACCATGCGGCCGACCCGATCGGGGAACATCTCGGCGTACTGCGCGCCGAGCTGCGTGCCGTACGAGGCTCCGAACCAGTTGAAGGTCTCCTCACCCAGCGCCGCCCGCACCACATCGTGGTCACGGGCGACCTCTGCGGTGGACACATGGGCCGCGAGGTCACCGGAGTTCTCGCGGCAGGCCTCTCCCATCGCCTCGATGCCCTCGCGGGACTCCTCGATCTCCTCGGGGGTCTCCGGGTCGGGATCGAGTGCGATGAAGGCGTCGAAGTCGGCATCGTCGAGGCACTGCAGAGGCGTGCTGTCCCCGACGCCGCGGGGGTCCATGCCGACGATGTCATAGGCCTCGCGCACCGAGGACGGGAAGCGAGCGCCCATCATCAGGGCGAAGTCCTGGGCCGAGCCCCCCGGACCACCCGGATTGACGAAGATCGTGCCCTGCCGCTCCCCCGTCGCCTCGACCTTGAGCAGGGCGAGATCGATGGTCTCGCCGCTCGGGTCGTCGTAGTCGACGGGAACCTCGGCGGTGGCACAGCGGGCATCGCCGCTGTCGCAGGACTCCCAGTCGATCTGCTGATCGTAGAAGGCATCGAGACCCTCGGGAGCCTGCTCGCCGGTGGGCGTCGCGGACTGGGCGGGATCGTCCCCATCCCAGTCGCCGATGACATAGACCGCCGCGGCGACGATCAGGGCGAGAACGATCCCGGCGGCACCCAGGACGATAGCGGCAGAACGATTCACGGCAGGAACCTCGTCATCATGTGCTCGACGGCCAGGAGCGGGGCGGCATTGGCTTCGAGTGCCTCCCGGCACGCGCCGACGGCATCGATCGCCCCGACGATCGACTCCGGGGAACGCTCGCGCGCCATGGACACGACATCATCGCTGACATCGGCATTGATCAGATACTGCGTCGAGCCGAGCTGGACGGCCATGACATCGCGGAAATAGGAGAGCAGGTCGAGCAGAACCCCGTCGATGCTGTCGCGGGCCATGCGCTTGCGACGCCGCTCCTGCTCCTTGGTGAGGCTCGAGAGCGCACCCGCGTAACCGGCCGGACGCTTGCCCCTGTCCTCGACGCCCCAGGAGGACTTGAGATCGGCTTTCTCTCGCTCGTCCGCGGCATCGCAGTAGGCATCGGCCCGGGCCGTGGCCTCGGCGTCGATGCGCTGCGCCGCCCGCAGGCAGTCGCCGAGCGTGCGGAGACTGCGCGGCAGCGCAAGGATATCGGCGCGGCGCTGACGCGCCTCCGCATCGCGGGCGAGACCCCGGGCACGGCCGATATGACCCTGCGAGGCCGCCGCCGCGGCATGCGCCTCGGCGGCATCGAGTCCGTCACGCTCCACCAACAATCGCGTGATCGCCTCGACCGAGGGGGTGCGCAGCAGCACCGGCCGGCAGCGCGACCGGATGGTGGTGATGACATCCTCGACCGCAGGCGCGCACAGCATCCAGATCGTGCGCGGCGAGGGCTCCTCGACCGATTTGAGCAGGGCATTGGCGGCTTGATCGGTGAGCCGGTCGGCATCCTCGACGATGAGGATCTGCCAGCGTCCCACGGCCGGATGCAGAGCCGCGGTCCGAACGATCTCGCGTGCTTCAGCGACGCCGATCGACAGGCCGTCTGTGTTGACGACGGTGATGTCCGGATGGCTGCCGGCACGCGCAGTCTGACAGGAGTGGCACTCTCCGCAGCCGCCGCGCTCGCACTGCAGGGCTGCCGCGAAGGCGACCGCCGCAGTAGAGCGCCCGGACCCCGGGGGGCCGGTGAACAGCCAGGCGTGGGTCATCCCGTGGGCACTCGCATCGGCCTCGGGGGTGGCAGAGCTCGACTCGACCGCGCCACGCAGCGACTCCACCATGACGTCCTGGCCCACTAGCTCGGACCACACCCCCGTCAGCACCGTCATGCGGTCACCTGCGACAGCCACGGGGCGATCGCCCGCTGCACGACGATATGGACGGCGCCCGGGTCCTGGTCGGCCGGGATGACCACATAGTGGGTCGGATCGGTGCTCGCCAGCTCGAGGAAGTGCTGACGCACCCGTTGGTGGAACTCCAGGGGCTCGCTCTCGATGCGGTCGGGCGAACCCGCGCGGGCGAGTCCCACGACCGGGTCGATGTCCAGCACGATCGTCAGATGCGGCCGCAGTCCGGAGGTGGCCCACCGCGCGATCGGCTCCAGCTCGGCGGCCCGCAGCGCACGACCCGCCCCCTGATAGGCCAGCGTCGAGTCGACATAGCGATCGGTGACGACGACCTTGCCCTCCGCCAGCGCCGGCAGGACGACGTGATCGACGTGTTCGGCCTTGTCGGCGATGTAGACGAGGGCCTCGGTACGGGGCGACAGCTCGCCGGTGTCCGGGTCGAGCAGAATACGGCGCAGCTGCTGGCCTACCGCGGTGCCACCCGGCTCACGCGTCACCTCGACACCGCGCTCGTGCTGGGTCAGCCACTCGGCCAGCAGACGCGCCTGGGTGGATTTGCCGGACCCCTCACCGCCCTCGAAGGCGACGAACACACCCGTCTCGGTGTAGAGCGCGGGGACGGAGGATGAGTCCATGTCAGCGAGCCTAATGGCCGCTGCCCACAGATCGCTCGGGCGGGAGTGGTCAGTCTTCGGCGCCCAACACGAGGTCGTAGACGAATGCCGCGATCGCGGCGCCGATCACGGGCGCCAGGATGAAGACCCACACCTGGCTCAATGCGTCCGCGCCCGCGAACCACGCGACGCCGAGTGAGCGCGCCGGATTCACCGAGGTGTTGCTGATCGGGATGCTGACGAGGTGGATGAGCGTCAGCGCCAGGCCGATGCTGAGGCCGGAGAAGCCGACTGCTGCGCGCTTCGCCGAGGCGCCGAGGATGACGAACAGGAAGAAGGCGGTCAGCACGATCTCAGCGACGACCACCGAGGCGAGCGAGTAGCCCGCGGGCGATCGGTCGCCGAATCCATTCGTGGCGAACCCATCGGATGCGCTGAAGCCGTCCAGGCCCGACGCGATGGCCAGAAGGACGGCGCCGGCGATCGTGGCTCCCACGACCTGCGCGACGACATAACCCGGGACCTCGCGCCAGGAGAACCGGCGGGCCACCGCGAGCCCCACCGACACGGCCGGGTTGAAGTGACCTCCCGACACCGGACCGAAGGCATAGGCGCCCGTCAGGACCGTGAGACCGAAAGCGAGGGCGATACCGAGAAAGCCCACATACTCGCCGGCGAAGATCGCCGTACCGCACCCGCCGAAGACGAGCCAGAAGGTGCCCAGCGTCTCCGCGCCGAGCTTGTGGGCCGTCGTCGGCGCCACGACCGCATGTGTCATGGAGAAAACATAAGCCCCCGAAGTCGTCGTGGCAATACATGATCTGGCGCTACGCGCTTCTCCGCGACAGCGAAACCTCGGAGACGGTGGCGGTACCTTAAACAACCTGACGAGCCCGCGTTGAAGTTGATCAGATACCGCCACCCACCGGAAGGGTTGACGACGTACCGCCGCCGGCCGGACGGCAGGACCACTCAAGACTTCTTGGCCGTGGACTTCCTCGCGGTGGACTTCTTCGCCGCGCTCTTCTTCGCCGCGGACTTCTTGGCGGTCGACTTCTTGGCGGTCTTCTTCGCACCCTTCTTGGCCGGTCCCTTGGCCCGACGCTCGGCGAGCAGCTCGACCGCGCGTTCGTGGGTCAACGACTCGATGTCGTCGTCCTTGCGCAGCGTCGCGTTGTACTCGCCATCGGTCACGTAGGTGCCGAAACGGCCGTCCTTGGCCACGATCGGCCTGCCACTCGTGGGATCCTCACCGAGCTCCTTGAGCGGAGGCTTCGCCGCCCGCCGGCCGTAGCTCTTCGGCTGCGCGTAGATCGCGCGGGCCTGCTCCTCGGTGAGCGTGAAGAGCTGCTCCTCGGACTCCAGCGAACGCGAGTCCGTGCCCTTCTTCAGGTACGGACCATAGCGGCCGTTCTGTGCCGTGATCTCCGTGCCGTCCTCGTCGGTGCCCACGACCCGCGGCAGCGTCAGCAGCTTCACCGCGTCCTCGAGGGTGATGGTGTCGAGGTCCATCGAGGCGAAGAGGCTCGCCGTGCGCGGCTTGGCGCCCTTCGGAGCGTCGTCGGGCAGCTGCTCGGTCACATAGGGACCGAAGCGACCGTTCTTGGCGGTGATCATCAGACCCGTCTCGGGATGCTCGCCGAGTTCGCGCTCGGCACCCGCAGGATTGGCCAGCAGTTCGCGCGCCTTCTCCAAAGTCAGCTCATCGGGCGGGAGGTCCTCGGGCACATTGGCGCGCACCGGCTGCTCGGTGCCGTCCTTGCCGGTCGTCTTCTCGGGGCCTTCCAGATACGGCCCGTAGCGACCGACCCGCAGGTGGATCCCCTCACCGATGTCGAAGGTCGCGATCTCGCGCGCATCGATGTCCGGCAGGCTCTCGACGAGTCGCTTCAGGCCGGTGCTGCCCTCGTCCTCGCCGGCCCAGAAGGACTCCAGCACCGCGACCCGGTCCTCACGGCCGTGGGAGACCTCGTCGAGCACGTCCTCGAGTTCGGCGGTGAAGTCATAGGAGATCAGCCGGCCGAAGTGCCGTTCCATCAGCCGCACCACGCTGAACGCGATCCACGCGGGCACGAGCGCCGTGCCCTTCTTGTAGACATAGCCGCGGTTCTGGATCGTGTTGACGATCGATGCGTAGGTCGACGGACGACCGATCTCGCGGTCCTCCAGCTCCTTGATGAGACTCGCCTCGGTGTACCGAGCCGGCGGCTTGGTCTGGTGACCCGCGGCCTCCAGGTCGACCGCGGTCACCTGGTCGCCCTCGGAGAGCACCGGCAGCTTGGTCTGCTGGTCGTCGTCGGCGGCATCGGGGTCCTCGCTGGACTCCACATAGGCCTTCAGAAAGCCGTAGAAGGTGATGGTGCGGCCCGAGGCATGGAAGACGACGTCTTCTCCGCTACTGGCCTGGGCGCCGACGCGAATCGTGACTTGATCCCCTTGAGCGTCGCGCATTTGGGAGGCGACCGTGCGCTTCCAGATCAGCTCGTAGAGCCGGAACTCGTCGCCGGACAGGCCGGTCTGCTTGGGCGTGCGGAAGGACTCTCCCGCCGGACGGATCGCCTCGTGCGCCTCCTGCGCGTTCTTGACCTTGCCGGTGTACACGCGTGGCTTCTCCGGGAGATAGGAGTCCCCGTAGAGCTCCTTGACCTGGGCGCGAGCGGCCTTGATCGCCGTCTGCGAGAGCGTGACCGAGTCGGTGCGCATATAGGTGATGTAGCCCCCCTCGTACAGACGCTGCGCCACCGACATCGTGCGCTGAGCACCGAAGCCGAACTTGCGCGACGCCTCCTGCTGGAGGGTGGTGGTGCGGAACGGGGCGTAGGGACGACGCGTGTAGGGCTTGGACTCGACCGAGCGGACCGCGAACTCGCGGCCCTCCAGCGCCGTCGCCAGAGCGCCCGCGGCTGCCTCATCGAGGTGCACCACGTCGGCCTTGCCCTTGAGCTTGCCGTCCGGGCCGAAATTCGATCCGCTGGCGACCCGCTTGCCGTCGACCGAGGCGATCTTGGCACCGAAGCGACGCGGGTCATGCCCCTCGCCGGCGTCGAAGGTGGCCTCCAGGTCCCAGTAGGACGCCGGGACGAAGGCCATCCGCTCACGTTCGCGCTCGACCACGAGCCGGGTCGCCACCGACTGCACGCGTCCGGCCGACAGGCCGCTCATGACCTTCTTCCACAGCACGGGGCTGACCTCGTAGCCGTAGAGACGATCGAGGATGCGACGGGTCTCCTGGGCATCGACGAGGTCCATGTCGACATCGCGGGGCTGGGCGATCGCGCGCTGGATCGCCTCCTTGGTGATCTCATTGAAGACGATGCGCTTGACCGGCACCTTGGGCTTCAACTCATCGAGCAGGTGCCAGGCGATGGCCTCTCCCTCGCGGTCCTCATCGGTCGCGAGGACGAGTTCGTCGGCCTCCTTGAGCAGCTTCTTGAGCTTGGTGATCTGCGACTTCTTGTCCGCGGACACGACATAGACCGGCTCGAAGCCATTGTCGATGTCGACACCGAGCCGCGCCCATGACTTTCCCTTGTACTTCTCGGGCACCTGATCGGCGCCGCGCGGGAGGTCGCGGATGTGGCCCACCGAGGAGTCCACGACGTAGTCGTCGCCGAGGTAAGCCTGGATGCTGCGTACCTTGTTCGGCGACTCAACGATGACGAGTTTGGTCACGAGCCACTTCCTGCCTGATCCCACGCGGATAATAGAGGGGGACGCAGCACACCGTAGCGTGCCGCGTCAACCGTCCCCGCGCAGCCTACGCCTCGACTCCGGACTGTCGGCGCCACATGGCAGGATCGGTCCGTGAGCCTGGGGGTCTATCGCGAGCTGCTGAGGATCCCCCACGTGGGCGTCCTCTTCGTCGCCTCCTTCTTCGCCCGCATCCCGATGCTGGCGCTGCCCCTCGTCCTCACCCTCTACATCGTCGAGGGGCTCGGCGGCACCTACGCCCAGGCCGGGATCGTGGCCGCAGTCGAGACGGTGGGGGCGGCCATCGGCTCGCCCTGGCGGGGCAAGCTGATCGATCGCTTCGGCGTGCGGCGCGCGCTGATCCCCTCGCTGGTCGCGGTGTTCGTCCTCTATCCACTGGTGCCCTTCGTCGGCTTCTGGGGGTTGCTGCCGCTGGCCTTCCTGGCCGGGGTCTTCCTCATCCCGGTGCAGACGATCACCCGGCTCGCGCTGGGCATCCTCACGCCGATCACGCAGCGTCGCACCGCGTTCGCGGCCGACAGCGTGGTGGCCGAGGCGGCCTTCATCATCGGTCCGGCCGTGGGTGGCGTGCTGGTGGTCCAGGCCAGTCCGCTCATGGCGCTCCTGGTCGTCGGCGGCTCGACCCTCGTGGCGGGCCTCATCTTCTTCGTCTTGGATCCACCCACCCGCACGCGGCTCCAGGCCGTCGACGACGGCCCCACACCGGTCCCGGGCCCCTGGTTCACGCCGACGGTCGGCTATCTCTTCGCCATCTCGGCGGGCACGATGCTCGCGCTCATGGCGACCGATCTCGGCATCATCGCGGCGCTGCGCGAGTTCGATGCCGTGGGGCTCGTCGGAGTGGTCTACGCCGTCTGGGGTGCGGCCTCGCTGGTCGGCGGTCTGCTGTACGGCGCGCAGAGCCGGTCCATCCGGCCCACCTATCTCCTGCTCGCGATGGGACTGCTGACGATGCCGATCGGTCTCACTGACTCGGTCTGGCTGCTCGCTCTCGCGTCACTGCCGGCAGGTCTGATGTGCGCTCCCTCGCTGGCAGCCGCGACCGAGTGGATCACCCATCTGGTCGACGAGCGCCGACGCGGTGTGGCGATGGGCTGGCAGGGTACGGCCTTCACGATCGGCGGGGCGACGGCGGGCCCGGTCGTGGGCTGGTGCATCGATCACTACGGGGCGCTGGGCGGTTTCGCCGTCGGCGGCGGTCTGGCGGCGCTCATCGCCGTCATCGCCCTGGTGGGCCAACGGCTCGGCAGTCAGGACGTCGTCCGTTCCCTCGACTGACCGCGCTGTCCGGTGGTTAAGCGTCCGTCTCGTCGCACGAATGGACGCCTACTCACCGGCCGGGGAGCGAGAATGGACGCCTATTCACCGCCTTCGAAGGGAGGGCCAAGGTCAGCCGGCGGGGTGGAGGAAGCCGTCGGCGATGAGCTCGCGGACCACCGGCGCATAGGTGGCGCGCAGCTCGGCGCGATCCTGGCCGAGCAGGGTGGCGAGGGCATCGAGGATCTGTCCGGCGGTCAGCTCGCCGTCGCTGGCGCTCAACAGTCCGGTCTCGATGGTGTCCAGCCGCGCGGAGCGCCGCGGCCCGTGTTCCAACCGGACCGTGATGGCGGCCGGGTCCTCCGCCCCGACCCCGCCGTAGGTGATCTGCGTGGCATCCGGAGCGAGCTGCCAGGCGGTGTCCAGGATGTCGTCGCTGCGTTCCAAGGCATCCGTGCGGCCGGCCCAGGCGAGCGCGGCGGCACCCATCGGCTGGCCGACCTCCCCCGTCCATTCCTCGATCCGGACTGCTGGGACCTCCCGTTCGGCCCTCCGCAACGAGATCCAGCCGAAACCCATCGCATCGATCCGCTGCTCGGCGAACCAGCGCAGCCAGCGCTCGTACCGCTTCGGATAGTCGGGCGCTCCCTTGTGACCTCCGTCCGCGAGCCACATCTCCGCATAGGTCGCCAGGTCGGCTCGCTCACGCTGCACGACCCAGGCATCGAGGCCGGTCGGCTCGATCCACCGGGCCAACCGCTCCTGCCACGGCTCGTCGTCCGTGTGGATCCAGGCCGCGAGGATATGGCACCAGCCGTCCTCGCGGAGATGGCCGTTCGCCCCCTGAACGACCCGGCGGACGACATCGTCACCCGGGAACTCGGTCTCGCGGTACACCAACCTTTCGCCATCGGGAGGTGAGACGACGAAGGGCGGATTGGTCGCGATCAGATCGAATCGCTCCCCGGCGACCGGTTCGAAGAGGCTGCCCTCCCGAACATCGATATCGACCTCGTTCAGTCGAGCGGTGAGCCGTGCCATCGCGAGCGCCCGCGGATTGACATCCGTGGCCACCACTCGCGCGGAGCGCGTCGCCAAATGCAGGGACTGGACCCCGCAGCCGGTCCCGAGATCCAGCGCCCGGCCGACCTCGCGACGACTCGTCAGCTGCGCCAACGACGAGGAGGCCTCGCTGATGCCCAGCACATACGCCGGATCCATCGGCGCAAGGCGTCCGTCGAGGCCCGGCGTGAGATCGCAGACGACCCACCAGTCGTGCCCCTCATCGCCATAGGGCCGGATATCGACAGCGGCTCGCACCTCGTCTCCCGAGCAGACGACCACACCTGCCGATGCGATCGCGCCGAGCAACTCACCGAAGACGGCCTCCGCCGCCGAGCGGTCGACGACGGCCTGCAACTGGAAGAGCCGGATCAGGGTGGAGAGTCGATCCCCAGACGTGGTCGCCAACCTGCCAGGTGTCGTCTCACCGCGAGCGAGGGCATACCAGGCGTCGTCGCCGAGCACGGCATGGACGGCATCCACCGTGAACCCGTCGAGGCGCTCACGCAGCGCAGCGACCTGCGCCCCAGTGAGCTCGTCGCCGGCGAAGGTCACGCGGAGTCGGCTTGGGCGAGTGCCTCGTAGGACTCGTGCAGTCCGAACACCTTGTCCAAGCCGGTGATGCTGAAGATCCGCAGCAGACGATCGCTCGTGCAGATGATGTCCAGCGAGCCGTCCTCGGCACGGACCCGCTTGAGAGCTCCGACGAGGACGCCGAGGCCGGTCGAATCCAGGAACGCGACATTCTCGATGTCGACGACCAGACGTGTATGGCCCGCGTCGATGGCAGCGACCACAGCCTCCCGGAACTTGGGGGCCGTGTAGACGTCAATCTCACCCTCCACCGCGATGATGTGGTGGGGCGGGGCGGGGCGTTCGGTGAGCGTGAGCTCCATGTCATCCCTTCTCTGACGCGGAATCGATGGCTATTCAACCACGTGGCATCGACCGCCGCACCTGGGTCGATACTCGCCTGGGTGCGCAGGGAGGCTACGCCGCTCACCCGCGATGCGTCAGACTCGATGACGTGGAGACCCTGGCGCCGTCGATTCTGCAGCGGCATGCCGACCGCATCCTGCACCGTGTCGACGACCCCGCTCGCGCTGCGGTGGTCGAGCCGTGGCCGGAGTGGATCGACTCCTCGGTGCGCGAGCGCTTCGCCGCCGAGGGAGCAGTGGACCTCTGGGCACATCAGGCTGAGGCATTGCACCATCTCGAACGAGGGCGTCATGTCGTGGTATCGACCGGCACGGCTTCCGGGAAATCCCTGGTATTCATGGCTCCTGCGCTGCAGTGCCTGTCCAAGGGTCGCTCCGGCAGCGCCCTCGACGGCGGCAAACGCCCCACCGTGCTGTACCTGGCACCCACCAAGGCCCTCGCGGCCGACCAATGGCGCCGTCTTCCCCACGACGCAGAGGGCCTGCGAGCGGCGACCGTCGACGGCGACAACTCCCGCGAGGAGCGCGTCTGGGCCCGCGACCATGCGACCTATGTGCTGACCAATCCCGACACCGTGCATCACACACTCCTGCCCGGACATGAGCGATGGTCGCGATTCTGGTCCGGTCTCCGGTACGTGGTGATCGACGAATGCCACCACTACCGGGGCGTGTTCGGCGCCCATGTGGCCCAGGTGCTGCGCCGTCTGCGACGTGTCTGCGACCACTACGGAGCGTCGCCGCAGTTCATCGCCTCCTCGGCGACGGTCGCCGATCCGGCGATCTCGGCCAGCCGACTCATCGGCCTCGACCTCGAAGCCGTGGTCGACGACGCCTCTCCCCAAGGTCCTCGCACCACCGTGTTCTGGGAGCCCCCACTGCTGCCCGGACGCGATGATGCTCCGGCACGCCGGTCGGCCACCACCGAAGCCGCCGAGCTGGTGACCGACCTGGCGGTCGAGGAGACCCGGACCCTGTGCTTCGTGCGATCACGACGCGGGGCCGAGCAGTTGACCTCGATCGCCCGCGATCGACTCGGCGAGGTCGCCCCAGAGCTCCGCGAGAGAATCGCCACCTATCGTGGCGGCTACCTGCCCGAGGAGCGGCGCGAACTAGAGGATCGGCTGCGATCGGGCGAGCTGCTTGCACTCACGAGCACCAATGCCCTGGAGATGGGGATCGACATCGCCGGACTCGACGCGGTGGTCACTGTCGGCTTCCCGGGGACCCGCGCGGGCCTGCTCCAGCAGTTCGGCCGGGCCGGACGCGGTGGGGTGGACGATCGCAGCCTGCAGGTGCTCATCGCCCGCGACGAACCCATCGACACCTACCTGGTGCACCATCCCGAGGCCGTACTCGGCGCTCCGGTGGAGGCGACCGTCTTCGACCCGGACAATCCGTACGTGCTCGGACCGCACCTCGCCGCCGCGGCGCAGGAGATCGCCCTGACCCCCGAGGACCTGCCGATCTTCGGTGCGCGCGCCGAAGAGGGCGTGGCCGCGCTGGAGGCGGCCGGGCTGCTGCGACGGCGCGCGAACGGGTGGTACTGGACCTCTCGCGATCGCGCCAGTGACCTGGCGGATCTGCGATCCTCGGGCGGTTCCCCGGTGCAGATCGTCGACGCGGAGACCGGCCGTCTCGTGGGAACGGTCGACGTGGCCTCCGCCGACGGCGAGGTCCACGAGGGGGCGGTCTACATCCACCAGCAGGAGATGTTCACCGTCGAGGAGTACGACATCGACCACGGCATCGCGGTGGTGCGACGCGGTGATGTGCCGTACTCGACCTCCGCACGGACCGCGACGACGGTCACGATCGTGCAGCCCCGTGATGCGCGACGCGCGGACGCCGCCACCCTCAACGTCGGCGATGTCGAGGTGACCCATCAGGTGACGTCCTACACCATCCGCGACCGGCAAAGCGGACGGGTGATCGGCGAGAACCCCCTCGAGCTGCCGGAACGACGGCTCGCCACCACCGCGGTCTGGTGGACCCTGAACGAGTCGGCCGTGACCGAGGTCCTGGAGCCCGAACAGATTGCGGGCGCCGCTCACGCGGCTGAGCACGCGGCTATCGGCCTGCTGCCGCTCGTGGCGACCTGCGACCGCTGGGATCTCGGCGGACTGTCCACGGCGCTGCATCCGCAGACCGGCGCGCTGACGGTCTTCGTCTACGACGGCCACGCCGGCGGGGCCGGATTCGCCGAGCGGGGCTATGCCGCCGCCGAGGAGTGGCTCACAATGACGCGCGATGCCATCGCGGCATGTGAATGCCGCGATGGGTGCCCCTCCTGCGTGGTGTCCCCGAAGTGCGGCAATGGCAATCATCCCCTCGACAAGACCGGTGCCGTCCGCCTGCTCGGCCTGCTCCTCGGCGAGCTCGACGGAGAGGTCACGGCGGCAGATAGCTGATGGGGGCCGCGCGAGCTCGCTGCTCGACGGCCCACTGCCCGCCCCACCAGCGCGGACTCTCCGCTCGTGCGGTCACGGTGGCCACGTCGGCGTCCATGCGGCACTGGACGAGGATCGTGCCGTTGGCGCGAGCGACCTGCTCGGCACGATCACAAGGGGACGTGCCGGCGAGACTCGCCCGACTGGCCGCCAAAGCCGCGAGATCAGCACCGGCGCCTGCCTGATGCCGCAGCCCGACCAACTGAGCGATCTGCCAGCCGATGACGGCGGCGATCACGATCCCGGTGACGATGAAGGCCGCCCACACGGTGGCGCTTCCGGACTCGGTTCTCATTCCAGGCTCGCCACCGCTCGTCCCGACACGGTCGTGCCGACACCGCCGAACAGGGGAAGCCGCGCCGGGCTGGACACCGTGACCTCCACTGCGTCACGCTGCCGACTGATCTCGATCCGGGAACCGCGAGCGGCCGCATCCGTCGCGTGTCGCTCCGCGACCTCCTCGGGATCGCCACGCGCGAGCGACCGGGCGGCCTCGCGCGCGGCATCGGTCGCCCGGGCGTGCGTGACTCCCAGAGAGACCAACCAGATCCCGGCGACTGCGATCGCGATGACGAACGGCGCGATCATCATCGTCTCCGCCGTCACCATGCCCCGCTCGCGGCTCACCACGGCAGGACGTCCCCGACGGCTCGCATGATCAGACGGGGCAGGGTGAGCACATCCTCGACCTCCCCGGAGACGACGATCCGGACCGCCTCGCGGAACACCGTGCTGATGAAATCGCCGATCGGATTGCTTGACACCAACAGGCCCGCGATCGATACCGCTCCCAGGGTGCCGACCGTGTACTCCGCCGTGGACATGCCGCACTCACGCCGCTGCCGCGTGCCTCTTTGCTGCATGGTCACTCCTTCCTGACCGGCGGCGCGAGGAGCGCCGCCGGTCCACGTCGGTCAGAACGGGAGAAGGCTCGGGATCTTGTCGAGCAGTCCGGTGACGAGATCACCGAACCACTCGCTCTGGCCGACCTTGACCAAAACCCCGCCGATGGTGCAGGCACCGAGTGTGCCGACGGTGTACTCAGCGGTGGACATGCCGCGCTCCTGGGCGCGGCGACGTAGACGGAACATGATCAACCTCCGATGTCTCGTGGACGAACTGACACCGGAAGATGACCCGCGAGGGGGGAGACGGGTTGGCCCATGACCGATCTGGGGACGACGCCCGGCAGCTGCCCGCCTGGGGATAACCCTCACCACCAGGAGATCGACGACAGCGCTCCCGCGAGCATCGGCACGATCCCGACCAGGAAGAAGGCCGGCAGGAAGCACGCGCCCAATGGCGCGGCCGTACGCACTGCCACGCGCCGGGCGGCGTCACGACGTTCGGCCTGCCGTTCGCGGCGCAGCTCACGAGCGCTGTCCTCCAGCACTGAGCCCGCGGGGACACCGTGTCGCTCCGCGCGCATCAAGGAGCGGGCGAGCGGTGCCAGCGGGCCCCGAAGGTGCTCAGCCCAGACCGCTGTGTCGTCCCCGGCGATGGCAAGCCGGCGGGTGACATCGGTGAGTTGAGCGCGCAGCGGCTCGGACACGGCCGCCGCCACCGATTCAAGCGCTCGACGCAGCGGCACTCCCGCGTCCATGGCGGCGACCAGCAGCTCGACGGCCAAAGGCAGCTGCTCGGCCACCCGCAACCGCTCGCGCCGACGAGCCGAGGGTTCGAGGCGGGCGATCCAGCGGGCCGCCAGCGGTGCCGCGATCACGCCGCACACGGCGCCGAGCAGACCGGCGACCACGAGTCCGAGCAACGGGCAGATCACCCACGACAGATATTCGGGACGCCTCCGCGACGCCTCGCGTGTCTGACGCATCCCCACCCGATGGCGGGGGCGTCGGGGGACGCCGCACCACACCGCCAGCGCCGCGCAGACTGCCGCGATCACGCCGCCTCCGCCCCATCGGCGATCCGGTCGATCCACAGCACGCCCACGCAGGCCAAGCCCGCGCCGACGGCGACCGAGAGGGCCACGATCGGATGTGCCGTGATCACCATCCACATGGGATCTCCCCCGAATCCCGAGCCGATCAGCAAGCCGAAGGCCGGCAGCAGGGCCATCAGCGCAGCCGTCGCCCGCGCGGGAGCGACGCCCGCGGCGACCTCCCGGCGGAGATCGCGCTCCTGGCGCTCCACCTCGCTCAGCCGGTCGAGTACCGCGGCTAAGGGGGCGCCGGTGCGGTCGGCCACCTGCCAGGCGATGGCCAGCCTCTCGAGGCCGTCGTCCCCGGGACCACGGTGTGCCCCGCGCAAGGCCCGCGACACATCGGCCGCGCGCTCCGCGGCCCTCGCCGCCGAGCGGACGACCGGTTCGTCCTCGGCCGCATGTCCCAGAGCCGCGGGAGCCGGGAGCCCGGCACGCAGAGACGCGGCCAGCACGAGGATCAGTTCGGTCACCTGCGCGGCTCGCTCCTGTCGACGAGCCCGCTGCCGGCTCCTGCGCCAGCGCAGCGCGGCCGTGACGATGACCGCGACGCATCCAAGACCGATGAGAGTCAGTGCGGGTGTCATGACCATCGCCACCAGCAGGGCGACTGGAGCACCCGCCAGCATTCCCAGGATCCCGAGGCGCGGTGGCTCTGGCCGGCGCACCCGGGTCCGCAACGCCGAGAACCGGCACCAGACGGCGCCGGCGGCGCAGAGGGCGCTGACGAGGGCCGCGGTGGTCATCGGTCGAAGACCCGATCGAGCAGGTCTGCCCCCGTGGACACTCGGCCACGCCGAGCACACCACGCCGTCAGGACCTCGACGAGACCCTGCGGCGAACGGGTCACTCCCGCGATCTCGGCGATATGGCGGCGACCGGCGGTGCGCCCGACGTGGATGACGGCATCCAATCCCGCCGCGAGCTGACTGTGCACGGCCTCGCGCGCCAGGCCGGCGGCCACACCCAGGACCTCGAACCGAGCCGGGACGACCGCCGGCGCATTGGCGTGCACAGTGCCGCAGCCACCCTCATGACCCGTGTTGAGCGCCGCGAGCAGATCGACCACCTCGCCACCGCGTACCTCACCCACCACGAGGCGGTCGGGTCGCATCCGCAGCGCCTGCCGCACGAGGTCGCGCACGGACACCGCACCCGCGCCCTCGACATTGGGCGGCCTCGCCTCCAGCCCCACCACGTGCGGATGGTCCGGACGCAGCTCGCTGGCGTCCTCGACCACCACGAGACGTTCGTCCGCCGGGACCTCACCCAGCAGCGCCGCGAGCACCGTGGTCTTGCCCGAACCCGTGCCACCGGTGACCACGAAAGCCGCCCGAGCGGCGATCAGTGCCCGCAACAGGGCGGCTCCGTCGTCGTCGATCGCGCCCGTGCGCACGAGCTCAGCCAGGGAGAACGAACGACGAGCGGGGATTCGCAGCGAGATGACGGTGCCGGGGCGTGCGAGCGGCGCCAACACCGCGTGGACGCGCGTGCCGTCCGGGAGCCGCGCGTCCACCCACGGACTCGCTTCATCGAGACGGCGCCCGGCGTGCGCGGCCAGACGTTGCGCGAGGCGACGCACCGCCGCATCGTCGGGGAAGCCGATCCGCTGACGTTCGAGTCCGCGCCCGCGATCGAGATACACCTCGTCAGCGCCGTTCACCAGCACATCGGTGACGCCATCGAGCGTCAACAGCGGTTCGAGGGGGCCGGCCCCGAGCGCCTCGGCGCGCAGCAGGTCGACCACTGCGAGGAGCTGCTGCGTGCCCACCACCCCGTGGCCGGCCGCGACCGCCGCCGCCACCGTCTTCGGCGTGGCCTCCTCTCCCGTCACGGCCAACCTGCGCCGAACCGTCTCGACCAGCTGCGGATCAGGCATCATGACGCGTCCTCGATCCCCACCGCGTCGAGCACACGACCCGCCACCCGCCGCAGCATCCGCGACCGGGCCGGCCCACGCCCTGCCTCGACGTCCTCCGCCAACCGGCGATCACGACGCAGTCGCGCGAGCACCGGAAGCCCGAGGGACCGCTCGACGTCACCGGGCCCGAGCCCAGCGCGCACGGCACACGAGACCACCAGGCACCGGTCATTGAGCTCCTGCCAGCGGACCACCGAACGGCGCGCGGCGCTGACTCCGGTCACGTTCTCGGGGACGAGCAGCACGAGGGCCACCGAGCGGGCGATGATGTCGGACCCCAGCTCGGTGGAGGCCGCGTGGCGTGGCACATCGGCGATCACGGCATCGAAACCGCGCTCGACCGCGGAGAGCACGGGCCCCGAGGTGGCCGGAGAGTGATCCTCGGGATCGAAGGAGAGCACCGCGGAACCCGCGGCCATCGGGAAAGCTCCCGCGAGCGCCCGCGCCGCGACATGGCCGTCGGCCCGGGCGATATCGCGCCACCGCAGTCCGGGCGCGTTCTCGGTGCCGGCCGTGACGTGCAACCCCGGGCCCTCCGCATCGGCATCGACCGCCAGGGCCCGTACTCCCCTGCGCCCGGCGAGCTGGGCACACCCGAGGGCGAGGGTGGAGGCGCCGATGCCGCCGGTGAGCCCGATGACGCTGAGGACGCACGCCGCGCCGCGACCATCGAGCGCGGCGGTGAGCGCCCCGGTGACGGCGTCATCGTCCTGCGGAGCGAACACCCCCACCGCCCCCACCGTGACCGCATCGCGCCACAGCCGCTCGGCGGGGGTCTCCTCGACGACGAGCACGTGGTCGCGTCGTGTCAGGCCGGCTGCGGCCAGCGACGCGAGCTCGTCTCCTCCGACCACGATCGCCCCGGCCGTCCGCCACACCCGGCGGATCGCGGCGGTCTCGGCCGCGTCGACCACCTCCGCGCCGACGGCCGCACCCCAACGACGGCCCCGCTCGATGAGCGACATGTTCTGGCTGATGACCCCGATCGTTGACATGGCCTCAGGGTCACCGCGACCGCCGACATCGGCAAGGTCCGTCGCGATGGGCTGTGGACAACTCCGACCCGCGACTGAATCACACCCCGTACTCTGGGGGCATGGGCCGCACCGCTGCCTTCTTCGATCTGGACAAGACGATCATCGCCCGGTCGAGCACGCTCGCGTTCAGCCGTCCACTGTTCGCTGAGGGTCTGCTCAGCCGGCGCGCGGTGCTGCGCAGCGCCTACGCGCAGTTCGTCTTCGCTGCCAATGGTGCCGACCACGAGCAGATGGAGGCGATGCGCGGCTATCTCACCGAGATGGTCCGCGGCTGGGACGTCGAGACCGTGCGCCAGGTCGTGGCCGAGACTCTGCACGAGATCATCGAGCCGATCGTGTATGCCGAGGCGGTGGACCTCATCGTCGAGCATCACGCTGCCGGGCGCGATGTCGTCATCGTCTCGGCATCGGGTCGTGAGGTCGTCGAGCCGATCGGGGCGATGCTGGGCGTCGACCGCGTCATCGCCACCGATCTCGTCGTCGAGGACGGTCGCTACACCGGCGAGATCCTCCACTACGCCTACGGTGATGGCAAGGCCGAGCTCATCGAGGAGCTCGCCGAGGCCGAGGGCTACGACCTGGCCGACTGCTACGCCTATTCGGACTCCGAGACCGACATCCCGATGCTGCGGGTCGTCGGCCATCCCTTCGCCGTCAATCCCGACAAGGTCCTGCGCGAACGGGCGGAGACCGAGGGATGGCCCATCTTGATCTTCGCCCGGCCCGTCGCACTGCGCGGACGGCTGAGTTCTCCGGCGGGCAAGGCCGTCGCCGCCTTCGGGGTGGCCGCCGGAGTGTCACTGGCGGGTGCGGCCGTCGCCTCCCTCGTGAGACGACGGCTCACCGGCTGAGCGCACTCAGTAGTAGACCGCGAGGGGGCCGTTCGGCCCGTCGATCACTCGCACGGGCGTGTCGAAGACACGGGTGAGGACATCATCGGTCAAGATCTCCGCGGGCGTGCCGAATTCGACGACCCGGCCCTCCTTCATCGCGCAGATCCGGTCAGCGTAGTGGCCCGCGAAGTTGATGTCGTGCAGCACGATGACGATCGTGCGCCCCAGCTCCTCGGCAGCCCGGTGCAGGTGCTGCATCATCTGCACCGAATGGCGCATGTCGAGATTGTTGAGCGGCTCGTCGAGCAGCACGTACTCGGTGTCCTGCGAGAGCACCATCGCGACATAGGCCCGCTGTCGCTGGCCACCGGACAGCTGGTCGAGGTACCGGTTCTCCAGGACCCCGAGGCCCAGGAAGTCGATCGCCTCGCTGACGATCTTCTCGTCCGCGACCGTCAGGCGCCCCTTGGAGTACGGGAACCGGCCGAAGGCGACGAGCTGGCGCACCGTGAGCCGCGTGATGAAGTGATTCTCCTGGCGCAGGATCGACACGATCTTGGCGAGATCCTTCGATGGCGTGCTGGCGACGTCGTAGCCGGCGATCTCGATCGTGCCGGCATCGAGACCCAGGAGCCGGCCGATCATGGTCAGCAGGGTCGATTTGCCGGCGCCATTGGGACCCACGAGGGCGGTGATGCCCCCACGGGGGATCTCCAGGTCGACCGGTCCGATCGCGACCTCGCTGCTGTACTCCTTGAGGACCTCGGACAGAGAGATCACAGTCGGCCCTTTCTGAGGATGACGAACAGGAACACCGCTCCTCCGACCAGCTCGATGACGATCGACACCACGCCGTGGGCGTAGAAGATGTTGCGCATGACGAAGTAGGCGCCGCTCAGCACGACGAAACAGGTGAGCGCCGCGACCGGGAAGACCAGACGGTGGTCGTAGCTGTCCGCGAACTGATAGGCCAGCGTCGCCACGAGGAAACCGAGGAAGGTCATCGGTCCCACGAGGGCGGTGGAGACCGCCATCAGGATCGAGACCAGGAACAGCACCTTCATCAGCTCGGCGCGGTGGTTGAGGCCCAGGCCGATACTCGACTCGCGGCCCAGCGAGACGATATTCAGTCTCCGGGCATTGAGCCACAGCAGCACCGCCGGGACGATGCACAGCGGGATCGCGACCGGCAGGTACTCGGTGTGCGCATTGGAGATATTGCCGAACAGCCGTGCCGCCAGCACGTCGAATTCGCTGGGTGTGAGCAGGCGCTGCATGAAGGTGGCGACGGAACCCAGCCCCCCGCCGATGATGATGCCGATCAGCAACATGATCTGGAGATTGGCGTACCGGCCGGACAGCAGCCATCCGTAGAGCACCAGCGCGAAGGCGACCATCAGCGCTATCTGCAGGAGGAACTGGGGCAGCCCCTGCAAGGCGATGACTCCCGCGGCGCCGAGAAAGTACACGGCCGAGGTCTGGACGGCCACATAGAGCGACTCGAATCCCATGATCGACGGAGTGACGATGCGGTTGTTGGCGACGGTCTGGAAGCTCACCGTGGCGGTCGCCTGGCAGATCGCCACGATCACCATGACCACGAGATTGGCCGCTCGCAGCTCGGCGATCCGCCAGAAGCCGGAGGTGCTGAAGGGCATGGGGTTGTCCCAGGCGAGCAGTCCGAAAGCGAATCCGACCGCGAGCACGAGGAGGATCGACAGGATGATCCAGTAGCGGCGTCGTGACCGCGAGGTGCCGAGGGATCGCGAGGTGCGTTGGCCGACCGGGGCGGGGGCGGCGAGGGTCTCAGCCACGGCGTCGCTGCCTCAGCAAGAGGGCCACGAACACGACCGAGCCGACGATCCCGAGGATCAACGAGACCGGCACTTCGAAGGGCATGATGATGGTCCTGCCGATGAGATCGCACACCGTGACGATGCCGATCCCGAGCAGGCACACCCAGGGCAGGTTGCTGCGCAAGTCGTCACCACGGATCATCGAGACCACATTGGGGACGATGAGGCCGAGGAAGGGCAGGTTGCCGACGACCACCGTCACGACACCGGTCGCGACGGCGATGAGCGTGGTGCCGAGCAGCACCATGCGCTGATAGTCGACACCGATATTCGTCGAGATCTCCTCGCCGAGGCCGGCGACGGTGAATCGATCGGCGACCACGAAGACCGCGGCCGCCACGAAGGCCACGATCCACAGCATCTCGTACTGGCCGCGGAGCACCGAGGTGAAGCTGCCCGCGAACCACACGCCGAGGCTCTGGAGCATGTCGGTCTCCAGCGCCACGAATGTGGAGATCGAGCTGACCACCGCGCCCAGCATGATGCCGACGATCGGCACGATGAGCGAGGAGCGCAGCGACACCCGTCGGAGGAACGCGAAGAACACCATCGTGCCGATGAACGCCGCGATGACGGCGCCGATCATCCGGGCGGTGATGCTGGCTCCCGGGATGAGGATCATGACCGCGAGCAACCCGAGTCCGGCCCATTCCGTCGTGCCCGTTGTCGTCGGCTCGACGAACCGGTTCTGGGTCAGGAGCTGCATCACGAGGCCCGACATCGCCATGGCCGCGCCCGCCAGCACGAGGGCGATCGTCCTCGGGATGCGGGTGATCGCGAACATCTCCCCGCCGTCCTCGGCACCGAAGATGTCGTAGACGCCGGTGAACAGCGACAGCACCAGCAACAGGCCCACGATGACGATGCCGACCAGCAGCTTCCAGTCGAAGAGCTTGCCTTTGGACCGGATCGGCGGCGGGTCGGCGGCGAACCGCGATGAGGTCTCAGCCCCGCTCATCGTTCCTCCTCAGGACGGGCGAAGTGGCGGTGGGACCGGCCGGCCGGTCCCACCGCCACTTCGCTTCCACGATGCACGATGTCAGC
>NZ_MIJB01000002.1 GCF_002174305.1 Aeromicrobium sp. PE09-221 | reverse complement strand
CCATACGTCACACTCAACGGGTCAGCAGCTCCACCACGGTGTCGATCTCCTCGGGGGCGAACCAGGCGAGGTCGCCGGAGTCGTCGAGAACGGTATGGAAGGATACGACCTCACGTGGGGTCACCGGCTGCTCATCGTGGTCGATCTCGGCGACCACCACGACCGGCCCGTCCTCGGCGGCGGCGAGCATCGCCTCGTACTCGTGCTGCTCGTCCTCGGACTCAGCCAAGACCGGAGCCCCCTCCAGCGAGCCGGAGCGCAGGCTCTCGAGTCCGGCGGCGTCGGTGCCGATGTAGATCCTCATCCGCCGACCCTCCGTTGCGGTCGTTGGCGTCCACGCGGGGCGCGCCTGCGCGACGAGACGGTCTCGATGAGCTCGTCGACCGCCTCCTCGATGCACTGTGCGAGCACGTCGACATCGGGCACCGCCTCACGATCCCCGACGATGCCGACATAGGCGCGCCCACGATAGGTGGTGATGCCGATGGCGACCGTCCGCCGCCCCGTCAGCGGGATCGCCGGGAACACCTGCGCGAGGCGCTGTCCGGCCATATAGACCGGCTCCTGCGGACCGGGCACATTGGTGACGACCAGCTGGTATTGCCGCGATGCCTCATGCTCGGCGACCCGCGCCCCCACCGCATGGAAGGTCGACGTCGCGAAGCCCGGCAGATCCGCCAGCGTCTGCGCCGAGACCGCGTCGCCGGTCTCGCGGTGCCCCTTGAGCGCATAGGACACCTGGTGCAGCCGCACCACGGCATTGGTCTCCCCCACCGGCAGGGACAGCAGATTGCCGCGCACCCGTGAACCGAGAGAGGTCGGCAGCGAATCGTCCTCGGCCCCCTTGAGCTTGACCGACATCGGGACGAGCGCACGGAAGCTCGTGGCAGCTGAGACCGGCTCGCCCCGGGTCAGCAACCAACCGCGGAGACCGCCCGCGACCACGGCGAGGATGACGTCGTTGACCGTGCCGCCGTGCTCGTCGCGCACCCGGCGCAGATCGTCGAGGGAGGCCGATGCCGTCGCGAAGCGCCGATGCCGGCTGAGAGGTGCCGCGAGCGGGCCGACCACCCCCGCGTCACCGGTCGGCACGGGGAGCGCCGACAGCACCTGCTCGGTGCGATAGGTCGCATTGGCGAGGAGCGCCCGTGGATGCTCCACCTGTCCGAGCAGGGAGGACAACGCCAGCTTGGTGCCGGCGGGCGCGGGACGTGGGGCCCACTCCTCATGCGGGAGATCGCGGATCTCGTCTGTCTCCTCCAGGAGCACCTGGGCGAGGTCGACCGTGTGAGACCCGTCGACGAGGGCCTGATGCGCCTTGAACAGCAGCGCGGACTTGCCGTCCTCGAGACCCTCGATGAGGTACAGCTCCCACAACGGCCGGTCCTGGTCGAGGCGCCGGGCGATGAGACGACCGACCAGCTCATGCAGAGCGTCCATGGTCCCCGGCCGCGGCAGGGCCGACCTGCGGACATGCAGCGTGATGTCGAAATGCTCGTCGTCCACCCAGACAGGGAGACCGACGCCGCCGGGGATCTGACGGGGCAGCTGACGGTAGCGCGGCACCAGGTCGAGACGGTCGGTGATGATGCGCACCAGGGAGTCGTAGTCGAGCGGCCTCTGGCCCGGCTCCAACAGGACGAGCGAGGCGATCTGCCGCGGCGCGTCCGGCGAGTCGCGATGCAAGAACAGTGCATCGAGCGGGCTGAGTCGTTGCATGTCACTTCCTGATCGGGTGGCAGTGAAGATACCACCGACGATGTCACGATCGGAGCGCCGCTGCCGGTTCACGGAGAAAACGCCCGGTGAAATGATCGAGTCTCGAGACCCATGAGGATGTCGGGGCGACCTCGCGAAGGGGACGTCCGCTGATCGCGGCCAGGTCGTGTGCGGATGCGTCAGCGGGCAGGAACGCCTCCACCCGGTGTCCGGAGATCTCCTGCACCGTCGCAGCGATCTCCTCCTCGCTCCAGCCGAGCGAGGCCCGGCACAGATTGACGATGACATGCGGCTCGACCCGCCAAGGTGCGCCCGTATCGAGGATGCGGACAAGTCGCGCGAGCCCGAGGGGCTCTGGGCGGCCCACCACGACGACCTCGTCGGCGGCCTCCAGCACCGTCGCCGCGGCTTGATCGCGCGCCGGACCGGTCCCCAGCGGCGGCTCATGCCCGAACCCCGCATCGACGACGACCCACTGGTGGTCCGCGGCGAGCGCATCGAGCACCGCGCTGAGCGCGGCCGGCCGTACCAGGTGCCACATGTCCTCCGGGCGTGGGACGCCGGTCACGACATCCCATCGGTCGCCGACCCTCAGGAGCGCGGACCCGGGGATCTCTCTCCCGTTATTGGCAGCGCGGCACGCGGCGACGATGCCCGAGACATCGTCGAGCAGGCCGAGCGCCTGGCCGACCGCGCCCCCGTGCGTGTCGGCGTCCACGAGCACGGTCGGCGCGTCACGAGCGAGACTGGCAGCCATCGCGACCGCGACGCTGGTACGCCCCGGGGCGCCTGTCGGTCCCCAGACGGCGATGATCCGCCCGGACCTCGGCACATCCGGCCGGTGCGGGTCGGCCTCTTGGGCCGCAGCCTCCACCTGCCCGATCTGGACGGCGCTCACGAGCCCCAGCTCGGGCGCCGGGGTCCCCACGGCCACGATCCGCACCCCGCCGGCGCGGACACGGCTCACGACATCGAGGTCCAGACCTCCGAGGGCGGGATCGACGAGGGCCACCTGGATCCGGCCCGTACTCGCGATCGCGAGGAGATCGGCTGCGTCCACGCATCGACGGACGAGGGTCAGCGCGCCGGATCGTTCGACCTCGTCGAGCACCTCGCCCTCCCACGACGCCCCTCCCGCGGCGACTGCGGTCGCGATCACGATCGCCGCACCACCGTCACATGGTGCGAGCTCAGCGCCGCGACGACCTGCGCCGAGGGCACCTGATCTCCCAGATCGACCACCACGGTCGTCATGCCGCCCGTCGCCGACGGGGTGACGGCCCGCACGGGAACCGCGGCGATGAGGCGCTGCGCCTCACCCGCGGCCTGGCCCTGCTGTGGTCCCGGCCCGGCCCAGATGTCCACGCGATCACCCCGGCCGAGGTCTGCAGGGAAGGCGCCGTCGGCCACCGGGAACGGCAGCTCATGTCCGGCCTCGGCCGACGGGGCCCAGGAGCTGGCGGAGACGAACGCGCCCTCGGGGAGGTCGTGTGCCCAGACCGCCGACTCGTCCACAGCGACATCCGCGCGGACGACCGTCGCCGCCGCGGCGCCGTCGAGTCGCGCGCTGGTGGTGGCCAACTGCGCGACCTCCACGGGGTCGCCCGCGCGGACCTCCTCGCGCACCACCCAGTAGCGCTCCCCGTCGTCCGCGGCCATCGCCGTCCAACCACCGATGGCCGTGGCCACCGCGACGAGCGCCACGCCCGTCACCAGGCGAGGCGACCGCCACCTGTGTACCGTCACCCGCCGCGCCATCCGCGGCGTCCCCCGACTGCTCATGGCACCTTCCTAATCGATCAGGACGAGATAGTCCAGATCATCTATCCACACCCTGGACGTGGGATGGGGCGCCGCGTGCAACAATGCGGCCATGCCCTCGCAGCAGCGCTTCCTGTCGATCCCCGACGTGGCCGAGGTCCTGAATGTCAGCATCCGCCAGGTCCGGTCGCTGCTGTCCAGCGGGGAGTTGCGCGGCATCCAGATCGGCGGTCGCGGGGTGTGGCGCATCGAGGATGCGGAGCTCGAGCGCTACATCGCCCGCCAGTACCAGCGCAGCGCCGAGCAGGTCAGTGACGACGCACCGACGCGAGCGCCGTCCAGGGAATGACCTTGCGACGACCGCCCTCGACGAGCACGACGGCGTCGGCGACGACGGCCACGACCGGCCCGGATACCGTGCCGCCGTCGCGTCGTACCACCTGAACATCCTCGGCGTCCTCCCGCGCGGCCCGGAAGACCGCGGGCCAGCCGACCCGGCGCGCCGTCGCGGCACCTCGTCCCGAGGCTACGGCGGTCATGACCGCGTCACGCGCGACCGCCACCTCGCGACCACCGGCTGACACCATCACGAGATCGGGCGAGGACCACAGCACGGCGCCCCGGACCTCACCCCCGCCCTGGAGGGCGAGCACCACGTCTCCCGCCAGCAGATCGGTCCACGACATCTCGGCCCACGCCTCGGCACCGAGCTCCTCGGCGAGCGTGTCCCGCTCGTCAGCCATCACATCGGCGGCCGACTCCTCCACCTCGCCGAACAGACGGTCCCATCGCATGGGCTCAGGGTAGCGCCCTTGACAGAAGGACCTCATCCGTCATCAAATGTCATCAAACGACATCATTAGCGATCGGGGGATCGACATGGGACGTCCGTGGCTCACGCTCGGCGCACTCCTTACAACGGCAGCGGGGCTCCCGCACTGGCCCGCATGGTGGTCCAGGCTCACAGCGGCCATCCACAACGGCGACCTGACCGGCGTCGTGACCTGGGCGGCAGCACTCCTCGGCAGCGCTCTACTCGCCTGGATCGGTCTGGTGGGCCTCGTCGCCGTGGTCCATCTAGCGACCGCGCGCCGGCTGGCACCGGCCTGGCTTCTCGCCCTCACCATCGGCACAGGCGTCACTGCGGCAGCGGTCGCGGGCGGCCACCCCCTTGACGGCGCTCCCCTGCCGAACCGGGCAGAGGTCACCGAGGCACAGCACAGGACGAGCGATCCGGTCGCCGACCCTGCGACGGATCACGTGGTGGCCCCCGGTGACACGCTCTGGGCGATCGCGGCGGCCCGTCTGCCCGACGATGCGGACCTCGGCGTCGTCGGCGAGGCCGTGCACCGCTGGCACGAGGAGAACCGGCGGGTGATCGGCGAAGATCCCGGGTTGATCCTGCCGGGACAGGTCCTCCGGGCCCCGGAGGTCCGATGATGCTGACAGCCACCGCCCTGCACCTACGGCCTCAACCGCTCGAACAGATCGCGCTCCCCATCCCTCCGGCGCCACCGGTCCTGCCGGTCATCGTGGAGCGTGGCGACAGCGGGGAACTGCGGCAGCGCGCCGCTCGTTTCGCCCAAGCCGTCGCCGAGGTGCTGCACGGACATCGACCCGCGCGCCAGCTGGGACCGTGGCTCGCCGCCGATGTCTACGACCAGCTGCTGCTGCACCTCCGCGGCCGGCGGGCGGCGCCCAGCCGTCACCGCGTGCGAGTCGCTTCCGTCCACGTCGAGATGATCCATCGGCGGGCGGCCGAGATCGCGGTCAGGCTGGTGCACGGCGGGCGCTCCACCGCGCTGGCGCTCCGCCTGGACCTCGATCGCGACGCCCCGCACGGGCCGATCTGGCGATGCACCGCCCTCACCTGGGCCTAGAAGGGCTGCGTCCGCCTTGGAGCGGTGGCTCACGCACCCCTCACCGACGGCAAGGGGTGCGTAAGCCACCGCCCAGCAAGGCGAGACGTGCGTAAGCCACCGCTCTCAGTGGCGAGACGTGCGCAAGTCACCGCCCAACCCGGGCGGTGCGATACACACCTCTCAACGCGCACGAGACGTGCGTAAGCCACCGCTCTCGGTGTCGAGGGGTGCGTAAGCCACCGCCCCGACGGGAGGGGTCAGCGGTTGCGCTTGCGGGACTGCCGCTGCTGCTTGGACTTCTGGCGCGCCTTGGCCTTCTGCTTCACCTGGCGGGCCTTCTCCTCGGCATCCTCATCGCCCACAGCGGCCGCCTCGGCCTCGGCCGGTGTACCACCACGGGTCGCGACCTCACTGCCGTCCTCCGCCGGAGCCGAGTACTGCAACTGCTGCGGAGCCGCCGCCTGGACACCGAGCCCCTTCGCCTGCAGGGCCAACCGATCCGAATCCGAGGTCGGCGCCTGCACCTGCACGTCGACATTGAACAGATAGCCCACCGACTCCTCGGCGATGCCGTCCATCATGGCGTTGAACAGATCGAAGCCCTCGCGCTGGTACTCAATCAACGGATCGCGCTGCGAGTACGCCCGCAGACCGATGCCCTCACGCAGGTAGTCCATCTCGTAGAGGTGCTCGCGCCACTTGCGGTCGAGCACACTGAGCACGACACGCCGCTCGAGCTCGCGCATGACCTTCTCGCCCAGCTCGGCCTCGCGCTCGGCATAGGCCCGCTGCGCGTCCTCGGCCACGCGGGCCTTGAGGGTCTCCCGGTCCAGCTTCTCGATGCCACCGGCCTCCTCGGCCAGGCGGTGCGGATCGATGGATACCGGATAGAGGGTCTTAAGAGCCGTCGTGAGCTGATCGAGGTCCCAGTCGTCGACCGGGCCCTCGGTGGCACCATCGACATAGGCGGCGGTCACATCGCTGACCATCTGGCCGATCCACGCCTGCAGGTCCTCGCCCTCGAGCACACGGCGGCGCTCGGCGTAGACGACCTCGCGCTGGCGGCTCATGACATCGTCGTATTTGAGGATGTTCTTGCGGGTCTCGAAGTTCTGCGACTCGACCTGCGCCTGGGCCGAGGCGATCGCCCCGGTGACGCGCTTGTTCTCGATCGGCACGTCATCGGGGATCTTCATGGTCTGCAGGATCCAGTTGACCCAGTCGGCCTTGAACAGCCGCATCAGGTCGTCCTCGAGCGAGAGATAGAACCGCGTCGAACCGGGATCGCCCTGACGACCCGAACGGCCGCGCAGCTGGTTGTCGATGCGGCGTGACTCATGACGTTCGGTGCCGATGACGGCCAGACCGCCCGCCTCGCGCACCGCGTCCTTCTCCTTGGCGACCTCGGCCTCGAAGTGCTCCACCATGGCGGGCCACTCGGCCTCGTACGCCTCGGAGTCCTCCAGTGGGTCGAGGCCCTTCTTGCGCAGCGCCTGATCGGCGAGGAACTCCGGATTGCCGCCCAACATGATGTCGGTGCCGCGTCCGGCCATATTCGTGGCCACAGTCACCGCGCCCCGGTGTCCGGCCTGGGCCACCACCGCGGCCTCGCTCTCGTGGTGCTTGGCGTTGAGCACCTTGTGCGGGATGTTGAGCTTGGTCAACAGTGCGCCGACACGCTCGCTCTTGGCCACGCTGGTGGTACCGACGAGCACCGGCTGCCCGGCCGCGTGACGCTCGGCGATGTCCTCGGCCACCGCGTTGAACTTCGCCTCCTCGGTGCGATACACCAGATCGGCCAGATCCTCGCGCCGCACCGGCTTGTTCGTGCGGATCGGGACGACACCGAGACCATAGGTCTTGTCGAACTCGGCAGCCTCCGTCATGGCGGTACCGGTCATGCCCGACAGCTTGTCGTAGAGCCGGAAGTAGTTCTGCAGCGTGATCGAGGCGAGGGTCTGGTACTCCTCGCGGATCCGCACATTCTCCTTGGCCTCGATGGCCTGGTGCAGACCCTCGTTGTAGCGGCGGCCGGCGAGCAGACGGCCGGTGTGCTCGTCGACGATGAGCACCTCACCGTCGATGACCACATAGTCCTTGTCGCGACGGAATAGCTCCTTGGCCTTGATGGCATTGTTCAGGAAGCTGATGAGCGGGGTGTTGACCGCATCGTAGAGATTGTCGATGCCGAGCTTGTCCTCGACGACGTCGATGGCCTTCTCTCCCACCGAGACGGTGCGCTTCTTCTCGTCGACTTCATAGTGCTCGTCGACTCGCATGCCATCGACGAGGCGGGCGAACTCGGCGTACCACTTGACCTCGTCCTCGGTCGGGCCGGAGATGATGAGCGGCGTGCGCGCCTCGTCGATGAGGATCGAGTCGACCTCGTCGACGATCGCGAAATGGTGACCCCGCTGGACGCAGTTCTCCAGCGAATCGGCCATATTGTCGCGCAGGTAGTCGAAGCCGAACTCGTTATTGGTGCCGTAGGTGATGTCCGCGGCGTACTGCTCCTTGCGCTCCCTGGGCGTCTGCCCCGCGACGATCACGCCGACCGTGAGACCGAGGAACTGGTAGATACGGCCCATCCACTCCGCCTGGTACCGCGCCAGGTAGTCGTTGACCGTGACGACATGGACGCCGTCCCCGGAGAGCGCGTTCAGATAGGACGGCAGCGTGGCGACGAGGGTCTTGCCCTCACCGGTCTTCATCTCCGCGATATTGCCGAGATGCAGCGCGGCGCCACCCATGATCTGGACATCGAAGTGACGTTGTCCGAGCACCCGCGAGGACGCCTCACGCACGGTGGCGAAGGCTTCCGGCAGCAGATCGTCGAGGGTCTCCCCGTCATCGAGCCGCTCGCGGAACTCCGCGGTCATCGCGCGGAGCTCCTCATCGGTCATCGCGGAGAAGTCGTCCTCGATCGCGTTGACCTGCTGGGCGATGGCCTCCAGGCGGCGGACGATCTTGCCTTCGCCCGCGCGGAGGATCTTGTCGATGATCTTCGGCACCTGGCCATCCTAGTGCCCTGCGCCGAAAGTTCATCACCGCTTTCCGCCTTCTGAGCGGCGCTCCGCTGCGTTGACGTCGCTCGAAAGGCGTCCGAGCCTGCCAGCGCTCCGCCGCCTTGCGGAGCATCCCCTCAGGCGACGCCTCTCGGCAACAAACTTCCGACGCAGGACACTAGAGGTCGACGGTGGTGAGCCCAACGCTTCGGCGACGAAGCTCCGATGTGAGCGCTCGGACGAGGTCTCCGCGCCGGGGTGCGCGGATGTCCTCCAGGCCGAGCCAGGCGGCCAGGGTGCACAGCTCCTCGGCCAGCTGGATCGCCACATCGGCCGGTGCATCCGGCTCGGCCCACGCGCCGATCACATCGAGCACGCCTGCCGCACGGTCAGCCTTCAGGTCGACGCGTCCGGCGATGCGCTCGCCGAGCAGAAAGGGCAGGACGTAGTACCCGTACTGGCGTTTAGCCTCGGGCACGTAGATCTCGATGCGGTAGCGGAAGTCGAAGATCTGCTCGGCACGTGTGCGCTCGAAGACCAGCGGATCGAAGGGGCTCAGCAGCGTCCGCGCCTCGACACGGCGCGGACGGCGTGCCTCGGCATGGAGATAGGCCGGACGATCCCAGCCCCGCACCGTCACGGGCGTCAACCGACCAGCCTCGACGAGCTCGGCGACCGCGCGCTGGGTCGGCCCCGGAGCCGTCCGGAAGTAGTCCCGCAGACAGGGCTCGGTCGCGACACCGAGCGCACGGGCCGCGTGCTCGACGAGTTCGCGATGCGCGTCCGTGTGGTCGAGGGCCGGGCGCGCGTAGATATCGGCCGGGATGACCCGCTCAGTGAGGTCGTAGACGCGCTCGAAGGCCGAATTGCGGCGCGCAGCGCTGATCTCGCCGATGAAGAAGAGGTACTCCAGTGCCTTCTTGGTCTCCGACCAGTTCCACCCCCAGTGCGAACGATCCCGGTCGACAGCACCGTGCAGCAGCGCCTCGGCCTCACGCGCGGTGATCGGCCCGTTCTCGGCGACGACCCGGAGAACGCGATCCACCAGCTCAGGCTGCTCCTCGGCCACCCGGGACATCGACCCCCACATCCCGCGTCGCTCGATCATGCGGTGCCGCATCGCCGGGAAGAGATCGATATCGACATAGGTGGCGACGTGCGCCCAATACTCGAAGACCCGGCGGGGGCGCCGTTCGGCGGCCCGGGCGAGCAGGCCGACATCGTAGGGACCACGACGGGAGTACAGCGGCATGAAGTGGGCGCGCTGCAGGACGTTGACGGAGTCGATCTGGAAGAAGCCGAGCCGACGGACGGTCTCGGTGAGGTGCCGCATCGTCACCGGCCCGGACGGACGGGTGGTCGTGAAGCCCTGGGCGGCCAGCGCGATCCTCCGCGCCTGTGCCACCGGCAGCGGACGGGAAACCACGCGTCAGAGGACGTCGTCGATGAGCTTGCTACGCACCGCGAACATCGCGGCCTCCATCCGCGACTTCATCTGGAGCTTCTCCAAGATATTGCGGATGTGGTTCTTGACGGTGTTCTCGCTGATGAACAGCTCCTGAGCGATATCGCGGTTGCTCTTGCCATGGGCGACGAGCCGCAGCACCTCCAGCTCGCGCGGGGTGAGCGTGGTGGCCGGCGCGGCGCCGCGCGACATGTGCACGAACTCCTCGAGCAGCTTGGTGGCCATGCTCGGGCTGATGAGCGACTGGCCGTTGGCCACGACACGGACGGCCTCGCCGACCTGCTCGTAGGTCGAGCCGTCCTTCAACAGGTACCCGGAGGCGCCCGCCTTGACCGACTCGTAGAGGTCGGCCTCCTCGTCGCTCGCGGTGAGCATGATGATGCCGGTCGACGGCGCGATCTGCTTGATCGCCTCGCAGATCTCCACACCGCTGCGGCCGGGCATGCGGACATCGAGCAGCACGACATCGAAGGGCTCCTCGGCGATCCGCTCGAGCGCCGCGTCGCCATCATCGACGTCTTCGATCTCCAGATCCACGTCGGAGCTCAGGACCATCGTCACGCCGCGACGGAACAGTTCCTGGTCGTCGACGAGCAGCACCCGGATGGCATCCGAGCGCGAGGGCGTCTCATCAGTCGGTTGGCTCACAGTCGCATCATGCCATTTCATCGGGGTGATGCGGGGGCCGACGCGCGATCGGCCCCCGTCACATCAGCTTTCGTTGACGTCGAGGTGGATGACGCCGTAGTCGTAGCCGCGCCGGCGGTAGACCACCGAGGGCTGCATCGAGTCCTTCTCCATGAACAGGTAGAAGTCGTGACCGACGAGCTCCATCTCGTAGAGCGCCTGATCGAGGGTCATGGGAGCCGTCTCATGGGTCTTCTCGCGGACCACGAGCGGTCCGTCGCCCTGGACGTCGATCGGGCTCGGGTCGCCACCGGCCGGGGTGTCAGCCCCACCGAGCTCGTCGAGCAACGAATCCGGGATCTCGGCCGTGGCCTCGGACAGCGAGATGGGCCGCTGCTGACCGCGGTGGACCCGCTGACGGTCCACGGCCTTGCGCACCTGCCGTTCGAGCCGGTCCATCGCCATGTCGAGCGCCGAGTGCTGGTCGCCGGAGATCGCCTCAGCGCGGACGATCGGGCCGCGCGAGTGAACCGAGATCTCGACCTTGGCCGCCGTCGCCGGGTCGCGGGGGTTCTTCTCGTGGGTCACCACCACCTCGGTGCGGGTGATGCGTTGCCGGGGGTCGAACTTCTCGATCCTGTGGAGCTTCTCGGCCACGTGATCTCGGAAACGATCCGAGATCTCGCTGTTACGACCCTTGACGACGATTTCCATGGGAGCCTCCTCGTTCGGACCGGACGAGCATCTTCGCCCTGTCTCGACGTTAGCCGTCCGCGGGCTCATCCACCAGTGGGAGAGGTCCCGGACGGGGTGGCGGCGTCGCCACGACCACGGCTGCGCCCGTCACCGAGGTTCCGGCACGCTCGAGCGCTGCGGCGACCGCTCGGACGGTCGAGCCCGTCGTGACGACATCGTCGACCACCAGGACCTCCCGCCCTCGCGGGGCGGAGCGCGTCACGAAGGCTCCCCGCGTGTTGCGGGCACGCTCGACGACCCCGAGCCGGCGTTGGTCGGCCGGTTGGCGAACCAGTCGGACCAGCGGCGCGACCTCCGCTCGCACTCCGATGCCGGCGAGCACCGAGGTCGCGCCGGTGGCCAGCTCGGAGACGAGCCATCCACCGCGTCGCCGTCGGGAGCGCCGTGTCGCGGGGACCGGTATCAGCAGAGGATCCTGGACGCCGTGGAACGCGACCGAGGCGGCGAGAGCGTGCGCCGCCCACCTCGCGGTCTGCGCATGGCCGAGGTCCTTCCAGCGCCGTACCACGCGCTCGGCGGTACCGCTGTACGCGGCGGAGGCGATCACGGTCAGGTCGTCGGGCTCGAGCGGGACGACGGCAGGTCGCGGACGCAGCATGCGCCGACAGGTGGGGCACAGGCCGAGTGTCACTCGTCCACACCCCGGGCAGTCCGCGCCGATCACCAGGTCGGCCAACGCCGCGCCCCATCCGACACGCATCTGGCCATCATCCGGACAGTTCGCCGCGCTGTCGACCGGCTCGTGTGGACAACTCGCAGAGGATAGCGCGCTGGGGCGTCCCGCGGGCGGTGCCTCAGCGTCCATTCCACTTCGGCGAACGGGCGCTGACCCACCGGCCGACACCGAGAACGGACGCCCACCCACCGCCCAAGGCTGTGCGTCAGCCGATGGCGACGACATCCTCGATGGGAACCTTCGTCCAGCCACGGGGCGTCAGCACCCTCACCTCGCCGCCCTCATCGAGGACGTACACACGCGGATCGCTGTCGGTGGAGGTAGCGAGCGCCACCGGCTCGATCCTCGGCAACAGCGTCGGCAGACCCGGCAGCGAGGGCGTCAGGCCGGATCCGTCGATCCGCACCGAGTAGACCTGCTCACCCGCGGTACCGTCGGCGAGCATCGCCAACCGGGTCCCGGTGACCCACTGGACCGAGCGCATCTGCGAGACCTCGGCCATCCTCACGGGTTCCGGGGCACCCAGCCTCGTGGTGTCACCGTCCTCGACCACGGCGCCGACCAGCATGCGAGCGTCCTGGCCGGTGCCGGCCGTCAGAGCGTAGCGCGCTCCGTCGGGCGACACCGCGAAGGAGGTCACATCCGCGGGCCATCCAGGGGCCGCGACCGCCTGGGTCTCGTCACCGGTCACGAGCCTGACACCCGCCGCATCGGCGGCCCAGACGCGGCCGTCCCGGTCGACCACCGGCGCCAGGAACCCTTCACCGCTGGCGACCGTCCGTGGCTCGCCCGAGCCGAGGATCCGCATCGCCGTCCGGTCCGGATCGACGACCGCGGCGAGCTCGCTGGTGGCAGCGACCGCGACCGCCTCGCCGATATCGCTCACACCTGCGATCGCCCGCTGGGAGTCGGCATCCACGCGACGCAGGCGGCCGTCGGCGACGACCGCGACACGCGCGTCTCCCGCTGCCGGGGCGAAACCTCCGAACCCGCTCGTGGACTGCCTCACCTCTCCACCGATCGCCAGGGCACCGTCGGAGCCCACGATGCGCACGGCTCCGACGCGGGGAGCCTCGCTCAACGTCCACGCCAGCTGGGCGCCCAACTGCGCACGTTCCTCCGTCGAGAGATCCCGCAGTCCGATCGTGAACTCCACCTCGGCAACCCGGTCGGAGTCGATCGGCACCGATCGACGCGTACGTTCCACACCCGGGACTCGCGACTGGACCTCCGCGGCGATGGTGTCCTCGGGCCCCTGCGCCAGGCTCGTCAGTAGGCCGGTGGCCAGCTGATCGCCCACCACGCGGAAGACCGGATCGGGCACGACGCGCGTACCCGAGGCATCCAGGAAGTAGATGTCAAAGGGCCGGAAGTAGTCCTCGAAGTAGCGCTGGGTCACCAGAGTTCCTGAGGGTGGGTCGGTGATGCGCCACTCCCCCTCCTCGAGGATCAGGTGCCACTCGAAGTCGGCCCGCCCCTCTCCCGCCGAGAAATGCCCTCGCCGGTCGAGCTCGGCGACATTCTTCCAACTGGAGGAGACTACGCCGGAGCCCGCCGGTCCAGCGCGGGACTGCGAGAGGCGCGGCTCACCGTAGACGACGGTCCGCTCGGACGGGCGCCATTTCTCGGCAGCCTCGCTGGTCAGGAACTCGCTCGCGGTCGAATAGCTGACCGGATAGGCGAGCATCGCCTCCAGGTAGCCGCTGACGATCTGCTCGGGATCTCCGCCCGGCGCGGGTCCGGCCGGAATGTAGCGGGCCGTGCTCTCGCCGAGCCCCTGATCGCCTTCGACCTCGTGCACCGGCCCGGTCCTGGGGATGCCCGCGCAGCCAGCGGTGAGGACCATCCCCAGCAGGACGGCCACGAGCAGTCGACGCCGGCTCATCGGTCGAACACCGACGTCAGCGCCGCCTCCCGGACGATGCGGCCCTCCTTGGGCAGCGTGAGGATGAACTCCGCCCCTTCGCCGGGCTGCGACCACACCTCGAGGACTCCGCCGTGCAACGCGGCGTCCTCACGCGCGATCGCCAGCCCCAGACCGGTCCCGCCCTGGGCGCGCGCCGGGTCGGCGCGCCAGAAACGGTCGAAGACCCGGCGGACACCCTCCGGATCCAGGCCCACGCCGTTGTCGCGGACCGACAGGGAGACGACATCGTCGTTCTGCGCGACGATGATGTCGACCCGGTCGGCACCGCTGTACTTGACCGCATTCGCCACCAGATTGCGGACGATGCGGTCCACCCGCCGGGGGTCGGCCGGCACGAGGGCGGGCACCTCGTGCCCACGGGGTGCCACCGCGATGCCGGCGCGGGCGAAACTCTCGTCCTGTGACGCCGTCCAGGCGAAATCGCTGAGATCCACCCGGCTCAGCTCCAGTTGCGCGGCCCCGGCGTCGAAGCGGCTGAGATCGAGCAGGTCCGATAGCAGGGACTCGAATCGTTCAAGCTCTGCGTGCAGGAGCTCGGCGGATCGGCGGCTCTGGGCATCGAAGCGCCAGCGCGCGCTGTAGAGGATGTCGCCGGCCATCTGCACGGTGGTGAGCGGTGTCCGCAACTCGTGCGACACGTCGGACACGAACCGCTGCTGGACCCGCGAGAGGTTCTCGAGACGACGGATCTGGCTCTGGAGGCTCTCGGCCATCTGGTTGAAGGACTTGGTGAGACGGGCGATGTCGTCCTTGCCGTGCACGTGCATACGCTGTTCGAGGTGTCCGGCGGCGAATCGCTCGGCCGTACGTCGGGCGAGCCGAAGCGGGTCGACCACCTGGCGGGCTACCAGCCAGGCGACGAAGCCCACCATGAGCACCATGATGCTGCCGCCCGCGAGCAACGCCCCACCCACCAGACCGAGGGTCTGCTGCTGTTCGCGCATCGAGAAGACGTAGAACAGCGCATAGCTGTCGCCGGAACCGGGAACGGCCAGCTGGCTGCCGACCACGACCGTCGGCGTCGGTCCCTGGCCCAGCAGCGGCAGCTCCTCGTACTGCCAGGCCATCCCGGGTGCAGAGCGGACACGCTCCACGAGCGGCGCGGGCAGGTCACTCAGCGCGATGGCACCCGATGTCCTGACCGGGGCATCCTGTTCGTCAGCGGTCAGCGGGCCCTCGAGCACCAGCTCGTAGGTGCGGCTCTCACCGCGGGTCGCGGCAAGCCCGTCGACCAGCTGGGTGAGCGTCTGCGACTGTGCTGTGGCATCGGCGTCGACGGAGGCATCGAGTTCGGACTGCGCCAGGTCGAATCCGGCCCGCGCTTCGGCGACCGCGATGTCCTTGCGGCTCTCCGCCAGACCCTCGGCGATCGCGCCGAGCAGCGCCCATCCGGTGAGGATGACGATCGCCGAGGTGAGGATCAGGGTGCTGACGACCACACGGAAGCGGATCGATCGCCGCCAGAGCCCCAGGATCCGCGGGCGGGGAGCCACGCTCTACCCCTCGGTCGGGTCGATCGCCTGGTAGCCGACGCCGCGCACCGTCCGGATGATGCGGGGATTGTCCGCATCATCCTCGATCTTGGAACGCAGCCGGGTCATGTGGACATTGACGAGTTTCGTGTCACCGGGATGGTGATATCCCCATACCCGCTCCAGCAGCACCTCTCGGGTGAAGACCTGCGAGGGGTCGCTCAGCAGGCACGCCAGCAGGTCGAACTCCAAGGGAGTGAGCGGCAACGGCTTGCCGGACCGCGTGGCCTGGTGGGATACGGGATCGACGCGGATGTCGCCGAATTCGATCGGCTGTGTGGCCGGGCCGACACGCCGGAGCCGGGCCCGGATGCGCGCGACCAGCTCGACATTGCGGAAGGGCTTGGTGATGTAGTCATCGGCCCCGGCCTCGAGCCCTGCGACGACATCGGGGGTGTCGGCCTTGGCCGTCAGCATGATGATCGGCACCTCGGAGGTCTGCCGGATCTGCTGGCACACGCGCATGCCGTCCATGCCCGGGAGCATGAGATCGAGCAGCACGAGATCGGGACGGAACCGCTCGAAGGCCGTCAGGACCTCGGTGCCGCTCGAGACGACCTCCGAGCGGAGGCCCTCACCGTCGAGGACGATGCCCAGCATCTCGGCCAGGGCAGGGTCGTCGTCGACGATGAGAACCCGGTCACGCTTCGACCGGCGGAAGCTCCCGCTCGAGGTGGCCATCGTCAGTAGCGGTAGTGGTCCGACTTGTACGGACCCGCCACATCGACGCCGAGGTACTCGGCCTGCTCCTTGCTCAGCTCGGTGAGCTCGACCCCGAGGGCGGCGAGGTGCAGGCGGGCGACCTCCTCGTCGAGGTGCTTGGGCAGCACGTGCACGCCCAACTCGTACTGATCGGCCTTGGTGAACAGCTCGATCTGCGCCAACACCTGGTTGGTGAAGGAGTTGCTCATGACGAAGGACGGGTGGCCCGTCGCGTTGCCGAGGTTCAGCAGACGGCCCTCGGACAGCACGATGATCGCGCGGCCGTCGGGGAAGGTCCACGTGTGGACCTGGGGCTTGATCTCGGTCTTGACGATGCCATCGACCTTCTCCAGGCCGGCCATGTCGATCTCGTTATCGAAGTGGCCGATATTGCCGACGATCGCCTGGTGCTTCATCTTCTCGAAGTGCTCGACGCGGATGACGTCGAAGTTGCCCGTCGTGGTGATGAAGATGTCGGCGGTCTCGACGACCGACTCGAGACGCGCAACCTGGTAACCGTCCATCGCGGCCTGCAGCGCGCAGATCGGATCGATCTCGGTGACGATGACGCGGGCACCCTGGCCGCGCAGCGACTCCGCGCAACCCTTGCCGACATCGCCGTAGCCGCAGACCACGGCGACCTTGCCGCCGATGAGGACATCGGTGGCGCGGTTGATGCCGTCGATGAGCGAATGGCGGCAGCCGTACTTGTTGTCGAACTTGGACTTGGTGACCGAGTCGTTGACGTTGATGGCCGGGAAGAGCAGCGTACCCTCGCGGAAACGCTCGTACAGGCGCAGCACACCGGTGGTGGTCTCCTCCGTGACGCCCTGGACGCTCTCGGCGATCTTGGTCCAGCGGCCCGGATCGTTCTCGAGGGCGCGGCCGAGGACCCGCAGGACCTCCTTGAACTCCGCATTGTCCGTGGTGTCGGGCGACGGGACGGCGCCGGCCTTCTCGAACTCGACGCCCTTGTGCAGCAGGAGCGTGGCGTCGCCGCCGTCGTCGAGGATCATGTTGGGCAGCTCATCGCCGGGCCAGACCAGGATCTGCTCGGCGAGGTCCCAGTACTCGGCGAGGGTCTCGCCCTTCCAGGCGAAGACCGGGACGCCCTGCGGGTTCTCGGGGGTGCCGTCCTTGCCGACGACGACGGCCGCGGCGGCGTGGTCCTGCGTGGAGAAGATATTGCAGCTCGCCCAGCGCACCTCGGCGCCGAGCTCGACGAGGGTCTCGATGAGCACCGCGGTCTGGATCGTCATGTGCAGCGATCCAGCGATCCGCGCACCGGCCAGCGGCTTGCTCGCACCGTACCGCTCGCGCATGGCCATGAGGCCCGGCATCTCGTTCTCGGCGAGGGTGATCTCAGCGCGGCCGTAATCGGCCAGTGACAGGTCTGCGACGCGGTAATCCATGATGGCCATCGTAACGAGGGACCCCCACAGAAGGACAATCAGCGCATACCCGGCGGCAGCGCCGGAGGAAGCAGTACCTGGGGGCGGATCGCGTCCATCGCGTCGAGCACCGCGTAGACGCGGTCGACACCGTCAGCTGGAGCCTTGCCCCGCATCACCTGATCGTGCAGGAAGCCGAGACGCGTCGCGAGCCGCTGGTACTCGCCGACGGCCTGCGCGCCGCGCTTGCCGCGATGGATCTTGGCATAGGTGCGAGCGGCGCGGCGACGGCTGAAGCTGACCAGGAAGGGAACCTCGGCCGGGTGCAGCCAGCCTCGATGGGACGCGGCATAGGAGAGCGACTTCCAAAGCGTCGCCAGCTGACCTTGGCGCAGTACGATGGCCAGGACCCCGAGGCCCACCAACAGCGCGGCGAGCACGAGGTAGACGAGCAGGAAGCCGACACCGCCGCCGATCACCAACGATCCGTTCCACAGCGCGTGGAGCGCGATGCTGGCCAGCAGACCGCCGACCATGAGCAGGATGCGGACGGCGCGACTGCGGCGGCCGACGGCGAGACCCATCGCGATCCCGATCGCGGAGGTGAACAGCGGATGCGCGAAGGGGCTGAAGAGCCCGCGTACGACGAAGGTAGCGGTGGCGCCGCCCGGGCCGGCGAGCTGCTGCGGACCGTCGCCGATGCCGAGATAGCTGATGGCGTAGTATCCGATGTTCTCGACGGCGGCGAATCCGATCGCGACGAGACCGGAGACGATCAGACCGTCGAGCACGCCGTCGATGATCCGGCGCGCACGCAGCAGGGTGAGCACGAGGAACAGACCCTTGGCGCTCTCCTCGACGACGGGGGCGACGACGGCGGTGAGCACCTCATCGGAGACGTCCAACCAGATCGACGCGGCGGACTCCAACGCCAGCGAGATGGCGACCGCGACGACGGCGCCCCAGACGAAGGCGGCGCCCTTGTAACGGAAGGGCTCGGGTTCGACCCGATCCAGCCACCAGTACGCCCACAGCACGAGCGGAAGCGGGAGCAGGGCGAAGACGATGGCGAGGGTGGCTCCCGGGACGTCCCCGGCCTGGGCGGCGAAGAACACCGCCGCCACGGCCCCGAGCACAGCGGTGATCCAGGTGAGCACCACCAGGACGAGCCGTCCACGCTGAGGTCGATAGCGCGAACGCGGCGGAGCCGGCGGCGTGTACACGGTCACGCCCGCAAGCCTAGATGAGCACCCCGTCCCTCACTTCGTGGACGGGGGATGCGCATGGGTGGCTGTCATGGCGACCGCGCACGCAGATACTCGGCGGCCATCGATCTGGGCCTCGTGCCTCCGATCTCCTCGCCGACCGCGTAATCTGTTGACGCCCGGCCTCCGTAGCTCAGCTGGATAGAGCATCGGCCTTCTAATCCGACGGTCGCAGGTTCGAATCCTGCCGGGGGCGCTTCTGAGTGGTGCCATCTCGCCCGCGAGTGGCGCATGTTCGTCGTCGATACCTCGATTCGAGGGCGAATCTGCACCACTCGCGGGACGCTCGGAGAGGCGGGGAACCAAGATCAGGGGCTGCTCGGATCGCAGTCGAGCAGTCCTTTGGCCTCCGCGACGCGTAACACCGAGCGGTTGATCTGCTCGGCATCGAGATCTCCGGAGTTCAGGGCGGCCTGCAGATGGTCGAGCACCTCGGGCACCTCGTCGGTAGTCAGCCAGAGGGCGATGTCATTGCCTGCGGCGAGGGCGAGTTCGACGGCCTCCGGCACCGGATGTCGGTCCGTGATCGCCTTCATGCCGCTCAGATCATCGGTGAAGACGACACCGTCGTGCCCGGCCCATCGCCCGCCGTCGCCCGAGCGGAGCACGTCGATGACCTGGGGGCTGAGGCTCGCGGGCTCTCCCGCGGGGGTCAGGCCGGGGACCTCGAGGTGCCCGGTCATCACACCGAGCGGCAGGGTGCCGATCATCTGCTCGTAGGGAAGGAACTCGTCCTCGCGCAGGGACTCCAGCGGCGGTGTGGTGGCGAGTCCGCTGTGCGAGTCGCCGCTGGCCCGGCCGTGCCCGGGAAAGTGCTTGATCACCGGCAGCACACCTGCCTCGTCCAGGCCCGCGGCGAAGGCGGTGGCGTACTCGGTGACTGTCTGCGGGTCGTCGCTATAGGAGCGATCGCCGATCACTCCCCCGTCCGGCTGCTCGGAGACGTCCACGACCGGCGCGAAGTCGACCGTGATCCCGAGACCCGCCAGCTGTTCGCCGCGCTCGCGCCCGAGCGCTCGCACCTCGTGCGGAGACATCGTGCGTGCACTCTCGCGAGCCGACGGGATGGCACCGAACAGTCCGGCGACCCGAGAGACACGGCCGCCCTCCTCGTCGATGGCGACCATGACCGGGATCCGGCTGGCCGCCTGCATAGCGCCGATCGGGCCGTCGTCGAGGAAGGAGACATCCGTCCAGCCGCCGATGAAGACACCGCCGATGTGGTGCTCGCGGACCACCGTGATCGCGTCCTCACTCCCCCTGACGCCGACCATCAGCAGCTGTGCGAGACGGTCGCGATCGTCCAGATCCTCCAGGTAGTCCTCGCCACACGATTCGGGGGCGCTGCTGGGAGTCGGCTCGCCGTCCGGCTCGGAGGAAGAGCCGGGGTCGCAGGCCGCGAGGGGCGCGACGGTCACCAGCGGCACGGCGAGTGCTGCCACGAACCTGCGCATCCCCATGCCATCGAGCATGCCAGAGCCTCACGTCATCAGGACACACGACGGCGCCCCGGCTTTCGCAGCCGGGGCGCCGTCGTGATGCGGGCAGCGCGTGCGCTCAGTCGTTGCCGATGGCGGCGAGGATGCCCGCCATGCTGCGGTCCTCGAGGGGTTCACCGTCGATGAGAATCGTCGGCGTGCCGGTGACACCCTTCTCGGACTGACCGAAGGACTGCGCCTCCTTGACCCACTCCCCGAAGTTCTGCGTGCGGACACAGGACTCGTCGACGGTCACGCCAGCGTCCTCGAGCCACCCGGTGATCTCGGCATCTGAGGGGCCGGCGCCACCCTCGGAGGGCTGGTTAGCGAACAGCACGTCGTGGGCCGTGCTGAAGGCCTCGGGGCCACCCTCGTCGAGCACGCACATGGCGATATTGGTCGCGCGCAGCGAGTACTCGTTGGTGCTGCCGCCCATCTGGTCGAGGAAGGAGTAGGGCTGGTAGACGAGCTGGATCTCACCGCTGTCGGCGAGCTCGCGGATCTGCTGTCCGTTGGCGGCCTCGAACTGTCCGCAGGCGGGGCAGAGGAAGTCCTCGTACAGTTGCACGACCGGCGCGTCCTCGGCGGGCTCGGAGCCGTCCGCGGGCTGATAGACGATGCCGTAGTCGTCGGTGGTGTTGGCCGGCTGGACGACCTCGGTCTGGCGCTCGTTCTTGTCGCGCTCGTTCATGATGGCCCAGCCGCCGATGCCGACGAGCACCACGACCACGGCGACGATCGCCACGGAGATGATGTTGCGCTGACGGCGTTCGGCCTTCTCGCGCTCCTTGCGCATCTGTTCGGCACGTGCGGCCCGGTTCTTGCGGTCGTTCGTCACTCTCGGCTCCTCAGTCGACAAGTCCGCCGAAAGCCTAGCGAGTCGGTCCGAGCAGATCGGATGATCATCCGACGTAAGGTGTCCGGGTGAACGAAAGACTGGTGTGGATCGACTGTGAGATGACCGGCCTGTCGCTGGAGCACGACGCTCTCATCGAGGTGGCGGCGCTGGTGACCGACTACGACCTCGAGGTGCTCGGCGAGGGCGTCGATCTGGTCATCAAGCCGCCGCAGGAGGCGCTGGAGCAGATGAACGAGATCGTCACGCAGATGCACACCGCGTCGGGCCTGCTGACCGAGCTCGATGCGGGCATCTCATTGCGCGAGGCGGAGGAGCGGCTTTTGGAGTACGTGCGCGAGCACGTCCCCGAGCCTCGCAAGGCACCCCTGGCCGGCAATTCGATCGGCACGGACCGTGGCTTCATCGCGCGCGACATGCACGAGTTGGAGGAGCATCTGCATTACCGCGTCGTCGACGTGTCGAGCATCAAGGAGCTGGCACGCCACTGGTTCCCGCGGGCCTATTTCGCCGCACCCGAGAAGGGCGGCAATCATCGCGCTCTGGCCGACATCCGCGAGAGCATCGAGGAGCTGCGCTACTACCGCCGCGCGGTCTTCACCCCTCCCCCGGGCATCGACTCAGAGTCGGCTCGCGCCATCGCCGCGGAGATCACCGGGAAGTCCACCCCCTCCGCGACCGCCTGAGGCACTCTGCGCTAGGATTACTCTCGCTGTTCACGCCCCTGGCGCAGGCAGCGATGGTGGGCGTAGCTCAGTTGGTAGAGCCCCGGCTTGTGGTGCCGGTGGTCGCGGGTTCAAGTCCCGTCGTCCACCCCAGATGTGAACCCCAGCGTTCCAACGCTGGGGTTCATTACTTTCCCGGCCAGTCCGGGGAGTCCGTACGAGATGACCCCGCCAGCGTCATGCTGACGGGGTCACCGGTTGAGACGGCCGGAAGGCTCTGAAGCCGCCTTCGCGCCGAGCGGGTCAGTACTGGGAGCGCTTCTTGCCCGGCTTCCAGGTCGGATCGTCGGTGTAGCAGCTGGGGCCGCAGCTGTAGATCGCCGCCTGGACCGTCGCGCCTCCCGTCGACGTCGACGGCGCGGCAGCGGATGTCACGGTCCCTCCCGCGAACGACAGCCCGCCGATGACGACGAGCGGTGCGAGCACTCCCACGGACTTCGACTTCATTGGTGTCTCCTTGCTGCATGGCTAGGGTGATCACGGTGACCACGGCGAGCTCATCTTCACCACCTGGAAGAACTATCACCCCGTGTTTCTACTGGTTTCTGACCGCTCATCGTCCCCGATGCTTCACTGAGCTCTTCCGAGACATGACACGACCACGGGCGTGTCATTCCACCCTCTCGAACATGTGTTCGATAGGATGGGGGTATGAGTTCGGGGGATCTGGCGCAGCGGCTACGGGACACCGCAGCACTGCTGGATGCATTCCCTTCGAGTACGAATGCTCTGCGGGCGCTCGAAGAGGCGAGCAATGCGATCGATGCCGCCAAGGCCCAGCTCGTGACCGAGATGTCCGAGACCCTCGACCACGAGGCTGAAACAGATCCCCGAGGCCGCCGAGCTCGCCGAAGCAGTCAAGATGTCGTTGGAACACGTCAAACACCTGTCCTACGCAGTGACCCATGTCGGTCCCTCGCACACGCGACCTGCTGCCTCAACTCCTCGACGTGGCCGTCACGAATGAACCCTCGGCTCTGCGGCAGGTGGTCCGGACTCTTCGTGACGCTGTCTATCCCGATGAACTCGATCAGGCGTGGATCGATGGGATGGCGCGTGAGGATATTCAGGTCAACCCCGTCCTCGACGGCTGGCACATCAACGGGTTCGTTAACTCGACCACCGGCGCCAAGCTCAACACGCTCTTGCAGTCTCTCTCCGCACCTGCCGGTGCGGAGGATCCGCGCACGGGCGCGCAACGCCGCGTTGACGGCCTCGAGCGACTCTTGGACTCGGTGCTGAGCAATGGCCTGCCCGGGGACAAGGGCGTCCGCCCGCACCTGACCCTCACCGTCGACGCGAGCACTCTGATGGATGATGCCGGGACCGGCGAACTCATCGGATTCGGGAACATCGGGACACGGCAGCTGCAGGAGATGCTCTGCGAAGCCGACCTCACCCCCATCGCCACCGCAGGCAAAACCGGAATCCTCGACGTCGGCAGATCGAGTCGACTCGCCACACCACGACAACGCGCCGCGGTCCTGGCCCGGCAGGGACACCAATGCGCCTCCCCGGGATGTCGGGCACCCGTCGTCCACATCCATCACGTGATCTGGTGGTCCCACGGCGGCACGACGGACCTCGCGAATCTGATCGGCTTATGTCCCCGATGCCACCGACACGTGCATGCCGGGAGTCTGGTCATCGACCCGGTCACCCACGAATTCACCGACCGACACCACCGGACCCTGCCCGCAAGCCACCCACACCACCGACGACGCCGGCACCTCGCCCACGCCAGCTGAACCGAAGCGCGTCAGCGGGCGGACGTGAGCTCGTTCAACCGCTGTTGTGTCTCCTGGAGCTCGGCCTGTCTCGCATCGAGACGACGCCCCAGCAAGTCGAGCTCGGCGCGGAGGTCCGGGCACATCTTCAGGGACGCGCCGTGCTCCCCCACTCGGACGCAGTCGAGATAACATTTGATCGTCGCGGTTCCCACTCCCGCCGCGATCATCGCGGTGATCTGCGCCACGCGGGTCACGTCCTCATCGGCATAGTCACGGTAGCCGCCGCTGGTGCGAGCCGGAAGCAACAGCCCACAGTCCTCATAGTGGCGCAGTGCTCGTGCACTCACTCCCGTCAACGCGGCGAGTTCGCCGATCCGCATGGTCCGCTCCTCCGCTCGGCTTGACCTTCACGCCAGCGTGAACCCCTACCGTCCCGTGTACATGACCTCAGAGACAACGCGCCAGCGCGCCGTCATCTTCCACGGCTACGGCGCCACCCCCGATGATCACTGGTTCGGCTGGCTCGCCGACCGGCTCCGCGAGGACGGCATCACGACGACGATCCCTGCGCTCCCCGACCCCCTCGACCCTGATCCTCACCGCTGGGGGCGAACCATCGGCGAGACCCTGGGAGTCCCCGACAAGCAGACGACCGTCGTCGCCCACAGCCTCGGTTGCCTCGCGACACTGCGGTACCTACACTCTCTCTCCGCCGCCTGGCACCTGAACACCCTGGTGCTCGTTGCAGGCTTCGTCGACCGACTGCCGGCACTGCCCGAACTCGACGAGTTCATCGGCGACAGACTGAACCTCACCGATCTCGACGACCACATCGATCGCCTCGTCGTCATCCGGTCCGATGACGATCCCCTCGTGCCACCCGCGCTGACCGACCGCCTGGCCGGACTGCTCGGCGTCCCCGCACAGATCGTCCCCGGCGCAGGACACTTTCTCGCCACCGACGGGATCAGCGCACTCCCCTCCGCCTACGACGCCGCCACGAGCAGCCGATGTCCGCCTGGATCTCCCGGATGACATCGCCGAGGACGCCGCTGGTCAGCAGGCCGGGCCCGAGCGGGCCGCCCGAGGACTGGCCCACCGCGGGCAGCTGCCGCAGCGCCGTCCGCTCGGCATCCGTCAGCTGGTCGAGCTGCCAGCGGACCTCATTCCGGACGGCGTCGGGCCCCTCGGGTGAGGCAAGGGAGACAGCCTTGGCGGCATAGGCCGCCGCACCCAGTGCGTGGGCACCCATGTGCGCGACCGCGGACGCCTGCGCCGCCGCTCGGGCGGCCGCCGCGCCAGCCGCGGAGGTCGCGGCACCGGCGGCCTTCACGGCGATCATGCGTTGGCGGATCTCCTCGGCGGCGGTGCTCTCGCCGAGGGCGTAGGCGCGGGTGCGGGCGATCGCCTCGGGGATTCGCTCATCATCGGGGATCTCGGCGGTGAACAGCGGTAGGACACGCTCGGCACATGCGGCCGCCCACCGCGCGACGGTCCGTCGGTCGGCATCGTCGAGGGTCTGAGCGGAGGACATCCCGCATCATCCCACGGACCGACCCCTAGCCCCCGCGACGAGGTCCTGGGTGCCGAGCACCGCGAGCAGTTCGAGCTTGCTCGCGGCCTCGGTGCGCGGTGCCGCGGTAAGGACGAGCAGCACCTGCGACTCGTCCTCGGTGAAAAGGGCCTGACAGTCCACCTCGATGTCCCCCAGCTCGGGATGGACCAACACCTTGTGATCGTCGAAACGGCGCCTGACCTCATGCTCGTCCCACAACCGGGCGAACTCCTCACTGCGGCGGCTCAGCTCCCTCACCAGTTCTCCAGCTCGTGATGCGGGCCCGAGCCGCCCATAAGCCACTCGCAGCGATGCCACCTGAGCGCGACTCTGCCGGTCGCGGTCAGGTGCGGGATACCGCTGGCGTTCCTGGTCGGGATAGACGAACCAGCGGTAGATGTTGCTGCGTTCCATCCCGGTCAGCCGGCTCACGTCACCGAACAAGGCCCGCGCCGGCCCGTTCTGGACGAGGGTCTCGCCGAGGGCCGAGAGAATCAACGCCGGCGTGTCCGTCAACCGGTCGAGCACCCGCAGCAGGCCTGGCGCGATGTGATCGGTCCGCGCGGCTCGATCGGGGGCATCGTGGCCCGCGACCCGGTACAGGTAATCCCGTTCATCCGCCGTCAGGCGGAGGGCCCGCGCGACCGAGGCGAGCATCTGCGTGCTCGGCTGGGGACCACGCCGCTGCTCCAGCCGCGTGTAGTAGTCGGTCGACATCGCCGCCAGCTGCGCCACCTCCTCGCGCCGCAATCCGGCCGTCCGCCGCCGCGGACCCGCGCTCAGACCGACATCGGCGGGTTGGAGGGCGGCACGGCGCCGCAGGAGGAAGTCGGCGAGGGCATCACGGTCCACCCCAGCAGTATCGCCCCGGGGTCCCGTCGGCAACCAGGGACCGGTGATCCCCCTCAGAACGGTCCCTGGAACGACCGCGCTGCAGGGCGAAGACTTCAGGCATGGACATCTCAGGAAATACCGTCTTCATCCCCGGCGCCACCAGCGGTATCGGGCTCGCCCTCGCGCTGCGACTGCAGGAGAAGGGCAATACCGTCATCATCGGCGGCCGGCGCAGGGGAAAGCTCGACGAGATCATCGCGGCCCACCCGCATCTCCATGCGGTCGAGGTCGACGTCACCGATCCGGCTGACATCCAGCGCGCTGCGGTGCAGGTGCTCGGTGCGCACCCGGGACTGAACGTCCTCGTCACGATGGCCGGAGTCATGCGCGTGGAGGACTGGACCACCCCGGAAGGGTTCATGACCACCGCCGAGGAGACCGTCACGACGAATCTGCTCGGCACCATCCGTCTCATCGGTGCCTTCATCGAGCACCTTCGCACCCGGCCGGCGGCGACGATCATGACCGTCTCCTCCGGCCTCGCCTTCGCACCCCTGCGGGCCACACCGACCTATAACGCCACCAAGGCGGCGGTCCACCAGCTCAGCGAGTCGCTGCGTCTGCAGCTCGCGGACACGACGGTCCGAGTCGTCGAACTCGTCCCGCCCGCGGTCCGCACCGATCTGATGCCCGGCCACAGCGAGAACGAGTTCGCCATGCCCCTCGACGACTTCACGGACGAGGTCATGGCGCTGCTCGATGCTCAGCCGGAGGCGCGCGAGATCCAGGTCGAGAATGTGAAGTTCCTGCGCTATGGCGAGGCCCGCGGCGACTACGACGACGTGGTCGCCGCCCTCAATCACCGCGACCCGCACGGTGGGTGATGCGCGACGCGGCGCTCCGGCGGTGCGCTGGACGGGCTTCGGTCCATTGTCACGCCGCGAGTTGGCCGAGGCGTGGGGACACGCGCCTCACCACACCATGAAGAACTCCCGAGCGACTGTGTTAATGTCATGGACCGTCTGCGGGCACAGGCCCGCAGCACCGTCGGGACGCGCCGAGCGAGGAGACTCGCCATGACGCGCACCTCGGCCCGCTCCGCGCTTCCTCGGCGCCGTCGAGCCCGGGCCCCGGACGATGGGCGCCGATGCTGCCGCCCACGTCCGGCTGATCGATCGAGGGCATGCACACATGCCCCGCTCCGGCCTGCCCACGGGCCGGTGATCGACGCGGCGGTGACGCGAAGGAACGAGGGGATGTGGTCCATCGACCGAGGGCATCGGCGCGTCGACATCTGAGAGCCCGCGGAGGCGCCCCCGCGTGGCCGGACGTGCACAGCACGGCACCGGTGAGCACGCATGTCGGTGTCCGTGCGGATTCCATGACTTCGTCGCATAAGGAGGTGGCGCGTGAATGACCTCGACTCGGTGCAGTTCAGCGCCGTGATCATCGTTGGATTGCTGGTGTTCTTCTACGGGGGAACGTTCTACATCTCGACCCGCATCGGCAAGAAGCAGGAGAATGCCGACGGCTATATGACCGCCGGCAACAAGATCGGCTTCGGGATCTCCGCGGCCAGCATGACCGCCACGTGGATCTGGGCCTCGTCGATGTACGCATCGGCGGCCTCGGGTTACACGTACGGCATCTCCGGGCCCATCCACTACGGCCTGTGGGGCGCCCTGATGATCCTGTTCATCTACCCCTTCGGCAAGCGGATCCGCTCGGTCGCGCCGAAGGCCCACACCCTGGCCGAGGTCATGCACGCCCGGCACGGCCGCTCGAGCCAGCTCATGCTCGCGGGCTCCAATGTCGTCGGCAGCGTCATCAGCCTGATGTCGAACTTCATCGCGGGCGGTGTGCTCATCGCGATGCTCTCCCCCTTCACCTTCATCCAGGGTGTGATCGCGGTCGCCGGCGGTGTGCTGCTGTACTCGCTCTGGTCGGGCTTCCGCGCCTCCGTGCTCACCGACTTCGTCCAGGTGATGGCGATGCTCGGTGCCGTCGCCATCATCGTGCCCGTCATCTTCTTCGCCGCCGGATTCCCCGCGGTCTTCGAGAGCGGCGCCGCGAATCTGACTCCCCAGCAGGGCAACTTCTTCTCCAGCGACGCCTTCCTCGGCCAGGGAGCTCCCTATATCGCCGCCGTGCTCGCCTATGCGATCGGCAATCAGACCATCGCGCAACGCCTGTTCGCCGTGCGCGAGGACCTCATCAAGCCGACGTTCATCACCGCCACCATCGGCTACGGCGCGATGGTCATCGGCGTCGGCATGCTCGGTGTGCTCGCCCTCTACCTCGGCTTCGAACCCACCGACGGCGACATCAACAATCTCATCCCCGAGATGGCCGCGACCTACCTGCCGGCGATCCTGCTGGCCGTCTTCTTCATCATGATCATCGGCGCGCTGTCCTCCACGGCGGACTCCGATCTCGCCGCGCTGTCGTCGATCATGATGGCCGACGTCTACGGCCAGAACATCGCCGGCAAGGGGAAGGCGAATCCGAAGACGATGCTGCTCGTCGGGCGCATCACGATGGTCGTCGCCACCGCGGCGGCAGTCGCCTTCGCGAGCCTGCAGCTGAACATCCTCGATCTGCTGGTCTTCGTCGGAGCACTGTGGGGTGCGCTGGTGTTCCCGGTGCTCGCGAGCTTCTACTGGGACAAGGTCACCAACAAGGCCTTCACCACCGCCGTGGTCGCCGCACTCGCCCTGTTCCTCCCGGTGCGCTTCGGGTGGATCCCCATGTCCGGCGGGATCGGCTTGATCGTCGACATCCTTTCGGTCATCGGCATCGGCGTGGTGCTCGGCCTGATGGCCTTCGGTTTCTTCGGGATCCGGGTCGGGAAGATCGTCGGCGTGGTCGCCGCGCTGGTGTCCGCACCGTTCGTCATCGGCTTCCTGCACGACTACGCGACACTCAGCGCCTCGCTGGTCGCGTACGCCGTCAGCACGGTGGTCTGCTGGGCGATGTCGGTCGGGCAGACCGAACGCTTCGACTTCGCGCTGATCCGTCAGCGCACCGGCGACTTCGATGATGACGATCCTCGTCGCGACCCCACCCCCGAACCTGCGAAGGAGGCGTGATGACCACGCTCGCACTCACCGTCTATGTCCTCGTCTGGCCCCTGGTGGTGCTCATCGTGATGGGAGTGATCGGGCGCGCGTTCTTCGCCGAATGGCGCGAGGCGCGACGCTCCGGTCAGGACCTCATCTGACTCTCTGGCACCTGACGGCGGCGAGCCGTCGGCCGACGCGAGTATCGGCCGGCGGTTCGCCGCCTCGTCTCCGCGGACTCAGCTTCCGATGCCGTCTCAGAGGTTCGTGCGCAACCATTCGCCGAGCTGCCGGGCACAGCGTTCGACGACCTGCGGCCACTCCAGGGCACTCTCGTCGGCGGTATCGCTGATGACCTTGACGAGCCGGACCGGGACTCCCATCACCGCCGCGGTGCGCGCCACGGCGAATCCCTCCATGTCCACCAGCGACGCTCTCTGGGCGAGCACATCGCGAAGGACCGCATCGGAGACGAAGCGGTCACCGGTGGCCAGCACCGTGCCGTCGCCGTCCTCGATCGCGATCTCGTCGACCGCCTCGGCGCCGAGAGCACGGATGGACGGCGCATCGAGATCGTGGTTGATCGCCAGCGAGGGCAGGTGGATGCCGCTCAGTCCGGTGTGCAGTGCCCCGGCGGTGCCGATATTGACGATGCAGCTCGGGCGATGCTGAGCGATCGCCTGCGCGGTGGCCGAGGCCGCCTCGACCTTGCCGATGCCGGTGATGGCGAGCGGGATTCCTGGGGGAACATGGGCCGCCTCGGACGCGAGAGCGGCCACCACGAGAGTCGTCACCCCGACACGTTAGCCGGTCGCTGACGGCGTCATGTCCTCGCTCGCCGGGAGCGCTCGAAAGGCCAGACCATGAGCGCCCACACGCCGGCGATGATGACGGCTTCGGCCAGCACGTAGAACGGCCAGGGGCCCAGGAGGTCCAGCAGCGAGCCTCCCGACGGCTTGGCATTGAGATAGCCGTAGTTCGTGCCGAGTACCGCATTGGCACCGGCCGTGACCACAGCCCAGACGATCGTCGCGGCCACCGTGATCGCATAGTCACGCCAGCGCGGCCGGATGCCGAGACCAAGCACCAGGAAGAGCCCGGCCCAGACGACGAGCCAATGCATGAGCCAGAACATGAGGAACCGGGGCTCAGGGAAAGGCGCCGCCAGGTCCGGCGTGATCATCGCCTGCGTGGTGAGCACGATCCCCCACAAGAAGGTGATAGCGGCCCACGTCCGGTGCCGCGTCCAGAGAGCCACGACGGCGACCACCCAACCGCTGTCGCACAGATGGAGCGGCAGCGAGGTCTGCAGGTCCCACTCGGCGGGGGTGAACTGCAGCAACTGGAGAGGGACTCCCAGCAGGAGAATCGTCACCGCTGCTGCGCGGCTGACCACGTCCTCGACTGGCCGTCCGCGCCATTGCCGACCGCACCAGACGACGGACAGCGCGCCGATCAGGAAGAGTGCTAAGGCGATCTGATGCTCCACGCCGAAGGGCTCGAAGCGGTGGGCCTCGGCTCCCATCGGACGAGCCAGCGTGTCAGCGGTCAGCGCTCGACGACCGGAACGACGTCGGGTGCGCCCTTGCGCGCGGCATCGGCCGTCTCGTCATCGGGCATCGTCTGACTCTCGCGCTCGGCCTCGACCCGCTTGACGTAGTGGTCGACCTCGCGCTCTCGCTGCTCGGCGCTCCAGCCGAGCTCCTCGCCCATGAGCTCGGCGACCTCTTCCGCGACCCCTGTGCCGCGGTCGAAGGTCTCGATCGACAACCGAGTACGACGCGCGATGATGTCGTCCAGGTGCCGGGCGCCCTCATGGGTGACCCCGTAGACGACCTCGGCCCGCAGATAGTCGTCGCCGCCGGTCAACGCCTGGCCGAGATCGGGCCGCTCGGCGATCAGGTCGAGGACCTCCAAAGTCAGCGACCCGTAGCGGTTCAACAAGTGCTCGATACGTCCGACGCCGATACCGTGTCGAGCGGCAAGCGCCGTGCGCTGGTTCCACATCGCCTCATAGCCGTCCGCCCCGAGCAGCGGCACGTCCTCGGTGCAGCTGGCGGGCACCTTGCGATCCAATTGCACCGCCATCGCATCGACCGCGGCGTCGACGGCGTCCTTCGCCATGACGCGATAGGTCGTGTACTTGCCGCCCGCGATGACGACGAGACCCTTGGTGGCGGTCGACACCGCATGCTCACGCGAGAGCTTGCTCGTAGCATCGGACTCGCCGGCCAACAGTGGGCGCAGGCCCGCGTAGACGCCCTCGACATCATCGTGAGTGAGCGGCTCGACCAGGACCCGGTTGACGTGCTCGAGCAGGTAGTCGATGTCCTTGGCGCTCGCGGCCGGATGGTCCTTGCTGAGGTCCCAGTCGGTATCGGTGGTGCCAATGATCCAGTGCCGTCCCCACGGGATGACGAAGAGCACCGAGGTCTCGGTGCGCAGGATCAACCCCGATTCGCCGCGGATGCGGTCGCGAGGCACCACGAGGTGGATGCCCTTGCTCGCCCGAACGTGGAACTGGCCGCGCTCCCCCGCCATGCCCTGGGTCTCGTCGGTCCACACACCGGTGGCGTTGATGATCTGCTTGGCGCGCGCCTCGTGCGTCTCGCCACTCTCCAGGTCCTTGATGTGAGCCCCCACAACCCGGTCACCCTCGCGTACGAGGTCGACTACGCGGGTCCGGCTGGCGACGTGCGCGCCGTAAGCCGCGGCCGTGCGGGAGAGGAACATGGTGTGCCGGGCATCGTCGACCTGGCCGTCGTAGTAGTGGAGGGCACCGACGAGCGCGTCCTTGCGCAGCGCGGGCATCCGCTTGCGGGCACCGCGCCGGGTCAGGTGGGTGTGGTGCGGCACGCCCCGCGAGCGGCCCGACAGCGCGGCCATCGAGTCGTACATGAGGACGCCGGTCCCCGCGTACACCCGCTCCCACACGTGATGCGTGAGCGGGTAGATGAAGGGCACGGGCTTGACCAGATGCGGCGCGAGACGCTCGATGAGCAGTCCTCGCTCCGCGAGCGCCTCAGCGACGAGGCGGAAGTCGAGCATCTCCAAGTAGCGCAGGCCGCCGTGGATGAGCTTGCTGGAACGGCTCGAGGTGCCGGAGGCGAAGTCGCGGGCCTCGACCAGGCCCACGCTCAGACCGCGAGTGGCGGCATCCAGGGCCGCACCGCCGCCGACGACACCTCCACCGATCACCAACACGTCCAGCGGTTCCTCCGCCATCGCGCGGATCGCATCACGTCGCTGCTGGGGGGACAAGGCAACCGATCGCATGCCCTCCAGTGAACCAGGAATCGGCTACTTTGTCGGTGTGAGCCCATTGACCTCCAGCTTTCTCTCCGATCAGGACGGCCTGCGGGTCGCCACCACCACGTGGACCACGGGGGCCGACCGGCCCCGCGGTGTGGTGCAGATCTCCCACGGACTCGCCGAACACGTGGCCCGCTACGGGCGATTCGCCGAGGCGCTCAACGCCGCCGGCTTCCATGTGGTCGGCTCCGATCACCGCGGACACGGACGCACCATCGCCGATGTGCCCGGTGACTTCGGCGAGGCGGGCTTCGAAGGGCTGTGGCGCGATGTCGTCCAGCTCGGTGAGGGCATCCGTGCGGAGTACACGGGGCTCCCGGTCTTCCTCTTCGGCCATTCGATGGGCTCCTTCGCCGGCCAGCACGTTCTCGTCGAACGCTCGGACCTGTACGACGGGGTCATCCTGTCGGGGTCGACCGCGATCGACGTGATCGCTGCCGGGATGGCCGGTGCTCCGGCGGGTGACCTCAGCGTCTTCAATGCCGCCTTCGAGCACCGCACCGGCTACGAGTGGCTGAGCCGTGACGAGGCGGAGGTCGACCTCTACGTGGCGGACCCGCTGTGCGGCTTCGATCTGCCTGAGACGACGGTGCCCGCGCTCTTCGCCGGTGGATCACACCTGGCCGATCCCGAGGTGCTCGGACACATCCGCCCGGACCTGCCGCTGCTCATCGCATCGGGCTCCGACGACCCCCTCGCGGGTGGCGGTGACCTCATCGAGCTGATCGGCTCCCGCTATCGCGAGGCAGGTCTCCAGGACGTCACCGTCATCCTCTATCCCGGTGCCCGACACGAGATCCTGAACGAGACCAATCGCGACGAAGTGACCCGCGACATCCTCGCGTGGCTGGACGATCACACGGGCTGACCCGATTGGCATGGCGTTGGCGCGATGCGGTAGTGTTCTATCTCGCGCACAGCGCACTGCACCCCTAGCTCAATTGGCAGAGCAGCTGACTCTTAATCAGCGGGTTCAGGGTTCGAGTCCCTGGGGGTGTACTCTCCATCCGGCCCCGGTCCATCGACCGGGGCCGTTCCCGTTTCAATGACCTCGACCGTGACCTGATGGTCTGGTGGCGGTGCTCCGCGAACGCCCACAGAACCTCGAGCCTGACCGATCCCCGATGACGTGGACGACCTGGAACGCGCCCGACGCACCTGGGTGAAGCTCTCGCAGGGGCGCGGCGGGCAGCTCCGCCCGACCGGGCGGCACGACCATGAGATCACCGGATGGACAGGACAGGCCTACAACGGCGCCGGCGACCGCACCAAGGTCCTCTGGTGCAACTTCCGCCCGGCGCGGGACGACCTATCACCGAAAAGGCGGAGTCCGATGAGTGACGAGCCGACCGGCTACCCGCCGACGCGTGAGCAGCTAGGCGCGCTCGCGCTCATCCACCACGAAGAGATTCCAGATCGCGATGACTGCGGAAATGCCGACGAGCACGTATACGGTCCGCGAGAGCGCGCTTCCCTCGCCAAAAAGCTCATCGACGAGATTCCACTCGAAAGCGCCCACGAGGCCCCAATTCAGGCCGCCGATGATCGTGAGGACGGTTGCAATGCGACGAATCCATAACATGACTGATTCCTCCAGATACGACTTTCCACCCTTCCTACCCCAACTCGACGCCCCCTGCACGATGAACAGGAAAAACCGCGCCGACCAACACGAGAGGCAGCAAGCATGAGTGACCTGCGCACGTGGGCGTCACCGGTCGTCCGCCACGCGATCCGCCGAGCGGTCGTGTCGGGTGCTCAAGCTCTCCCGCCAGCCTTACTACCGGTGGCTGGCGAATCCCCTCACCGACGCGCACCGAGATGAACCGGAGTTCGGGCATCGACTGCTGGCCGACGAGGCGTGGCGGATCGCATCGAGCAACGGCTGGTTCAGCGTGTTCGGGAGCCCATGCGCGGCACGGGCCGTCGGCACCGATCGAGTAGACGGACGAACCCGTCTCGGGACGGCACGAATTTGATCCGGGAGCCGAGGCGTGTCGCAGGGTCACACCGATCCTCGCGTGGACAGGAGCACGCGGACATTGTGGACTCAAGACATGCGTCCTGCCCGATCTCGCCTCTCGCCCACGACCTTCGCCATCGCCGCCTCGGCCGTGGCGCTGACCGCACCATTCGTCGCCGCCGGGCCGGCAGCGGCCGAGCCCACAGCCCCCGGCCCGCCCGCTGCGGAGCCGCTCACCGATGCCCGCTTCGGCGACGATGTCTCCGTCGAGCAGACCGACCTCGGAGCCGGCCTGACGGCCTACTCCGGCGAACCCACCGAGATCGAACAGACCGCGCTCAGCGCCTTCCACATGGCAGCCGTGACCTGGGAGGGCGAGTTCGATCCGGAGGCCGGGCTGGAACTGCGCCTCCGTACCGGCGACGGGTGGGGCGAATGGCAGCCGCTCGAACGGACCGATGGTGAGGACGCGCCGCGTTCGACCGAGCCGATGTGGTCCAGCGACGCCGCCGATGCCGTCGCCATCCGCCTCGGCTCGGGGCAGGCCGCGCCCGAGGGACTGAGGATCGTTACGGTCGATCCGGGCGAGTCATCCGAGCCACCCGGCGCGCAGTCGTATGCGGCCGGTCAACCCGACATCATTCCGCGCAGCGGCTGGGGCGCCGCGCCCGCGGAATCCTGCGATGCCACCATCGGCTCGATGCAGGGCGTTGTCCTGCATCACACGGCGGGAGCCAATTCCTACTCCAAGGAAGAGTCCGCTGGCATCGTCCGCTCCTATCAGACGATGCACATGGTCACCAACGACTGGTGCGATCTCGGTTACAACTTCCTGGTCGACAAGTACGGGCAGATCTTCGAGGGACGCGCCGGCAGCCTCGATGACCACGTCCGCGGCGCCCACGCGGGCGTACGCGAGGTCAACGACAACACCACCGGCGTCGCGATGATGGGCAATTTCGAGAGCTCGAACATCTGGAACACCGAGTGGGACACACTGCGCGATGCCACTACCCGACTCATCGCCTGGCGACTCGACGACTACGGCCTGCGCCCGCTGCAGACACTCGCCCTCAACGGGCAGACCGAGTTCCGCGTCTCCGGCCACCGCAACTGGCTCGCGACCGCATGCCCCGGCCAGTACGGCCAGGACTGGCTCGATGCCGGCAACGGCCTGCGCGCCGACCTCGACGCCATGCTCTAGCGGTAGATCATGCAGGTCGTGGTCGCGTGGGCAACGAGACGGCCCTCGGCGTCCACGACCTTCCCCTCGGCCGTCGCGACCTGACGTCCCACATGGATCGTGGTGCCGGTACCGCTCAGTCTCCGGCCGTCGACGGGCACGGTGCGGATGTAGTTGACCTTGAGCTCCAGCGTCCCGTAGCCCACCCCGGCGTCGAGCGTCGTGTGCACTGCGCAACCCATCACCGAGTCCAGCAGCGTGGCGCAGGTTCCACCGTGCAGCGAGCCGAGCGGATTCGCGAAGGCCGGGTCGGACGGCAAGGAGAACACGACCCGGCCGTGCTCGATCTCGTCGATCGAGAACTTGAACAGATCGCCGATGATCGGTGCGCGCTCGGCCGCCGGCAACGCCGTGGCATAGCGCAGGAGCTCCAGACCGGACATCTCGCGGGGATCGGTCGTGGTCATCACGGGGTCCTCTCGGATAGACTGAGGCCAATATAGACCGTTCGGTCTAGGGGAGGGATCATGGCCGCACCGGTTCGACAGCGCCTGCTGACCAGCACGATCGACCTGCTGCGTCGACACGGGGTCCACGGCACCGGCATCGCCGACGTGCTCCGGGAGTCGGGAGTCGCCCGTCAATCGATCTATCACCACTTCCCCGACGGCAAGGACGAGCTCGTCGCCGCCGCGACTCAGGCGGCCGGTGAGCATGTCCGGCGGGTCGCCCAGGGGGGTCACGTCGATGCACTCCTCGCGTGGTGGGAGCGCACACTGATCGAGCACGACTACGACATCGGCTGCCCGGTCGCCGCGGCCGCGTTGGCCGGTCCGGATTGTCCCGCCAGCACACGGGCCGCTCGGGAGGTGTTCGCCACCTGGCGCGAGGACCTGGCCTCCGCCCTGCGCCTCGACGGCGTCGCCGATCCCGAGCTGCTCGCGGGAGTGCTCGTGAGCGCCTTCGAGGGCGCGATCATGCAGGCCCGCGTGGAGCGTAGCGTCACTCCCCTGCGCGATGTCGCGATCGTCATGGGCCGGCTCATCGTGCCGGAATAGCACGACGACCTGACCACGTTAACCGGACATGCGCGTCTTGCTCACCGGAGGAACCGGTTTCATCGGAGCGGCCGTACTGCGCCGCCTGCGCGAGGCCGGCCACGAGGTGCTCGCGGTCGTGCGATCGCAGAGATCGGAACATGCCGTCACCGAGGCTGGCGCGACCGGCCTGCTCGGTGATCTCCGCGATGAGGACTGGCTGGTCGCGTCTCTACGCGGTGTCGATGCCGCCGTCCATGCCGCAGCTGCGGGCGACGGCACCGACCCCGCGATGAACACCGCGGTCGTCGATGCCGCCATAGAGGCCTTCGCCGGCACGGATAAGCCCTTCATCCTCACCGGCGGCATCTGGACCTATGGCGACAACACCGCCATCGTCGAGGACTCCCCCGACGATCCTCCGGCCCTCACCCGCTGGCGCGTGCCCTTGGAGCACCGGCTCCTTGATGACGCCGCACGGGGGATCGCGATCCGTCCCGGCATCGTCTACGGCCACGGCCAGGGGATCCCCGCCCTGCTCGCGAACGGGCCCCGCGACGACTCCGGCGCTCTGCTCGTCCCGGGAGGCGAACAGCACTGGACCACCGTCCATGTCGACGATCTCGCCGAGCTGTATCTGCTCGCCCTCCAGCACGGCACCGCGGGAGCGATCTACCTCGGAACCGATGACGGTTCCCCCACCGTGAGCGAGCTCGGCACCGCGCTCGGCAAGAGGGTCGCCCACGAGACCGCGGACGCCTCCCGCGCCCGACTGGGCGCCGACTTCGCCGGTGCGCTGCTGCTCGACCAGATCGCCGACTCCACGCGGACCCGCGAGGCTCTCGGATGGAGCCCCGTGCACCCGCCGCTCATCGAGGACCCGACCTTCACCAGCGCCGGCTGACGCAGACGATTCGCAGATCCCCTGCCCAGTGCCGAGTCGCATGCCGCCCTCGCGGTCCCTGACACGATGCGCTGGGTGGCCTGACGAACATGGCAGACTACCGGGCATGTGGATCGGCTGGATCGAGTTCGACATCCGCCTCGGCGATGTCCATTCGCTGAAGGAGAAGCGCAGCATCGTCCGGCCGATCGTCGCCGAGCTGCAGCGTCGTTTCGCACTGGCTGCCGCCGAGACCGACAGCGTCGATCTCTATCGACGCGCCGGGATCGGCGGCAGTCTCGTCTCGATCGATCGTCACCATGTGATCGAGGTCCTCGACTCGGTGGAGCGTTTCATGGCCGACCGGCCCGAGATCGAGCTGCTCTCGGCCCACCGGCACCTCTCCTCCAGTGATGACGACGAACAGGACGAGCTGCCCTTCGGTTGACCGATCACCGCCAACTCCCCCTTAGGATGTGACATACATCACGATCCAAGGGGGATTCCATGTCCGAACCGCGCCGTCCGGCGACCTACCGCACCTTCGACGAGGTCAAGGAGACCCTGAGTCCGGCCGAGCAGCGCTTCGAGCGCGGCCGTCGCACGATCGGCCTCTTCGCCGGACCGGTCATCGGCATCGTGACCTATCTGCTGTGCGCACCCCTCGACGAGCCCGCCCAGCGGCTCGCCGGCCTCCTGGCCTGGGTCGTCGTCTACTGGATCAGCGAGGCCATCCCGATCCCCGTCACCGCCATGGCCGCCATGGCCGCGACCATCATGATGGACATCGCAGGCGCGGAGGAGGTCTTCGGCGCCTTCGGCAACAGCACGATCTTCGTGTTCATCGGTGGCTTCATCATCGCCGAGGCGATGCGCAAGCACGGCCTGGACCGCCGCTTCGCCTTCGGCATCCTCAGCCTGCCCGGCGTCGCCCGCTCGACGACCCGCATCATCATCGCCTTCGGTGCCATCACCGCCCTGCTGAGCGGCTTCGTGTCGAACACCGCCACGGCGGCGATGATGATGCCGATCGCCGCCGGCATCGTCGGCTTCCTCGCCTCGGCGCTCAGCCGCGACGCCGAGGAGGAGGTGGACCCCCAGCGGCTCCACTTCGCCACCGCGCTCATGCTGATGGTCGCCTATGGGGCCAGCATCGGCGGGCTCCTCACCCCCGTCGGCAGCCCACCGAACCTCATCGGCAGGGCATATCTGGAGGAGGAGCTCGACATCATCGTGCCCTTCTTCCAGTGGATGGTGCTCGCCTTCCCCCTGGTCATCGTGATGTTCGCGGTCCTGTGCCTGCTGCTGGTGCGCCTGAACCGTCCCGAGGTGAAGCGGGTCGAGGGAGTCGACGGCTACATCAAGGAGGAGCGCGACAAGCTCGGACGGATGGGTGCGGGAGGACGCAACACCCTCATCGCCTTCGGCGTCGCCGTCACCCTCTGGATCTTCCCCGGCGCCGTGGGACTCGTGACCGGTGGCGAGTCCTCCTTCTACGACGCCACGCTGAGCCGGCTCGACGAGGGCGCTGTCGCCATCGTGGCGGCCTCCCTGCTGTTCCTGCTTCCCACGAACTGGTCAGAGCGCTCGTTCACGCTGACCTGGAACGACGCGACCAAGATCGACTGGGGCACGATCATCCTCTTCGGCAGCGGCATCACCCTCGGCGGGCTGCTCTCGTCCACGGGACTGGCCGCAACGATGGGCACCTCGCTGTCGGACCTCCTCGGCGCGAGCCAGCTGCTGAGCATCACGATCCTCGCCACCGTCATCGCCGTCATCATCAGCGAGACCACCAGCAACACCGCGAGCGTCGTGGTGGTCGCGCCGATCGCCGCACAACTGGCACTCGCCGTCGACGTCAATCCTGCCGTGCCGGTGCTCGCCGCCATCTTCGGTGCCTCCTTCGGCTTCATGCTGCCGGTGTCCACGCCGCCGAATGCCATCGTCTACGGCACCGGCATGGTCCCGATCACCAAGATGGTGCGATCGGGCATCGTCTTCGACCTCGTCGGGATCGTCATCATCGTCACCGGAGTCACCGCGATGGCCTCCCTGCTCGGCATCGGGTGATGCTCCCGAGGGGGACCGGCTCCGCCCGCGGAGCCACTTGGGCATACTGAGCGGTAATCAGACGACTCCAGAAGGGTTCAACGTGCGTAGTCCCCGAGCGTTCTTCCGTCCTCTCGCCGTCGGCGCCCCGGCGCCCGCCACCGATGTCCCGTTCCGCCCCAGCCGGATGATCCACTTCTTCGATCCGAGCAACGAGAAGATGGCGGCCAAGGTCCCGGACATCGCGGCCAAGGTCGACATCCTCCTGGGCAACCTCGAGGACGCGGTCAAGACCGAGAAGAAGGAGGCGGCGCGTCAGGGCCTCGTCGACATCGCGAAGGCCAATGCCGGCCTGTTCGGGCATGGCGGCGACACCCAGCTCTGGACCCGCGTCAACAGCCTCGACTCCCCCTGGGTGCTCGACGACCTCATCACCCTCGTCACCGAGATCGGCCACCAGCTCGACGTCATCATGGTGCCCAAGGTCGAGGGACCGCAGGACATCCACTACGTCGACCGGTTGCTCGCCCAGCTGGAGGCGCGCGCCGGACTGGACCGCCCGATCCTCGTGCACGCGATCCTCGAGACCGCCGAGGGCGTCGCCAATGTCGAACAGATCGCCGCGGCCAGCCCGCGCATGCAGGGCATCAGCCTCGGCCCGGCCGACCTTGCCGCCAGCCGCCGGATGAAGACCACCCGCGTCGGGGGCGGTCACCCCGGCTATCTCGTGCGCCAGGACCCCACGGGCGAGGACCTCACCGAAGGACGTACCACCTACCAGCAGGACCTCTGGCACTACACCATCGCGCGCATGGTCGACGCCTGCGCGATGAACGACATCCTCCCCTTCTACGGTCCCTTCGGAGACATCAAGGACGTCGTGGCCTGTGAGGACCAGTTCCGCAACGCCTTCCTCCTCGGCTGCGTCGGCGCCTGGAGCCTGCACCCCGTGCAGATCGACATCGCCAAGAAGGTCTTCTCCCCCAGCCCCGAGGATGTCGCGCACGCCAAGCGGGTCGTCGAGGCGATGGGCGACGGTTCCGGAGCCGTCATGATCGACGGCAAGATGGAGGACGACGCTTCCTGCAAACAGTGCATCGTGATGCTGGACCTCGCCCGCGAGCTGGCCGCCAGCGATCCCGAGCTGGCCGCGGCCTACGACCTCTGAGGAGACCGATATGACCGACACCACCCTGCGCCCGCGCCGCTCCGTCCTCTACATGCCCGGCGCCAACGAGCGTGCCCTGGAGAAGGCCAAGACGATCGCCGCCGATGCGCTCATCCTCGACCTGGAGGACTCCGTCTCCCCCGATGCCAAGGAGCAGGGCCGCGAGAACGTCTGCGCGGCCGTCCGCTCGGGCGAGTACGGACACCGTGAGCTGGCCATCCGGGTCAACTCGATCGGCACGCAATGGCACGACGACGACATCCGCGCCGCCGCGACGGCGGGACCGGACGCGATCCTCGTACCGAAGGTCGAGTCCGCCGAGCAGGTCCGTTCGCTCGTGGCGGCGCTCGACGAGGCCGGGGCTCCGGCCTCCACCCAGCTGTGGGCGATGATCGAGACACCGGTCGCGCTGCTCCACGCCGAGGAGATCGCCGCCGCGCACGAGCGCCTGACGGTCATCGTCATGGGCACCAATGACATCGTCAACGAGACCTTCGGTCTGCACGTCCCCGGGCGTAACCCGCTCGTGCTCACAGCGCTCTCGTGGACCCTGCTTGCCGTCCGCGCGGCCGGCAAGGTCATCATCGACGGCGTCTACAACAACGTCAAGGACGCCGAGGGCTTCGACGCCGAGGCCCGGCAGGGCCGTGAGATGGGCTTCGACGGCAAGACCCTCATCCACCCGAGCCAGGTCGAGCCGGCCAATCTGGCCTTCTCCCCCTCCGAGGAGGACGTCACCCGCGCCGCCGAGATGATCGAGACCTTCAACGAGGCCAAGGCCGCGGGCAAGGGTGTCGTCACCTACAACGGCAAGATGGTCGAGGAGCTGCACATCCGCGACGCACAGCGCATCCTCGCATTCCACGAGGCTCTCAGCGCCCGCTGAGCCCCACCCTCACGGTCAGGTGTCGGCCTTGAGGGCCTGGCGGAGGGAGACACGGGCGCCGGTGCGCAAAATGGCGCCGGAGTAGATGCGCCCGGCCAGCCAGATCAGCAGCGGGATCAGCACCACCGAGAGTCCGATCGAGAGCAGCACCTCCGGCATCGTGGCCGTGCCGAGGGCGATGCGGATCGGCATGATGAACGGCGAGCAGAACGGGATATACGACAAAGTCTCGACGAGCGTGCTCTCCGGGTCCCACGGAGCGATCGAGACACCGATGATGTAGGGCACCATCATGATGCCGATGACCGGCGAGATCACCGATCCCACGTCCTCCTGACGCGACACGAGCGCGGCCAGGCTCGCCAGGACCAGCGCGTACATCACGAAGCCGACCAGGAACCACACCAGCACCCAGAGAGCGACGGTTCCCACGGCCAGCGAACTCGTGTCGAGCAGCTCGAAACCCCACGCGGTGCCCACCGCCGCCGCGGCGATGATGCCCACCTCGAGGACGCCGACGACGATATTGCCGAGCACCTTGCCGGCCATCAGCTGCCACGGACGCATCGTCGCGAGCAGCAGCTCCACGACCCGGCTCGCCTTCTCCTCCACGACCCCCTGCGCCACACGCTGACCACCGCCCATCAGGGCGATGAAGATGAGGATGCCGGACACGAATCCGGCGATGATCTGGGCCGGATCCCGCTCCTCGCCGCCGTCGAGCGACGTCACCTGAGGTTCGGCTCCGGCGACCTGTTGGGCTACTGCGGCGGGGTCGCCGCCGAGGTCGCTGATCTGCTCACCAAGCGCCTCCTGCTGCACCACGGTCGTGATGACGGTCCGCAGAGTGCCGTCGAGCTCGTCCTCGACCACCACCTCGACATTCGGGAGGGGACCGTCGACGAGCGCGTCGAGGTCACCGTCGGACACCTGCTTCTCGCCCTGCTCGCGATCCACCTCGCTCACCGTGATGTCCGTGCCGAGACCGTCGCCCACGGCCTCGATCGTCAGCGCGAGGGGCGTGACCTCGCTGGTGACGCCCACAGTCTGCTCGTTCTGTCCATCGGGCGCGAAGAAGTGGAAGAAGGCGCCGCCACCGACGATCGCCACGATGAAGAGGCCCGAGGTGAGGACGAAGACCTTGGAGTAGATGCGGGTGCGGATCTCACGGCTCGCGACGAGCGCGATCATCGACCAGGCTGACTGCTTCATCGGGTCCCCTCCCCTTCCCCGGGGTCCTCGGAGCTGACGACATGGCGATACAGGTCGGTCAACGACGGACGCGAGAGGCTGAACTCGCGAACCGGACCGAGCCTCAGGGCAGCCTGCAGCACCGGCTGCTCATCCCCGTCGGCCTCGACCTCGACGACCGTGCGGGTGCCCTCCCGCGACACGATCCGTGCTCGCCGCACCTCGCCGAGCCAGTCGTCACCGGGTGGTCCGTCGATGATCCACCGAGGTTTGTCGGTGCGGCGCAGCTCGTCGAGCGTGCCGACGGCCACCATGCGGCCGTTCTTGATGATGCCGACCCGGTCGCACAGGCGCTCCACGAGGTCGAGCTGATGCGAGGAGAACAGCACCGGCGCTCCGCGCTCGGACTCCTCGGCCAGAACGTGGCTCATGACCTCCACCGCGACCGGGTCGAGTCCCGAGAAGGGCTCATCGAGCACGAGGAGATCCGGCGAGTGGGTGAGTGCCGCGGCGAGCTGCACGCGCTGCTGATTGCCGAGGGAGAGCTTCTGGACCTCGTCGTCGACCCGCTCTGCGACACCGAGTCGCTCGGTCCACCGGGCCATGGCCTCCTTCGCGTCCGCACCGCTGAGTCCGTAGAGCCGGGCGAGATAGGTGAGCTGGTCGCCGACTTTCATCTTCGGGTACAGGCCGCGCTCCTCGGGCATGTACCCGATCCGACGACGCACCGCTGCGTCGACCGGCTGTCCGTCCCAGCGCACCTCGCCGTCATCGGCGGTCAGGACGCCCAGGATGATGCGCATGGTGGTGGTCTTGCCCGATCCATTGGAGCCGACGAAGCCGAAGACCTCCCCCGCGGCGACCGAGAACGTGGTGCCGGTCAGAGCCTGCACAGTGCCATAGGACTTGGACAGAGCATCGACGTCGAGTCTGGGCATGGCTGACAGGCTACCGTCAACGCGGACCCTCAGCCGGGCAGGGAATGTGAGCCGTCCTTGAGACGTACACCGGATGCACCGAGCGTGCGGGCACCGTCCACCAGGGCAGCCAGGGTGCGAGCCGCGGCGCGGTACCCGAGGCCCTCAGGGGGATGGATGTTCGAGACACAGTTGCGGTCGCTGTCGCGACGACCGGGACGTGGACGGTGCGTCAGATAGGCCCCCAGGCTGTCATCGACCGACAGCCCCGGCCGCTCGCCGACGAGCACGAGCACCGCCGTCACCCCGAGATGGTGACCGATCGCATCACCGATCGCGACGCGCGCTTGACGTGCGATCACGACCGGCGCGATGGCGAGCCGGCTGTCGAACACCTCGTTGAGAGCCTCGATCATGGGCACCGCGTGTGCTGCCACCGCCGTGGTCGACAGTCCGTCCGCCACCACGATGCCGATGTCGGCTCCCGACCCGGCGGGAATATGGGCCAGCGTGCGCGGCTCTCGCCCCAGATCCGGACGCCGAAGGAACTCGGCGCGGTCCGACACCCTGCTGTCCACGACGCCCCCCTACCTCGTTTCCCAGCGAGGCGATCCGCTCAGCCAGGCTCTCGCTCTCCAGTGGCAGGTGGACGGCGTCGCGAGCCGCCGCGTGCGCGGCCCGAAAGCGCAGCACCTCATCGATCCTGACCGTCTCACCGACCCGCGGCTGCCCGATGCGCGCCTGGGTGACCGTCCGCACGTGGTCCCAGGTGCTCACGCGCTCGCCCCAAGCCCGCGCAACACCGAGTGATCGATATCCCGCGGCTGGACCCGGCCTTCGGCGTCAGCCATGCCCTGCTGGATCAGCCACCGCTCGAACTCGGGAGCGGGCCGCAGCCCTAGCGCCCGACGTGCGTAGAGGACGTCGTGGAAGGACAGACTCTGATAGCCCAGCATGACGTCATCGGCCCCAGGGACCGCGATCACGAAAGCGGCTCCTGCGACCCCCAGGAGCGTCAGCAGCGCGTCCATGTCGTCCTGATCGGCCTCGGCGTGATTGGTGTAGCAGACGTCGACGCCCATGGGCAGTCCCATGAGCTTGGCGCAGAAGTGGTCCTCCAGACCGGCGCGCATGATCTGCTTCCCGTCGTAGAGGTACTCCGGTCCGATGAACCCGACCACCGTGTTGACCAGGAACGGGTCGAAGGCGCGAGCCACGGCATAGGCACGTGTCTCCAGCGTCTGTTGATCGATGGGCACACCGCCGATGCCCCGATGGGCGTCGGCGCTGAGGGCCGATCCCTGGCCGGTCTCGAAGTACATCACCTGATCGCCGATGGTCCCCCGGCCGAGCGACCGGCCGGCCTCCATCCCCTCCTGGAGGACCGCCAGGTCGACTCCGAATCCCTCGTTCGCCGCCTGGCTTCCGGCGATGGACTGGAAGACGAGGTCAACCGGCGCTCCCTTCTCGCACAGCTCGATCGTGGTCGTCACATGGCTGAGGACGCAAGACTGGGTGGGGATCTCGTAGCGTGTACGGATCTCATCGACCAGACGCAGCAGCTCCCCGGTCGCGTGGACCGAGTCGGAGGCCGGATTGATGCCGATGACCGCGTCGCCGGCGCCGAGCAGGAGTCCATCGAGGATCGCGGCGCTGACCCCGCGTGGATCATCGGTGGGATGATTGGGTTGCAGCCGCGTCGCCAGCCGGCCCGGCTGCCCGACGGTGGTGCGGAAACGGCTGGTGACCTCGCAGGCGCGGGCCACGGCGATCAGGTCCTGATTGCGCATCAGCTTGCTGACCGCCGCGACCATCTCGGCCGTCAGTCCCGGTCCGAGCTCCCTCAACCGCGTGGCAGCATCGGAACGCGTCACACAGTCCAGCAGCCAGTCCCGCAGTCCGCCGACCGTGAAGGTGCTGATCTCGGCGAAGGCAGCAGCATCGTGCGAGTCGAGGATCAGCCGCGACACCTCATCGACATCGGGATCGATGAGGTGCTCGGTCAGGAAGGTGGCCAGCGGGAGATCGGCCAGGATCCACTGTGCCGCGACTCGCTCGGCATCGGTGTGCGCGGCGCACCCGGCGAGCACGTCGCCCGAGCGCAGCGGGGTGGCCTTGGCCATCACCTCCGCCAACCCGTCGAACTCGTAGGTGCGATCGGCGAGGATCTGGCGATATCGAGACATGGCCCACCAGCCTAGGGCCGGCGCTTTACGGTCAGGTAAAGCGCCGGCCCCCGCCGGACATGAGGTGGCTCACCTCAGCGCATCAACCGCGCGCGGTAGATCTGTTCATACACCGACCGTTGGACGGCCCGACTGCGGCGCACCGCCTCGATGACGATCTCTCGATCCAGCTCCCGCTCGACGAGGTCGCGCTCACGGCGACGACGTTCCCGGAACTTCATCGCATTCACCTCCCCTCGGGCCTCGTGGCGAGCGGCCGGGGTGGCCGGTGTCGCCGGAGTCGAGAGGGAGTCGAAAAGGTCGGAATCGATCGTTGCGGGCATCTGGTCGGTGTCGTTCAGGGTGATCATGTGCGCGCCTCCTTTCTGCGTAAACGGGTGGGATGACAAAGAGAAAGCCTCTCCGGCTCGGGCCGGAGAGGCTGTGATGACGTGTGCTCAGCGAAGGCTGATCACGTGCGATGACAGACGGGACTCTCGGCGCGGTGAACCGTGACGAAGCTGCGGCTACGGGCCGCCGTGTTCGTGAAGAACGTCGCCATGGGGTTCACCTCCGTCGAGTCATCTGTACGTCCGCACCGTGCGGACTCCGGAACACTATCGGATGTCGCACGACGATGTCGAACACCCTCACCGGAATGTCGACGCGACCAGCACGCCGATGCCCACGAGAACCATGAGCTGGATCCCCGAGGCCACCGTCCTGGTGGCACTGACACCCGGCTGGACCGCCGGGAGCCGGGACCAGCGGTGGGCCGCGAGCGCCAGCCCCGCGGCCGTGCCGGTGACGGCGACGACCCAGATCCATTGCGTGAGGTGATTCCAGGGGACGAGGGCCCGCGTCACGATGACCACCATGACAGCCTCCACGGCCACCACGGCGAGCCGCATCCGCGAGGGGGCGTGCGGCGCGCCGAGACCCGCCCTGATCAGGGACACCACCTCGATAGTCAGCCAGAGGCTCAGGGCCACGACGATGACGGTGCTCATTGGCCGGCCTCTTTCAGGAGGGCCAGGCCGATCGCGTCGAGATCGGCGGACGTGGCACCGGCGACATAGGCGGCGGTGCCACGTTCGCGATCGAAGCCGATCCAGCTGCGGAAGCCGCCGGTACCGCCGTTGTGCCAGGTGATGGCCCGTCCGTCGATCTCCTCGGTGATCCACGCCGCGCCGATGCGCTGACCGTCCGTGAAGTCGGCGGCCGGGTCGAGCGCCGTCATGCCCGGTGCCTGTCCCCTGAGGATCGCGGTCGCCAACCGCGCCATGTCCGCAGCGCTCGCCCGGATCCCGCCGGCGGGCGCCGAGCCGGGATCGGCCCACGCCTCCTGCGCTCGTCCCGCGGCGTCGCGACCCTGCATGGCGTGCGGTCCCAGCTCATCGGCCGATGAAGGCACGGTGAGCGACTCGAGGCCGAGGGGCTCGGCGATGCGGTCGCGCACCAGCTCGGGGTAGGTCGTGTCCGCCGCCGCGGCGAGAGCGTGGCCGAGCACCGCGAAGCCGAGATTCGAGTAGAGCGGCTCCTTCTCCCCGAGCTCGACCTCGGCGAGCGCGGCGATCGTCTCCTCGACACTGTCCCGGTAGGGATTGCGGGCGAGCAGTGAGGAGATCGCGGCACGCACGAACATGCTCGCCCCACCGCCCAGCCGCGGGAGACCCGAGCGCTGCTGGGCCAGCTCTTCGAGGGTGATGTCCGCGGCCGGGACGTCGCCGATATCGAGCAGCTCGCCGATACGGGCATCTGGGCGGGTCTCCCCGCGCTCCACCATGTCCGCATAGATCATCCCGGTGATGCCCTTGGTGATCGATCCGATCTCGAAGGTGGCATCCAGCGGCGCGCCGACGGTCGCCGTCCGCCCGCCATCGGGTCCGACGACGGCGACCGACAGAGCATGAACACCTGTCGCCGGGAGCCGCTCGGCGGCATTGCGCGCCAAGGTCTCGTCCCCGTGCGCGGGGCTGCCCGCTCCGATCGACCCCGCCCCGGGACGCAGCCACGCCCCGAGGACCAGACCGGCGGCAGCGGCAGTGATGACCGTGACGACGACGCTTCGTCTCATATCGTGACCCCCATGGCGACGAGGACGGGCACGACGCGCTCGGGTGGCACCGTGACGTGGCCGCGCGCCGCCTGACGCAGCCATCCGGCGGCACTGAGTGCCTTGATGTGGTGGTAGACCTGCCCGGTCGAGGCGAGCTCGAGGTGCTCGGCCAGGTCGGTGACCTTGGTAGTCCCCCGGATGACCGCCACAAGCAGCGCCAGACGCACCGGGTGTCCGAGCGCGGCGAGCCGGTCGGCCGCGATATCGAGGTCGTCGGCGTGCAGCAGCTCATCGGCCATCCGGCCCATCTGCCAGTCGACGGGCCCCTCAGCCGTCCGTACGGTGCCGGCCCAGAGCACGATGCCCTCCGTACCCTCGGCGGCCGGCCGCAGCCCGTCGAGCACCCAGAGATCGCCGCTCGACGGCGACGGGGAGGTCGACCGCGCCGCCTCCAGCTCGGTCAGCCGCCGTTCGACGGCAGCCAGGCGTTCCTCGATCGTCATTAATCCAGAATGACGGAATTACGTAATTTCTACAACTTTGCGATCAATCGACGTCGAGGCGTTTGTCCAGCTCCGCCCGGCTCGCCCCGCTGGCGAGCATCAGATCGGCCGAGAGGGAGCGGATCTGCGCTACCACCGAGGCGGTGTTGACCGTGATGATCTCCGGCAGCGAGGCCATCGCGATCCGGGTCGCCTCGACCAGCTCTTCGCGGGCGTTCTCGAAATCGGCGTCCTGGGAGAGATCATCCGAGAAGGTGCCCACCGCCACCACGAGCCGGTCGACGGCCTCGTCGAGGCCCGGGGGCGCGGTCTCGTGATGACGCAGCATCGCCGCAACCCGCCGCGCGAGCACGCGGGCGTCGCGCATCGCATTGTCGAGATCGGTGACCGAGGAGACATAACGCGCCACATCGCTGCGCTGCCGCCAGCGCATCGGCGACATGCGCGCGATCTCGGCGACATTCGAGGCGGTCTCCGAGACGGAATCGATGAGCCCCTGCGTGGCCCGTGCCTCCTCCAGGGCGAGATCGGCCAGCGAGGGATCATCGGTCCGCAGGGCCTGGGCGATGCGGCTGAGGACGCCACCGAGACGGCGGAGCAGCTTCTGCACGTCGCCGTCGATATCGCGCACCGGATTGCGCGGGAGAAGCAGCACGACCGCCAACCCGAAGAGGCCGCCGACGAGCGAGTCGAGGAAGCGGGTCAGGGCGGGATCGGTCGCCCCCGGCAGGGGCACCACCGCCGCCAGCAGGACCCCCGAGTTGATGGCCTGGGTCATGGCCATGCCCTTGATGCCGACCAGCGTCGAGACGATGACCATCAACGCCGCGACCAGGGTGATCTGCCAGGCCCCTCGCCCGATGCCGAGGATCAGGAGCTCCCCGACGAGCACGCCCACCGCGACGCCCAGGACGATCTCGAAGGCGACACGCGCCCGGAGACCGGGACCGGCCATGATCGCCAGCACCGCCGCGATCGGCGCGAAAAAGGCCTGCTGGTGCCCCAACACATGCGTGGCGAAGCCGAAGGCTCCGCCGGTGGCCACGCCGATGCGCAGGATCATGCGCCACTGGTGCCTCAGCGATCGGACCCGGTCGGCGAAGGTCGTCTGCGGACGGGGCATCCGCAGGCGCCGGAACGGCACCTCTCTCACAGGTAGAGTCCAGTCTGCCCCTCATCGAGCCGCTCGGCCGCGACGGCGTGCAGGTCCCGCTCGCGCAACAGCACGAAACTCTCCCCGCGCAGCTCGACCTCGCCCCGATCCTCCGGATCGAAGAGGACGCGATCACCGACCTCGACGGCCCGCACCTGGGAGCCGGCGGCCTCGACACGGGCCCAGGCGAGCCGGCGACCCATCGCGGCCGTGGCAGGGATGACGATACCGCCGGACGAGCGCCTGTCACCGGCCTCGTTGTCGAGCGCCACGAGCAGCCGGTCGTGCAGCATCCGGATGGGGAGCTTGGCCTCGGACATCGTCAGCTCAGCAGTCGACGGACCACGACGATGCCGCCGACGACCGCCACCGTGATCGCCACGACCGGCACGACATTCTCGACGCGCACCGATCCATCCGGCGCAACGAAGCGGGCCTTCACCTTGGCGAGCTGGCGGCGTGCCACATTCTTCGGATTGGACCGATCGATGAGCTCATCGATGGTGCCGGCGAGTCGGATCCGGATGTCCTCGATCTCGTCGACGAGCTGGTCGGGGCTGGCCTCGGACACGTCATGCCTCTCGTTCGGTCCATCAGTCATGAGTCAGGATAGTGCCCATGAGTACCCGCCTGCAGCCCGGTGACGCCGCACCCGATTTCACCCTCCCGTCCGATACCGGCGAGGAGGTGACGCTCTCATCGCTGCGGGGTCGGCGCGTGATCGTGTACTTCTACCCCGCCGCCATGACGCCGGGCTGCACCAAGCAGGCATGCGACTTCAGCGATTCCATCGAGCGGCTGCGCTCGGAGGGATTCGAGGTGCTGGGCATCTCCCCGGACAAGCCCGAGAAGCTGGCGAAGTTCCGTGAGCGCGACGGCCTGACGATCACCCTTCTCTCGGACCCGGACAAGACGGTGCTCACCGAGTACGGGGCCTTCGGCGAGAAGAAACTGTACGGCAAGGTCGTCGAGGGCGTCATCCGCTCGACCTTCGTCATCGACCCCGAGGGCACGATCGAGCTCGCCCAGTACAACGTCAAGGCCACCGGCCACGTCGCCAAGCTGCGCCGCGACCTCGGCCTGGACTGAATCTCTCGCCCGCAGCACACGCTCAGCGAGCGACCATCGTCTCGCGATCGTCGCAGCGATCTACGGGGATTTCGCGCGGCTCCCCTTGTGCCGGTACGTCGCCTCAGACCCAGATGGGTGACGGTGCCACCAGTCCCTGGTGGCACCTCGCCTATTCTTGGGTTCGGGCCGGTGTGGTGGAACTGGTAGACACGCAGGATTTAGGTTCCTGTGTCTTCGGACGTGCAGGTTCGAGTCCTGTCACCGGCACCCGATTGCAGCGGTAGTCCATCAACGTCATCGCCTGCGATGACGTTGATGACGTATCGCCGGTCCCGAGCTACCGCGGCTACTCGATCGAGACGACGATGTTGCTCCGTAGAACAAGCGCCACACCGGCGATGTCGACGTCGTTGCGCATATTCATCCCTGGAGTCGTTCGCGAGCCTCGCGTAGCGCCTGGCGCTCGGCCTTGCGGGCGGCGCGAAGCGCCTTCTCCGCCTGGAGCACGGCGCGCTGGGCCTCCCGATAACGCTGGTCGCCAGCCACTTCGACGTCATCGAGTATCACCCCACCTGCCTTCTCTTCATGCGATGCACCGGCGTCGAGACCGGCGATATAGTGCTCCACACCGTCGAAGATCCGCTCGATCCCGAAGAGGAACGGATCACTGACACTCACGAACACCCCCGCATCGATCGCGCGGCGCAGCGCCGGAAACTCATCGGCCACGATCACCAGGTCATACAGGGCACTTTCTCGTTCGGAGATCTCCTCCGCCGATGCGCCGCCCTCTCGGGCCGCCTCACTGTAGCCGGCGAGCACCGTGCCGTACCAGCGCGCATGACCAGACACCAGTAGCGACACGGCGATGCGCTCCTCCTGACTCAGCGGTGTCCCGGCGAGCGATTCGAGCAGGGCATCCAACCACGCCGAGCTATTCGGCGTGATCGGCGAGCCGGAGATCGGCAGCGACAGAATCCACGGATGGCGCAAGTAGATCTCCACCTGCGCCCCGAAGAGCACACCCAGCCGCGCCCGCCAACCCCCCTCGGCGCGAAATTCCTCCGGCGGCAAGCCCGTGGCCTCCTCCTGCATCAACAGCAGCAGATCGTCTTTGGCGCTGACATACCGATAGAGCGACATCGGCGTGAAACCCAGCCGAGAGGCCACCGCCGACATCGACACCGCCCCGATTCCCTCGACATCGGCCAACTCCACCGCGGTCTCCACGATCCGTTCGACGCTCATCTCGCGTTTGGGCCCCCGTTGGGGGGCCGCAGCGATCCCCCAGGCCAGCGCGATTCCACGGGGAAGCTCGGGTAGCTGTTCATCTGGCATATTCCCCATCGTAGGCCATTTGTATAAGCCATAAACAATTTGTTACTGTCGTAAACAGTTTTATGCATACACAGAAGGAGCCGCCGTGACCACAACTGCCTCCGACGACATCATCACGCTGCGATCGATCGGCAAAAACTCCGGTCAACACACAGTGCTCGACGCGCTCGACCTGACCGTGCGACGAGGCGAGGTCTTCGCGCTGCTCGGGCCCAATGGCTCGGGCAAGACCACCACGATCAACGTGCTCACCACCTTGATCCGCCCGGACCGCGGTGAGGCCACGATCGCCGGCTACGACGTGGTCGCCGAGCCGGACGAGATCAAGCGACGGATCAGTCTCACCGGGCAAGCGGCCGCGGTCGATGAGGCACTGTCGGCGACCGAGAACCTGGTGATGTTCGGCCGGCTCGCCGGACTGGGACGTCGCGGCGCCGCCAGCCGCGCCACGGAGCTCCTGGCGCGTTTCGACCTGACCGAGGCGGCCGGACGCCGGGTCCGCACCTTCTCCGGCGGGATGCGCCGTCGCCTCGACCTCGCACTCAGTTTCGTCCTCGTCCCCGAGGTGCTGTTCCTCGACGAACCGACCACCGGCCTGGACACCCGCAGCCGTCGCGGGCTATGGGAGGTCATCCGGACCCTGGTGGAGGCCGGGACGACGGTCTTTCTGACCACCCAGTATCTGGAGGAAGCCGATCAGCTCGCCGATCGCATCGCCGTGCTTCATCAGGGCCGCATCGTCGGCCTCGGCACGGCGGACGAGCTCAAAGCCCAGGTCGGCGGTGACAGCGTGCGGCTGCACGATGCCGACGGCACGCTGCTGCGGGAGGTCCCCACCGACGGCACGATCTCCGACCTGCGCGCGGCACTAGATCAGCTCGACGAATCCGGCGCCGCCGGGACGGTATCGCTCCACCAGCCCACCCTCGACGATGTCTTCCTTGCCCTCACCCAGACCACTGGACCAGACCTTCAGGAGCAGCGATGACTACCACGATCCAGCCACGCCCCCGGCTGAGCGGGCTCACCGCCGAGAGCGTCTTCATCAGCCGCAGCCTGCGCCATTCGCTACGCGACGGCGAATCCCTGCTGATGGCGATCCTGTTGCCGATCTTCATGATGTTGGCGTTCACTTGGGTGTTCGGCGGCGCGATCGACGGCACCGGCGCCTATGTCGATTTCGTGGTACCGGCCATCATCCTCACCTGTGCCGGATTCGGCGCCTCGTCAGCGGCCGTGCAGGTCGCCGGTGACATGCAGACCGGCATCATCGATCGGTTCCGGACGATGCCGCTGCGCACCGGTGCGGTGTTGACCGGCCACGTGATCGCGAGCCTGATCCGCAATCTGGTCGCCACCGCGGTGGTGATCGCGGTGGCTCTGCTGGTCGGGTTCCGGCCTACCGCCAGTCTGCCCGCATGGCTGCTGATGACCGGCCTCATCACCCTGTACATCCTCGCGCTCACCTACCTGTTCGCCGCGATCGGGCTGGCGGCCTCCAGCCCCGAGGCCGCCAATGGCTACGGCTTCTTGCTGCTGTTCCTGCCTTATCTGTCGAGCGGTTTCGTTCCGGTGGAGACCATGCCCGCCTGGCTGCAGCCGATAGCCGAACACCAGCCGCTGACTCCGATCATCGACACCATCCGCGGTCTACTGACCGGGACCCCGCTGGACGACCAGCCCTGGTGGGCCATCGCCTGGTGCGTGGTCGCCCTGGCGATCGCGGTCGCCTGGGGCAGCTGGCTGTTCCGACGCAAGGCCGGGCGGCGCTGAGGCGTAGGCTGCCGGGGTGTTCCGCATCCTGTTCTTCGAGCCGCGTATCGCCGGCAACACCGGTAACGCGATCCGCCTCGCGGCGGCCACGGGCTCCGAGCTGCATCTGGTCGATCCGCTCTTCGATCTCGAGGACACCAAGCTCAAGCGCGCCGGGCTGGACTATCACGACCTGGCGGTGGTGACGGTGCACCAGACCCTCGACGCCGCCCTCGATCAGCTCCTCCCTGCCAGGCTCTTCGCATTCACCACCCAGGCCACGACGCGGTACACCGACATCTCCTACGTGCCCGGCGACATCCTGATGTTCGGGCCCGAGCCGACGGGTCTGCCCGCCGAGGTGCTCGACGACGCCCGGGTCACCGACCAGCTGCGCCTGCCGATGCTGGCATCGCGTCGGTCGATGAATCTCGCCAACTGCGCATCGATCGCGGTGTATGAGGCCTGGCGCCAGCACGATTTCGCCGACGGCATCTGATCTCCCGACTTTTGCCGGGTTCTGGCCCTCCTGCGGCGCCAGAAAGGGCCAGAACCCGGCAGAACTTGCACCGGGCGGCCCGCTAGATTGGTGGACATGACGACTCCCGAGCATCCCGGCGCGTTCGGCTACGGCCTCGCCACCGTGACCCCCGACGGCACTGTCCTCGATGTCTGGTACCCGGAGCCGCAGCTCGGTGCGGCTCCGGACGCGCTGAGCGAGCCAGAGGAACTCACGCGCGCCACGGGCGACGACGAGATCCGTCAGGTCACCCGCGCCGTGGTCTTCACCCAGATCGATGATCTACAGGCTCCGCCCCAGGACGCCTACGACGTCTACCTGCGACTCCACCTGCTCTCGCACCGCCTCGTGCGTCCGCACGGCCAGAACCTCGACGGCATCTTCGGTCTGCTCGCCAATGTCGTCTGGACCACTGTCGGTCCGTGCGCCGTCGACGGCTTCGAGCTCACCCGCGCTCGTGCGCGCGCGGCCGGACACCATGTCAGCGTCACCAGCATCGACAAGTTCCCGCGCATGACCGACTACGTCGTACCCACCGGTGTGCGCATCGGCGATGCCGACCGCGTCCGCCTCGGGGCACACCTCGCCGAGGGCACCACGGTCATGCACGAGGGCTTCGTGAACTTCAATGCCGGAACCCTCGGCACCGCCATGGTGGAGGGTCGCATCTCGGCCGGCGTCGTCGTCGGCAATGGCTCGGATGTCGGTGGCGGCGCGTCCATCATGGGCACGCTCTCCGGCGGCGGCAAGGAGACCATCAGCGTCGGCGAGGGCTGCCTGCTGGGCGCCAACTCCGGTATCGGCATCTCCCTCGGCGATGACTGCGTCGTGGCCGCCGGCACCTATGTGACGGCCGGCAGCAAGGTGACACTGCCCGACGGATCGGTGGTCAAGGGGGCCGAGCTGTCCGGCTCGAACGGCATCCTCTTCCTCGTCGACAGCCGCACCGGTGTCCTCGAGGCCCGTCCCCGCGAAGGACGGACCTCCGTCGAGCTGAACTCAGCCCTCCACGCCAACTGACCCCACCCAGCGAAACACGTTGAGTGTGGGGGCACCTCCCACGAGCGCAGCGAGTAGGGGGAACGTTTGGACGGTGAAAACCTCGTTTCAGCCGTCCAAACGTCACACTCAACGGGAACGTCAGCCGATGTCGCGGCGCAAGGTGATGAGGCGGGAGCCGACCGCGAAGACCGCGATGTAGATCCCCAGCACGAGGGCACCGGCCCAGCGCGGCAGCATGTCGCCCTCGCCCATCGCGCCGAAGAAGCTCGTACCGAGTACCGCATCGGCCGCCGCGCCCGGCAGATAGGCGCCGATGCCCTCGAGCCAGTCGACAGCGCTCGCCACGACACGGGCGATCGGCTCGATGAACTGCGTGAAGCCGATGATGACGATGATCGCCGCCACCTGATTGGTCAGCAGCCCGCCGATCGAGACTCCCAGGACCGTCCAGATCGCCATCACGACGACCGACCAGCCCAACAACTCCCACACGGCGCCGGATCCCAGATAGGCGCCATCCCCGAGCAGGGACAGGATCGGCGCAGCGCCCGCGACGGTGCCGAGGGTGGCCAGCAGGCCGATCGCGAGACCGAAGATCGCCGCCACGATGAGCTTGGCGGCGACGAGCAGAGTACGGCGCGGCTCGACGAGCAGCGTCGGCGTGATCGTCTTATGGCGGAACTCATTGGTGAACAACAGGCTGCCGATGATCAGCGGGAACACATAGCCGAGCGGGCTAGTGACCGAGTAGGCCATCTTCGCGGCGTCGACGCCGAGGGGCAGCACCGTGCCGGACTCGGCCGCGTCGGCCAGGTCCTGCTGCGACATGGAGCTGGCCTGGGCGAAGCTGAACGCCATGACCAGGCCGATGAAGGCCAGGTAGGCGAACATGCCCAGCGCGAGGATCCACCACATGCGCGTAGAGAGGAACTTGCGGAACTCACTGCGAATAGCGGCGGTCATGCTGTCACCTCTTGCGTCGGCTCTCCGGTGAGTCTCAAGAAGACCTCCTCCAGGCCGACACCTACGTCGGCCAGACGATGCAGCTCGATGCCGTCAGCGAAGGCCGCGGCCCCGATCGTGGCCTCGTCGACACCGTGAATGCGCAGCGCACCCTGGGTATCCTCGATATTCCACTGCCGGCGCTGCGCGAGGTCGCGCAACCGATCGGGCGTGGGCGTGACGATCTCGGTCGTGGTCTCGGTGAGATCGCGCAGACCGGCGAGCGAGGACTCGTGCACGAGACGTCCCTTGGCCACGATGACGACATCGTCCACCGTGCTCTGCACCTCGCTCAGCACGTGGCTGGACACCAACACCGTCTTGCCCTCGTCGGCGAAGGCCCGCAGCAGCTGGCGCAGCCACACGATCCCCTGCGGGTCGAGGCCGTTCGCGGGCTCGTCGAGGATCACGACCGAAGGGTCGCCGAGCATCGCGTACGCCAGCGCGAGGCGCTGGCGCATGCCCATCGAGTAGCCGCCGACTCGTCGCTTCTTCGCCTCGGCGAGGCCGACCAGTTCGAGCAGCTCATGGCAGCGGGAGTCCGGCACGCCGACCTGCGGTGCGTATATGCGCAGGTGATCCAGGCCGGACCGGCCGGGATGGAAGGACGACGCCTCCAGGGTTGCGCCCACGGTCTGCGCGGGGTGACGCAACTCGGTATAGCTCTGGTCGCCGATGAGCGCGCGACCCGAGGTGGGCCGCATCAAGCCCAGCAGCATCCGAAGGGTCGTGGTCTTGCCGGCACCGTTCGGGCCGAGGAAGCCGGTCACGGCACCCGGACGGACCGCAAAGGAGAGGTCATCGACCGCCTTCACCTGCCCGAAGTGCTTGCTGAGTCGATCTACGGTCACGGCGGCGGGCGCGGCCATGGGCGTCCTTTCGGTCGTCGTCCAGGGGCGGTCTCGACCCTATCGTCCAGAACGGCGACCAGCACAGCCGGGCGGGACGCGCTAGCCGAGCACCTCCGCGACGTCAACGACGCCACGATCGTCGATGGCATCGACCAGCGTCGCCAGATCCCCGTCGCTCAGGGCCACGCCGGCCTCTTCCATGCCGTCGCGGAGCTCCTTCGCTGTATCGCGGTCGGGTGCCGTCTCCTGGTACGCGCCGACCCTTTCGACCACGGCCTGGGCTGCCTTCAGATGCTCGTCACTGAGATGTGCCATGTCTCCACCGTAGGCACGGTCTCGGTGTCGCGCAGTGCGGCATCAGGCGAGACGTTCGGCGGCGGCGGCGACCCGCTCGTCGGTCGCGGTGAAGGCGACCCGCACGTGCTGAGCGCCCGCGGGCCCGTAGAAGTCCCCGGGCGCGACGAGGATGCCGCGCTGGGCGAGCCACCCGACGGTGCTGCGACACGACTCGCCACGAGTCGCCCACAGGTACAGCGAGCCCTCCGAATGGGAGATCTCGAAACCGGCGCCCTCCAACGCCGCACGCAGGATCCGGCGGCGCGCGGCATAACGCGCACGCTGCTCGTCGACGTGCGTGTCGTCGCCGAGGGCCGCCTCCATCGCCACAGCCACCGGTCGCGGCAGCATGAAGCCCAGATGCTTGCGCAGCGTCAGCAGCTCGGCGATGATCCCGCGGTCTCCCACGACGAAGGCGTCGCGATAACCCGCCAGATTCGAGCGCTTGGACAGCGAGTGCACCGCGAGGATGCCGTCGAGCGAACCCCCGTTGATCTCCGGGTGCAGGATCGAGGCCGGCTCGCCCTCCCAGACGAATTCCAGATAGCACTCGTCGCTGACCAGCAGCGTGCCACGCTCCCGGCACCACTCGACGACCTTGCGCAGATGCTCGGTGCCGAGCACCTGTCCGTGCGGATTAGCCGGGGAGTTGAGGTACAGCAGCTGCGGCGCCGCCGGCCCGAACGCGACGGTGCTGTCCGCGGCGACCGGCGTACACCCGGCGTAGCGCGCTCCCACCTCATAGGTCGGATACGCGAGGGTCGGGAACGCCACCGTGTCACCGGGACCGAAGCCCAGCTGCAGCGGCAGATTGCCGATGAACTCCTTGGAGCCGACCGTCGGCAGGATCGCATCGGGCGTCACCCCGGTGATCGCGAACCGACGTTCCAGCCAGCCCGCGGCCGCCTGACGCAGGGACTCCGGACCGAGGACAGTGGGGTACCCCGGCGAGTTCGAGGCCGAACACAGCGCGTCCTGGGCGAGCCGGGGCGCGTCATCGACCGGTGTGCCGACCGAGAGATCGACGATCCCACCCGGATGCGCCGCGGCAGCCGCCTTGGCATCGACGATCGTGTCCCAGGGGAAGTCCGGGAAGCGCGAGGAGACCGGTGCGGGCACCCCGGGATCAGTCCTGGTTCTGCGGAGGCAGCGCCTCGATGAACGGATGATCGGCATGGATCACGCCCATCTTCGCGGCCCCTCCCGGCGATCCGAGCTTGTCGAAGAAGTGCACGTTCGCGTCGTAGTACTCCTTCCACTCCTCCGGGGTGTCGTCCTCGTAGAAGATGGCCTCGACCGGGCACACCGGCTCGCAGGCACCACAGTCGACACACTCGTCGGGGTGGATATAGAGCATGCGGTTGCCCTCGTAGATGCAGTCGACAGGACACTCGTCCACACAGGCACGGTCCTTGATGTCGACACACGGCTGGGCAATCACGTAAGTCACGGAAACTCCTTCGGAACAGTCCCCACCAGTATCGCGCGGACGCCATGGGCCCCGCAGCACAGGTCCACCTAATGGATACCCGCCGGTCACGTAGGCCGGCCTGTCATGGTGGGGACCGTGCGGAACTCCCTCGGACGCGAGCAGATCGGACAGCGCCTCAGTGTGCGCAGTCTCACAGGGGGCCGGGGTCCCAGCGGGGGCCCCGAGGCCACCGACACGATCGGCGTGCTGGTGGCGGTCGATGCCGACAGCGTGGTCCTCGAACGCCGCGACGGCCACCGGATCCGCCTGATCACCGATCGGATCGTCGCGGCGCGCACCGTGCCCCTGCGCCCGCGCCGCCGCCAGCCGGCGACGGCGATCGATGCCGAGGAGCTGACGCGGATCACCTCACGGGGCTGGCCGGCCGTCGTGAGCGAATCCCTCGGCGACTGGGAACTGCGGGTCGCCGGCGGCTTCACCGGACGCGCCAACTCCGCGGCCGTGCACGGTGACCCGGGAGTCCCCTTCCCCGAGGCCGCGGCGCGGGTGATCGACTTCGCCGTGCGACACGAGATCGCCCCGCTCGCGCAGGTCGTGGTGGCCTCGACCTGGGAACGACGGTTCGCCGAGGCCGGATGGGAGCCGATCGGAGGCTCGCGGCCCGGCGCGATCGTGCAGGTCGCCGATATCGGCGAGGTCGAGCACGACCCGGCGATCGACTTCTCATCCACCGCGGATGACACCTGGCTGCGCCACTACGGACGCGTCGAGGATCCCTCACTCGCCCGTACCGTGCTCGAGGGACCGGACCGCGTCGCCTTCGCGACCCTGGACGACGTCGCCATCGCCCGGGTGGTCGTCACCGGACTCTGGGCCGGCCTGTCCGCCGTGGAGGTCGATCCCCGCCATCGGCGCCGCGGCCTCGCGCGTCGGCTGATGCGCGGGTGCCTGGCGTGGGCGGCCGAACGCGGGGCGGACAAGGCCTACCTGCAGACCATGCAGGACAATGCCCCGGCGCTAGCCCTCTACGCGCCGCTCGGCTTCACGACCCATCACGCGTACGTGTACCTGCGACCGCCCGCCTGACACACTCACTCGCCCTCGGGCTTCGGACCGCACACCACCCGGTCGGACGCCTGGTACCTGGCGGTGTTGGTCTCCCGCTTCACTTCCTCGCCGTTCTGGCGGAAGATCCGGATGATGTCGATGTCGAAGCCTTGTACCGGTGCTTGCGCGACACACGCACCCGTGTCGTCATAGCGCGTGCCGGGCTGACGGAAGTTGCGGCGCGGCGACTCCCCCGCCTCGATGTCATACTGCTTGGTGCCCCACATCTCCACGGTGATCGTGCCCTGCGAACCCGGACCGCTCGGTGAGATATAGGAACGGATCAGAACGCCGTTGTCCAGCGAGTTTTTGAACCGCAGATCCAGGCTTCCGTAGTACACGGTCGCCTCGCGACCGACCGGATAGCGATCGATGTAGAAGGCGTGCGGGTGGTGCTCGACATCCTCCAGGCCGGCGAAGAAGGCGGCGTTGTAGGTCGTGGTCACCACCTGGGAGACGCCGCCGCCCATCTCCTCACGGAACACGCCTCCGTTGATGACGATGCCGCTGGCAAAGCCGTTCGCCGTGGTGCGCTCGCCGACCGTGTCGTTGAAGCTGAACGTTTCCCCCGGCTTCAGCAGCGTGCCGTCGATGATCTCGGCCGCACGACCCTGGTTGATGTTGCGGTAGTCCGCATGCGGGTAATTGGTGCTGAAGGTGGAGATCTTCTCCGTGATGCCGAGTGCCTCGGCATCCTCGGTGGTGAACTGCGGCTCGACGGGCGTCGCCTCGACCGTGATCGCCCGGGCCTCGCCCTCCTCGGTGAGGACGGGCAGGAGCTCCGCGGCCATCGTCTCCGGATCCAGTCCGAGGCCGGGCTGGCTCGGGGTGATCACGGGCGTGTCGTTCTCGATGGAGATCACCGCGTCCACGGCCTTCTCGCCGATCCCGGTGGTGGAGTCCGTCAATGGCTCGGCCAAGGCCTCCTCGTCGATCTTGGCGACCATCGCGCCGTCCTCGACCTCCACGGTGAGCGCCGGCGTGTACGCGGTGACCGGCAGGTCGATCGACTGCTCCCCGACATTCAATGTCACCGGTGCGCTGACCGCGGGCTCGGCGATCGTGCGCATCGCCTCGGCGAGGCCGTCGCTGTCGACCTGCGGCTCGACGGTCTCGACCGGGATGTCGACGGGATCGTCGCTCATCAGGTACGCATCGCGGATCGCCTCGGCCAGGGTCTCGCGCTCGACGACCTCGCCGGCCTCGGGCTCACGCGGCTCGGGCGCGCCCTCGGGGAAGGAGATGAAGGCCTCGACCACGGGACGGTCGACGGTCTCGGCGATCGTGTCGACGGAGCTCGTGAGCTTGTCCTCGTCGACCGTCAGCACGGGGTGGTAGTCGCGATCCCCGAACACCAGCGCCACCATGCGTCGCGGATCCCACGAGCGACCGCCTCCGGCACGCTCGATACTGGCCTCGGCATCGAGGACCAGGCCGACATCGGCGGGGACGAGCTCGAAGGTCTGATCCTCCCGGGAGGCGACGAGGGGTTCGTCGAGCCGGTCGGCGGTCCCTTCCTCCAGAGCCGCGACGGCATCCGAGGGTGTCTTGCCGCCGACATCGACCTTCGCCACGGTCGTATTGGCCGGCATGCGCGATCCAGTCAGGAAGTAGCCCGCGATGTAAACGGCGGCGAGGAGAGCGAACACTCCCCCGAGCGTCCACCAGGGCCACCGGCGGCGACGTTTCGTCGAGGCGGTGGTCGTGGTCTTCTTCGTCACTGGGGTCCTCCGTAGACCGACTTCTCCGACTCCGAGGATCGCACGATCGTGCCATAGTGGGAGCGATAATAGAGCAGCGGGTCGTCCGGTCCCTCGTTGACGCGGGCATCCACAACCCGCCCGAAGAGGATCGTGTGATCCCCGGTGACCGTCGTCTCAGCCGTTTCGCACTCCAACCACGCGAGCGAGGCATCGAGCAGCACGACGCCCGTCGAGCCGCGATGGTGCTTGACCTCCTCGAACTGCGTGTCCAGCTCTCGGCCCCGGTGCGCGAACCAGGCGGAGTCCTCGCGTCCCTCCTCCGCGAGGATTGACACACCCCAGACCCGGGCCCGCGTGACGGCTTCGTGGAAGCGGTTGCGGTGGTCGACACAGACGAGCACCAGGGGCGGATCGAGCGACACGGAGGTGAACGCACTCGCCGTCATCGCGTGATCGACACCGTCGACCACGGTCGAGATCACCGTCACCCCGCTGGCGAATCGCGAGAGCGCGCCGCGGAATGCGCTGGGGTCGACGGGTGTGGACACGCCACCCAGCCTAAGGCGTGGAACCTGACGTCCGGTACGCCGTCCACCCCGTGACGACGGCGCCGATCACCAGACCGCCGCCGAGGAAGCTCCATCCCAGGGCGTCACCCTGGATCCAGACATCGCGTCCCGTCTGCACCACCAGCACCACGAGGATCCACGCCCCGCCCGCCCAGGCCGCTCCGAGCGGGAGCAGGTCGGCGGCCGCCAGCACCGCCACCAGCAGGACGAACCAGGCGACGAGCACACCCCAGGGGACGGTCGACTCGAACCACACATCACGCTGACGATGGACGACCACGCCGATCGCACCGGCCCAGGCACCGAGCCCGGCGGCGACGGCGCGGCCGATCATTCGATGCCGGCGAAGAGATCGTCCTCGAAACCGTCTTCGCCGACGGGTCCGCGCTGCCCCACGGCCAGTCGATAGAACTCGCTGCCCCAGACCTGGTTGCCGATGTTATTGGAGAGGGCGAAGAAGGGACCGTCGACGGCGATCTGCGAGGCATGCGCCCGCATGGCGGCCAGCTTGGCATCGACCCAGCGGTTGCCGTCGACGCGGGCGTCGAGGTCGGCATCGGCGAGTGCGAAGGGCGGCATCTGATCGGGGTCCCAGCCCTCGAAGGCCGTCTCACCATTCTCGCGCAGCTGGATGAGGCCCTCGCGCATATGGGAGGCCGACATCGCGGTCCAGTAGATCTTGTCGATCTCCCAGCGGGCGCCGAGATCGCGGCGGTAGGAGCGGGTTCCCGCGAGCTGTGCGGCGTACATGGCCACGCGGTGAGCCTGGATGTGATCGGGATGTCCGTAGTTGCCGAACTCGTCGTAGGTGACGAGGACCTGCGGGCGGACCTCGCGGATGACCTCGACCAGCAGATTGGCGGCCTCGGTCAGATCGGCGGCCCAGAACGCATCGGGGCGCACGTTTTCGCCCGCGGCGGCATTGCCGTCCTCACCCCAGACCATGCCCGAGTCGCGGAACCGGCCCGGTCCGCCCAGGAAACGATGGTCGGTGACGCCGAGTTCCTTCATCGCATCGGCGAGCTCGCCGATGCGATGCTCGCCCAACCGGTCCTCGGCATCGGCCGCGTAGTGCGCGATCTCGGGGGTGAGGATCTCGCCCTCCTCGCCGAGCGTGCACGTGATGAGCGTGACATGCGCACCCTCGGCAATGTACTTGGCCATCGTCGCCCCGTTGTTGATCGACTCGTCATCGGGATGGGCGTGGACGAGCAGAAGGCGGCGGTCGGGCAGCGACATGGACCCCAGAGTACCGAGCACTCCCCCACCCGTTGAGTGGGACGTTTGGACGGTCGATTCCCGGATTCTGCCGTCCAAACGTCCCACTCAACGGGTCAGGGGCGATGCGGGAGGATGGGGGCATGACCGTCTCCTATCCGCGCCTGGCCGCTCGTACCGTCCGCTTCACCCTCGGCGTCCCCCGCAACCTGACGGTCGCACCTGACGGCCGGACCGTGCGCTTCGTCCGCACACCCGATGGCGTCACCCGCACGGGCCAGATCTGGGAGTACGACATCGCGACGCGGACCGAGAGTCTGCTGGTCGACCCGGTCGCGCTGCTCGGCGACGGAGGCGAGGAGCTGTCGGCGGAGGAGAGGTCGCGCCGTGAGCGCAGCCGCGAGTCCGCCGCAGGCATCATCGGCTACGACGTCGACGCGACCGGCCGCTGGCTGTGCTTCCCGCTGTCCGGACGGCTCTGGGCCACGCACCTGGGTGCCCGATCGACGCGCGAGCTTCCCGCACACGGGTCGGTCATCGACCCACGGCTGGACCCGACCGGGCGACGCATCGCCTACGCCTCGGGGGGATCACTGCGCGTCATCGGCGTCGACGGCGACGACGATCGTCCGCTCGCCGAGCCGGAGTCTCCCACGCAGGTCTGGGGACAGGCCGAGTTCATCGCCGCCGAGGAGATGGACCGCTTCCGCGGCTTCTGGTGGGCGCCCGACGGCCAGTCCCTGCTCGTGGAGCGCTTCGACGACTCGTCGGTGCCGGTGTGGCACATCGGCGACCCCGAACACCCGGAGCGTGCAGCCGTTCAGCAGCGCTACCCGGCCGCGGGCGCCGCCAACGCCGAGGTGACCCTGTGGCACATCGACCTGGGCGGCTCGCGGACGCCGATCGAGTGGGACCGCGATGCCTTCGAGTACCTCGGCCGGGTCTCCTGGACCGAGCACGGCGGCCCGGTGATCCAGCTGCTGAGCCGCGACCAGCGCCGCAGCCACATCCTGTCGGTCGACGTCACGACCGGCGTGACGACGCTACTGGCCGAACTCGCGGACGACGCGTGGGTGGACCTCACCATCGCTCCCCAACACGGGCCGGGCGGACGGCTGGTCTGGGCCGAGGACCGCGAGGACCGGCGTCGCATCGTCGTCGACGGCGAGCCGATCAGCGATGCCGCCTGGCAGGTGCGCGGGCTCGTGGGCCTCGACGACAATGCCGTGATCGCGACCGCCTCACAGGAGCCCACCGAGGTGCAGGTCGTGCGCTTCGGCTACGACGGGTCGGTCACACCGCTGACGGAGGGCCGGGGTGTGCACGGTGCGGTCGTGGGCGGCGACACCACGGTCATCACCCGCGCGTCGCTGGACTCGACACGTCCCGAGGTCCTCGTGCACGCAGGTGCCGACGCGCCCGGCCGTATCGAGGTGGCGATGGAGGAGCCGCCCTTCCATCCCGAGGTCGAGCTCGTACGACTCGGGGAACGGGAGCTACGCGCCGCCGTCCTCTTCCCTCGTGAGCACGACGGATCCGCCCTGCCGATCCTGATGGACCCGTACGGCGGTCCGCACGCGCAGCGGGTGATGGCCTCGGCACGGATGTTCCTCGAAGCCCAGTGGCTCGCGGACCAAGGATTCTGCGTCGTGGTCGCGGATGGCCGCGGGACCGGTGGGCGCGGCCACGGCTGGGACCGGGCGATCCTCGATTCCTTCGCCGAGGTGACCCTCGCCGATCAGATCGACGCCGTCCAGGCCGTGGCCGAGCGCTACGGCGAACGGGTCGACCCCTCGCGGGTCGGGATCACCGGCTGGTCCTACGGCGGCTATCTGTCCGCGCTGGCGGTGCTGGCCCGTCCCGATGTCTTCCACGTCGCCGTGGCGGGTGCGCCGGTGACCGAGTGGCGCCTCTACGACACCTGCTACACCGAGCGGTACCTCGGCGATCCGTCAGCGCGGCCCGAGGTCTACGACGCCAATTCGCTGCTGCCCCTGGCCGGCCGGCTGGAACGTCCGCTCATGCTCATCCACGGCCTCGCCGATGACAATGTCGTGGCGGCGCACACCCTGCGGCTGAGTTCAGCGCTGCTCGCGGCCGGCAAACCGCACACCGTACTACCGCTCTCGGGGGTCACGCATATGACGCCGCAGGAGGTCGTGGCGGAGAATCTGAAGCTGCTGCAGGTCGACTTCCTGCGCACGCATCTCGCGCGGGAGCGGTGACATACGCACCTCTCACAGCCGTGGGCGGTGGGCTACGCACCACTCACAGCACCTGTGACGTGCGTAGCCCACCGCTCGCCCCACACGAGGGGTGCGTAAGTCACCGCCCTCGGGAGGGGTCAGGGTTCTTGAGGCGTCGGGGCGCGGCGGGGAGGTCGAGGGGCTCGGCCGGCGCGACCGGCACCTCCGCCTCCGGCACCCAGCCGCCGAGCTCATCGGCGCGCTTCATCACCTCGGCATCAGGATGGTCGAGGAGGACGACCCAGGCGTGGTCCTCGTCATCCTCCTCGCCGGCGAACCCAACACGTCGCGGCTCAGTCTCCAGCTCGAGTCCCTCGAGAAAGGTCTCGGCGTCGTCGCGCTCGTCGAACCAGATCTCGGTCATGCGAGCTCGAAGTCCTCGAAGTCGAAACCGGGCGAGACGAGACAGCTGACGAGCGCCTCGGCGGGTCCGGGCAGGGTCCGCTGCCAGACGCCGGCCGGCACGAGCACCTGGGTCTCACTCGATGTGGACACCCGGGCCACTTCGCCTGCCGCCGGCTGATCGCCGTCCCCACCGAACTGCAGCTCCACGATGCCGTCATGGGCGAGCCAGATCTCATCGGATGCCACTCGATGCCAGGCCGAGGACTCCCCGGCCGGCAGCAGGAACCAGATCAAGGTCGCGGTGGGGCGCACCCGGCCATCCGGCAAGGTCACCTCGACCTCGCTCCTCCAGGTCTGGCGGAACCAACCGCCCTCCGGATGCGGTTCGAGGCCGAGTTCGCGGGCGCGGGCAGGACGATCGGTCATGCTCCAGATCGTAGGAGACACACGGTGGGGGCGGAGCGGTCTCGCGCTCCGCCCCCACCATCTCGTTCAGGCCTGCCGGCGACGCCAGGCCCAGGCGCCGCAGCCCACGGCGCCCACGCCCAGCGCGATCAGCAACGGACCCACCGGACTGCCGGTGCCCGGCAGCAGCGCACGCACGCCGATCCGTTCGCCCGACCGGCTCGCCCGATCCGCGGCGGTTGTGTCATCCGCGGCCGGAGTCGCACCGGGACCTCCGGGACCTCCGGTACCGCCGGGGACTGACGTGCCGGGGTCCTGTCCGGGATCGTCCGGGCCACCGGGCTCACCGGGCACGCCCGGATCGACCGGAGGTCCGGGCTCACCGTCGGTGCCCAGGAGAAGCGGCACCGTGGCCACGATCGGGCCCGCCGCGGAGGCGGGTTCCACCAGAGACTGCGTCCGTTCCTCTGCCGACCCAGCCGGCGCCGCCGGCTCGTCCTCCGTGGCAGACGGCTCGGGCTCAGGCGTCGCTTCTGCCTCCGGTGTCACCTCGGGCTCAGGCGTCGCCTCCGCCTCCGGTGTCACCTCGGGCTCAGGCGTCGCCTCCGGCTCGGGAGCCGCCTCGGGTTCGGGGACCGCCTCCTGCGAGGGCGCCGGGAGCGCCGACCGTTGCGCCGGATACGGATCGGGCTGCGCCAGCGGCACGATCTGCTCCTCCACCCGCTCCTCCAGCAGCGCACCCTCCGCGGCGCGTTCGCGGGCGTCGAATGCCGAGCTGCCCTCGGCCTGCCGCTCGGCGACCGAGCTGACCGCGTACCAGTTCAGGCCAGCCTTCTCCGGCTCCCACACATGCTCCACGATCTCTCCGGCACGGACCTTCTCACGGCTCTCCTCGCTCGAGGTGCCCTGGACCAGCCAATTCGTGGTCGAGAACGACGTGGGCCGCGTCAGCGACAACTGCACGACGAACTCGTCGTCCTCGGGCCCGTAGCGCGCGTTCTCACCCCGGAAGTCCGGCTCGTCGTACTTCCAGGCATCGAAGCTCTCCAGGGTGGGCGAGTAGGCGTTCACCCCCATGAGCCCGGCGTCGAGGTCAAGCTGCAGAAGCCGCTGGAACCCGGTGTCGCGATCGTGCAGATCCGTGCGCGCCTCGGGCTGGGTGGAGCGGTAGCCCTGGTAGTCGGCCAGCATCTCCACCACGCGACGCTTGCCCTGGCCGACTCCGTCGACGACGACCGTGGACTCGTTGAGCTCTGTCACGTCGACTCGGTCGCCGGTCACGGGATCGGCCAGATTGGTCGCCACCCCGTGGTAGTGCCCGCCGATGACGAGGAACACATTGTCATTCGGTGCCACGACGGTGTCCCAGATGGCACGCCCCCGTGCGGTGTGACGTCGGTCGACATCCTCGACCGTCCCGTCGGTGTAGAGATACGAGTGGGTCGCGAGCACCACGTTGTACGACGGATTGGCCCGCGCGACCGAGGAGGCCCAGGACATCTGCTCGTCCGACGGCCGGTACGGCAGGTTCACGACGAGGAACTTCGTTCCGTCGTGCTCGAACCAGTCGTAGTGCGCGCTGTTGTCGCCGGGGCGCCAGGAATTGCCCCACCACGGCTGGCCCTCGAACATCCCCGGGCCGAAGTACTCGTTGTAGAGGTCGTTATTGCGACCCCACAGGTTGTCGTGATTGCCCGGCAGCACGCCGTTCGGCACTCCGGCCGTGTTCATCAACCCCACGATCCGCGCCGCGTCGTCGAACTCGCGACGGGCGCGCACCGGATCGGAGTTGCCCCCGATCCAGTTCTCGATGATGTCGCCGGTCAGCGAGTTGTAGGCGATCTTGCGGGCATCGGCATTCGCGACGACCCATGCGACCATGTCGGTGAAGACACCCACGAAGCCCTCGGAGTAGAACTGCGTGTCGGTCATGTGGTTGATCGCCGCGTCGTAGATCCCGGGATCGGCGAAGGCGCCGTCGGTGACGCTGACCTCGTCGAACAGACCGCCGCTCGTGCGGGGACCGTCCATCACCAGGATGTCGGCGCGGTTCTCGACCACCATCGCCTCGGGGATGCGGCCGACGAGCGCCACATCGCCATCGGCGGAGGGCTCGCCCGCGGTCACCAGCTCCCACTGATCGCCGGACGGATTCCATCCGTACAGCTGGATCTCGTTGCGGTCCTGTGTGCGGCCGTTCCAGACCACTTCGAGCCCCTCGACCGGCACCTCCTCGACCGCGATCTCGAAACGTTGGAAGGGATAGTCGCCGGTGCCGCCCTCGGTCACCAGCTCATCGGTCGGCGCGAGTTGCCGCTCCCCGTCGATCTCCCGGGCCGGCGGCGGGATCTCGCCCGTCGTACCCGCCCAGATACGCGTCGCCGCGGTGTCGAGGACGACGGGTGTGGCCGACCGGAAGCTGACGTCGAGCTCGGCACTGGTCGCATGCTCCGTCCGCACCGCGGTGCGCAGGGTGCCGTCTTCCTGGGGCTCGGCGCCGTCGGCCGTGGTGACCGGGGTCCCCGGACGGTAGGAGCGCTCGACGGTGGCGGGATCGAGCTGGCCCGCACGGGGAGTCGCCGGATCATGCCAGACGTGATCGACGTACTCGCCGGGACTGCGCTCGGCCTTGACGAAGTCGTCATAGCTGCCGCCGGTCGAACGGGCGCGCTGATAGGTCTCGCCGGTGTCGGCCTTGAGGTTGTTCTGAGCGGTCAGCCCGCGTCCGCAGTGATCCTGCCGGATGGTGTCGTAGACCCCGACCCCGTCGACCCGGGCTCCGTCGGCATCGAAGACCACGGCTCCATAGCCGTCGGTCTCGTTGAGTCCGGTCTGGTAGGTCGCATCGGGCGCGTCGATGGTCGAGGACCGGTGCGCCGCGACGAAGGTCTCGCCGGGAGCGAGGACGCGGCCGAGGTCCGCGACCTGCGGGTCGGGTGCCATGCGGCCGGTGCCCTCGCACCGGTGGAGCCGCCATCCGCTGAGATCCACCGGGGCCGCGCCGAGATTCGTCAACTCGATGAACTCGTCGCTTCCACCGGCGGGACCACTGCCGGTGATCTCCGTGATCTGCAGCGAGCCCGCATGCGGAGAATCGGCGATCACGACATCCGCGAGCTCCTCGGGGGCCGGCCACTCACCGGGTGTGCGCTGCGCGGCACGGAAGTCCTCGGCATTGTTGCCGGTGTGTCCCACGCGCTGGTAGCTCTCACCGTCCAGGACCGAGATGTCCATCGCCTTCGCGGTGCCGTCGGTGCACGGCGAGACCCGATCCGCGTACATGCTGAAGCGGTCCACGATGCGCTCGTCGGGGGTGAGCACCATCGCCCCGGAGTTGATCCAGTGCACGCTGGTCGAGTAACGGAGATCCGCCGGTGTCGGAGAGCCGGACCGACCGAGCGTGAAGACCTCCCCCGGTTCGAGCACCGTACCCTCGGGCAGGCCGTTGGACTGCGCGTAGGTCTGCGCGTTGTCCCCGCAGCGCCACACCTTCCAGCCGCTGATATCGGCGGGACGATCGCCGGCATTGGCCAGTTCGATGAAGTCGTCGTTGTAGCCGGCCGGCCCGCCCGGCGCGTATTCGCTGATGACGATGTCGCCATCGGTGGTGATGTCCTCCCACTCGGCAGCGTTCTTCTCACCCGGCGTACGGCCCGCGACGATCCAGTCCTTCGTGACATCACCACTGAGCCCGACCCGCTGATGGGACTGGCCGTGCGCCCAGCTCGCCTGATGCTGCAGGCTCACCGGATTGCGGCAGTCACTGTCGATGTTCTCGTGGTAGAAGCCGACCCTGTCGAGCGTGCGGCCACGCGCATCCTGCAGGAAGGCACCGAACCCGAAGGAGTGCAGACTCGTCGGATAGGTGATGTCGCCGGTACGGCCGTCATCGAGGTCTCCGCCCTCTCGCACGGCGGTGAACTGCTCACCCGGTGCGAGCATCGTGCCGTCGGGGATGACCGCCTGGGGGCCGTAGCCGTCACCGGTCTGGCCGCAGCGGAAGATCTTCCAGCCCGACACGTCCGTGGGGGCCGTGCCGTAGTTGGTGATCTCGATGAAGTTCTCCGCCGAGCCCGGCCCGCCGGAGGCGACCTCGCTGACGAGGACACCTGACAGCGGGGCTGCCGGTGGCGGGGGCGGAAGCTCGATGGACGGTGGTGGCGGAGGCTCGGCCGGCGCGGCGGTGGCCACGCTCGGCACGAGCGCCATCAGGACCGCCGCGGACGCCAGGACCGCGGCACGCCGTTGGGACAACACGAAGGGTGCTCCTAGAGAGAGGGGTTGGCAAAGATCGAACTCACTCTGGTCAGCCCCTGTGTCCCTGGTGGGGCCACATGCCTACGTCCGCACGAACCTTCGGTGTCTCCTCGGTGAACCGCGGCACGCCTCGTCGCCGGTTCCGTTACACTGGCCGAGAACCGTTCCCGATCACGAGGTATCCATCACCGTGAAGCTCTAGGTCCGAGACCTGTGCCGCGATCCGCCGGCGCGCTCGTCGACCTCTGCTCACGACCGGTTCATCACCGCGCAGCGTCTCCTCGCGTCCCCTCTTCTCTCCGGACCCTTCGAGGATGCCCGTGCGCCCCATTTCCCTCACCGCTACCCATCTCACCTTCACCTGGCCCGACGGGACTCCCGTCGTCGCGGATCTCGACCTCGCGCTCGGCCCCGGCCGGCACGGACTCATCGGCCGCAACGGATCGGGCAAGTCGACCCTGCTGAGGCTCCTGGCCGGGGAGCTGTCTCCGAGCTCCGGGCACGTGCAGGCCGCCGGCGAGCTCGCCTACCTGCCCCAGGATCCTGCCGTCGATCCCACGCGGAGCGTGGCCGAACTGCTGGGCGTCGAGGCGACGCTCAAGGCCATCGCCGCGATCGAGGCCGGTTCGGTCGACCCTGCCCACTTCGACGCTGTCGGCGACGACTGGGACATCGCCGGACGGATCGAGGCCACGCTCGGTCGCGTCGGACTCGACCATCTCGGCCTCGACCGATCCGTGGGAACGCTCTCGGGCGGCGAACTGGTGCTGCTGTCACTCACTGCCCTGTTGCTGCGCCGACCGTCGGTGTTGCTGCTCGACGAGCCCACCAATAATCTCGATCGCCGGACGCGCGGGCGTCTCTACGATGTCGTCGACGGCTTCACCGGCGCCCTCGTCGTCATCAGCCACGATCGCGAGTTGCTGGAGCGCGTGGACGACATCGGTGAACTGCGCGAGGGTGAGCTGCGCTGGTTCGGTGGCGGCTATAGCGACTACGAGGCCGCGATCGAGATCGAGCAGGAGGCCGCCTCCCGGGCCGTGGCGGCGGCTGCCTCGGATGTCCGGCGCCAGCAGCGGGAGCTCGCCGACCAGCAGATCAAGCAGGCTCGGCACGATCGCCACGGCAGGCAGCACAATCGCAACCTCCCGCCGATCGTCGCCAATGAGTACAAGCGGCGTGCCGAGGTGACCGCAGGCCGCTTACGCGGACTGCACGAGGATCGCCTGACAGAAGCCCGATCGACCCTTGACGATGCCGAGGGCCGGGTACGCAACGACCGGGAGATCAGTGTCGACCTGCCCGCGACCCGCGTACCTCCACGTCGGTGGGTGCTGGTCGCGGAGGGGCTTCGGGCGGAACACGGCGACGCCGAGCTCCACCTCGATCTGCGCGGTCCCGAGAGGATCGCGCTGACCGGTCCGAATGGCATCGGGAAGACCTCGCTGCTCCGCGTCCTCGTCGGCGTGGACGAGCCCGCGGAGGGAACCTGCGGGGTATTCGTCCCGGTGCGCTATCTCCCACAGGATCTGCGCCTGCTCGACCCGGGAATGTCGGTGGTCGACAATGTGCGACGCTTCGCGCCGGAGGCCGATCAGACCACGATTCGGTCCCAGCTCGCGCGATTCCTCTTCCGCGGCCGGGCGGCCGACCACCCCGCGGCGACCCTCTCCGGGGGTGAACGCTGGCGTGCGACCCTGGCCTGCTTGCTGCTGGCCGATCCCGCACCGCAGCTGCTCATCCTGGACGAGCCGACCAATAGCCTCGACCTCACCAGCGCCCACCACCTCGTGGAGGCTCTCGACTCCTATGAGGGCGCGCTCCTGGTGGTGAGCCACGACGAACGGTTCCTCGACGACCTCGCCTTGGACCGCCGAGTGGATCTACAGTGAGGCATGTGCCGGAACATCCGAACTCTCCACAATTTCGCACCAGCTGCCACTGACGACGAGGTCGACGCCGCGGCGCTGCAGTACGTCCGCAAGATCAGCGGAAGCACCAAGCCGTCGAAGGCCAACCAGGAGGCCTTCGACCGCGCGGTCCGCGAGATCGCCCATGTGACGCGGCATCTCCTCGACGATCTGGTCACCACCGCTCCGCCGAAGGATCGTGCCGTCGAGGCCGAGAAGGCTAAGGCACGCTCGGCTGCCCGCTTCGGCGCGGCAGAATCCAGCGTGTCAGCATGAGCCCCCACAGCGCGGCGTAGACGAACATCAGCAGCCCGTACACCGCACCTGGGATCGACATCTCGACGCTGCCCAGCACCTCGACCGCGACGTAGATCGCGAGCGTGGCATTGTGCACGCCGATCTCGAAGGAGCAGGCGATCGCCTGACGGTCGGTCACGCCCAGGGCGCGCGGCACGAAGAACCCGGCCAGCAAGCTCGCGAAGCAGAACAGCGTGGTGACGAGTCCGACCTGGCCGAGATAACCCAGCGCCTGGTCTCGCTGGTCGAACAGGACTCCCAGCACCAAGACCGACAAGATGACGGCGGAGGCGGTACGCACCGGACGGTCCATGTTCGCGGCGAAGGCAGGGCGTCGCGAGCGCACGAGCATCCCGAGGAGCACCGGACCGAGGACCACGATGAATACCTCCACCACCTTGCGGAACTGCAGATCAACCGACTCGCTCAGCCCGAAGTAGTTGATCGAGAGGTTGGTGATGAAGGGAAGGGTGATGATCGCGAGGACGGAGTTGACCGCCGTCAAGGTCACGTTCAAGGCGACATCGCCCCGGAACAGGTGGCTGTACAGATTAGCGATCGTGCCGCCCGGGGACGCTGCCAGCAGCATCATCCCCACCGCCAGGACCGGCGGCAGATCCAGCAGGATCACCAACCCGAAACAGACCGCCGGCAGGAGCGTGAGCTGACACAGCAAGGCCACGATGACCGCTTTCGGTTGTCGCCTGACGTCGCGGAAGTCCTGGACGGTGAGCGAGAGTCCCAGCCCGAACATGATGATGCCCAGGGCGATCGGGAGTCCGATCGTGGTGAGCGCCGAATCCATGCCACACCCTAACGTGACTCAGCCCACTCCCGGGGCGACTTCGACGATCCCGTCAGCCAAGGGCCTCGCGCAGCGCCGGAAGTCGCGCCTCGAAGGCCGCGACGCGGTCACGGGTGCGCTGGGGCTCTCCCTTGCGCTGCAGGTTGAGCATGCCGGGATCGCCGCGCTCGATGCCGGCGGCGATGCGCTCGGTCGCGGTGGTCATGCGGCGGACCACCGCGTCGAGCAAGGTCATCGGGCCCCATTCGCCGTAGGCGTCGACGACGAGGTCGATCCGCCGGGCGGCGTCCTCCACCGGGATCTCACGGTAGAGCGGGATGCCGGTCCAGCACAGGAAGGCGAGGTCGTCGATCGGGTCGCCGGGGCCGGCGAGGTCCCAGTCGATCATGGCGACGAAGTGGCCGCTCTGGATGATCCAGTTGTAGGCGCCCGGATCGTTGTGGCAGATGATCTGCCCCGGTTCGAGCTCGACCTCACCCGCTTGGCGCCAGGTGCGCGGGCCGTCCGGGCGGAAGCCCTCGACGATGTCGTGGAAGTCGCGCAGCCAGGTCGCCGCCTCGACCAGGACCTCGTCGAGCACCACCTCGTCGTCGACGGGGACGCCCCGCCCCTCGATATAGGAGACGACCTCGCGGCCGTCCTCGTCGATGCCGCCGACGTTCGGGATCCCGCCGAGACCCTCGCGGCTCAGCCAGGCCAGCAGCTCGTGGACGGCCGGCGTCCACGGTCCGGTCGGGCGCCGGACGGTGCGGCCGACTTTCCAGACCCCGCCGGAACCGCCGGGGAGGTGTTCGGGTGCAGTGTCGTCATCGCATGGCACCCTGTCATCGTGGCACATTCGCACGCGCACTCCTTCGAGGAACCTCGTCGTCCCCGGCTCGCCGCCGCGCTGGCCGTCGTCGTCGGCATCGTCGCCGTCGTCTCGGTGCTGGGCATGGTCCTGCTCTGGCCCAGCAGCGACGACGTCCCCACGGGGGCGGGCCCGTTGTCGAATCCCGGTGTCTCGCTCGTAGACGCCACGGTCACGGGGGTCGAACCCTTCGACTGCGGAAGCACCGGCATCGGCCCCGACAACACGCCGATGGTCGAGGGCGACTGTGCGCAGATCACCGCCACCACCGATGACGGCGAGGACGCCGAGTTCACCCTCGACCCGACGCGTTATGTCGGGGCGGGCATGAACGACGGCGACGCCATCCAGCTGATCCGCGACGCCCCCGACGGCCAGGAGGTCGTCTTCCAGTTCTACGACTACCAGCGCGGCAACCAGCTCTTCGTCATGGCCGCGGTGTTCGCGATCCTCGTGGTGGCGATCGCCCGCTGGCGCGGTCTTTTCGGTCTCCTCGGCATCGGCGTGGCGATGCTGGTGCTGCTGCAGTTCATCCTGCCCGCGCTGCTCGCGGGGGGACCGGCGCTCGCGATCGCCGTGGTCGGATCGATCGTCATCATGCTGGTGGTGCTGTATCTGGCCCACGGGGTGTCGATCCGGACCACGGCCGCATTGTTGGGCACCCTGTTCGGCGTCGGATTCACCGCACTCGCCGGCGCCTGGGCCACCAACTGGGCCCATCTGACCGGTGTGGGTAGTGAGGACGACCACCTGCTCGTGGCCAGCGCCCCGGGCATGAGCCTGTCGGGAGTCGTCGCGGCGACGATGGTCATCGCGGGTCTCGGCGTCCTGAACGACGTCACCGTCACGCAGGCCTCGGCGGTCTGGGAGATGCGGGGGCTCCAGCCGAGCGCCGGGCCTGCGCAGCTGTTCAAGTCCGCCATGCGCATCGGCCGCGACCACATCGCGTCGAGCGTCTACACGCTGGTGTTCGCCTACGCCGGGTCCGCCATGACGGTCCTGCTGCTGCTCACCGTCTATCGACAAGACCTCATGCAGTTCATCACCACCGAGCAGATCGGGCAGGAGATCGTCCGCACGCTCATCGGGGCCGTCGGCCTCGTCCTGGCCGTGCCCGCGACGACGGCGATCGCGGTCGCTCTCGCCCCCGCGGCCCGGACGGAGACCGACATCGACGGTGGCGATCATCGTCGTGAGCCGCACGCCGGTGGCGCGCACGCGACCGACCCCTCCTAGCCTGTTCCGGTGTCTGACTCCCTCTCCCCCGCGCCGCGTTCCGATCGCCTCGGCAGCGGTCTGCGGACCCGCCATCTGACGATGATGGGGCTCGGCTCGGCCATCGGCGCCGGGCTGTTCCTCGGCTCGGGCAGGGGCATCGCCATCGCCGGCCCCGCGGTCCTCGTGTCCTATGCGGTCGCGGGCGTCATCGTCGTGCTCGTGATGCGGATGCTCGCCGAGATGGCCAGCGCGCGGCCGGCGAGCGGCTCGTTCTCGGTCTACGCGGAGGAGGCACTCGGACCATGGGCCGGGTTCCTGCTCGGCTGGCTCTACTGGTTCATGCTCATCATGGTGCTCGGCGCGGAGATCACCGGTGCCGCCCAGATCGTCACCGGCTGGGCACCCGCTCTCCCCCAGTGGGCCGTCGCGCTGGTGTTCGTGGCGGTCTTCGCCGTGGTCAACCTGTGGGGTGTGCGGCAGTTCGGCGAGTTCGAGTTCTGGTTCGCCTTCATCAAGGTCGCCGCCATCATCGCCTTCCTGGTGACCGGGGTCGCGATGGCCTTCGGCTGGCTGCCCGGGACCTCAGCCGTCGGCACCGAGAACTTCCTCGGTCAGGGCGGTTTCGCCCCGCAAGGCTGGAGCGGGATCGCGGCCGGCCTGCTGGTCGTGGCCTTCGCCTTCGGTGGCATCGAGATCGTCACGATCGCCTCCGCCGAGGCCGAGGATCCGCAGACCGCGGTGGGCCGTGCCACCCGGAGCATCGTGTGGCGGATCCTGGTGTTCTACCTGGGCTCGATCGCAGTGATGGTGTTCGTGCTGCCGTGGGACTCTCCGGCTCTCGAGGCGAGTCCCTTCGCGTCCGTGCTCGACCTCGCCGGACTGCCGGTCGCGGCGACTGTGATGGAGATCGTCGTCGTCATCGCCTTGTTGTCGGCCTTCAACGCCCAGCTGTACGGCACATCGCGGATGGCCTACTCCCTCGCACGACGCGGCGACGGCCCCCGGGTGCTCACCCGGGTCTCCCGGGCCGATGTCCCCTGGGCCTCGGTGCTGGTCTCGATCTTCTTCGGTGTGGTCGCCGCCGGCCTCAATTGGCTGCTGCCCGAGACCCTGCTCGGCATCCTGCTCAATGCCGTGGGGGCGGCCCTCCTGGTCGTCTGGGTGCTCATCGCGCTCTCGCAGCTGCGTCTACGACCGATCCTCGTGGCGGAGGCCCAGGCGAGCGGGGAGCCCCTGCGCTTGCGGGCCTGGGGATACCCGTGGCTGACCTGGGGCGTACTGGTGGCGCTCGCGGCACTTACCGCGCTGATGCTGACCGACACGGCGGCACGCAACCAGCTCTTCTCGACCGCCGGTCTGGTCGCGGTGATCCTCGCGATCTACGCCCTCAGCGTCCAGCGCCAGCACGCGTCCCGCTGACCTCCGAACTCGTTGAGTGTGACGTTCGGACGGCGAAAACAGCCGATCAGCCGTCCAAACGTCACACTCAACGAGTTCCGGGCATCAGCGAAAGAAGGGGATGCCGTTGATGCGAACCGGTTGTCGGCGGCTGGCGCGCACGAGGCCGATGATCGTCAGCACGATGTGCAGGATCGTCACACCCAGCCAGGTGAGGATGATGAGCCCGAAGGGGAAGAAGCCCTCTATCGTCCGCTGCACGAAGAGGATGCTGAAGTGCGCCCCCACCAGCACGAAGGTCGCGATCAGATAGGTGAGCCCCCAGTTCGCGGCCCGGTTGGCATTCTCTCGGGCGAGGCCGCCGTACTTGATCTGGGATGCGGATGAGATGACCATCGCGATCCCGGCGATCACCGAGCCGATGAACGGGATCGGGAAGAAGACGAACAGTCCCAGCCCCCAGGGCAGGGCCCCGGTGGGAAGCTCACGCGGGTAGGGCGGTTGCGTCATCGGTGCTCCTCTTCTCGGGCGGCGGCCTGCACCCGGGCCACGAGCGTATCGAGCCAGGTTCCGACATTCCGCCTGGCCTCCGGGGTGTCGGGGTAGCGGCAGCGCAGGTGAAGACCGGTCTCGTCCAGCACGAACCAGAGCATCACGCCGTCGGTCCGGATCGCCGCGCTCACATACTGCGCTTCCAGACCATGCGTGTCCACGCGTACCGGCAGCCGCCGCAGGTCGAGCCAGGAGATCGCGAACATTCCGGGCGCCTCGGGCATACCGCCCCAGGCGCTCAGCACGTCGTCCATGGGCCAGGACCCGAGCCGCACCGCCTCTTTGACCGCCGCGGCGGCGCTGGGAGGGTCGGGGTCCGTGGACTCGATGACGGCATTGGTGATGAACCAGCCGACGGCATCGTGCCAGGCGGCGTCGTAGCGGCTGTGGACCGGGAAGACCGCTCGCAGCGGCACACCGGCCAGATCTCGCGTCACGTCGGTCATCGCGGAGACCATCAGGGCGAGGGTTGAGACACCGTACGCGCGAGCGCGGACCGAGTAGGCCGCGCTGTCCTCCACTCCGAGCACATCACGCACCTCCACCCGCTCCGGCTGCGGGCTCGGGTCGCCGAGCGGCAGCGGGAACCGCGGCATCACATCGCCACCGGCGGCCAGGATCTCGGCCCATCGGCGGCCGATGTCATCGGGAGCGCGGTCACGGTCCCGCAGAGCGCGCGTGTGGTCGGCGAAAGCCGGAACCGGGACCACCGGTCCCCCGGCATCGGAGGCCGCGAGGGCCGCCATGAAGTCGCGCAGGATCACCAGCATCGACCACATGTCCACGTGTGCGTGATCGGCGGCGATGGTCACCGTCGGGCCCGCCGCGGTCTCCAGCACACATAGGCGGTGCGATGGCCGGGCATAGGGGGTGCAGGCGAGGTCGAGGGCGTCACGTAGAGCGTCGTTGACCGCCTGGCCGGGCGCGATGGGGTGCTCGACCCAGTCCCCGGCACCGATCTCGACCTCGAAGGAACGCGGCAGGCCATCGTCTCCGGGGACGAAGACCGACCGCAGGGTGCCGTGCCGCGCGATCACCGCCAGCCAAGCGTCCGCGAGCGCGGCGCGCGGCACTGGCCCCGGCAGCCGGAAGGACAGCGCCATCCACGAGCCCGGCCGATCCCCCGCACCGACATGGCGGCGCTGGTCGAAGGAGACCGGCAGCTCCCGGCCTGGCGCGGAGACCCTCACGTCGTAGCCCAGCAGACGTCCGAACGGGAGTCGTAGATGCGCGACATTGGTGAGTCGCATGGCGGTACCCTAGCCCCGATCACCGAGCGACGTGAGGAGCCGCCATGCCGAGATTCGCCGTGCCGGGAGCGGATCTCGCCGTGGAGCTCAGCGATGAAGGCGGTCCTCCCGTCGTGCAGCTCCACGGCCTCACGTCGAGTCGCTCCCGTGATCGTGTCCTCAATCTCGATCTGGGCCGGGGCCTGAGCGGCACGCGGCTCCTGCGCTATGACGCCAGGGGCCACGGAGGATCATCGGGACGCGCGGTCGCCGAGGACTACCGCTGGCCGTCGTTGGCCGATGATCTGCTGAGGCTGATGGACCACTGGTTCCCAGGCGAGCAAGTCCACGGCGTCGGCCCCTCGATGGGCGCCGCGACCCTGCTGCACGCCGCCGTACGCGCGCCCGACCGATTCAGTGGACTGACGCTGCTCGTGCCGCCCACAGCCTGGGAGACACGACCGGCGAAGGCCGAGGAGTACCGGAAAGCCGCGCTGGTCGTCGAGGAGTACGGAGTCGAGGGCTTCGTCACCGCCGGGCGCGAGCAGCCTCGGCCCCCGGCGACGGCGGACGCGCCCGAGACCCGCCCCGATGTCCCTGAACGGCTCCTGCCCCCCGTCCTCCGCGGCGCCGCGCTGAGCGATCTCCCCGGTCACGATGACATCGCCCGTCTCGACATCCCCACGACGGTGCTGGCCTGGATCGACGATCCCTCGCATCCTGTCTCGACCGCCCGGAACCTGGTCGAGCTGCTGCCGAGTGCGACCATGGAGGTCGCGTCCACGCCCAGCGAGGTGCTCCGGTGGCCGGACAGGCTGCGCGACGACGTCGCGCGGATCTAGTCCGTGCGCAGCTCACCGTCGACATACCGCCAGTGCCCGTCCTCCCGGGCGAAACGGGACCGTTCGTGCACGATGCCGAGCTCTCCCCCGACCAGATAGGTGGCGCGGAACTCCACGATGCCCGTGACATCGTCCGGTCCCCCGCCGATCGCCTCGACGATCTGCAGGCCTCGCCATCGGGGATTGTCGGAGAGATCGATCTCGACCGGTCGGGTCGACGAGTGCCAGCTCGCGAGCAGCCAGTCGGCGTCGCCGCGCCGGAAGGCTTCGAATCTCGACCGCATCAGCTCCTCGGCCGTGGCGGGCCAGGCCCCGGTCACGGGACCGCGATCCTTCCCTCGGCGGGTGAGGAGGCCCGCGCGAGGGAGCGCCGGGGAATGCGTCCCGCCCGATAGGCGTCCCGCCCCGCCCGCACCGCGGCGCTCATCGCACGGGCCATCAGCGGGGCGTCGTGTGCGCGGGTCACCGCGCTGGCCAGGAGCACGGCATCGCATCCCAGCTCCATGGCGAGCGCGGCATCCGATGCGGTGCCCACCCCGGCATCGAGAACCACCGGGACGTGCGCGGCCTCGGCGATCATCGAGATGTTGTGCGGATTGAGGATTCCCAGGCCGGTGCCGATCGGAGCACCGGCTGGCATCACCGCCGCGACGCCGACATCCTCCAGTCGACGCGCGAGGATGGGATCGTCATTCGTGTACGCGAAGACCGAGAAGCCATCGGCCACGAGCTCGTCCGCGGCGGTCAGCAGCTCCAACGGATCGGGCAGCAGCGTGTCCTCGTCGGCCACGACCTCGAGCTTGATCCACTCCGTCTCCAGGGCCTCCCTCGCCAACTGTGCGGTCAGCACGGCATCGCGGGCGGTGAAGCAACCGGCGGTATTGGGCAGTGCATGGACCCCGAGACGTTCCAGCATCGCGAAGACCGAATTGCCTCCGGCGGCGGCATAGCGACGGATGGCCACGGTCGTCACCTGGGTGCCGGAGGCGACGAGCGCCTCCTCCAGCGTGGCGAGCGAGGTCGCGCCGCCGGTCCCCATGATGAGCCGGCTGTCGAGCTCGACTCCCGCGATGTTCACGGTGTCGTCCATGTCAGCCTCCTTGCGTCGCCGTCACGACGTCGACGGCGGCGCCGTCGACCATCAGGTGGTCGTGCCAGTCGCCGCGCGGGACGACCATGCCGTCGACCGCCACCGCGACGCCGAGGCGGCCTCCGTCGATCGGTGCGCTGGAGGCGTCCAGCTCGCGGTCGATGTGGCGGGCGATCGTCTCTCGCAGGGTGCTGCCCGCGGGCACCTTTGTCGGTGTCCCGTCGAGGACGATGGAGATGTGGCCGGCGGTCATGGTGCGCCTCCTGCGGTCGGATGTGGACGGTCGAAGCGGTGCGGGTCCAGCGTGGCGAGCGTCACAGGGTCCACCGGCGCCCGATCGACGAGATCGGCGGTCACCTTGCTGCCGAGCGGAGCCAGGAGGATCCCGTGGCGGAAGTAGCCCGTGGATACCACTAGGCCCGGGTCGAGACGGCCCACGAGGGGGATGTCGTCCGGTGTCCCCGGGCGTGCTCGGGTCATGGTCTCGACGAGGCGGGTGTCGAGCACTCCCGGCACGAGGCGCCACGCGTCGTCGAGGAGGCGGTGGACGCCCTCGGTGCTCGGACGCGGGTCGTCGTCCTCGCGGGTCGTGGCGCCGACCACGAGGCTCCCGTCACGTCGCGGCACGAGGTAGACCGGTCGACCGCGCACGAGGCCGCGGACGGTGCGGGTCAGCAGGGGCCGCGTGCCGCGGGACGGTTCGAGGCGGAGGATGTCGCCGTAGACCGGCCGCAGCGCCAGGGACGGAACGCCGGGCAGAGAGGTGAGACCGGTGCAGAGCACCACCTGGCCGGAACGATGCTCGGCGCCGTCGGCGAGCCGGACGCCCGTCGTGATGTCCTCCTCCCGGAGTATCCCGGCGACCTCGGAACGGATGACCCGATCGCCCAGCACCTCGAGCAGTGCCGCGCACAGCGCGCGCGGATCGATCTGGTGATCGTCCGGGAGGCTGACTCCGCCGGCGATACCGGGTGCCAGGGCGCTCTCGAGCCGTCGGGCGGCGAGTGAGGACACGCGGACGGCGCGCAGACCGAGCGAGGCCTGGAGGGCGGTGAGCTCGTCGAGGGCGGCGCGGTCCGCGTGATCGAAGGCCACGACGAGGGTCTCGGTCGGGAGATAGCCGACATCCGCGGCGCGGCCCGGCACGAGACGCTCCACGAGATCGGCGTAGCGTCGCGCGGACTCGACCATGAGCGGATAGAGGGACGGCTGACCCCAGACGATCTCCGAAGCCGGTGCGAGCATCCCGGCCGCCGCACGCGTCGCGCCGGAAGCGGGCGCGGGATCGTAGACCGTGACATCCCAGCCTCGCTCGACGAGGCGCCAGGCGGTGGTGAGGCCGATGATCCCGGCCCCGACGACGATGACGTCGGCCAACGGTGTCCCTTCCTCCGGCGGCATGATCCGCATCAGGTCTGGCGGTCGGCACATGGCCCTCTCAGCCCCCTCCGGGGCTCCCGCGAACACGACTAGCCTAGAGGACATGACCGACGCTCCTCCGTTCGCCGTTGCCTCATCCGCCTCGCTCAGCGGCGCCGAGCGACGCCGGCGTCTCGCCGATGCGCGCCTCTATGTGTGCACGGATGCGCGACCTGGTGAGGACATCGCGGAGTTCGCGAGCGCCGCTTTCGGCGGCGGCGTCGACATCATCCAGGTGCGAGACAAGACGATCGAGGCGGCAGACGAGATCGCGGCCCTCACCGCGGTGGCCGCAGCGGCACGCGGTCATGGAGCGATGTTCGCGGTCAATGACCGAGCGGACGTGGCCGCGCTGGTGGGGGCGGATGTCTTCCACATCGGGCAGCGCGATCTCACCCCGGGCCAGGCGCGGGGCCTACTGGGCCCCGATGTGCTGATCGGACGGTCGACCCATGCGGTGGAGCAGATCGATGCCGCCGAATCCGATCCCGATGTGGACTACTTCTGCGTCGGCCCGGTCTGGGAGACCCCGACCAAGCCCGGCCGGGACGCGGTCGGCATCGACGTGCTCCGCTACGCGGCCGCGATGGCGACGAAGCCGTGGTTCGCGATCGGCGGCATCGCCGCGGGGGATCGTCTCGATGCGGTGCTCGCGGCCGGTGCGGAACGGGTCGTCGTGGTGCGTGCGGTCACGCGGGCCGATGATCCCGCTGCCGCGGCCCGCGAGCTCCGTGCCCGCTTGGGCTGAGATGTCTCAGCGGCTCCGGCGACGCAGCGACCGCAGGTCCAGCCAGCGTGGGACGCGGCGTGCGTAGGCGTCGTAGTCCGAGCCGAAGGCGACGCGGAGGGCCTGCTCCTCGGCGGGAATCTGCAAGCGGTCGATCATGCCCACGTAGAGGACGACCGGAAGTCCGGCTGTCCAGGACCGTCGGCCCACCGCGTGGGCGAGCAGAAGTCCTGCCATTCCCACATACATGGGGTTGCGCGTCAGACGGTAGGGGCCGGTCTCGACCAATGCGCTCACCCGGTCGACCTCGACCGGGTTGACGGTGGTGTCCTGCTGACGGAACCGGGCGACCGACCCCGTCAGCATCCAGGCGGAGCCGGCGGCCAGCGCCGCGGCACCGGCGAGGGAGGCGCGTGTGGGCGCTGAACGTCTGGCGCCGACCGCCTGCAGGATGGCGGCGATTCCCGTGAGCAGGAGAGGCGGGACCCGCGGCACACTCACGATGGTGCCTCCGAGGCCGACCGCCATTGCAAAGCGCCTGCTGCGGCATCGACGAGGAGGAGGGACCGTGTATCGAGCACCGCGTTCTCAGCCCATCTGTCCGGTCACCTGGGAGCGCAGCGCGGCGGCATCTCTCGCGTCCACACCGAATCCGAGGCCCATGATCTTCTTGCCGTCGGAAGCCTGACGCAGGGACTTGCCATCGATCCGCAGGTCGGCCGGTGATGCGATGGCGTAGCGCTTGAGCGTCATCCCGAGCGGGTTGCGGATCTGGATCTCACCCGGCTCGACCTTGGCCATGGGGTTGACCAGCATCAGCACCCCGAGCGCGACGAGGATGCCACCGGCTGCGGTCCCGATTCCCTGACCGGTCAGGATCGAGGTGAGCGCCAGCAGTGCCCCGATCACCAGCTCAGCGACCGCGAGGCCCCGGTGGTAGCGAATCGTCATCGGCGTCATGGCCACACCCTATGTGGACCCGGCCTCGCCCTCGATCCCGGCCAGGCGGTGTCATGAATCAGCGAAGACACCCAGTCGATTCCCGCTCGGGTCGATGAACTCGAACCGTCGCCCGCCCGGGAAGTCATAGGGTCCCGCCGCGATCGTTCCGCCTGCGTCCCGAACGGCTTCGACCGTGGAATCCAGGTCGTCGGAGAACAGCAGCACGAGAGGGCCGTCGCCACCGGGCGTCGAGGTGGCATTCAAGCCACCGATCTCGCTTTCCCCCTCGGGTGACCTGATCCCGCTGTACGACGGGCCGTAGTCGTTGAACTCCCAGCCGAAAGCCGCCGTGTAGAAGTCGCGGGTCGCGGTGAGGTCGCTGACCCCGAACTCGATATAGCTGATCACATGATGCGTCGGTACGGGCATATCGCGACGTTACTGGTCTTTCCTCGCTGACCACCAGCCCGACGAGGCACGGCTCAGCTCACCTTCCACGAGATCGTCGTGAACTCCGGTGACGGAGCCCGTCACCGGGTCCGCGCGACGGCACGCAGACACCTTTGTGGTCAGCTGAGTTCGCGTTTGAGGATTTTGCCGGTGGAGGTCATCGGGAGTTCATCGCGGAACTCCACGATGCGCGGATACTTGTATGCCGCGAACTGTTCCTTGCCCCAGGCGATCAGCTCGTCCTCGGTGATCTCGGCACCGGGCTCGCGGACCACGACGGCCTTGATCTCCTCACCATGGGACTCGTGCGGCACACCGATGACCGCGACCAGCGAGACCGCCGGATGCGTCATCAACACCTCCTCGAGCTCACGCGGGTACACGTTGTAGCCGCCACGGATGATCATGTCCTTACTACGATCGACGATGAAGTAGTAGCCGTTCTCGTCACGGCGGGCGAGGTCACCAGAGCGGAACCACTCACCGCGGATGGCCTCCTCAGTGGCGGCAGGACGCTTGTAGTAGCCCTTCATGATGCCGTGACCCTTGATCGCGATCTCACCAATAGCCTCAGGATCATCGGGGATCTCGTTCCAGTCGTTATCGATGAGCTTCATCTCCACCCCCGGGACCGGCTTACCGATCGAACCCACCACCGGCGGCTCGCCCCACGGCGAGAAGGAGGCCACCGGCGAGGTCTCCGACAACCCATAACCCTCCAGGATCGTCACACCAAACTTCTCGGCGAACTGCCGGTGAATATCGCCAGGCAGCGCCGCACCACCGGCCGCGGCCACCCGCAGATTCCTGGCGATCTCGGCGACATCGACCGTCTCATCGAGCGCCCCGAGCAGACCCCAGTACATCGTCGGGACACCCGCGAAGAAAGTGACCTTCTCGCTCAACAACAGCTTGATAGCCGACGCGGCGTCAAAACGCGGCAACATCACCATCGTGCCGCCATAGAGCAGGCAGCCGTTCTGGATCACACTCTGACCAAAGATGTGGAACAGCGGCAGCACCGCCAGATAGATGTCGGGATTGTTCTCATCGGCCTCGAACAAGGCCTCCCCGAGGGCCGCATTATCGTACAGATTGCGGTGCCGCAGCTCCGCTCCCTTCGGCTGACCCGTCGTACCCGAGGTGTAGAGGATCACCGCCGTGTCATCATCATCGCGCTCCACAGTCTCAAAGACCGGCGACTGCTCGGCCACCAACGGCGCATAATACTCCGGCCCCTCCAACGGAGCCGGAGCCGCAGAATCCAACTTGATCAAGAAGAAATCCTCGACCCCCTCGACCTGCTGGAAACCCTCCCACGCGTTATCACCGATCGGCACACCAGGCGCACCCTCAAACGCGAAATACACCTTCGCATCAGAATCATCCAGATGATAAGCCACCTCACGGGCCGTCAGCAGGATGTTCAACGGCACCACCGTGGCACCCGCCTTGAGAATCCCGAAATAGACGATCGTGAAATACGGCAGATTCGGGATCGAGATCGCGACCTTATCACCCGGCTCAATACCCCGGCTCACCAGCAGATTCGCGACCCGACTAGCCGCGCCGTCAACCTGCGCGTAAGACAGACGCGTATCGCCGAACACGATCGCAGTCCGCTCAGGATACTTCGCGGTGATCTCATCGAGCAGGCTGGCGAGGTTGGACATGCGGGACCTTTCCGTCACAGAGCGATGGGGAGTGCGGGAACGGGTGCGGTGAGCTCGTCGATGAGCACCGACACGTCCGGGAGAGAATCGAGACCGAGCACCAGATCCTCGATACGCGCCCACCGGTCGACGATGTCGATGGAGGCAGCGAGGCGACGAGCCTTGGCGACCACGTCGGCATTCGACAACGGGCGCGTCGGACCGCCGAGCGGGCCGGCCACCTCGATCTCGACGGACTCGCCCGAGCGCAACGCGATGACCATCCGAGTGCGGAAACGATCCTCGGGGCCGTCGAACGCCGGGCAGTGATGGACGTCGATGCGATCGAGGAGGCTCCAGACATCGTCGGCACCAACCCGGTCATGCGTGAACTGTTCGGCGAGCACCTGGCCGTCGAGGAGCGCGACGCAGACGGCATAGCCGATGTTCATCTGGGCGCCGATCGTCTCCAACGGCCGCTCGGGGCGCCACCAGCCGTGGTGGTAGGCCGCGTGCGATACCTCGACGGAGATGGACTCGACATCGTCGCCCGCGATCCCCCGAGAACGTGCTTCCAGGGCGCAGTCGATGGGCGCGTGCGTGGCGGCCATGGCCGCATACGCCTTCACGCCCGTGTCCATGAGCGCCCACTCACGGCCGAGAGCGTCGACGATCAGATCGGCCCGCGGATCGTGCCCTTCCCCGAAGGTGGCGAGGAATCCGCCGTATTCGCGCTCATACACGCGCTTGATGCCCGTGTATCCGGCCTCGGCGAGCGCCGCGGCGTACAGGCCGTTGCGGGAGGAGAATCCGTGGTGCATGCGCTTGGACATCGCCTCGTACTGCGCCGCCATCAGCCCGGCGGACTGTGTGCCTGCGAGGCCGAGAGCGTCCTCGACCCTCGCTGGATCGAGCCGACGCAAGCGCGCCGAGGTCGCGGCGCTCGCGTGTGTGCCGAAGACCGCGCCCGAGTGCCACCCACGGGACAACATCTCGGCACCGTGCAGAGCCAGCCCCACGCGCGGCCCCACCTCGTACCCCGCGATAAGAGCGGTGAGCGTCTCCTCCCCCGACACGGTCCAGCCGAGCGCCGAGATCGTGCTGAGCGCGCTCGGCACCACCAGGGAATTGCTATGCAGCGGTGCACGGACGTGATAGTCGTCCAGCTCGAAGCCCTGGATGAAGGTCCCGTTGAGCAGGCACGCCGCCGGACCCGAGGTGGTCAGACCCCACCCGATGACGGGGACGTCACCTTTCCCCTCGAGCGCCACGACGGTGTCGACCGCGCGCTCGGACCAGGGCAGCCGGGCACCGACCAGCGCACAGATCAATCCGTCGAGGACGAGGTGGCGGGCACGCTCACGGACGGGCTGGGGCACGTCATCGTGCTGGAGCCCGGCCACCCAGGTGGCCAACCGACCGGTGACCCCAGCAGCATCGGTCGGCTGTTCTGCGGGCGAGTAGGTCGTCATGCCGTCACCTCGTAACGTCGGCGGATACGCAGCTCCAGCTGCTGGAGCGCGAGAGTGGGAACCAGCGCGAGCACCCCGATGAGAAGGACCTGACCCATGATGTTCTCCACGCGGGCCAGCGACAGGTTGCGCAGCAGCTCATAGCCCAGACCGGAGGATCCGGAGAACATCTCGGCCAGCAGCAACCCGATCAGGGTCAGCCCGAAGCACAGTCGCATGCCGGCAGCCAGCGACGGCAGGACACTCGGCACCACGATGCGTCGGATCAGCGACCACCGCGACATGCCCAGGCTCGCGGACATCTTCAGGTGGAGCCGGCTGACCCCGGCGGTTGCCTCGACCATGATCAGGAACATCGGCAGAACGCCGGAGACGAAGGCGAAGGACCCGCGGCTCATATCGCCGATACCCAGGAAGAGCAGGAAGATCGGGTACAGCACGATCTTCGGGATGCTGTTGAGCGCGTAGACCAGAGGCAGCGCGGCACCGGACCAGAAAGCGCTGAGGCCCAGCATCATCCCGGCGACCGATCCGATGACGACGGCAGCCCCGTAGGACAGCAGCAGTACCCGAGCCGTGTCGACGACGCTCCCGAGGAATCGCGAGCTCGACAGATCGGACCATAGACTCTCCAGTGCCTCGGCCGGGCCTGGGTACACCGCGCTGTCAGCCAGCGACGACGAGACCGCCCAGGCGATCACGATGAGTCCGGCGAGGACGAGGGGCGGAGCCCAGGCAGGAGATCCCGGGTGCCGGTCGGTGCTGGCGCCTCGGTGGCTCTCACGTACGCTACGGGCGTTCATCGGCGCCTCCAGTCGAACGAGCTCAGGGCGGCGCTCAGTGTGAGATTCGCCAGGAGGGCGAAGACGCTCACGAAGACGATGCCCGCGTACATGTCGACGGTGTTGAAGTTGTTGTAGGCCCTGTTGACGACCTGGCCCAGCCCGGTCGTGGCCAGGATGAACTCCGTGGCGAGGACGGCGATGATGGCATAGCCGAGACCGAGCTTGAGGCCCGCCAGGATGTCGGGCAGCGCCGATGGCAGGAGGATCTTGCGCAACTGCTGAGACGGCGTCATCTCCAGCGATCGCGCGAGTTTGGTGACGATCGGGGGCGTCGACTCGAACCCGACCAGGGAGTTGGCGATGACGATCACCACGCTGAAAAGCGTCGCCAGCAGGATGATCGGCACCATCCCCGTCCCGAACATCACGACCATGACGGGGTAGAGCGCGAAGATCGGCAGCGCGTAGAACACGTTCACATAGGGCTTCATCGCCCGGTGGATCCATCGATAGCGCGACATCGCATAGGCGACGCCCACGCCCACGAGGGCCGAGGCCACGAAGCTCACGCAGATCAGGAGCGCGCTACGGAGCAGGGCGTCGACGACGAAGTCACGGTCGCCGAGCAGCTCGATGGATCGCGTCGCCATCTCGCTCACGGGGATGAGATCGAGGCGGGACACCGCACCGGATCGAGCGTAGAGCTCCAGCGACGCCACCATCACGACGAGGAGCACGAGCGTCCACCCCCGAGCCGGCATCCCCGCCACCCGCGCCGGCGTGGGGCGCACATAGGCGGGGACGACCGAACGCGCCGTCACCGCTCGCTCCGCATGGCAACTTCGGCCTCACTGCGGATCTGCGCCCAGATCCGCTCCTGCGCCTCGGTCGCCGACTGTTCCGACAGCGCCACATGCGACCTCGGACGAGGCAAGTCGATCGGCACCTCGTCGATGAAGGTGCCCGGCCTGCGGCCCATTACCAGAACACGATCCGACAGCAGCACGGCCTCCTGGATGCTGTGCGTGATGAACAGGACGCCGCAGCCGATCGTGTCGACCACACGGAGCAGCTCCTCCGCCATCAGCATGCGGGTCTGCTCGTCGAGAGCACCGAACGGCTCGTCGGCCAGGATCAGGTCCGGCTCTGTCGACATCGCGCGCGCCATGGCCACGCGCTGCCGCATGCCGCCGGACAGCTGCGCGGGATAGTGGTCCTCGAAGCCGGCCAGACCGACGATCTGAACGAGCTCGCGCGCCTTGTCACGGCGTTCCTTGCGTCCGATCCCTCGCACCTCGAGCGCGAAGGCGACATTGTCGAGGACGGTCCGCCACGGAAGCGTCGCGGACTCCTGGAACACGATCGCGGTCCGCCGGCGGGGGCCGTCCACCGGGGCGCCGTCGATCTCGACCGTGCCCGAGGCAGGATCCTGCAAGGCGCCGACGATCTCCAGCAAAGTGGACTTGCCGCATCCGCTGGGACCGACGATCGAGACGAACTCTCCTCGTTCGATCCGCAGATCGACCGGGCCGAGGGCGTGGACGGGACCGAAGTGCTGTTCGACCTGCGTCGCCCGCACGATGGGCGTCGTGGCGCTGCTCATGGGCACGTTCTCCTGGACGGTCTGGGTACTCATCGGCCAGTCACCCGCACTCGGAGGGAAGGGCGTCCGAGACACCGGCCGGCAGGAAGTCGTCCTGGAACAGGTCGCAGAACTCGAGCTCCTCGGAATCCATCGCGATGCGCTGGGCCTCCACCGCCTGTTCGATGGCCTCGGCATCGAACCCGGCTCCCCAGTTGTCGTAGTCGAGCGCATGGTCGACGATCGTCTTCGCCGCGGCAGGATCGATATCGATGTACTCGGCGTACAGGTCGGCGGCCTCCTGGGGGTTCTCGCGGATGAACTCGACGGCCTCGGCATACCCGGCCACCACGGCCTCGACCGTCTCCGGGTTCTGCTCCGCGAACTCGGGTGTCGTGGCGATGACGCTCTGCTGGAACTTCTCGAGGTAGTCGGCGCTGGAGACCACCACACGGAACTTGTCGCTCTTGGCGACGACCGACGGCGGCACCACCGCGACATCGACGTCACTGGCCTCCAGCAGCGCGACCCCCTCGCCGACGCCACCCGATGAGGTGCGCTCGACGGTCTTCTCTACCCCGGCGACCTGCGGGAGCATGAAGGTGAGCGCCTGTGTCACCGACTGGGGATTGGTATAGGCCCAGGTGCCGATGTCCTCGATGGAACGCACCTCGGTGTTGGCATCGAGGGCATAGAAGTCGAGCCCATAGACACTCTGCGTGGCACCGCCCACCACCGTCAGGGGCGCCCCGGCCTCGCTGGACTCCAGCACGGAAGTGAATCCGACATCGGCGATCGGCAGATCGCCGCTGAGCATGTTGCGGACCGTCGTGCCGCCGCCCTTACCGGGCACGATATCGCCGATCGTCACGCCGCGGTCCTCGAAGAAGCCTTGGTCCTTGCCGACCAGCCATGGGATCGAATATGGCTCGGAGGCATTGCTGACGGCGATGTCGAATGAGGTGACTTCGCGTGCGTCGCCACCGCCGCCGCACGCGCTCAACGACAGCGCCGAGGCGACCGCACCGGCGATCAGGATATTGCTGGACTTCATGACTTTCCTCCTGTGGTGCTGGTCGCGTCGACGCGATCCAGATATCCCCCGGCTTCCAGACGGCTGATGAGTCCGCCGCCCTCGATCAGCTCGGTGACGAACTCCGGCAGCGGCTCGACCTGATGGTCGACCCCACGGGTCTCGTTGCGCAGCAGGCCCGCCGCCGCATCGACGGCCAGGACATCGCCCTCGTCGATCAGCTGCCGGGCCATCGGGACGACGAGCGCCGGCAGGCCGTAGTTGAGTGCGTTGCGATGGAAGAGCGAGTTGTACTGCTCGGCGATCAGGCACGAGATCCCGAGATGGACGAACAGCTCGGCGCAGGCGCGGCTCGATCCGAGGCCGAAGTTGCGTCCGGCGACGACGATGTCGCCGGGCTCCACCAGCCGGGGCCAGCCCGGACGCGTGGCATCGAACATGTGCTGTGCCGCCTCAGGCACCGGCAGCTTCATCGCGAAGCCCGGGTACATGTCGTCGGTGTTGATCTCATCGCCGAAGACCCAGGCGCGACCGCGGACACGAAGTGGCGATGTCATGCGGCGACCTCCGCCAGCTCGTCGGGGCTCGCGATGCGTCCGATCAACGCCGATGCGGCCACGGTGGCCGGCGACCCCATGTAGACGTGCGCCTCGGTGCTGCCCATACGGCCGCGGAAGTTGCGGGTGCTGGAGGTGACGCAGACCTCGCCCGGTGCGAGCACGCCCATGTGGTAGCCGAAGCAGGCACCGCACGTCGAGTTGGTCACCACCGCTCCCGCCTCCACGAGGGTGGCGACGTAGCCGAGCCTGACGGCGTCGAGGTACACCTGCTGCGAGGCCGGTGTCACGATCAGCCGCACCCCCGGCGCCACCCGCCGTCCTGCGACGATGCGTGCGGCGACCTCGAGGTCAGCGAGCTGGCCGTTGGCGCAGGATCCGATGAACGCCTGGTCGATCGTGACCGACTCGAGCCGGCTCAACGGAACCGCGTTGTTGATGACCGTCCCCGGCAGCGCGACCATCGGCTCGATTGTCGAGAGATCGATCGTGCGTACGTCGGCGTACTCAGCATCCGCGTCGGCGTTGCTCGGCACGTACGTGGTGTCCGGCGCGACCTCCGCCAAGAACGCCTCGGTCAGGTCGTCGCACGGGAACAGCGTGAAGTCTGCTCCGATCTCCGCGCCCTGCGTGGCGATGGTGCGACGGTCCGACATCGGCACCGAGGCGAGTCCCGGTCCGCCGAACTCCAGTGCGTGGTCCGTGGCATCGCCGTAGGCGCCCGCGATGGCGAGGAAGATGTCCTTCCCGTTGACATGTGCCGGCTTGGCGCCCGTGAGCTCGTAACGGATGGTGGGCGGGACGCGGTACCAGGTCTGGCCGGTGCAGATCATCTGGAGGATCTCCAGTGGTCCGAGACCACGGGCGGCCGAGTTGAGCGCGCCGCCCGCGCAGGTGTGTGAATCGGTGCAGCAGACCACCGTGCCGGGGAGGACGAGGCCCTGCTCGGCTATGACCTGGTGCACGATGCCGTGACGCCCCACGTCATAGAAGCGGTCGATGTCGTGCTTGGCCACGAAATCGCGTGCCTTGGTGCCGTGCTCGGCGTCGCGCGGTGTCGGGGCGGGGACGGCGTGGTCGAGGACGACCGCGATCTTGTCGGGGTCGTGGACGGCACGCACGTCGCCGAGCCGGTCGTGGGCGAATTGCACGTCGATGACGACGGTCATGTCGACATCGCTGGTGACGATCTGCCCGGGGCGGACCTCGGACATGCCCGACGAACGGGCGAGGATCTTCTCGATGATGGTGTCAGGCATGGGTGGGCACCTCGCTGGAGCGGCGTCCGAGCCACGCGTCGAGGCCGACGGCCTCGAAAAGGACCCGCGGAGCGACCGCGGGTCCTGACGACAGCCGGCCGTCGGCGATATCGGCCATCGCCGCGGTCATCGCCGAAAAAGCGGCACCGACGGTCGCGGCCGGAAGGATGGCGCCGGCGTAGCCGAACTCCTCGAGCTGTTCTCGTGAGACATCGGGCGACTTGCCCCCGGGCACCACATTGAAGATGACCGGAACATCGACGGCGCCGGGGATGTCGGCGATCTGCTCGATCGTCTGAGGGGCTTCGACGAAGATCACGTCGGCTCCGGCCTCGGCATAGCGCCGGGCGCGTCGGAGGGCCGCGTCGATCCCCTCGACCGCGACGGCATCGGTCCGTGCGACGATCAGCGCCGTCGATCGGGCGGCTGTGGCGGCCTCGATTTTGAGACAGAACTCGTCGGCCTCGACGAGCGCCTTGTCGTCGAGGTGACCGCACCGCTTCGGGAAGACCTGGTCCTCCAGCTGCACCGCGGCGGCGCCGGCGATTTCATAGGTCTGCACCGTGCGGAAGGTGTTGGTCTCGTCGCCGAAGCCGGTATCGCCGTCGGCGATGATCGGCAGGCCGGCGAGGTGGCGGCGCGCCACGGAGATCGCGCGCGCGACCTCCGTGACGGTCGTCAGGCCGATATCGGGCAGTCCCTCCGAGGCCGAGACGGCGGCTCCGGAGACGTAGGCTGCCTTGACTCCCGCGCGAGCGGCGACCGCCGCCGACAGTCCGTCGTAGACGCCGGGGGCCGCGAGCAGCCGATCGGCCCGCAGCAGGTCCGACAGCACCTGGGCGTCAGACATCGACACGCTCCTCCGCCGGAATGTGACCCATACGGGCCGCGATCGCGTTCGCCGTAGCTGCGACGATCGGGCCGACCCGCTCGGCAGCCTCCTGATCGAGCCGGGTCGACGGACCGCCGATCGCCAGCACAGCCTCCGGTCGTCCGCCGAATCCGATGATCGGCGCACCGACCGAGTTCAGGCCGACTTCGCGCTCGCTCTCGCTGTAAGCCCAGCCGCGTTCGCGCACCAGGGCGAGCTGCTCGTCCAGCCGATCACGCTCGACGACCGTCGAGTCCGTGTACCGCTCGAACCCCGCTGTGGCCGCAGCGGCGAGCGCCTGATCGTCGAAGGCCATGAAGCACTTGCCCGCGGCGCCCGCGTGCAGCGGCAGGACCTGCCCGACGTACCCCCGGTAGATGACCGAGTGGTGGGACGACGCGGCCTCCACGAGGACGCGGGTGTGGTCCTGGCGGACATACAACCCGGCGCTCTCGCCGGTGACGTCCCTCAGCTGCTCCACAAAGGGGCGGGCGACGCCGAGAAGACTCGAGCCCGACCGGGCGGGGGCGCTCCAGACCAGGACCCTCAGGCCGACGCGATAGTCATCGCCCTCGCGGACCAGCAGTCCCTCCTGCACGAGCGTCGTGACGATGCGCGCGACCGTCGTGGCCGGCAGGCCCGTTCGCTGACGGATGTCCGCCACGCCCAAGCACGGCTCCGCCTCGGTGAAGCAGTCGAGCACGGCGCAGGCTCGACCGAGCACGCGCACTCCAGGTTCCGACATTGACCCTCCATAAACCGTTCTACGGTTTCTAAAACCGTCTAGCGGTTGTGACCGTACACACGTGACGTGGGCCACGTCAAGCGAGATGTCGGTGCCGACCATCGGCGCACCCGACGAAACGCCGCTGGGCACCGCACCGGAGGCAACTGTTCTCAGCGCCCCACTCGTCGGCCGCCGCGGCGATAAGCCGCCTAGGCCCGGCGGGTTCCTTACCAACACGCTTTGCCGTCTGCCTGAGCCGGTCCGCGGATGAGCGGTGAAGGTCCGGCATCGCGCTCGCCCCCTCCACGCTGAGGAGGTCGGCGACCCGCTGACGAATGCCCTCGTGTTCCTGCCTCTCGGGATCGGAATACTGATCCCGGTTGCTCCTCGCGCACCCGTCGCGGTGGAAGGTCCACATCGCCGATCTCAACGACTCCATGTCCAACACCGCCGGCGGCTCTCGAGCATGCCGTCTTCGTCGTCCTGACGAGCATTCCGGGACTGCCCTCACTAGTCGCCCGCTTCCATTGGGCGCGGCCGGCGCCCTCCTGACCATCGCACCACTCACGGGTGGGCGATGGCTCGGCTTGACGGCTACCGGCATCAAGCGCGGGCGCGCCCTCGGAGCTGCAGACCTCGTCCTCAGCGCCACGATCATCGCCGGCCGGCCGTCTTGCCGGCGATGGCATGTCGTGGGTACGCGAGCTCTGCTCCACTTGTTATCGCGCGCGAGCACAGGCGAAACGGCCGCCGCCGCAACGCCACCGCGATGGGTGCACTGTTCGTCATCGACGCAGGGATCGCCATCGGACTCCGGGAAGAAGATCGCTCAGCCTGAGCGCGCGAAATGCGCCACGGGGTCCTCTACGCGGTCGAGTTCGTCGTGGCTCTGCCGGAAGACCTCGTCACGTCGCTGCGATCACAGCTGGTCCTGAGGCTCATCGGTGCCGGTCTTGCGGCCGCGGCCACGACGCTTGAGCACCACGAATCGGCCGAGGAGTCCGATCACGAACATGAGCAGTCCGGCGACGGCGGATTGCCACGGGAGCGTCGCGACCAGGACGAGGCAGCCGGCGGCACCGAGGAGGTTCAGCCACCGCGGCCACCGGCGGTCCGACGGCGGCTGAGTGAAGGCCGAGGCATTGGCGATGCCGTAGTAGACGAGCACACCGAACGAGGAGAACCCGATCACCTCGCGCAGGTCGACGGTCAGCACCACTACCGAGACGACCACGGCCAGCGCCAGTTCGGCGTGGTGAGGGACCCTGTAGCGCGAGTGGACCGCCGCCAGCCAGGAGGGCAGGTCCCGCTGACGGGCCATCGCCAGGCTGGTCCGCCCGATCCCGGCCATGAGTGCGAGCAGAGCGCCGAGGCTGGCGAGTGCCCCACCGATGCGGACGACCGGTGCCAGAGAGTCCACCCCCGCGGCCTCGACCGCCTCGGTGAGCGGTGCCGCCGCGACGGCGATGCGTTCGGGGCCGGCGGCCAGCAGCACAGCGACGCCGACCACTAGGTACACGGCGACGGCGATCATGAGCGCGAGCGGGATCGCGCGGGGAATGGTGCGCCGCGGATCGCGGACCTCTTCGCCCATCGTGGCGATCCGGGCATAGCCGGCGAAGGCGAAGAACAGCAGTCCGGCCGATTGCAGGATCCCATAAGGGCCGGCGGCGATCAGATCGTCCCAGCCGCCGAGTTGCGATGTCGAGGCGTTCCCGCCGACGATGATGCCGATCACGAGCACCGCCAACGCCGCGAGAGTGGCTGCGACGAGGACGCGGGTCAGCGCTACGGTCTTCGTCACACCGCGGTAGTTGAGCAGCGCCAGCCCGATGACGCCGCAGACAGCGACCGCGCGCTGGGCCCACTCCGGGCCGGGCACGGCGTAGGCGGAGAAGGTGAGCGCCATGGCGGCGCACGACGCCGTCTTGCCGACCACGAATCCCCAGCCGGCGGTGAAGCCGAACCAGTCGCCGAGGCGTTCACGGCCGTAGACGTACGTGCCGCCGGACGTCGGATACGCGGCGGCGAGCTGGGCCGAGGCGGTGGCATTGCAGTAGGCGATCACAGCGGCGATGGCCAGTCCGATCAGCAGTCCGGTGCCGGCGGCCCGGGCTGCCGGGGCGAAAGCGGCGAACACCCCAGCACCGATCATCGATCCCAGGCCGATGACGACGGCATCCCGGGTGCCCAGGCGTCGTTCCAGACGGCCTGATGCACTCACTCGGCCTCCTCGATGTGCGACCGTTCGTCGGGAAAGGCCGGCAGGACCTGCTCACCCATGCGGTGCAGGGCGAGGTGAATCCGATCGCATGCCTGCGCATAAGGCTATCTGGGTCAGTAGCGGAGCGGGTCTGCAGGATCACGAGGTCCCTGTCGTCCACGAGGTCGACCAGAGATGACGACCAGGTGGCCGGTCACGCCACCTGGAGCGGAGTGATCGCCGCGATCTTCTCCCCCACGAGGTCCTCTGCACGGTCGAGCTCGTAGTGGCTCTGCAGACTGATCCAGAACTCGACCGAGGTCCCGAAGTACCTCGCCAGTCACAGTGCGGTGTCCGCGGTGATGCCCCTCTTGCCGTGCACGATCTCATTGATGCGGCGCGGTGGCACACCGATCGATACCGCAAGCTTGTTCTGTGTGATGCCGAAGCCCTCGATGAAGTCCTCCATGAGGACCTCTCCAGGGCGGATCGGGTCGGTCTTGTCAGTGGTAGTCAACGATCTCCACCTCCTCCGGTCCGGCGTCCGTCCATCTGAAACCGATCCGCCACTGGTCGTTGATCCCGATGCTGTACTGCCCGACCCGGTCATCCTTCAAGGCTTCAAGCCGGTCATCTGGAGGCACCCGCACGTCGTCGAGCGACTCCGCGGATCCCAATTGACGCTAGACGTTGAAGCGGAACTCCACGACATCACCATCGGACATGACATAGTCCTTGCCCTCCATGCGGACCTTGCCGGCGGCCTTGGCCGCATTCATGGAGCCGGCCTCGACGAGATCGTCGAAGGAGACGATCTCGGCCTTGATGAAGCCACGCTGGAAGTCGGTGTGGATGACACCGGCCGCCTCGGGAGCGGTGGCACCCTTCTTGATGGTCCAGGCGCGGGCCTCCTTGGGTCCGGCCGTGAGATAGGTCTGCAGGCCGAGGGTGTCGAAGCCGACGCGAGCCAAGGCGTCGAGTCCCGGCTCGGTCACCCCCATCTCGGCGAGCAGCTCGGCGCGCATCTCCTCGGCCTCCTCGTCGTCGCCGAGTCCGGCGAGCTCGGCCTCGGCGAGCGCATCGAGGAAGATCGCCTCGGCCGGGGCCACGAGGTCGCGCATCTTCGCCTTCAGATCCTCGTCAGCCAGCTCGTCCGCATCGCAGTTGAAGACATAGAGGAAGCGCTTGGCCGTCATCAGGTGCAGATCGCGCAACAGTTCCAGGTCGAGGCCGGCGGCGAAGACACCGTCACCGGCCTCCAGCACCTCTTGGGCCTTGCGAACCTCGTCGAGCTGCGGCACGAGGGACTTGTCCTTGCGCGACTCCTTCTCGAGGCGCGTGATCGCCTTCTCGACCGTCTGCAGGTCGGCGAGGATCAGCTCGGTCGAAATGGTCCCGATGTCGCTGGACGGATTGACCTCGCCGTCGACATGCGTGACATCCTCGTCGCGGAACACGCGGGTCACCTGGCAGATGGCATCGGACTCGCGAATATGGGACAGGAAGGCATTGCCCATCCCCTCTCCCTCGGACGCGCCACGCACGATGCCCGCGATATCGACGAACTGCACAGTGGCGGGCAGGATCTTGGCCGAGCCGAAGATCTCCGCCAGCTTCTCCAGCCGGGAGTCGGGGACCCCGACCACGCCGACATTCGGCTCGATCGTCGCGAACGGGTAGTTCGCCGCGAGGACGTCGTTCTTGGTCAGGGCGTTGAAGAGGGTCGACTTGCCCGCATTGGGGAGTCCAACGATGCCGATGGTGAGTGCCACGGGGCACTAGCCTACTGGTCGCGCCCCGGCCGCGACGCCGCGGCGAGCACGAAGGCCCGGGTGGTCGTGTCGTACCAGTCGTCCCGCAATCCGAGGTCGGTCATGCCGAGGCGCCTGCAGACGGCCTGTGAGCGCTCGTTGACCGGATCGGTGACCGCATACAACTCCTCGAACCCCGCCGAGAAGCCGCGGTCGACGACCGCGTGCCCGGCCTCCGTCGCATACCCGTGACCCCACGCATCGGGATGGAGATGCCAGCCGATCTCGACATCCTCGCGCGCACCTCCCCCGCTCGACGGCAACGGCACGAGCATCGCGATGCCCACGAGCGCATCATCGACGGCGATCCCGAAGACCCCACAGGCGGGATGGTCGCCCGCGCGGGCGGGTTGCGCCTCGATGCGCGCGACGGCCTGCCCGCGCTCGGTCATCGGCTCCCCCGAGCCGCTCCACCGGGCCACCTCCGGCCGCGAGAACAGATCGAAGACGAAGTCCGCGTCGTCGGGGGTCATCGAGCGCAGCAGGAGGCGTTCGGTCCTGATCGTGGCGTCCATGGCCCGTACTCTACGAAGGTGAGCGACGGGCTGGTGGAGCGTCTGCGCGCCGCGGGCTGTGTCTTCGCCGAAGACGAGGCGACCGCCTTGCGATCGGCCTTCGAGAGCCAGGCCCTGGCGACGGCCATCGCACAGCGCATCGCGGGAACACCTTTGGAGCAGGTCCTCGGCTTCACCGAGATCGGTGGCGTTCGGGTCGATCTCGGACCCGGGGTGTTCGTCCCGCGGGCGCGGTCCACCGCGATCGCCGAGACCGCCGCGGCACGCCATCCCGACGCACGCATCGCCGCCGATCTGGGGTGTGGCGCCGGGACCCTGGCGGCGATCCTATCCACCCGGCTCCCCGCAGCCCGCATCGTCGGCACCGAGATCGATCCCGTCGCCGCCATCTCCGCGCGACGCACTGGGGAGCGTCACGGATTCGAGGTGGCCGAGGGGTCCTGGTGGTCACCCCTTCCGCCCTCCTGGCGCGGTCGCATCGACCTTGCGGTGGCCTACCTGCCCCATGTGCCGACCGGAGAGCTTTCCTGGATCCATGCGGACTTCCGGGCACACGAGCCCGATTTCTGTGTCGCCGGTGGACCGGACGGACTCGATCCCTGGCGGGCGGTCGCGCGCGATGCCATCGGATGGCTCGCCCCCGGCAGCCTCTTCGTCACTTTGGTCGCGCGGGAACAGCGCGCCGAGGCCGGCCGCATCGGCGAGGACGCCGGCCTGGAGATCGACTACGAGGAGTCCGAGGACGATCTCCTCCTTCTCGCCAGCCCGTCCGGGCGGTGAATAGGCGTCCGTCTGTCTGTCTGTCGGAACAGACGCTGCCGCACCGCCGTTCGCTCAGAATGGACGCTGTCTCACCGACCAGGGGTCAGGTGGGAGGATGGCGGCATGAGCATCATCAAGATCAACGCGATCACGGTCCCCAAGGACAGCGGCGACGAGCTGGCCCACCGCTTCGCCAAGCGTGCGGGTGCCGTCGACGGCCAGGAGGGGTTCGAGGGTTTCGAGCTCTTGAAGCCCACGGATGACCGCGAGCAGTGGCTCGTCGTCACCCGCTGGCGCGACGAGGAGTCCTTCCAGGCCTGGATGAACTCGGCTGCCTTCGGCCACGGGCACCGCTCGGAAAGCGAGCGCGAGGGCGGCGAGCCGCAGAAGCCGGTCGGCACCCACAGCGAACTCTGGTCCTATGAGGTCGCCGGCGGCTCCGGGAACTGACGCCCCGGGCCGCCGCGGCACGTCGAGCCGTCCCTTCCACCGTCGTCGACATCGACCGGGCCAGCCCCATCTCGGGAGTGAAGGTACGTCATGAAACGAATCCGCCCGCCTGATCAGGTTGGCGACGTACCGCCACCGGTCCGCCCGGCGCGAGGTGAGGTTGATGGGCTACCGCCCGAGCCCGGGTGGGAGGACGTGCCCGGTTTTGTCGGTGGGTGAGGTCAGAGTGGGGCTATGGACGCCTTCGCACTCCTGATCGTCGCCCTCCTGGCCCTCGCGCTGGGGTTCATCGCCGGGCAGCTCACGGCATCTCGTCGTGCCCCCGCCCCGGTGGACGCCGACTCCGCACGACTGGCGATGGAACCTGTCACGCGGAGCATCGAGCGCTTCGACTCGCGGTTACGCGACCTCGAATCCCAGGGCACGGCCTGGCAGGCGCAGTTGCGCGAACAGGTCGACTCCGTGCGCTTCACCAGCGAACAGCTCCGGAGGGAGACGGCCTCGCTGTCCACGGCGCTGCGCCGGCCGCAGGTACGCGGGCGCTGGGGTGAGATGCATCTGCGGCGCACCGCCGAGCTCGCCGGCATGGTCGAGCGTTGTGATTTCGACCTGCAGGTGAGCACCAGCGGCGATGACGGCCGGCTACGCCCCGACATGCTCGTCCATCTCGCCGGAGGCAAGTCCGTCGTCGTCGACGCCAAGGTGCCGCTCGACGCCTATCTGGACGTCGCCCAGGCCGAGGACGACGACGAAGCCGCCGCCCACCTGCGGCGCCATGCCCGCCAGGTGCGCACCCATGTCGATCAGCTGGCCGCCAAGACCTACTGGCGTCAGTTCGACAACGCCCCCGAGTTCGTGGTGCTCTTCGTCCCCGGCGAGTCCTTCCTCTCCGCGGCGCTCGAGGGCGATGCCTCGTTACTGGAGTACGCGGCGAGCCGGCAGGTCATCCTCGCCACCCCCACGACCCTCGTCGCGCTGTTGCGCACGGTCGCCTTCGCCTGGACACAGGAGCAGCTCGCCGAGAACGCGAGGGACATCCATCACGCCGCTCGGGAACTCTACGAGAGGCTGGGCACCGCGGCGGGCCACCTCGACCGGGTCGGCGGCGCCCTCGACAAGGCGGTCCGCTCCTACAACGACGCCATCGCCTCGATCGAATCGCGGGTTCTCGTCAGCGCCCGACGCCTCCAGGACCTCCAGGTCAGCGAGGCGCCCCTCGATCCACCGCGACTCATCGACACGACACCCCGTCAGATGACCGCATCCGAGCTCACGGATCGGTTAACGTCATGACCATGGCCTCGGCGCTGCTGCGCGCACCCCGCACCCTGGCGAGTCACGATCTGACCGCCCGGCAGGCCATCGTGCTGGCCATCGTCGCCCTGACCTTCGTCATCTCCCTCGATCTGCTCGACCATCGCCTCGGTCTGCCGTTCTCCCTCGGCTTCGTCCTGATCGTGGCGACACTCCCCCTCGCGGTCCGTCCCGACGCGCTCTTCGCCGCCGGCGTCGCCCCGCCGGTGATCTTCGCCGCCGCGATGGTGCTCGTCTCGGCCTTCTTCGGCTCGGCGCTCGTCCTGGACGGGACGCCCGAGGATGTCGGCATCCTCGGGCGGGCCCTGTCCGGCACGATCGCCTTCGGTGTCCCCTTGTTGATCGGTCACGCGCTGGCGCTGCTGATCATCGTCGCGCGGATCGTCAACAGTCCCGCGCCCGCCCGCTGATCTCGCTCGAAGGCGGCCAACGCCCTTCATGTCACCGCTCCATGACGGCTCCGGTGGTGGCATACCGAAGCTCCTGCGAAGCTGAAGGTCCCCTGCCCCGACCCGCTGTCCAGGAGATGATGCATGACCGACGAGACCGCGCGTGGGGTCAATGTCCTGGTCGTTGCCGACCCGGGCCTGCCGAGCCGCCGCGTCGACTCGATCAAGGACGAGCTTCGGACCCAGCTGGAGACGACTTTCAGTCCGCCGGTGGAGCTGTATACCCAGACCGAGACCATCCGTCTGCGACCCGACAACTCCCTCGACTTCGATGTCGCGAGCCGCATCGCCGAGAAGTACGAGCGCATCGATGTCGTGCTCCTGCTCACCGAGATCCCCCGGCATCGCGGCAGTCGGCCGCTGATCGCGGAGATCTTCCCAGACGAGAAGGTAGGCGTCATCTCCTGCCCCACCCTTGGCGCGGTGACCACCAAGCGACGCATCCTCACCGTCCTCATGGCCTGCGCGCTGCGTCTCGTGCCGGTGGACGGCGATCTGGATCCCGATGCCCACCGGTTGCGCTGGGGTCACTGGGGGGAGGTGCTCGACGAGTCCGGACACCGCGAGCTCACCTCCAACCAGACGGCCGGAGGTCTACGCATGGTCCTGGGCATGACGATGGCGAACGACCCCTGGCGCACGGCACCTCGACTCTCCAGCGCCCTGGCGGCAGCTTCGGCCACCGGCGCCTTCGGCATCTTCTACAACTCCATCTGGCAGATGTCGAACTACCTGTCCACCGCGCGTCTGCTGCTGATCGGCCTGTTGGCAATGACGGTGATGGTCGCGTGGCTGATCGTCAGCAACCGGCTCTGGGACAAGCCCGTCCAGGAACGTCTGTCCACCGTGGTGCTGCTCTACAACCTCTCGACGATCGCTACGCTGTTCCTGTGCGTACTGGTGCTGTACGCCGTGCTGGTGGTGCTGATCCTCTTGACCAGTCTCGTCGTCATCGACCCCGAATTCATGAGCGTGATCCTCGACCAGGATGCGAGCTTCGTGAACTATCTCGACATCGCCTGGCTCAGCGCCGCGATGGGCGTCGTGGCCGGCGGGCTCGGCTCGAGCTTCGATTCGGAGACGGATCTGCGCCGGCTGACGCACGGTCAGCGCGAACGGCAGCGTCGATACAGCGAGGACGAGGACGACTCCGATCAGGACACCATCTCGTCCTGATCGGGGCGGTCAGCTCTGGCCGGCGGCCTTCAGATCGCGGCGCAGCTCGGGCGGCAGGGCGAACATGAGCGACTCCTCGGCGGTGCGGATGGCCCGCGCGTCGCCGATTCCGCGCTCGGCGAGGTAGCCCAGCACGTCCTGCACGAGGTCATCGGGCACCGACGCGCCGGAGGTGACACCCACGGTGGTCACGCCGTCCAGCCACGCGTCGTCGATCTCGCTGATGTCGTCGATCCGGTAGGCGGCACGGGCACCGCCTTCCAGGGCCACCTCGACCAGGCGCACCGAGTTCGATGAATTGGCCGAGCCGACGACGATGACGAGCTCGGCGTCCTTGGCGATCTCCTTGACCGCGACCTGGCGATTCTGGGTGGCATAGCAGATGTCGTCGCTCGGCGGATCCTCCAGCTGCGGGAACTTCTCGCGCAACCGGCGGACGGTCTCCATCGTCTCGTCGACACTCAGCGTCGTCTGCGAGAGCCACGAGAGCCGGGTGCCCTCCTCGAACTCCAGGGCATCGACGTCATCGGGGTGCTCCACGAGGGTGATGTGCTCGGGAGCCTCGCCCGCCGTGCCCTCGACCTCCTCGTGACCGGCGTGCCCGATCAGCAGGATGCGGTAGTCCTCCTTGGCGAAACGCTTCGCCTCATGGTGGACCTTGGTCACCAGCGGGCAGGTGGCGTCGATCGTCTTGAGATCACGCTCGGCGGCCTGGGCATGGACGGCCGGCGAGACTCCGTGCGCCGAGAAGACCACCGTGGAGCCCTCGGGGACCTCGTCGAGCTCCTCCACGAAGATCGCGCCCCGTGCGGCGAGGTTCTGCACCACATGCTTGTTGTGCACGATCTGCTTGCGGACATAGACAGGCGCACCATAGAGATCGAGTGCCTTCTCGACCGTGATCACGGCACGGTCCACCCCCGCGCAGTAGCCGCGAGGATCGGCCAGGAGGACCGAGCCACCCATCGAGGGCATGCCGAGTTCGACCGAGGACGTCATGACCCTCATCCTAAGAGGTTCCACCAATGGGGGTGGCGCGCAGTAGTCTCCCCTATCGGTGGAACCTCTAACTGCCCGCGAAACCGCCGGCGGGACTGTCGGTCGCGCTGGGTAAGGTCGCCCCATGGCCCTCGAGACCAGTCCGGACGCTCCCGCACCGTTGCGGCAGATCTCTGGGCTGATCGGCACTTATATCGGGCGCTTGGGGGCCGTGTGGGTCGAGGCGGAGATCGCCCAGCTCAACCGTCGCCGCGGAGTCTGCTTCCTGACACTGCGCGATCTCGAGGCCACCATGAGCATCCAGGCGACCTGCCACGCCAGCGTGCTCGACTCCTCCCCGGCGCCCGTGACGGAGGGGGCCCGCGTCGTCGTGCACGCCAAACCCGACTTCTACCAGCCCAGCGGCCGCCTCTCGCTCGCCATCCGGGAGATCCGCCCGGCCGGTGAGGGCGAATTGCTGGCCCAGCTCGAGCGTCGCAAGCAGCTGCTCGCCGCCGAGGGGTTGTTCGATCCCCGGCTCAAACGGGCCCTGCCGCTCCTGCCCGGGGGCATCGGCCTCATCACGGGCAAGGCTTCGGCCGCCGAGCGCGATGTCGTCGAGAATGTCCGGCTCCGGTGGGCCGGCGCTCCTCTCCGGGTCCGATATGCGCTGATGCAGGGGCCGCAGAGCGCCGCCCAGGTCATCGCTGAGCTGCGGGCTCTCGATGCGGACCCGGAGATCGACCTCATCGTCATCGCGCGCGGCGGGGGCAGCGTCGAGGATCTGCTGCCCTTCTCCGATGAGTCGTTGATCCGCGCGGTACATGCCGTCACCACGCCGGTCGTGAGCGCCATCGGCCACGAGCCCGATATCCCTCTGCTCGATCTCGTCGCCGATCTGCGCGCCTCCACCCCCACGGACGCTGCCAAGCGCATCGTGCCCGATGTGGCCGACGAGCTGAACGGGCTCGTCCAGATGCGCGCCCGCGGGCGTCAAGCACTGCGGTCCCTCATCGACCGCGAATCCCACGCGCTGACCACCCTGCGCACCCGTCCGGTGCTGGCCACCCCCACCACCGTGGTCGATGTCCAGCAGGCCCTCGTCGACCAGCATCGCGAACGGGTACGCCGCGCGGTCGGCATGAGACTCGATCGCGCCCACGACGAGATCAGCCACCATCTGGCCCGCGTCCGGGCGCTGTCGCCCCTGAACACCCTGCAACGCGGGTACGCCGTGGCGCTCGGCGCCGACGGCCATCCGGTCACGAGCACCGAGCAGGTCGTCGCGGGCGACCACCTCACCATCCACGTCACCGACGGGCTGCTCACCGCCCGCATCGAGACCATCGAGGAGCACCGCCATGAGCACTGACGCCCTGCCCGGCACCGGCCCGGAGCTGAGCTACGAGCAGGCCCGCGACGAACTCATCGGCATCGTCCAAAAACTCGAGACGGGCGGCACCACGCTCGAGGAGTCCCTGGCGCTGTGGGAACGCGGCGAGGAGCTCGCCGAGATCTGCCAGACGTGGCTCGACGGTGCCCGTCAGCGGCTCGCATCCGCCGAGGCGAGCTCGGAGAACCGCACCAGCGACGACACATAGTCACGGGTCACATCGGCTGAGGTCGTCGACCTCACGACCGTCGTCACATCGTTCTCAGTAGTGGCGTAGACGAGCTCGTCACCCGACTCTCCCACGTGCCACACCACGCCGTTCACGGTCTCCTCGCGAGGGTCGTCGTCGATCGCCCGGCCGAGGGCCTCGCCCTCGCCGTCGAGCAGCTGGCGGATTCCGATGAACTCGTCATCATCGGTGACAACCCCCATCTCCCAGGTGCTGGCGTCGATCCGCGCGGAATTGGCCATCCAGCCGTCGGGCAGCTGCTCGGGCAGCCAGGGATCGAAGCCCGCGGTCGGCTCCACACCCTCGGCGGCGGTGACGTAGTCGACCTCCGAGACAGGACGGTCCGGTTCGACGGTGAAGAAGAGCCGGCCGATGACGAACACCACGAGCACACCCGCGGTCAGCAGCAGGACACTGCGCAGGACGTCGCTCATCTTGGCATTCGCGCCGCCGTAGCCGCTCATCGTTCTCCTGGATCGTGGTACCCGAACGACCGCCACCCTAGCGACCCCCGCGAACCCCGTTAGGATGCCGGTGTGGAGACTCTCACGCCTGCCGTCGATGCCCCTGACCGCAATCTCGCCCTCGATCTGGTCCGGGTGACCGAGGCCGGTGCCCTGGCCGCGGGACGCTGGGTGGGCCGCGGCGACAAGAACGGCGCGGACGGGGTCGCCGTCAACGCGATGCGCAGTCTCGTCAACACCGTGGCGATGGACGGCGTGGTCGTGATCGGCGAGGGCGAGAAGGACAATGCCCCCATGCTGTACAACGGCGAACACGTGGGCGACGGCCACGGTCCGGAGTGCGATGTCGCGGTCGATCCGATCGACGGCACCACCCTGACGGCCAAGAGCATGCCGAACTCCATCTCCGTCATGGCGGTGGCGCCACGCGGCGCCATGTACGATCCCTCAGCCGTCTTCTACATGGAGAAGCTGGTGGCCGGTCCTGAGGCGGCCGACTCGGTCGACATCCGCCTTCCTGTCTCGGAGAACATCGCGATCGTCGCCAAGGCCAAGGGCATCCAGGTCGCGGACGTGACCGTCTGTCTGCTGGACCGGCCGCGCCACCAGCACCTCGTCGACGAGATCCGGTCGACCGGCGCCCGCATCAAGTTCATCACCGATGGTGATATCGCCGGCGCCATCATGGCGGCCCGTCCCGCCACCGGCGTGGATCTGCTCGTCGGGATCGGCGGTACTCCCGAGGGCATCATCACCGCCTGCGCCATGAAGGCCATCGGCGGCGTCATCCAGGGTCGTCTGACCCCCAAGGACGATGAGGAGCGCCAGCAGGCCCTCGATGCCGGGCACGACCTCGACCGGGTGCTCTCCACGGATGATCTGGTCAGCGCCGATGACTGCTTCTTCGTGGCGACCGGCATCACCGATGGCGAGCTCATGCAGGGTGTCCGCTATGCCGGTCCCGTCGCCTACACCGAATCGATCGTCATGCGGTCGCGCTCGGGAACCATCCGCAAGATCTTCAGCGAGCACCGTCTGAGCAAGCTGCGCGCCTACTCGGCGGTCGACTACGACCAGTGAGCGTCGCGCCCTGGGCCACGATGGCATGACCGCCCACCTGCGTCGCCGTGTGGACGGCGCGCTCGAGCTCCGCGTCAACGGCGTCTTCGTGATGGACGACGCCGAGGCCAGCTCCGAGCGGCTGCTCGCCCAGGTGGTGCTCGATCTGGGGGCCCGCGATGTCCTCGTCGGTGGTCTGGGGCTCGGTTACACGCTCCGAGCTCTGCTCGACGGAGGTGCCGGTCGGGTGATCGTCGCCGAGGTGGAGCCCGATGTCGTGCGGTGGTTCGCCGATGACACCATCCCGGGTGGCCGTGAGCTGGCGGCGGATCCTCGGACCGCGATCGAGACCGGGGACGTCCGCGACATCGTGGCCGCGCAGTCGGGGATGAGTCTCGATGCCATCGTGCTCGATGTCGACAACGGGCCGGACTTCCTCGTGCACGATGCCAATGCGCAGGTCTACGAGGAGGACTTCATCCAGCAGTGCGCAGTGCGTCTGCGCCCGGACGGCCACCTCTGTGTCTGGTCGATGGCCGACTCCCCCGCCGTACGCGGCAGGCTGCGCCAGCACTTCGAACGGGTCGAGACGCACGAGGTCCCGGTCAGGCTGCAGGGACGCCAGGAGTCGTACTGGGTTCTTCGAGGCTCGCGGCCACGCTGATCAGCGTCTCCCGACAGGCCACGATCGCCGGGCTCTGCGTCACGGACGGCCGCGTGGCGGTGAAGACCTGTCGGCGCGGATCACCCTCGAGGCCATGGAGTCGCACGTCGGCCTCGCGTCCGAGCCACATGAGATCCGGGATGAGCGCCACAGCGATACCAGCCTCGACGAGGTCGATCTGGGCCTGGAGATCGGGAGTCTCGTAGCGCACATCCGGTTCGAATCCGGCGACGCGACACCGTTGCTCCGCCCAGTGCCGGGAGGCGACGTCATCGGGCTCCATGGTCCACGGTGCCGTGGCCGCCTCCTCCACCGCGGTGATCTCGGCCAGCGGACCCACCCGGGGAGTCACGAGCCGGATGCGGTCGGCGAACAGCGGCACCCGATCGAGCTCGGCATGCCACGGCGCGGCATGTCCGGGGTACTGCTCGGCCACCACGAGGTCGACATCGCCGATCGAGGTCGCCCCGAGCGCGGCGGCCGGTTCGCGCTGCTGCATCTCGACCCGCACGAAGGGGTGGGTGTCGCGCAGGCTCACGAGCATCCGCGGCATGAGCGCGAGCGCCGCAGACTGGAAGATGCCGATCCGCACGGTGCCGACAGCGGCGTCAAGCGACTCTTCCAGCTCGGTCTCCGCCAGCTCCAGACGCGCCACGATCGCCTCGGTGTGGCCGACGAGGATCTCCGCCTGCGGGGTGAGCGTCAACCGCCGGCCCGTACGGCGCAGCAGCGGGACACCGACCTCGCGTTCGAGGATGGTCAGCTGCTGCGACACCGACGAGGGCGACTGGTGGAGCGCGGCGGCGACCTCCACGATCGTCCCGCGATGGTGGAGCTCGCGCAGCAGGGTGAGGCGACGCACGTCGAGCATCGGTAATCCTTCACGTGAACCGAATGATATCGATAAGGAAACGTCACTTTACCTGAAGTGTCATGGTTCTCATACTGGTGTCATGACCGCTCCCCTCCCGCTTCCCGACTCGCTTGCCGACGATGCTGTCGCCCTCGTGCGCACCTGGCTCCAGGCCGCCGAGAAAGAACCGGTCGACCGCTCCGCAGCCCAGCTCGCCGGCCTGCTGAAGGACCCCAAGGGCCTCGACTTCACGGTGGGCTTCATCGACGGCGTGATCCGTCCCGAGGACGAACGCATCGCGGCGCGGAAGTTCGCCGAGCTCGCCCGCGACGTGCCCGGCTTCCTGCAGTGGTATCTCAAGGTCGCCGTCAAGGTCGGTGCCGTCGCCGGCCGGGTGGCGCCCAAGCTGGTCATCCCGATCGTGCGGCGCGTGCTGCGCCAGATGGTCGGCCACCTCGTCATCGACGCGCGCGATGAGCAGCTCGGACAAGCGATCGACAAGATCCGCAAGCCCGGCACCCGACTCAACATGAACCTCCTCGGCGAGGCCGTCCTCGGTGAGGAGGAGGCCGCCAAGCGACTCGAGGGCACGCACAAGCTCCTGGCACGCGAGGACGTCGACTACGTCTCCATCAAGGTCTCCTCGACCGTCGCCCCGCACAACCGGTGGGCCTTCGACGCCGCCGCGGACCACATCGTCGAGAGACTGATCCCGCTCTACGAGCGCGCCGCGGCCGCCCCCACGCCGAAGTTCATCAACCTCGACATGGAGGAGTACCACGACCTCGATCTGACCATCGAGGTCTTCACGCGCATCCTGGACATGCCGCAGTTCGAGAAGCTGCAGGGGGGCATCGTGCTCCAGGCCTACCTGCCGGACGCCCTCGGCGCGATGCAGCGCGTACAGGACTGGGCGGCGAAGCGCGTCGCGCGCGGTGGCGCCCCGGTCAAGGTGCGCGTCGTCAAGGGGGCGAACCTGCCGATGGAGCAGGTGGAGGCCTCGCTGCACGGCTGGCCGCTCGCGACCTGGTCGAGCAAGGCCGAGTCGGATGCGAGCTATAAGAGCGTCATCGACTACGCGCTGACCCCGGACCGCATCGCCCACGTGCGCGTCGGCGTCGCCGGGCACAATCTCTTCGACCTCGCGTGGTCGTGGCTGCTGGCCGGCGAGCGCGGTGTCCGCGAAGGAGTCGACTTCGAGATGCTGCTCGGCATGGCCCCCGGCCAGGCCGCCGCCGTGCGTCGCGACGTAGGCGAGCTCCTGCTGTACACGCCCGTCGTGCATCCTCGCGAGTTCGATGTCGCGATCGCCTATCTCATCCGGCGCCTCGAAGAGGGCGCCAGCTCCGAGAACTTCATGTCGGCGGTCTTCGAGCTCTCGGCGAATGAGGAGCTGTTCCGCCGCGAGGAGCAGCGTTTCCGCACCTCACTGGGCATGATGTTCACCGAGGCACCCCTGCCGAACCGCGCCCAGGACCGGCGAGCCGATCCCGAGCCCTTCCCCGCGGAGTTCGCCAACACGCCCGATACCGACCCCTCGCTGCCGGCCAACCTGGAGTGGGCCCGCGGGATCTTCGCCCGCATCGAGGGCTCAGTCCTGGGCGAGGACATCGTGGCCGAGCACACCATCGCCCATCCGCGCGATCTCGACGACCAGATCGCCGGAGCCGTCGGCGCGTCGGCCTCATGGGGTGCGCTGAGCGGGGCCGAGCGGGCGGATATCCTGGTTCGCGCCGCGCACAGCCTCGAGAAGAGCCGCGCCCGCCTGCTGGAGGTCATGGCCTCCGAGTGCGGCAAGACCCTCGACCAGTCCGACCCGGAGGTCTCGGAGGCCATCGACTTCGCCCTCCACTACGCCGAGCTCGCCCGTGAGCTCGACGAGATCGACGGCGCGCAGTTCCAGCCGGTCGGCCTGACCCTGGTGGTGCCACCGTGGAACTTCCCGGTCGCCATCCCGGCCGGGTCGACCCTGGCCGCCCTCGCGGCAGGCTCATCGGTCATCATCAAGCCAGCGCCGCAGGCCCGGCGCTGCGGCGCGATCATGGTGCAGGCGCTCTGGGAGGCCGGCGTGCCGCGCGATGTTCTGCGCCTCGTCAACGTCGGAGAGGACCAGCTCGGCCGCCAGCTCATCAGCGACCCACGTGTCGACCGGCTGATCCTGACCGGCGCCTTCGAGACCGCCGAGCTGTTCCGCAGCTTCCGCCCGGATCTGCCGCTCTTCGGCGAGACGAGCGGCAAGAACTCGATCATCGTCGCGGAGAGCGCCGATCTCGATCTCGCCGTCAAGGACGTCGTCTACTCGGCCTTCGGCCACGCGGGACAGAAGTGCTCGGCCGCGTCGTTGGTGATCCTCGTCGGCTCGGTCGCGACGTCGCCGCGCTTCCGCCGCCAGCTGCTCGACGCCGTCCGCTCCCTCAAGGTCGCCTGGCCGTCCGATCCGACCGCACAGATGGGCCCGGTCATCGAGCCCGCGGAGGGCAAGCTGCTGCGCGGCCTGACCAAACTCGGCTCGACCGAGACCTGGCTGGTGCGTCCCCAGCAGCTCGACGACACCGGACGGCTGTGGAGCCCGGGCGTCCGCGACGGTGTCGCCCCGGGCTCGGAGTACCACCTCACCGAGTACTTCGGCCCGATACTCGGCATCATGACCGCCGAGACCCTCGACGAGGCGATCGAGTTGCAGAACCGGGTCGAGTACGGGCTCACCGCCGGCCTCCACTCCCTCGACGCCGACGACATCGAGTTGTGGCTGAAGAACGTGCAGGCGGGCAATGTCTACGTCAACCGCGGCATCACCGGGGCGATCGTGCGCCGCCAGCCCTTCGGCGGCTGGAAGAAGTCGGCGGTCGGACCGGGCGCCAAGGCGGGCGGACCGAACTATCTGATCGCGCTCGGCGACTGGACGTCGAGCGAGGCCGCCGCCCAGGACAGCCCCGCCGATGATGTCGCCGGATTCGTGCAGGAGGCCGCGAAGGTCACCGGGCTCGATGACGCGGCCCGCGAGCGACTGACTCGCGCGACGCACAGCGATGCCGCGATGCTGCGGTCGGAGTTCGGCATCCGCAAGGACGTCAGCGAGCTGACCGCCGAGCGCAATGTCTTCCGCTACCTGCCGTGTCCGGCCGTGATCCGTTTCGCCGCCGATGGCGAGGTGGCCGATCTCGTGCGGGTCGCGGCAGCGGCGATCTCGGTCGACGCGCCGGTGACCGTCTCGCTCCCCGACCGGCGCTATGCGGCGCTCTTCGAGGGCACAGGGCTGAATATCGAGGTGCTCGCCGACGAGGCGTGGCTTCGCGCCCTCGCCTCGGGCCCTGCTCTGCGGGTGCGCCTCGTGGGCGGGTCGGCTGCCTCGGTCTACCCGGCGATCGGTGGCCGGCCCGATATCGCGGTCTACGACCACGAGGTCACTGAGGCCGGACGCATCGAGCTGCTGCCCTTCCTGCACGAGCAGGCGATCAGCATCACGGCGCATCGCTTCGGCACGCCCAACCACCTCACCGACGCCATCGTGTAGAACACCAGGGTCCGCTCAGGGTGGATCAGGGGGTGTTCCCTGATCCACTCGGCACTGCTCCGCCGCGAGAGTGGAGCGCATGATCAGGATCCCGCTGGGCTTCGCGTTCGCACTGGCCGGCGCGGGCCTCGCCGCCAGTGGGATCCTCGATCATCCTCGGCTCATCGTGATGGCCGTGCTCATCGCCATCACCATCGTCGGATGGCGTGCCGTCTCGCGCTCGCGTCGCCGCCGCTGCCCACCAACGAATCGTCCTGAGACTCGGTACACGACGACTGACCGATAGGGTGCGAGCATGACCGACAACACCACCGAATGGCGTATCGAGCACGACACCATGGGCGAGGTCCGAGTCCCGGCCGACGCCCTGTGGCGGGCGCAGACCCAGCGTGCCGTCGAGAACTTCCCGATCTCCGGCACGCCGATCGAGTCGGCGCAGATCCGCGCCCTGGCGCAGATCAAGTCCGCCTGCGCGCAGGCGAATGCCGAGCTCGGCATCATCGACCAGGACGAGGCCGACGCGATCTCCGCCGCAGCCGCCGAGGTCGCCGCCGGTCAGCACGACGATCAGTTCCCGATCGACGTCTTCCAGACCGGCTCGGGCACGTCGAGCAATATGAACACCAATGAGGTCATCGCGACGATCGCGAGCAAGAGCCTCGGCCGCGAGGTGCATCCCAACGACAAGGTCAACGCCTCGCAGTCCAGCAACGACGTCTTCCCGACCTCGATCCACGTCGCCGCGACCGAGGCGGCCATCAAGCAGCTCATCCCCGGCCTCGATCACCTGGCCACGACGCTGGAGCGCAAGGCCGACGAGTTCGCGGAGGTCGTCAAGTCCGGCCGCACGCATCTCATGGACGCCACTCCGGTCACCCTCGGCCAGGAGTTCGCGGGTTATGCCGCCCAGATCCGCAAGGGCATCCGCCGGGTCGAGTCGGCGCTTCCCGCCACCGCTGAGGTCCCCCTCGGCGGTACCGCCGTCGGCACCGGCATCAACACCCCGCAGGGCTTCCCGCAGCGGGTCATCGAGATCCTGGCCGAGTCCACCGGCCTGCCGATCACCGAGGCCACGGATCACTTCGAGGCGCAGGGCGCCCGCGACGGCCTGGTCGAGATGAGCGGCGCGCTCAAGACCATCGCCGTCAGCCTCACCAAGATCTGCAATGACCTGCGCTGGATGGGCTCGGGCCCGCGCACCGGTCTCGCCGAGATCAATCTCCCCGACCTGCAGCCCGGGTCCAGCATCATGCCGGGCAAGGTCAACCCGGTCCTGCCCGAGGCGACCCTCATGGTCGCCGCGCAGGTCATCGGCAATGACACGACGATCACCGTCGCCGGCGCCTCGGGCTCCTTCGAGCTCAATGTGATGCTGCCGGTCATCGGCCGCAACCTGTTGGAGTCGATGCGTCTGCTCGCCACCTCCTCGGTCACCCTCGCGGACCGTTGCATCGACGGCATCACGGCGAATGCCGATCGCTGCCGCGAGTACGCCGAGTCGAGCCCGTCGGTCGTGACACCGCTCAATCGGCACATCGGCTATGAGAACGCCGCCGCGATCGCCAAGAAGGCGGTCAAGGAGCGCAAGACGATCCGCGAGGTCGTCATCGAGGACGGTTATGTCGAGCGCGGAGACATCTCCGAGGCCGATCTGGACCACGCCCTCGACGTCATGAGCATGACTCACCCGTGACACCACCCCGTTGAGTGTGACGTTTGGACGCCTGATAGCCGCTTTTCACCGTCCAAACGTCACACTCAACGGGTTCTCTCAGGCTCCGCGGCGGGCGACGGTGTAGCCACCCTCGTCGTAGACGACGGTGTAGTCGGTGCCATGGGCCTTGCGGCCATACTCTTCGATGTCCTCGGGAGAGATGGCGCTGTCGAAGACGATGTAGTCGGGCACCACGGCGCCGACGGTCCCGCGCCAATAGAGATCGTAGTCGGTGGCCAGGTGCGTGAGCAGTCCGAGATCGGACTCGACGGTCGCACCGCGGGGAAGCAGATCGATGGCACCCTCAGCGGCCTCAGCGCGGGGCGACTCGCGCCAGGTCTCGGGATCCACGAGGGTCGTGAGGGGCGACCCGATCAGGGTGTAGACGGTCGCGGCTCCGCCGAGGACCAGGGCCGGCCACATGAGCCGATGCCGGCGGGCGACGACGTCGACCATGGCCACGAAGACCACCGGCATGACGATCAGCGAGTAATGCCACTCCGTGCCCCAGTAGAACGGATTGTCCCCTACGAACCGCCACGCGAAGGTCGGGACCACCAGTAGTGCCCAGGGGGAGAGAAGCGCGACGACACCCGCGATCGCGAAGGTCAGGGCGAGTGTCAGCAGCTTGCGGCCGGGGTCGGCGGCCAGCGTGGCCAGGATCCCCGACTCCCCGCCCAGCGTGCCGGCATAGTCGTACCCGTCCCCGGCGTTGAAGGAAGGGATCACGATGCCGACCACGATCGCGACCGCGGCCATCCCGACGAGGCCGAGGGTGACACCCTTGCGCCGCTCCCCCGCCAGCCACAGAGCGGCCCCGACGGCGGCCACCGTGAACCCCATGTCCTCCTTGACCAGCAGCAAGGGCAGCGACCACCACACGACGCGGTCGTAGCGGGCCTCCACGAATGCGGCCCCAGCGAGCGCCAGGAGGGGAACCGCGAAGGCCACCTCGTGGAAGTCGGCCACCACCGCTGACTGGACACCGAAGGACACCGCGTACAACACGCCGACGATCGTGCCGGCGAGCGAACCGAGATGACGCACCGCGAGGCCGGTGATCACGACCACGGAGAGTCCGATGAGGACCGCCTGAGCCACCAGCAGCGTCTGCGCGTGCGGGAACACTCGGTACACCGGCGCCAGGATCGCGTAGATCGGCGAGAAGTGGTCGCCCAGGATGTGATAGTCCGGCCCCTTCACGGTGACGATCGGCGCTTCGAAGCGGGCATAGGCCGCCAGCGCCTGCTCGAAGATGGCGTTGTCCCACGACGTCACGGTGAAGCGCCGGAAACGCAGCACGCCGAGCACCGAGTAGACGAGGGCGGTGACGATCCCGAGGATCCAGGCAGGGCGGCGGTCCATGGCGATCCGACACTAGCCGAACGGTCCGATGGCACGGCGGCAGGTGGTCCCGCCCGTTACCGTGACAGCGTGACCCGCCCGCGCCTGCTGTTCGTGGCTCTCGCGATCGTCGTCGCTGTTGCCAGCCGCCTTCCCCGGCTCAGCCACCCGCTCACGCCTGATGAGGCCGGTTTCCTCATCGTCGGTCGGGGATGGAGCTCCGCCGGTGCCCAGCTCTACGGGGCGCAATGGGTCGACCGCCCTCCGGTGCTGATCGCGATATTCCGGTTCGCCGAGCAGGCCGGGGGCATGTACGCCCTGCGCCTCATCGGCGTGGTGGCGGCGGCTCTGACCGTGCTGCTCGCGGCGCGGGTCGCGGTACGGATCGCCGGGCACGCGGCCGCCATTCCCGCGGCCTGGGCGGCGGCGCTCATGGTGGCGACACCGGTGGTGGCGAACGGCCGAGTCGACGGCGAGCTGCTGGCCGCGCCGTTCGTGCTCGCGGGGCTCTCGGCCGCCGTCGCGGCACTCGCACCCGGCGTCTCGCGCCGGACGGCGTTCCTACGTGCCTGTCTGGCCGGCGTGGCGGGAATCACCGCGATGATGATCAAGCAGAACTTCGTCGATGTGGCGGTGTTCGCCGCGGTCGCGGGCCTCGTCGCGCTCCTCCGGCGCGAGATCGACTGGCCGAAGGCCCGTGTGCTGATGCTCGGCTTCCTCGGGGGTGCCGCGGCTGCCCTGGCGGTCATCCTGCTCTGGTCGTGGAGCCGGGGGACCTCGCCCGCCGAGTTGTACGAGGCGCTCTACCCGTTCCGGATCGAGGCATCACGCGTCATCGACGAGGGGGCGGCATCGGTCATCGAGCGCCGCTCTAGGCTCCGCCTCGCCCTCGTCCTCGGCGGTGCCGTGCCGCTCACGATCATCGCGCTGCCGCTGCTCTGGCGCCGTGGATCGGCGGCCGTCTGGGGCTTGGTCGCCGTCGTGGCCTTCGGTCTCTTCTCGGTCGCGGCCGGAGGCAGCGCCTGGCTGCACTACCTGATTCAGCTGTGTGGGCCGGTCGCGGTCCTGACCGGCGTGGCCGCCGCGACCTACCGGCTCCGGGGCCGTCTCGTGGTCGCCGGCGGGCTGGCCCTGGTCCTGGTCGCCGGAGTGGTGGCGCAGGTCCAGCAGCCCGACAGGCCCACGCAGCTGACACGCGAGCGATCCGGTGAGGCGATCGCCGCCGTCTCCGAGCCGACCGACTCGATCGTCGTCTTCCCCTACGGCTCGAATATCGCGTACGCGAGCGGTTTGGACACTCCGTACCCCTATCTGTGGATGCTGCCCGCGATCGTGCGCGATACCGATCTGTCGACCCTCGGCGGGCTGGTCCGGGGCGAGGATCCGCCCACCTGGATCGTGCTCACCACCCAACCGGATCGCTGGCCGAGCTACGGCTTCACCGGCTCGACCGATCTGCTCGAGGATCGCTACACCGAGGTCGGCGAGCTGTGCGGCCGGCCCGTCTACCTGCTGCGTGAGACCGATCGCGAGACTCCGGCCGACCCCTGCGCGTGACCACCCCTTCGGCGCTCAGAGGGTGATGTCCTCGAGCATCTCGGTGACGAGTGCGGCCACCGGGGAGCGCTCAGACCGGGTCAGCGTGACGTGGCTGAACAGCGGATGACCCTTGAGCTTCTCCACCACCGCCACCACGCCGTCGTGCCGTCCCACGCGCAGGTTGTCGCGCTGAGCGACATCGTGTGTGAGGACGACCTTGGAGTTGGCACCGATGCGCGAGAGCACGGTCAGCAGCACATTGCGCTCCAGCGACTGCGCCTCGTCGACGATCACGAAGGCATCGTGCAGCGAGCGCCCGCGGATGTGTGTCAGGGGAAGGACCTCGAGCATGTCTCGATCGAGGATCTCCTCGATGACCGGCGGCGATGTGACGGCTCCGAGGGTGTCGAACACCGCCTGCGCCCAGGGACCCATCTTCTCGGACTCGCTTCCCGGCAGATAACCGAGTTCCTGCCCGCCGACGGCATAGAGCGGACGGAACACCACGACCTTCTTGTGCTGCCCGCGTTCGAGGACCGCCTCCAGCCCGGCGCAGATGGCGAGGGCCGACTTACCGGTGCCTGCACGGCCGCCGAGGGAGACGATGCCGACGCTCGGATCCAGCAGCAGGTCGAGCGCGACCCGTTGCTCGGCGGAACGGCCGTGCAACCCGAAGGCCTCGCGGTCGCCGCGCACCAGCTGCACCTGTTTGTCGGGGGTGACGCGTGCGAGTCCGCTGCCCTTGGTCGACAACAGCACCAGTCCGGTGTGACAGGGAAGATCGCGTGCCGTCTCCAGATCGATCGTGCCGCGCTCGTAGAGGTCGTCCAGATCGAGTGCGTCGATCTCGAGCTCCTGCATGCCGGTCCATCCCGACTCCAGCGCCCATTCCGCCCGGTACTCCTCGGCGCGCAGGCCCACGGCTGATGCCTTGACGCGCATCGGGAGGTCCTTGGAGACGAGGGTGACCTCGCGCCCCTCGTTCGCGAGATTGCGGGCGACGGCGAGGATGCGGGTGTCGTTGTCTCCCAGCCGGAACCCGGCCGGCAGCGAGGCGGCATCGGTGTGATTGAGCTCGACGCGCAGGGTGCCGCCCTCGTCCCCGATCGGGAGAGGGGAGGCGAGTGTTCCGTGCTCGACGCGGAGGTCGTCGAGGAACCGCAGGGCGCTCCGTGCGAAGTAGCCGAGCTCGGGATGATGTCTCTTGCCCTCGAGCTCGCTGATCACGACGACGGGGATGACGACTTCGTGTTCGTGGAACCGCTGCATCGCGGCCGGATCGGCCAGCAGGACGCTGGTGTCCAGGACATAGGTCCGGCATGAGGCACTGCTCTGTGTAGCCACGGCTGTCTCCTCGAGAGCCACGCACGCACCCTGCACCCGGCCCTCACATCATCGATCTGACCAAGGGCACCTTTGTCTCAGGGGCGAGCTTCGGCACATCTCGAAACTACGCCCGCGGGGCGCCGGCTCGCGGCCGACACGCCAGGACGCGGGTGACGCTCAGATCAATTCCCGGTGACGGGCAGATGACAGGTCGAGGGCCGCGATCAGGCGCCGAAGCGACGCTCACGCGAGGCATAGGAACGCATCGCGCGCAGGAAGTCCACCCGCCGGAAGGCCGGCCACAGCGCATCGGAGAAGTAGAACTCCGAATGGACGCTCTGCCACAGCAGGAAACCGCTGAGCCGCTGCTCACCGGAGGTGCGGATGACGAGGTCGGGGTCGGGCTGGCCCTTGGTATAGAGATGCTCGGCGATGTCATCGACGTCGAGGGTGGAGGCGATGTCGTCGAGTGTGCGGCCCTTGGCGGCTTGGTCGAGCAGCAGCGAGCGCATGGCATCAGTCAACTCCTGGCGTCCGCCATAGCCGACACACACGTTGACGTGCAGGCCGGTGATATCGGAGGTCGCGTCGGCGGATGCCTTCAGCCGGGCGGCGGACTCCTGCGGCAGCATGTCCAGGTTGCCGATGAGCCGCACATGCCAGCGCCGCGATGCGGCGAGCGAGTCGACCATCTGCTCGATGACGGCGAGGAGCGCGGAGAGCTCCTCAGGTGAGCGCCGCAGGTTGTCGGTGCTCAGCACCCACAACGTGACGATCTTGACGCCGAGCTCATCGCACCAGCCGAGGAACTCGGTGATCTTCTCGGCACCCGCCTGATAGCCGTGGTCGACGCCGGTGCCCGCGCCTCGCGCCCATCGGCGATTGCCGTCGACGATCGCGCCGACATGATGCGGGAGCCGCGCGGGGTCGAGTCCGTTCATCAGCCGGCGTTCATACACGCCGTACAGCAGGTCGCTCATCCCCATGCGGGTCAGCCTACGCTCCCCTTCCGGCAGATCGCGTGAGAGCGCACACAAGGTCTCCGCCGAGGTGGGTGCCCGGACTATCCTCAGAACGTGACCCGACGATCCCCCGACACGCTCCTCGACGATGTCTCCGAGCGCTTCCAAGCCGGAGTCGAGGTGATCAAGCCCAAGCTGCGTGGCTGGCTGCACCTGGCGACCGCGCCGCTGGCCTTCTTCTCCTTCATCGTCATGTTGGTCATCGCCGACGATCCGCTCGCCCGCGTGGGTGCAGCGGTGTTCATGGTGAGCTCGCTGGCCTTGTTCGTGGTGTCGGCGGTCTATCACACCGGGCGCTGGCACGAAAACGTCCAGCGGGCGCTCAAACGCATCGACCACTCGAATATCTTCATCATGATCGCGGGCTCGTATACGCCCTTCTCGCTGCTGCTGCTCTCGGGACGACACGCGGCGATCATGCTCTCTCTGGTGTGGGGCGGGGCACTGCTGGGCGTACTGTTCAAGGTCTTCTGGCTGAGCGCGCCACGGTGGATCTACGTGCCGCTGTATCTGCTGCTGGGGTGGGCGGCGGTCCTCTACTGGCCGGAGTTCGTCGATGCCGCACCCACAACGGTGCTCGTGCTGATGATCGTGGGCGGCGTCCTCTACACGCTCGGCGCCCTCGTCTACGGCTTCAAGCGCCCCAACCCGTTCCCGCACTGGTACGGGTTCCACGAGGTGTTCCACAGCCTGACGATCGCCGCCTTCATCGTTCACTATGTGGGTGTCAGCATCCTCGTCTACGGCTAGTCCCGAAGTTCAGGCTAGAGCTCCTCGGGGATAGTGACGGGGCGCTGGCAGACGTGGTCGCGGCAGACATAGACCGCCGTCGCGCCGTCGATCCGCGTCTTGCCCTCGAAGAGCGGAACCGCCAGGCCCTCCTCGCCACGCACTACCACCGCTCCTGGGCTGGAGAGTCCCAGGGCGGCCCGATACAGGGCATCGTCGTTGCCGACGACCGCGATCTCGGCCGGGCCCGCGAACAGTGCCTCCGATGCGGCGAGCGTCCATCCGGCGTAGCGCGGGACTTGACGCGCGAGCGGACCGGCGGCATCCACCGACAGCTCGGCCGCGTCCCGATAGCGGTCCTCCCCCGTCACCGCCGCGAGCGCGAGCATGGCGTGGGCGACGGCCGACGTCCCCGACGGGGTGACATTGTCGGAGATGTCCTTGGGGCGCACGAGCAGCTGCTCGGCGTCGTCGGCGGTGTCGAACCAGCCGCCCTCCGGATCGGTGAAGTGCGCGAGGATGCGGTCACCGAGAAGAACCGCGCGTTCGAGCCAGACGGCATCGCCGGTGACCCCGAGGACGGAGACGAAGGCTTCCGCGACCAGTGCGTAGTCGTCCAACACGCCCGCATTGCGCGAGGCGGTGCCGTCGCGTGAGGTGCGGATGAGGCGGCCGTCGACCACGTGCACATCCCAGAGCAGTGTGGCGGCTCGGACCGCGGCGTCGACCAGCTCGGGCTCCTCGAACAGCACTCCGGCCTCGGCCAGCGCGGTGACAGCCAACGCGTTCCACGACGCGACGACCTTGTCATCGCGGGCCGGGCGCGTCCGCTCCGAACGGGCGTCGAGCAGCCTGTGGCGAACGGCTGCCCAGCGCTCGGGATCATCGGGATCGGCGGGCAGCTGGAGCGTCGAGAAGCCCCGCTCGAAGGTGCCCGACGCCGTCACGCCGAGCAAGCCCGACGCCCAGGCGCCGTCGGCGGCACCGAGGGTTCGCATGAGCTGGTTGGGGTTCCAGACGTAGTAGGTGCCCTCGTGCCCGTCGCTGTCGGCATCCAAGGCCGACGCGAAACCGCCCTCGGCGGTACGGAGCTCGTCGAGCAGGAAGTGCGCGGTCTCCCGAGCGATGCGCTCCCCCAGCTCAGAGCCGGTCTGCCGCCACCAGTGCGTGTAGAGGCGCAGCAGGAGGGCATTGTCGTAGAGCATCTTCTCGAAGTGCGGCACCCGCCAGTAACGATCGACGCTGTAGCGGGCGAAGCCCCCGCCGAGCTGGTCGTAGATGCCGCCGCGGGCCATCGCCTCGCAGGTGCGTTCGACCATCGTCAGAGCGGTCTCGTCGCCGGTCCGCGCGGCGTGGCGGAGTAGGAACTCCAGCACCATCGAGGGCGGGAACTTGGGCGCAGCACCGAAGCCCGCGGCCTCCTCGTCGAAGTCCTTGCCGAGGGCCGCGACGGCGGCGCTCAGATGCTCGGGCGTGAGGCTCCCGCCCGAGGCGATACCCGTGTCCGCGAGGTACTCGCGCACCTGCTCGCCCGCCTGATGGATCTCGTCGCGGCGCTCGCGCCAGGCATCGGCCAGCGCCTGCAGCACCTGGGTGAACGCCGGATGCCCGCCACGCGGCTCGGGCGGGAAGTAGGTACCGGCGAAGAAGGGCACGCCGTCGGGCGTCATGACGCAGGTCATCGGCCAGCCGCCTTGCCCGGTCATCGCCTGCGTGGCGCGCATGTAGATGGCGTCGACATCGGGTCGTTCCTCGCGATCGACCTTGATGTTGACGAAGTGCTCGTTCATGAACGCGGCGGTCGCGGGGTCCTCGAAGGACTCGTGGGCCATGACGTGGCACCAGTGGCAGGCGGCGTACCCGACGCTCAGCAGGATCGGCCGATCGAGCGTCCTGGCCACCTCCAGAGCCTCAGGCCCCCACTCCCACCAGTCGACGGGATTATCGGCGTGCTGCTGGAGGTACGGGCTCGTTGCGGACGCGAGACGGTTCATGTCCTCCATCCTCCCGTGCGCCTGGTGAGACGGCGAAGGTCGGAGATCTCGCCCTCCGGAGCCGCGTCGGTCCTGTCAGTGCCGCTCGATATCGTGGAGCACCATGCGCATCGGTACTCACAACGTCAACGGCATCCGTGCCGCGCTCCGGCGCGGGTTCACCGATTTCTGGGCTGATGCGGGGGCCGATGTGATCGCCCTGCAGGAGGTGCGGTGCCGGGTCGAGGACCTGCCCAGCGGTGCCTTCGGGGACTACCACGCCACCTGGGACGCCGGACAGAAGGCGGGACGCAACGGGGTCGCCGTCCTCACCCGCCGGGCCCCCGCGCAGATCCGCGCATTGGACGACTTCGCCCACACCGTCGCCCCTGACGGCAGCCCCGAACAGCTGCCGGTCACCCGCATCGTCAACCGCGACCTCGCCGCCTTCCGTGACGAGGGCCGCTACGTGGAGGTCGACCTCGCCGACGCACCGCTGCGCGTCGCCTCGCTCTATCTGCCCAAGGGTGCGGCCTGGCCCTATGAGGAGAACTCCAAGGAGAAGTACGACCGCAAGATGCGCTTCCTGCGCGGCCTGGCGCGGCAGATCACCGCATCACGACGCGAGGCGGCGCAGGACGGGCGCGAGTTCCTCATCATGGGCGACTTCAACATCGCCCACACCAAACAGGACCTGAAGAACTGGCGCAGCAACCAGAAGTCCGAGGGTTTCCTGCCCGAGGAGCGCGAGTGGCTCGACAGCGTCATCTCCCCGCGCCGGATGATCGACGTGGTCCGCACTCTTCATCCAGATCAGGACGGCCCCTACTCGTGGTGGTCGTGGCGTGGACAGGCCTTCGCCAACGACTCGGGGTGGCGCATCGACTACCACCTGGCATCGCCGAACCTGGCCCATCAGGCCACGGCCGCGTGGTCGGCCCGCGAGGACTCCTACGATGCCCGCCTCAGCGACCACTGCCCCGTCATCGCCGACTACCACCTCGACGGGCTCGGCTGAGCGCTAGCGCGAGAGGTGCTTGGCCTGGGCGAAGCAGAACAGACCGTAGGAGGCGATCCCGGCAGCCATCGCGATCAGCAGGTACGGGCCGAAGGGCTGCTCCAACAGCTGACGCAGCGCCTGATCGGTGCTCCCGGACTCCGAGGGCTCCTGCTGGATCGCCGAGACACCGAACAGCACGCCGACGATCGCGATCGTCGCCCCCTTGGCGAGATAGCCGATCTTGCCGAGGATCCGATAGGCGCGCGCATCGTGCCCACGGTGACCATCGGTGTCGAGGTTCGTCATGTACGACTCGCTCAGCCCCTGCCAGACGAGCCCGACCGCGACGGCGATGATCCCCAGGCCGATGGCACCGACGATCCACTGACCGCCCGGCAACTCGAAGACCCGCGCCGTCAACGTCTCCGAACTGTCCTCACTCGATGACGACGAACCCAGCACGGTCGATACCGCCGAATATGCCAGCACGCCGTAGACGACGGCCATGCCGATGTCCGAGATCCGGCGCCGCCACAGGGAGAAACCCTCATCACGCTGGTGCCCCAGTACGGCATCGAGAAGCCGCCAGAGCACCATCAGGACCATCCCGGCCGCGATCAGCCACAGGACCACCCCGCCCAGCGGCTGCTCCGCCAGCTCCTGGAGGGCACCGGTACCGCTGGCCTCCCCCGAGCTGTCCCCGAAGGCCAGCTGGACCGCCAACCACCCGAAGGTCAGATGGACGACGCCGTAGACCACCAGCCCGAAGCGGACCGCGTGATCGAGGCCCCGGCTGTTTTCAGCTCGTCGCCCCGCACGATCGGCCTTCGACGCCATCTCTCCCATCGCGCCAGCCTAGGCGCGATCGCGGAGCTCGCACCCTCAGGCGACCGCGAGCTCCGGCACGACGTCCTCGACGGCCGTGACGGTGCGCGACACAGGCAGGCCCGCCGTGATCCATGCCCGCAGGCCGCCATCGATATCGGCCGCCGCGATACCGAGCGAGCACAGCGCCGCGGCAGCCAATGAGGACGTATATCCCTCCGTGCACACGACGATCCACTCATCGACACGATCCGTGAGCGCCAATGCCGCTCCCGAGCCGGGATGCAGACGCCATTCGAGGTGATTCCGTTCCACGACGAGGGCACCGGGGATCTCGCCGTCCTCCTCGCGCTGCCAGGCCGGCCGGATGTCCACCAGCTGCGACCCGTGCCGCTGACGTTCCCGCGCCTCCACCGGAGTCAACCGCTCGATCCGCGATCGTGCGTCGTCCAGCAACGCCTCAACCGAGGCGAACCGCGTCATGAGGCCCTCCTCAGATGGGCGGGAGGCGGCGCCTCCGGGTCATCGGTCCACGAATGCGCCAGCGTCACCAACCGCCGACGCCGGACTTCGTAGTAGCTCATCTGCCGCAGCGGTGGCGAATACGCATGGACGCTCACGGCCGTCTCCTCACGACGATTGCGGACATCGTGGACATAGCGCTCGCCGAAGACCACCGAGTCGCCCACCGATCTCGCCGTCTCGGTCAGTCGCCGCGTCTCGGCCTCCCACACCGCCTCGTCGAGGCTCCCCTCCACGACGGTGAAGGCTCCCGACGACGTGCCATGGTCGTGCAGCTGGGTCCCCTGATCCCGGGTCCAGGAGATGAGCCAGACATCCACCTGATCGTCGGCGTGAATTCGGGTATGCCACCGCTCGTTCGGATCGGCGCGTACCTCGTGGACGCCGGCCCGGACCTCGTCAGCGACACACTCGACGAGCTCCACCAAGGCGGGCAGGTCGAGGGCGGGTGCGGTGATGTGTCGTCTGGGCATGTCTCCATGGAAGCCCCCGCGATGCGTCATCCCATGCCGTCTCGCCAGGCGAGAGTCGCCCGTCCCGATCTGCGAGCGTGTTAGGCCCACCGGGCCACCCGAGGACAGCACGGCCTAGGCTGAGCGGGTGGACGTCAGTGCATTGACCGCGGCAGTGCTGCTCGCCGAGGAGATCGATCCCGAGGGCAATCAGGCGATCGGCTGGACCGCCGGCATCTTCACCATCGGGCTGTTCATCGTCGTCGGCCTCCTCCTCTGGTCCTTCGTGCGCATGGCCCGCCGCGCCCGCGAGCCGTGGGAGACCGAGAAGACCGACGAGGACCCCGCCCCGCCTCGTGACGACGAGACCCCATGAGCCTCTGGGCCGACTACATAGCCGCGCATCCCGAGTTCGCGGATGAGGCACCCCAGGTAGACCAGTTCGGCGACTCGCCCGCGATGGCCGACGAGCTGCTCTCACTGGTGCTCGACGGTCCCAAGAGAGCCACCGCGGGGCTCGCACAGGGCGAGATCCCCGCCGTGGGGGATCACTGGGTCATGACCGATGGCGAGGGCCGCGAACGGGCCGTGCTGCGCACACGCGAGGTGCGCGTCGGCCGCCTCGACAGCGTCGACGACGCCTTCGCCTGGGACGAGGGCGAGGGCGATCGCTCCCGGGACTCCTGGCTGCGCGGGCACCGGGCCTTCTTCCGCCGGATCGTCGACGGGCCGCTCACCGATGACGACCTCGACGCCCTTCCGGTCGTCTTCGAACGTTTCGATCTCGTCTGGCCGCCACAGCGGTAGGGGTCAGCGCAGGCCGGCGAAGAGGTCGTCCTCGGGCAGCGGGGAGTCCACGAAACTCTTCACGAGCTCGTAGTCCTCGGTGGGCCAGGCCTCCTTCTCGATCTCGCGGGGCACCGCGAACCAGAAGCCGTTGGGGTCGATCTGCGTCGCGTGGGCGATCAACGCCTGATCGCGGATGTCGAAGTAGTCGGCACACTCGACCTTCGTGGTGACCCGCTTCTCCCGCTCAGGATCGAAGGACCGCGCCAGCCGCTCGGCATACGGCGATTCCAAGCCGTGCCTCTTCATCGCCGCGTCGATCGCCTCGGTACGCGCCCGCGAGAAACCGAAGTGGTAGTACAACTTCTTTACCTGCCACGGCTCCCCCAACTCGGGGTAGCGTTCGGGATCGGCCGCGGCCTCGAAGGCGTAGACGCTGACCTCATGGCACTTGATGTGGTCCGGGTGCGGGTAACCGCCGTTCTCGTCGTACGTGGTCATCACGTGCGGACGGAACGAGCGGATGAGCCGCACGAGCGGCGCGGCTGCCTCCTCGATCGGCACCAGGGCGAAGCAGCCTTCGGGCAGCGGGGGCTTGGGGTCGCCATCGGGCCATCCCGAGTCCACGAAACCGAGCCAGTCCTGGGTCACGCCGAGGATCTCGCGCGCACGGTCCATCTCCTCACGACGAATCTCCGCGATCAGCTCGGGATTCTCCACGATCCCCGGATGCTCGAATCCCGGATTGAGGATGGAGCCGCGTTCGCCGCCCGTGCAGGTCACCACGTGCACATCGACGCCCTCGGCCACGTACTTGGCCGTGGATGCGGCGCCCTTGCTCGATTCGTCATCGGGATGGGCATGCACGTGCATGAGTCGAAGTCGTTCGTCCACGGGTCCATCCTTCCACGCAGGTGGCGGCGGCCCGGTCTCGCGGGCCATTTGTGACAATGGAGCCATGACCGACCTGACCGAGCGCTACGGCCGCAAGCGGACGGCTCCGCGCTGGACGCTGCCCCTCGTCGCGGTCATCGGCATCAGCCTCGGTGTCGCGTGGGCAGCCTGGACCGCCTGGGACGATGTGCCTCCCTACCAGTCCGAGGTCTTCGGCTACGAGGTGCAGGCCGATGACCTCACCACCATCACCATCAACGTCTACCGCAGCGAGGATGTCGCCCTCGAGTGTGAGGTCTACGCCCAGGCCGAGAGCAAGGCGATCGTCGGCGAGACCGTCGTCGAGGTGCCCGCCTCCCCGCGCAACACGAGGGTGACCGCGGAGATCATCACGGAGCATCGGGCCACCACCGCTGTCATCCGGACATGTGAACCGGCCTGATCCCTGGTAGAGTCGGTTATTCAACCCCGGGTGGTGACCCGGGGTTCCGTACGTGGAGGAGGCATCATGACGCCCACCGAGTCTGACACCATCTGGGTCACTCAGGAGGCCTACGACCGCTTGGCGGCTGAGCTCGATCACCTCAAGAACGAGGTGCGTGCCGACATCACGGCCAAGATCGCAGCCGCCCGTGACGAAGGCGATCTCAAGGAGAACGGCGGCTACCACGCCGCTCGTGAGGAGCAGGGCAAGACCGAGGCCCGCATCCGCCAGCTCGAGGACATGCTGCGCCGCGCCGAGGTCGGCGAGGCTCCCGCCGACGATGGCCTGGTCGAGCCCGGCATGAAGATCACCATCCGTTTCGAGGGGGATACGGACACCGAGACCTTCCTGCTCGGTTCGCGCGAGCTCCTCAGCATGGACTCCAGCGTCGACCTCGACATCTACTCGCCCACCTCGCCGCTCGGCGTGGCGATCTCGGGCAAGAAGGTCGGCGACAGCGCGACCTATGAGGCGCCGAACGGCAAGACCCTCTCGGTCGAGATCGTGGACGCCAAGCCCTTCTGAGCGACCCGCTCGCGCGAACGCCCCGGCCCGATGGCCGGGGCGTTCGTCGTTCCCCCCGCCTGGACGGAACGCAACCGAACCCGTTGAGTGTGACGTTTGGACGGCAAAACCCGCACTTCTGCCATCCAAACGTCACACTCAACGGGTTCCCTCGCTCAGATGAGGTCGTAGCCGAGGTCGAGCAGGTGGGCACGCAGGCTCTCGCGGTGTTCGGGACCGCGCGTCGCGACCTGCAGAGCGACCTCGACCTGGCGCACCCCGAGGGCCTCGGAGGCCCGGTCGTGATTGACGTTGAGCACGTTCACGTCGTTCTTGGCCAGCTCGGTCAGCAGCCGCATCAGCTCACCCGGACGATCGGAGATCCGCACCCGGAACATCATGAACCGACCGGCCGAGGCCAGACCGTGACGGATGACCTCCAGCAACAGCAGGGCATCGATATTGCCTCCGGACAGGACCGTGGTGACGGGGCCCTCGAAGGCATCGGGATGCTCCAGCAACGCCGCGACACCAGCGGCGCCGGCCGGCTCGACCAACAGCTTGGCGCGTTCGAGGAGTCCGATCAGCGCAGTGCTCAGGGTGTCCTCTCCCACGGTGACGATCTCGTCCACGTATTCGCGGACCACGTCGAAGGGCACCTGGCCCGGCCGGGCGACGGCGATTCCGTCGGCCATCGTCGGACCGAGGTCGGCGAGGACCGGCTCACCGCTCGCCAGCGATCCCGGCCACGCCGCAGCCGCCCCGGCCTGCACCCCGATGACTCGGATATCGGGCCTCTCGGAGCGCAGCAGCGCGATGCCCGCGGCCAGCCCTCCACCGCCGAGCGGCACCAGGATCGTGCGCACATCGGGCTGCTGCTCGAGGATCTCGAGGCCGACGGTGCCCTGTCCAGCGAGAATGTCGCGGTGGTCGAAGGGATGGATGAAGACCGCGCCCGTCTCGGCGCTGAAGGCCTCAGCCGCCTCGAGCGCGGCGGTCACATCGCGGCCGGCGAACCGCACATCAGCGCCGTAACCGAGGGTCGCCTGCACTTTGGGCAGGGCGGCACCTTCGGGCATGAAGATGGTGGCCGCCGCGCCGAGCTGTCGTGCGGCCAGCGCGACCCCCTGCGCATGGTTCCCGGCGCTCGCCGCCACCACGCCGCGCGCACGTTCCCCCTCGCTCAGCCGTGCGATGCGGACGTAGGCGCCCCGGACCTTGAAAGAACCGGCTCGCTGCAGGTTCTCGCACTTGAGGTGAACCGGTGCGCCGGCGGTCTCGGCGAGCCAGCGTGAATGTGCCAGCGGTGTGACCTCGGTGACGCCGGAGAGCAGGTCGCGTGCTGTGCGGACATCGTCGAGATTCACGCACCCACTTTAGGCAAGCGCTGGACCTTCGATGCATCGGGGCGCGACCCGGACGCCGAGCGGTGACCTACGCGCCCCACGGCCCGATGGGCGGTGAGATAGACACCGCTCGCGGCCGGTGAGGCGTGCGTGGCTCACCGCCCGAGCGGCATCGTCGGCGGAGATGACGAACGCCCGGCCGCCACCCGCCGAGGCAGGTGGCGACCGGGCGTCGGCCGTGGGCCGGACTCAGCCCTTGAGGCTGTCGATGAAGTCCGGGTTGTCCTCGAGCCAGGCCTCGATGGCCTCTTCCTCGTTGCCCTCGCCGTACTCGTTCACGACGATGTCCTCGAGTCCGCCGTACTCGTCATCGCTGAGCTTGAAGTTGCCCATCATCTCCGCGACATCCGGGAACTCCCCGGAGAAGTCCGCATTCGCGATCGCGTTCAGCGTCTCGGGGTCACCGAAGGCGCCCTCGGGGTCCTCCAGGTCCTTGACCGGGAACTCCGAGTTGGCCCAGAACGGACGCCACAGCGTGACGACGATGTCCTCTTCGTTGTCGATGGCGTCCGACAGCGCGGCCAGCATCGCGGTGGTCGAGGACTCGACCAGCGTGTAGTCGTCCTCGAGCTCGTAGGCCGGCATCACGTTGTTCTTCGTGGCATCGGTCAGACCGGCGCCCGCCTCGATGCCGACGATCTCACCGCCGAACCGATCGGCGTTGTCCTTCAGATCGGCGATCGAGTCGATATCGGTGTACTCCGGGACGGCCATGGTCAGCACCGCGCCCTCGTAGTACGCACCCAGATCCTCGAGCGCATCGCCGTGCTGCTCCATGTAGGCCGCGTGCGTCACCTCCGGCCAGGCGGACGGGTAGACGTCGATGGAGCCGTCGGCGAGGCCCTGGTACAGCAGACCGGCGTCGGCGACCTCCTCGATCTCGACGTCGTAACCCTCCTCCTCCAAGACGTTCTTCCACAGATAACCGACGCTCAGGCCATCGGTCCAGGAGGGGATGATGCCCAGCGTGATGGTTCCGCCGCCGTCGGCATTGTCATCCGAACCGCCATTGTCGTCCGATCCGCAGGCCGCGGTCGCGGTCAGTGCGAGGACGCTGGCGGCGACGCCGAGGCCCTTCAGGAATCCCTTACGCTTCATACAGTTTCTCTCCTCATCGTTACTACGTACGTCTGGTGTGTTTCGAGGGGGTCGATCGGTTCAGGGACCGGCGGTGGCAGGGACATCGGTCGGCTCGTCATCGCCCTGGGACGGGCGTGCGCGGCGGCGGCCCTTGAGGCGGCCCAGCCCGCCGGCACCGGCAGCCGCGGTGACACGGTCCAGCAGAATCGCCAGCACCACGACCGACAGGCCGGCCTCGAAGCCGAGCCCGACATTGAATCGCTGGATGGCCGTGATGACCGCGCCACCGAGGCCGCCGCCACCGACCATGCCGGCGATCACGGCCATTGACAACGCCAGCATGATCACCTGGTTGACACCGGCCATGATGGTGGGCATCGCCAGCGGCATCTGGATGCCGCCCAGGATCTGCCGCGGGGTGCCGCCGAAGGCTTGTCCGGCCTCCACGACCTCGGAGTCGACCTGACGGATGCCCAGCTCGGTGAGGCGGACTCCCGGCGGAAGGGCGAAGACGATCGTCGCGACGGTGCCGGCGGGCACGCCGAGACCGAAGAGCATGACCGTCGGGATCAGCCAGACGAAGGCGGGCATGGTCTGCATCAGATCGAGCACCGGCCGCACCACCCGGCTGACGGTCTCCGATCGAGCGGACAGGACGCCCAGCGGGATGCCGATCACCAAGGCGACCAGTGCCGCGACGAGCACCAGGGACAGCGTCGCCATCGCGTTGTCCCACTGGTCGACGCTGACGATGAACACCAGCCCCACCACGGTGCCGAGGGCGAGCTTCCAGTCCCGCACCAGCCAGGCGATCGCGGCGAGAATCACGATCGTCACGAGAACCGGGGGCCATTGCAGGAGATCGGTCAGGCCGTTGACGGCCGCCTCGATCACATCGGCGACGAAGTTGAAGAACCAGCGGAACGTGCTCTTGACCCAGTTGATGACATCTTCGATCACGTCGCCGAGCGGGATACGGGGAATGCCCCACTCGACGGTCTCCATACTGCGCAGTGCGCTCATGCCGTCACCGCCTCACAGAAGATCACCCTAGGCCGATGCCCGCATGAGGACCTGACCATTGTTCGCTCGCTCATGACGTCGCCTCCTCGAGATCCGCGGTGGAGCCGATTCCGTTGGTGCCCAGCGCTCCGTCGTCATGTCCGCCGACGGCACCGAGGGCGCTGAGCAGGGTGACGCGGGGGATGACACCGACGAGGCGCTCGCCCTCGACGACCGCCAGCGGGGCCGTGCTCTCAGCCGAGGCGCCGAACAGGTCGGCGACAGAGACATCGGGCGTCACGGTGACCGCCGGGACGATCAGGCCATCGAGCGTGTCCTGTCCTCGCTCCACGGCCGCGGCGACGTCCTTCTCCAGCACCGCACCCTTGAGATTGCGCAGCCGGTCCACGACCATCAACGACGAGATCTGGTGCTCGCGCATGAGCTTGTGCGCCGTACGCGGTCCCTGCTCGAGCCCGAGCACGGCCACGGGACGCTCCATGACCGAGGACGCGGTGAGCACACGGGTGCGGTCGACGTCCTGGATGAACTGCGCGACATAGTCGTTGGCCGGATCGTTGAGGATCTCCTCGGACGATCCGATCTGCTCGACCCGGCCGTCGCGCAGCATGGCGATGCGATCGCCCAGCCGCATAGACTCGTTGAGATCGTGGGTGATGAAGACGATCGTCTTGTCGAGATCGGACTGCAGCTCCAGGAGCTGGTCCTGCATCTCACGTCGGATGAGCGGATCGAGGGCGCTGAACGCCTCGTCCATCAGGAGGATTTCGGTGCCGGCCGCCAGGGCTCGGGCGAGACCGACGCGCTGACGCATGCCGCCGGAGAGCTCATCGGGCATCGAACCGCCCCAGCCTCCGAGGCCGACCATGCCCAGCGCCTCATCGGCGCGCCTCTCACGCTCCGCGCGGTTCATGCCGCGCAGCTTGAGTCCATAGGCGGCGTTCTCGCCGACGGTACGGTGCGGCAGCAGGGCGAAGTGCTGGAACACCATGCTGACCTTCTCACGCCGGACGCGGCGCAGACCCTGCGAGTCGAGCGCGTTGATGTCCTCGCCGTCGATCAGCACCGCGCCATCGGTCGGGGTGAGGAGTCCGTTGATCATGCGGATCAGCGTCGACTTGCCCGAGCCCGACAGGCCCATGGCCACGAAAATCTCGCCGCGCTCGACCCGGAAACTCGCATCGATGACCGCCGCGGTGATCCCATCGGCCCGCAGGTCCTCGCGTGTCTCTCCGGCCTGGAGTCGTCCGACCGCGCGCTTGGCGCCACGGCCGAACACCTTGTAGAGGTGCTCTGCTTCGATCAATGCCACGTCAGGTGCCTCGTCTTCCGGCCCGCGGTTCATCCCCCCGGTCTCTCACAGGCCTCTGCCGTTTCCTGCCTTGCCGGTCGACGGAAAGCCAACCGGCGCTCGACATTACCAGAGACTCTCAGGATCGCTTCATCCGGGCTTCAGCCTTGCTGAAGGCCCGGGGATGTCGCGAGGACAACCGTCAGGTGGGTTGCGTCTCGTCGCCGAGGAGCCCGTCCGTGTTGGGGGGCTCCCCCTCGGCGAGGTGTCTGACGACGCTGTTCGCGCAGGCAGCGAAGGGCACGGCCAGCAACGCGCCGACGATGCCCGCCACCACGATGCCGGTGGCGATGACCAGGATGATCGCCAGCGGATGGATCGCCACGATGTGGCCCATGAGGAAGGGCTGCAGCACATGGGACTCGATCTGCTGGACGGCGATGACCCCGCCCAGCATGAGCAGCGCGGTCACCGGCCCGTGGGCGACGAGGGCGACGAGCACGGCCACGAGACCCGAGACGAGCGCCCCGACGATCGGCACGAAGGCACCGAGGAACACCAGCACCCCGATCGCGAGGGCGAGCGGCACCTGAAGGACGACGGCGACCAGCGCGATGCCTATCGCATCGGCCAGGGCGACCAGCACGGTCGCACGGACGAAGGCCGTGAGCGATCCCCACGCGGCACGCCCCGAGGACCGGACCTTGCCCCGTGCGGCGCGGGGGAAGAACCGCACGACCCAGTTCCAGATCCTGGCACCGTCGTAGAGGAAGAAGAAGGCCGCGAAGATGGCGATGAAGAAGCCCGCCACGAAGTGCGTCACACGGGTGCCCACCTCGGTCGCCTGGCTGATCACGGATGAGTCACTCGAGGCGATCGCGGACTGGAGGCGTTCGATCCACTGCGAGAGCTGCGCGTCGCTGAGATTCAGCGGTCCGCTCTTCGCCCAGTCCTGCACCCGTGAGATGCCCTCCACCACGGAGTCGCGCATCTCGTCGAACTGCGAGGACAGCTGGGTTCCCACGAGGGTCACGAGCCCGCTCAAGGCGAGGAGCATGCCGATGACGACGATGAAGGTGGCAACGATCCGCGGCACCTTGCGCCGGGTCATGGCGTCGACCATGCCGCCCGAGAGCGCGGTCAGGAGCAGTCCCACCGCGATGGGGATGGTCACTTCGGACAGGAAGCCGAGGACCCAGGCGAGGGCTAAGACGCCCGCCCCGATCACGATGAGCCGCCATGACCATGCGGTGGCGATCTCCACCCCGAGGGGCACTTCGTAACGTCGGCCCCCGGGCCGTGCATCTTCGGAGCTCACGTCTCTGAGCCTACGGCGAGAACCGGGAACCGCTCAGCATCTTGGGGTGTAGCTGGCGGCGCGGCGGTTGCACAGATCGATCGAGGCACTGCACGCCCGTCTGCGCGGCATCTCGGACGACACCGCGGGTGGCCCGCCTGCGTAGACTCGATCTGCTGGGAACCTTCGACTCCCGAGGAGAGGACCACCCATGAGCGAGCGCAGCGAGCGAACGACCAACATCGCATCATGCCGACGCCGACCTACCGTGCTGTTCTCCCAGGCGGTGGCGGCATGATCTTCGGTCGCGACAAGTCCACGCTGCCCACCGCCGAGAGCGCCCTCCCGGGACGCTCCGAGCGTCCGTTCGCGGTCGGTGATCGCCACCTCGTGACCGGCAACCCGATCGAGACCGACGGTCCCGCGGGCTTCGAGATCGCCGTGTTCGGCCTGGGGTGCTTCTGGGGCGAGGAGAAGACCTTCTGGGAGCAACCCGGGGTCTGGTCGACCTCCGTGGGCTACGCCGGGGGCATCACCCCCCATCCCACCTACGAGGAGGTCTGCACCGGTCAGACCGGCCATGCCGAGGTCGTGCGGGTGGTCTTCGACCCCTCGGTCACGAGCTATGCGGACCTGCTGAAGGTGTTCTGGGAGAACCACGACCCCACGCAGGGCATGCGCCAGGGCAATGACCGTGGCAGCCAGTACCGGTCGGTCATCCTCACCACCACACCGGAGCAGCAGCGTGCGGCCGAGGCCTCGAAGGAGGCGTACCAGCGCCAGATGACCGCCCACGGCTACGGCGAGATCACCACGCAGATCAAGCCGCTGGAGCAGTACTACTACGCCGAGGAGTACCACCAGCAGTATCTGATCAAGAATCCCTTCGGCTACTGCCCGCTGCACGCGACGGGCGTGCAGTACGCGTGACCTCGTGGACGCGAGCTGAGCTGGCGTCCTTCGCCGGGCGGACGATCCGCGATGTGATGCCCGATGAGCTGCGGTTGCTGTTCGTGGGGATCAATCCCGGCCTGGTGAGCGCCGCCACTGGGCTGCACTTCGCGCGACCCGGGAATCGCTTCTATCCCGCGCTCCGCGATGCGGGCCTGGTCGACTCGATCGACCCGGCCGAGGCGTCGACGCAGTTGAGCCGGCGAGGCGTGGGGATCACCAACCTGGTCGCCCGGGCCTCGGCACGGGCAGATGACCTCACCGCGGAGGAGCTGCGAGCCGGACGCATCCGGCTCGAGTCCCTCGTGGCCGAGCGGGCGCCACGGGTCGTCGCCGTGCTCGGCGTAACGGCCTACCGGCAGGCCTTCGGCGAACGCTCGGCGCAGACCGGTCGCCAGCAGACGGATCTCGCCGGAGCCGAACTGTGGATCGCGCCGAATCCGAGCGGGCTCAACGCCCACGCCACCCGCGAGAGCCTCGCCGCCGACTACGGGCGGATCGCCACGGCTGCGGGACTGCTATCGCAGTCGTTTCGCTCCTAGCGAACGACTTGAATCAACAAAGTTGAGTCATATACACTCAAGTCATACCGGTCATGGGGACCGGACCTGGAACGAAGGAGGACAACATGTCGACCGCTCTTTCCCTGTTCACCCGCCGTGACCCCTTCGACGATCTGATGCGCTCGGCCTTCGGGCCGTCCGCGTGGCCGGAGTCGGTCCGCACGGACTTCATGCCCGCTGCCGAGTCGCACCGCGACGGCGATGACGTCGTCGTACGCCTGGAGGTTCCGGGCATCGACGTCGCCAACGACGTCACCGTCGAGGTCGTGCAGAACCGTCTGGTCGTGCGCGGTGAGCGTCGCGATGATCGAGACGAGCAGACCGAGGGCCGCAGTATCCGCGAGATTCGCTACGGCCAGTTCGAGCGGACCTTCACACTCCCCTCGCATGTGGGAGCGGACGCGGTCAGCGCCTCGTACGACAAGGGCGTGCTGAGCATCCGCGTCGCGGGTGTCTACGCCGGTACCGAGCCGACGCGGATCACCATCGCCGAGGGACCCGCTCGCAACGAACTGGAGTGAATGAGCGCTAGGTGACGTGGCCGCTCCGGGCGGCCTCGGACTCGTCCGGAACTCCGGCGAGGACGAGGCCGCCCGCCGCTCACGCGTCCGTCAACGCGGGGAGGAGTTCTTCCTGTGCCAGGTTCAGGAAGAACTCCTGGTCCTGGCCGACGTGATGCAGGTAGATCTCGTCGAATCCCAGTTGTTCGAATGCCCGCAGCCGACCGGCTAGATCGCGGGCGGAATCGCTGATCACCACCGCATCGGCGATCTTGTCGTCGGGCACGTACCGACCCACGATGTCGAGATCCTCCGGTGTCGCCATGTCGTGCGGGACGGGTTCGTCGAGTGGATGGTTCCGCCATTGATCTCGAGCGATGCGTCGCGCCTCCGCCAGGGTGGGCGCCACCGACAGATGGACCTGAAGAGCGAGTGGCCCCACACCGCCGTTCCCGCGATACGCGTCGATGATCTCCTGTACGGTCTCCATCTCGGCGTTGATCGTGATCAGGCCATCGGCCCACTCCGCTGCCCGCGCAGCTGTGGCAGGTGTCAGCGCCGGCCCGAGGAGTCTCGGCGGGTTCGTCGGCCGGGAGTAGATCCGGGCACGCTCCACGACCACGTGCCCGCGGTGGGTCACCTCTTCCCCCGCGTGCAGCCGGCGGATGATCTCCACACATTCCTCGAGGCGCTCCTGGCGTAGGTCCTTCGTGGGCCATTTGTCGCCGGTGATGTGCTCGTTCATGTTCTGGCCCGAGCCGAGGGCCATCCAGAATCGCCCCGGGAACATCTCGGCTAGGGTCGCCGCTGCCTGCGCGATGATCGCGGGATGGTAACGCTGGCCGGGCGCGGACACCGTGCCGAGGGTCAGCTCGGTCGTCGCCAGCGCGGCACCCAACCATGACCAGGCGAAGCCCGAATGGCCCTGCCGTGTGGACCACGGCGCGAAGTGATCCGAGCACATCGCTCGGTCGAATCCCGCACGTTCTGCACGCTGAACATCGCGCAGAAGCTGGGAAGGGGCGATCTGCTCATGGGAGGCGTGGAATCCGTAGGCCGTCATGGTCACCTGCCCTCAGCATCCGCGATGGCATCCGCGGCGCGGATCAGGCCCAGGTGGCTGAAGGCCTGCGGGTAGTTTCCGGCGAGTCGGCCGGCTTGCGGGTCGTACTGCTCGGCCAACAGGCCGAGATCACTGGCCGCGCCCAGGACGGTGTCCATCAACCGTCGGGCATCCTCGACACGACCGCTGAGGGCATACTGCTCGATGAGCCAGAAGGTGCAGAGCACGAAGGGCGATTCGTCACCTTCCAGCCCATCGAAACCGGTGTCGGTGCGGTAGCGGTACACCCACCCATCGGACGTGACGAGCTCCTCCTCGAGACGAGCCACCGTCGCGAGCATGCGCGGATCATCGTAGGCGACATATCCGGTGTGCGGCAGCTGCAGGAGTGATGCATCCACCTCGCGATTGTCATAGGTCTGGGTGTAACCGCCGTGCTCTTCATCGCGTCCATGCGTCTCGATCTCTTCGGCGAGCCTCTCGCGCAGTTCCTTCCATCGCTCCACCGGACCCTCACAGCCGTGCTCCTCGACAGCGCGGATCCCCCGGTCGAAGGCCGCCCACATCATCGCTCGGCCATGGGTGAAGAAGTGCGGCTCGCCCCGTATCTCCCAGATGCCGTGATCCCGGCGCTCGAGGTTCTCCTCGCAGTAGCGCAGCAGGCTCTTCTGCAACCCCCAGGTGTAGTCGTTCTCGCCCACCCCGGCTTCGCGCAGCTCGTGCAGGGCGATCATGACCTCCCCGACGACGTCCGCCTGGAACTGATGCGCCGCGCCGTTGCCGATTCGTACGGGCCGAGAACCCTCGTAGCCGCGGAGGTGGTCGAGCTCCGACTCGGTGAGCTCTCGCTCTCCGGCTAGTCCATACATGATTCGGACGTCATCAGCGTCGCCGGCAACGGCGCGCAACAGCCAATCGCGCCAGAGTTTCGCTCCGCTGGTCAGGCCGTGGGCGACGGCGACCTCGATGGTGAACGCAGCGTCCCTGAGCCAGACATAGCGATAGTCCCAGTTGCGGGCACCCCCGAAGCTCTCGGGCAGCGAGGCGGTGGGAGCGGCGACGATCCCACCCGTGTCCAGGTGGGTGAGTGCCCGCAGGACGAGGAGCGATCGCCACACCAGCGGCCGGTGTTCGGTGCGCACTTCGCACTGCGATACCCATTGCGTCCAGAACTCGACGGTCTCGGCCAGTGCGCGGTCCGCATCGGGCGGTTCGGGCGGTTCCTGATAGGCGGGAAACCAGCTGAGATCCCAATCCAGTCGCTCACCCGCGGTGAGATCGAAGCTCCCTGTCAAGCGTGGGGCGCGTCGGCCGGCCGTCTCGTCGGCTCCGTCGGCGCCCGTCTCGTCGGCCCATGTCAACGGCGGCCCGGTGATCAGAATCCCGTCGGGCCCGGCCATCGCCAGCAGGGCTTGCGCGTCGTCGTGTCCGTCGATCCGCCGGACCCAGGGCGTGGCGCGGGCGTAGTCGAACCGCAATCGGAGATCGTGCACGAGCCGCGCCGTCCCGTCGAGACACTCGACACGACGTACCAGATCGCCGCGCGACGTGCTCGGCAGCAGGAAGTCCGTCACCCGCACCGTCCCGGTCGGGGTACGCCAGGTTGTCTCCAGCACGAAGGTCTGGGGCAGATATCTCCACTCGACGACTTCACCGTCTACGGCCGACAGCTTCCATCTGCCGTCGTCCGCGTCACCGAGCAGTGCGGTGAAGACCGCTGGAGAGTCGAAACGGGGAAGACACAGCCAGTCGATGCTGCCGTCCCGGGAGACAAGGGGGCCAGTCGTCAGGTTGGACAACAGCGCGTAGTCCTCAAGCGGAGTGCTCATCCCTTTCATTTCTAACGCGGATCCCGGCACTTCGCACGGGATGTGCGACCGAGGGCGTGCGAGGGGCGAACTCGAGGCGGAAGCACCGCGGCACGATGGTGAGCCGTTCCTCGATCTTCAACTCATAGTGGGGATCGCCGATGATCTCATAGCGGTGCAGGATCCGGGCCAGCACCAGAATCGCCTCGTGCAGGGCGAACTGCCGTCCGATGCATGCCCGTTCTCCGGTGCCGAAAGGCTTGTAGATGTTCTTGGCGCGCCCACGGCTGTTCTCGGGAAGGAACCGATCGGGGTTGAACTCCTCCGCGTCCTCACCCCAGACGGCGGGATCCCGATGCGTCAAGGGCAGGATGACGAGCGCCCAGTCATCGGGCCGCATCCGGTACTTGCCAGCCAGCATGGTCTCCTCGCGCGGACTGCGCGCGAAGGCCGGTGCCGTCGGCCAGAGCCGTAGCGCCTCGTCGAGCACGCGACGCAGATGGCGGAACTTGGGGACCTGTTCGAAGGTCGGCTCCGCATCACGTTCGTCACCCAGGATCGCGTCGGTCTCGGCGTGCGCGGCGGCCAGCGCGGACGGGTTCCGCGACAGGTAGTACAGCACGAAGCTCAGGGCACCTGACGTGGTCTCATGCCCGGCCACGAGGAAGGTCAGGATCTGATGGCGGATGTTGAGATCCGAGAGCCGCTCCCCCGACTCCGGATGCTCGGTCTGCAGCATGAGGTCGAGCAGATCGCCGCGCTCCTCTCCCCCGTCGCGACGATCGCGGATGAGCCCGTCGACGAGCTCATCGACATAGGCCATGTGATCGGCATTCTCCTCATCGATCCTGCGGGCGATGCGTTTGCCGCCCGGGATCGTGTCGAGGGAGGCCTTGCGCATGCCGGTCGTCAGCGCCGCCACCATGGCCGGCACGAAGGGATGCACCTCTCGGGAGGTGAAGGACCCGAAGTCACGGCTGAAGGCGCAGCGGCTGATCGTCTCCATCGTCAGCTTGGTCATGTCCGCCGTGACATCGACCGGCTCGTCGAGGCGATCCCACACCGCGAACATCTCGGCGGCGGTCTCGAGCATCGTCGCGTGATAGCCCCGCATGGAATCGCGCGAGAAGGCCGGCATCAGGATGTCGTGCGCCCGCTGCCAGTTCTCCTCTCCGTCATAGGCGGTGAAGAGCGCATCGCCCACGAACTCGCGCAAAGCCGCCAGTGCGGGCGACAGGGCCTTGTGGAATCGCTTCTCATCACACAGCTCGGCGGCCAGCTCGGCGCTCTGCACGAAGACGAACTTCTGCCCGAATACCTTGATCTCGAAGATTTCACCGAACTTCGGCGCCAGGCGCATGACATTGCGCAATGGCGTGCCGTCGCGCAGATGCCGAGCATCGCCGGCGATCGGCAGGCGCCCGGAGGGATGTTCGAAGGTCTGCGACCACGCGTTGCGGACCATCACAGGCCGTTCCGCGTGCCGATGGCTGCCACGAGCCGTTGGTAGGCAGGTCCGGCGATGCGAGCCAGCGCGTCGATCGCCACAGCATCGGCGCCGATCAGTACACGCGCCTTGCGCTTCTGGACGCCGGTGAGGATGATCCGGGCTGCCTTCTCCGGACTGGTGCGCGCGATGCGGTCGAAGGACGATGCCAGCGCATCGTGATCGCGACCGGCACTCTGCCCCGCGCTCCGGGCGATATTCGTCTTGATGCCGCCGGGGTGCACGCACGTGACCGAGACCGGGCGGCGCTTGGCGATCATCTCCATCCGCAAGGCCTCGGTGAATCCGCGGGTGGCGAACTTCGCCGCATTGTAGGCACCCTGGCTGGGCACGGAGATGAGACCGAAGACACTCGACAGGTTGACGACGTGTCCGTCACCGGAGGCGATCAGATGCGGCAAGAAGGCCTTCGTGCCGTTGACGACGCCCCAGTAGTCCACATCCGTGACCCGCTCGAGGTCCTTGAACTCCATCTCCTCGATGTCCCCGGTGAAGGCGATGCCCGCGTTGTTGATGACGATGTTCACGGCGCCGAACTCCTCGGCCACCGACGCCGCATAGGCGAGAACGGCATCGCGCTCCGTCACATCCAGATGATCGCTGCGCAGGTCGGCACCGCATCTCGACGCCAGGTCAGCGGTCTCGGCGAGCCCTGCCGTGTCGATATCGCTCATCGCGACCCGCGCGCCGCGTCTCGCAAGCTCGACGGCCAGTGCCCTGCCGATCCCCGAGCCAGCACCCGTGACGACGGCGACCCGCCCGGTGAAGTAGGTCATGGAGCCTCCAAGTGATTCGGATACTGACAGTATCCGAACCGCTGCAGGAGCGGAAGGGGTCGGCCGCGTCGAGGGGCCCTCAGCGAAGCTGGCGCTTGCGCGGCCTCAACCGCAGATCCGGCATGGGCGGCGCCGGGATGATCTGCCCGTCATGGCCGTCGACCTGTCCGAAACGCGCGGCCTGCGCCTGCCAGTCCTCGCGTGCCCGGACGATGTCCTCGTGGGTACGACCGATGAAGTTCCACCACATGACGAGCTCCTCGTCGAAGGGCTCACCACCGAGCAGCATCACCGTCGCTGCGCCCTCGATGGAGACCTCGACCTGGTCGCGTCCGGGCGCGAGGTAGCGCAGCAGCCGATGCTCGACCTGCTCGCCCTCGATGATCAGCGGGGAGTCGACCGCGAGCAAACCGTGCTCGAAGGCCGGATTCAGCGGCAGAACGTGGGTGCCGGCCTCGAGGCGCACCTCCGCACCCATCAGCGGTGAGAACACCGTGGCCGCCGAACGACCACCGCCGAACTCGCCCACCAGCACCGTCGCCCGCCAGCCGTCGCCCTCGACGCGGGGTAGATCGGCGTGATGCTCGAACCCGGCGCGCCCTCGGCGGTCGGCATCGGGAAGCGCCACCCACAGCTGGATACCGTGCATCGGCTCCGCGGCGTCAACCGAGAACTCCGAGTGAGACACGCCGTCCCCCGAGGTCATGAGATTGAGCTCGCCGGGCTTAAGGACGACATCGCTGCCCAGGCTGTCACGGTGGCGGATCTCACCGCTCATCGGCCAGGTGACCGTCTGCAGACCGGTGTGCGGATGCGGCAGCACCGTCATGGCCTCATCGGTGGGGCCGAAATGGTCGACGAAGCACCAGGCGCCGATCGTGGGCAGCGCTCGGCTCGGAAGCGTGCGGTGCACCGTCAGCTGACGCAGGCCACCGAGCGGGACCTCGCGGGCCGGGATCGTGTGGTCGCCGATCATCCGACGAGCCGTTCACGCAGGCGGTCCACCGCGCTCACATCGCCCCCGGCGGCCCGGAACCATCCGTGGACGCCGTCGTCGTGCGACTCCCAGGAGTCGAGGACGGCAGCGATCGCCTCGACGGGCGTGGCGAAGTACGCGGCCGGGATCTCCGCACGACGCGGGCCGAGGACCCTCCGGAAGCGCGCCTCGATCTCGTCCTCGTGCTGCGCCGTGACCAGATAGTCCTCGACGATGTCGTCGCGCCGCACGCCGAGGAGGGAGAGCGCCAGTGCCACGGAGACGCCAGTGCGGTCCTTGCCCGCGGCGCAGTGAACGAGCGTCGGGCCCTCCGCCGAGGCGATCTCGTCGATCACCTCGACCAGATACGGTGCCGAGGTCCGGAGCATCAGCAGGTAGAGCTCGGCGAGGCTCCCCGGCGGGGTCACCCCCGGACGCAGCGCGCTCAACAGCGGGAACGACAGCACGCGGGCTCCTGTGTGAGCGAGCGGGTGCTGAGGCTCGACTTCACCTGCCGATCGGAGGTCGAGCACCACACGGGGCGGCCAGGTGACACCCTCGGGGACCCGATCATCGGCCTGGGGCAGGGCGCTGCGCAGCAGCCGACCGGTGCGCAATACGCCGTCCGCGGCCACCATCCCGCCGATATCGCGCAGGTTGGGTACGAATTCACTCACACCGCCATGGTAGGCGAGGACACCGATCTTCCACGGTCCAGCGGCCTCGCCATCGGCGTCGTAGCCCATCCCTAGGATGGAGCCATGGCCCTTCCGGACAAGACGACGAAAGCCGCCGCCGGCGCCCTCGTCGCCCTGTCGGGTCTGTACGGGCTCCTCATCGGCGAGGTACTCCTCGCCCGCAAGCGCATCGGCACCACCGACGAAGTACCCCCGCTCTCCGACGGCGTGTACGGAGTCGACCTCCCCGGCAAGCCGCTCCGCGTCCTGCTCATGGGCGACTCCGCCGCGGTCGGATACGGCATGAAACGCGCCGATCAGACACCCGCGGCTCTCATCGGACTCGGTCTGTCGCATCTCATCGACGCCCCGGTCGACATCGCCACGGTCGCCAAGGTGGGGGCACGCTCTTCGCACCTGCGCGAGCAGATCGCCGAAGGCCGCTCCCACCTGCCCGACCTCGCCATCATCGTCATCGGCGCCAATGACGTCACCCACCAGGTTCCGCCACGACGCGCGGGACGACTGCTGGCAGCGGCCATCGCCGAGCTGCGGTCCTTGGGCGCCGAAGTCGTCGTGGGCACCTGCCCGGACCTCGGCACCATCAAACAACTGCCGCAGCCGCTGCGGGTCGCCGCACGGATCCTGAGCCGCAAGATGGCACGAGCCCAGCTGATCGCCACGCTCGCGGAAGGCGGCCGGGCCGTCACGCTCGCGGATCTGCTCGGTCCGCTCTTCGTCTCGAAGGGAGACATCCTCTTCGGCGAGGATCGCTTCCATCCTTCGGATGTCGGCTACGCCACGATGGTCTCGTTCCTCAACGCGGGTGCCGCCGCCTCCTGGCGCGAGCGACGCTCCGAGAAGTACACCGGGGCGCCTCGGGACTATATGAGCGTCGCCCAGGCGGCTACCGAGGCGAGCAAGCTCGGCGGCACCCAGGTCGTCCGCGACGGCCGCCTCGCCCGCGTGCTTCGCCGCCGTCGATGACTCGCGCCAGGACACGAGCCCTCCGAGGCCGGCGGCGGTAGGCCAACAACGTTATCCGGACCTGCCCTTGGTGAGGTCGATGGTCTACCGCCACACGCGAGGCGATACACGTCCGATGGACAGACGAAAGGGCCGGCACTCCACCTGGAGTACCGGCCCTTCAGCGCCAGATCAGTCGTTATTGGCGAAGATCGCGAGGATACGCAGGATCTCGATGTAGAGCCAGATCAGCGTCACCGTCAGGCCGAAGGCCGCGCGCCAGGACTCACGCTGCGGCAGACCGGCGGCCACACCCTTCTCGACGTAGTCGAAGTCGAGGATCAGCATGAACACGGCCAGGACCACAGCGACGGCCGAGACGAGCAGGCCGAGCATGCCGAAGCCGCGCAGACCGCCCTCGTTCACCAGCGGCGTGAAGCTGAGGATGAAGTTGACGATGATGACGCCCACGAAGGCGAACACCGAGATCGTCACGACCTTGCGGAACTTCTCGGTGACCTGGATGTTGAAGAACTTGTAGGCGCCCAGCGTGGCCGCGAAGGCGATGATCGTGGCGAGCACTGCCTGGAACACGATGCCCGGGCTGCCCTCGGCGAACATGCCCGCGATCGCCTTGGAGAAACCGCCGACGAACACACCCTCGACCGCCGCGTAGGCCAGCACCAGAGCGGGGCTGATGACCTTCTTGAAGGAGTTGACCATCGCCAGCACGAAGCCGACGATCGCGCCGCCCATCGCGAGGGTCATCGTTACGCCCAGCGCGCCAGGGGTATCCAGCGAAGGCGTCAGGAACCAGGTGACGGCCGCAGCGAGCGCGACGAGACCGAGCGTGATGCCGGTCTTCTCGACCACGGAGTCGACGGTCATCCGGTCGGTCCGGGCAGGTGCCTGCGGGGTGGCCGAGCCGGCGTCGCCATTCAGGTCGATCGTCCACTGGGACGGATCCGAATACGGCGTCGTGGCCCGGTTGAACTCCTCGCTTCGAGCGAAGACGGGGTTGCTACTGCGCATCGGTTCCTCCGGGTCGTGTGATGTGCTCTAGTCCTCTCATTGTAGTGGAACGCCGCAACCGGATCACCACCACTGTGGAAGCGCCTCGTAGAGTGTCCGGGTGAGTGAGGAGACCGTCGACCCGCTGTACCATCGCGAGATCGTCTCCTTCATCCGCCGCGGCGGACGGCTGACCGAACGTCAGCAGGACGCGTGGGACGACCTCGCGGAGGCCTACGTCCTCGAGATCCCCCGGGCCGTGTCGAGCACATCGGTCGACACAGCGCATCGTCTCGATCCGGTCGCGGCCTTCGGGCGCGAGGCGCCACTCGTCATGGAGATCGGCAGCGGCCGCGGCGAGGCGCTCGTCCATGCCGCGGCGCAGAACCCCGGAACGGACTTCCTCGGACTCGAGGTCTATGTGCCCGGCGTGGCCCAGACCCTCGTGACGATGCGCCACGAGGGGGTCACCAATGTGCGGCTCGCTGTCGTCGACGCAGCCCAGGCACTCGCCACGATGCTGCCCGAGGCCTCCTTGCAGGAGCTGCGCGTCTGGTTCCCCGACCCGTGGCACAAGAAGCGTCACCACAAGCGCCGGCTGGTGACCGACGAGTTCGTGCCCCTCGCCGCACGGGTTCTGCGCCCCGGCGGTGCTTGGCGCCTTGCGACGGACTGGGAGGACTACGCCGAGCAGATGCGCGAGGTGCTGTCGCGCACCGAGGTCTTCGACTTCTCCGGCGACTGGTCCGAGCGATTCGGTGGGCGGCCGGTGACCAAGTTCGAGGCGAAGGGCATCGCGAAGGGTCGTACGATCCGCGACCTCGTCGCCGTCCGCCGCTGAGCTCTCACTGCTCTGCGGCCCAGGCCGCGACGCCTGCCGACCTGCCGGAACCGGGCGATCTCGAGACCCTGGGGGCCGCACTGCATATGTGGCTGGAGCCCGCGGCCGGTCGCGTGACGCGTACCGGACGACTGCTGAACGCCGTCTGCGCGGAGGCCGAGGACGACTCCACTCTCACCCGGACACCGAGCTCGCGGAGCGATTCGAGCTCTCGACCCGCACCCTCGAACGTCTCGTCTCGCGGGGCCTGGGCGTCTCCCCCAAGTGGCTCCTGGACTGCTGGGGACTCCAGGAGGCGGCCACGCGGTTGTTCCGTGAGCCCGATATCGATCTCGCCGGGCTGGCCGCCGACCTCGGCTATGCCGATCAGGCGCACTTCACCCGTCACTACCACCGGGTGCTCGGCGAGAGACCGGATGCCACCCGGCGAGCGGGCCGCGACCCACGGAGCTCTCACTGATCGAGCAGTGAGGTCAGTTCACGGTCGACTCGGGCACGGAGCTCCGCTGAGAGCGGCTCGCCGCCAGTGGCGGCATGCAGCCAGAGACCGTCGGCGGCCAGCTGAACGATGAGCCGGCGCACGCTGGCATCGTCCGCGCTGCTCGCGGCCGAGGGCGCCCACCGGTCGAGCACGTCCTGCCAGATTCGGTGCAGCGACCGGTTGTCGGCCGCTTCGAGCATCAGCAGCAGCTCCGCACGTGTCGCCTCGGTGGTCGATCGCAGGTACGCCTCCACCCGTTCGCGGTCGTCGAGCTGCGCCGCCTCACGATCCCCCGCGGCCGCGCCGACGGCAGCACTCCACCGCTCTGCCACATGCCGGTGGATCGCCTCGATCAGGTCCTCCCGGGACGGGAAGTGGTAGAGCAGCCCTCCTTTGGTGACACCCGACTCGGCGGCCAGCGCCTCGAAGGTCAGACCCGCGAGCCCCTCGCGCTCGATGAGGACAAGACCCGTGTCGAGGATGTGCTCGCGCTTGCTGACGCGCATGATGACCTCCTGGTGACGCACTCGACACCCGAACTATACCGTCCATCCGGTACAGTTTGAACGCTGCTGACCGAAAGGACCGCCCATGATCTCCCCGGCACGTCGCTGGTCGCTGCTGGCGGTCGTCAGCAGCGCCCTCCTGCTCATCGCCCTCGACAACACCGTCCTCTACACGGCGCTGCCGACCCTGATCGAGGAGCTCGGTGCGAGCACCTCGCAGGCGCTGTGGATCATGAACGCCTATCCGGTCGTGATGGCCGGTCTGCTGCTCGGCGCCGGGACCCTCGGCGACCGGCTCGGACACGTGCTGATGTTCCGCATCGGCCTCGTGATCTTCGGCCTGGCCTCACTGGTCGCGGCCTATGCGCCCGGAACCGGCACGCTCATCAGCGCCCGGGCACTCCTCGCCGTCGGCGCCGCCTCGATGATGCCGGCCACGCTCGCGTTGATCCGCGTGACTTTCGAGGATGTCCGCGAGCGCAATCTCGCGATCGCCGTCTGGGGCTCCGTCGCGGTCGTCGGCGCTGCCTTGGGTCCGATCCTCGGTGGCGCTCTGTTGGAGGTCTTCTGGTGGGGGTCGGTTTTCCTCATCAACGTGCCGGTGGTGGTCATCGCCCTCATCGGCACGTTCCTGATCGCCCCTCCCGATCGTGTCGACGGAGACCAGCAATGGGACCTGATGTCCTCGCTGCTCGCGATGGCCGGACTGGTGTCCGTCGTCATCACGATCAAGGAATTCGCCAGCCTGCCGCCGTCTTGGACCACTGTCGCGATCGCTGCGGCCGTCGCCATCGTTTCCCTCGCCACATTCGTCCGCCGTCAGCTCCGACTCACCTATCCGCTGTTGGACTTCACCATCTTCCGCAACAAGGCGTTCTCGGCGGGAGTCCTGGCGGCTGCCCTCACGATGTTCGTCCTCGGCGGTCTTCAACTCGTGACCACCCAGCGTTTCCAGCTCGTGGAGGGTTTCAGTCCCCTACAGTCGGGACTGCTCGTCACCGCTGTGGCCCTGGGGTCGGCACCGACGGCCCTCCTCGCGGGCGGGTTCCTGCACCGAGTCGGTCTGCGGCTGCTGATCGCCGGCGGACTCGCCGTCACCACGATCGGCCTGGTGCTCGCCGTGCTGACCTTCGACCGGGCGCTACCCGCCTTCGTGGCGGCATTGGTCGTCCTCGGGCTCGGGTTGGGCTCCGTGATGGGCGTGGCCTCGACGGCGATCGTCGGCAATGCCCCGGCGCACCGCGCGGGAATGGCCTCTTCGGTCGAGGAGGTGTCCTATGAGTTCGGCAATCTGACCGCGGTCGCCTTCATCGGCAGCCTCGTCGCGCTGATCTACACCGCCACCCTGAGCCTCCCGGCGGGCACGCCGCCTGAGGCGGGGGACAGCCTCGCCGCCACCCTGCTCTATGCGCATGGCGATCAGGAACTCGTCGACCACGCCCGCGCGGCCTTCGACCATGCCTACACGGTGGTGTTGATCGTCATCGCCGCCGTGGCCGCGATCGGCACCGTGGTGACCCGCGCGCTGCTGCGCGAGCACGGCGCTGGCGCCCCCGCGTCGGCGCACCCGCATCACTGACTCGCGCATCAGTCGCTCGGACCGCGCTCGGCGGAGGCCGGACTGATGATGCGTTGCGGTCGCTATGGCCGCCGCACCGCATCGACATCGACATCGATTCTTCCCCGGACGGAGCGGCCTAATCCGCTACTCGGCCGCGTTGCCTCGGCGACGCAGATAGAGCGCGGTCCCGGTGCCGGCGGCCACGACGACGACCGCGGCACCGATGCCGATCGGAAGCCACGGCGTGCCGGACGAGTCGTCGGACTCCGCCGCCGTCGCGTCGGCATCGGCCTCGTCGGCGGCCTCTTCCGTCGGCTCGGGCTCCGGCTCGGCGCAGGCGAACTCGAAGGACACCGTCAGCGGGTCGAGCGCCTCGCCGGGTGCGTAGAAGTCCGCGAATGCGGGCGCACCCTGCTCGGAGAGCGCGACCGGCACGTCGGCGAAGGTCGCCGCGCCACTCTCCACCTCGATGGGGCCGAGGGCGCCGAGCTCGGCGATGGGCTCCTGCGTGACATCGACCGCGACCTCACCGGACGTGTCCGTGCCGCGGGTGTCGAGCAAGAGCGTCGCGTTGCCGTCCTCGCCGAACTGGACGGTGGGGTTGGCGAGGGTCATATCGAGGATGCCGTCATGTCCGGTGAAATGGACCGTTCCGGTGAAGGACACCTGGCCGGCGCCGGTCTGGCTGTCGACCGTCCCAGTCGCGGGCGTCCAGCCGAAGGACGGCGTCTCGTAGGTGGCGCCGTCGCTGGTCTCCCAGCTGCCGTTGGCGATGGTGCCGGAGATATAGGCGCGGAAGCTCTCCTTGATGCCCCAGCTGAGCGAGCCGCCGGTCACCTCGCAGGTGTCGGCGGTATCGGTCGGCTCCGCCGACGCGGCCACGGGAAGGGCCACGAGGCCGGCGACACCGATCGTCGCGGCGAGCGCGGCACGGGCCGCGGCCCCGTACTTCATGTCCGCTGTCTTCATGTCCACTGTCCTTTCGTCGAAAAGACAGGGTCCGTCCCGCCGGGCGGCGGGACGGACCCTGTGCCGGGCTGGATCAGCAGCCCTGCTTCAACAGCTGCCGACGACGGCCGAGGATCGCCGCACCGGCGAGCATCGCGAAGGCGCCCAGCGCCAGCAGGCCGGCATTGGCCTCGGCTCCGGTCTTCGGGAGCTGACCCGGATCGGTGCTGCCGTCACACGGAACCTCGCCGCCGAGATTGGCGGTGAAGGAGACCGCGTCGAGCGCGGTCCCGGCATCGTAGAACCCGGCGAAGGCCGTAGCGCCCGCGCCCGTCAACGTCGCGGAGGCACCGGAGACGCTGATGGTGTCCCCGTTGACCGCCCCACCGCTGAACGAGAGGTTCGCGAAGGCGACCTCGCCGTTGACCACGGTCTCGCCCTTGGTGTTGGTCGAGCTGACGTGGGCATGGAGCACGCCTGAGCCGGGGCCGGTGATCTGCACGGTGGGATTGCTCAGCTTGAAGTTGAGCAGTCCGCCGTGACCGGTGGCCGTGATGGCGCCGGAGTAGTTCACCTTGCCGATGCCGTCCGCGTTCGGGTTCACGGCGCCGCCGGTAACCGAGAAGCTGCCGCCGGAGAACTGGCCCTTGGCGATGCGTCCGCCGACGTACTCGCGGAAGCTGGCCTTCAGTCCCCACTCGAGGCTGCCGCCGGTGACCTCACGAGCGACACACTGGTCGCCGGCGTCACCGCCGGTGCCGGTGCCGGGCGTGTTGCCGCCGCCGTTGCCGTTGTTATCGCCGCCGCCGGGACCGCCGTCGACCGGGGTCTCCCCCGAGCCGCCGCCAGGACCCTGGGCGTCGTCGCAGTCGATCTGAGCGCCAGTCGTCACGTCGAAGGACACCGGATCGAGCTCAGTGCCGGCCTCGTAGAAGCCACCGAAGGCCCGCTCACCATCGGCCGTCAGCGTGGCCGCGGCGTTGGTCCATGTGCGCTTGGCGCCGGACGTGGCCGGAGCGCTCAGCGCCAGATCGGCGAAGTGCACGTCCTTCGTCTCGAAGCGCTCGCCGACGCTGGTCATGTCCTTGAAGTCGCGACCTGCGACGTCGACGTGCAGTCGAGCCGTGGTGGCCGAGGTGACGACCACGCGCGGATTGGTGAACTGCAGGTCGAGCGCGTAATCGCTACCCATCTGGTGACCGGTGAAGCGGGCGCCGTTACCGGTGCCGTAGGCGACGTCGACGGCGCTGCCGTCGAGCGCCGACTTGCCGGCTCCCTTGGTCCAGACGAACGCACCGCCGTCGGGCTGCGTCGTGCGACCGAGCACCGAGATGTTGCCGTGCGCGATCGGTCCGCCGACATAGTTGCGGAAGGACTGCTTCACACCCCACGTCAGCGACTCGCTGGTGACCTGTCGGCACTCGCCGATCGGCTCAGCGGCAGCGACCGCGAACGGCAGGCGTCCGAGCTCGGCGCCCTTGGCGTCACCGTTCGCCGCGAAGACGACGATATTGTGCGCACCGACCGGGAAGCTGGCCGGAACCGTCCAGCTGGCGGTGGCGACGCCCCCGGCGTTCGCCACCGGGCTGCCGATCGCGATCGGATCGGAGTGCGCCTCGACGAAGACCTTCTCCTGCGGCTTCAGATCGGAGATCTCGATGTCGATCGTGTCGCCCGGCTTGACCTGCTTGACCGGCGAGCCATTCTTCTCGATCTCGATCGTCGGGTCCGAGGGCTGCACCGGAGCGGCCTCGACCGTCAGAGTCGCGGCAGCGGACTCGGCCTTGCCGTGCTCATTCGTGAAGACGGCGCGGTACTGAGTGCCGTCCTTGTCCGCCGACACATTGGCGAGGTCGAGCTTGGTCGCCGTCGCACCCTGGATGTCAGCCCAGTCTGCATTGCCCGACTTGGACTGCCACTGCACCGACGGAGCGGGGACACCCTTGCCCGTGACCTCGAACGAGACACTCTCACCCTCGTTGATCGTCTTGGCAGACGGCTGCTTGGTGACATCGGGGGATGCCGTGTAGTCGCCGAGCAGCGCGGCCAGCTCCTGGTCGGCGTTCTTCACGCCGCCGCCGGGATAGGTGTAGATGCCGAAACGGCCATCCTGGACCAGCGCCTCGGGAGACTCGAGGGTCACATTCCAGGTGAAGGTGCCCTCATCCGACAGCGGCACCCACTGACGTTCGACGGTCGCCTTGAAGTTCGGCGGGATCTGGTCGAGCGTGTCCTTGGTCAGGACCCAGCCCTGCGAGCCGATCTTGCGCTGGCTGGAGGCGACCTCGGCCGACGGCTTCCAGTTCTCCGCGAAGTGGCCGAAGGTCACGTAGGTGCCCTGAGGGAGGGTGTTCGGGATCGGCACGCCGCGACCGCCGACATTGGCCTCGGGATCGAAGCCGCTGCCGCGCACGACCAGCTTGTCTCCCTTCTCGAGGTCGGCATCGCCGATCGGCGTCACTCCGTCCTCGGCGAAGACCTCGATCTTCGGCTCCCAGACCGGCTCCGGCTCAGAACCGGCAGCCTTGTAGTTCAGGGGGACCTCGAGTTCCTGATCGGCATTCTTCACGCCGCCGGCACCGTAGGTGAAGATGCCGTAGTGACCGCCCTCGGCGAGCTTCTGCGGCTCCTCGAGCGTGGCCTCCCAGGTGAACTCGCCCTCCTCGGACAGTTCGACCCACTGGCCGCGGATCGCTCCCTGGAAGTTCGACGGAACCTGGTTCAGCGCGTCCTCGCTGAGGACCCAGCGCTGCGAGCCGACATTGCGCTCACCATTGCCGCCGGAGGGCTGCCAGTTCTCGGCGAAGTGGCCGAAGACCACGTAGCTGCCGGCCGGTGAACCGGCAGGGATCGGCGGCCTGCCGCCGGGCTGGGCGATATTGCCTTCAGGATCGAAGCCGGAGCCCTTGACGACGACCTTGTCGCCCTCGGACAGCTCGGTGTCGCCTACCGGAGTCGTGCCGTCCTCGCGGAAGACCTCGATCTTGGGCTCCCACACGGGGTCGGGGTCGGGGGTCTCGGTGACCGACACCGTCACCGGGTCCGACGTGGAGCCGAGATGGGTGGTGGCATCCGCCGGGGTGAAGACGGCGGTGATGCTGTGGTCGCCGACCGGAAGGTCGCTGGTCTTCAGCGTGGCGGTGCCATTGGCGACGGCGACCGGCTCGCCGAGCGCGTTGTCTCCGTTGCGGAACGCGACGGTTCCGGCGGCGGCCGGCGCGACCGTGGCCGTGAGGGTCACCTCTGTGCCCTCCTCGACATCACCTTCGGGAGCGACGGAGAGCGACGTGGTGGTGGTCTCGGGATCGGGCGCCGCGGTGACCGGAAGGCTGAAGGTCAGCGGATCGAGGTTCTCAACCGGTGCTGTGTAGAACCCGCCGAAAGCGACCTTCCCCTCCTCGGTGAGCACGGTCGAAGCGTTGGTCCAGGTCAAGGTCGACCCGTTCTGAGTCGGAGAAGGCAACGTCACGTCGGCGAAGTGCACATTGTTCTGCTCGAAGAACTCATCGCTGACATTGGTCGTTCCCTCGAACTTGCGGCTGCGGACATCCAGGTAGAGTTCCGCGGTCGTCCCGGAGGTGACGACGATGCGAGGGTTGGTGAACCGCATGTCCAACGCGTACTTGCCGTCGCCACCGAGGTCGTGGCCGAGGAAGTGGACGCCGTTGCCGGCACCGAAGCTGACATCCGCCGTGCTGCCGTCCGTTGCCGCAGCTCCGCTTCCGCCGGTCCAGGTGAAGGGCCCGCGCTTGGGATTCGTCTGGGTAGTCGAACCGAGCGTCTGAACGTCGCCGTGCACGAAGGGCATATTGATGTAATTACGGAACGAATCCCTGACACCCCAGTCGAGGGTCGCGCCCTCGACGGTGCCTTGCGTGGGGGCTGCCTGAGCGGCGCTCGGCAATGCGAGCCCGCTCAGGACGATGAGCACTGAAGTCAACAGCACGAGCAGTGGGGACTTGCTCCGTGTGCGTGAAACGGGGGTTTCCACGACAGACGCCTCTCCTTGGTAGTCACGACGCCACGAAGGCACCGCGGTAGTCGCCAGTGAAACCAAAGCTAGCCTAAGTAAGTTCAGGCTGACCTAAGGGGTCCCGTTTTCTGGGACAGCCGCCCCAGCGCTTGCTTCTAGGACCACATCGGGGATGCCGTCGTGCCTGGCTTCGTCCCCGCCAGCGACCACGAGATCGTCCCGCCGCTGCCTGATACCGCAGACAGCGACGGGACGATCCTTCCTACTCAGTGAACGTCGCGTTCCTCCGGTTACGCACCATCCACATTCCGGCGGCGAGTGATGTGAGCGCGACCAGGAGCGCCACGAGTGCGATGCTCGCACCCGTCGACGGCAGGAGTCCTCCTTGCGGATCCCCCGAGGCATCCGGGCCCTTAGTCGCAGTGTCGTCCTTACCGTCCGAATCACCATCGGATCCGGGTCCCGGCGTCGGCTCCGGTGTGGGCTCCGGTGTGGGCTCGACGGGCTCGGGCGCCTCCGCCGCGAAGGGCACCAGCGGATTCGTGATGGTCACCTGCCGCAGTTGCTGATCACTCGCGAAATCGTGCGCGGTGATGACCACCCGGTCCTCATAGGCGTCCAGCACCAGACCCCTGTTGACATCGCGCGTAACGACCTCCGTGATGCCCCGCGTGTCCTCCCCACGCGCGTCCCACTCCACTTGCATCGTCAGAGTGTTCACTGCCCAGAATCCATCCGGATGTCCCCCATCGACGCGGCGCTGCACCGCCCAATCACCCAGCTCCGCCGGATAGTGGGTGTGACCACTGAGCACGATGGCATTCGGGTAATTCGCCAGCATCGTCGTCAGACGGTCATTGTGCTGATGGTGGTTGCTGTACCACGGGATCCAGGAGGCGGAGACCGTGTTACCGAGCGGGAAGTGGCTCATGACCACGACCTGCTTGTCCTGGGCCGTCCAGTGCGCCAGCCGCTCGGACAGGAACCGCACCTGCTCCTCATTCATCGGCACATCCGTCGGACCTGCCGCATCCTGGCCGAGCACGATGACCGGAACATCACCACCGGACCCCTGGAGGACATACTCGTCCCAGACGCGGTCCCGCTCGGCGAAGTCCAGGAATCGCTGACGGTTCGCCTCGAACCCGCCGGCCGCATACCGCTCATGGTTGCCGATCGCCGCGATCGTCTGACGCGGCAGGATATCGCTCGCGCCGCCCATGACATCGTAGATCTCGTCCCACTCCGCTTCAGTTCCGCTGTGGACGATATCGCCGACCATGAGCAGACCATCGGCATCGGGTGAGAGTTCACGGAAATCTCGCAGCCCGTGGGCCAGGTCCTGGGGATGTCCCTGGATATCCGAGACCACCCAGGCGCTGGTCGGCTCACCCTTCACAGGCAGCGCCACCCGCTGTAGGGCGATCGAGTCGATTCCCCAGTAGGAGTCCGTCTCCTCGCCGGTGAAGGTCCACGTCAGACGCGCGGTGGCCGCACCATCGGGCACGGCGAAGGTCGCATTCTGCTGAGCATTGAGCTGCATGCCGTCGTAGCCCGACTCGACGGTTTCGCTGTCCAGACGCAGGAACTCGGAGGATTCTCCATCGTCGAAGCTGACGGCGACGACACCACTGTGCTGACCGGTGCCCCGGTAGTGGCTGTCGAAGGTCAGGCGCAGCTCGCGCTCGCCCTCGACGGTGATCGGTTCACTCGTAAGGGTGGCGGTCGCCGAACCGAGACCCTGGGCGGGATCGGCAACGGCGATCGTTCCCTGGGCGCGCCCGAAGCGATGGCGCATGCGGTCGATACTCGAACTCCAGGAGTCCCGCGTGCTGAAGACCCAGCCTTCGGCCTCCCATCCCTCGGGTGACGTGGACCCGGCCCCGTCGAAGGACTGCCGATAGATGATGCCATCGGTCTCCGGGCCGGTGGTGACCGGGTCGATCGGGTCGACGACGCCCGGCTTCGACGTGACCCGGAGATCGTGCGGTCCTGCCAGGATCTCGTAACCGTCCTGGGCAAGCAGATACACGCGGTACGCACCGGCGGCCAGACCATCGGTGGAGAACTCCACGGTTCCGGCAGCCTCCGGCGCGTAGGCCCACAATGTCGAGGCCTGGTCTCCTGGAGCACCATCGCTCTCGCGGTAAATGCCGATCCAATTGGTCGCATGAGGCACATCGGTCGTGTAGTCGACGCGCATCGTCTGTCCCTGCTCGATATCGGCTGACTCCAGCGTCAGGCTCGACCCCGATGCCTCGGCGATGGTGAACGCAGCCGGTTCGCCGAGGCGTTCCCATCCGTCGTCGTAGAGGAACTCGACGCGGTAGTCACCCGGCGGGAGGTCACGTCCTCCCCGATCATGCAACGGGATGCTGACCGTCCCGGAGTCACCCGGTGCATAGACCCACGCCATGCCGAGACCCGACCCGGGTTCCGGCGTCCCCGCGTCGTAGATCGCGACCCAGTTCTTGTCGGACGTGCGATCGGTCTCGTAGGTCACCGTGACCTCTCCACCCGGCTCGACGGTCGACGACTCCAGGCTGACCGTCGACCCCGAGGCCGCGGCGACCGGAGACGACATCGGTGACAGGCTGAGCAGGAGGGTGAACGCGAGGGCACCGACGAGGACCAGGAGAGTACGCCGTCGCTCCTTCACGAAGAGCGGGCGGGGCCGCCCCGGCGATGTATCAAGGCTGGACATGAAGATGTGACCTTTCCTAGTGAGGTGGGTGGACGGTCGCTCGAACCGCGAGATGGTCCGAGGGGAATGAGTTGTCCGCGTGGTCGGGAATGAGACGGCAAACGCCTTCGTGATGGGAGAGCCCGTCCCCAGGGTCGACACCCGGCGGGGTCGAGCCATGGTGATCGGCGTTCACGACCTCCAGACCGGACACATAGATGAAGTCGATCCGGTCACGAGGCTCTGTCGCAGGTGATTCGAGATAGGACCACGTGAGACCGGGAGCCACGCCACTGTCGGGATGGATATGGCGGAATGCATCGACATAGCCAGCCTCGATCAGCCGGGCGGTGGCTGGCCACTCGACGAGGGGCCGATGGACGCCGTTCCAGTCGGCAGGTGATGGCACATTGAAGTCTCCGGCGATGATGACGGGGATGTCACCGATCTCGGCGCGAAGTCGATCCGTCTCGGACAGGATCGTCCGGGATTGCGCGTCGCGTCGCCCCTCCCCCGGCAGTTCGAGCACCTCGGCGCGCGCCGAGGGCAGGGCTGGCCCGCGATAGGGCCCGTAGTCGGTGTGGTCGAGATGGACTGACCACACGAGGAGGGAACCCAGCCGTGTCTCGGCCAGGGCGGCGGTTGCATAGGGCTCGGTATCCGTCGCCAGCGGATGCAGCGGGGAACTCGCGAGGATCGCGGTGTCGTGTCCCTGCTGCGCATGGGCCAGCCCCATCGCCGTCGCCAGCCGGTCCGCCGCGTCGCCGACACATTCCTGGAGGAAGACGATGTCGGCTTGCTGTTCGCGCAGTATCTCTGCCTGCCGGCGCGGCCCGTCCTTCATCCGCGTACCGCCGAACCAGAGATTCCAGTTGTAGAGTCGCAGACCCTCACCTTCGTGTCGCGTCATCGCGACCACCCCTGGGCGACCCGTCCCGGCTCAATGACGCTGATCTGATCCAGCGCTCCCAGACGGTGGTGTGCCGCGATCTCGATCGTGGGATCGGGGTTGACGCCCACGACCGTCAGTCCCGCGGCACGTGCCGCGCTCGCACCGTGTGGCGAGTCCTCGAGAGCGACCGCACGCATCGGATCGACATCGAGTCGGCGCAGGGCGGCTTCGTAGATATCGGGTGCGGGTTTGCCGCGCACGACATCTTCGATCGTGCAGACGGTCTCGACCATCGCCAGGATCCCGGCCTGGTCGAGCAGCCGGGTGACGTCCTGACGGCTCCCATTGCTCGCGACGGCGATCGGCACCGTGCCCGCCAGAGAGGCGATCAACTCTCGCGCTCCCGGCATCGGCCGGACTGCGGCTGTCAGGAGCCCCGAGTACCGGGCCGACAATGCCGCGACGAGCTCCCCGGCGGCGATGCTGTCGCCTCCGGCGGAGCAACCCGCGGCTTCCAGCAGCCGCAGCGCGGTGTCATCGACCGAAAGACCGAGGAAATCGTAGGCGTCCTGGTCACATTCGCCGTGTTCGGCGAGCCACTGCTCGACCATCTGGAGCCAGACCGACTCGGAGTCCATCAGCAGACCGTCACAGTCCACCACGACCGCTGCGACGTCCAGCCGGACCGGGCCGTCCGAGCTATCGAGGTGCAGCCGGGCACCTGGCTGAAGACGGCGCCTCATACGGCCATCACATCCGGCGTGGACGACGTGGAGGCGATGCGCAAAGCGGGTTCCGCCGCCAGGTATGGGGTCACACGTGTCCCGACGAGCACCGACCCCGCCTCCGCGGTGGACACCGAGGAGACGATGTCCGGACGATCCTCGTCACCGGACGCGCGTACGAGCGTGCGCTCGCCGATGAAGGTGTGCGCGACCACGACATGGGTACCGGTGGCCTCAGGCTGGAGCCGAAGATCCTCCGGCCTCACGTAGAGGGTGTCGCGTCCGGGACCCGGGTGGTGGACCTCCAGACGACCACTGCCACACGAGGGTGACACGCCGATCTCGCTGATCGTGCCGACGAAACTCGCGACGAACTGTGTACGCGGCCGATGATAGATCTCGCGCGGCGCGGCGATCTGCTCGATCGATCCGTGGTTGACCACAGCCACCCGGTCGGCGATCGACATCGCTTCTTCCTGATCGTGGGTGACGAACATGGTCGTGATACCCAGCTGCTGTTGCAGTCTGCGGATCTCGTCGCGGATCTGGCGCCGAACGATCGCGTCCAGAGCGGAGAGAGGCTCGTCGAGGAGCAGTACCTTCGGCTGGACGGCCAAGGCACGGGCCAGGGCGACACGCTGTTGTTGGCCGCCGGAGAGTTCGTGAGGGTACCGGCTTGAGAGAGCGCCGAGGCCGCACATCTCCAGTAGTTCCTGTCCCCGCCGGGACCGTTCAGCCGCTCCGGTGCCACGGATGCGCAGTCCGTACTCGACATTCGCGGCGACCGACAGATGCGGGAAGAGGCTGTAGGCCTGGAACACCATGCCGATGTCCCGCTTGTTGGCGGGTAGATCAGTAATATCGCGGCCGTCGACGAGCACCCTGCCCGAGGTGGGCCGCTCGAAACCGGCGAGGATGCGAAGGGCCGTGGTCTTGCCACAGCCCGAGGGTCCGAGTACGGCCACCAGTTCACCGGCACGCAGGTGCAGATCGAGTTCGCGCAACACCGTCGTAGTGCCGAAGGACTTGGAGACGTGATCGAGGACGACCTCATTGGGGGGATTGGTCATCGCGGAGTGGAACCTTCCTGTGCGGAGACGGGAGCGGGAGTGGAGGCCGATAGGGCGGGGTCGTCCGGGGTGCGCCGATGCAAGACTTCGTACCGGCTTGCCGCGAAGGAAGCGATGAGCAGCAGCGCCCACGTGGTCAGATTCAGCAGCACGGCCAGTGCGATCGAAGCACGGAAATCGGTCGAGGAGACCGTGAACAACCAGACGGGAACCGTCTCTCGGTTGAGAGTCGCCGCAATCGCGAATTCGCCGAAACAGACCGCGGTGGCGAAGAAGACCGAGAAGAGGACCGGTCCGCGAATGCAAGGAATCACGACACGCCAGATGGTGCCGACGGTGCTCGACCCGAGACTCGCTGAACCCTCGACCAGTTCCTTGAGGGCGATGGTCCGCAGGCCCGCATCGACGGATCGGAAGGTGAACGGCAAGCACAGGACGACATAGGTTCCGACGAGGATCAGCGGAAGCTCGGGGTGTTGCAGGAACTGGCTGATCCTGCTCGGAAGCGATCCGCGTCCCTGCTGGGCTCCCCACCGAAGGAGTGCCACCGTTCCGGCCGCGACGGCGATGGGCGGCACCACCAGCGGAAGTGTGCACAGAACCTCGAGCACTGATCGGAGTCTCGGCGCCCACAGGTGCACTGCGACCACGGCAGGAACGAGCACCGCGATCAGGGTGACGATGGTCAGAGCCGTGATGAGCAAGGTCCGCGTGATGGCAGGTCCGAGATCGGGATCCTGGGTGAGCCGTGACAATACCTCAAAGGAAAGTTCACCCCCGGGAAAGAAGGCATAGGCGATACTGGAGATCACCGGAACCGTGACGTAGAGGGCGACGGCGAGGATGGGCAGCCACCATCCGAGTCGCCACCGGCGCGCCCCCGTCATCGGATCCACCTGGCCGCTCGGCGCTGCAGGCGATTGAAGACCAGGAGGACGATGATCGCGACGAATACCATCGTCAATCCCAGCGCCATCGCGGCACCTTCACCGGCCGAACTCGCCCCCGAGCGCAGTTCCGAGGCGATGGTGAGCGGGATCAAGGGGAAGGCACCGCTGCCGATCAGCACGGCGGCGGATGCGTAGGTGGCGAAGGCTGCTCCGAAGAGCAAGACCCATCCGCTCAAGAGCGCGGGCCTGGCGATCGGCAGCCCGACCCGCAGCCAGTAGGTGAGCCGTCCGCCACCGAGCGCGGTATTCGCCTCCGACCACTCGCGCCGCAACCCGACGAAGGTCGGCAGGGTCACCATGATCATCGTGGGGATCAGGAAGTACTGGTACATGACGACGAGTCCTTGCCAGCTGTAGAGCGAGAAGCCGATCGCCCCCAGGCCCAGTGCTTCGAAGACGAATCCGGTATTGCCGAGCGTGACGATGAAGGCGAAGGCCAGTGGGGCGCCCCCGTCATTGGCGAGCACCGAGGAGAAGACGGCCACGACAGAGTCGAGCCACCGGTGCCGCAGCTGGGCGATGCAGAAGGCGGCGAGGGCACCGACCACGGCCGCGATGGTCGAGCCGACGAAAGAGACGAGCAGCGAATTGACGATCGCCCGCGAACGCGAGGACAGGCCGGTGAAGTGATCCAGCCCGAAGCCGTCAGTCCCGTCGGGTCCCTCGACGGTGAAGGCGACGATCGCCATCCCCACGATCGGGACGAGGAAGAACAGGGTGATGACCAGTAGGAGGGGTGCTGACGTGATCATCGCCGGAGATCGCAGGGCGGCCCTCACAGAGGCGCGAGACGAGGTCGCGCCACCCGTCGCCGCCGGATCCTGGAGATCCGGCGGCGACGACGGCGCGATCGTCATCGGATGGCCTCAGCCCACAACTCCGACAGCGCCTCCTGATTGGCCGTGCGCTGTTCGAGGGTCGGGGTCGGCGCCTCGATCCCGTCCTGGTTGGGCAGCTGCGACAGCGCCTCCTCGTCGACCGTGCCTGCCTCGATCATGGCGTCGAGGCGGGTCGGGGTGACGTAGCCCTCGAGCAGCAGGTTCTGTCCCTCATCGGAGAACAGGAACTCCAGGAAGAGCCGGGCGACCGCCGGGTGCGGGGCGTCGGCATTGACCGATGCGGTGTAGAAGGAGGACACCTGGCCGTCCTCGGGAAGGTTGATCTCCAACTCGATGTCGGAGCTCTCGAGCAGATCATTCGCGATCGGCTTCAGCAGGTAGTCCCAGTTGATGACGATCGGCGTCTCCCCCGTCTCGATGGTGCCGGCGCTCGCCTCGACCGGCACGAAGACGCCGAGATCGCTGAGTTCTCCGAAGAACTCCGCGCCGGGCGCGATGTCGTCGAAGCTGCCGCCATTGGCGAGGGCCGCGGCCTGGACCACCATGAAGCCCGATTCGCCCGTGGTCGGGTCGCCGGGGATCGCCACCTGACCGGCATAGCGTTCATCGCGCAGGTCCGAGAAATTCTTGGGGCAGACCTCGACGCGCGATGTATCGCATCCGATGGCGATCGTGCCACCGAGATGATGGATCCAGGTGCCTGAGTCCGAACGCAGTTCGCTGGGCACGTCCTCGACGGTCTCGGGTGAGTATGTGGCCAGGAGTCCGTCCCGGTCGGCTTCGTCGGCGAAGCTGAGGCCGATGTCGAGGTAGTCGAGGGAATCGTCCTGGCCCTGGCGATTGACGACGGCATTGACCAGATCCTGGCTCGATCCGGTGGACGTGTCGTTGTTGATCTCGATGTCGTACTTCTCGGAGAATGCTTCGAGCAGGCCGCCGTAGTTGGCCCAGTCCTCGTAGAGGCCCATGGCATTGAAGGTGCCTTCGGCCTGCGCGTCCTCGATCAGCTTCTCCATGCCGCCGCCGTCCTCGGCCGAGGTCGCCTCGCGCCAGCCCTCGGAGGTCTCGGACTCCGCGGACCCGGAACAGGCCGCCAAGGTGAGAGCAGCCATCGTGCTGCCGACGATGGCGCAGGTTCGGAGGATTCTCATCGCTTCGTGCCTTTCTTCGTTTCGGATGGGCTGTTGCCCACGTGTTGAGCACCGGGTTGGCGATAACTTCACTAGTGAAGTAGCTTCAACGTAGAAAGGTTCACTGGTGAAAATGTCGTGACGGCGGACGCTCGGTGAACGGAAGGAGACAGTTCCGGATGTCCGGAGTGTCGATCGCCCGAAGGAGGCGTGACAGATGAAGGACTTCGCATTCGAGTCCATCGCTCAAGAGTTGCGGGAGCAGATCACCAGCGGCACCTACCCCGTCGGATGCGCCCTGCCCTCGGAACGTGAGTTGAGCGCGCGCTATGACGTGTCCGTGGGAACCGTGCGTGTCGCCCTGAAGGAACTGGTGAACGAGGGCACGGTCGACGGCGGACGGGGGCGTCCCAAGACCGTGGTGCGGGTTCCCGCTCCCCCAGCGACCTTCGAGGAATTCCGCAGCTTCGCACAGTGGGCAGCGCAACAAGGACGTGTCCCCGGCGGGCGCACCCTGGAGTCGCAGTGGCGTATCAGTTCGACATCGGATAACGAGCTCTTGGGGGTTCCAGAGGGCGCCCGGGTACTCCAGGTCGGCCGACTACGCTTCCTCGACGGCGAGATCGTGATGCTGGAGCAGACTCGCTACCCGGAGTGGCTGGGAGAGATCATCGCTCAGCTCCCAGCCGACACCCCATCGGTCACGGCCCTCCTCGCGGAACGGCATGACGTCCACTTCAGCCATGCGGAGCATGTCTTCAGCGCTGAAGCTGCTCGCCAGCAGGTCGCCGCGCGGCTCGAGGTCGCCCGGGGGGCACCGCTGCTCGTTCATCGCAGAGTCTCTCGTGATTCCAGCGGATCGAGCCTGGAATGGTCGATCGACCGCTACATCGCGGGCAAGGTCATGCTGACCGCCGGAAGCTCGTGGCATTCCACCCCGATGCGCTGGACGGTCCCCGACGGCCACGAGATGTAAGTGCTCGGCAATCTCCCCGAATCAGCCAGGAGGCTCAGCACGACGGAACCGGCTGGCCATATCTCCGCTGTCCCGCCGAGCATATCGCCGCCAGGGTGACGTCCCGCTCATCCCCGAGGAGTCGCCCGAAGGACTCTGGCAGATCGGCACTCCGCATGGGATGAACGCGGGACCGCGTCAGCCCGAGGACGGCTCTCGTTTCGTACGGGCTACAGCGCACCGCGAGTTCCCGGCGATGCGATCACCGAACTCAAGCGACTTCAGAGAGAGAGCTCCGCGATCTCCCGTGGGGCCCACGACTACGCCCCCTTCGGGACGGTAGGCGGCGAGCTCCGATGCAACAGCGAGGAGATTTCGCGGACCGAGGACCCCGTGGCTCTGCTGCGCCATCGCGCATGAGGTAGAAGGTCAGCCGCTGCGAAGCCACTTTGCACCCCTGTCGCCGTGAGGCGAGCACAGATGCGCTTGCCTGTGCAGCAACAGCCTACCGAGCCGTCCTCCACAGGCTCGCGCTCGACGCGTGAGCGTCGAGGGCAGAACTGCTATGCTGTGAGTAATCGTTCAGCCCGTCCAGGTCTCCTGGTGCGGGCTGGATCTCTTTTCGGGGGATGAGGCCATGGGGCAGTCGGTCAAGCCGTTTGCGAGCATCGCTGACCAGGTCTCAATTTAGTCCGAGCGCGGTCTGGTGCTGGACTCTGGAGTCGCCGCACATTGGCTACGGGCGGTCGGCTACTACCGACTGAGTGGCTACTGGTACCCCTACCGGCAGTTCACTCCGCACATGCCGGAGGACCGAGGCGACCAGTTCATACCGGACACTACGTTCGACGAGGTCGTGCGGCTGTACGAGTTCGATCGCAAGCTGCGCACCCTCGTCCACGATGGCGTCGAACGGATCGAGGTCGCCCTGCGCAGCCATGTCAGCTACGTGGTCGGCGAGACCGACCCGCTGGCCTACCAAGATGCCGCCCATTTCCGGCCGACGTTCGATCACGGAGCCTGGCTGTCTACAGTTCGCGGACGTGTCGCACGCGCGAGGCGGCACAGCGAGCCGATTCGTCATCATGAGTCCCGGTACGACGGCACCTTGCCGATCTGGGTGCTCACCGAAGTGCTCGACTTCTCAGATGTCTCCAGGCTCTACGACGGCATGCTTGCCCGTGACCAATGGCGGATCGCGGAACAGCTGGGGGTGCACGTGAACGACAGCCTCCTGAGCGTCAACCAACGCAAGAAGGCACGAAAAGCACACCCGCTCGCCCGCTGGTTCGAGCACTTGACGGTTCTCCGGAACACCTGCGCTCACCACAGCCGGGTCTGGAATCGCTCCTTCACCCCGGTCAGCACCGCTGCACTCCGAACGATCGATGGCCTCGACTGCCTGCCGCACGGGCAGAGCGAGCGAGTGTTCGGCGCGCTGACCGTCATGGGCCATCTGCTGCAGCAGACCTCTCCCGGAACGACGTGGACCATGAAGGTTCGGTCGCTGATCGAGAGTACGTTCACGCCCCTGGCCGGCCGAGCAGTCGCCGAGATGGGATTCCCCCGAGATTGGCAGCATGCATCCTTGTGGGCAGAGCAATGAAAGCAGATGCGGAAGAGTCATCGTCCGTCATGGAATCTCAGCACGAGTCGACCGATCCCGATCCCTCTGAGCACCTTGCACTGGCACGTGAAGTTCGTGACATGTATGTCCGGCAGCCGCCGGCACTGGCGACGTTTCTCGCGGTCTTGAAGGGAGAGTCTCCTCCGCTTCCTCCACCGCGTGCGAGGCGCGAGAGCGACCGGAAGCCATCCACACCCGCCTCCGAGCCGGATGATGCCCTTCGCTCCGTACTTGCAATCGTGGTCGTCTACTGCAACGGAGCGACGCAACAGCAGATCGCGACAACCTCGGGCGTGCATGTGCAGACTATCCGCGCGATCCTCCGCGAAGCCGGCGTCAAGGTCAGCGAGCACGACGCAACCTTCACCGAGGATGAACTCCAGACCATACGCAGACTTCACGCAGATGGAGTGAGCGCCCGCGAACTCGGTCGTCGATACGGAGTCGCGCACACCACGATCTTGCGACAGGTGCGCTGACCGTTGCGCCTGGATTGCACTGGTTGCCCATGCACGAACCGATGCAACCCCGTGCAACGGGAGCGCACCACCGGGGAATGCTGCCTGACCTGCGGACTTGCACACATCGCGGATTGCGCGCACCACGGATGCTTGTGCTCCAGGTGGTGTGCTGGTTCAGGACTTGTGCTCCCGGTGGGATTCGAACCCACACTGGGACGGGTTTAAGCCGTCTGCCTCTGCCGTTGGGCTACGGGAGCGTCTCCCTCGTCAGGTGCGGACGGCCACGTTGATCGGCTCCTCGCCCGCGGCCAGGGCACGCACCTGGCGGTGCACCACCTTCTCGATACGCGGGCGCATCGCCGAGGTCATTCCGCCGACATGCGGGGTGATGATGACATTCGGCGCGGTCCAGAGGGGATGATCGTCCGGCAACGGCTCGGGATCGAAGACATCGCTCGCGAAGCGGATGCGCGGCAGTGCCCGCAGCACAGCATCGGTATCGACCACCTTGCCCCGCGCCACATTGACGACGATCGCATCATCGGGCAGCGCGGCGAGGAAGTCGTCGTCGATCAGGCCCGCCGTCTGCTCGGTGAGCGGCACCGCCACGATCACGACGTCGGCGCGCGGCAGCAGCTGGGGCAGCTCGCTCGTCGCATGCACGTGTCCCCGCTCGTCATCGCGGGCGGACGTGCCGACCCGGATCAGCTCGCAGCCGAAGCCGTCGAGCCGCTTGGCGATCTCCCCGCCGATCCCTCCGATGCCGAGCAGGAGAACGCGCTTGTCGATGAGACTCGAGGTGAAGGACTTGACCCACTCCCCTCGTGACTGCTGGCCGCCGAAGACATCGAGGCGACGCGCCGATGCCAGCGCGAGGGTCACGGCCAGCTCGGCCGTCGACTCCTCGTGCACACCGATCGCATTACAGAAGATCCCGCCGGCCGGCAGATTCTCCGCTACGCCGTCGAAACCGAGGGACTGCCCCTGGATGACACCGACGCGACTCGTGTCGACCGAGGCCATCGCGGACGGATCGAGAGTGTACGGCCAGAGCACGAGGTCGAGATCGCCGTCCGGCTGCGGACCCTGTGTGTCCCACACCAGCAGCTCGAGTCCGAGTCCCATGTCGTTGAGGCTGTCGAGCCAGCTCGCGTCCGGCACGCTCACGCGCATCGCCATCAGTCACCCCTCCTAGTCGCGGCACCCCACGCGATGCCGTCGAGAATGTCGTGTTCGCTGACAGTCAGTGTGTCCGTCGAGAGCGGAAGAAGCTCGACGAGCCGATCCAGGATCAACGCCCCCGCCCCGATGACATCCGCGCGCCCCGGGTGCATGAACGGCAGCGCCCGACGATCCGCCACCGACATGGAGGCCAGCGACAGACAAGCCTCGCGGACATCATCCACGTGCAATCGCGCACCGTGGATCGCCTCGGAGTCATACGAGCCGAGCCCCAACGAATGTGCCGCGATCGTCGTGACCGTCCCGGCGACACCGACGAACAGATCAGCGGGCTCCAGCCCCTCGACAGCCGGCACGACCAGCGCATCGATCGCCGTCATGCACGCCGTCATCTCTCCGACCGAAGGCGGATCACCCGGAAGATAGCGCTCAGTCAAACGGACGGAGCCGATGTCCAGCGAGGTGGCGAACCCGATGTCCTCTCCCTCGCCGACGACGATCTCCGTGGAGCCTCCGCCCAGATCGACCAACAACGTCCGCGCGCCGTCGAGTTCGCGAGTGGCGCCGTCGAAGGAGGCCCGTGCCTCACGCTCCCCCGAAAGGATCTCCGGCCGAACCCCGAGCACCGACTCGACCGCCGACGAGAACTCCTCGGCATTCGCGGCATCCCGCACCGCCGAGGTGGCGCAGAAGCGGATCGTCGTGGCGTCGAGCATGGCGATGAACTCGGCGTACTCGCGAGTGGCCGCCATCGTGCGGTCGATGGCCTCGCGGCTGAGCCGCCCGGACGTGTCGACCCCCTGGCCCAGCCGCACGATGCGCATCTCGCGCAGGAGATCGGTCTTGGACTCGCCGTCGACATCGCAGACGAGCAGGCGGATCGAATTGGTTCCACAGTCGATTGCGGCGACGCGCTCCGGCATGCCAACACCCTAGCGATGACACCGGCCTCCGGCACTGGCCCCCTAGAGTGAGCGGGTGCCATCGCCGCAGACCCGTATCGTCACCATGCTCTCCCTGGTGCAGGTGATCGGGGGCATCGGCAACGGCGCCGGACTCGCGATCGGCGCGCTGCTCATCGGCGATATCAGCGGATCGGACGCGTGGGCGGGCACCGCCACCGTGGCGCTGACCCTCGGAGCCGCGCTCTTCACCATCCCGCTCTCCAGGCTGGCGGCACGGCGCGGACGGCGACCGGCGCTGACGACCGGCTGGTGGCTGGGCGCGTTCGGCGCCGGGGTGACCATCGGCGCCGCGGTCCTCGTCTCCCTCCCCCTCGCACTCGTCGGCCTCGTGCTGTTCGGGGCCAGCACGTCGGCCAATCTGCAATCCCGGTTCGCGGCGGCCGACCGCGCCGAACCCCAGCAGGTCGGCCGGGCGATCTCGATCGTTGTCTGGTCGACGACGATCGGGGCGGTGACGGGCCCCAATCTCACCGGACCGGGTGCTGCCGTCGCCGGCTGGATCGGCATCCCGTCGCTGTCCGGGCCCATGGTGTTCTCCCTCGTGGCCTATGGACTCGCCGGTCTGCTGACCTTCGCCTTCCTGCGCCCCGAGCCGCTCATCCGAGAGGTGGGAGCGGCACCCGAGCGAGGGGTGATCGCGCGGGCGTTGCCGCACATCCGTGGGCGGGCCGCCATCGCGGTGCTCACCGTCGCCATCGCCCACGCCATCATGGTCTCTGTCATGGCACTCACCCCGGTACACATGCAGGGGCACGGTGCCGCCCTGGAGATCATCGGCCTCACCATCAGCCTGCACATCGCCGGCATGTACGCCCTCTCCCCCGTGATGGGCTGGTTGACCGACCGAGTCGGCGCCGACGCGACGATCCTCCTCGGCATGGTCACCCTCGTGATAGCCGTCGCACTCGCCGGGACCTCGGGGCATTCCGAGACCCGCATCACCGCGGGGCTGATCCTCCTCGGGCTCGGGTGGTCGGCCTCGGTGATCGCGGGTGCCGCCCTGCTCACCCACAGCGTGGAGCACGAGGTCCGCCCCCTCGTGCAGGGGCTCAGTGACCTGACGATGAACCTGTCCGGAGCCGCGGGCGGCCTGGTAGCGGGACTCGTCGTCGCGACCCTCGGCTTCGGTGCACTCAATCTCGCTGCGGCGCTGCTGACCATCCCGGTGGTCGTGGCCGTCCTCAACTCACGCCGGGAGCCGACTCCGTCCCCGTGACGACGAGCAGGTCACCCACCTCGCAGTCGAGGACATCGCAGATCGCCGTCAGCGTGGGGAAGCGGATCGCCTTGGCCCGGTCGTTCTTGAGGATCGACAGATTCACGACGGTGACGCCCACCAGCTCGGCGAGTCGGCTGAGGGTCATGCCGCGGGCGGCCAGCAGCTCGTCCAGGCGGCAGTGCACACGCCCCGTCTCGTCCTCGGGTGGCATCAGACCAGCCCCTCGGTGTCGCGCTGCATCCGCTCACCGGCGTGGAAGACCGCACCGAGCGCACCGACCGCCATCGCCGCGAGAACCGCGTACCAGTCGAGGTGGAACTGCACCGACTCGTAGACCGGCCGCGCCTCGATCTGAGCGAGGGCGCCGTTGCTGGCCATCACCGTGAACAGGAGCGTGATCACCCAGCCGAACACGATCACCATCGAGGTCGTGACGACCAGTCGCGTGTTGGTGCGGCTGAAGAACTCTCCGCGCAGCAGGTTGCGGCAGAGCAGCAGCACGCAGACGGTCACCGCCATCACCGCGAGATTCGGCACGATCGCCGCGCCCAATGCGGAGACATAGGAGGCGACGGGCAGATCGCTCACGTGGACCGTGATCTCGTCGACCCCCGCCTCGATCCGTGCGCCATCGGGGCCGATGGGCAGGTCGAAGACCTCCCCGACCAGCTGGACCCGGACGGGAACATCGCGATTGGGCAGGATCTCGACGAGGCTCATGACGATCGACCACGCCGAGCCAAGTGCGACGGCGATGCCGACGACGATCACCGCCCACAGATCGCTGCGCTGTGTGCTCCAAAAACCCTTCGACATCATGAAACCCTTCTTCATATCGTTTCTCGATATTATCGAATCACGATATGTAAGCGGCGTCAAACCGCGCGTCGGCCGGGCAACAACCTCGGGACGACACCCACCGCGAAGGCGACGGCGATCGCCGCGATGAGCGCGGTCGTGTTGCTCGGCACCACCGCACCGCCCAGGACGCCGATCCCGACGTAGAGCACCGCCCACGTTCCCGCCGAGAACACACAGGTCACCGCGAAGCGATGCCACGGGTACCCGCTCAGCGCCGCCGCGATGAGCACCGGCAGACGACCCGCCGGGATCAGGCGGGAGACCGTCATCGCCGCGATGTCGTTCTCCTCCAGACGCGTCCTCATCCGGCTGATCGCCGGACGATCGGCCCGTAGCCAGGGGACCTCGTCGGCTACCCGTCCTCCGGTCGCGCTGAAGACCACGAAGACCACACAGTCGCCGAGATACGCGCCCAGCCAACCGGCCGCCAGCACCAACAGCAGCTCCCACGGCGCCTCATCGTGGGCGAGCACCGCGGCCGCGGCGAGGGTCGGACCCGTCGGCACGATCGGCACCACGGCACCGAAGACGATCACCGCCGCCAGGACCATGAGATGCACCCATCCCAGGTCGTCAGCCATGGTCGCCTCCCACCCGGATGGTCGCGCCATGGGCCATCGGCTCGGCCCGGGCCGTCGTCACGGCATCGGCGAACCGCTCGCCCGGTGTCCAGAACAACCGCTCGTAGGCCCGCCCGCCCCGACGCACCCCGAGGGGCCAGAACGTGCCCCAGTGCACGGGCACCGCCCACCGCGCACCGACCCGGCGGACCGCGTCGGCCGCGTCCCGCGGCCCCATATGGCCGGCTCCCAATGTCGGGCCCCAGCCGCCGATCGGGACGACGGCGATGTCGACCTCTCCGATGTCATCGACGTGGTCCGACAGCTCAGTGTCGCCGGGGTACCAGAGCGAGGTCTCCTCCCGCCGGACGAGGAAGCCCAACGGCTCCCCGCTCAACCGTGAGGCGACGTGGCGCCGGTGGGGGTGCACCGCCGGCGTCGCACTCACGGTGATCCCCGATGCCGAACCCGCATCGCCGGGAGCCAGCTCGTCGACATCCAGGCCGGCACCCCGCAGCAACCGTCCCCCTCCCCGGGGAACGAGGACCGTGGTGCCGCGACGCAGCCGGCGCAGCGTCGGGACATGGAAGTGATCGGGATGCAGATGGGAGACGATGACGAGATCGGCGGTCAGCGCCTCCTCCTCGCGCACCGACGGCGCGAGTCGGCGCAGATGCGCGAGCCGATCGGCCACGACGGGGTCAGTCAGCAGGCGCGCCCCGCCTACCTCGATCGAAGCGGTGGAATGACCCCACCAGGTGATCTCCGCGCTGCTCACGAGAACCGCAGTCCTTGCTCCGCGAGACGCCCGACCAGGATGTCGTGGACATCGCGTCCGCGCAGCGCCGGTCGGTCGACCCGCCAGTTCGACGGATGGAGGAAGACGGCCTCGGTCTGACCACCGCCCATCCCACCGTGGGAGCCCACCAACTCCTCGAAGGCCACGACCTCGTCGAGGTCGGCATCGTAACGGCCCATCACCACCAGATCACCGGCATGCGCACGGGTCGCCACATCCCGAACATCGTCCGCGGCGAAGGGACCGTAGTCCAGCAAGGGGTCGATGCCCGACCCGTCGAGCACCTCGCCGGAGCCCGGGCCGAGCAACCGCCAACCAGTGGCGCCGTCCACGCGCAGACCGCCCTCGGCATGCGTGACGACCAGTCCGATATGCGGATGCTGCGCCAGTCCCTGCACGAGCAGCGGGTACCGCGCGTCCACCGCATCGCGCGAAGCGATCCCCTCGGCATCGCGCAGATAGAGATGGGCGAGGCTGCCCGAGGCCATCACCACGATCGGCCGATCCTCGTCGACTCCTCCGCCGAGCGGTGAGCCCGAGCCTCCCGAGCCCACCGCGACCGTCCGGGCGGCGGCACCGATCAACCGGCCCGTGCCGGGCGCGGACTCGCTCAACATATTCGCCGGTCCCCAGAGCTCAGCCGGCTGATCGTCGTGATGTGCCCGGCGTGCCGGGAGAGCCGCCAGCAGGTCGACGACCTCGGCCAGGGTCGCTCCGCTGAGCTGACGGAAGGTCGGCCCCTGCGACTGGCCATGGTCGGAAACGATCGCGATCTCATAATCGCGCCCCACCTCGTCCGCGACCTCAGACAGGAAGCCGATCACCCGGTCGAGTCCCTCCATCGCCTTCAGCGACTCCGGGCGCGCCGGACCGGCGTGATGGGCGACCTCGTCGAAGTCCACGAAATCGACGAAGATCACCGGCGCCCCGCGGGCCATGTGCTCGCTCACCAGCTGGACGTTGAGGTCACGCAGGACCACGGTGGTCAGGCCGCGGAGCAGCACGAAATTGCCGCTGCGCTTGACCCGCGGGATGACGGCGCGACGGCGCTGCCTGCGTCCCTGGTAGATCTCGGTGATCATCTGGCCGAACATCAGAACCACCGACCGGGCGAAACCGGCCGAGGTCGTCATGAAGGCGGCGAGGCCGTGATCACGCGGGATGCCGGCGCTGCTCATCGTCAGCAAGGCCGTCGGGGCGTCACCGGAGTACTGATTGGAGACGCTCACACCATCATCGGCGAGCAGTCCTCGGCCGGTGGAGATCCGTTGCTGGACGACCGCGACGTCCTCGGGCCGGCTGCTGACGAAGGGGCGACCGGAGTCCTTGTCGTACCACCGGAACGCCGGCACCTCGTACGTATCGCCGTGCAGCAGAACGGCCTGTCCCGCCGGGGTCGTCGCGGGCACGCCGGTGTGCCAGGTGCGGAACCGGTAATCACCCGAACGCAGCCAACGGCCGATGGTCGGCGAGGACCCGGAGGTGACTGCCTGGCGCAGGGTGTCGGCTCCGACGCCGTCGAGCTGGATCACCAGCAGACCCGGACCCGATGCCGACTCGCGCCGCGCGATGCGGATGGCACGCCCGAGAACCTGGCTGAAGAAGGCGTCATCGGTCGAGGAGTCGAACAACCAGTTCAGCACCGCGGCGACCGCCACAGCGCCCCAGGCGGCGAGCACCAGCTCGCTGAAGGAGAAGGGTGCGACCCCGGGCACCACGGCGAGTGCCGCCGCCAGGATCACGGCATCGGCCAGGAGTCCGGCGACCAGCAGACCGATCGGCCCGGTGAAGACGATGAGCTGGGTCAGGAAGGGACGCAGGAGGGCCCCGATCGCCAGCACGCTCGCTGCCACCAGCAGCACCGTCTCCGCATCCGCGCCGATCTGCTCGCCGGGCAACAGCCACAGGCTCACCGCCAGCGCGGCCGCGGACGTCAGGAAGAGCCGCAGGACACCGAACAGCCAGGGCCACGACGGCGTCCAGCGCCGCAGGCGACGGCGCACCGCCGCACCGTATCGCCCGATCACGCTCGCCACACCGGACGACTCTAGCGACATCGCGGGGCTGGGCCGATGATGTGTGAGGGCACCCTCGCGACGGGCGCAGAGAACCATGATCGATTAGCGTGTCGTCACGCAGCATCGACGAGGAGGCGGATCGTGAGCGAGGTACGGCGCGAGGCGTGGGGCGGACGGACTGCCTTCATCGTCGCGGCAGTCAGTTCAGCCATCGGGCTCGGCAATATCTGGCGTTTCCCGGGGGTCGCCTATGAGAACGGCGGCGGCGCCTTCCTCATCCCCTATCTGATCGCCTTCCTCACGGCGGGACTGCCGATCCTCTTCCTCGACTACTCCATCGGGCACCGGTTCAAGGCGGCACCGCCGCTGGCGTTCAAGCGCCTCGACCGGCGGCTCGAACCGCTCGGCTGGTGGCAGGTCGCGGTCTGCTACGTCATCGCGATCTACTACGCGGTCGTCATCGCCTGGGCGCTGGCCTTCACCGTATTCTCCTTCACCCGGGCCTGGGGCGACGACGCGGCGAGCTTCTTCTTCGACGACTTCCTGAGTGCAGCGGACGCCGGATTCTCACTCGACCTCGTCGGCAAGGTTCTCTGGCCGCTGCTCATCGTCTGGATCGTCACGATCGCCGTGATGGCGCTGGGCATCCGCCGAGGGCTAGAACGCGCCAATCGCGTCACGCTCCCGCTCCTGGTGGTGCTGTTCATGGCCATCGTCGTCTATGCGGTGACCCTCAACGGTGCCGCCGACGGTCTGAACGCCTTCTTCACGCCCAGCTGGGAGGCCCTTGGCGATCCGGCGGTGTGGATCGCCGCCTACGGCCACATCTTCTTCTCCTTCTCGATCGCCTTCGGCATCATGATCACCTACTCCTCATATCTTCGCCGCAAGGCCGACCTGACCGGTTCGGGGACCGTCGTGGCCTTCGGCAACTGCGGTTTCGAGATCCTCGCCGGTATCGGCGTGTTCGCCACCCTGGGATTCCTCGCGGCGCAGCAGGCGACCACGATCGACGAGCTGGAGGGCATCACCGGAGTCGGCCTGGCCTTCGTGACCTTCCCAACGCTGCTCGCCGAGATGCCCGGTGGAGCCGTCATCGGCGTCCTGTTCTTCCTCAGCCTGGTCTTCGCCGGCTTCACCTCGTTGCTGTCGATCCTGCAGGTCGTCTCCGGCGCAGTGCAGGACAAGACCGGGTGGAAGCCGGCCAAGGCGGGCGTCGTCGTCGGCATCGGTGCCACGATCCCCTCGGTCCTGCTCTTCGCGACCACGACCGGGGTGAACACCCTCGATGTCGTCGACGCCTTCATCAACAACATCGGCGTCGTGACCTCGGCGGTGTTGACGCTTCTGCTCGTGTCCTGGGTCGCCCGGTCGACACCACGACTGACCGCCCATCTCAATGCCGGAGGCAGTCTGCACGTCGGGCCGCTGTGGAGCATCATGATCCGTTTCGTCTCACCCGTCATCCTGGCCGCCGTTCTGGTGACGGGAGCCTGGTCGTACGCCACAGACGGCTACGGCGGCTTCCCAGGCTGGTACCTGGGCGTCGCCGGCTGGGGTGTGATCGCTGCTGTCGCCGTCTTTTCCTTCGCGATGAGCTACCGGCGCTACCGCCGCGAGGACACCGAGGACTTCTCTCCTGACGACACGACCGAACTCGCCCGCGAGGTCGAGACCGCCCGCAGCACCAACCGCAACGGAGGCGCACCATGACCCCCATCGCCATCGTCGTCATGATCCTCGCGATCGTGTTCTTCTGGGGCGGTCTCGTGTGGAGTATCGTCCGGCTGCGCCATCACCCCGATCTCGGCGACTGACAGCACCAGTGAGGCATGGCCCGAACCGTAGCCCCGGGCCATCACCGGCTGACTAGCCGGACGACCCCTTCGGATGGTTCTGCTCGTTCGCTCTGGGATTCCACTCCTCCTCGGTGATATCACCGTGGAAGGGGGCGGCTGGGGGTTGTATGTTCGAGCGGAGTGCGCCGGTGGCAGGGACGGCACGCCACAGTGCCACGGCGGTGAGCCCTGACGTGGCTGCCGAGCGCCTCGGCAGCCTGGTCGCCGACGAGACCGAGGGGGCTACTCTCCTCATCGGCGATCACGGTCTCGGCAAGAGCCACGTCTTGCAGCTGCTGGCCCGCGAACACACGGCACTCACAGTCCGTGCCGTGTCCTCCGAGCACGAGTTCGCTCTGTCCGGGATCGATGCCTTCATCAGCGTCTTGCACCCGGCGATGGCACACCAGCTCGGCCACCACCTCTCATTACGCGACGGCAGCGATGGTGGACTGTACGCGGCGGCCCACGACGTCCTCGACATCATCGGCGGTCTGCGCCTGCCGCCGACCCTGGTGCTCGTCGACGATCTGGACATCATGGACGCGCAGAGCCTCGCGATCCTGACCATCCTGCTCGCGCACCTCGGCGGCACAGGGGTACGGGTGATCGCCGCCGTGACACGGGTCCCGACCGGCATGGAGAGCCTGCCGAGTCTCCAGCTCGGCCCGTTGAGCGCCGACGCCGCCGAGCGCCTCCTCCGAGAGAGCGGTCCGGTCGACGCCACGACAGGACGTCTCCTGCTGGACTATTCCGGCGGCCACCCCGCCGTCCTGCTCCATCAGCTGAGCGCTCTCGACCGGCGCCAACGATCCGGCCGCCGGCCGCTCGTCCTGCCGATGCGATGGACATCGCAGCTCGACGCCATCGTCCCACGCGTCACGAAGGCCTTCAGCTCCGCTGAGCAGGAGATCCTGCTGACCGTGGCTCTCGCTCCCGCATGTCCCCTCGACGTCCTGGTGGAGACCACCGGCAACGAGGAGCTCATCGCCGAGTTGATCGATGAGGGCGTCCTCACTGTGCGCGGCGATGACATCAGCGTGGAGGACCAGAACCTGCGAGCGGCGTTGCTGCGTCGCTCGACCCGCCCCGATCGCATCGCCCGTCATACGGAGCTCGTGGAACGACTCAGGACGCTCGCGCCCGAGCTCGCCAGCTGGCATCGGGGATTCCTCAGCACCTCCCCGGCCGCGGCCCCGGATCTGCTCGATGCCGCGGCCGACGCCGCCGAGGCAGGCCAGCTGAGGGTCGCCGTCGAGCTCGCCGAGACCGCTTACGCCCGTCTTTCAGGTGAGACGAGCGGCTCCCTCCAGGCGCATGCCCGGCTCGTGTGGGCATTGCAGCGCGCCGGGGAGAGCGCGCTCGCGGCCCGGTACACCCGGTGGGCTCGGGCGCAACACCTCGACGCGACGACCGAGCTGGCCCTCGCCACCGCCGAGCTGACGGCAACACTGGTCTCCGGCCAGCGGATGTATGACGAGGATGTCGAGGCGGTGATCGCGCTCCACGGCGAACGTCACCCGGACGAGGCCGCGCGCCTGTGCCTCATCCTCGCGGCCGGGCACCTCGCCCGATGCGAGCCGACGCCTGCCCGCGCTGCGCTCGCGACCGGACGACGGATCATCACCCAGCCACGCCTCGGCGACGTCGCCGATGCGCTGACTGATGTGGCCGATGCTCTGGACGACCATCGCCGCATGCCGGGCCGTCCCCAGCGTCCGACCGACCCGCCCGAGGCGCTCGTCCTGCGCGCCCACGCCGCCAGCATGCGCGAGGACTACGGACGGGCGCGTCGCCTCCTGACCTCGACCCTCCACCATCCCGGCCTACGGGAGCGATCGCTGATGACCGTCAGCCATCTCATCGGCGTCCGCAATGAGCTCGCGGCGGGTGACTTCACCGCCGCACAGCGGGCGATCGACCTGTGGGCCGCGGACCCTCCCTGGATCCGGCACGACTCGTCGACCACCGACCTCGTCGTAGCCTGGCATCACTACATCACCGGAGACATCGGCGCGGCCCACCAGGCGATCGCGCAATGCCTCGAGCTAGCGGCGCGGGAGAGCCATCCGGCCAACCGAGCGACCGCCCTGGCGTTGCGCGGCGCAATCCACCTGATGACCGGCGATCCCGGATCGGCCGTCGCGGACCTCCGGGCCACCACGGTGTTGAGCCATGACGCTCCGCGACCGAGTCTGCTGCGGCACTGGGGAGACTACGTGGAGGCCTGTGTCCTCACCGATCGCGTGAGTGAGGCCCGCCGGGCCGCGGCCTCGCTCGAGCGGCTGCTCAGCCGGTACCCGAGCCAGTGGGGTGATCACGTGCTGGCGCGGGCGAAGGGCCTGGTCTCCGCAGATGCCTCCGTGACCCTCCTCGCCGAGCACGTGACCTCCCTCGACGAGTCGGCCCTGCACTCCTATGAGGGCGCACGGAGCCTGGTCTGCCTCGCGGACCGGCAGGCCGAGGTGGGCCGCACCGCCGAGGCTCAGCGGACCGCGGCCAACGCCGCCACGATCTTCGACTCCATCGGCGCCACGGGCTGGGCCGCGCATCTGCGGCTGCGACCATACCGGGAGCCGGCTCCCGTCCCCGCCGTCTCGCCCCTGGCGGCCCTCTCGTCCGCCGAGCAGGAGATCGTCCAGCTCGTGCGAGAAGGCCTCCGCAATCGCGAGATCGCCGAACGGCTCTATGTATCGGTGAGGACCGTGGAGCTCCGCCTCACCCATGTGTACCGCGCACTCGATGTCCGATCGCGCACCGAGCTCACGGCGCTGCTCGGCGAACGTCACGACGCCGCCTGACCCTCGACGCGACGTTCCGGACTCCGCCACACCCCGCTCGACCGCCGTGTCAGCGCATGCACGAGCGCCCGGAGGCAGAGCGCGGCGTCCAGCACCCGCAGCGCGGTGTAGGCGGGAGCGAAGGCGATGATCGCGAAGCGGCGGGTCAGGAGGGCGACGTAGACGGTCGCTACGAGGTCGACCACGATGACGCCGATGACCGCGGCCACCAGCATGTCGCCCCCCGGGACCGGCAGCGGCGACCATTCGTCGACCCGGACGAGCCGGCCGAGTGCCGCGACGATCGTGGCGACCGCGAGGGCCAGTACCAGGACGCTGCTGAGCGCGACCTCGGCCGCGAAGACCGTGACCGAGGCCCAGAAGACCCGGACCCGCGGCCGGTGCCTGCGCAGCGTCTGCCAGAAGCCGAGATTCCAGCGCCCGACCTGTCGCACGTAGTCCGCGAGGGTGGCCGGGTCCTGCGTGTACGCCCGCGCCGACCACGGTTGGAAGGCGATCCGCCCGAGGGCCTTGGCATGAATCTCGAAGGTCATGTTGTAGTCCTCGATCGCCAGCCCGGGAGCGGCGATGTCGACCGTCTCGAGCACATCGGCACGGTACATGCTGGCGAAGCCGGGGACGATCGCCACCGCGTCGAGCCCACGTGCCGCCTGGCCGTACTTGAGCAGCGTCTGGAACAGGACATAGAGCCGCTCACGGTGGGCGAGGAGGACCCGCGCCATCCACCCCGCCCCGGCGGGCCATCGCGTCGAGGCGCGACCGGCCACCGCGGCCACGGCCGGGTCGTCGAACAGGGGCAGCCCGCTGTAGAGATAGTCCTCGCTCGGGACGGTGTCGGCATCGAGGATCATGATCACCGCGAAGCGCCGGGTCAACCCGAAGTGCCGGAGCCCTGCCACGAGCGCACCGGCCTTGCCGTGGCTCTCGGTGAGCTCCACGACATTCGCCCCGCGGGCGCGGACGATCTCGGCGGTGCGGTCGGTCGAGGCATCCGAGGCGACGAACACCTGGCCTGCCGGCACCAGCCGCATGACCGCCACGATGGTGTCCGCGATGACCTTCTCCTCATTGTGCGCCGCGATGAGGACCCCCACCCGCCCCGGACGGATGCGCGCCTCCCGGACGGGGAGAGGGTGCGTCCGCCCCAGCATCCATCGCACGCTCCCGACGCAGCCCCACAGCGTCGTGCTGAGACCGGCGAACAGCACGGCGGTCGCCACGAAGACGGCGACATGGCTCATCGTCCACCTCCCGGCCTGATGCGAGCGCGTCACCACGTTAGGACCGCGGACGGCTCCGCGGGAGGGCCTGGAACCGCAAGGACGATGGCGGTCCATTGCGGACCCGTGCGGAGGGATTGCGGGAGCCCACAGCCTTTCGCCGGTGCCGTTGACCGGTGATTCGCCGCTCCCCGAGGTTGGGCGTCAGGCGGTGCTCGGCGACCCCATCCGCTCGACCGGGCGCCGCCGCCCGACCACATGCTGAGGAGAGACAGACGATGAGCACACTCGACCTTCCCGAGCAGGGAGCCCTCGCCCGCCGCCGTATCGGCCGTATCGAGCAACCGCCCCGGCCGGCGCCCGTCTTCGACGCGGATGTCGCGATCATCGGCCTCGGCTATGTAGGACTGCCGACCGCACTGGCCTATCACCACGCCGGCGCCCGTGTCGTGGCCCTCGACATCGCCGCACCGCGGCTCACTGCGATCCGCTCGCGAGACGTCGACCTCGTCCCCGATGATCAAGCGCGGCTGCGCGAGGCCCTGGACGACCCGGGATTCGTGCTCACCGACGATGTCAACGCGCTCACCCGCGCTCGCGCGGTCATCGTCTGCGTCCCCACCCCCGTCGACCGCCACCTCGTGCCGGATCTGAGTCTGCTGCGCGCGGCGTGCGCATCGGTCGTGGCCCATGCGGTACCGGGCCAGCTGCTGATGCTGACCTCCACCACCTATGTCGGCTGCACGGAGGATCTGCTCGTCCGTCCGCTGCTGCGCCGCGGTCTCGTGGCCGGGGAGGACGTGCACGTCGCCTTCAGCGCCGAGCGCATCGACCCCGGATCAGCCGGGGTCAAGACCGAGACCGTGCCACGGGTGGTGGCCGGAGCGACACCGGCGTGCACCGAGGCCGCCGCACAGGTGCTGGGCTCCTATGCCGAGAGCGTGCACCGTGTCTCCTCCCTCGCCGTGGCGGAGATGACCAAACTGCTGGAGAACACCTTTCGTGCGGTCAACATCGCCCTGATCAACGAGTTCGCCGACATCTGCCGGACCCTCGGCATGGAGGTCGGCGATGTCATCGACGCGGCGGCCACCAAGCCGTACGGCTACATGGCCTTCCGCCCCGGCCCCGGTGTCGGCGGTCACTGCATCCCCTGCGACCCGCACTATCTGCTGTGGCAGCTACGCCGAGACCGGGTCGATGCCCCGATGATCTCCACCGCCATGCAACAGATCGCCGGACGGCCCGGACGCGTGGTCGACCGCATCCGCGACGTGCTCTCCGCACGGAGGATGGGGCTGCCGGGCACCCGCGTGCTGGTCTGGGGCATCACGTACAAGCCCGATGTGGCCGACCTACGCGAGTCCCCCGCCCTGGAGATCCTGCAGACCCTCCTCGAGGCCGGTGCGATCGTCGGATACACCGACCCGTACGTGCCCGTCGCCACGCTGCCCGATGGCATCGAGCTGATCGGCATCGACGAGCCGGAGTCCTTCCAGCCGGAGGTGGTCCTGCTGCACACCGCGCACACCGGCGCCGACACCTCCTGGATCGGCGAGGCACTCGTCGTGGATGCCACCTACGGCGCACGTGCCCTCACGAACCGGGTCGCGCTGTGAACACCGATGCCCGGCGCAGTGTCGTCACCGGCGGCGCGGGCTTCATCGGCAGCCACCTGGCCGAGTACCTCCTCGACCGGGGCGACCACGTCGTGATCGTCGACGACTTCTCCACGGGACGCCGCGAGAACCTCGCAGCCCTGGCGGAGCATCCCCGCCTGGAGGTCGTCGAGGGCTCGATCCTCGACCGCGACCTCCTCCGCGGGGCCATGACCGGCGCCGACCGGGTCTTCCACCTGGCCGCCGCCGTAGGCGTGCACCTCATCATCGACGAACCTCTACGCAGCCTGCGCACGAACATCCACGGAACCGAGAACGTGGTCGATCTGGCGCATGAACTGGGGCTCACGATGCTGCTCGCTTCCACGAGCGAGGTGTACGGGAAGAACACCGCCGACCGGCTCGACGAAGGGGCCGACCGCATCCTGGGATCACCACTTCTCTCCCGGTGGACCTATGCTGCGGCGAAGGGCATCGACGAGGCCTACGCTCACGCGTACTGGTCGTCGCTCGGCCTGCCGGTCACCATCGTGCGGTTGTTCAACACCGTCGGGCCGCGGCAGACCGGCCGTTATGGCATGGTCCTGCCGCGGCTCGCCGGCCAGGCGCTGCGCGGCGAGCCGATGACGGTCTACGGGGACGGACGGCAGACGCGCTGCTTCTCCTACGTAGGGGACATCGTTCCCGCGCTCGTCGCGCTCGTCGAGAACCCCGCGTCGCACGGTCTGGCGGTCAACCTCGGCGGCGCTGAGGAGATCTCCATCCTCGAGCTCGCCGAGCGGATCGCGGAGGTGACGGGGTCCGAGAGCCCGATCCAGTTGGTGCCCTATGCGGATGCCTACGCATCCGGATACGAGGACATGCGGCGCCGCGTGCCGGACAACTCGCTCGCGGGATCACTGATCGGGTTCTTCCCTCACACGCGCGTGGACGAGATCATCCGGCGGGTGGCCGAGCAGCTGGCCGGCACCACGATGGCGAGTCGATGATGTGCGGGATCGTGGCGTGCTCGGGCGAGGGCCCGGTCGTCCCCCTGCTCATCGAGGCCCTCGAGCGCCTGGAGTACCGAGGCTACGACTCCGCCGGGATCGCGGTACCGGGGGCAGACGACCGAGTGGAGACCCTCCGGTCGATCGACCGTGTCCAGGACCTCGGACATCGGGCTACCGCATGGGCCCCGACCGTGGGCGCCACAACGGGTCTCGGTCACACGCGCTGGGCCACCCATGGCGAGGTGTCCGTGATCAACGCCCATCCGCATCGCGACTGCTCCGGGCGCCTGGCTGTGGTCCACAACGGAGTCCTGGAGGACGTGACAGAGTTACGCAACGCCCTCGCCGACAGGAATCACTCGGTCGCCTCGCACACCGACTCAGAGCTGATCGCGCACCTGATCGAAGAGGGGATGCGCGAGGACGCCGATCTCATCGAGGCCGTCGAAAGGGTCCTGGGCGGATTGCGTGGATCCTGGGCACTCGTCGTGCTCGACGCGCGCACCGGCGAGCTGGTGGCGACCTGTCACGGATCGCCACTGGTCATCGCTGAAGGCCCGGACGGCGTCTTCGCGGCGAGCGATATCAGCGCGCTCGCGCCGTGGGTGGAGTGGTATCGCGTGCTCGACGACGGGGACGTGGTGCAACTGCGGGCCGGGTTGCCGTGGCGGCGCGGTGGACTCCCCGTCGCACCGCCACCCGCGGTCGCCTGCTCGGTCGGCGTCGCCGACCTGTCCCTGGGCCTCTATCCGGACTTCATGGCCAAGGAGATCGAACAACAGCCCGACGTGGCCGAGCAGCTGATCACCACCTGGTCGGCGTCGATCCTGCACGGGTTGTGGCCGTCGTTCTCGCTTCCGGTCCCCCGCCACGTGACGGTGGTGGGCTGCGGCACCTCGCTGAATGCCGGCCGCGTGGTCGCGGATCTCCTCGCCCGGCTCGGGTCCATCCCGTTCACCGCGGTCGAAGCGAGCGAGCTCACGTCGACGGCTACCGTCCCGGGCAGTCTCGCCCTCGTACTGAGCCAGTCCGGCGAGACGGCCGATGTGCTCACGGCGCTCGACGTCCTGCACGAACGCGGCCATGCCGTCGTCGCCCTCACCAATAGTCCGCACTCGGCGCTGGCCCGCCGTGCCGAGGCCGTCATGATGTGCCATGCGGGTCCGGAGATCGGGGTCGCGGCGACCAAGACCTTCGTGGCCCAGGTGCTCGGGGGTACCTGCGTCGTGCTGTCCCTGCTCGGATGCAGCGGCGTGGTCGAGCAACAACGGGCGCAGCGCCTGGTCCGGGACCTCGACCGGGTCCCGGACGCCCTCGCCCAGGCGATCGGCGCCTCGCGGCGCACCGTCCCCCAACTCCTCGAGGGACTCACGCAGGCATCCGGTTATGTGTTTCTCGGCCGCGGACCGGGACGGATCTATGCCGACGAAGGCGCACTGAAACTCAAGGAGCTCACCTACCGCTGGGCCGAGAGCCACGCCGCGGGCGAGCTGAAACACGGCCCCCTGGCCCTGGTCGAGAGCGGAACCCCGGTCTTCGTCATCGACGACCGGAGCGCGCGTATCCACGCCACGATCGCCGAGGTGAGCGCTCGCGGAGCCGTGGTCACCTCGATCGGCGGTCCCGGCACCTCCGTACCCGCGCTGGGCTCCCCGTTGGCGGGCGCCCTGCACACCACGGTCGACTGGCTCGGTCCCTTAGCCTCCGTCGTCGCCCTGCAGATCATCGCGCGTGAGCTCGCTGTCGCCCTGGGCCGCGATGTCGACAAGCCGCGCAACCTCGCCAAGTCGGTCACGGTCGAATAGGAGACCACCATGCCCAGCTCTCTCGCCTCTGTCACCTCCGCGCGCCGTACCCCGGCACGGCTGATCGCGCTGCTGCTCGCCGCGCTCACCGTCACCGCGACCGCCTGGCTCACCACGCCCACGCTGGAACCGGCCGACGCGGCACCGCAGACGATCGTCAGCCTCACCTTCGACGACGGCAATGCCAACCAGCAGGCCGCGGTCGATCTGCTCGACAAGTACGGCATGAAGGGCACCTTCTACGTGGCCTCGGGCTATCTCGGCGCGCCGGAGTACTTCACGATGGATCAGGTGAAGGCCATTGCCGCCGAGGGCCACGAGATCGGCGGCCACACCGTCTCGCATCCCGACCTCACCGCCCTCTCGACGGCCCAGGCCACCCGCCAGGTCTGCTACGACCGGGTCCGGCTCAGCGAGGCCGGCCTGACCATCCGCAGCTTCGCCTATCCCTTCGCCGCCGTCAACGATGTGGCCAAACAGGCGGTCGTCGACTGTGGCTACAACAGCGCTCGCGGACTGGGCGATCTGGACATGACCCGCGGCAGGAACAAGATCAATGCCGAGTCGGTGCCCCCGCCCGATCCCTTCGTGCTGCGCGCGCCACCCCAGGTCGAGACCTCCTGGACCCTCGCTGATCTCAAGGGAGTGGTCACTCGCGCCGAGCGCACGGGCGGCTGGGTGCCGATCACCTTCCACAATGTGTGCGCCTCCGGTTGTGATATCTCCGTGACGCCGAAGGTCTTCGACCAGTTCCTCACGTGGCTCAAGCCCCGTGCGGCGCAAGGAACGGTCGTGCAGACCGTGGGCGACACCATCGGTGGAGACGCCAAACCGACCGTCCCAGGTCCACCGATCGACCCGGTACCGAGCGGCGGCAACGGCGTCGTCAACGGCGGGGCCGAGGAGGTCAACGCCGACGGGACACCGCGCTGCTGGATGCGCGGCGGCTACGGTGCCAACACCGCCGAGCTCAGCACCGTCGATGCCGCCCACACCGGCGCGAAGGCCACTCGGGTGACGGTGTCCGGCTACGCCGATGGCGACGCGAAGTGGCTGCAGGCCTTCGATCTCGGCGAGTGCTCGCCTCAGGTCACACCGGGTCACACCTATTCGCTGCGCAGCTGGTACACCTCCGATGCGGTCACGCAGTTCGCCGTCTATCTGCGCGACGCCGAAGGCCGCTGGCACTACTGGACCTCCAGCCCGTGGTTCGCCGCGTCCTCCACCTTCACCCAGGCGGTCTGGACCACGCCGGAGATCCCGGCGGACATGAGCGGGATCAGCTTCGGGCTGAGCATGTTCTCGAACGGCACCATCACCACGGATGATGTCGAGATCTACGACACGCGGGATGCGCCACCCCCCGCTGAGTCCGCGACCGAGGCCTCCGGGCTCCGGGACGCACCGGCGATCAGCGCACAGGTCGAGCCGCAGGGCGATCCTGAGGAGTGAGAGGACTTCGCCTGACCGTGGCGGGCGTGTCGGCTGCGGTCCTGCTCGGACTGCTGTCGACGAGCCCGCCACGCTCCCCGCCCGCCGAGCCGGCGACCCCTGAGCCGCCGGGAGTGTTCGTCGACCCGGGTCCGCTGCCACGCAGCTACCCCTGGCACACCGAGATCGTCGCGGCGACCTTCTGGGTCGGCGAGATCCTCGACCCCGACGCCCCGGACGGCTCCCAACGCGTGTCCGCCTACGACTCGCGCTGGATCGAGCGGTACGGCGGCTGCGACGGCCGGCAGATCGGCCGCGAATGCCGCACCGAGCAACGGTACGCCGAGGACGGCTACTGGCCGCGGTCGATGGAGCCGCGGATGAACCCCTTCTACCTCGATCTGCCCTATGACGATGTCAACGACGGGCTCGGCTTCGCCTGGCGCGGCGAGGTGGTGCCCTGGGCCCGCGATCGGGGTTACGCCGAGCACGTCGACGATCGGGCGTTCAGCCTGATGAAGAACCGCTGGGTCGAGATCCGTCACGGCGACCGGACCTGTTTCGGGCAGATCGCGGATGCCGGGCCGGCGAACTATCACGACACCGCCTATGTGTTCGGCGCGGATGACATGCCACCGTCGACGACCAAGTTCCGCGGTGCTGGGATGGACGTCTCCCCCGCCCTCAACGCCTGCCTGCACCTGGCCGGACTGGACATGCTGCAGTCCCGCGTGGACTGGCGCTTCGTCGAGGAGAGCGACGTGCCCGAGGGTCCCTGGACGCGTCTCGTCGACGACGACCCCCGCGTCCGCTGACCCTCCGCGCCACCCCCGGTCCGCGCCCGGACCCAGCGCTCCCGGACGCCCGAGTGGTGCAGATTCGTCCCGGAATCGCGCGAGAAGGGGCGAATTCGCACCACTCGCGGGCACGAATGCACCACTCGACGCCGTCTCGCCACTTGCCTGATACCCCATAGGGGTATAGCGTAGGTGCCATCGCATCCGAATGAGAGGAGCCGCCCATGAGCACGACCGAGTACCAGGTGACCGGGATGAGCTGTGGGCACTGTGAGGGCGCCGTCCGCGACGAGGTGTCGCAGATCCCCGGCGTCACCGCGATCGATGTCAGTGCGGCCACCGGCCGGTTGTCCGTCACCGCGGACCAGCCCGTCGACGACGCCGCGGTGCTCGCCGCCGTCGACGAGGCCGGTTACCAAGCGGCCCGGGCCTGACGTGCGGGCCCCGGCACGACTCACTCTGTACGGCATCGGGCTGATCGCCGTGTTCGCCGTGGCCTTCGCCACCGCGAGCGCGGTCGTCCCCGAGGATGCCGCACGGGACTGGGCACAGGACTCCGAGGGACACGGCGGCCACGACGCCCCGGCGTCACACGACGGCCCTGGCGCCCACGAGACGGCACCGGGGCTCGGACTCGCCCAGGACGGTTACCGAATCGCCGACGTCGGCTCCCCCGGAGCCGTCGGCGAGGAGGGCGAACTGTCCTTCCTCGTCCTCGAGCCCCGGGGCGGCCCGGTGACCGACTACGAGCTCGAGCACGAGCACGAGCTCCACCTGATCGTCGTGCGCGCCGACGGACAGCTGTTCCGTCACGTCCACCCCGAGCGCGATGATCACGGCACCTGGTCGATCCCCTGGGAGTGGGCAGCCGGCGGCACCTACCGGCTGATCGCGGACTTCACCCCGGCGTCGGCCGGCAAGGGGCTCACGCTCTCGACGACCACACAGGTCGCGGGGGACTACTCCCCCGTCCCGCCGGAGCCGAGTGCCACCGCCACGGTCGACGGCTACGAGGTCGGCATCTCCGGCGATCTGGTAGCCGGCGAGTCGAGCGAATTGGCCGTTACCGTCGCCCGGGACGGGGAGCCGGTCACCGATCTAGAACCGCATCTAGGCGCATTCGGCCATCTGGTGGCCCTTCGTGAGGGGGATCTGGCCTATCTACACGTCCACCCGCACGGCGATACGCCGGAGCCCGGCGAGACCTCCGGGCCGGAGACCGTCTTCACGGCCAGCGCACCGACCCCGGGACGCTATCTGCTGTATCTGGACTTCCGTGTCGGCGGCGAGGTGCGGACGGCGCCGTTCGTCCTCGACACCACGACGAGCACCGGTCATGCGAACGGAGGCGGCCATGACCACTGAGGATGTCATCGGCACCGGCAGCCTCGAGCTGCGGATCGGCGGCATGACTTGCGCCTCCTGCGCCAGCCGCATCGAGAAGAAGCTCAACAAGCTCGAGGGGGTCACCGCCAGCGTCAACTACGCCACCGAGAAGGCCAGCGTGACCGGACCGGCCGACCTCGACCCGCAGCTGCTCATCGCCGAGGTCGAGAGGACCGGTTACACCGCCTCTCTGCCCGCCCCGCCCCGCCGGGAGGAGGACGAGCCCGGCGAGCCCCCCGAGGACGCCGAACTCCGCGGCCTGCGCCAGCGCCTGATCGGATCGGCGGTCCTCAGCCTGCCGGTCATCGCGATGGCGATGATCCCCGCGCTGCAGTTCGACTACTGGGGTTTTGCCTCGCTCGCGCTGGCAGCCCCGGTGGTGGTCTGGGCCGGATGGCCCTTCCACCGGGCGGCCTGGATGAACCTCCGCCACGGTGCGGCCACCATGGACACCCTTGTCTCCGTCGGCACGACCGCGGCGATGCTGTGGTCGATCGTCGCGCTCTTCTTCGGGACGGCCGGCGAGCCCGGTGTGGTCCATCCCTTCGAGCTGACCATCTCGCGTACCGACGGGCTCGGACACATCTATCTCGAGGTGGCCGCGGGCGTCATCACCTTCATCCTGATGGGCCGCTACTTCGAGAAGCGGTCCAAGCGCCGGGCCGGAGCGGCGCTACGGGCATTGCTGGAGCTCGGCGCCAAGGAGGTCTCGCTCCTGCGCGAAGGGCGCGAACAGCGGGTGCCCGTCGAGCAGCTCTCCGTCGGAGACGAGTTCGTCGTCCGGCCCGGTGAGAAGCTCGCGGCCGACGGCGTGATCGTCTCGGGCAACTCGGCGATCGATGCCTCGATGCTGACCGGCGAGTCACTCCCCGTCGAGGTCGCCGAAGGCGATGCGGTGACCGGGGCGACGGTCAATGCCGGGGGCCGGTTGATCGTCCGAGCGACCCGGGTGGGCTCCGACACCCAGCTCGCGCAGATGGCCCGCATGGTCGAGGACGCCCAGTCCGGCAAGGCCGAGATCCAGCGACTCGCCGACCGGGTGTCCGGCGTGTTCGTCCCCATCGCGATCGCCATCGCCGTGGCCACGCTGGGTGCGTGGATCGGCGCCGGCTTCCCGCTCTCGGCCGGGTTCACCGCGGCCGTTGCCGTGTTGATCATCGCCTGCCCCTGCGCTCTCGGCCTCGCGACGCCGACGGCTCTGCTGGTCGGCACCGGTCGCGGAGCACAGCTCGGCGTGCTCATCAAGGGCCCGGAGATCCTGGAGTCCACTCGACGGGTTGACACGATCGTGCTCGACAAGACCGGCACGGTCACCGCCGGACGCATGACGCTGACCGGTGTCATCACCGGAGAGGGTGTCGAGCGCGCCGACCTGCTGCGTCTGGCGGGTGCCCTGGAGGATGCCTCCGAGCACCCGATCGCCCAGGCCATCGCCACGGGCGCACGCGACGAGCTGGACACCCTGCCGGTCCCCGAGTCCTTCGAGAACCTGGAGGGCCGCGGTGTGCAGGGCGTCGTCGAGGGGCACGCCGTCCTCGCCGGGCGTGAGGCACTCCTCGAGGACTGGGCGCAACCACTCGACGACGCCCTGCTCCGCGCCAAGCGGGAGGCGGAGGCCGAGGGCCGGACGGCGATCGCGGTCGGCTGGGACGGACGGGCCCGCGGGGTGCTGGTCGTGTCCGATCAGATCAAGCCGACGAGCGCCGAGGCGGTGAGACGTCTCGTCGAGCTCGGCCTGACCCCCATCCTCCTTACCGGTGACAACCAGACCGTCGCCGAGCAGGTGGCCGACGAGGTCGGCATCGAGCGGGTCATCGCCGAGGTCCTGCCGCGGGACAAGGTCGATGTCATCGCCCGTCTGCAAGGCGAGGGCAAGGTCGTCGCGATGGTCGGCGACGGGGTCAATGACGCGCCGGCCCTCGCCCAGGCTGATCTGGGTCTCGCGATGGGGACCGGCACCGATGTCGCGATCGAGGCCGCCGACATCACACTCGTCCGGGGCGACCTGCGCGCCGCCGCCGATGCCATCGCACTGGCGCGCCGGACGCTGCGCACCATCAAGACCAACCTGTTCTGGGCCTTCTCCTACAACACCGCCGCGATCCCGCTGGCCGCCTTCGGGCTGCTCAATCCCATGCTCGCCGGGGCGGCCATGGCGCTCTCCAGCGTCTTCGTGGTGAGCAACAGCCTGCGCCTGCGCACGTTCGCCGGGATCGACAAGGGGGCGCTGCATGACGGCCTCTCAGCACGATAGGCATGAGCGCACCGAGCACGAGGGCCACGACCATCACGACCATCATGACCACGTCGAGCGGTTCCGGCGGCTGTTCTGGATCATGCTCACGTTCGCCGTCCCGGTCGTGGGATTCAACGCGATGTTCGCCGACCTCGTGGGATATGAGCTCACCGGCGCCGGCTGGGTGCAGTGGGTCTCGCCCGTTCTCGGCACCGTCATGTATGTCTGGGGCGGCCGTCCGTTCCTCACCGGCGGTGTGAGCGAGATCCGCTCCCGCCAGCCGGGCATGATGCTCCTGATCGCCTTGGCGATCACGGTGGCCTTCGTGGCCTCATGGGGCGCGAGCCTGCACCTGCTGCATCACGAGCTGGACTTCTGGTGGGAGCTGGCGCTGCTGATCGTCATCATGCTGCTCGGTCACTGGATCGAGATGCGCTCCCTGGCGCAGACCACGTCGGCCCTCGACTCGCTGGCCGCCCTGCTGCCAGACGAAGCCGAGCGCTTGGAGGGCGACGGCATCGTCACCGTCGCCCCCGCCGACCTCTCGGTCGGTGACGTGGTGGTCGTCCGGCCCGGGGCATCGGTGCCCGCCGACGGACGGATCGTCGACGGCGCGGCGAGTATGGACGAGTCGATGGTGACCGGTGAGTCCGCGCCCGTGCGCCGGGAGACGGGTGACCAGGTGGTCGCCGGCACCGTCGCCACCGACTCCGGGTTGCGTGTCGAGGTCACCGCGATCGGCGACGACACGGCCCTCGCCGGTATCCGCCGGCTGGTGTCCGATGCGCAGTCGTCCTCCTCGCGGGCACAGCGGATCGCGGACACCGCGGCCGCCTGGCTGTTCTGGTACGCCCTCGGGGCGGCGGCGATCACGGCGGTCGTCTGGACCCTGCTCGGGATGCCCGACTCGGCGGTGGTCCGCGGCATCACCGTCCTGGTGATCGCCTGCCCGCACGCCCTCGGGCTCGCGATCCCGCTCGTGGTCTCGATCGCCACCGAACGCGCGGCGCGCGGGGGTGTCCTCGTCAAGGACCGGCTCGCCCTGGAGTCGATGCGCACCGTCGACACCGTGCTCTTCGACAAGACCGGCACCCTCACCAAGGGAGAGCCGACCGTGACCGCGGTCCAGGCGGCCCCCGGACGAGACGAGGACGAGGTGCTGGCGCTCGCCGCGGCCGCGGAGTCCGACAGCGAGCATCCGCTGGCCACGGCCATCGTCCGCGCCGCCGGTGACCGGAAGCTGGACCTTCCGTCGGCGCGAGACTTCTCCTCCTCCCCCGCCGTCGGCGTGGAGGCCACGGTCGACGGCTCCACGGTCCGCGTCGGCGGGCCCTATCTGCTTGACCAGCACGGCGCGGACGAGCTGACGGTCGCTGCGACCTGGCGCGAGGAGGGGGCGATCATCCTGCACGTGCTCGTGGGCGAGGAGGTCGTCGGAGCGCTGCGGCTCGCCGACGAGATCCGCCCGGAGTCCCGCCAGGCCGTCGATGCGCTGCACGCGATCGGGGCGCACGTCGTGATGATCACCGGCGACGCCCAGGCTGTAGCCGATCAGGTCGCCGGGGAGCTGGGCATCGACCGGGTCTACGCCGGGGTCCGCCCCGAGGACAAGGCCGCGACCGTGGCCGAGTTGCAGGGTGAGGGTCGCACAGTCGCGATGGTCGGCGACGGCGTCAACGACGCACCGGCTCTCGCCCAGGCCGATGTCGGCATCGCGATCGGTGCGGGCACGGACGTGGCGATCGGCTCGGCGGGTGTGGTGCTCGCCTCGTCCGACCCACGCTCGGTGCTCTCGATCGTGGAGCTGTCGCGTGCCACCTACCGCACGATGAAGCAGAACCTCTGGTGGGCCGCGGGCTACAATCTGCTGGCCGTGCCCTTGGCGGCCGGTGTGCTGGCGCCGGTGGGATTCGTGTTGCCGATGAGCATCGGCGCGATCCTCATGTCGGCCTCCACCGTCGTGGTCGCCCTGAACGCCCAGCTGCTGAGACGGCTCGACCTACGCCCCCAGCGCAGTGCCGCCACCTTCCTGACCTCTCCACATCACCGCCCCGGAGGATGACACCATGACCGCTTCGCACGAGGGCGCTCACGCTCACGGCTATATCGACGACAAGACCCGCTACCTCGCCCGTCTCAAACGCATCGAGGGACAGGCCCGCGGTATCCACCGGATGATCGATGAGGACACCTACTGCATCGACATCCTGACGCAGATCAGCGCACTCACCAGTGCCCTGGAGAATGTCGCCCTCGGCCTCTTGGACGACCATCTCAGGCACTGCGTCGTGGACGCGGCGAAGGCCGGTGGTCCGGAGGCCGAGCAGAAGATCAAGGAGGCGTCCGCCGCCATCGCCCGACTCGTCAAGTCCTGACGCGTCGACATCGGGTCCGTCTCATGGTTTCGGCGCCTGTCGGACCGCCACGACGCTGTAGACGAAGGCGGAGGCCCGGGCCGTTCCACGGCAGGTGAGCTGACGCGGGGGTGATCGCGTGACCTCGATATCGATCGCGAGCGCATCGCGGCCGGGGACACGGCTCGCGACGTGAACGGTCCACCGGTCGTCCTCTCGGGAGGTGGAGACGATCGCGTAGTCATCGCGGCCGGCGGGGCCCTGGGTCTCCAATGCGGCCGCGACGGCGACCTGTTCGACGGGGACGAGGTCGGTGTAGCCACGCAGGTGCCTGGCATCGATGCGGTCGTCCAGATGGCCCGCCACGACGTCGACAGCCGACTCGGCGTCGAGGCGGCCATAGTAGACGCCATCGGGCACGAGGAGGATGTTCGCCGCGAACCGGTCTCCTCCGACGTGTGTGCATTCCCACACCAGATGGGGCCATCGAGCGCTCAATGCCCCGGCGACCGGACGGCCGCGGACCGCGCAGCAGACATCGTGCAGGCCGTGGGCGCAGACCAGGACGACGGGTTCCGGGGTCCCCCGCGGGGTGAGGTCGGCGGGATCGTTCAGCACGCGGACGATGTCCAGCAGATCGCGTTCCTCCCGCCAGGTCCCCCAGTGTTGCATCAGCCGATCCCCGGTGGCGCGATGGAGCACCGCCCAGCGACCTGGGCCTCCGCGCCGACGACGTCCGTGCCGCCGGATCAGCAGGATGCGGGCCCGGCGCGCGTGGGCCGCCGCGAACACGGCCGCGTGCACCTGCGGGTCGAGATCGAGGCCGTCGAATCCGTTGACCGGCCAGGACCCGCGGTATTCGATGAGGATCCAGTAGGAGCCGCGTGGCGCGGTCCCGGCTATCGGGTCCTCGCGCTCATCGGCGGCCTGAGCGCAGAAGAACTGCTCGGTCTCCACCGGCACCTCAGGACAGGACGGGGACGACGACGCCGGCGCGCAGCAGTCGGCGGGTCACGTGGTCGCCGAGCTCTCCACAGGTGAGCACCTCACCGTCGAGCAGTCGATGTACGGCGGCCAGCTCCTCATCGGTCAGATCCAGCCAGCCGACACGCGTCATCAGCCGGGATCCGCTGAAGGTGGAGTCCAGTCCGCCGCGCCAGCTCACGAGCGTGTCGGGACCCAGATCGTTCACGGCCCGCAGCTGCGCGAGGGGCCCGAGCGGCGCCGGCCGTGCCTGCGAGCGACGGGTGCGGTGGAACGCGGGCCGGGGGTCGGCTTGGTCGAGGGCCTCGGCGAAGCGCTTCTTCACCATATCGACGATGCCGGGATCGAGTTCTTTCACGCCCAGGGGGAGGCTGGCCCGGATCTCGGGATCGTCGCGCAGGATCGCGATGACGGCCTGGGCCAGCTGCTCGGCGAGCCCGTGGCCGGTCCACGTGTGCACGCCGAGGGTGAGATGGATGGAGACCTCGCCCTGCGCCGCGGCCGCGTGCAGCCAACCGCGCGGAAGATAGAGGACATCGCCCGGCGCGAGCACCGCGTCGATGGCCGGGGCGGCGGCAGCTGCCGCCGCGACCTCGTCGCGCCGATCGGTCCAGGGCTGGTCGCGCAGGGGGTTCTGCATGACCGGTTCGTGGATGATCCAGCGCTTGGTCCCGCTGATCTGCAGGACGAAGACATCGTGGACGTCGTAGTGATCGTCGAAGCCCTGGTTCTGCGGCGGGGTGATGTAGGCATTGGCCTGCACCGGGTGTCCGAGCTCCTCGCCGAGGCGCGTGGCGAAGTCGCCGATCGGCTCCCAGGTGCGCTGGAGGGCTTGCAGGACGAGGGTGGCACCGGCATCGAAGTGCCGCCACAGAGCGGTGTCATCGAGCTGGTCGCCGATCGTGGCACCCACCCCTGCGGGCGAGGTGAAGGACGAGACCGGCAGGGTCTCGCCATCCTTCGCGACGCGCAAGAAGGGCGAGCGCAGCCCGCGCCGGGAGATCAGCTCGTCGGCGGCCACCGGTGAGAAGAGATCGGCGAAGTCACCGGACCGGCGCGTGAGCAGAGCCTTGCGCCCCCAGTAGTCCTCGGCGAACCGCTGCCGGGGGATGTCGATGAGCCGCGATGTCAGTACCCCGGGGCGCGCAGAGGCCCCAGGGTACTGATCAGCATCGTGAACTGAACTCAAGAGGGGTCTGCGCCACCATCGGCACCACCGTCTGCGCCACCATCGTGCACACCGGGCGTACCCGCGGCACCGCCATCGGCCGGACCCTCTGCCCCGCCATCGGCACCGCCATCGTGCACACCGGGCGTGCCCGCGGCACCGCCGTCGGCCGGTCCTTCGGTCTCATTCGGATCATTCGGGTTGCTCATGCGTCCTCCTCGGTCTCGGCTGTCGAGTCCCACCTCTTCCATCAAAACAGCCTGTCTCCGCTGCCGCATGCCGAACGACGTCCTCACCTGGCTCTGGAATCCACTCCAAGGCTCGCGGGATCGGTATTGGCCCCGCAGAGCACGACACAGATCTTCTCCCCCGTACCGGGGAGGTAGCCCGGACTCGACAACCCGGCCCAGGCGGTGCCTGCGGCATGCTCGACGACCAGCCGGTGCTCGTCCCAGAGCCGCGCTCGGGCGGTCACAATCTCGTGATCGGGCACGAGGACCGAGCGCACGTCGCCATGTCGCGCCGCCCACAGCGCCAGCTGCGATGCGCGACGAGCGCCCAGCGAGTCGGCGGCGACACTCTCGACCTCGACATCGACAGGGCGTCCCGCTTCGAGCGCGGCACGCAGAGCATGTGAGTTCTCCGGCTCCACCGCGACGACACGCACGCCGTGCTCGCGGGCGACGGCGGCGACTCCGGCGAAGAGGCCTCCCCCGCCAACCGACAAGACCACCGTGTCCAGGTCCGGAACACGGGAGAGGATCTCGAGCATGAGGGTGCCCGCCCCAGCCGCTACGTACGGGTGATCATAGGCGTGCGACATCAGTGCCCCGCTCTGCTGGGAGAACTCGGCACAGGCCGCCTGCGCCTCGGCGTACTCCGAGCCGGTCAGCCGGACATCGGCCTCATACGCCCGTAGCCGGTCGACCTTGACCGCCGGGGCGCCGGTGGGCAGGAAGACGGTGGCCGGCACGCCGTGCTGCCGGGCTGCCCATGCGCACGCGAGGCCCGCATTGCCTCCCGAGGCGATCGTCACCCCGGCGCGCGGGAGCGTGCCGGCGTCGCGATGGGCGAGCAGGAAGTTCTGCGCTCCTCGCGCTTTGAAGGTGCCAGTATGCTGCATGAACTCCAGCGCCCAGTGGAGCTCATAGTCATCGGCGGAGTCGCGTCCCCGATCCGCTCGAGCGACGACGACCTCGCGAACACGCCCCGCGATACGGGCCGAGGCCGCCTCCACATCGGCGATGCTCAACTCATTCACGGGATCATCCTCGCGGACAGACACGCCCTATCCTCATAGATGGGGCCGGATCCGTCTCGGCACTGTCTCGCGGAGGGAGTACTCATGATCATCGCTGGTCTCATCCTGGCGGGCCTCGCGGCGCTCGTGCACGTGTTCATCTTCTATCTCGAGTCGATCGCGTGGACCGGGGAGCAGGCTCGTCGCGTCTTCGGCACAGGAACCGTCGAGCAGGCGGAGGCGCTGAAGGATCTGGCCTTCAACCAGGGCTTCTACAATCTCTTCCTCGCGATCGCGGTCGCCCTCGGCATCGGGTTGTACGGAGCGGGCCAGGTGGCGGTCGGTGCGACCCTCGTCTTCACCGGAGCCGGCTCGATGGCCGCGGCGGCACTCGTCCTGGTCCTATCGAGTCCGGACAAGGCCTCGGCGGCGCTGAAGCAGGGGCTGATCCCGGCGCTGGGCATCATCGCGCTGGCGATCGGGCTCTCGCTCTAGAGCTCACCCCTCGGCGATGCAGTCCTCGCCCCAGCCGACCAGATCGGCGACCTGACGAGCCAGGCTCATCGGATCGAAGGGCTTGGCAATGACACCACGGATATCCACCCCTGCCCAGGGCGGGTCCTCGTCCCCGAAGGTCGGACGGGCGGTCAGCAGCACCACCGGGATGTCAGCGGTAGCAGCATCGCCGAGCAGAATGCGCGCCGCCTCGACCCCGTCCATCTCCGGCATCATGAGGTCCATCAGGATCACCGAGGGGCGATGCTCACGGGCCAGATCGATCGCCGTACGGCCCCGCTCGGCCGTGATGACCCGCCAACCGGCGAGCCGCGTCAGCGCGATCTCGGTGAGAGCACGGATGCTGGAGTCGTCTTCGACGACGAGAGCGAGGGGTGGCGTCATCAGGTATCTCCGCGATCCAAGGTTCCGGTGACAGCGCGAGCCGCTGTGCCAGATCTTCAGCCTACCGGCCGGAGCGCCGCGCGGCCGGTCCGCTCGATAGAGTCACGCCTGACAAGACTGCGTCGGCCCGCGGGGTTCGTCGCGATGCTAGGAGGAGTCCCGTGCCGGACGTACAACCTGATGAAGGACGCCTACGGATCACCGTGCGCACCGCGACGGGATCCGGGCGGACGCCCATCTCGGCATTCGACGATGCCCTGCACGGGGCGAATGTCGCCGACTTCAATCTGATCGCCCTGTCCTCGGTGGTGCCCCCGCGCAGCGACGTGGTGGTCGCCGATGAACCGCTCTCATCCGAACACGGCGACAAGCTGTACTGCGTGATGGCGACCGCCAATGCGGAGCTGCGCGGAGAGTCCGCCTGGGCCGGACTCGGCTGGGTCTACGACGAGGAGCACGGCGGTCTCTTCGTGGAGCATCACAGCGGGAGTCAGGAGTCTGTCGAAGAGCTCATCGAGCTCTCTCTGCAGGATATGGCCCGGCGGCGAGGTCGTGACTTCGGTCCGACGCACAAGATCGTCGTCGGTGCGCACTGTGTCGACAGCCCGGTGTGCGCGCTGGCCATCGCCACCTATGCGGTGGAGTCGTGGGGAATGGCCCGTGGCTGACGACGACCACCGGACCCCGGGCGTCAGGATCGAGCGACGGACGGTCATCCCCGTGACGGAGGCCGAGCACCTCTATGCCTACTACGAGAGCTCCTTCGGTCCTCTCCGTGAGGCCGCCGCCGCGCGGCACGTGGTGCCGCTGGAGGAGTTCGTCGAGGAGATGGCCGATGCCCGTATCGACAAGCTGGTGGCCCTGTCGGAGGCCGACGGATCCTTCCTCGGCATGTCGACCCTCGCGCGCGATCTCGACGCCGTGCCATGGGCCAGTCCGGAGTTCTACCTGACCCGTTATCCCGATCATGCCGCACGCGGCGCGGTCTGGTACCTCGGCTTCACGATGACCGTGCCCGGTGTGCAGCGCAACGGCGTCTTCGCCACCATGCTCTCCGCGGTCGTGGAGGCGGCGCTCGCGGAGCGGGCCGTGGTCGGCTGGGACATGTGCGCGGCCAATGTCGGCGCGGGCTTCAACGAGGCCGTCAAGGCGCAGCTCGGTGGCGACGACGTGCCGGTGGCTCAGGTCGACGTGCAGACGTATTACAGCGCGGACTTCGCCGGCGATCACTGACCACCGGTGGAGGCGACCGGCAGGGTGAAGCGGAAGGTGCTCCCCTTGCCCCAATCGCTCTCGGCCCAGACCCGCCCTCCGAGCTGGGTGACGATCGCCCGGGTGATGGACAGTCCGAGTCCTGTGCCTCCCTCGAGACGCGCATCGGAGGAGTCGACCTGGCGGAAGCGCTCGAAGATATCCTCCAGACGATCGGCGGGGATGCCCCGCCCCTCGTCGGCGACGGTGAAGACCACCTCGTCGCGACCTGCGGTGGCGCTGATGCGCACCGTGTCGCCCCGATCGGAGAACTTGATCGCGTTGCCGATGAGATTGCCCAGGACCTGCGCCACCCGGTCCGGGTCGGCGATGACCCGTCCGTCGACATCCCCGACCTCGAGCGCGACTCCGGCACGTTGGGCGAGGGAGGCGAGCTCGGTCGCGCTCGTCTCGATCAGCGACGCCGCGGAATGGGGCGCGGCACGGACCTCGAAGTTGCCGGAGGCGAGACGTTCGACATCGAGTATGTCGTTGACGAGCCGCCCGAGCCGCTCGGCACTCTCCTCGGCGCTGGCCGCGATCACCTCGACTTCCGGAGGGAGAGCGCCGAGGGCTCCGCTGTTGATCAGTCCGAGACCTCCGCGGATCGAGGTCAGCGGCGTGCGCAGCTCGTGGCTGACCACCGAGAGAAAGCGGTCCTTCAGCCGCTCGACCTCACGTCGCTCGGTGACGTCCCGGAACGCGACGACCGCGCCGGTGACCTCCGAGGTCGCCGGGTCGACGATCGGGGACGCCACGATCTCGACGGCGACCTCCGAACCGTCGCTGCGCAGGTACACGTCGTCCTCGCTGCGGGCGACGGCCGCGTGCCGGATCGCCTCGGTGACGTAGCACTCCTCGATGGGATAGGGCTTGCCGTCGGGGGCAGGGGCGTGAAACAGCTCGTGGGGATGCGCCGTCCCGATGACCCGGTCGTCGAGACCGAGCATCTCCCTCGCGGAACGGTTGATGACCGTGACCCGGCCGGACACGTCGACCGCGTAGATGCCGTCGGCGACGCTGTCGAGGAGCGCACGCGTCTGCTCGGCCCAGTGCCGCAGGTCCGCGGTCTGGGCGGCGACCCGATGCTCGAGGTTGAGGCGCAACTCGTAACTGTCGCGACTGATGATCAGCTCGCGACCACAGGCGGCCGCCACGAGAACGACCCACAGGATGACGCGACCCGATGTCGTCGGACCCCCGGAGTTGACCGTCTGCAGGACTCCGGCCGCGAGCAGCACGGCGAAGATCGTGACGGTGCCGACGATCTCGGCGACACGCGGCCGGGCGACGGCCGGATTGCCGTTCGTGACCGGCGCCCAGGCCGCCAGGCCGATGAGGGCGTACCCGCTGATCCATCCCAGGTCCGTCCAGGTGCCGAACACATAACCGGCCTCGGCCTGTCTGATGGCGTAGTTCAGGTCGCTCATCATGTAGAAGAGGTAGCCCACGGCGATCAGGGCGAGGGTCAACCGCTCGGCGGAGTTGGAACGCACGAGCAGCAGCACGGCGATCGTGGCCACCACGACGTCCAGCACAGGGATGACGAGGACCGTCAGTCCGCCCAGGCCGCCGTTGGTCGTGAGCAGCAGATTGTCGTAGATGAGCGAGCTGGCGATGATGAGCACGGCGGAGCCGGCCACGACCCCGTCGAGGACCAGCACGGCAAGCCCGCGACGGGAATGGATGGCCGGGAACAGCAGCAGGGCGGTGATCGATAGCGTCAGCGCGGCGGCGATCGTGAGGTCGTTGAGCGGGATCGAGAGCCCGGCGGGGCCGCCCGATGCCGCCCCGATCAGATTGCCCGAGACGGCGACCAGCGCGGCGGTCCCGATCAGACGCCATGATCCGCGGCGACGTCCCTGCGAACGACGCGACCGCAGGAAGCAGCTCACAGCGGTGGCACCACCCGCGAGCAGCAGTCCCGCGGATGCCGCGAGCGCCGCGGCCTCGCTCCCGGACTGCCACCAGAGGAAGACGGTGAGTGCGGCGATCGCGGTGACCACCACGGCGGCCGCACACGTGAACGCGCGGAATCCCGAGGCCAGGACGGCTGTCGCGGGCGCTGCGCCGTTCATGGGAACCCTCCGATCGTGTCCGGACCGGGCGATCCGTCGCATGGGCACAGACGTCGATCCCCCCGTTCACCACAGACGATAGCCAAGATGACGCCCGCCCGGTGGCGGCACCTCGGTGCTGAGTGCTCTCGGCGGGAGCGTGTCCCGCTCCTGGAGATCCACCCGCCGCGTCCCGCAGCCGATGCAGCGCACATAGAGAACGAATCCGGCGGACGTAGGGTGCCGCGAGTCCTCGATCCAGCCGTGCTCATGGGCTTCGGTCGGGGTCGCGTTCCCCCCTCGGGAGCTGTGCGCTGCTGCGGTCATGGTTCCACGGTGATGTAATGTCCTTATGCATCTCAACCCTTACGGTGAGTACGCGGTCCTTCTCGCGGCATCACTGGCCAATGACTGGCCCGCTGATCGGGCTGGGATCGTCGCGCGGACTCGCGCTTTCGGCATGACGGCGGAGTTCCCGGACACCGCTGAGGATCACTCACAGCTGCGCCGCGTCATCGACGACTGGCTGGCCGTGGTCGACGAGCCCGATCCCCACGAGCGGGCACGGATCCTCAACGAGCACATGGCGACAGCCTCGGCCTATCCGCGCCTGACCGATCACCACGATGAGGGCTGGCACCTGCACTACCGCTCGGATGACGCGAGATCATTGGCCCACGTGCTGTTCGCCGTCATCAGCGTCGGCACGGCCCTGCATCTCAGCACCCGCGGCATGCACCGCCTCCGCCGGTGCGCAGCTGGGGACTCCCCCGGCGATCCCTGCACGGCCGTCGTCGCAGACGTTACCCGCAACGGCCGGCAGCGATACTGCTCTGTCCGCTGCGCGAACCGCGCGGCCGTCCGCAGGCATCGAGCACGCGGACGATGAGGACATCGCCGAGCCGCGCGCGATCACGCACCGTCGAAGCGCCGGGCCCACTCGAGGAAGAGGCGCGTCTCCGCGGGTCCCAGGATCTCCGGCCGGACAGCCGCCCGCTCGATGAGATCGCGCACCGGGTCCGGGTCTCCACCACCGGCAGCCGCTCCCGTGATCGCGGCGATGGCCCCTTCGCGGATCGCCACCGATAGGGCGCGATCCTCCCGGGTCGAGCACGATCTGCCAGATCTGGTCGACCGCGCGAGCAAATGAGGGCTGGCGGCCCTACGACCGCGGCGCCGACGCCGCCGACCGCCGCGAAGACCACCTCCACGTCACCGTGCGATCGACGTAGCGCCTACTTCCTGGCGAGCCTTGCTGCCACGAGCTGTCGCACGTCATCGACGCCGTCGGGCGTCGGGACTTCCAAGGTGATGGAGAACAGTTTCCCCGATACCGGTGCCTGAGCGATGCGCTCACGCAGCTGCTCAGCGATCGCCGCATCATTCAGGAGTGTGTCCCGAAGTCTCTCGGCGAAGTGGAACGACACCTGCAACACGCCCGGTTCGATGCGGAGCCAGGCCAGTGTCTTTCCGCTGCGCGATGCCTTCGCAAGCCATCCACCGTCGCGATAGTGCCGCCACGTCACCTCCGCTCCGAAAGAAGCGAACACGTCAGTGACCTCGTCCCAGACACCGGAGACATCGCCCAACGCAGCGCGGATCGCATCCTCATCGGGTCGAGTCTCGGCATCGGTGAAGACGTTCCCCACACCAGACACCCTACGAGCACCACGGCCGCCGGGTGTGTGAAGCACCCCAGGTTTGATGCCCAGGCTGTCTACGCTGCCGTGCCCGAGCACGTCAAGAAGCTGCCCAACCAAGCGTTCTACGAGCGCATTGAACCGCCCCGGCGAGTCCGGAGGGGTGTCTTGTTGGCTCAGCCGGTCGGCGTGAGCTCGTTTCTTGCAGCGTAGTGGAGTTCCTCGGCGGCCTTCGGTGTCAGGTCGTCGAGTGCCTCGTGGGGGCGCTCATTGTTGAAGAAGTCGACCCAGTTCAAGGTCTCGATCTCGACGTGCTCGACCCCGCGCCAGGGGCCTTCGGGACGGATCAGCTCGGCCTTGTAGAGCCCGATCCGCGACTCGGCGAGGGCGTTGATGCTCCTATATCCGT
>NZ_MIJB01000019.1 GCF_002174305.1 Aeromicrobium sp. PE09-221 | reverse complement strand
TTGTGTAAAATGCTATCTTACTGTACGTGTTAGACTATCTTGTGCGTCCAGTTGTAGGACCTGTCTTGTGGATGTCTTTTTGTGTCGCGGTGACGGCCGCATCATGGCTCGACGCACTCCTCTTCGTGGGGAGCATCAGGAGCCCAGAGACAGACAGGGCCCCGCACCGATCGGTGCGGGGCCCTTGCTACGTGATGCCTGGTGTCAGCCCTTGTCGACGGGCGTCGAGGCGATGTCGTCGGCGGCCAGTATGCGGTTGCCACCGCGTCGCACCTGCGAGGTCGGCTCGACGTTCTCCTGCTCCGAGAGCTGCTTCAGCTGGTTCTCGAAGTAGGCCTTCAGGCGCGCACGGTACTCGCGCTCGTAGGCACGCAGATGGTCGACCTCGGTCTGCAGCTCCTGTCGCTGACGCTCGATATCGGCCAGGATCTGCTGCCGACGCTGGTTGGTCTCCTCGTCGAGCTTGTGGGCGCGCATCCGCGCAACGGCCTCGACACGCTCGGCCTTCTCCTTGGACTCGGTCTCGAGCCGCTCGGCCTCGCTGCGGGCATCGCTGAGCAGCTTGTCGGCCTCTTCCTTGGCCGAGTCCATGAGCTGGTCGGCATTGGTGGAAGCGATTTCCAGCAGACGAGCGGCGGCCACCGAGGCCTCGCTGACCGTGGCCACCTTCTGGGGCTCGGGGGTCGGCTCGGGCTCCTTGACCGGCTCCGGCTCCGGCTCCGGCTCGGGCTTCGCGGGCTCGGGCTCCTTGACCGGCTCGACCGGCTGCGCCACCTGCAGGCGGGTCTGCTCGGCGGGCGCGGGAGCGGCACCGCCACCGGCCTCCAGCTTCGAGCGCAGCTCGGCGTTCTCGGCGAGGAGACGCTCGAGCTCGGCCTCCACTTCGTCGAGGAACTGGTCGACCTCGCCCATGTCGTAGCCTTCACGCAGCCTTACGGCTGTGAAGCGCTTCTCGCGCACGTCTTCCGGCGTCAAGGGCATCGATTCACCTCTAGGTATGTATCCATCTCTGGGCCGCGCCGGACGGGGACCGGCGGTGTCACCCTCCACCGTACTGTGTCGCAGTGCAGGGCCGCTACGCACCTACCGCATCGGTGTCGTTGGCGCGCACCAGCCTAGTACATCAGGCCGCGCACCACGCCCTGGGCGATGACCAGGACGATGATGAGGATCATCGGCGAGAGGTCCAGCATCACCTGACCCAGGCGGATCGGAGGGATGACCTTGCGCAGGGCACGCAGCGGCGGATCCGTGACGGTGTAGATCACCTCGCAGATCACCGCCACGAAGCCACTCGGACGCCACTGACGCGCGAGCACCTGGATCCAGTCGACCACGAAACGGGCGATGACCAGCCAGATGGCGACCTGCAGGACGATCCAGATGACCTGTGCGATCGTTGAGCCCATCGATCAGCTCTGGTTGTAGAAGCCGCCGGCCACGATGGCCTGCTTGTCCTCCTCGGACACCACGATGCTCTCCGGGGAGAGCAGGAAGACCTTGGCGGTGATGCGATTGAGGGAGCCGTGCGAGGCGAAGACCAACCCGGCGGCGAAGTCGACCAGGCGCTTGGCGTCCTCGTCGCTGATATCCGACAGGTTCATGATCACCGGTACGCCGGAGCGGAAGTGCTCGCCGACCGTGCGGGCATCGTTGTAGGTGTGGGGGGTGACCGTCTCGATGCGCGAGAGATCCGTCGGGCCGACGAAGCTCGCGGCGCGACGCTCGTCGAGATCGGCGACCGGGCGCACCTGCGGACGGAAGGTCTGCTGCTCGGGCTCGGCAGCCTGGGCACGGGGCGCCTGGGCACGGGGCGCCTGGGCACGCGAGGTGCGGACGGGAGCATTCCGGACGGGCCCCGACTCCTCGACGTCGACGTCGTCGTAGTCGGCCTGCTCGACGAGGCCGAGGTACTCTCCGACTTTCCGCATTGCGCCTGCCATGGCTTCTCCGTCAGTGTCGTGCGTTGGGTGGTCTAGTGCGAGGTTACTGCAATGGAGGTCGTTCCCCGAGGATCGAACGACCGATCCGCAGGTGTGTCGCGCCGTGGGCGATCGCCGTGGCGAAATCGCCGCTCATGCCGGCCGACACGATGTCGGCGGCCGGATGATCCTGGCGGAGTCGTTCGCCGATCCTCGCCAGGTGCTCGAAGCTCGAGGCGGGGTCCGCGCCGAGCGGTGCGACGGTCATCACACCGCGGAGCCGAAGCCCTGGCAGCTCGGCGATGGTGTCGGCGAGCGCCGGCACCTCAGCGGGTTCGGCGCCGGCGCGGCCGGCGTCCTCCCCGCCGAAGTCGACCTGCACGAGGACCTCGATCTCCCGTTCAGCCGCTTCAGCCCCTCGCGAGAGCGATCGGGCCAGCTTGAGCCGGTCGACGCTCTGCACGACATCGGCGTATCGGGCCACCTGACCGGCTTTGTTGGTCTGCAGCCCACCGACGAAGTGGAGCCGGGGCATGTGCGCGCCCCCGGGGAGGACATCTTCGAGCTCCTCACGCTTGTCCCGCGCCTCGGGGTGTCGGTTCTCCCCCACGTCTGTGACCCCCAGCGCGGCGAGCGATGCGACATCCGAGGCCGGATAGGTCTTGGTGATCGCCACGAGGGTGAGCTCCTCGCGAGAGCGTCCGGCGGCCACGCAGGCCGCCGCGATCTCGTCCTCGACGAGGCAGAGTCGCCGGCGCAGCTCGTCGTCCCGACTCGTGGATCGATCGGTCACTCGTCCTCCTCGTGCATCGTCAGGAGCATGGCGAATCGTCCCGCCCGATCGCCATCGCGCCGGTAGGAGTGGAACCGCTCGTCCTCCAGCGTGCAGGTGCCGAGATCGGTGATCGTCACCTGCTCGGCGCTGAGCTGGGACGTCACGGCCGCGCCGAGGTCGATCGAGGGGGTCCCCCACGACGTGGTCGAGGAGGACCCGGGAACGCGCCCCTCGACCTCCGCCGCCAGCGCGGCGGGCACCTCATAGCAGCGGCCGCACACATGCGGTCCGATCCACGCGCGGAGGGATGCGGCGCCCTCGGACCGCAGACGCGCGATGGTGGCCGGGACGATGCCCTCGGCGGTGCCGGAGCGGCCGGCGTGGACCACCGCTCCCAGTGGGAGGCGATCGTCGGCCAGTACGATCGGCACGCAGTCGGCGACTCGGACGGCCGCGACCACACCGGGACCTTCGACGAGCAGCGCATCGGCGGTCGGTGTCGCGGCTGGGTCCGCGGGGGCGATCTCGACACCGTGCACCTGATGCATGAGCGCGATCGGGAGCCCGGCGAAGGCCCCCGAGAGGCGCTCGAGGGCGGCCGGATCCCCCGTACGCAGATCGCTGCGGGCATCGGTGACCGCGAACTCGGCCCGTCCGTGGCGCTCGCGATGCGAGAACACTGTCAGCGCAGGAAGTCCGGGACGTCCAGCCCGTCGTTGAAATCGCTCTGCGAGGCCGGCTCAGGCTCCGGGCGTGGGGCGGGCTCCGGGGAGGTCGCCGGGGGCGCCTGATGACGCGGCGGCTCCTGACGGGGTGCCGCGCTGCCGGGCTGCGAGGACGGTGCGGCGGGAGTCTGCCGAGGCTGCTCCGTGGCCGCCGGCTGCGCGGGCTCACCGCGCAGCAGCGCGGGCTGCGAGGCATCCCGGGCCTTGGGTTCGCCACCGTCGAAGCCGGCGGCGATGACAGTCACGCGCACTTCGTCTCCGAGCGAGTCGTCGATGACGGCGCCGAAGATGATGTTGGCCTCGGGGTGCACGGCGTCGCTGACCATGCCGGCTGCCTCGTTGATCTCGAAGAGCCCGAGATCCGAGCCGCCCGCGATGGACAGCAGCACGCCGCGGGCGCCCTCGATGGATGCCTCCAGGAGCGGACTCGACACGGCCATCTCGGCTGCCACGGCGGCGCGCTGCTCACCACGGGCCGAGCCGATGCCCATCAGGGCGGAACCGGCATCGCTCATGACCGACTTGACGTCGGCGAAGTCGAGATTGATGAGGCCCGGCGTGGTGATGAGGTCGGTGATGCCCGAGACGCCCTGGTACAGCACTTGATCGGCTTGGCGGAAGGAGTCGAGGAGGCTGACATTGGGATCGCTGATCGAGAGCAGGCGGTCATTGGGGATGACGATGAGGGTGTCGACCTCTTCGCGCAGCCGCTGGATGCCGTTGTCGGCCTGATTGGACCGGCTGCGGCCCTCGAACTTGAAGGGCCGGGTGACGACGCCGATGGTCAGCGCGCCGAGCGAGCGGGCGATCCGGGCGACGACCGGGGCGCCGCCGGTGCCGGTGCCGCCGCCCTCGCCCGCGGTGACGAAGACCATGTCGGCACCCTTGAGGGCCGCTTCGATCTCGTCGGCGTGGTCCTCGGCGGCCTTCTGGCCGATCTCGGGGTTGGCCCCCGCTCCGAGACCACGGGTGGAGTCGCGGCCGACGTCGAGCTTGACATCGGCATCGCTCATGAGCAGCGCCTGGGCGTCGGTGTTGATGGCGATGAACTCGACACCCTTGAGACCGACCTCGATCATGCGGTTGACGGCGTTGACGCCGCCGCCGCCGATGCCGACCACCTTGATCACCGCGAGGTAGTTCTGAACCGCCATCTGCCTTGCCCTTCGTTCGCTGACTGCCGTGAGTGAGACTGTGAACCTTAACCCTCAGGTCGAGGTTTATAGTTATGTCAACCTCTCGATGAAGAAGACTCTAGGTGCCGTCCGGCGGTCGATCCCGCCAACACGCCGGGCGACACCGCATCTCTGCGATCACGTCGACCTGAAGGCCTGAGACGGTGCCGAGTGGCGTGTTCCGCTCCCCGAGGAAGAGTTCACTCGCGCGTGGTGGGCCGCGTGGGAACGCTCACGTCGTACACGCTCGCGGGGAGGTTCAGCAGCACCTTGAGCACCCGGAGCTTGGCCTTCGCCTCCCCCGCGCTCCCCCACACGATCATCCGGCCGTCGGCCAGTGCCAACTCCACGGAGTCCACGGTCTCGGCCCGCACCTGGGCCACGCCGCCGGCGAGCGCCGGATCGATGCTCCGTACGTCGTCGGCGACTTGAGCCGCTGAGGCGAGCACGGCCTCGTCGTCGGTATCGGCCTGGAGCTCCAGGAGGCCCTCCGGCGGCGGATCGGCCGGGAGGAAGGCCACCCCATCGCCGTCGACCAGCCATGGCCCGGCCCCCTGCTGGACCCAGGCGACCGCCTCACGCTCGGTGACCGAGACGCTCACCGCATCGGGCCAGCCGCGCGAGACATCCACCGTCAAGGCCGGGGGCAACGCATCGGTCACGCGCTCCTCGATCGTCTCGGCGTCGAGTCGGGCCAGCGGCGTGCCGAGTGGCACCTCCGCGGCCTGGATCACCTGCTCCTCGGTGAGCTGCTCGACGCCGCTCACCCGGACCTTCTGCGCCACCAGCAGATCGGAGAACCAGACCGCCCACACCGCCACCCCCACCAGCGCGACCACCAGCACAGCCAGCAGCCCACGCTTCCAACGGCGGCGGCGCCGCTGACGCATCCGCTCCTCGAAGGCGGTCCTCGTCACCGGCTCTCCAACAGCGCCAGCAACCGCGGCCCGACCTCGGTGATGTCTCCGGCACCGAGCGTCACCAGGACGTCACCTGGGCGTACCAGCGCCGCGAGCCGGTCGGCGGCTTCGTCGACCGGACCGATCGCCTGGGCCGGCACCCCCGTCACGGCATCGGCGACGAGCTGAGCCGTGACCTCCGGGTCCGGATCCTCGCGGGCCAGGTAGATGTCGACCACCGCGACCTCGTCGGCCGCGGAGAGGGCCTGACCCATCAACGAGCCGAAGATGCGGGTCCTGCTGACCAGATGGGGCTGGAACACCGCCACGAGACGCGCACCGTCGGCCACCTGCCGCGCCGCGGCCAGGTCGGCCACGAGCTCGGTCGGATGATGCGCGTACGAGTCGTAGACCCGCACTCCTCCGGCCTCGCCCTTGTACTCCATGCGTCGCGCGGCACCCGCATAGTCGCCGAGCCCGCGGGCCAGCGCCGACGGCTCGTGGCCGAGCACCCAGCCCGCCGCCAACGCCAGCAGCGCGTCCTGAGCGTAGTGATGGCCCGGCACAGCCAGCTCGAGCGGCACCAGAACACCGCCGACCGCGGCGGTGAACAGCGTGCGGCCCCGCTCGACCCGCAGGTCGTGGGCGGTGACATCGGCGGGGACGTCGAGTCCGACCGTCACCACCCGCAGCCCGACCGAACGAGCCAGCTCCGCGAGCCGGCCGGCTCCCGGATCATCGACGCCCAGCACCACGGTGGTCTCGACCGTCGCGATGAAGTCGGCGAAGGCCTGCTCATAGGCCTCCACGCTCCCCCACACGTCGAGATGGTCGGCATCGACATTCGTGACCAGGGCCACCTGCGGGTGGTAGTGCAGGAAGGCGCCGTCGCTCTCATCGGCCTCCACCACGAAGACATCGTCGGAGCCCGCCCGGGCGTTGGTGCCGAGCGAGGGGATCTGGGCCCCGATCGCGAACGACGGATCCGCGCCGGCACCCTGCAGCGCACAGGTCAGCATCGCGGTGGTGGTGGTCTTGCCGTGCGTGCCGGCCACCGCCACGGTGACGGTGGGAGGGGTCATCAGCGCGGCCAGACCCGCCGAGCGCGGCCACAGCCGCACGCCACGCTGCTGGGCGGCCAGGATCTCCGGATTGTCCTCACGGACCGCGGTACTCGCGATGACCGTGTCGACACCGGCGATGTGCTCGTCACTCTGGCCGACGAAGCACTCGATGCCCTCGGCCCGCAGGGCCTCCAGGATCTCCGAGTCGCGTGCGTCCGAGCCCTGCACCCGCAGGCCTCGCTGCGCCATGATCCGTGCGATGGCCGACAACCCGGCACCGCCGATGCCGATGAAGTGCACCGTGCCGAGCTCCGCGGCCGGCAGGACGTGCTCGGGGACCGGGATCCTCACCGGCTCTCCCCTCCCGCCAGGTGGATCAGCTCGGCGAGCCGCTCGGCGGCATCTGCGCGGACGATATCTGATGCCGCCGCCGACATCTGATCGAGTGCGGCGGGGTCGGTCACCAGCGGGATGACGGCCTGTTCGACCCAGGCCGAGGTGAACGCCACATCGTCGATCAGCACGCCTCCCCCGGCCTCGACGACGGGATGGGCGTTCAGGGCTTGTTCCCCGTTGCCGATCGGCAGGGGCACGAAGGCTGCCGGAAGACCCACCGCGGCGACCTCGGTGACCGTATTGGCCCCCGACCGGCAGACCGTGAAGTCCGCGGCGGCGTAGGCCAGGTCCATGCGCTCGATGAACGGGATGACCCGATAGGGCGGGGCACCGGGCTCGGGCTCGACCGGAACCTCCTCGGGCCGGCCGGCGGCATGGAGCACCTGCACACCGGCCGCGGCGAGGGCCGGGGCGGCACCCGCCATCGCCTGGTTGATACGGCGCGCGCCCTGCGACCCGCCCGTCACCAGGATGGTCGGACGCTCAGGATCGAGGTCGAAGAACCGCCGGGCCTCATCGCGCTCGGCGCGCCGATCGAGTGAGGCGATCTCGCGCCGGATCGGCAGGCCCAGATACTGCGCACGCGGCAGCACCGTGTCCGGGAAGCTCGTGGCCACATGCTGGGTGAACCGGGCTCCCAGCTTGTTGGCGATGCCCGGCAGCGCATTGCCCTCGTGGACGACGATCGGCAGCTTGCGGCGCCGCGCCGCGAGATACGCCGGTACGGAGACATAGCCCCCGAAACCCACCACGACATCGGGCGAGAACCGGTCGATCACGTCAAGCGTGGCCTTCACGGTGCGTCGCAGCCGGACGGGCACCTTGACGAGGTCGGCGCCCGGACGGCGCGGGAGCGGCACGGGAGGCACCAACTCGAGCTCATAGCCGGCGGCCGGCACGAGCTCGACCTCCAGACCACGCGGAGTGCCGAGGCACACCAGATCATCGCCGGCGGCACTCAACACGGCCGCCGTGGCCAACAAAGGCGAGGTGTGTCCGGCGGTCCCCCCGCCGGCGAGCAGCACGCGCATCGTCACACCGCCGCCTTGCGACGACGGCTGGTGGCCAGGGCACGCGCCGCCCCTGGTTCGGTGGTGGCGCACTTGGCGAGGAAGCCGAGTCCGACGAGTGTGGCGAGCAGGCTGGACCCTCCGTACGAGATGAGCGGCAGCGGGATGCCGATGACCGGCAGCAGGCCGACCACCATGCCGACATTGATGATCGCCTGCGACAGCAGCCAGATCGTGATGCCCGCCGCCGTGTACCGCGCGAAGCGATCGCGGGCGCGCATGGCGATCCGAAAGCCGACGAAGCCCAGCATGACGAAAAGCGCCAAGAGCACGAGGGTCCCGGCCAGGCCGAGCTCCTCACCGATCACAGCCAGGATGAAGTCATTGTGCGCCTCAGGCAACGCGCCCCACTTCTGCCGGCTCTGGCCGAGCCCCACCCCGCCGAATCCACCGCGGGCGAAGGCCATCATCGCCTTGATCGATTGATGACCGGCGCCTTCGGGATCCGCGGTCGGGTCGAGGAAACTCAGCATGCGCGTCACGCGGTGAGGAGCCGTGGCGACGAAGAACACCGAAACGACGCCGATCACCAAGCCCAGGAACCACATGTACCGGGCCGGCAGACCGGCCACCCACAGCATCCCGACGATCACCGCGAAGAGCACGAGGGCGGTTCCGAGGTCGTCCTGCGCGACGACCATCGCCGCCACCGCACCGGCCACAGGGAGCATCGGCGTGAGGATGTAGCGCGGCGTGCCGAGGTACTTGTGCCGTCGGTCGTACAGGTCGGCGATCCACAGCACCAGCACCAGCTTGGCGAGCTCGGAGGGCTGCAGGTTGAATCCGCCGAACAGCGGCAGCCAGTTGCGATTGCCGTTGATCTCCAGGCCCAGTGGAGTGAAGGTCAGGCCGATGAGCACGACGACGATCAACAGGACGGGGCGGATCAGCATCCGCAGCTTGCTCAGCGGCATCCGCAGCACGATCAGGAAGCCCACCACGCCGAGCGCGGCGAAGATCACCTGCCGGATCGCGATGTAGAAGGAGTCCCCGTAGGTGCGCAGCGCGAAGACCGAGCTGGCGCTCAGCACCATGATGAGTCCGAGGCCCAGCAGGATCGCCGTGAGACCCAGGACGAGCTGATAGGACGCGAGCGGTCGCGCCAGCACCTGGCGCACCGACTCCATGGCCGCGGAGGCACGGCGCGGCGCAGCGCTGCCTCTGGGTCGAGTGCTCGTACGAGACTCACTCATGCCGCCACCACCAGAAGAAAAACAGAATACGGCGATGCCGGCATGACAAAGCGCTGAATGATTCGCTCGCTGCGCTCACTCATGCCGCCACCACCAGAAGAAAAACAGAATACGGCGATGCCGGCATGACAAAGCGCTGAATGATTCGCTCGCTGCGCTCACTCATGGTCGGGTCCTTCGGCGAGGCGGGGAAGATCGGGGAAGGAAGAGAGCTGGTAGGGACTACGTGCGGTCGGCGAGACGTCGGACCGCCTCGGCGAACGACTCGCCACGCTGCGCGTAGTCGGTGAACTGGTCCATGGACGCGCAGGCCGGAGCGAGAAGCACCGTGTCACCGTCGCCGGCGAACGACGACGCGACCTCGACCACACGATCCATGAGGTCATCCTCGCTCGTCTCGACCTCGACGACCGGCACCTCGGGCGCGTGTCGCGCCAACGCTTCGGCGATGAGAGCACGGTCCCGGCCGATCAGCACGACGGCGCGCAGACGGTCGCGGGCACCCGCGACCAGGTCGTCGAAGGTCGCGCCCTTGGCGAGTCCACCGGCGATCCACACCGCACTCTCGACCGCGGACAACGCCGCAGCGGCCGCGTGCGGGTTGGTGGCCTTGGAGTCGTCGACATAGCGGATGCCGCCGATCCGGCCGACCTCCGCGACGCGATGCGGCCCTGGACGGAAGGCACGCAGACCCGCTCTGACCGCGGCGGGCTCGACCCCGTGAGCCCGGGCGAGCGCGGCCGCGGCGAGGGCGTTCTCGATCACATGGGGCGCGTCGTCGTAGAGATCGTCGAGCGACCCCAGCTCGGCCGCCTGCTCAGCGCGGTTCTCCACGAAGGCACGGTCCGCCAGCAGGTCGTCGACGACTCCCAGCTCGCTGAGCCCGGGCACGCCGCGGGTGAAGCCGATCGCCCGTGCCCCCTCGATCACATCGGCATCCTCGACGAGTCGCCGCGTCATGGGATCGGCCACGTTGTAGACACAGGCCCGCTGCACGTTCTCGTAGACGCGGCCCTTGGCGGTCGCGTAGGCGTCCGCTCCCCCGTGCCAGTCGTAGTGGTCGGGAGCGATATTCAGGACGGCCGCCGCCTCAGCGGACATCGACGAGATCCAATGCAGCTGGAAGCTGGAGAGCTCGACCGCCAGCACGTCGTAGCCCTCGGGATCCATGACGGCCTCGAGCACCGGCGTGCCGACATTGCCGACCGCCCGTGCCCGCAGTCCAGCGGCGAGCAGGATCTGCTCGAGCATCTGGACCGTCGTGGTCTTGCCATTGGTGCCGGTCACGGCGAGCCACGGCGCGGCATCCGGGCCGCGCAGCCGCCAGGCGAGCTCGACCTCGCCCCAGATCGGGATGCCGCGCTCGGCGGCCTCGGCCAGCAGCGGCGTGTCCGGACGCCATCCCGGCGAGGTCACCACGACGTCGATGTCATCGGGAAGGGTGTCGGTGGCGCCGGGTCCGAGGCGGACATCGGCGCCCAGGATCCTGAGCAGGACTGCCTGCTCACGCCGTGCGGCATCGCCTTCCGATGCATCCACCGCGATGACCGCGGCACCGAGATGCGTGAGGGTGTCCGCCGCGGCGAAACCGCTCACCCCGAAGCCCGCGACGAGGGCCCGCACACCCTCCCAGGAGTCGTCTCGCCCCAGCGCGTCCAGGTCGATCCCGGTCACTGGCGGCTGATCCAATCCCAGTAGAAGACCGCGACTCCAGCGAGAACGCACAACCCACAGATGATCCAGAACCGGACCACGATGGTGATCTCGGCCCAGCCCTTGAGCTCGAAGTGGTGCTGCAGCGGGGCCATCCGGAAGACGCGTTTGCCCCCGGACAACTTGAAGTAACCCACCTGGATGATCACCGAGAGCGTGATGATGACGAACAGGCCGCCCAGCAGCACCAGCAGCAGCTCGGTGCGGGTCATCAGCGCGAGGCCGGCAATCGCGCCGCCGAGCGACAGCGAGCCGGTGTCGCCCATGAAGATCTTGGCCGGCGAGGTGTTCCACCACAGGAATCCGAAGCAGGCGCCGGTGAGCGCCGCGGCGATCGTCGCGAGGTCCATCGGGTCGCGGACCTCGTAACATCCGGCCGCCAGGTCGTACGCACAGTTCTGGTTGTACTGCCACACGTTGATGACGACATAGGCGCCGAACACCATGACCGAGGCGCCGGTCGCGAGACCATCGAGACCGTCGGTGAGGTTGACGCCATTGGAGGTCGCCGCGATGAGCAGCAGCACCCAGATGATCAGGGCCACCGTCGGCAATGTCCATCCCGGGATGTCGCGGGCGAAGGAGATCGCATGCGTGATCGGCGTCTGCCCGCGGTCATCCTCCCAGCCGATCGCGAGCACGGCGAAGATCAGACCCACCGAGACCTGCCCGATCATCTTGGCCTTACTGCGCAGGCCGAGGGAACGCTGCTTGGAGATCTTGATGTAGTCGTCGAGGAAGCCGATGAGGCCGAGGCCGACGAACAGGAACAGCAGCAGCCAGCCGGAGGGGCTCGGCCAGAAACCGGTGGCCAGCTTGGCCACCGCGTAGGCGAACACCACGGAGAAGATGATGACGATGCCGCCCATGGTGGGCGTGCCGCGCTTGGTGTGGTGGGAGGTCGGACCGTCGTCGCGGATCAGCTGCCCGTAGCCCTTGGCGACGAGCACGGAGATCGCCCACTTGGTCCCGACGAGTGTGCCCAGGAGTCCGAGGGCACCGGCGATCAGGACAGCAAGCACGGGGCGGGTTCCTTTCGAAGACAGGTCATCGTCATCGGTCGGCGGCGAGCAACGCGTCGGCGACACGCTCGAGCCGTTCGCCCCTCGATGCTTTCACGAGCACCACGTGACCGGGCCGCAGGCTCCTGTCGAGTGTACGGATGGCGTCGTCGGGCGTCGCGGCGACCTCGGCGATCGCTCCCGCTCCGCGCACGATGTCTTCAGCGTGATCACCGACCGCGACCACGCGTCCGATTCCCAGGCGGGCTGCCAGGGCACCGACCGCCTCGTGGTCCTCGCGCGCCCGCTCTCCGAGCTCCAGCATGCTGCCCAGGACGGCGACCGAGTCGGCGGTATCGGCGAGACCCGCCAGGGCGCGCAGCGCCGCCTCCATCGACTCGGGATTCGCGTTGTACGCGTCGTTGACGATGATGACCCCGTCGGCGCGTTCATGGCGTTCCATCCGCATGGGCGAGCGCGGTCCGGCGGTCGCCAGTGAGGCGATGGCCTCCTCGGTCGCGACGCCCGCGGCCCGGGCGGCGGCGAGCGCTGCTGCCGCGTTGAGCACCTGGTGCGGGCCCAGCTGCGCCACCGTGAGATCGTGGTCGGCTCCGTCCACCTGGACCGTGACATGCGGATATCCGGCGGCATCGGCGCTGACCTCGCCGGTTAGGCGGACGTCCTCGCCGGCGAATCCGAAGGTGGCGACACGCGCCGCCGTCCGGGACGCCATCGCGGCGACGCGGTGGTCATCGGCGTTGAGCACCGCGACTCCCCCCCTGCCGACGGCCTCGACCAGCTCACCCTTGGCCAGTGCCGTGATCTCCGGCGTGCCGAACTCGCCCAGATGAGCGGAGCCGATATTGAGGACCACGCCGATGTCCGGCGGGGCGATTCCGCACAGATACGCGATGTGGCCGACACCTCGGGCGCCCATCTCTACGACGAGATAGCGGGTGTCGGCATCGGCCCGCAGGACGGTGAGGGGAACGCCCAGTTCGTTGTTGAAGGAGCCCCGGGGGGCGATGGTGGGCGCCTGGTCGCCGAGCACACCGGCCAGCATGTCCTTGACGCTCGTCTTGCCCTGCGATCCGGTGACGGCGATCACAGCGATCTCACCCCGCTCGCGCAGGGCTCCGAGGCTGTGCCGGGCGAGCGCGGCCATGGCCGCGGGGACGTCCTCGACCACCACGGACGGGCCCTCGACCTCAGCGGTCACCAGTGCCAGCGCGGCGCCGGCATCCAGCGCCCCCGGCACGAAGCGATGTCCGTCGGCGTGATCCCCTGCCATCGCGGCGAAGATCACGCCCGCTGCCGCCTCGCGCGAGTCGATGACGACCGGTCCGGGCACCGCGAGGCCGGGATCGGCACGCAGGGCACCACCGGTGATCTCGGCGATATCGGCGGCGGTGAGTCCCCCGATCATCGCAGTGCCTCCAGACACTCGCGGACGACCTCGCGATCGTCGAAGGGGTGGACCACGCCGGCGATCTCCTGTCCGCGCTCGTGTCCCTTGCCCGCGATGACGACCGTGTCCCCGGCCCGTGCCATCGAGAGCGCCTCGGCGATCGCCGCGCGCCGGCCGGCGACCTCGACGACCTCCGCCTGGGCATCACGCGCCCCCTCGATGACCGCGGCCCGGATGTGGGCAGGGTCCTCCGAACGCGGATTGTCGTCGGTGACCACGAGCACGTCCGCGCGCTCGGCCGCAGCAGCGCCCATCACGGATCGCTTGCCGCGGTCCCGGTCTCCGCCAGCGCCGAGCACGACGATGAGCCGTCCTTCCGTTACCGGTCGCAGGGCCTCCAGCACCGCCACGATCGCATCCGGCTTGTGCGCGTAGTCGACCACCACCGTCACATCTCGTCCGGAGTCGATGCGTTCCATCCGTCCGGGCACGCCCGGGCTCCGTGCGATCCCGGTCGCGGCCTCCCGCGGATCGCGTCCCGTGGCAGCTAGGGCGGCGACGACGGCGGCCGCATTGGCCACATTGAAGGCCCCGGGCAGCGGGACCACCAGCTCGACCTGATCGCCATCGGGGGTCTGCAGTACTGCCCGCGACCCTAGTGACTGCGCCTCGAGATCGGTGACCCGCCAGTCGGCGGGCTCACCCCCGGTCGAGACTGTGGTGACGGGGATCTCGGCCTCAGCGGCGAGCCGGCGGCCGTAATCGTCGTCGACCAGCACGACGCCCGCACGGGCGTGCTCGGGCGTGAAAAGCCTCGCCTTGGCCCGGAAGTAGTCCTCCATGTCGGTGTGGAAGTCCAGGTGGTCGCGACCGAGATTCAGGAAGACGCCGATATCGAAGACGAAGCCGTCGACCCGGCCCTTGACGAGGGCATGGCTCGACACCTCCATGGCGCAGGCGGTCACCCGCTCCTCGCGCATCACCGCGAAGAGCGCTTGCAGGGCAGGCGCCTCGGGGGTCGTCAGACTCGACGCCGCAGGCACGCCCGCGATCCGGGTGCCGATCGTGCCGATGACCGCCGGCCGCTCTCCGCTGAGTGCCGCCTCCGCCAGATAGGTGCTGGTGGTCTTGCCCTGGGTGCCCGTGATGCCGATCGTGGTGAACGCCTCACTGGGATGGTCGTACACATCGGCCGCGAGATCAGCCAGGACTCGACGCGGATCCTCCACCACGAGATACGGGAGCCCGTCGGGGACGCACTGCAGGCCTCGCGCATCGGTCAGCACCGCCGCTGCGCCCGAGGCGGCGGCCTGGTCGGCGAAGCGCGCTCCGTGTGTACTCGCCCCCGGCAGCGCGGCGTAGAGATCTCCCGGCCGCACGTCCGCGGTGTTCAGGCTCAGTCCCGTCACCTCGGCCTCGCCGTGCGGACGGACGCCGAGCCGGTGGGCCAGCGAACGCAGTGAACGATGCGGAGGCTCGGTCGGCCGAACCCGCATGGACTCATCAACCACGCCTCCCAACCTAGTGCCCCGGACCGAGGCGGCGAGCAGGCGCGCGAGGTGTCGTGGTGCTCACCAGTACTGCGCGACCTCGGGCGATGGCGAGCCGGTCGGCATCACGCCGAAACGCTCGAGCGCCATCGACATGATGTCGTGGAAGATCGGAGCGGCCAGCGAGCCACCACCGGCACCGCCGGGCGCCTTGTCGATCACGACATAGGTCACGAAGCGCGGCTTGTCCGCCGGGGCGAAGCCCACGAAGGACACCAGGTTCTGACCCCGCAGGTAGCGTCCCGTGTCGGGATCGACGCGCCACGCGGTACCGGTCTTGCCGGCGACGCGGTAGCCCTCGACCTGCGCCGCGGGTGCTGTCCCGTCATCGGCCGTGACAGCCTCCATCATCCGGGTGACCTGCGCAGCCGCCTCCGGGGACACGACGCGATCCGGCTCGTCCTGTTCGACCTTCTTCTCCGTGCCGTCCGGTGCGATCGTCGACTCTACGACGGTCGGGTCGCAGCCCATGCCGTCGTTGGCGATGACGCCGATGGCCCGCAGCATCTGCACGCCCGTCACCGAGATGCCTTGTCCGAAGGAGGTCGTGGCGTGCTTCGCGCGGGTCCAACTGTCCGCATCCTCCACGATGCCCGCGGACTCGCCGGGAAGGCCGACCCCGGTCTGCTCGCCGAAGCCGAACTTGCGCAGGTAGTCGTAGAAGGTCTGATCGTCCATCTGCTGGGCCGCGACGATCGTGCCGAGGTTGGAGGACTGGGCGATGACCCCAGCCGCCGTCATCTGCAGCACGCCGTGATCCCAGTGGTCGCCGATCCGGAAGCCGTCGATCGTCATGCCCTCGGGCACCCGCACCTTCGAGTCGGCATTGATGAGCCCCTGGTCGGCCAGAGCGGCCATCGTCACCGGCTTCATGACCGAGCCCGGTTCGTAGACCGTCTGGGTGGCCCGTGAGACCGTGTTCTGATCGGTGATGCCCTGGCGGGTGTCCGGATTGAAGGTGGGTGCCTGCGACATCTGGAGGATCTGGCAGGTCTTGACGTCCATCGTGATCGCGAGCCCCCAGGCGGAGCCGGTCGAGGACACCACCTCCGAGAGCCTCCGGTCGGCGAACCACTGCAGGTCGCGGTCGATCGTGGTCTTGACGGCGGTGCCCGGCACCATCTCCTCGACGGTGTTGTCGGCCATCGGGATGCGCTGACCTGTCGAGGACACCTCATAGGTGCTGGAGCCGTCGGTGCCGGTGAGTTGATCGTCGAACATCTGCTCGATGCCCTGCACGCCTTTGCCTGAGTTGTCGGTGAAACCGAGGAGATTCGCCGCGAGCGACCCGCCGGGGTAGCTGCGCAGGTTCTCCTTCTCGGTGAAGACGCCGGTGTACTGCGCATCGCGCACGGCCTTGACCGCATCGGAGGCCTCCGATGCGGGGATGTCGCGGACGACGTAGACGAATCGCGAATCGGGCGTGCGAAGCTTCTCGATCGTGTCGAAGTAGTCGATCTCGGCCGGTAGCTGCTCGTAGAGGATACGCGCGATCTGGGGGGCGTGCTCGGACGTCATGCTGGGATCGGCGGTGATGGTGAGACCGTCGGTATTGGAGGCCAGCTCCACGCCATTGCGATCGACGATCGCGCCGCGAGGCGCGGGCACCGTGGTCGTCGCGGTGCCGTTCTGCACGGCCATCGCCGCATAGGCCTTGGCATCGACCCCCTGGATCTGAAACAACCGCAGGCCGAACACGAGGAAGACCGCCAGCGCGAGCACGAGACACACCCGCACCCGGCGCCGGGTCATCGCGGTGATCATCACTGACCTCCCTCTCCAGCGGGGATCGGCTGACCGATCACCGTGCCATCGGCCAATCGCAGGAAGACCGGGTTGGCCGGCGGGACCATGCCGGCATTGGTCGCCTTGTCCGCAAGGGACTGCGGTGACTGCAGGTCCTGCAGTTCACGGGCCAGACCCTCACGTTCGATCCGCAGGCTCTCGTTCTCCCGGGTGAGATCGGAGAGCACGAAGGACTGGCTCTGCATGATCGTGCTCATGATGATGAGGCCGACGAGGCCGACGCCGAGCACCGTCAACAGCACGACGACGAAGGGCGCCCGCTTCGCTCGCTGGCGCACCGGCGCGACGAGGCGCAGACCGGCCGAACGGACCTCATGTCCCCGCGCGACGAGTGCGCGACCGGCCTGACTCGCGACCGCGCTCCCCCGGCTCATCGCCACCGCCCGGAGGGACGCGGACCGGACGGACGCGGCAACGGGCGTTCGATCGCCAAGGCGTTAACGCTGATCATGGGCGATCCTTTCGACGGCACGCAGGCGGACAGAGGTGGCACGGGGGTTCTCGGCGATCTCGGTCTCCGAGGCGCGTTCCGCTCCCCGGGTGAGGAGCCGGAACCGCGGCTCATGTTCAGGTGGCACGACCGGGAGGCCGGGCGGGGCGGTGCTCGTCGTGGCCGCGGCGAAGGTCCGCTTGGTGATCCGGTCCTCCAGGGAGTGATAGGACAGCACCACGACCCGCCCACCGATCTCCGTGAGCCCGAGCGCTGCCGGTAACGCTCGCTCATAGGCGCCGAGCTCGTCGTTGACCTCGATCCGCAAGGCCTGGAAGGTGCGTTTGGCCGGGTTGCCACCGGTGCGGCGCGCGGGCGCCGGGATCGCGTCCCGGACCAGCTCGACCAGCCGGGCGCTGCGCTCGAAGGGCTCGCGCTCCCGTTCGCGCACGATCGTGCGGGCGATCTTGCGAGCGAACTTCTCCTCACCGTAGTCACGGAGCACGCGCGCGAGCTCTCTCTCCTCATAGCTGTTGAGGACCTCGGCCGCCGTCAGCGGATCCTGCGGATTCATCCGCATGTCCAACGGCGCGTCCTGGGCATAGGCGAAGCCCCGCTCGGCCTGATCGAGCTGCATCGAGGACACGCCGAGGTCGAAGAGCACACCGGTCACCCGGGCCACCCCGACACTGCGCACGGCCTCGGCGATCTCGTCGTAGACAGCGTGCACCGGCGTGAACCGGTCGCCGAAGGGTTCTAGCCGCGCAGTCGCACGCCGCAGGGCGTCGCCGTCGCGATCGATGCCGATCACCCTCACTTCGCCGAACCGCTCCAATATCGCCTCGCTGTGGCCACCGAGACCGAGGGTCGTGTCCACCAGGACCGGGGTGTCGGCCGCCAGCACAGCCGGCTCCAGCAGGTCCAGCACGCGGTCGGCCACCACCGGGATGTGCCGCGGCGCCGTCACCATGCCCCCAGAGCGGCGGAGAGGACGAGCACCACCGTGGTGCTCGCGCCGAGCGACACCGCCATGACGGCGAGACGCTGGGCGATCTGCACGCGGATGCGTGGGTCGGGCCGCGGACCGGTGTTCACGAGCGCCGATCCCCGCCCGCATGGTTCTGACACCGGGGAAGGGATGTCAGATCCACCCAGGCGGGCATCGCCACCCGCGAGAACGGTCAGAAGATGCCCGGCATCACCTCGTCGGACATGTCCGCGAACTCGTCCTCCTGCTCGGAGGAGAACTCGTCCCAGCGACGCGAGTCCCAGATCTCGATGCGATCCATCGCGCCGACGACCGTGCACTCGCGCTCGAGGCTCGCCCACTCGCGCAGCACCGGAGGGACCGAGATCCGCCCCTGCTTGTCCGGAGTCTCCGAGGAGGCGCCGGAGAAGAGCATGCGCAGGAAGTTGCGCGCCTGGCGATTGGTGAAGGGCGTGTTGCGCACCCGATCGGTGAACTCGTTGAACGACTCGGTCGTCCAGCCGTAGATGCAGTGCTCCTGGCCACGCGTGAGGATCACGCCCTGCTCGAGCCGCGGACGGAACTTCGCCGGCAGGAAGAGCCTCCCCTTGTCGTCCAGACGCGGAGTGTAGGTGCCGAAGAAGTTGGTGACGTCGGGATTCACCACGGCCCTCCTCACCTCGCGTCTCGAGCCCCATGGGCGGCTGCTCCTTCACTCGCTCCACCATTTTGCACCACTCTAACCCACTATGCACCACCTTTCTCCCCCGATGGGGATGATCGCTCCCGTGTCGCCCCGTGGACATGAGAAAGGCTCCACGGGCGAAAAGCCTGTGGAGCCAATGAAAAAGCCGCCCTCACCTCACGGTGGGGCGGCTGGTGGTGGAGAGTGGTGCGTCAGTGGAGTGGTATCAGCGTCCGTCGTCCTGGCGGCGGTTCCAGCGCTCCTCCATCCGGTCGACGAAGGAGCCGGACTGCGGCTTGCCACCACGCGGACCTCCGCCCCCGGCCGGTGCCTCATCGCCGCCGATCATGCCCTGACGCCACGTGCGGATGAAGGCATACGACGCCCCGACCATGACCACGAAACCGATCGCGCCCAGCCAGGTGGACGCGGTCACGGCACCGCCGAGCAGCAGGCCCATGCCGATCACGAAGGCGACAGCCGCGAGGGCGACGATCTTGCGGTGGCGGGCAGCCAGCTTCGATCCCCGTAGGGTCGAGGCGAAGTCGGGATCTTCCTCGGCCAGCGACTGCTCCAGCTGGGCCAGCAGGCGGGCCTCTTCGTCTGAAAGCGGCACGATGGACTCCTTGCTCGGTGGTTAGGACAATTCTAGGCAGGCGATCTGCTGGAGACCACCCGAGCAGGCTGCGAATTCGTGACGCTCCCGAGCGGCCCTCTCGAGTGCGAACAGGGATTCACGCGCACCGGTCTCGACGTCGACGACCGCGCTCGGAACGAGATCGGCGAAAACCCGCAGCCCGCGGGTCGCCGCCGGGCGGAACCCCGCTGCCGCGAGCAGGGCATCGAGTTCCTCGCTGAAATAGCGTCGAGGACCGTGCTCGTCGGGATCCCAGTGGGCGACTGGACGTTCCACGAGTGCCTGGGCCGCCTGGAAGTCGCCCGCGACGGCCCGGGCGATCGCCGCGCTCACCCGCCCGGGCACCACGATGCTCAGGCGCCCCGACGGCGCGAGGGTGCGCGCCACCTCGCGCAGAGCGGTGACGGGATCGTCGACATGCTCGACCACGCCGTGGCAGAGCACGAGATCGATGGAGGCGGACTCGATGTGCTCGGCCAGGTCCTCGGTGTCACCGAGCAGCTGGGAGATGGGCACCCCCGCGTCGTCGGCACGGCGGGCCAGGGCGGCCAGGGCGTCCGGACTCGGGTCGACCACGACGACCTCGTGACCCTCGGCGGCCACACGAACCGCGTCACCGCCCGTGCCTCCCCCGATATCGAGAACCCGCAGGGGCCTGTCCTCGTCCGTGGCCGCTGCCTCGAGCGCATCGCGCACCGCTTGCCACATGACCTCCGCACGCACCGGTCCCATGGCTCCACCCTAGAGGTTCCCCAGGCCCTCGCGCCTCGTCGCCCGCGATGCCGTGGGCGGTGAGCCATCGCGCACCCATCCCCTACCCCATCGCGAGCGGTGAGCCATCACGCAGTTCGATGTGGAAAGTGCGGGATAGCTCACCGCCTGGGGAGGTCTCAGCGGCGCGGGACCTCGCCGAGGTGGGTCGCGATCGCGGCGGTCGCCAGGCCGATCATCTCCAGCGAGGTGCCGGGGTGGGCGTGTGCTCCGGCGAAGAAGAGACCACCCCTCGTATCGGATCCAGGTCGTTCGGCCGTGGCGTGCCAGCCACGCCATGCCCACCCGTCGTGTCCGAGCAGCACCAGCTCGCGCGGGGCCAGGTCGCGACGCGACTCGACCAACCCGCGCCAACGGAGGCCTCCTTCGGCGAGCGCGTCGAGCGCGTCCCCACCTGCCCGGTTTTCCACGACCCAGTGCGATGGTCCCGACCTCCACACCCGCACCGGACGCTCGGCATGGAGCACCATGTCGTCGAGGATCCCGGGATCCTCCGAAAGGGTCAGCAGCGTCCGGGGGGCAGGGATGCGCCGCACGAGGGCCGGTTCGGGTGTCGAGGACGGCAGATCGGGTGCGCACCAGACCACGACATCGGCGTCCACCGGCCCCGCATCGGTCTCGACGCCGATCAGTCGGCCAGCCGGTCCACGTCGCACATCCGTCGCCGTGGTCGTCATCCTGAGGTCGACCTTCCGCTCCCCCATCCGCCGCGCCAGCGCATCGGCGAGAGCAGGGAGACCGCCGTCGAAGCTCCACCGGCCGAAGTTCCGCTCGACGTAGTGCCATACGGCCGTGACGCCCGGCGTGTGCATCGGGTCATCACCCTCGAGGCTGGCGGCGTCGAGCACCAGCGACCGCAGTCGCCGATCCCGCAGCTCGCGCCGTGCGACCCTCCGTAGGGATCGCCGCGGACGGATCTGCCGCCGGTACCCCGGTTCGAGGACGCCGTCGTAGACCTCGTCGAGGACCCGCCGTCGCAGCGCGTCCCACCGTGGGGCGAGCGAGTCCACCCAAGGCGACCACTGATCGGCGCCGAAGGCCTGCTCGATCGCCGCGCTCTGGTCACCGCGCATGCCGAAGGGCAGATCGAGCACGTCGCGCCGACGGCCACGCACGAACACATGACGGCGGGGGGGCGCCGGAGCCAGATCGAGCACGCGATCCAGCTGACGTCCGGACTTACGGAAGAGATCACGGAAGACCCCCGGGAGCGTCACGGTCTCGGGGTACAACTGCCAGACGTGATCGTCCCAACGGAAACCGCGCAGGCGCCCGCCGAGCTCGTCGGCCCGTTCGATCAGGATGACCTCATGGCGCAGCTTGGCGAGTCTCGCCGCAGCACTCAGACCGGCGAAGCCACCACCGACGACCACGACGCGCGCCATGGGCGGCAGCTTACGGTGTCACCCGGCGCCGCTGGCAGCCCGCTGCGCATGGTTGTCGCCGCATGGTTGACCACGCACCGCCATCGGTTGACTGCTCACCGCCCTGGCGGGGAGGGGGTCAGATGAGGCCTTCGTCGCGCAGAGACCGGAAGATCTCACGGGTGGCCTTCGAGCGGTTCAACGTCATGAAGTGCAGACCGGGCGCCCCGGCCGCGAGCACATCGCGGCAGAGCTGGGTGGCGAGCTCGATCCCTTTCGCCCGCACTGCCGCACGATCATCGGCCAGCGGCTCGATCTGCTCGAGCACCTCGGGGGGCAACGCGGCACCGGACAGCTCGGCCATGCGGGAGACCTGCGAGAAGTTCAGGATCGGCATGATCCCCGGGATCACCGGGAGATCACATCCGCGCACATCGAGCCGGCGGACCAGATCGACGTAGTCGCTCGCCCGGAAGAACAGCTGGGTGATCGCGAACTCCGCACCAGCCTCGGCCTTCGACACCAGCACATCGGCGCAGGCCTCGCGATCGGCGGCATCGGGATGTCCCTCAGGGAACGCCGCCACGCCGACCGTGAGCCCGCCGAGACGCGCCGCGAGCTCGACCAGCTCGAGCGCATGGTCCATGCCCTCGGGGTGGCGCTCCCACGGTGCACGAGGGCCGCCCTGGGGATCGCCACGCAGGACCAGGACGTGATCGACACCGGCGGCGAGGTACTGCTTGAGCACGTTCTCGATCTCCGCCGTGCTCTGACCCACGAGGGTCAGGTGGCCGACCGGCTTCATCGAGGACTCCCGCGCGATCCGCTCCGTGACCCGGATCGTGCGGTCCTGATGCGTGCCGCCGGCCCCGTAGGTCACGGAGACGAAAGTGGGATCGAGGGGTTCGAGATCGGCGATCGTCTGCCACAGCTGCGCCTCACCCTCATCATCCTTCGGCGGGAAGAACTCGAAGGACGTGGTGGGACGGTCGCTGCGGAGAGCGTCGATGAGGGAGCGATCGGGTGCGGACACGACTCCACGGTATCGTCGTCGGCGTGACCAGCCCCCTCGACGATTCCACATTCCGAGAGAGCGTGGGCCGCGAACTCGAGCGCTTCGCGGATCTGCAGCGCCGACGTCTCGCCGAGGTCGACGACGAGGTCGCCGGGCTGGTGGACGCCGCGGAGGACTTCGTCGGCGGCGGCAAGCTGCTACGTCCGCTGTTCTGCTACGCCGGCTGGCTCATCGGCGGCGGCACCCCCGGCGACGCCCGAATCGCCCGCGCGGCCTCGGCCTTCGAATGGCTCCAGGGCAGTGCTCTGGTGCACGACGACCTGATGGACGGCTCCGATACCCGCCGCGGGCGGCCCAGTGTCCACCGTGCGTTCGAGCAGGTCCACCGGGGCGAGGGACGTGTCGGCGATCCGGAACGCTTCGGGGAACAGGTCGCGGTCCTGCTCGGCGACCTCCTGCTCAGCTGGGCCGATGATGTGATCCGCTCGGTGCCTCAACAGGCCGACTGGCACCTCACGGACGCCCTGGAGTACTGGGACCTGGCCAAGTCCGAGGTCATCGCCGGACAGTACCTCGATGTCGTGGCACAGACCCGCGACCGGCTCGACGCGGATGACGCCCTGCGGGTCGTCCGGTTCAAGTCCGCGAAGTACACCGTGGAACGACCCCTGCACATCGGCGCCGCCCTCGCCGGCGCGTCTCCCGAGCTCATCGAAGGATTGTCGGCGATCGCCCTGCCGCTCGGCGAGGCCTTCCAGCTGCGCGACGACGTCCTCGGCGTCTTCGGCGATCCAGAGACCACGGGCAAGCCGGCCGGTGACGACCTGCGCGAGGGCAAGCGCACCGTGCTCATCGCTCGCGCGGCCGAACGCGGCGAGGCCCGCCGCCTCTTCTCACTGCTGGGACGCGATGACACGGTCGACGAGTTGACCGTGCTCATCGACCAGAGCGGAGCGCGGGCCGATGTCGAGGCGGAGATCGGCCGGCTCGAGGCGCAGTCCGATGCGGCGTTGGCAGCACTCGGCGACCATGCGGTCGCGATCCTCGGTCCGCTCGCCCGGGCCACGACACGCCGCGTACGCTGACCGCGGGCACGCCATCACAGGGCAGATCAGCCGTCCTCTCCGTGCGGTTCTCTACACTCGAAGGGGCTCTCGACGAGCCCCTTCCCCAGGTTCAGGAGGACTGACGTGAGCGTCGCCGGAGATCAGGCGCTCGTCGGGCACACGCTCGACGGGCGTTACGTGATCCATGAGCGCATCGCTCGCGGAGGCATGGCCAGCGTCTTCCGGGCCACGGATCTACGGCTCGATCGCGTGGTCGCAGTCAAGATCATGCACGCCGATCTCGGGGACGCCGACGACTTCCGGCAGCGCTTCGTCGCCGAGGCCAAAGCCGCGGCCAAGCTCAACCATCGCCATGTCGTGGCCGTATTCGACCAGGGCACCGATGGCGACATCACCTATCTGGTGATGGAGTACGTGCCGGGCCGCACACTGCGCGATGTCATCCGCGACACCGCGCCGATGTCCCCGCAGCAGGCTCTCGCCTTCCTCGACCCGATCCTGCAGGCCCTGTCCGAGGCGCACACCGCCCGGTTGATCCACCGCGATGTCAAGCCCGAGAACGTGCTCATCACACCCGCGGGCGATGTCAAGGTCGCCGACTTCGGCCTGGCTCGCGCCGTCAACACCTCCACGACGCACTCCGGCGGTACCCTGATCGGCACCGTCTCCTATCTGGCCCCCGAGGTCGTCCTGCACCGCGGCGCCGATCCGCGTGCGGATGTCTACGCCTGCGGGGCGATGCTCTTCGAGATGCTTACGGGCGACAAGCCGCACGCGGCCGATACGCCGATCCAGGTGGCCTATCTGCACGTCAACGAGGACGTCGCCCCGCCGTCAACCCTGGTACCCGAGCTCCCCGACTATGTCGACGCACTGGTGGCACGGGCCACGGCTCGCGATCCCGAGCGTCGCTCCCCCGATGCCCGCGCGCTCCTGCACCAGGTCCGCCAGGTCCGGCACGCCCTTGCCGCCGGTCTGCCCGATGACCCTGAGCTGGCTGCCGACCTGCGCCCGTCCCGTCGCCCCGGTACTGACGGCGAGCCCACGCAGCAGGTCGATTTCACGGGCTATCCCCTCGATGCCGACGAGCACGCGACCGTGGCTACCCGTGCAGCCGTGCCCGAGCACACCATGGCCTGGGCTCCGGCCGCGGCAGGCCTTGCCGAGAACGAGGCGGCTGAGGAAGCGCCCCCTTCCCGGCGGCGTCCGCGACGCGGCGCGGTCCTGCTCCTGGCCGCCCTCGTCGCCCTCGCGGTCGTCGCCCTCGCGGGCTGGTACGTCGCGGACGGCCGCTACACCGACGCCCCCGATCTCACCAGCATGAGCCGCGAGGACGCGGTGTCAGCGGCGGAGTCCGCGGGCTTCGAGGTCGAGTTCACCCCGGACGCCTTCCACGAGGAGATCCCGGCCGATCACGTGATCTCGACCGACCCGGAGCCCGGCGAGCGTGTGCTGCCCGGGACGCTCATCTCGATCACGGTCTCCAAGGGCCAGGAACGCTACGAGGTCCCCGACCTCGCCGGCAAGACACTCGACGAGGCCCGCACGATCGTCGGCTCGCTCAATCTGCGGATCGGTGAGACCCCCGAGGAGTTCCACGAGGAGATCCCCGAGGGCAGCGTCATCCGCATCGCCAACCATGAGGTCGGTGAGCAGGTCAGGCGCGACACCTCGCTCGACCTCGTCATCAGCAAGGGCCGGGAGCCGATCGCCATCACCGACTTCACCGGCAAGACCGCCGATGAGGCCCAGGCCGGTCTGCAGGAAGCCGGATTCCTGGTCAGGGTCGAGGAGCAGTTCAGCGATGAGGTCGACGAGGGGATCGTGATCTCCCAGAATCCCCAGGGCGGGAGCGCCTTCCGTGGCGACACGGTGACGATCGTCGTCTCGCAGGGCCCGGAGATCATCGAGGTTCCGGACCTCTCGGGCATGACCGAGGACGAGGCGCGCAAGGCCTTGGAGGATCTCGGCCTGGAGATCAACGCGACGCGCAATCCGCTCGCCGGCGACGATCCGAAGGTGCGCTTCCAGAGCCCCAGTCCCGGATCCGAGCGCGAGCGCGGTGACACCGTCACCGTCTTCTTCAGCTGAGCCGGTCCCTCGCGCCGCGTGGGGCGGTGACGTACGCACGCCTCACGGGCCGGGAGACGTGCGTACGTCACCGCCCCCAGCAGCGAGACGTGCGTACGTCACCGCCCACCCGGCGAGGGGGGCGTAACTCACCGCCCCCGACGGGTGAGGCTCAGTTGTGGCCGAGCATCTCCGCGACGAGGAAGGCCAGTTCGAGCGACTGCGCCCGGTTGAGGCGGGGATCGCACAGCGTCTCGTAGCGGGTCTCCAGGTCGGCGGCCGAGAGCCGAGAGCCACCGCCGACGCACTCGGTGACATCGTCTCCGGTCAGCTCGACGTGCAGGCCCCCGGGCCAGGTGCCGAGCGAACGGTGCACCTCGAAGAAGCCACGGACCTCGTCGATGACCGCATCGAAGTCGCGGGTCTTGTAGCCGTTATCGGTGGCGAAGGTGTTGCCGTGCATCGGATCGGTCACCCAAGCGACCTCGACGCCCGCCGCACCGACCTTCTCGATGAGCTGCGGCAGCAGATCGCGGATCTTCTCCGCGCCGAAGCGCGTGATGAAGGTGACCTTGCCGGGCGTGCGCTCAGGATTGAGCTTCTCGTACAGGGCGATCGCGTCATCGGCCGTCGACGTGGGGCCGAGCTTGACGCCAATGGGATTGGCGATGTGGCTGAGCAGCTCCACATGGGCGCCGTCGAGCTGGCGGGTGCGCTCCCCGATCCACACGAAGTGGCCCGAGACGTCGTAAGGACGGTCCGTGCGCGAGTCGATGCGCGTGAGCGCATGCTCGTACTCCAGCACGAGGGCCTCGTGCGAGGAGTAGAAGTCGACCGTGTGCAGCTCCGCCGGGTCGGCTCCGATGGCCGACATGAAGGCCAGGGCGCGGTCGATCTCCGCACCGACCCGCTCGTACCGCTCGCCGACGGGGCTGCTGCGCACGAAGTCGGTATTCCACTCGTGCATCTGCCGCAGGTCGGCGTAGCCGCCGGTGGTGAAGGCGCGGATGAGGTTCAGCGTGGAGCTCGACGCATGGTAGACGTCCAGCAGGCGCTGGGGATCATGGCGACGGGCCTCGGGGGTGAACTCGAAGCCGTTCACGGCATCACCGCGGTAGGCGGGCAGCGTGACGCCGTCGCGGGTCTCGGCATCGCTCGAGCGCGGCTTGGCGAACTGGCCGGCCAGGCGGCCGACCTTGACCACGGGGACGCTCGCGGCGTAGGTCAGCACGACAGCCATCGAGAGCAGCACCCGCAACTTGTTGCGGGTGTTCTCGGCCGTCACACCCTCGAAGGTCTCAGCGCAGTCCCCGCCCTGCAGCAGGAAAGCCTCGCCGCGAGCGACGGCGGCCATCTTGTCGCGCAGGGCATCGCACTCGCCCGCAAAGACCAGCGGCGGCATCTTCCGCAGCGTGTCGACCGTGCGGTCACGGTCGATCGAATCGGCATAAGTCGGCTGCTGTGCGGCGCCGATCGCGCGCAGGTCGTCAAGGCTGGGAATGCTCACCGCACTAGGATACGCGGTCGCCATCGGCGCCCGAATCACGGTTTCGGCTACTCGGCGATCTCGTCCCAGACCTCGTCGACGGCGGCCTTCTCCTCGGCCTTACGCTCGGCATCGGCACGTTCCTTGTCGCGCTTCTTGGCGTCCTGCGCGTAGAGATCGACGTACTCCTGTCCGGACAGGTTCATGATCTCGTACATGATCTCGTCGGTGACCGCGCGCAGGATGAAGCGATCGCCCTCGAGTCCCTCATAGCGGCTGAAGTCGAGGGGCTCGCCGAAACGCACGCCGGGCCTGGCGAAGCGTCCGAAGATCTTGCCCGGAGGGGCGATCACATCGGTATTGATGACCGCGACGGGGATGACCGGAACCTTGGCCTCCAGCGCGACCCGGGCGACGCCCGTGCGCCCGCGATAGAGCTTGCCGTCGTGCGAGCGCGTGCCCTCGGGGAAGATGCCGCAGACCTCTCCCTCAGACAGCAGCCGCAGCTGCGTCTTGAGCGCCCCGGCGGCTGAAGATCCGCTCGTGCGGTCGATGGGGACCTGGCCCGTGCCCCCGAAGAACTTCTTCTGCAGCCAACCCTTGACGCCCGGCGCCTCGAAGTACTCGGCCTTCGCCACGAAGGTCACCCGGCGGGGCATCACGAGCGGCATGAACAGCCAGTCGCTATAGGAGAGGTGGTTGACGGCCAGGATCACCGGGCCCTCGGACGGCACGTTCTCGAGCCCCTCGGCGAACGGACGGAAGATGACGCGCAGCAGCGGGCCCAACGCCAGGTACTTCAAGAACCAGTAGAGCACGACGGAACCATACCTCCCCTGGCCCGCGCGGCCCCACTGGTGCGAAGATGTCGCCATGGACGAGCGCGACGAGCGCGACGCATTCGATCGGATCGTCGAGGGACTGGATCTGGATCTCAGCGACCTTCCCGACCTCGACGAGGCCGCCGAACGTCATGCCCGCGAACGCGAGACGGAGGACGCTGTCCCTGCCGGTCCCGCCGACCTCGATGACGATCTCCCCCCGGAGCTGCGCGAGGACGAGGGCGACGACGAGGTGCCGTTCTACCGCCAGGTGCCTCCCGCCCGTGTCCGCCCCGCACCGGGCACCGGACTGGCCTGGGCCGGCGTGCTCGCGGCGCCCGTCCTGGTCGTCGCGTCCTTCCTCTTCGACTTCTGGGTCGCCAGCTGGCTCATTGCTCTGCTGACGGTCGCCTCGATCGTCTCGGTGGCCTGGTTGTTCTGGCGGCTCCCCGAACGCGGACCCTCGCACCGGGACTGGCCAGACGACGGCGCCGAGCTGTGATCCGGGCCATGTCGGCGGCGCCGATGAGACCGGCCTCGGGCCCCAGATGCGCCCCGACGATGCGCGCCTCGGCGCGGTAGCCGCGTCCGGTCAGGCTCCTCGCGAAGGCAGCCCGCGCCGGACCCAGCAGCAGGTCTCCGTTCGCACTCACTCCCCCGCCCACGATGAAGACCCCCGGATCGAGGGCGGCGGCGACATTGGCCAGCCCGACTCCGAGCCAGTCTCCGACCTCCGTCAGCCAGGACACCGCCTCCTCCTCGCCCTGCGCGGCGAAGCGACCGACCAGCGCACCGTCGACCCGCGCGGGGTCGCCGTCCGCCGCGGCGAGCAGCGCGGCGCCGAAGGGCGTCGCCTCCTCGACCGCTGCCCGGGCGTGCCGCTGGAGCACGCGACCGCTGGCGTACTGCTCCCAGCAGCCTCTGTTGCCGCATTCGCAGGGCCGGCCCTCGGGAACCACCTGCATGTGCCCGAACTCTCCCGCGATGCCGAAGTGGCCCCGATAGGGCTGGCCATCGATGACGATCGCCCCGCCGATACCGGTCCCGAGGGTCACCATCACCAGATCGGCCTCGTTCTGGGCGGCGCCGAACCGCCACTCGGCCCAGCCGCTCGCATTCGCGTCGTTGTCGACGAGCACCGGCAAGCGGGTCCGCCGGGCGATGGCATCGCGCAAGGGCTCATGCCGCCACGCCAGATGCGGGGAGAACACGACCGTGGACTGCGAGGCATCGACATAGCCGGCCGCTCCGACCCCGAGCGCCCGCACGGGCCAGTCGTCGCGGAACGCCGCGGTGATCTCTGCGATCGCGTCGACCATCGCGACCGGATCGGTGGTGGGCGTCTCACGTCGGCTCTGCGCCAGCAGGCGGCCATCCTCGTCGACGACCCCGGCGGCGATCTTGGTGCCGCCGATGTCGATGCCGATCGCGAGCCGGTCAGCCATCGCTCGCCCCGGCGATCCCCTCGACACGTTTCTTCAGGCCTTTGAGCGCCGTGTCGACGATGACCTTCTCCGCCTTGCGCTTCAACATGCCCAGCAGCGGCACCTTGACGTCGACGCGCAGCTGGTAGGTCACCTCGGTGCCGTCGTCGACCGGGCGCAGCAGATAGGCACCGTCCATCGCGGTGAGCATCGAGGCATCACCGTGCAGACTCCAGGAGACACCGCGGTCGCCGTCCCAGTCGTAGCGCAAGGTGAACTCATCGCTGATCGGTGCGGCGGCGAGCACGAAGCGCACGTCGCGGGCGCGACCGGCAGGACCATCGGCGACGACCTCGGCCTCCTGCATGCCGGTGGCCCACTGCGGATAGTGCTCGAAGTCGGCGATGACGGCCATGACATCGGCCGCCGGCGCGGCCACGACGATGCTGCTCTCGGTGCGCGCCATCGATCCTCCTGGGTCAGTGGTGAACGGCGGGGAGCATCGCTCCCCGTACAGCCTAGTGGTCGCCGGAGGTAGGGTGACGGACTGTGAGTACTGCAGCACCCGCCAGTGACCTCGGCAACCTCTCGCACGACCTGCTGGACCGAGTCGTCGAGGCACCCGACGAGATAGCGCTGCGCCGCCGGATCGACGGAGCCTGGACCGAGGTCACCACCCGCGAGTTCCACGCGCAGGTCGTAGCCGCCGCGAAGGGCCTGGTGGCCGAGGGCGTGCAAGCCGGCGACCGGGTCGCCATCATCGCCAAGACCCGTTACGAGTGGACGGTCCTCGACTACGCGATCTGGTGGGCGGGTGCTGTCAGCGTGCCGGTCTATGAGACCTCCTCGGCCTCGCAGATCGCGTGGATCCTGTCTGACTCCGGTGCCACGCACGTCTTCGTGGAGACCGAGGAGCATCGCGACCGCGTCGAGCAGGCGCGGACCGAGGCCCCGGCCGTCCGCAGCATCCGCCCCATCGAGGATGTCCTCGCGGCGTTGCCCGCCGCGGGCGAGGAGATCGACGACGCCACCGTCGACGAGCGCCTCGCGACCTTGTCCTCGGAGTCGATCGCCACTCTCATCTACACCTCGGGCACCACCGGACGTCCCAAGGGCTGCGAGCTGACGCACGGCAACTTCCGGGCGGAGCTGGGCGGCGCGATCGAGGTGCTGCCGGAGATGTTCGCCGAGCCCGACGCCTCGACCCTCCTCTTCCTGCCCCTCGCCCACGTCTTCGCGCGCATCATCCAGATCGGCGCGATCCGTTCCGGCGCCGTCCTCGGCCACACCGCCGACATCCCCGATCTCGTGGAGCATCTGGGCGAGTTCCAGCCCACCTTCGTGCTCGGCGTGCCCCGCGTGTTCGAGAAGGTCTTCAACTCAGCCAGCGCCAAGGCCTATGCGGAGGGCAAGGGCAGGATCTTCGATCGCGCCGCGCAGGCGGCGATCGCCTACAGCCGTGCCACCGAGGACGGCGGTCGCGCGGGCCTCGGACTGCGTCTGCGGCACGCGCTCTTCGACCGCCTCGTGTACGGCAAGCTGCGCGACGCGCTCGGCGGCAAGGCCCGCTATGCGATTTCCGGAGGCGCCCCGCTGGGTGACCGACTCGGCCATTTCTACCGCGGCATCGGCGTCATCGTGTTGGAGGGCTATGGCTTGACCGAGAGCACCGCCGCCCTCGCGGCCAACCGAATCGAGCGGCAGCGCATGGGCACCGTCGGGCTGCCCTTCCCCGATACCGAGGTGAGGGTCGCCGAGGACGGCGAGCTGCTCTTCCGCGGGCCGCAGATCTTCGGCGGCTACTGGAACAACCCGGAGGCCACGGCGCAGGTGCTCACCGAGGACGGCTGGTTCCACACCGGCGATCTGGGTGAGATCGATGACGACGGCTTCATCCGGATCACCGGGCGCAAGAAGGAGATCATCGTCACAGCGGGCGGCAAGAACGTCTCCCCGAGCGTCCTGGAGGATCGCGTGCGGGCCCATCCGTATGTGAGCCAGTGCCTCGTGGTGGGCGATGGCAAGCCGTTCATCGGTGCCCTCGTGACGATCGACCAGGAGCACTGGGAGGGTTCGCTGGACGATGATGAGCTGCGCGACGCCATCCAGGGCGCCGTCGACGAGGCCAACACCCAGGTCTCGCGGGCGGAGTCGATCCGCAAGTTCGTGATCCTCGATGAGGACTGGACTGAGGACAACGGCTACCTGACACCCTCGTTCAAGGTGAAGCGGCCCGTCGTGCTGCGCGACTTCCACGATCTGGTCGAGTCCCTGTACGTCCGCTGAGCGCCCTCATCCGGCGGCGGTCCGTCAGGAGGCGAGCGTGACCAGGTAGTCCCGCCACTGCGTCGTCACGGTGTCCAGGTCCGTGCCGAGGACGTCCGCCAGGGCCGTGTCCACCGGTGACCCGGCGACGACGGCATCGTAGAACTCCCGTACCCGGGCGTCGCCGTACTCCTCCACGAGCATGCGCACCGCGAGCCAAGCGGACTCGTAGACGGCGGTGACCCGCTCGGCATCGCCGAAGTCCTGGGGGCCGGGCAAGGCCGAGGGCGGCCCCTCACGTCGCACCTGGCCCAGGATCCGTCCCGCACTCGTGTCCACGTCCGCGGTATCTCCGCGCAGGGCGATCTCATCGGCATAGCCCTCGGCCACCCACATCTCCACACGCGCGCCGACGACCTGCGTCAGCTGGTGCACGGCCTCATGGACCAAGACGATGCGTCGGCCGCGTTCGTCCATCTCGGCGAAGACCGCGGGGTTGAGGGCGACGACCGCCCCCGCGTCCGAGGTGGCGTCCAGCCGGGTGGTGACCGCGGCGATCGCGGCGGCTTCGTCGGGAGCCCGTCCGGCGAGACGCCCGAGCCCCGCGTCGGTCGCGGGGACGACGAGGACGAGCCGGTCTCCCGCGGTGTCCCCGAGTTCCTCTCGCGCGCGTCGCGCGGCGTCTACGGCCGACGGGGCGATCTCCTCGGACCGCGCGTCCCCGACCGCGACGACCACCGCCTCCCCCCTGACGTCCACGCTGATCTCCCCGGCCAGCCACAGCGGGAGCGGCTCGCCGTCCCGGCGATCCGTGCCGGTCCAGGCGAAGCGATCCCCGTCGGGGCGCATCACCAGTTCGACCTCACTGGCACGTTCCGCGGCGGGGAGCACCGAGCCATCGGTCTGCCAGGTGACCCGGACGGTGACGGTCGTCGAACCGTCGTCGCGCGTGGGCGCCTGTCCCCCGTCGACATAGCCGAAGCGGACCTCCCTGCCGCCGAGGAGATCGAGGACCTCCACGGCTCGCTTCGCCGTCCCCGTACGGCCGGCAGCGGCGATGAGCTCCTCCCCGGTGGTATCGCTCATCGCCCGCAGCTGCTGATCGATGACTCGCGTAGGGGCATCGGGATACGACACCTCGTCCGCAGACGAGGAAGGGCGCCAGGGTTGCTGCCATAGCAGCACCCCGGCGCCCATCACGATCAGCGCGGCGAGGGCGAACACATTGGCTCGCACCACCCGCGAGGGGCCCGCTGCGGGCCCCTCAGGCATGGCGTCGGTCGATCAGCCGACGCGCGCGGCGACGTCGAATCCGCCGAGACCGACGATCTCAACGGTCTTACCTGGACGCGGCGCGTGGATGACCTGGCCGTTACCGATGTACATGCCGATGTGCGACATGCTCGAGTACGCCACGAGATCGCCAGGCTGGACCTCGCTGAGCGGGATCCGGGTGCCGGCATTGATCTGCGGGCCGACGACGCGAGGCAGCGAGACGCCGGCGGCGGCCCACGCGGCCTGGGTCAGACCCGAGCAGTCCCAGCTGTCGGGACCGGTGCCGCCGTAAGCGTAGGGGTCGCCCAGCTGGGCGAGGGCGAACTCGATCGCGGCCTGCGCATTGCCGCTCCCCGGAGGGATCTCGACATCGGGCGCCTCGGTCTCACCCGGCGCGTTGATCTGCTCCTGCTGCGCGGCATCGAGACGCTCGAGATCGGCCTGGGCCTGCTCGTAGGCGCTCTGGACCTCGGCCTGCTTCTCCTCGGCCTCGGCCACCGCGGCCTCGAGCTTGGCGCGATGCTGCTCGAGCTGCTTCTGGCGGTTCTTCAGGTCGCGATGGGTGTCGGAGAACGCGTCGAGGGCCTCCGAGCGCGAGGTGTTGAGCGCGTCGACGGCGCTCAGGCCGTCGAGGAAGACCTGGGCGTCCTTGCTCGCGATGAGGTTGACCGTCGGGCCCAGCGGAGCATCGAGATGCTGCTGGACGATGGCGGACTCGAGCTCGGTGCGCTGCGCGTCGTACTGCGACTGGACCTGCTCGATCTCCTGGGTGAGCGCGTCGATGCGGCGCTGCAGCGTCTCCTGGTCCTCGGTGAGCTGGTTGACCTCCTCATTGGCCGCCTCAGCGGCGTGGAAGGCCTTCTCGACGTCGTCGGCGGTGACCTGAGGGTCAGCCTGGGCCGACGTCAGAGACATGACGGCCGCGAGGCCCAATGACGTCGTTCCGACGGCGAACGCGCGAAGGCGCGTCGTGCGATGCGTGCGTGGCACGGATCAACTCCTGCTCGATACCTCGACGCCTACCGGGTGAGCTGACGGATTCGGGCTCAAGGCTGCCCTACCTCGTCGGACATGTCCGGCGAGGATTCACCCCACACTGATTGGTTCCCCGGTCCGCCCGAGGGCGATTCGGCGGTGCCATCGCCCCCATCGGTCGACGGAGTTCATCGATGACACAAGGCCTCACTCTAGGCAACGAGCGGGGCTGATTCAACTCGCGTCGCGGTGCGTCGGCGGATCATCGAGGGTCATCAGCCGAAGTGGGGGGACGAGTCCGGAATCGGCGAGGGCGCCGAGGGCGGAACGCTCGGCGTCATCGAGGGCGACGACATCCTGTGGCGGACCCAGCAAGACGCTGACGACGCAATCGCCGCAGGCCCCGGGGCTGCGCACGACGCAGCTGTCGCAGTCCACGACGAGCGGGTCCGCACCTGGCCCAGGAAGCGGTGTGGCAAAGCTCATGTCCTTCATGTGCCCGACACTAAGCAGACCCACTGACACTTTCGGTCCGGCGTGTCGCAGGAGGTGGCCCTCCCGCGGCCCACGCGGAATTGACGGTGGCCGACCCTAGGGTGATCCGCGTGTTCCAACCAAGCTTCGAGGACCTCGGCCGTCCCTTGCACGACGTCACCTTCTGTGTCGTCGACCTGGAGACCACCGGCGGCTCCCCCGCCAAGGGCGCGAAGATCACCGAGGTCGGCGCGGTCAAGGTCCGCGGCGGTGAGGTTCTCGGAGAGTTCCAGACCCTCGTCAACCCCGATGAGTCGATCCCGGCGTTCATCACGGTGCTCACCGGCATCACCGATCAGATGGTCATCGACGCGCCACGCATCGCCGAGGTCCTGCCGAGCTTCCTGGAGTTCGCACAGGGCTGTGTGCTCGTCGCCCACAACGCTCCCTTCGACACGGGCTTCCTCAAGCACGCGGCCGCCCAGCTCGAGCTACCCTGGCCCCGCTTCGAGGTCCTGGATACCGCGGTGATCGCTCGACGCGCACTCCTGCGCGACGAGGTCCCCAATGTCAAACTCGCCACCCTCGCGGCGCGCTTCTCCGATGTCGTGCCCGATCACCGTGCGCTCACCGACGCACGGGCCACCGTCGACGTCCTGCACACGCTGTTCGAGAGGCTCGGCTCGCTCGGCGTGGACACGCTCGAGGAGGTCCGCGATCTCACCGCCGCCGTCGCCCCGGCACAGCGTCGACGGCGCCACCTCGCCGACGGACTGCCCGACGGCCCCGGCGTCTACCTCTTCCGCGATCGCGACGACCGCGTCCTCTATGTCGGCACCTCACGATCCCTGCGCAAGCGGGTGCGAACCTATTTCACCCGTTCTGAGACCCGCTCACGCATGGGCGAGATGCTCGCGATCGCCGAGCGCGTCGACACGGTGTCGTGCAGCACCGCGCTCGAGGCGGCTGTCCGGGAGCTGCGGCTCATCGACGCGCATCGCCCGCCCTACAACAAGCGCTCCAAATTCCCTGAGCGGCAATCCTGGATCAAGCTCACCCGCGAGCCCTGGCCGCGGCTGTCGATCGTGACCCGGGTCAGCGATGATGCCGATTACATCGGGCCCTTCCGCCGGGCCGCCGCCGAGGCGGCCGTCGCCGCCTTGCACGAGACCTTCCGCGTACGCCAGTGCGCCACGCGATTCGGCAAAGAGCCGCGCCGGTCACCGTGCGCCCTCGCCGACATCGGTCGCTGCCTCTCTCCCTGCGACGGTTCGGTCGGCGCAGCGGAGTACGCCGGGGAGGTGGAGCGGCTGCGAGACGCCCTGCGTGGCGATCAGCATGCCGTTGTCGTCGAGCGGATCGATGCCAAGATGCGCGAGCAGGCTGAGCGCGAGCGATACGAGCAGGCCGGAGTCTGGCGCGATCGGCTCACGGCCTTCCTGCGCGGGAGCAGGCGAGCCCAGCGGCTCGCGGGAGTCGCCGGCATCCCCCAGCTGATCGCGGCGGCCCCCCGCACCGACGGCTGGGAGGTGCATGTCGTCCGTCATGGCCGATTGGCGGCTGCGGGAGTCCTCCCCCGGGGCGCGGCGACCTGGCCGTGGATCGAGGCTCTCGTGGCCACCGCCGAATCGGTCGCCGCCCCCACGGGGCCGGCGCCATCGGCCCTCATCGAGGAGTCCGAGGCGGTGCTCCGCTGGCTCGAGCAGCCCGGGGTGCGGCTCATCGAGGGGACCTGGGCGTCTCCGCGTTGGAGCACGGCACGTCACCTCGACCGCTATGAGGTCGATCGATCTATGCTCACTGTGTGATCACCGCGATTGTCTTCATCGAGGCCGAGGTCTCGCAGATCTCCGAGATCGCCCAGCAGATCGCTGAGATCTCCGGGGTGAGCGAGGTCTACTCCGTGACCGGCGAGCTGGATCTCATCGCGATGGTGCGGGTGCGCTCCCACGACGAGATCGCCCGTGTCGTCCCCGACCGCATCAACAAGGTGCCCGGCGTGCTCAGCACCCAGACCCAGATCGCCTACCGTGCGTTCAGCCGGCACGATCTCGAGGACGCCTTCTCCATCGGCCTCGACTAACACCCACCCGGCGCGGACCCCGATTCCAGAGGGCCGGAGAAGATCAGCCGGCGAGACGCTGGGTGACCCGACTCCAACGATCCAGCGTGGCACGCGCGGCACCGGAGTCGATCGACTCGGCGGCGCGTCGAACACCGTCGGTGAGCCGCTCGGTGAAAGTGCCGGGCGCCGCGGCGTGCGCGGCGATCCCCGCACCCGCGTTGAGCAGCACCGCATCGCGCACCGGCCCGGTCTCGCCATCGATGACACGGGCGAAGACATCGGCATTGAAGCCCGGATCGCCGCCGCGCAGCGCGTCGGGGGCCGCCAGCGTGAAGCCGAGATCGCGGGGATCGAAGGTCTCGGCCACGATCGCCCCATCGGGTCCCGGCAGCCACACGCGCGTGGTGGTGGATACCGTGATCTCGTCAAGACCGTCATCACCGCGGAAGACGAAGGCCTCGGAGCCCCGGCTCGCCAGCACGCCGGCCATCAGGGGAGCCATGCGCGCGTCGGCGCAGCCGATCGCCGATGCGGCCGGGCGGGCCGGGTTGGTCAGCGGCCCGAGAAAGTTGAAGATCGTCGGGATCCCGATCTCCCGGCGCACCGGACCCGCGAACCGCAGCGCCGGATGGAACACCGGGGCGAAGCAGAAGGTGATGCCGGCCTCGGCGTAGACATCGGCGATCCGCTCCGCGGGAACGTCCAGACGGATGCCCAGCCGCTCGAACACGTCCGCCGTCCCCGACTGACTCGACGCGGCACGATTGCCGTGCTTGACGACGCCGACACCGGCACCGGCGATGGTGACCGCCGACATCGAGGAGATGTTGACCGTCTTGGCCATGTCGCCCCCGGTGCCGACGATGTCGACGACTCGATCGTCGATCCGCAGAGTGGTGGCTTCGGCGTACATCGCCGCCACGAGGCCCTCGACCTCCGGCAGCGTCTCCTGCTTCTGACGCAGCGCGACCGCGAAGCCGGCGATCTGAGCGGCGGACGCCTCACCGGACAGGATCTGTCCCATCGCCCACTGCGCGGTGTCGGCGTCCAGATCGGTGCCGGCGACGAGCGATGCCAGGACCCGCGGCCAGGTGTGGCTCATCGCGGAGCGGTGGCGAGGCCGCGGGCGACCTCGCAGAACACGTCGGCCATGCGCAGCGGATCGATCGGCTGCGGTACGGCCGCCTCCGCCCGCGACCACGTCGCCAACCAGGCGTCCTGTTCGCGGGCGGTGATGACGATCACCGGAGGCGCGTGGAAGATCTCGTCCTTGATCTGCCGGGCGATGCCCATGCCGCCCGCGGGGACCGACTCGCCGTCGAGGATGACGAGGTCGATGCCCCCTTCGTCGAGCCGTCGGTGCACCACCGGCTCGGTGGCGACCTCGACGAATTCGACGGCCGGGAGATCGGGGTGCGGACGCTCCCCGATGGCGGTTTTGACCGCCATCCGAACGTCGCGATCATCGCTGTACAGAAGGACCCGCAGGGTGTCGTGACCGGTCACAATCGAATCGTACATAATGAGGGTGTGGCGACTACTTCTGCGATCCCCGCGTCCCGGCTCCACGGCGTCGAAGGACGGCCGTCGTATGTGACGGTCGGAACGATCGTCTGGCTCTCCAGCGAGCTGATGTTCTTCGCGGCGCTGTTCGCTGCGTACTTCACGGTACGTAGCGCGGCTCCGGAGCTGTGGGCGCAGGAGACCGCGCTCCTCAATCTGCCGTTCGCGACCGCCAACACCACGATCCTGGTGTTGTCGTCGTTCACCTGCCAGTTCGGTGTCTTCGCCGCTGTCCGCGGCCGCGCCGGACGCGAGGGCTCACTGCTGCAGATCGGCCAGTGGGGCATGCGCGAGTGGTTCATCCTCAGCTACATCATGGGCGCCATCTTCATCGGAGGCCAGGCCTTCGAGTACGCCGAGCTGGTCGAGCACGGCCTGACCATCCAGAGTTCGGCCTACGGCAGCCTCTTCTACCTGGCGACCGGCTTCCACGGCATCCACGTCATCGGTGGTCTGCTGGCCTTCCTGCTGGTCATCGGGCGCACCTATGCGGCCCGCAAGTTCACGCACGAACAGGCCGTCTCGGCGGTCGTCGTCTCGTACTACTGGCACTTCGTCGATGTCGTCTGGGTCGCGCTGTTCGCGGCCATCTACCTGATCCAGTGAGCAAGGCTCACCTAACCGTCACATCCCCGCGTTATCACCGATACGCTGACGAAAATCGTTGAGGAATGAGGTTCTCGGTGCGCACATTGTCGACCAGACGCCGCCACCCGCTGGCGGGCCTGTTAGTTCTCGCGGTGGGCCTGCTCATCACAGGTGGCCTGTACGCCGCGGTGGCCCCCAAGGCGGCGACGGCCGAGACGACGTCGATCGACGACATCGAGGCGGGGCGTCAGCTCTTCCTGGTCGGTTGCGCGAGCTGCCACGGCGTCAACGCGCAGGGCATCGTGACCGAGGGTACCGATGACCAGCCGGGCAACTATGGACCCTCGTTGATCGGCGTCGGCGCTGCCTCGGTGGACTTCCAGATGGGTACCGGCCGGATGCCGATGGCCCAGACCGCGCCACAGGCTCCCCGCAAGAAGATCGAGTACTCCGAGGAGGAGATCTCGCAGGTCGCCGCATACATCGCGTCGCTGGCTCCCGGGCCGCAGATCCCCGACGAGCGCTACCTGGACTACGAGAGCCTCTCCGATGAGGAGATCGCGCGGGGCGGCGAGTTCTTCCGCACCAACTGCACGGCCTGCCACAACTCCGTCGGCGCCGGTGGCGCGCTGCCGAACGGCCGCTACGCGCCCAGCCTGCACGGTGTCGAGGCCAAGCACATCTACGAGGCCATGCAGACCGGTCCCCAGCAGATGCCGGTCTTCTCCGATGATGTCATCACGCCCGAGGAGAAGCTCGCGGTCATCGGCTATGTCCGGGCCATGAGCACCGAGCCCGACTACGGCGGATTCAGCGGCGGCAACTTCGGACCGGTCAGCGACGGCCTGTTCGTATGGGTCATCGGCATCGGCGGCCTGGTCGGATTCGCCACCTGGATCGGCTGGCACGGCACGAGAACGAAGAAGAAGAAGGCATGAACGAGCGAAGCGAGAGAATGATGAGGCACCTCATGCCGACACCGGCATACCCTGTCTTCTCCTCGGCGGTGGCGGCATGAGCAGCGACATCGAACAGCGCACCCCTGTCAGCGACCCGATCGCCGACCCCGGCCTGCCGGCGCACCAGTACCGTCCGCAGGACGTCGATCCGGCACAGGAGAAGCGCACGGAGCGTCAGATCGCCGGCATGTTCGGCGTGGCCACACTGCTGCTGATCGGCTTCTGCGTCGCCTACTTCACGATCGGCAAGGACCAGCTGATCGTCATTCCGGGCACCAATTGGTCGGCCCTCAACTTCACGCTCGGCATCACCCTCGCCGGTGCCCTGCTGCTCATCGGCGTCGGCATCATCCAGTGGGCCAAGAAGCTCATGGGCGACCACGAGATGATCGAGATGCGTCACCCGGCGGCCTCCTCGGTCGAGGACCGCACGGCGACCATGGCGGCCGTCAACGACGGCATCGAGGAGTCCGGCATCGGGCGCCGACCGCTGATCCGCAATAGCCTGCTCGGTGCCCTCGGCGCCATGGGCCTCCCGGCGATCGTCATGCTGCGCGATATGGGTCCGCTGCCCGGCGACACGCTCGCGCACACGGTGTGGGAGCCCGGCATGCGGGTCGTCAACGATGTCTCGGGGCAGCCGCTGCGTCCCGCCGATATCGAGGTCGGACAGCTGGTCAACGGCCAGCCCGCGATCTTCTACGAGACCGATGACGAAGGTCACGCCGTCATGCACGGCCACGATGTCCTCAATGCCAAGGCCAAAGCCGCGGTCATCCTGGTGCGGATGCGCCCGGAGGACATCACGCCCGCCGAGGGCCGCGAGAACTGGGGCATCGACGGCATCCTGTGCTATTCCAAGATCTGCACCCACGTCGGCTGCCCGATCAGCCTGTGGGAACAGCAGACCCACCACCTGCTGTGCCCGTGTCATCAGTCGACCTTCGACCTCGCCGACAACGGCAAGGTCGTGTTCGGCCCGGCATACCGGCCGCTCCCCCAGCTCCCACTGGCGGTGGACGACGAAGGCTATCTGATCGCGGTGAGCGACTTCCCCGAGATCGTCGGCCCCTCGTACTCCTTCCTCGACCGGGATCAGAAGCGGCTTGACGAGGAGAACGCATGAGTGAGCGAAGCGAACGAATCATCGGCGGGGCCTCATGCCGGCTTCTGCCTACCATCACGCGTTCTTCCAGGCAGGTGACGGCATGAGCACGTATACCCCCGTCGAGGACACCAAGACGGGCAAGAAGCTCGCCGGCCCGGTCGGCTGGCTCGACGAGCGCCTCGGTCTGGCCGCCCTCGGCAAGAAGAACCTGCGCAAGGTCTTCCCCGAGCACTGGTCGTTCATGCTCGGCGAGATCGCTCTCTGGTCCTTCGTCGTCCTGCTCATCACCGGTGTCTTCCTGACCCTGTGGTTCGACCCCAGCATGGCCGAGACCGTCTATACGGGCTCGTACCGTCCGCTCAACGGCGTCGAGATGTCGGTGGCCTATGCCTCGGCTCTGGACATCAGCTTCGATGTCCGCGGCGGTCTGCTGTTGCGGCAGATGCATCACTGGGCCGCGCACCTGTTCATCGCCGCGATGATGGTGCACATGCTGCGCGTGTTCTTCACCGGCGCGTATCGCAAGCCCCGCGAGATCAACTGGCTCATCGGCCTGGGTCTGCTGACCCTCGGCATCCTGGCCGGCTTCAGCGGCTACTCGCTGCCCGATGACCTGCTCTCGGGCACGGGTCTTCGTATCGCCGACGGCATGATCAAGTCGATCCCGCTCGTGGGCACGCACATCTCGTTCTTCCTCTTCGGCGGCGAGTTCCCCGGCGATCAGATCATCCCGCGCCTCTACATGGCGCACATCCTGTTGATCCCGGCCCTTCTGCTGGGATTGATCGCGGCGCACATGCTGCTGCTCGTCTACCACAAGCACACACAGTTCCCTGGCGCCGGACGCACCAACGAGAACGTGGTCGGCTACCCGATGCTCCCGGTGTACGCGGCCAAGGCGGGCGGCTTCTTCTTCATCGTCTTCGGCGTGATCGCCTTCCTGTCGGCGACCTTCACGGTCAACGGCATCTGGATCTACGGCCCCTACAATCCGGCCGAGGTGACGGCGGGATCCCAGCCGGACTGGTACATGGGCTTCGCGGAGGGCGCGCTGCGCATCTTCCCGCCGCTCGAGTTCAACATCTTCGGCAGCACCTGGCCACTGAGCGTGCTGATCCCGGGCCTCGGTGCCCTGGGCATCCTGTTCACGCTGCTCGGCGCCTGGCCCTTCGTCGAACGCTGGATCACCGGTGACGACCGCGAGCATCACCTGCTCGACCGTCCGCGCAATGCTCCGACGCGCACCGCGCTGGGCGTCGCCGGCATGACGGCCTTCGGCCTGCTCTGGATCGGCGGCGGCAATGACGTCATCGCGCTGCGTTTCGGCTTGGATCTGAACGCGATCACGTACTTCCTGCGGGTGATGTTCTTCCTCGGCCCGATCATCGCGTTCATCATCACGCGGCGGATCTGCATCAGCCTGCAGCGCAAGGATCACGAGGTGCTGACCCACGGCTTCGAGACGGGCGTCATCGACCGCTCGCCCGACGGCGGGTACTCCGAGCGGCACGCTCCCCTGCCGGTGGACGCGCAGTACGCGCTCACCAGCGCCAAGCCGGCCACGGTGGCGATCGAGGCACCCGAGCTTGTCGATGCCAATGGTGTGGACGCGCCGAATGGCCGCAAGGCCAAGCTGCGTGCGCGTCTGCGTCGCTGGTACTACGCCGGTGCGTTCGACAAGCCGACGGTCGAGGAGATGCAGCACGCCGAGGAGCATCTGCGCGATGCGGGGCAGCACCCGGTCGACCTGGGCGAGGACTTCCAGGGCGTCTCGGAGACGGGCGTCCCGCGGGTCCACTGACCGCTGGCACGACACAGAGCGAGGGCCGCTCCCCTACCCGGGGAGCGGCCCTCGTCGCGTCGTTAACGCCCGGGTGGCGGCAGGCCATCGACCTCAGGGGGCGGTAGGCCGTCAACCCGTGATCTCCGATAGCGTCGAGGCCGTACCTCTACGAGGGTCCTTCGAGAACGAGAGGTTGAGGGCTTACCGGCCGACCGTTGGCGTCAGCGCTGAGCCGCGGAGATGAAGTCCAGCTGCCTCTGAGAGGGCCCGGACCACTCGGTCTCGATCTGGGACCGGTTCTCCTCGTACATGCGGAACAGCGAGTCGCGCAGGCCCGGGTCGCCGCCGTGGAATTCCTCCAGCAACGCCGCCCACTCCCCCGCGAGCGCTCGGCCCTCCTCGCTCTGCGGCTCGGTGCCCGCGGCGATCGCTGCGTCGACCCGCGCCATCAGCTCGGGCCAAGCGTTCTCGACCTCGGCGATCCGCTGTTCGCCGATCTCCGCGCGACGACGCTGCAGTTGCACGATCTGGTCGGCGTCGAAGTACTGCTCGAATGTGTTGGACATGACGACCTCCTTCATGAGTTCCAGGAGGTCGAGCTCACCATCGGCGCGCTGGGCGTGCAGGACTCGGTCCCGCGCGCGTGTCAGCGCTGCGATCTGCAGGTCGAGCGCCACGCGCTGGTGTTCGAGTGTCTCCGCGACCGTCAGGGCTCCGCTGACGACCTCGCCGACACGCTCCAGACTCAGCCCTAACTCCCGCAGTCCCACCACGATGTAGAGCCGCTCGAGGTCAGCCGGGCCGTACAGCCGATGGCCGCCGCTCGTGCGATCGCTGGGGCACACCAGACCCAGCCGGTCGTAGTGGTGCAAGGTGCGCACCGTGAGTCCCGAACGCTCCGCCACCTGGCCGACTCGTAGTCCTGTCTCGTCCATGCTCGTCCTCCTGGGCCGCACCGGCCGGCGCGACGAGATCGACGCTAGACCCTGACGCTACGTCAGTTTCAAGTCCCGGTGGAGAACCCTCGTGCGATCCGAGACGGCCACGGCCGGGCGGCGCGACGAGGCCGTGTCTGGTAGTCCAGGACCGTTGCGAGCGCCGCATCCACGGGATGCCTCGCCATCCCCCAACACGGCCTAGGCTCCGGCGAGCGCGGAGCCGGACCGCCAGGTCTCCCAATCGACATTCCAGTCCGTCCAGCCGTTCTGCGGCTCGAGGGCCCGGGTGCTGCCGACGAAGTTGACCACGTCACCGCGCTTGGAGTTCTGGTAGAGCCAAGCGGCGTCCTCAGTGCCCATGCCGACGCACCCGTGACTGACATTCGCGCGACCATGGGAACCGGCGGACCAGGGCGCCGCGTGGATGAACTCACCGGAGTTCGTGAGCCGCATGGCCCACTTGACGCCCTTCATGTTGTAGTAGTTCGGATCGGACGAATCCACCCCGGTCGTCGCAGCGTCCATGTCGACCGTGTCGAACTTCTCCATGATGATCTTGGTGCCCTCCCGACTGGCCCACTGAGGCGCGCCGCTGGAGACCGGGATGGTCCGGGCCGTCTGGCCGTCGATATCGACCGTGAGCGTGTGGGCGTTCACGTCGACCGTGGAGATCACCGACGAACCGACCTCGAAGTCCACGACCTGATCCTGCTGGCCGTAGATGCCCTGACCGGCCGGCAGGCTGTTCAGCTGCAGATCAACGTGGACCTTGGTGCCCGCGGGCCAGTATTCCTTCGGGCGCCAGTGCACCACCCGGTCGCTGATCCAGTTCCACGCGCCCTCGACCTGAGGCTCGGAGGTCACGGCCATGTGCTGCTCGAAGGTGGCCTGATCCTCCACCGGCAGATCGAAGTTCACGATGACGGGCATACCGACGCCGACGGTCTCACCCTGCAAGGGTGCGACGGAGGGATAGGTCTGCTCGTCGAGGCTCAGCGCTTGGCTGGTGAAGCTGGACTCCAGTCGGCTCTGCTGGCCGTCCGCGCCCGTCGCGGTCGCCTGAACGGTGTAGGCGACACCCGGCTCCAGACGTTCGGCCGCCGTCCACTGCGTCCCGTCGATGGTGCCGTCGATGACGGTGTCGTCCTCGGGGCCACGGACCACCACCTCGCCGAGCTCCCCATCCTCGACGTCGACCGTGAGGATCGTCTCCACCGGCACATCGGTCTGCCCATCGGCGATATTGGCGGCGAGCGCCGGCTCGGGGCTGGCCGTGGGCTCGGGGGCAGAGGAACCGCTGTCGCTGCAGCCCACCAACACGATCGCCGCGATCAGGGCGACGATGATGCGCGAAAATGACGAGATCACCGTGACATTCTAGTCACGGTGATCTCAGGTCGTAGCACTCAGTGTGCGTGAACGCCGCGGTAGTACTCGAAGACCCAGCCCACGACGACGATCGCGCCGAACGGCAGTGCCAACAGGAAGAGCCACCAGCCCACCACGATGCCCAGCATCAGCACGCCGAAGACCAGCGCGCACCACAGCGGCCACCAGCTGAAGGGCGGGAAGAATCCCAGCTCACCGGCACCGTCGATGATGTCGCCGTCCTTGCGGTCCTCCGGACGCGGATTGACCTGCTGAGCGACGAACCCGAGATACAGGGCCAGCATGAAGCACAGCAGCAGCGTCATGACGAGGGCCGTGGTGCCCGTCGGGTCGCCCGAGAGCACCCAGTAGACCGGCGTGACGAAGACGAAGAAGACGCCCACGCCGAGCATCATCCAGAATTCGGCCTTCATCGATCACTCACCATCCTTGCGATGCCCGAGGGCCTCTTCGCGATTGTCCACATTCGGCGCATCGGCGAGCGCGGACTTCTCATCAGGGTTCTGCTTCAACTCCAGGGCCGCGAGCTCGGGGTGATGCAGATCGAAGGCCGGGCTTTCGGAGCGGATACGCGGCAGACGGGTGAAATTGTGCCGCGGCGGCGGGGACGACGTCGCCCATTCCAGCGTGCGGCCCCAGCCCCACGGGTCGTCGAGGCCGACGAGCGGGGCCTTGCGCGACTTCCAGACGTTGTACAAGAACGGGATCGTCGAGGCGCCGAGCAGGAAGGCACCGATCGTGGAGATCTCGTTGAGGGTCGTGAAGCCGTCATTCGGCCCATAGTCCGCGTAACGACGCGGCATGCCCGCCACACCCAGCCAGTGCTGGACCAGGAAGGTCAGATGGAAGCCGATGAAGAGCAGCCAGAAGTGGATCTTGCCCAGCTTCTCGTCGAGCATCCGCCCGGTCATCTTGGGCCACCAGTAGTAGAACCCGGCGAACATCGCGAAGACCACCGTGCCGAACACCACGTAGTGGAAGTGCGCGACCACGAAGTAGCTGTCCGAGAGGTGGAAGTCCAGTGCCGGCGAGGCCAGGATGATGCCCGTCAGACCGCCGAAGAGGAAGGTGGTCAGGAAGCCGAGGGCGAACATCATCGGCGAGTCGAAGGTGACGGACCCGCCCCACATCGTGCCGATCCAGTTGAAGAACTTCACACCGGTCGGCACGCCGATCAACAGCGTCATGAACGAGAAGAAGGCGAGGTTCACCGCGCCGGTGACGAACATGTGGTGTGCCCACACCGCAGCCGAGAGCGCCGCGATCGCGAGGGTCGCGAAGACCAGGCCGACATAGCCGAAGACCGGCTTGCGGCTGAACACCGAGAGGACTTCGGTGACGATGCCGAAGAAGGGCAACGCGATGATATACACCTCTGGGTGCCCGAAGAACCAGAATAAGTGTTGATACAATATTGGCCCGCCGGTCGCGGCATCGAAGACGTGGGCTCCGAGCATTCGGTCGGCTGCCACAGCCAGCAGCGCGGCACCGAAGACCGGGAACACGATGATGACCAGCAGGCTGGTGACCAACGAGTTCCAGACCATGATCGGCATGCGGAACATCGTCATGCCGGGGGCGCGCATCGTGAAGATCGTGGTGATGAAGTTGACGCCGCCGAGGATCGTGCCGAGTCCCGACATGTAGAGGCCCATGACCCACAGATCGCCGCCCATGCCGGGCGAGTTGATCGAGTCGCTGAGCGGCATATAGGCGAACCAGCCGAAGCTCGCGGCACCGCCGGGGACCAGGAAGCCCGAGACGGCGATGAGGCTGCCGAACAGGTACATCCAGTAGCTGAACATGTTCAACCGCGGGAAGGCGACGTCCGGCGCGCCGATCATGATCGGGACCACGAGATTCGAGAAGCCGAAGAACAGCGGGGTCGCGAACATCAGCAGCATCACGGTGCCATGCATCGTGAAGAGCTGGTTGAAGGTCTCATCGCCGACGACCTGCGTGCCCGGACGGGCGAGCTCGGCGCGCATGATCAGCGCCATCACACCGCCGATCAGGAAGAACGCGAACGATGTGACGAGATACATCTTGCCGATCAACTTGTGATCGGTCGTGGTCAAGATCGTGGCGATCTTCTGACCCATGCTCCGCTCACGCTGAGTGCGGACCGACGTGGCGTGGGCTCCGCCCTCGTCGAACGCTGCGGTGGTGGCCATCAGCCCTCTCCTCCGTTGTCACCGAGGCCGGTGACGGTGGTCGAATCGGAGGCTCCCTGTGGACGGCCGATCTGGCCCTCCTGCTGGAGCTCCTCGAGGTGAGCGTCGTACTCGGCGCGCGAGACGACGTGGACGTTGAACAGCATCCGCGTGTGGTAGACGCCGCACAGCTCGGCGCAGCGCCCGGTGAAGGTGCCCTCACGCGTCGGGGTCATCTGGAAGCGGTTGTCCTGCGGTCCCTCGCCGGGGATGACGTCCATCTTGAAGTAGAACTCGGGGATCCAGAAGGAGTGGATCACATCGGGCGAGAACAGCTGGAACTCGACCGTCTCGTCGACCGGCAGGTACAGATCCGGCAGGTTCTCGGTGTCGCCCTGGTCGTAGACGGGCTCACCGCCCGTGGCCTCGGAGTCCAGGTAGTTGAACGTCCACTGCCACTTGCTGCCGACGACCTCGATCGTGTGATCGGGGGTCTCGGAGTCGTCGAGCATCGAGTTCTGCGCCTGCACCGTATGGAAGAAGAAGGCCGCCACGACCACGAGCGGGGCGATCGTGTAGAGCGCCTCGATCGGCAGGTTGTAGCGGATCTGCGAGGGCGCATCGGTCTGGCCCGCACGGCGGCGGTACCGGATCGGCGCGTACATGATGAGCGCGAAGACCAGCACGAAGACGACGAGGACCGCGATCCACGTGCCGAGCCACAGGTGCCACATCGGCTCGGACCGGTCCGAGCCCGCGATGGGCAGCGCGAGGCGCTTCAACTCGGACTCGTCTACAGGGGAACAGCCGCTGAGTAGCAGCGCGGCTGCGGCGATGACCGCCGCCAACTTCTTCCGACCCACGGGGCGCCTTTCTGAAACCTGGACCATCACCTGGATGTCACCCTGACCTTAACGCAGGCCGCTGCCGAGACGACGCTCAGGTCAGCCTGTGTTGGTCGCTCCCCCGTCATGCTACGCCGCCGAGTGACAGCGCCTTGTGAATCTCGGCACGAGCCTCATCCCCGTACTGCTGCCCCAGGCGTCGCAAGAAGGTGTCGGCATCGACCGTGTACTCCTGGGTGCCGATCGTCTCGACGACGCAGGCCGCGATGGTGCACCCCACCTGCACACTGCGCTCGGCGGAAAGACCGGCGGCGACACCGGCGAGGTAGCCTGCCCGGAAGCTGTCGCCCACGCCGGTCGGGTCGACGGCCGTGATGCCCTCGATGGCGGAGACCTCGATGAGCTCGCCCTCGGCCGTGTGGACCACCGCGCCGTCCTTGCCGTGGGTCACCACGCGGGTGCCCACGTGCCGGCGCAGGTCGTCATCGCTCCAGCCGGTCTTCTTCTCGATCAGCGCGGCCTCGTACTCATTGCAGAAGAGATAGGCGGCGCCGTCGATCAGATCGGCGATGAGCTCGCCATCGGCCCAGGCCAGCTGCTGGGAGGGGTCGGCCGCGAAGGGGATACTCAGCTCACGCGCCGTGTGGGTGTGACGCAACATGCCGGTCGGGTCATCCGGACCCACGAGCAGCAGGTCGATCGGACGCTCGGCGTGCAGCGAGGCGATGTCGATCTCGCGGGCCTCGGCCATCGCCCCGGGATAGAAGGTCACGATCTGCGCATGGGCGTCATCGGTCGTGATGGTGCACAGGGCGGTGTGCCGTGTGTCCGAGATGCGCAGGCGGGAGCAGTCGACGCCCGCGCTGTCGAGCCACTTCTCATAGCCCTGGGCGACGAAGTCCTGGCCCACGGCCGCGACGAGGAGCGGCCGGTGTCCCAGTTGGGCGAGCCCGAAGCTGATATTGGCGGCGCAGCCTCCTCGCCGGACGTCGAGGTCCTCGACCAGGAACGACACGGAGATCTTGTCGAGCTGATCGGGGACGAGGGAGTCCGAGAAGCGGCCTGAGAACGTCTGGAGGTGGTCGGTGGCGACCGACCCGGCAATCGCAAGATGCACCGAACCAGCATACGTTCGATGCCGGCGTTCGCCACTGCCCCGGCCCCTTCAGACCGCCACGGCCCTGTGTTATGCCCACCCGCAACGAACGGCGCCCCTCGCGATGATCGCGAGGGGCGCCGTTCGTCAGGGGAGACTCAGTGGAAGGAGTCCCCGCAGGCGCACGAGCCCGTGGCCATGGGGTTATCGATCGTGAAGCCCTGCTTCTCGATGGTGTCGACGAAGTCGATGGTGGCGCCGTGCAGGTACGGCAGGCTCATCCGGTCGACGACGACGTGGACGCCGTCGAACTCGCGGATCTCGTCGCCGTCCAGCGAGCGCTCATCGAAGAACAGCTGATAGCGCAGACCCGAACAACCACCGGGCTGCACGGCGATCCGCAGAGAGAGGTCGTCGCGGCCCTCCTGATCGAGCAGGCTCTTGACCTTCGACGCCGCTCCGGAGGTCAAGGTGATCCCGTCGGCCGAGGTCTCGGTGGCCGGGGTCTGGTCGGTCGTGGTCATCTCTGCTCCTACCGTGGACTGCTGGTGTCGAGGTCAACGCACTCGCTCACGATTCCATTCCTCATCGTACGCGCCACTGGCGACGAATTCGATGTGCGGTCACTTCCACCGGGCCGACCAGGTCCGCGCGACGCGTTCGGCCAGCGCGGACAACTGCTCGACCGGTGCCGCCAGCGCCGCCTCTTCACCGGCGTAGTCGACCATCGCGTAGGCCGACTCGACCCCCAAGGCCCGCATCTCCCGCGACCCGACGTCGACGCGCCCGGCCAGCACCAGACAGGGCCGAGCCGAGGCCTGGGCGATCTGGGCGACGCCGTGGACGACCTTCCCGGCGCGAGAGGAGTAATCGAAGGCTCCCTCCCCCGTGATCACCAGATCGTGAGTCGCGGCCGCGTCCGCCAGGCCCACCACATCGGCGACCAGCCCGATACCCGACCGGACCGATGCCCCTAGCACCAATAGCGCGAAACCGAGGCCGCCGGCCGCTCCCGCCCCCGGCTCGTCGGCGACTCGGCGCTCGGCCGGAGTGGCTCCGCACACGGCATCGACATAGCGGTCCAGGGTCCGGTCGACGGCCAGGATGTCCTCATCGCTCAGACCCTTCTGCGGTCCGAACATCTTGGTCGCGCCGAACATGCCGAGCAACGGCGTCTGCACATCAGCGGCGGCGATGAGCTCGACACCGCTCATCCGCTCTCGCACCGCGTCGAGGCCGACCGAGGTGATGCCCTCCAGCCCCCGCGGTCCGGCGTCCAAGCGCGCATCGGCGATCGCGCCGAGTGCCGCGAGGAGCCCTGCTCCCCCGTCAGCGGTGGCGCTTCCACCGAGACCGACGACCACCCGCCGTGCCCCGGCGTCGATGGCCGCGGCGATCAGCTGGCCCACCCCGAAAGTGCTGGCCGTCCACGGCGAACGCCCGTCCTCTGGGAGCAGATGCAGTCCACAGGCCTGGGCCGACTCGACATAGGCGGTGGCCCCGTCGAGCAGGAGCGCGGCGGGCACCGGATCGCCGAGCGGACCGCGGACGATCACCGCCTGCAGCCGGCCGACCCCCGCGGCGGACAGCACATCGACGAATCCCACGCCACCGTCGGCCATCGCGGCGACCGTCACCGTATCGGCGGGCGACGTGCGCCGCCAGCCCTCGGCGATCGCACGGCCCGCCTCGGCCGCGCTCAGCGTGCCGGCGAACTTGTCGGTCGCTACCAGAACCCGCATCCGGCCTCAGCCGAGAGCATTCTCCGCGGCCGCGAGCAGCACGCAGGTACAGAGCCCCTCCATCGCTGCCCGCAGCTCCTCCAGAGGCGGGAACGACGGAGCGATGCGGATCTGCCGATCGCGCGGATCCTTGCCATAGGGGAACGCCGCACCCGCGGGAGTCAGCGCGATGCCCGCCTCCTTGGCGAGCTGCACGACGCGGGTCGCCGTGCCGTCGGGTACGTCGAGGCTGACGAAGTAGCCACCCTTGGGCTGGGTCCAGTCGGCGATGCCGAGACCGCCGAGGCGGTCGCTCAGGATCTCCTGGACGGCCGCGAACTTCGGGGCGAGAATCGCGCGGTGCCGGTCCATATGCGCCAGGACGCCGTCCGCATCGCGCAGGAACTCCGCATGACGCAGCTGGTTGACCTTGTCCGGACCGATAGCCCGCACCGCGGCGTGCTTCAGATACCAGGCGACATTGTCCGGCGAACCGCCGAAGAAGCTGACGCCCGCACCCGCGAAGGTGATCTTGGACGTGCTGGCGAACACCAGCGGACGGTTGGGGTGGCCGCTGGCGGTGGCGAGGCCGAGGATGTCGGCGGACTTCACCCGCTCCTCGGTGAGGTGGTGGACCGCGTAAGCGTTGTCCCAGAAGATCCGGAAGTCCGGCGCGGCGGTCTGCATCGCCGCGAGTTCGGCCGCGACCGCCTCACTCACGACCGCGCCGGTCGGATTGGCGTAGGTCGGGACGAGCCACATGCCCTTGACGAGGGGGTCCTTGACGAGTTCGCGCACGGCGTCCAGGTCGGGACCGTCTTCGAGCATGTCGACCGCGACCATCTCGATGCCGTAGTGCTCGCAGATCGTGAAGTGCCGGTCATAACCCGGCGAGGGGCAGATGAAGCGCACCTTCTCCTCGGCCGACCAGGGACGGGGCGAATCCGGCGTGCCGTGCAGGAGGGACCACACGATCGTGTCGTGCATCATCGAGAGGCTGGCGTTGTCGCCGGCCAGCAGCTGCTCGGCGGGGACGCCCACCAGCTCGGCGAAGATCTCGCGGATGGCCGGGATTCCGGTGCCGCCGCCGTAGTTGCGGGTGTCGACTCCCCCGGCGCGGTAGTCCTCCTGACCGGGGAGCGAGAGCAGCTCGTTGGAGAGATCGAGCTGCTCGGCCGACGGCTTGCCGCGGGTGATGTCGAGCGCGAGACCGGCCTGTTGGAGCTTCTCATACGCGCGTCGCTGCTGGTCGTGGAACTGCTGGAGGTCATCGCGGGACATGCTCTCGATCGTCACGTCCCCCAATCTATCGCGGCCGTGTCCCGCTGCCCCCGTGGCCAGGGTCTCAGTGCAGACCCGGCGCTCCCCAGATGGCGAGCCAGCGGGTCAGGTCCGACTCGATCGGCACATCGCCCTCGACGATCCCGCGCATCTGCAGCTCCGTCGCGTTGTCCCGGCGCTGGCCCTCGTCCGGCACGAAGGGGTAGAAGGTGCCCCGCTTGAACAGATACACCAGGCCCGCAGGGCGGCCGTCGTGCTCGAAGACGAAGGTGGAGCACAGCAGCGCCGTGTCGAAGCCGTGATCGGCGAGCGAGGAGTTGATGGCGTGCAGGTCCGCGGCGATGGCCGAGGCATCCCCATCACCACGCTGGATGCTGATCCAGGTGAAGCCGTAGTCGTCCTGGGTCTTGTCGAGGGTGACATCACCGTCGATCGCCACGACCTGTTTGACCTCGGCGATGACGGCGTCGTCGGCCGCGCCCTCGGTGTCGCGATAGCAGACCGCTCCCCCGCCGGTGAAGGTGAAGCCCTGAACCTCCAATGAGAGCGCCGCCTGCGGCACCGAGAAGAGCACCTCCAGATCGGCTTTGGGCGGCGTCGTGCGGCCGAAGAGCGCGTCGAGGAATCCCATGTCAACCCCGTTCGGAGAGGTCGGCGCTGATCTGGGCGAGCTGCGCGAGCCGGCGGTCCAGCGGCGGGTGGGTCGACATGACCGCCTCGATCGACTGACGATTGAGTGCCGGAGCGATGAAGAAGGCGTTCATGCTCTCCACCTCGCGCAGATCCTTGGTGGGGATCCGTGCCATGTCACCGGAGATCTTGGTCAGCGCGGAGGCCAGCTTCGACGGACGGCCGGTGAGGTACGCACCCGACCGGTCCGCACTCAGCTCCCGGTACCGCGAAAGCGCGCGAGTCAGCAGGAAGCTCACGAAATAGACGACCATGCTGACCAGGAAGACCACCAGGAAGGCCGGACCGCTGTTGCGGTTGCGACCTCCTCCGCCGAGGAACATGCCCCAGCGCGTCATGAAACCGGCCAGCAGGCCGAGGGACGAGGCGACGGTCATGACCGAGACATCGCGATTGGCCACGTGCGCCAGCTCGTGGGCCAGCACGCCTTCGAGCTCGTCGGCATCCAGACGATTCAGGATGCCCGTCGTCACACACACCGCCGAGTGATTGGGGGTGCGACCGGTGGCGAAGGCGTTCGGCACATCGGTCTGCGCGATCGCGACTCGCGGCTTGGGCATATCGGCCAGCGCGACCAGCCGGTCGATCATGGCGTGCAGTTCCGGTGCCTGCTGCGGGGACACCACCTTGGCCCCCATGGACTTCAGCGCCAGGGAGTCCGAGAAGAACCACTGACCCCATGCCATCCCCAGGACGATGAGGAGACCGAGGATCGCTGAGCCGGAGAAGTAGATGAGAACGACGCCGAAGGCGACGTATAGCGCGCCGAGGCCGAGGCCCACGCTGCCCATCCGCCAGGACAGTCCCCGGTCACGACGAAATCTGGTTCGGGCCATCGTCTCCCTTGCTTTCCTCGATCTGTGTCTCGGCCAGTGCGGCATCGATCTGTCGCCGCAGAGCCTCATCGGGATCCTCGCCGGCTCGGGCGATCACGCCCTCGCGGGCGAGCTCGTCGACGGCATCGGCATTGGCCTCCAGCTCCCGCGTGTGGCGTTCGGCCTCGTCCATCGCCTGTCCGATCTGGCTGGTGGCCGAGGCGATACCGGTGGTGGCGTCGTTGATCTCCGCCCGGGCGCTGGCCGCGGAATACCGTGCGGTCAGCGTGTCCTTGCGCATCCGGAAGTCCTCGATCTGGCGCTCCACCTTCTCGGCGGCTCGTTCGAGGGACTCCTCCTCATCCGCGAGCGAACGGTGCCGCTCGGCGAGCTCCTCGAGCGCCTTCTCGAGTACGACCTTGCGTCCGAGAGCTTCGCGGGCCGCGTCATCGTCACCGCGGTTGACCGCATCGCGAGCTTGCGCGTCGAAGGACTCGACCTGCTCACGCTGGCGCGCCATCTGCATCTCGACACGGCGACGGCTGGTGCGGACATCGGCCACGCCGCGTCGCACTGTGGTGAGCATCGCGAGCTGATCGCGATAGGTCTCATCGAGCTTGCCGCGCAGCCGGTCCGGATCCTCAACCTCGCGCGTGGCCGCACGCGACCGCCACCAGCGGCCGATCCGTGCGCCAATGCCGTCCCCTGCCATGGGCCAAGCCTAGGGCGTGCGGCCCAAGACCGGGTGTCGCCATCGCCGGCGCTGTCGGAGGTCTTGTCACGGCCCGGTAAGGTTTCGCGCGTGACCGACGACGCACCGCAGCCAGGCAAGGGCCGACCGACCCGTTCGCGTAAAGAGGCCGAGGCTGCCCGCAAGCAGGTCATGAAGCGTCCGTTGACCCGTCGCGAGCAGATGCGCCGCGAGCGGGAGCGCCGCTCGAAGCTGCGCGAGAAGCAGATCGCCGCCCTCGACGGACGCGGCGATGACGCCTATCTGCCGGCACGCGACCGTGGGCCCGTCCGCGCGCTCGTGCGCGATTACGTGGATCGGCGCCGCTCGGTCGCCGAGTACATGCTGCCGATCCTCGTCGTCATCCTGGTCCTCAGCTTCATCCAGAACCCGACGGCGGTCACGGTGGTCTTCTTCCTGTGGACGATCACGATCCTGTCGACGGTGCTCGACGAGATCTGGCTCGTCGTGGGGCTCAAGCGCGAGCTGAAGAAACGCTTCGAGCCCGGCCAGACGAAGGGCGCCACGACCTACGCGGTCCTGCGCAGCACCCAGCTGCGCCGCACCCGGCGCCCGCGCCCGGTCATCGAACGCGGCCAGCCGCTCGCCGACCGCTACTGAGACGCCCGGTCCCCGATCCACTCACCCCCTTGAGGGCGTTGAGCAGTCAACCACCGCCGGGGTGCGGTGAGTGGTCGACCATCGCGGTGGAGGGACAGTCATCCGCCTGGTTGATGCTGCACCGCGATCATGCACCCGCACGAATCGGTGCGTGGTGAACCACCCGTCGCATCGCGAGGTTGCTCGCTCACCGATGTCGAGCGGGGATAGAAAACGGTGATTCCTCAACCACCGAGCGGTCCCCGCGGCCCGGCGGTGACAAGTCCGGTGGGTGACCACTCACCGGGCTCGCGACCGCCTCGTCAGAATGCGGCCTCAGTCCGCGTGCAGGCTCATCGGGCCGTAGACCTCGGTGTCGCCCTCGTAGAGGCGAACCTGGTCGATGCCGCGGCCGAGCAGTTCCTCGAACTCCATCCCGATGAAGGTCTCGGCATCACTCCGCGACGGGAAATCGTGTGAGGTCCCGAGCTCCCCGCCGTCGGCGTTCTCGTACGTCCAGCGCCAGCTCATCGTCAGCTCTCCTTCACCTGGGTGGTCACGAATGGTGGCGTGACCACCGTGAACGATTGCGCGCGGCCTCGCACGTCGACGGTGACCGCGTCGCCCACCGCGACCGAACGATCGAGCAGGGCCAAGGCGATGCCCTCTCGTAACGTCGGGCTGAAGGTCCCGGAGGTCACCTCGCCCACCGACTCACCCTCCGGCGAAGACACACGCATCCCTGGACGGGGAATGGCGCGGCCCTCGGCCTTGAGGCCGCGGATCAGGCTCACGGTCTTCTCCGCTCGCTGACGTTCCAAGGCCTCCTTGCCCCAGAACGCGGGCTTGTCCCAGCCGATCGCCCAGCCGGCTCGCGCCATGACCGGGGTGATCTCCGGTGACAGCTCGTGGCCGTGCAGCGGATAGCCCATCTCGGTCCGCAGCGTGTCGCGCGCGCCGAGACCGCACGGCCGGATGCCCTGCGGCTCTCCCGCGGCGAGCACGGCGTCCCAGACATCGGCGGCGTGCTCGGAGTCGACGACGAGCTCGTAGCCGCGCTCGCCGGTGTAACCGGTGCGGCACACGGTCAGCTCGTGTCCGGCGATCGTGCCGGTGACGAAGGACATGTAGGGATGGCCGGCGGGCACGTCCAGGGATTCGAGGACGGCGGCGCTGGCGGGGCCCTGCAGGGCGAGCACGGCGTAACGGCGGTGCAGGTCGGCGACCTCGATGCCCTCGGGAGCGTCCTCGCGTAGCCGCCGGATGACCTCGGCAGTGTTGGCCGCATTCGGCATGAGGAAGACCTCGAAGTCGCTGCGCAGGTACACGATGAGGTCGTCGATGGTGCCACCGTCGTCGGCGCAGCACAGCGTGTACTGCGCCTGCCCGACCCCGATCTTCCCGAGATCATTGGTGAAGCAGCGGTTGACATACTCTGCTGCCCCGGCTCCCCGGACGATCGCTTTGCCCAGGTGGCTCACGTCGAACAAGCCGACGCCCTCGCGCACTGCGGTGTGCTCGGCGAGAACTCCTCCGCCGGCGTACTCCACCGGCATGTCCCAGCCACCGAACTCGGCGAACTTGGCACCGAGTGCCACGTGGCGGTCGTGCAATGGCGAGTGCAGCAGGTCCATGCGATCAACCTACCCGTGGATACAGTGGCGTCATGGTCTCGGTATCACTGCGTCCCACTGCCCCGTCCAGCGATGTCGTGCTCCGCGCGATCCGTGCCTCGGACCCCCTCGACGAGGATCTGGTCCCGTTCACGGCCCTGGGCTTCCGCCAGGAGGCGGGCCAGACGCTGGTCGTGCCGAGTCCAGCAGGGGTCAAGGCTCCCGTCACCGTCTTCGTCGCGATCGACGACGAGCCCTCGCTGGAGGACCTTCGCCGCGCCGTCGCCAAGGGTCTTCGAGCGGCGCCCGCCGCACGCCATATCGTCGTCGACTTCGGGGACCTCGCCGATGACCAGGTCGCCGCGCTCGCGGAGGGCGCGCTGCTGACCGCGTATCGGTTCGACGACTACAAGGGCGAGAAGGCTACCCAGAAGGCGGATGAGAAGCCGCGACTCGATGAGATCACGCTGGTCGCGTCTGACGCGAAGAAGGGCGATCTGAAGAAGGCCGTGGAGCGCGGTGTGGCGATCGCGGAGGCGGTCTGCCAGGCACGTGACTGGGTCAACACACCTCCTGGCGATCTGCGTCCGCCGGACTTCGCCGCTGCGATCGAGTCGACGGCCGCGAAGGGCGTCTCGGTGACGGTGTGGGATGAGAAGCGCCTCGCCAGGGAGAAGTGCGGCGGCATCCTGTCGGTGGGACGCGGTTCAGAGGCTCCCCCGCGGCTGGTGACACTCTCCTACTCGCCTTCCAAAGCCAAGACGCATCTGGCACTCGTCGGCAAGGGCATCACCTTCGACTCCGGCGGCCTGTCGATCAAGCCCGGCGCCAGCATGCAGACGATGAAGATGGACATGGGCGGTGCGGCCGCGGTCGTCGCCGCGGTGAACGCGATCGCGACCCTCGGGCTGCCGATCAGGGTCACCGGATATGCCTGCCTGGCCGAGAACATGCCGAGCGGTTCGGCGACCCGCCCTGGCGATGTCATCACGATGCGCAGCGGCAGCACAGTGGAGGTGCTCAACACCGATGCGGAGGGCCGCATGGTGCTCGGTGACGGTCTCGCGCTCGCGGCGGAGCAACAGCCCGACCATATCGTCGACGTCGCGACGCTCACGGGTGCGGCGATGACGGCGCTCGGCGCGAAGACCGCCGCGATACTCGGCAATGACGAGTACTTCGAGGAGCGGGTGTTCGCCGCCTCACAGGAGGCGGGCGAGGCGATGTGGCGTCTGCCGATCACCGAGGAGGTCACCTCTTCGCTGAAGTCCTCGAAGATCGCCGATCTGCGCCAGATCGGCACGAAGCCCCACGGCGGGACTCTGTTCGCGGCGGCCTTCCTGCGTGAGTTCACTGCCGACATCCCGTGGGCGCATCTGGATATCGCCGGTCCGGCGTTCAATGAGGGTGGCGCCGATGACTACATCCCGTGGGGTGGCACCGGCGTGGGCGTGCGCACGCTCGTGCAGGTGGCGACTCAGCTCGCGTGAGCGCGTACGACGATCGACTCGTCCGCGAGTTGGAGGAACGGCGGCTGCCCTCGGTGGCGGCCGCCGTGGTCGCCGGCGGGGAGGTCGCCTGGTGCGGTAGGGCCGGAACGCTCGACGGCTCCGACGGGGCCGCGAAGGTCACTCCTGATACGCAGTACCGCATCGGCTCGATCACCAAGACCTTCGTCGCGGTGGAGATCCTGCGGTTGCAGGAGGCGGGCCGGCTACGGATCGATCGGCGGGTCGGTGAGGTGCTCGACGATGTGGGCGGGCAGTCCTTCGCCGATGTCACGATCGCTCAGCTGCTCACGCACACCTCCGGGCTGCAGTCCGAGACGAACGGACCGTGGTGGGAACGTGTTCCCGGCTCTGACTGGGAGGAGCTCCGCGACAGCGATCTGCGCTTGGTCCTGATCCCGGGCACCCGCTTCCACTATTCGAACCCGGGGTACGCGCTGCTCGGGCGGATCTTGGAGGTGGCCCACGGGCGTCCGTGGTTCGAGGTGGTCCGCGATGGGCTGCTGATGCCGCTGGGCATGACGCGGACGACACTGCGGCCGACGGGTGAGTCCGCCGCGGGGATCGCGGTGCATCCGCGTGAGGATCTGCGACACGCGGAGCCGGAGTTCGATGCCGGGGCGATGGCTCCGGCCGGGCAGTTATGGGCGAGTATCGAGGATCTTGCCCGGTGGGCGGTGTTCGCGGCGGGGGACGGTGAGGGACTGGTGAGTCGTTCGACGATGGAGCTCATGCGGGTTCCGCTCGCCGTCGATGACCGGTTGGAGCTGGAGTGGGTCTCGGCACAGGGCCTCGGCTGGCGGATTTGGCATGACGGTCCGCGCCGCTATGTCGGACACGGCGGCTCGATGCCGGGCTTCCTCGCTTCGTTGAAGGTGGAGCCTGCGACGGGGCTCGGCGTCGTCGAGCTCACCAACACGACCTCGGGTCTCGGATCCCTCGGCGATGACCTGCTGACGATGGCTCGCGAGGAGTTGGCCATGCCGGCTGCGCCTGAGGCGCCGGCGCCGAGCGAGCAGGTGGCCGCCCTCGCGGGCACCTGGTACTGGGGTCCGGCGTCGTTCACGATCGAGCCAACCGGTGGCGAGAGCTTCACCTTGCACGCGCCGAATGGCGGACGTAGTTCTCGGTTCGTGCGCGACGGTGATCAGGACCGGTGGATCGGCGTGGACAGCTACTACGCCGGGGAGCATCTGGTGGTGCGCGAGGACGGCGCGCTCGATCTGGCGAGCTTCGTGTTCACCCGCGAGCCATACGACCCAGGGCACACGTACCCGGGCGACCTCGATCCAGCCGGCTGGCATTAAGTCGGCCCTCGCGGTCACGGACGGGACTATTCACCCCACCGCCCGAGTGGCCGCGGTCCCCCGGCGATCGGTGGACGGTCACGCACTTCAGCGCTCACGGTGCGGGATAGCTCACCGCTCGGACTGGCCGCTCTCGGCACCGCCGTCGAATGAGGATGTGTCTTCGCGGTTGTCATAGCCGCCACCAAGTCACGTCCTCCGTCGGCCAGCCCATGCCCCCGGAGCCGACTCAGTGCAGGCCGAGCGTGCGGGCGGCCTCTTCGACCTTGTCCCACTGGGTGCGGTCGCCGCCGCGGCGGTCCGGGTGCGCCGTAGTGCGTGCCCGCTTCCAGACCCGCTCGATCTCCTCGGCGGACGGCTCCTTGCCGAGCGGCTCAGCGCCGGCGATCGACTCCAGAACCATCAGCGCCTTGAACCGTTCCGGACTCAGGGATGCGCGCTGCGGTGACGGCGTGGTCGTGCGCTGCGCCGATGATCTCTGGTTGTAGTCGCGCATGCGCTGCGGATACCCGACCCGGTTCGCGTCGTAGAGCGGGATGCCCTGCTTGCGGGCGAAGTCCGAGGCGACCTTGGGCGAGGCGATGCGCTTGCGCGTCCACTCACCGTCGCTGGCGACCAGCAGCACGGTGGTCTGCGTGACCGAAGTGGCCGGTTCGACGAAGGCCTCGACCCCGCGTCGTGTCTCCGCGAACTCACGTAAAGCTGCGAGATCGGCGCGTGTCGCGTCGCGATCGGAGACCACACCACCGCCGTCGGTGCGCTTGCGTTTGGAGAACCAACCCACGTCCCTAGTGTGCCCGATGGTGACCAGACGGAAGTTACCGACGCGTCGGCGACCCCACTGGGCGCAGGGGTGTCCGAAGTGACAAGATGGACGCCAGACATCCGACGGGAGGGAAGCTGTGGCCGACGCCGAACCCGGCAGCCAGTTCGACATCGTCGTTCTCGGAGCGGGCAGCGGAGGCTATGCGTGTGCGCTGCGCGCCGCACAGCTGGGTCTGACCGTCGCCCTGGTGGAGAAGAAGAAGCTCGGCGGCACGTGCCTGCACGAGGGCTGCATCCCCACCAAGGCGCTCCTGCACGCGGCCGAGATCGCCGAGACCGCCCGCCATGCTGCCGATGTCGGCATCCAGGCCCGTTTCGACGGCGTCGACATGCCTGCGGTGAACCGCTACCGCCAGGGTGTCGTCGACCGTCTCCACAAGGGCCTCACCGGGCTCATCGGGTCCGCCACCGCGATCACGGTCATCGAGGGCGAGGGCCGCCTGGTCGACGCGCGCACGGTAGAAGTCGAGGGCTCGCGCTACACCGGCCGCAACATCGTCCTCGCCACCGGCTCAGTCCCCCGCACGCTCGGTGTCGAGATCGGCGGACGCGTCGTGACCAGCGAGCAGGCGCTGACCCTCGATGAGGTCCCGCAGCGCGTCGTCGTGATCGGCGGCAGTGTCATCGGCGTCGAGTTCGCCTCCGTCTGGAACTCGCTCGGTGCCGAGGTCACGATCGTCGAGGCCCTCGACCGTCTCGTCCCGCTGGAGGATCCGGTCCTCAGCAAAGGCCTCGAACGCGCCTTCCGCAAGCGCAAGATCGCCTTCCGCACGGGTGTCAAGTTCACCGGTGTCGACCAGGACGACACGTCCGCCCGAGTGAGTCTCGAGGACGGCACACAGCTCGATGCCGATCTGGTGCTCGTGGCCGTCGGCCGTGGCCCCAACTCCGCCGGCATGGGCTTCGAGGATGCCGGGGTCACCACCGACCGCGGGTGGATCCCCACCGATGAGCGTCTGCACACGAATCTGGATGGCGTCTATGCCGTCGGCGACCTCGTGCCCGGCCTACAGCTCGCGCACCGCGGCTTCGCCCACGGCATCTTCGTCGCCGAGGACATCGCCGGACTGAACCCCGCGCCCGTGGTGGATGCAGGCATCCCCCGTGTCACCTACTGCGAGCCCGAGCTGGCCTCGGTCGGTCTGACCGAGCAGCAGGCCCGCGACCAGTACGGCGAGGTCGAGACGGTCGAGTACAACCTCGGCGGCAACGGCAAGAGCCAGATCCTGCAGACCGCCGGCCTGGTCAAGCTGGTGCGCCAGCAGGACGGGCCGATCGTCGGCGTCCACATGATCGGTGCCCGGATGGGCGAGCAGGTCGGCGAAGCCTCTCTCGTGGTCAACTGGGAGGCCTATCCCGATGACGTCGCTCCGTTGATCCACGCCCATCCCACCCAGAACGAATCCCTCGGCGAGGCCGCATTGGCCCTCGCCGGCAAGCCGCTGCACTCACACGCCTGAATCGGACAGAGGAACCCATGGCAGAGAACGTCACCCTTCCCGCCCTCGGTGAGAGCGTCACCGAAGGCACCGTCACCCAGTGGCTCAAGCAGGTCGGCGACACCGTCGAGGTCGACGAGCCCCTGCTGGAGATCTCCACCGACAAGGTCGACACCGAGATCCCCTCACCGGTCGCCGGTGTGCTGCTGGAGATCAAGTTCGACGAGGACGACACCGTCGAGGTCGGCGAGGTCCTCGCCGTCATCGGCGAGGAGGGCGAGTCCGCTGGGGAGTCCGGCAGCGACGACTCCGCGTCGAGCGAGGCCGACGAGGAGCCTGAGGCTGAAGAGCCCGCCGAGGAGGAGTCCGAGGAGCCTGCCGCCGAGCCCGAGGAGTCCGCTCCGGCCCCTCAGGCCGAGAGCAAGCCCGCCGGTGGTTCCGGTGGTGAGGCCGTGACCCTGCCTGCGCTCGGTGAGAGCGTCACCGAAGGCACCGTCACCCAGTGGCTCAAGCAGGTCGGCGACACCGTCGAGGTCGACGAGCCCCTGCTGGAGATCTCCACCGACAAGGTCGACACCGAGATCCCGTCCCCCATCGCCGGCACCCTGCTGGAGATCAAGGTCGATGAGGACGAGACGGTCGAGGTCGGCGCCGAGCTCGCCGTCATCGGCTCGGGTGATGCCGCTCCGGCCGAGTCCTCCGAGCCCGCCGAGGAGCCGGAGCCTGAAGAGGAGCCCGAGGAGCAGCCGGACGAGAACCCGGAGCCCGAGGCCAAGCCGCAGGCGGAGCCCGAGCTCGAGGCGAAGCCCGAGGCCGAGGAGCCGAAGCCCGCTCAGGAGCAGCCGAAGGCCGAGGAGTCCTCCGGCTCGTCGTCGGGTGACGAGGGCTATGTGACCCCGATCGTCCGCAAGCTCGCCAAGCAGCACGGCGTCGACCTGACGTCGCTCACCGGCAGCGGCGTCGGCGGTCGTATTCGCAAGCAGGACGTGCTCGATGCGGCCAAGAAGGCCGAGCAGCCCGAGCCCGCCGCGGCGTCCTCGGCTCCGTCGAGCAGCGCACCGGCTCCGAGCACCGAGGTGTCGGCACTGCGTGGCAAGACCGAGAAGCTCTCGCGTCTGCGCAAGACGATCGCCAAGCGCCTCACCGAGTCGCTGGAGGTCTCGGCGCAGCTCACGCAGGTGCACGAGGTCGATGTCACCGAGGTCGTGCGACTGCGCAACCAGCACAAGGACGCCTTCGGTGAGCGTGAGGGCGTCAAGCTGACCTTCCTGCCGTTCTTCGCGAAGGCGGCGGTCGAGGCGCTCAAGCAGTACCCGCAGATCAACGCCTCGCTCGATCTCGAGGGCGGCACGATCACCTACCCGGCAGGCGAGCACCTCGGTATCGCGGTCGACACTGAGCGTGGTCTGATCGTCCCGGTCATCAAGGATGCCGGCGATCTGTCGATCGCGGGTCTGGCCCGTAAGATCGCCGATGTCGCCGATCGCACCCGCACCAACAAGATCGCTCCCGATGAGCTCAGCGGCGGTACCTTCTCGCTGACCAATCTGGGCAGCAACGGTGCGCTGTTCGACACGCCGATCATCAACCAGCCGCAGTCGGCGATCCTCGGCGTGGGAGCGATCGTCCGTCGTCCGGTGGTCATGACCGATGAGCACGGCAACGACAGCATCGCGGTCCGCAGCATGGCGTACCTGGCGCTGACCTACGACCACCGCATCATCGACGGCGCTGACGCCGGCCGCTTCCTGACCGCCGTCAAGCAGCGTCTGGAGAGCGCGGCGTTCGAAGGCGAACTAGGCTGACGCTCATGCGTATCGTCATCGGAGGGGCATCGGGTTTTCTCGGTGCCCCTCTGGTGTCTTCTCTGCGCGAGGCCGGACACGCTGTGACCCGTCTCGTCCGCGGTGACGACACCTCCGCTGATGCCTCCCGCTGGGATCCCGCCAATGGCGAGGTCGACACCGCCCTCATCGGCGATGCCGACGTGGTGGTGAACCTGTCGGGCGCGCCGATCTCGCAGTGGCCTCGCACCAAGGGACGCGAGGTGGAGATCCTGAACTCGCGGGTGGGTGCCACCGACACCTTGGCGCGGGCCATCGCGGACGCGCCCACTCCCCCGGCTTTCCTCTCCGGCTCGGGGATGTCCTGGTACGGCGTCGATCGTGGTGAGACCGTGTTGCCCGAGGGCTCGGGCTCGACCGGTGAGGGTTTCCTCGCGGAGGTATCACAGGCGTGGGAGGATGCTGCCGGGCCCGCACGCGATGCCGGTGCCCGGGTGGCGTTCCTGCGCACCTCGATCGTGTTAGACGACGCCGGTGGTGCGCTGAAGCTGATGAAGGTGCCGTTCTCGCTCGGTCTAGGCGCCCGCCTCGGGTCCGGTGAGCAGTACTTCTCGTGCATCAGCCGTCGCGACTGGGTCGAGGCGGTGCGCTTCCTGGCCGAGAACGAGGTGAGCGGCCCCGTGAACCTGGCGGCTCCGTCGCCCCCGACCAATGCCGAGTTCACCAAGGCTCTCGGCCGGGCATTGAATCGTCCGGCACCGTTCGTGGCTCCGGCTTTCGCGGTGCGGGCTGTGCTCGGCGGCCTCGCGGAGGACCTGCTCGGCTCGCTGCGTTTGGAACCCGAGACCCTGCTCCATGCCGGGTACGCCTTCCAGCACACCTCGATCGACGACATCCTCGACGCCGCCCTCGCCTGAGCCACCCCGGTGGGAGACGCGTTAGTGTCTTTTTCTTGCCGGGCGGTGAGTAGGCGTCCTTCCTGGCGTGAAAGAGGACGCTGAGGCACCGCTCACCTCGACGGAATGGACGCCTACTCACCGCCCAAGGGTGTGGAGACATCAGCCGGACCCGCCCACAAAGGGCCGCCTCTGGTTGATAGCTCACCACGATGTGTCGGGGCCGGAGTCCGGTGAGCAGCCAACCACGCCAGGCGATCGGACGTTGACTACTCGCCGATGTCACCCAGGACCCAAGTCCGGTGCATGGTCAACCACCAGCCGCCTGGGCGAACGGCCGCCGGTGAGCATTCCCGCACTTTCGGCCTCACAGTGCGTGATGGCACACCGCTCACCGCACCGAGGCGATGCGCCAGCGGCCGTGCTCGACGACCAGCCGCACCTCACGCTCCTGCCACGGCTCGCGGGGTAGTGCCTGTCGCTCTCCGCCCGGCAGCACCGCGACAGCCGGACCGAGCCGTTCGACGACGTCGAGGCGTCCATCGGCCTCCTCGCAGGATCGCCGTTCGACGCGTCCTCTCTCGACGCGCACGCCGCGACGCCGGTAGTCCTCGGCCGTCGCGATGTCGTCGGTGTGCACCCCCTGGACGTACTGTGCCTCGACCCCCTCGGGGTCGAGACTGGCGTAGGCCGCCGCGCGGTGCAGATCGAGTCCGTCGAGCACACGGCACGGATCGACCGCCCCCGAACGCGGCAGAAGCACGAGGATCGCGGCCAGAAGATCGTCCATGGGGCGATCGTGCCCCGAAAGCTACTCGCGGGTCGGGCGCTGTCCACAGCCTCGTCTGGGAGGGAGCGTAGGGTGGTCGTGTGAGTCTCCGGATCCTCGACTCGTGGTACGGCGAGCAGGCCATCGAGTACCTCGATGCCTGGGAGCTGCAACGCCGATTACACGCGCAACGGGTCGCCGACCAGATCGAGGACACCGCGCTCTTCCTGGAGCATCCCCCGGTCTATACGGCGGGCAAGCGCACCGAGCAGTTCGAGCGCCCACAAGACGGCACGCCGGTGGTCGATGTCGACCGCGGCGGCAAGATCACCTTCCACGGCCCCGGGCAGCTCGTCGGGTACCCGATCACCAAGCTGCCCTCACATGTGCTGGTGGTCGACTACGTGCGGCGCGTCGAGGAGGCACTCATCCGCGCTCTGGCGGAGTTCGGTCTCGCGACCGGGCGGGTGCCGGGCCGGTCCGGTGTGTGGCTGCCGGAGGCCCCCGGGCGCGGCGAGCGCAAGATCGCCGCGATCGGCATCCGTGTCTCGCGCGGCGTGACGATGCACGGGTTCAGCCTCAACTGCGATGTCGACCTCGACTGGTACGACCGCTTCATCCCGTGCGGCATCGCCGATGCCGGAGTCACCACCCTCAGCGCCGAGCTCGGCCGCGATGTGACCGTGCCGGAGGCTGCGCCGACGGTGGCTCATCATCTCGCCGAGCTGCTGACGTGGAAGCCCTACGACCCCTCCCCCGACATCGATCGCGTGGACCATCCGAGCCTCGCGATCGGAACCATCCAACCCCCGACACCCAGGTAGGTCTGGAAGAGATGACTATCGCACCCGACGGTCGCAAGATGCTGCGGCTCGAAGTCCGCAATGCACAGACGCCGATCGAGAAGAAGCCGCCGTGGATCAAGACCCGCGCGAAGATGGGCCCGGAGTACAACGAGCTCATGAACCTCGTGAAGGGCGAGGGGCTGCACACGGTGTGCCAGGAGGCCGGCTGCCCCAATATCTTCGAATGCTGGGAGGACCGCGAGGCCACTTTCCTCATCGGCGGCGAGCAGTGCACCCGGCGATGTGACTTCTGCCAGATCGACACCGGCAAGCCCTCGGCCCTCGATCGCGACGAGCCACGGCGGGTGGCCGAGAGCGTGCAGAAGATGCAGTTGCGGTACTCGACCATCACCGGTGTGGCCCGTGACGACCTGCCCGATGGCGGCGCGTGGCTGTACGCGGAGACGGTGCGCCAGATCCACGAGCTCAACCCCGATACGGGTGTGGAGAACCTGATCCCCGACTTCAACGGCATCCCCGAACTGCTGACCGAGGTCTTCGAGTCGCGGCCCGAGGTGCTGGCGCACAATGTCGAGACGGTGCCGCGCATCTTCAAGCGCATCCGTCCGGCCTTCCGCTACGAACGTTCACTCGATGTCATCACCCAGGCCCGCGACTTCGGTCTGGTGACCAAGTCGAATCTCATCCTCGGCATGGGTGAGACCCGCGAGGAGGTGTCCGAGGCGTTGCGCGATCTGCACGCTGCGGGCTGCGATCTCATCACGATCACGCAGTACCTGCGTCCGTCGCCGCGGCACCATCCGGTCGAGCGGTGGGTGAAGCCCGAGGAGTTCGTCGAGCTGTCCGCTGAGGCCACTGAGATCGGCTTCGCCGGTGTCATGTCCGGGCCGTTGGTGCGTTCCTCGTACCGTGCCGGGCGCCTGTACCAGCAGGCCGTAGAGGCGAGGGAACAGGCGCGCGCCTGAGCCTGTGCCGCTGACGTAGAATCGACCGTATGTCCAATCCCGCAGCCGTGCCCCAGGGCCGCATCGCGCAGATGCGGCAGGCCTATCGCAATACCAAGCAGACCGATCCTCGCCTCGGGTGGATCCTGCTGGCGATCTGGGTCGTGACTGCGGCGATCACGGCGACGCTGAGCACCCTGCTGGTCGGTACCGGTTGGTTCAGCATCATCCTGACGGTCTTCCTGTCGATCGCGGTGGCCTCGCTGGCCACGATCACGGTCTTCGGTCGGCGCGCGGAGAAGTCGATGTACCAGCAGGCCGAGGGCCAGCTGGGCGCCGGCGGGGCCGCGCTGACGATGCTGCGTCGTGGATGGACGGTCAAGCAGGCCGTCGGCTTCAACAAGCAGCAGGACGTGGTGCACCGGGTGATCGGCCGTCCGGGCGTGATCCTGGTCGGCGAGGGCAGCCCGGGCCGCACGAAGAACCTGCTGACGAGCGAGGCCAAGAAGCACGCGCGAATCGTCGGCGAGGACGTGCCGGTCACGATGCTCATGGTCGGCCGCGGCGAGGGCGAGGTGCCCCTGCCGAAGCTGGTCAAGACGGTGCGCAAGCTGCCCAAGAAGATCAAGGGGGCACAGCAGACCGAGGTGCTCTACAAGGTCAAGGCGCTGGACTCGATGCGCCCGGCCGCTCCCATGCCGCGTGGCCCGATGCCCACGAGCATGAAGGGCGCCCGCAAGATGATGCGCGGCTGACCCCACCCGGCATATCTCCGTTCTACTTCCCGACGCGGATGACTTTGCTGCCGACGGCGAGGTCGTGAAGGCCGCGTCCGTCGCGCTGGATGATCGCGGGGATGACGAGGCTGAGCAGTGCGGTACGCACGAGTCCCCGCCACCAGCCGATGGGGCGGCCGTTGACGTCGACGACCGCGAGGCGCACGAGGCGTTTGCCGAGCGAGACGCCGAGGAAGCCGATCGTCAGTCCGGTGATGACGATGAAGACTCCTTGGACGATGAAGCTCTCCCCCGGTGTCTGCGGCGGGAAACCGGTGCCGAAGGCAGCCCAGGCGAAGGCCATCGCGAGGGTCCAGTCGATGACGAGAGCGAGAAGGCGGCGGCCGGGCGACGCGTCGTACAGGTCGGATGAGGGCTCGTTCGGCACGTCGCGAGCCTACCGTTCGCTCCCCCGTTGCTCGTTTCGCGATCGGCGACTGAGCCTCGATCTTTGTAACATCGATGAAACAAACCAGTGATGGTGGAGTAATCACGCCCGCCTAGGCTCACTGGTGACGCCGATGAAGCGTCGCTGTCGATGTATCACAATGACCCGCCCCCGGCGGTCGAGGAGGCCCAGATGTTCGGCAATGCCGACGAGCTGTTCAGATTCATCAAGGACGAGGGTGTCGAGTTCGTCGACGTCCGGTTCACCGACCTGCCGGGCATCCAGCAGCACTTCACCGTGCCGGTCTCCTCGTTCGACGAGGGCATCCTCGACAGCGGCCTGGCCTTCGACGGCTCCTCGGTGCGCGGCTTCCAGAGCATCGACCAGTCCGATATGGCACTGTTCCCCGACGTCAAGACGGCGTATGTGGATCCTTTCCGGGCCCGCAAGACGCTGGTCATGGACTTCTTCGTGCACGACCCGATCACCGGTGAGGCGTACTCGCGCGATCCGCGCAATATCGCTCGCAAGGCCGAGGCGTATCTGAAGACCACTGGCATCGGCGATACCGCGTTTTTCGCGCCCGAGGCCGAGTTCTACATCTTCGACCGGGTCAGCTTCGGCACGAGCGCGAACCGCTCGTACTACGAGATCCAGTCGGCGGCCGGCGCATGGTCGACCGGTGACGACATCGTCGACAACCGCGGCTACAAGGTGCGCTACAAGGGCGGTTACTTCCCCGTCGCGCCGACCGACCACTTCACGGAACTGCGCGACGACATGATGGCCAATCTGGAGACGGTCGGCCTCACGGTCGAGCGCGGCCACCACGAGGTCGGCACCGCCGGCCAGGCCGAGATCAACTACAACTTCGACACGCTGCTGAAGTCGGCGGACGATGTCATGAAGTTCAAGTACATCATCCGCAACACGGCATGGGCCGCGGACAAGACCGTGACCTTCATGCCGAAGCCGATCTTCGGCGATAACGGTTCGGGCATGCACTGTCACCAGTCGATCTGGAACAACGGCGAGCCGCTGTTCTACGACGAGGCCGGCTACGGCGGACTCTCGGATCTGGCACGTCACTACGTGGGTGGCATCCTGAAGCACGCCCCGAGCCTGCTGGCGTTCACGAACCCGACGGTGAACTCCTACCACCGCCTGGTGCCGGGCTACGAGGCCCCGATCGCGCTCGTGTACTCGGCGCGTAACCGTTCGGCCTGTGTGCGCGTGCCGATCACGGGTAACAACCCGAAGGCCAAGCGCATCGAGTTCCGCTGCCCCGACCCGTCGGCCAACCCGTACCTGGCGTTCTCGGCGCTGCTGCTGGCCGGCCTCGACGGCATCAAGAACAAGATCGAGCCGCCCGCGCCGGTCGACAAGAACATCTACGAGCTCCCGCCGGAGGAGTACGCGGAGATCGACCACGTGCCCACCTCGCTCAACGCGGTCCTCGACTCCCTTGAGGCCGACCACGAGTTCCTCACCGCCGGTGACGTCTTCACGCCCGACCTGATCGAGACGTGGATCGACTACAAGCGCACCGAGGAGATCATGCCCGTGCAGCTTCGCCCCCACCCGCACGAGTTCGAGCTCTACTACGACATCTGATCCGAACAGCGAAGCGCCCCCAGTCCGACCGGCTGGGGGCGCTTCCTCGTCCGGGTCGGATCACAGTTCTGCCACCCGTGTCTGTCCGCCATGGCACGATACAAGCCATGTCCGAAGATGTGTGGTTCTCTGCTCCCCCGGCACGACGCATGGACGGTTCTGAACCGTTCGCTGGACTTGACGCAACGGTGCTGGACTTCTGGCGGTTCGCCATGAGCGATCTGCGCATGAACAATCTTCGCGGTTACCTCGCCGAGTTCCTGGTGGCCAAGGCCATAGGGGCGACCGGTCCGCGAGTCGAATGGGACGCGTATGACGTCCTGTCCCCCGACGGCACACGCATCGAGGTGAAATCGTCGGCCTACATGCAGGTCTGGGACCAGCGGCGACCGTCAGCGATCCGATTCACCGGATTGACCGGTCGCACCTGGGATCCACGCAATGGTGAGTCGCCCGAGGCGACCTTCAACGCCGATGTATACGTCTTCGCTGTCCAGACAGCGAAGAGCCATGTCGAGTACGACGTCCTCGACATCGACCAGTGGGCGTTCTACGTCGCGCCAAGGACGGCGCTAGAAGCTCTCGGCTACAAATCGGTCAGCCTCAACGCCCTGGAACGGATCACCGACGGACCCACGGGATACGCCGGGTTGGCCGCGGCGATACGGAAGGTGTCCGAAGACTCCGGCCCGGGGGCGGCTGCCGGCGACGCGAGATAGTTCCCGCGCCTTGGATTACGACATTTGTTCCCTGAAAGAGGGTGCAATCACCCTCATGGCGGGCTCAACTCCCTCGCATAGCGACGATGGGGCTGTTCACGACCGCCCAGGCGAATCGACAGCAATGAGCCATTCGGCCCTCGCTCGGGGATTGCGCGGCGACGTGCTTGCAAGGCAAACGGTTGCACACCTGACTCTCGAGAACGGCTGCCACCCGGGCACCGCCTGACGTCAGCGACGAGTGCTGCAGACACCTCCGTCCCGTCTAGCGTCCTGACTTACAGATTGGGCCCGCGTTCGGTGGCGATCTGTAAACCTGCGCCGATACTTACGCTTGGCGATACTATCGTCAGGCGTTAGGATTGCTTTGTGATCCGGTCCTTAAGAACACCGACACGGAGAAGGTCTGGAACCGCGAACATGTCCGAGCCCTCGGACCCGAACTGCAACGCGCCGCGCAGAAGAAGCTCCGCCTCCTCAACGCGGCATCCGAACTGAACAGCCTGCGGGTGCCACCCGGCAATCGCCTGGAGAAGCTGATCGGGACCCGCGCCGGCCAGCACTCCATCCGCATCAACGACCGATACCGGATCTGCTTCGTCTGGACCGACAGCGGCCCGACCGGTGTCGAGATCACCGACTACCACTGACACACGAGGAGGGAGACGATCATGGCCACCACAACGAAGGCGCACGACCCGATCACCCCGGGCGAGATCCTGCTGACCGAGTTCTTGGAGCCGCTGGGCATCACGCAGTACCGCCTCGCCCAGGCTACCGGCCTCCCCCAGACCCGGATCAGCGAGATCGTGCGTGGCAAGCGCGCCATCACCACCGACACCGCCCTGCGCCTGTCGAAGGCTCTCGGCGTCGACGACCGGTTCTGGATCAACATTCAGACCGACTACGACCTTGAGGTCGAGCGCGACCTACATGCCGACGAACTCGCCAAGGTCACCACCCTGGTCGCGAGCTGAACTCGGCAACGCACCGCCCTAGTATGATCAAGCGGAGAACGCGCCGTCAGTTCGTCCAGGTAGGCCACCTGGTCGGACCATTGACGCCATGCAGCCGCCCACTTAGCCAGAGCCTTCGACCGATTCGGCTCGCTCGTACTGTAGCCTCGTCGAACGCGTGCTGCCAGTCAATGTCGGCGAGTTCCTCGCATCGCTCTTGCGCTTGGTCGAGGAGCTCGCGCAACCGGAGTGCACACCGGATCTGACGAACCACTCGGGCAGTATGTCTCCAAGCGCTCGGGTCGTCGTACCCCCGATGCGAGCCCGCATTCCGGTCGGTCGGTCGTAGATGGGACCGAAATGTCGATGGCCAATTTCCCCGTGGCGACAAACTGTGTCCGCCGTCGCCAGCCATGCCGGAAGGTGTTGGCCTTGAGAACCTCGGTAGCTGTAGGGCATCCGCTCACCCCCGGTTCCTGGACGCTCAAGGATCTGGAACGACTCGCTCCACGAGCCCAGTCGAGCAGTGAACCGCTGCGGCCCGCGACCAGGATCGAGCGTCAACTGGATCCCTACGTCCTTCAGCGCCAGAGCCAAGGCGTGCACGACCCGGACGGCGCGCCCCAGATGCGCCTTGGACACGCAGGGGAAGTCCGGCGCGTCCCGATACTCCCGGGCAACCTGATGCGCTTCGGTGAGCCGCTTGGGAACGACCACCGGCTGCGCCCGCATCAGTGCATACGGATCTTCAAACAGCACTGCATAGTGACGCATCCAGTCGACACGGACCTCCCGGATCATCTGCCCAGGAGCCGGCAGAGGATTACTCTTGGCGATCTCACCGAAGGCACCTTGCTCCCTCTCGGAGGCAAGGAGAGCCGGCTCATCACCGCTAAGGAATCGCCCGAGGAGGAGATCACCACCGGTTGGACGCCTTGGTCCGCGCTCTCGCCGAACCACGGTCCGGCGCGGACCAGGTACAACAGTATCCGAAGTAACGCGACGCGTCCGACGCTTAGGCCGAACCGAGTTCGCGCTACGTGGCTTCACCGACTCGGCGCGAGCCCGCTACGTCCCGTGCCCCAGGCAGTACTCGCCAGCAGCCGTGATTTCCGCGCTCCAGATCCCTTCGCGTCAACCCACAACCAACCAGGCCCCGGTTCGCCAGAGCACAGGTCGAGAGCTTATGAGTCTCATCCTGCCATGACCGGTCCGGGCAATCTGCACCAATCCAACGAGGCACTTCCAGTTGGCGTTCGCTCACCGCCCTCTCAGCCACGACACCAAGTCCAGCAGAGCCCTTCACGGCGTGCGGCCCACAGCGCTACAGCGCACATAGACCCGTTCACATAAGCCCCAGTTCGATCAGATCGAGAAATACTGATCAAACGCGACCGCGGTAAGCCACGAGCACGCCCCGAAAACGTCTCTGACCAGTCAAGATACCTCCCATTGCCTTCCGGCAACTCTCAACATTTGCCAGCATTCCCGCAGAAAAGCGTTCCTCCGACCGTCGCCAAGGCCGTCAGAGCAGGAAGCGCAGGACCGCACTGACTCTCCTGCCCCCGCCAGAGGGATATGGCGCACCGCACAAGTAGACCGGTTGATCTAGATCACTTGCTCTACTAGATTGCTTGTCATGGCTCGCCGCAGACTGCACACCCTCGATGAGCTCCTCGACATAGCGGAACAGATCGTCACCAGCGGCGATCCAGCTGGACTGACGCTGCGCGCTCTGGCCTCCGCGACTGGCGCATCGAATGGCACGATCTACCACGCATTCAGTTCGAAGGATCAGCTGCTTGCACAGCTCTGGCTGCGCGCCTGGTCACGCCTCGGTGATCAAATCGTCGAGGCCCTGCATGCCGTTTCCCGCCATCCACGGGACGACGATGAGGGCGTCGCCGCCGTGATCGCCGCGGCGCTCGCACCCGTCGAGTTCGTCCGCCGTTTTCCCATCAGCGCTCGATTGTTCTTCGCTCAACGTCGCGACCAGTTGTTCTCCGACGACCTGCCGCCCGATACCGAGGCGGAGCTGGAAGCGGTCCAGAAGCGCTTCGTGAACCTGCTGATCGACCTGGCCCAGGGCGTGTGGGGCCGCAGCGACCGAGTCGCGGTTGACGCGATCGCGGTCTGTGTGGTGGACCTTCCCACCGGCATCCTGCGCCGGAAGCTTGTCGAGGAGGGTGAGGTCGACGAGGCAGCTGAAGCGCGATTGCAGGCGGCCGTGCGCGCGGTCCTAGCCGTTCCCCTTCCGTCCCGAGAAGCCACCCCAAGGAGCGACCCATGACCAGTGTCCCTGCCGCGACTGCCGCATCTGGCGAGTCGACTAACGCGGCCAATCGATCAGCGCTGGCCCAGCCTCTTGAGCTGCCCAACGGGTTCGTGATCCCCAATCGGCTGGTCAAGGCTGCCCTGAGCGAAGGCTTGGGCCGCAAGGACTTCTCGCCGGGCACCCGGATCCGGAACCTCTACTCCCGGTGGGCCCACTGCGGTGTCGGCCTGTCGATCACCGGCAACGTCATGGTGGACCGCACCCAGACCGGCGAGCCGGGCAACGTCGTGGTCGAGGACCATCGCGACCTCGATGATCTGGTCGCCTGGGCAGAGACCGCCAGGGCTGGCGGCTCCAAGGCGTGGGTCCAGATCAACCACCCGGGTCGTCAGATCCCACGGACTGTCGGGATGCACCCGGTGGCACCTTCGGCGATCGCGCTGCCGGGCGGCGCGAAGCTCTTCGCAAAGCCGCGCGAACTGACGGCCGCCGAGATCCAGGAGATCATCGGCCGCTTCGCGACCGCCGCCGCCGTGGTGACCGAGGCCGGTTTCGATGGTGTCCAGATACACGGTGCCCACGGTTACCTGATCAGCCAGTTCCTCTCGCCGCTGTCCAACCAGCGCACCGATGATTGGGGTGGTACGCCGGAGAAGCGACACCGGTTCGTGCTTGAGATCGTCCGCGCTATCCGAGCGGAGGTCGGCGTCGACGTCCCGGTCGGGATCAAGCTCAACTCCGCCGACTTCCAGAAGGGCGGATTCTCCGAGGACGAGTCCCTGGAGGTTGTGCACAAGCTCGCCGAGGAGGGCATCGACCTGCTGGAGGTCTCCGGAGGCACCTACACGACCTCGGCCATGCTCGGCGTCGATGACTCTCTCAAGGAGAGCACCCGCAAGCGCGAGGCCTACTTCATGGCGTACGCCGAGCGGGTTCGCGCCGACCTGCCCGACCTGCCACTCATGTTGACCGGTGGGTTCCGTACCGCTGACGGCATGGTCGAGGCTTTGCAGTCGGGCGCCATCGATCTGGTCGGCCTGGGCCGACCATTGTGTGTCCAGCCCGACTTTCCAGCCGAACTACTGGCCGGCACTGCCGACGACAGTGTCGTCGTACCCCACCGCACTGGCATCCGCTTGCTCGACAACATTACGGAGATCACCCACTACAGCGTCCAGTTGTGGCGGATGGGCAACGGCAAAGAGCCGGCACCCGACCGGCATCCGGCCTTCAACGTAAGCCAGTACCTCCTCCACAACGGCCTCGAGAGCCTGCGCCCCCAGCGCGCCTGACCCGGAGTACCAGCGATGCAGACCATCTCTCTCATGAAGACCATCCCCGCGCCGATCGTTATCGTCTTCGACGAGTACACCGACCACGAGCGCCTCTCGGACCTGCCGATGGCCATCTCCTCGAAGGTCACCACGCCTGGCCGTACCGAGAAGAACGGCCTGGGGGCGGTCCGCCGCCTCAATGCTGCCCTCATCCAGCTCCAGGAAGAGATCACCGCCTTCGAGCGACCGCACCTGATGGAGTACCGGATCACCTGGTCCTTCCCGAAGGCGCGACACGACCTCGGGCGCGTCGAGTTCAGCGAGGTGCCCGGTGGCACACGAGTCCACTGGACCACCGTCTTCTCGGTGGACCTCCTCGGCGGACGCATCGACCCCGTTTTCAAAGCGATGTTCACCATGGTCTTCAAGACCGTGCTGCGCCAGGTCGAGAAGCGTTCAGTCACTCGCGCGGAACGCGAGGGCAAGTGATGCGTACCCTCACCGTTACCCGGGTCGTCCCGGCCTCGCGCGACGTCGTCTTCGAGGCGTTCACCGACCACGAGCGGCTGTCGGACGTGTTCGGCGTCCGCTCCTGCGCTCTCAGCAAGCACGGCTCCGCCGAGAAGAATGGGCTCGATGCCGTGCGCGAAGTCGACTGCGGGCCGCTGCTCGGCTTCACCGAGGAGATCGTCGGATTCGCTCGGCCAACACGCATGAACTATAAGATCATCGCCGCGCGGCCGCCGATGGACCACGACTACGGCCAGGTCGACTTCCTCGAGGTCCCGGGCGGCACCAAGGTCACCTGGACCACTCGGCTCGGCATACGTCGCAAGCCTCGCGTTCTGTGGAACCAGTGGCTCTACACGACGCTCGCCATCGCCTTCCGGCTGACGCTGCGCACCGTCGAGAAGCGAGCCGTCGCAGCGGAGACGAGCCGAGCCGCACGGGAGGTGCGCTGAATGCCCACGCTGAGACCCTATGACGGTATCCACGTCCTCGATCTCGGAGACGGCGAGAACCGGTTCAGCCCGACGTGGCTCGACGCCTTCGAGGAAGCGCTGGACGTGGTCGTTGCCGAGCCCGCGCCGCTGGTGACGATCGGCGGTGGAAAGTTCTACTCCAATGGGCTCGACCTGGACTGGCTGAGCGACCACATGGACCAGCTGGGCTCCTATACCGCCCGGATCGAGGCTCTCCTCGCCCGCATTCTGACCCTGCCGGTGCCAACGACTGCGGCCGTCAACGGTCATGCGTTCGGCGGCGGCGCCATGCTCGCAATCGCCCACGACTGGCGGGTCATGCGCGAGGACCGCGGCTACTTTTGCTTCCCCGAGGTCGATATCCAAATCCCGTTCACCCCAGGCATGGCTGCGCTGATCCAGGCCAAGCTGACGCCCCAGGCGGCCACAAACTCGATGACGACGGGCCGTCGTTTCCCCGGGCCGGGCGCGGTGGCAGCCGGCCTAGTCGACGGAATCACACCGGCGAGCGACCTGGTCGAGGCCGCGATCTCACGGGTCGCCCCATACACCGGCAAGCACCCCGACACTCTGGCCGCGATCAAGTCGACGATGTACACCGACGCCGTGGCGAAGCTGACCGATGGCGCGCTCTGATGTCAGCCCTTGGGCCTGGGACGATCGAGTCCGGCTTCCCGTCAGTCCGACCCGACGTCGACATCGTCGATTTCGCACGGTAGCTTCGCGGCACTCTAGAGATGCTCCCCGAACAGCGAGCTCGTCCACGTCCAGGATCGATCGCAAAGAGGATCTCCGTCGTCGGGGACGAAGGGACACGATCCCACCTTCGCCTCAGGTCCGTGCGAGACTGCCCTAGGACAGTGCCCACATCACGGATTCGAGGAGTCACATGGACATCGCGGGAGCATCGGCCATCGTCACCGGCGGCGCATCGGGTATCGGCGCGGCGGTCGCGCGCCAGCTGCATGAGCGGGGCGCGCTCGTCGTCGTCGCCGACCTGAATGAGGACGCGGGCCAGGCGCTCGCGCAGGAGATCGGCGGCGTGTTCATCCGCGTCGACGTCACCGACACCGAGCAGATCAAGACCGCCATCGCCGCCGCCGAGGAGCTCGCTCCCCTGCGCGTGCTCGTCAACTCCGCCGGCATCGGCTGGGCGCAGCGCACCATCGGTCGCGACGGCACCTATGAGTCCGCGCACGACCTCGACGCCTACAAGAAGGTCATCTCCATCAACCTCATCGGCACCTTCGACGCGATGCGCCTCGCCGCCACCGCCATCTCCCGCAACGAGCCGCTGGAGTCCGGCGAGCGCGGCGCGATCTGCAATCTCGCCTCCGTCGCCGCCTTCGACGGGCAGATCGGCCAGGCCGCCTACTCGTCGTCCAAGGGCGGCATCGTCGGCCTCACCCTCCCCGCGGCACGCGACCTCGCCGCCTCCGGCATCCGCGTCAACACCGTCGCCCCCGGCCTCATCGACACCCCCATCTACGGCGAGGGCGAGCAGGCGGAGGCCTTCAAGGCCAAGCTCGGCGAGTCCGTCAACTTCCCCAAGCGCCTCGGACGCCCCGAGGAGCTCGCCAGCATGGTGCTCGAATGCGTCACCAATTCCTACATGAACGGCGAGACCGTGCGCGTCGACGGCGCCATCCGCATGCCTCCCAAGTGAGGCACGCGTTCACGCCTCCCGGAGAAGCCTCCGGGCGTGCTGGTAATTCGCATTGTCGATGAAGGTGTCGCCCACCATGACCGAACCGCGGCCCTCGGTGGCGGCCTCCTCGTAGGCCGCCACCAGCCGTCGCGCCTCGGTGATCTCCTCTGCGCTCACCCCGAAGACCTCGTTGAGCACCTCGACCTGCCGCGGATGGATACACGATCCCCCGGTGCTGCCCAGCGCACGGGAACGCGCGGCCAGAGCACGGAACGCGTCGATATCGGCGAAGGACACGATAAGCCCCGCGAGACCGAGGGGTGTTCGGCCTGCCGCTCGGGTCGCCTGGACGACCTCGTTGAAGGCATGGCTGATCGCCGCGCTGTCGGGCGAGGCTCCCAAGTCGATACTGAGGTCGCCGATGCCGGTCGACACCGCGATCACCCGCTCGCTGGCCGCCACGATCTCATCGATCCGGCGCACCCCCCGCGCCGACTCGATCAGCGTGATCACCTGCGTCGGCCCAGAGGCTCGGCCCGCCTCCAGCTCACTCAGCACCTCGTCCACCGTGCGCACCACCGCCGGATCGTCGCTCTTGGGGACGATCACCCCGTCGACCCCGGCGCCTACTGCGGCCCGGAGGTCCGAGAGCATCGCCATCCACGGGCGATTGACCCTGACGAGCACCGAGGCCGGGCCGGTCCGCAGCGTCGCCACCGCCTCAGCAAGCGCTTCCCGTCCCGCATCCTTATGCTCAGCGGGGATCGCGTCCTCCAGATCGAGGATGACCGCATCCGCCCCGGCCGATACCGCGCTACGGACGAACCGCTCACGGTTCACGGGGACATAGAGCATCGACCGCCAGCCGTCCGCCAGCTCACGATCAGGCATGTCCAACCTCCGCCGGGGCTTCGCCGATCACGCCGCGCTTGACCAGCTCGTGCAGGTCCTCCTCCGAGAAGCCGAGCTCCGCCAGCACCGCGGCATTGTGCTCCCCCAGCAGAGGCGCCGGGCGGCGCAGTCCAGAGGGCGTCCCGGACATCCGTGGCACGACATTGTGCATCGCGACGGTCTCCGGCTCCCCCTCCCGGCCCGGAACATCGACATATACCTCACGAGCGATGAAGTGCGGATCCTCCCGCGCCTCGCCCATCGACAGCACGGGGGCGATCGTGACCCCTTGAGCGCGCAGGGTCCCCATCACCTCGGCCGAGGTCCGCGCTTCAACCCACCGGCCGATGATCGCGTTGATCTCCGACCGGTGATCGAGCCTCGACTGATACTCGCTGAACCGGGGATCGTCCAATGCCTCGGACTCGCCGATCGCTGCGAACAGGCTCTTCACGATGCGCTCGGCGCCCGCCGACAGCGCCAGCCACTTGTCATCGGCGGTCTGGAAGACGCCCTTGACCGACGAGGCACGCGTCCCTTCGCCGCGTGTCGGCAGATGGCCCAGCTGATCGAGCAGCGCATCCGGGCCCATGATCGAGGCCAGCGGCTCGAACAAGGAGACGTCGACCGTCTGTCCGGCACCGCCCTCACGTGCGTGGAGCACCGCCGCCACCGTGGCCGTAGCCGCGTACAGACCGGCGACCATGTCCGCCAATGCCGTCGGCGGCGGCGCCGGGGGGCGATCCGCGAAGCCATTGCGATACATGAACCCGGACACCGCCTCGGCGAGGGTGCCGAAGCCCGGCATCTGGGAGTACGGCCCGGTCTGCCCCCAACCCGAAATCCGGGTGATCACGAGACGTGGATTGGCTTCGAGCAGCACATCGGGACCCAGACCGAGCCTCTCCAAAGTGCCGGGCCGGAAGTTCTCCAGCAATGCATCGGCGTCACGGACCAGACTGAGGAGCAGCTGACGCCCCTCCTCGGACTTCAGGTTCAGGCTGATCGACCGCTTGTTGCGGTTGTAGACGGTCCAGAAGGCAGCAACACCGGCGATGCGCCCGCCCCGCAGCTCATCACCACCGTCGGGCCGTTCGACCTTGACCACGTCGGCGCCCAGGTCGGCCAGCACCATGCCGCAGTGCCCGCCCGAGACGAGACGGCTCAGATCCAGTACACGGCAGTTCTGCAGCGGACCGACGGCCGTCGGATCGAAGGTACGGGGAAGGGGTGCGTTCATCGCGAAACCTCCATGGCTGTCGAGTCGACGATGGCGAGAGGACGGACGGGTGAGCCGGTGGCACCGACGAGGCGCAGCGGGATCATGAGGAACCAGAAGACCGTGGCCCCATGCTCGGCCAGCTCCTCGAGGTTGAGCACCTCGATGATGTGAATGCCACGTTGGACGAGGAGGATGTGGTGCGCGGGCATCTGCGAGTGGCCGAGACCGGGCAGGATCTGGTCGAAAGCGATCGTGTCGGTACCGATGGCTCGCACACCGCGGTCCGCGAGCCATTCCGCCGCGGGACCAGTCACTCCCGGCGCTCCGTCGCGATGACCGACATATGCCTCGGGATCCTCGTATTGCTGCGGCCATCCGGTCCTGACGAGGACGACGTCCCCGGGCTCCACCGATGCCTCACCGGCGGCGGCCTGCAGGTCGTCCACGGTGACGCCGTATCCGGCGGGGAGGCATTCGAGCTCCCGGGCTCCGGGGATGTCGAACAGGCGGCCTCGGCACAGCATCGGCGCGATGGTCTCCGCGCCGAGCGCTCGGTGGCGGCCATCGACGCTGTTGGCGACGGCATCGATACCGCCGTGCAACTGCCCCTCGGCAGCCACATGAGCCAGGGCGTCGACGTGCGTTCCCACGTGCCCGCCGAAGATGATCATCTCGTTCGATCCCGACCCTGCACCACGCATCAGATCGCCGTGTCTGCGCATCAGCGCCATATGGAATCCGGGGTGGCTGGGCGAGCACGGCATCCCGTTCTCGAGAGGCTGCGACAGGTCGAACACCTGGACGGAGCGCTGGAGCAGAGCACCAAGGGCTTCCTGGGTCTCGTCAAGCATGGACGGGCTCCTCGATGTCGGTAGCAAGCTGGTCGGCGGCCGAGCGCGGGAAGAGGCGGACCCCTTCGATTCTGAAGCGCAGCCGCACGGGTCCGGGCTCCCACCGCTCCCGCGAGGAGACACTCAGCTGCTGTCCCCCACAATCGACGACATAGCGGAAGGACGATCCGACGAACATGCGCGTGGTCAGATTCCCCTGCAACGAAGCGGATTCGTCGCCGGTCGTATCGTCAATGATCTCCACATCCTCAGGGCGCACCATGACCAACACCTCGCGGTCCGGCCCGGGTTCGCGCACGGCCACCGTCTGCCCGCTGCCGTCGAGTCGGACCCGCGTGGAGTCTCGTCCGCTCTCGATGACGGTGCCGGCCAGCAGGTTGGCGGACCCGAGGAAGGACGCCACGAAGGGCGAGTTCGGACGACTGTAGATCTCTTCCGGCGCTCCCACCTGCTCGATGTGACCGTCGTTCATTACGATGATCCGATCGCTGAGCGCCAGCGCCTCGTCCTGGTCGTGCGTGACGAAGACGGTGGTCAGTCCGACTGATGACTGAAACTCCTTGAGCCAGGTGCGGGCCTGTTCGCGTAGCTTCGCGTCGAGATTGGACAGCGGCTCGTCCAGCAGCAGGACCCCTGGCCCATAGGTGATCGCCCGAGCGAGAGCCACTCGCTGCTGTTGGCCACCGGACAGCTGGTGCGGGTAGCGCTCGGCTAACGCGGCGAGATCGACCATCTCCAATACCTCGCCGACCCGCCTCGCGATCTCGGCCTTGCCGACCTTCCGCAGCCGCAACGGATACGCGACATTGTCGGCGACCGACATATGCGGCCAGATGGCGTACGACTGGAACACCACCCCGCAGTTGCGACGCTCCGGCGGCCGATCAATGGAACGTGTGCTGTCGAACAACACATCCTCCCCGCAGGTGATCACCCCTCGGCTCGGCTGAGCCAATCCAGCGATCGACATCAGCGTCGTGGTCTTGCCGCAGCCACTCGGCCCCAGCAGGGTCAGGAACTCACCCTCGCGGGCGGTAAAGGTGATGTCGTCGATGGCGGTCTTCCCCGCATAGTCGAGGCCGAGCGCCGACACATTGATTTCAGGCACGAAGCTTCACTCCCCAGGCGATACGCCCGATCGCAACCGCGAGCGCGGTGATGATGATTTGAATGACGCCCAGAGCGGCAACCGGTCCGGCGAATCCCGCCGACCACTGCTTCAGCATCGTCACGCCGAGAACCTCGTTGCCAGTGGTGACGAGGAAAACGGCCGGTTCGTAGTCGTTCAGAATCGAGACGAACATCAAGATGACGCATCCGGCGAGAGCCGGACGCAACAGCGGAATGACGATGCTGCGACAGGTTCTGAACCAGGTGGCGCCGCTCGTACGAGCCGCGGCATCAAGCTCGGTGCTGATCGCCAGAAGACTCGACTGGATCGCCGCATAACCGATCGCGGTGTTCCGCACGATGAAGGCGATCATGATGCCCCACACCGTCGTACGCAACGGCTCCAACGGGGTGACGAGCACGAAGGTCCAGAAGATCCCGACACCGACCACGATGCCCGGGAGCGCCCGCGGATAGAACAAGATCGACGGCAGAGTCGAACGCAGCCGGAAACGCGACCGATGAGCCACCAGAGCGGCGACCGCCAGCACGGCGGTGGCGAGGATCGATCCGACCACACCGATCAGGAGACTGTTGGTGATCGACCGGAGCAGCGCGTCGTTATTGAACACCGTCTCGAAATGCCGGGACGTCAACACCTCCCACGGAGACACCGCCGGTGTGAAGATCTGGGTCACCGACGTCATCACCAGACCAACCACCGGAAGGACGATGGCTGCGATGACATACCCGCTGATCAACAGAGCCAGTGACCAACGCCACCTGCCGAGACCGAGCCGGCGGACCGCAGACGGCTTGCCGGACGCCGTCGTATACCTGCTCCCATCGCCCTCGACCCTGGTTCTCAGCCAGAGCAGGAAAGTGACGAGCAGCAAGAGCCCTGAGGCCGCCGCGGACACGGTCCCCTGGCGCGTGGGGTCGGTGGTCCAGGTCCGGTACAGATAGGTCGACAACGTGTCGATATCGACCGGGGCACCGAGGATCAACGGCAGACCGAGCGTCTCGAAGGCGACCATCACGATGAGGATCGCCGCCGTCAGCAACGCCGGCCGCAGCATCGGAAGGGTGATCGTCCGCAGTACGCGGAGCGGTGCGGCCCCCGCCGTGAGCGCCGCGCTCTCGATCGATGTGTCCATCGAGGACAACCGCGCGCGGACCATCAGATAGACCAGTGGCACGGTTTTCTCCAGGGTAACGATCGCCATACCCGGCAGGGAGTACAGATTCCATGGCGTCGAGCCGAAGTTCTCCGCCACCCACGTAGAGACGAATCCGCTGGGCGAGTACATGGTGACCCAACCCAAGGTCACCCCGAGCCCGGGGAACAGCAACGGCGCGACGAAAACGATGCTGAAGAAGCGTCGCATCGGCAGGTCGGTGCGGGCGATCAAGACCGCGAGGCTGGCCCCGATCACCACCCCGGGCACGGTCGCCATCAGCGCGAAGAGGACCGTGTTGCGCAGCGCCGACCAGAAAGCCGGGTCGGCCCCGAGCTCGGCGAAATTGTCCAGCGTCAGGATCCCACCGGACTCGTAGAGCGGCCGGTCGACGAATCCCGCATAGACGACGGGGACCACCGGGCCGAAGATCAGCACGATCACCAGCAGCCAGGTCCCCCACTGAATCAACCGATCCAGCGGGGCCCCCTTGTCGTTCCGGGTGAGGCGCGCGAGCACCGGCGCCGCCATCATCACCTGCCTCGTGCCTCGGCGAGCCGTGCCGAGAAGTCCGGCTTGTCGTCGCGCATCGACTCGTCGAGGGGCACCATCACGATGTTGTCCTCGCCGACCTCGTCGCTGACGGTCTTGAGGGCGAAGTCCCCACAGGCATCGGCGACATCATCGCGGACAGCGGTCAGACCGCTGGAACAGGCGACCGTCTGCCCTGGCGCCGAGAGGAGATAGTCCTGGAGCAGGGCGGCGGCGTTCGGATGCGCGGCGCCCTTGACCACAGCAGCATAGCGCGGCACGACCGTGGTCCCGTCCGCCTCATAGCTCCAGCCGACGATGGAATCGAGCCCCGACGGCCCCAACAGGCCGCGCACCAATCCGGACTGGAAATAACCGGCGATATACTCGCCCTGAGCGAGCTTCTGCGTCATCGACCCGCCGTTCAGCTCGTAACGGGTCGACGGCGCCAGCTCGTCGTACAACGCCCATGCGTCCTCGCGCTCCTGCGCCAGCGTCCACATCTGGGCGTAGCCGTTCTCACTGTCGATGTCGTAGGTCGCGAGCTTGCCCTGGTTGTCGGCCGCCAGCGCCGCCACATCGGCGAGCGACTCCGGAGCGTTGTCGCCCACAGCCGCCTTGTTGTAGGTGATGATCGACGGGTCGGCGGAGATGGCGTAGACGCCGGGGCGGGGATTGGCATAGTCAGGGAGATCGGCAGCGAAAGTCGACTCGCGCTCCTCGATCGCGTCCGCCAGGTCGAAGAGCGTGCTCGGAGAGCTGTCGATGATCAGGTCGGCCGTGGCCGCACCGGAGCTCTGCTCCGAGCGCAACCGCTGGACCAGCTCCGGCCCGTTGAGGCTGACCGGCGAAATCGTGATACCCGGGTAGGCCTCTTGGAACTTGGGAATCAGCGCATCCCACACCTCATCGGGAGAGTTGGTGTAGACGACGACCTCCCCCTCCGCCTCGGCTTCGGTGACCATCTCGGCGGGCACCTCCGACGGCCGCGACGTGTCGGCCACGATGTCCGACTGACCGCCATTGCTACCGCATGCGGACAGCGCCAACGCCGCGGCGAGGACCAACGCCGTGCGTTCGAGTGCGAGCTTCATATATGTCGTGCCTCTCATCTCCGGGCTGGGACATGACGTGCGTCACGCCGAGAGAGAGCATATTGGCGAAAGATGCTTTTTGCAATATCTTAATCGATTCGTTCCGCGACGCTGTCGCAGATAGGCTAGGAGTCATCGACGCACCGGAAGGGACACTGTGGATCACGACCTGGGCAATCTCGACTCGACCTCGCTGGCCGAGCGCGCCTATCAACGGTTGCGAGACCTGATCGTCGATGGCTCCCTCGGCCCCGGCGAGCGCGTCACCGAGCGCGGACTCGCCGAACGCCTCTCGGTGAGCCCCACCCCGGTCCGAGAGGCCATCAAGAGACTCGAGGCGGACGGGCTCCTGGAACGCAAGAGTCCTCGGATCGTGCACGTCGCCGGTCCGACACAGGCCACGCCGGAAAAGCTCGCCGAGGTCGAGATCGTGCTCCGTGGCCTCGTCGCACGGCTGGCGGCCGTCCATGCGACTGCGGACGATATCGCCCGTCTGACGCAGCTCCTGGACGCCGCCGAGGACCAGACCCGACTCTACCGGGCTCGTGTCGCCGAGGGACTGCCCATCGACGGCTATGCCGAGGAACTGTATGCCAGCGTGCAGGAGTTCAACGCCGCCGTGCTGGCCAGCACGCACAACCCCGTCCTCATCCGCCTCTTCGAGCAGACCCGGGCCCTCTCGAGCGTCGAACGCCGCGAGCGATCCCTAGAGCATCTACGCAAAGACCCCACCTTCGGCCGCTCGCGGTGGGAAAGCCATCGCAACACTCTCGACGCCATCCGCGCCCACGACCCCGAGCGCGCCGAGCGAACAGCCATCGAACGCGCCCAGAGCGCGATGCTGGAACTCACCGGGGTTACTGCCGCAGAGGCCTGACGCGGGAGATGTTGCTCGTCGTCAGGCAAGGCGAGCGGGGAAGCCGCCCGTGGCGACCGGACCCCAACGCGTCGGCGTGATGCGCAGCAGCGACTTGCCCTGGTCGACCATCGCCCGGCGGTACTCGTCCCAATCCGAGTGCTCCCCGGAGATATTGCGGAAGTACTCGACAAAGGCGTCCAGCGCCTCATCACCGTCGACGGCATCGAGCACCTCACAGGCGCCGTCCACCTGCACCCACGCGCCGTCCCAGTCATCCGACAGCACCACGACGCTGACGCCGGAACGCGCCCTGGCATTGCGGGTCTTGTGACGCTCGGGATAGCTCGCGATCACCACCCGTCCCGAGTCGTCGACGCCGCCAACCACCGGAGACGCCTGCGGCGAGCCATCGGCCCGTTCGGTGATGAGAATCATCCGATGCCGCGGACGGACGAACTCGAGCAGTCCCTCGAGATCGACCCTCGTGTTCGTCGCGATCGTGGGTGCCATGTCTGCCTCTTCCCTCAGTCCGTGTGCTCACGCTCGGACGACCGCCGCCGGAGCACACCGCCCGCCCACAACGCCCAAAGCACCAAGACAGGCTGGAAGAACAGCCGCGCCAGGCGCTTGCCGTCGGTATCCAGGCCGAAGGCATCCGTGCCTTCGGCGTACTGGGCGATATTGCCCGGAAAGATCGCCACGAAGAACGCGGCCAGCAGTCCGCCGACCAGGCGCTTACGGCGCGGGGCCGCGACGAACGCCGCCCCCAGCCCGATCTCCACGACGCCCGAGCCGAGCACGGTGAGGTCCTCGTCGACGGGGAACCAGTCCGGCACCTGCGCCTGGAACTCCTCACGCTGCGTCGTCAGATGCAACGTGCCCGCCGTGATCATGAAGGCCCCCAGCAGCAGCCGACCAGCGGTGCGAACAGCACTCATGGATCGAGCCTAAGCCGGGGATCGCACGACCGCTCGTGGACACGTGCAACTCGGTCAGGGCGGTGGGTAGGCGTCCATTCCCGAGGTCGAATGGACGCTGAGGCACCGGCCAGGCCTGAGAACGGACGCAGGCTCACCGCCCACCGTGGGAAGATCAGAGGGCGGAGGCGGCCAGGCGCAGATCGGCGACCAGACACTCCAGCTCGGCGTCATAGTCGCCCCGATCGCGCAGCCGCAACAACGACGACGGATGCGTCGTGATGACGACGGCAACGCCACCGGTCTCGTCGACGTCCTCGATGAGCCCACCCCGCTCCTCGCCGATGCGCATGGGACGACCGAGGACGGCGCGGCCCGCCGTCGCGCCGAGGCACACGACCACCCGCGGCCGCACGATCATCACCTCGGTCTCGAGCCACGGATGGCACGCCTCGATGTGCTCGACGGCCGGCTTGCGATGGATCCGCCGCTTGCCACGGCGCTCGAAGCGGAAGTGCTTCACGGCATTGGTGAGGTAGACGTCGGACCGTTCGATACCCGCCGCCTGCAGGGCCGCGTCCAGCACACGCCCGGCCGGTCCGACGAACGGTTCGCCTTCCACATCCTCGCGATCCCCCGGCTGCTCCCCGACCAGCATCATCCGCGCCCGCGTGTTCCCCACCGAGGTCACCACCTGCGTCGCCTCGCGGTAGAGCTCGCACCGGCGGCACCCGGCGATCTCCTCGCGCAACTCGCTGAGCTTCGTCATGACGCTAGGAACATAACCCGGTGAGATCAGGACGGCCGCCCAATCGCTGAACCGTCGCCGCGGCAGCCGCCGTCGCCAGCCGCCCGATGTCGACGACATCGGCCTCGGCCACCAGCGCAGTCTCCGGCCGCTGCTCGCACAACCGCCGGTCATCGGAATCGTCGACCGTGGTGACGATCAAAGCGGTACTCCCGCGCCGCGCGACACCGCGGATCCCGACGCCGTCAGCGGCGAGCTGGTCCAGACACGCAGCCCCCGCGTCATCCTCGCCCGCGACGGCGATCAGCTCGACCGGCTCGCCCAGCTGAGCGAGCCCGACCGCCTGGTTCGCGCCCTTGCCGCCGAGCATTTCCCGGCTTTCCAGGACCGCGGCCGACTCATCGGGACCAGGATGCTCGGTGACCCGCAGCACGAGATCACGGCAGATCTCACCGATCACGACGACACCCATGCGAACAACTCCCGCTCAAGCCCACCGCAGCAACGCGGCGACACCGCCGTGGCTCATCTCCGACGAGAGCAGCGTCACCGACGCACCCGTGAGCGCTGCTGCGGCCACCAGCGCGCGATCGGCGGGCAGCTCAGTCTCGGCCTGCGCGGCGGCCGGCAGCGGCACGCCCTCGAGCCGCTCCGTCGCAATGGTCCGGCCCTCCAGCTCGGTGAGATCGAGCACGAGCCGGTCGACCCGTGACTGGGCGAGCGCGTCCACGACATCGTTCAAGCCCGTCGCAGCACCCTCACCCCGTCCGAGTGCCTCATCGAGCTGCGCCCCCACCTCGGCATCGCTCTCACCCTCGAGCCGGGTCATCACCGCACGGATCTCACCCCACAACGCGGTATCGGAGGACCCGGCGGCACGGCCACCGGACTCGATCTCGATAACGGGTGCCACGGCGGCCTCGTCCTCCTCCCGCAGAGCGCGGAGGACTTCCGCCCTGGCCCGCGTCTCCCCCGCGACGAGCGTCGCCCTGGTGCCGTGCCGACGCGCCAGACCGCGTGCCTCCTCTGCCACGAGCCGCGCATTGCGCACCCAGTTGTTCTCGGCGGTCCGCTGGTACTGCTTCTGCGCCCAGTCGCCCTCGGCGACCTTCGTGATGTAGAAGTCCTCTCCCTCGACCGATGCTTCCTCGGTCGCCGGCCCGGGGACCGCCCGGTGGATCGAGAGGTCGGCACCGACACGGTCGGCCACCACCAGCAGAAAGGACCTGGCAGCGTCACCGGCGGCGATCCATCCCGCCAGCTGGGGCAGGGACGCGATATCGGCCACCTCCGGCCAGTGCGTATATCCCGGCTGCACATCGTCGAAGACGATCTCGTCGGATGTGGCCAGCAGGGTGCGCCGCACCTCTCCGGACAGATGCGTGTTCTCCTTCAGGCGACGTCCGATCTCGGCAATGAGCTCGGACGACAACTCCGCGCTCTCCAACTCGTGCGAGATCGTCGTCCACCGCGCCTCGAGCTGAGACACAGCATCCTCCGTGTCCCGTCCGACCTCCGCGTAGACGGTCACGAAGGGTCCATCGTGCTCGAAGACCGGCTTGACGGTGTCCAATCGCATGGGCGACTCCTCTCGTCTCGGTGGTGTCCCGGACGTACCCGGTCGTCCCGCTCGGCAAACGCCGGCCCAGCCGAAGGGAGCCGCGGCCATCCCCGCACATCGGTGGCCGCGGTGATCGTGCGACCGTCGAGCTCGCCCGGATCGTCCAGCCCATGCGTCGCGAGGGTCACGAGAATCCGTCCTTGGGCGCTCAGCGCGATGCTCGTCGGCTGCCGGACCGGCACCTCGATCACCTCGCGCAGCGCCCGTCGGGCCCGAACCTCCGCAGCGCGAACCCGGGCATTGGCGGTACATGAGCGTCCATTGCTGACGTCGAAACTGCCGCTGTCCCACCGGCGGGGACCGAGAACGGACGCCTACTCACCGCCGAGGGCGGAAGACTGACACGTGCTCGCTCCGGTGTACGGTTCACCTGGAAACCCATAGAGGAGGCAGCCGTGTTCGCCCACCGCGTCCCGCCCTGGGTGACCATCGCCGTCATCTCCTGCGGTGGACTCGTCTCGGCGATGCAGTTCACGCTGATCATCCCGCTGATCGCCGACCTTCCAGGTCTGCTCGACATCAGCTCCGAGGACGCTTCCTGGCTGATCACCGCCACGATCCTCTGCTCGGCGGTGTCCACTCCGATCGTCGCGCGCATGGCCGACATGTACGGCAAACGCCGGATGCTCATGGTCGTGCTCACGGTCATGGTGATCGGCTCGGTGATCTGCGCCCTCGAGGGAAGCTTCGCGATGCTCATCCTCGGCCGGGCGATGCAGGGATTCGCCGCCTCGCTGATCGCCGTCGGGATCAGCATCCTGCGCGACGAACTGCCGAAGGAGCGCGTGGGCACGGCGGTCGCCCTGATGAGCGCCACGATGGGCATCGGCTCCGGTCTCGGTCTCCCTCTCTCCGGCGTGCTCTACCAGCACCTGGGCTGGCACTCCATCTTCTGGTCCAGCGCCATCGCCGGACTCGTACTCGTCATCGCCATCGCCCTGTTCATCGACGAGTCCTCGGTGCGCACGCCCGGTCGCTTCGACATCCTCGGCGCGATCCTCTTCTCGATCGCTATCGTGGCCCTCCTGCTCCCGCTCACCAAGGCGGGACAGTGGGGATGGGACAGTCCGCTGGTGCTCGGGCTACTGGGCCTCTCCGCCCTCACCCTCGTGATCTGGTTCCCCACCCAACTGCGCCGGAGCCAGCCGATGGTCGACCTGCGGATCGCCCGTCAGCGCACGGTGTTGACCACCAATATCGCCTCGCTCTTCGTCGGCTTTGCGATGTTCGCCAACATGCTGCTCACCACTCAGATCCTGCAACTGCCCACCGCCAGCGGAGCAGGTCTCGGACTCGACGCCGGCACCGCCGGCCTGGCGATGATCCCGATGGGCTTGGTGATGGCCGTGATGGCGCCGATCACCGGCCGCCTCCTCGACCGCATCGGCGGGCGCCTGACTCTCATCCTCGGCTCCGGGATCATGGCCATCGGCTACGCCGCCCGTGTGCCCCTGTCCGAGTCGGTCCTCCAGGTCATCATCGGCTCGACCGTCGTCGGCGCCGGCACCGCGATCGCCTTCGCCTCACTGCCGGCCCTCATCATGAGCGCCGTGCCGATCACCGAGACCGCCTCTGCCAACGGGCTCAACACGCTTGTCCGCACCCTCGGCTCCTCCATCGCGAGCGCGGGTTGCGCAGCGATCCTGGCGGCCAGCGTCGCCGAGGTCGGCGGGACGCTCCTGCCCACCCGCGCAGGCACGGATGCCGTGGCCTGGACCTCGGCGGCCGTCGCCGCGATCGCCGTCCTCCTCGCCCTGGCCATTCCCGCCGCCCGTCCGGCCACGCCTGCCGCGCGCGGCAGCGAAGCACAGGGACAGGAGATCGTCGTCCGCGGCGAAGTGGTCTTCCCCGGCTCCGGACGCGAACGCCCCTCCCTCGTATCGGTCCTGACCCTCGACGGCGATCAGGTCGACTGGAGCCCCACCGGGCCCGACCGCTGTTATTCGGTCGTCCTCCCGGGAGCCGGCACCTATGTCTTCACCGTGAACGCCCTCGGGTGGAGCCCCGCCTCCCGCGTCGTCGACTACGACGGACACGGGCCGGGCCCGATGCTCCGCCTCGGCGAGGAGCTGACCCTGCACGGACGCGTCACCCACGAGGGCGAACCCTGCTCCGACGCGACGGTCGCCCTCGCCCACGGAACCGGCGGACTCGTCCAGACCACCACCTGTGACGAGCACGGGCGCTATCGCGTGCCGTTGCCCGGTGCCGGTCCCTACGTCGTGACGGCCATCCGGCCGAGCAGCCGCGACGCCGCCGCGCGCAAGCTCGTCATCGGCGTCGAGAGCATCCGCTTCGACATCGAGCTCGCCCCCGCGACCACCGAGATGGCGACCGACCGCTGACCTACCGGTCCTCGAGCTGGGCCCGGACTCCTTCGCGGACCGAATCGGCGACCACGTCGTCGTAGGCATCCATCGGCATCCCGAGCGTCCGCCTGACGCGGTACCGGCCATTGAGACACACTGTCTCCGCCGGATCGACGTCGAGAGGATCGACCTCGCGCAATGGGATCGTGAACCACCGCAGCGCCTCCTTGAGACGGCCGCCGAGCTCCAGCGACTCGGCAATCCACTCGTAGTCGGTCAGCGACAGCGCATCACGACGCGCATCGATCTTCAGCTCCTCGAGCAACGGGTCGGTTTCTTCCTCATTGCCGAGGTCCAACTCGGCCTTCAGCAGACCTCCCCGCGGATCCAACTCGCTCGGCCCACCATCATGCACCGCCTCCCCGAAGGCATCGCGTCTCCTCCGGGCGGCCAGCCATCGCCAGGAACTCGCCCAAGTATCCCAGGAAGACAGCGCGACCGGGCTCTCCCGGCACCATCGCATCGGCACGCTCACGATAGGCATCGATCAGTTCTTCGCCCGAAAGATCGAACTGCAAGTCCTCGGCGATGTCACACGCGTCTTCGAAATCCATACACCCAGCGTGACCCGGCTAGCGATCCAGCTAGCGCTTGAGGAACCTGCCGGTCACACCCTTGGGTAGGGCGCCGAGGATCCGCACCTCACACGGGTACTTGTCGGCCCCGGCTCGATGATCTCTCCTCGGCGTGGCGTCCGCCCCGATGTGGGCGCCACGAAGGCCATGGCCTCGAGGATCCCGAAGTACGCGATGAGGACCTACGGCAGACTCGGCAGTTGCACCGCGACGGCCTCGCCCGGAGCATAGCCACGGGCGAGCAAAGTCGCCGCGAACCGGCCCGACGCCTCGTCGACCTGCGCGAAGGCCAGCGACTGCTCACCGACGTGGACGAGCGGCTTGTCCGGGAAGGTGGTCGCGGACTCTCGCAGCATCGTGGCCAGATTGAAAGGCATCGAGTTACCTCTTCTCCATGACGCGGCGGGGCACGTCGTTCAGCATCGTGTCGATCTGGTCCTGGGTGACGCCGCGTTCCAGCACATAGGGGAACACGTCCTCGAACAGGTGCGTGTAGTGCCACTGAGGGAGGAAGGCCATCACATCGGGATCCACCCAGTCGATATAACAGGAGGCGTCCTGCGAGAGCACCATCTGCTCGGTGTACCCGCGCTCGACCATGGCGATGAGGGTATCGGCGCGCGCCTCGAAGGTCGTCTCGAGGTTGATGCCGAAGCGGTCCATGCCCAGCACGAAGCCCATGTCGGCGAGCTCGGACAGGTGGTCGACATCCGTGGTGTCGCCGCTGTGGCCAAGCACGACGTGCCGCGGATCGACACCCTCCTCGTCGCACATGATCCGCTTGACCTGCAAGCCCGCCTTGGTGTCCGGATGGGTGTGCACGGTGATCGGGGTGCCGGTCTGGTGGTGAGCGGCGGCGATCGCGCGCATGATCCGCTCGACACCGGGCGTCGCGCCCGGTGCATCGATCGCGCACTTGAGCATTCCGGCCTTCACCCCGGTATCCGCGATGCCCTCGCGGATGTCGCGGACGAACATGTCGATCATCGGCTCGGGCACCTCGACACCGACCGCCTGATTCAGCGCGGGACCCCGGTAGTGGAAGTAGTGGGGCACGTCCTCATAGGTGTAGACACCGGTCGCGACGACGAGCTGGATCGGCACCCGGGCGGCGATCTCCTCGATCCGCGGGATATAGCGTCCAAGCCCGATGACAGTCGGATCGACGATCGTGCGCACCCCTGCGTCGTAGGCACGCTGGAGCTTGGCGACGGCATCGTCGATCCGATCGGACTCCGATCCCCACTCCCCGGGATAGTTCTCCTGGATCTCCGGGCTGAGCACGAAGATGTGCTCGTGCATCAGCGTGACGCCGAGGTCGGCGCTGTCGACGGGTCCTCTGACGGTCTGGATCTCGGACATGGGCACTCCTTCGCAAGCGGGCGTTGCGATGACTATCCCATGAGCGTGACGGGCATCACAGATGCGGTGGCCTAGGGCGGTGCGTGTGGACAGACGATGATGCTCCTCGGCTGCCACGACGACCGCCACGCATCATCATCGGTCCCGCAGCACGCGGAGCCGGTCGGCGGCGGAGCGTCAGCTGTGCCACTTCTCGAAACCGAGGACGATGAGGCGCATCTGCCGGCGCGCACCCTCCTTGATCTGCGCCTCCAAGTCAGGGCGATCGTCGGGCATCTCGACGACCTCCTCGGCATTCGCGACCATATTGCGTACGAAGAGCCGCGCCACCATGTGGACGTCGTCGCTGCTCCAGTTCTCGATATTGGGCAGCCGAGCGAGCACCACCGCGAGCTCGGAGACGAAGAGATCAAGTTCGTGCGCGATCGCCTCCCGCACCGCCGCCGAACCACCGACCCGCTCGCGGGCCACGAAGGCGAAGTGCGCCTTGTTCTCCTTGACCGCCTCGACCAACACGTCCGCCGCGGCATCGATGATCCGGTTGAAGACATCCGGGTCGCGCTGCGCGTCGCGGATCATCCGCCGTAGCGTAGCGAAGGACCGCTCCACGAGGGCGAGCCCGAGATCGTCCATCGACGCGAAGTGCCGATAGAAGGCCGCGGGCACGACCCCGGCCTCCTTTGCGACCTGCCGCAGGCTGATCTGCGCGAAACCGCTGCGCTGGCTCAGTTCGAGCGCCGCATCGAGCAGGGCGGCGCGGGTGCGCTCCTTCTGCTCCTGGCGCGACAACGCGGCGGAATCGGACATGCCCCCACCCTAGTGGGGAGGCCGGGGGTCGCCTTCAGTGAACACCTGTGACGCCTTTCTCAGTGCGCCTTCTTGCCAGCAACGCTCAAGACCCCGTATCTTGAGTGAACAGATGTTCACGCAAGAAACATCGTCGCCGTCAGATAGGAGTCGCCGTGGGAGCCGTCCGTCGCATCCTGGCCTCAGCGCCGGTCGCGCGTCTGACGTCGCCGCACACCGTCGACCACTATCTCGAGTACCTCCACCCGATGTGGACGGCCGATGCCGTGCGAGCGCGCGTCGTCCGGGTCGAGGCCGAGACCGGTTCCGCCAGCACCGTCTGGCTGCGCCCCAACGGCGCCTGGAAGGGCTTCGTCCCAGGCCAGCACGTCGAGTTCGGCGTCGAGGTCGATGGCACCCGTCGGGTCCGCTGCTTCTCGCTCTCCGACTCGGCCGAACGCCGCGACGGACTCATCAGCGTGTCGGTCAAGGCTCATCCCGATGGCTTCGTCTCGCAGTTCCTGCACGACGGCCGGCTCGCCGACCGCACGATCATCTACATGTCCCAGGCCCAAGGCGAGTTCATCCTTCCCGAGAAGGTGCCGGAGCGCATCCTGCTGGTCAGCGGCGGGTCCGGCATCACCCCGGTCATGAGCATGCTCAAGACCCTGATCGACCGTGAGCACGACGGTGAGATCGTCTTCGTGCACTACGCCCGCTCCCGCGACGATGAGATGTTCAGCGATGAGCTCGACCGTCTCGCAGGCGCCCGCAACGTCCGCATGGTCCGCATCTACACACGTGAGCCGGAAGCCGGAGCCGAGCTCACCGGGCGGTTCACGATCGACCATCTCAAGCACCTCGGCATCGAACCCACCGACACCCTGACCTATGTCTGTGGTCCGGCCGGGCTCATCGCCACAGTCCGGGACACCTACACCGAGCTGGGCGCGAGCGACCAGCTCCGGATGGAGTACTTCAAGGTCCCCGCCGTCGACCTCGACGCCGCCGACGCCACCGGCGAGGTCACTTTCGAGGCGAGCGGCACCAGCGCCGAGAACTCCGGTGCCACGATCCTGGAACAGGCCGAGACAGCCGGCCTGTCCCCCGCCTACGGCTGTCGCATGGGTGTCTGCAACACCTGCGCGGTCAAGAAGCTGCACGGCGCCGTCCGCCATGTCATCAGTGGCGAGATCTGCGCCGACACCGACGAGACCATCAAGGTCTGTGTCCAGATCCCCGTCGGCGATGTCACCGTCGATCTGTGAGAGGAACCCGATGAAACTGCTCCGACGTCGCTCCAAGCCCGCTCCGATCGAGCCGCTCAGCGCCAGCGACCACAACCGCGCCCCCGTGCCGCTGGTCGCCGAGGACGACCCCACCCGCCCCTCGACCATCGGCCTGGACTACATGTCCTACGAACAGCTCGAGGAGTTCGGCCGCGAGCTCGACGAGGTCCGCCAGCGGGTGCTCGACGACCTCGGGCAGACCGATGCCGACTACATCCGTCGCGTGATCAAGATCCAGCGGTCCTTCGAGGTCCTCGGCCGGATCACGCTCTTCTCCTTCCCGCTACTGCTCCCGGTCGCCACCGCCGCGTGGGTCGGCCTGCTCGTCACCGGCATCGTGCTGCTCGGCCTGGCCAAGATCATCGAGAACATGGAGATCGGCCACAATGTCATGCACGGCCAGTACGACTGGATGAACGATCCGCTGGTCGACGGCAAGCGCTACGAGTGGGACAACGTGGCCCCCGCGAGCGAGTGGAAGCACGGCCACAACTACATCCACCACACGTACACGAATATCCACGGCATGGACCGGGACATCGGTTACAACATGTTCCGCATCGATGCCGATCAGCCCTGGTACCCCAGCCACCGCTTCAATCTGCCGCTGGCCTTCATCCTCATGCTCGTCTTCGAGTGGGGAGTCATGTACCACGGCGTGGAACTCGACGAGTACCTCGCCGGCCGGATCTCCAAGAAGGACTTCCAGGCCCGCAAGAAGCGCGCCTACGCCAAGATCCGCCGTCAGGTGCTCAAGGACTATGTCCTCTTCCCGATGCTGTCCCTGCCGCTGGCCTTCGTCACCGCCTGGTGGGTGCCGCTCGCGGTGCTGGGTGCCAATGTGGTCGCCAACATCATCCGCAACATCTGGACCTTCCTGGTCATCTTCTGCGGTCACTTCCCCGCCGAGGTGGAGACCTTCCAGGAGGAGGACGCCAAGAACGAGAGCCGTGGCCAGTGGTACCTGCGCCAGATCCTCGGCTCGGCGAATATCTCGGGCACTCCCCTCTTCCACGTGCTGACCGGCAACCTGAGCCACCAGATCGAGCATCACCTGTTCCCCGACATCCCCGCCCGCCGTTACCGCGAGGTCTCGGTGGACGTCCAGCGGCTCGTCGAGAAGTACGGCCTGCGCTACAACACCGGGCGGCTCAGCCGCCAGCTCGGGAGCGTGGCGCGCCAGCTGCACACGCTCTCTCGCAAGCCCGATGATCCGTACAAGGTCGGCAACTCCCCGGAGTCCAAGGCCCTGCGTCGCGCGAAGCGTGCCGCCGCCGCAGCGCGCGCAGAACAGGCCGATCGGGAACACTTGACCGTGTGACCCATCCGCACAGCGACCGTCTCCGAACTCCCGATATGAGCAAGGAGACGGTCGCTGTCGTCGGCGCAGGGATATCCGGGCTGACGGCCGCCTATCTGCTCCGCGAACAGTACGCGGTGACCCTCTACGAGGCCGACGACCGCCTCGGCGGGCACGCCCACACGCATACCGTGGGCGAGGACCGCGTCGATACCGGTTTCATCGTCCACAATGACCGCACCTATCCGCTGCTGCGAAGGCTCTTCGCCGAACTGGGGGTCGCGGTCCGTCCCACCGAGATGTCGATGAGCATCCGCTGCGAGGGCTGCGGGCTGGAGTACGCCGGCGGCCGCGGGGCTCGCGGGATTCTCGCTCAGCGCTGGCGGATCGCCGACCCACGCTTCGCCCGGATGCTGCTGGACGTCAAACGGTTCCAGCGCGCGGCCTTGGCGCTCCTCGCTGCCGAGGACGACCTCACCTACGGTGAGTTCCTGGACCGGCACGATTTCGGCGACCACTTCGTCCAGCACTACGCGATTCCCGTGGTGGCCTGCGTCTGGTCCTCGGGCACGGCGACTGCGCTGGACTATCCGGCCCGTTACCTCTTCACCTTCCTGCGCCACCACGGATTCCTGTCGTTGAAGGACTCGCCGCAGTGGTTCACCGTCGAGGGCGGCTCCGTCACCTATGTCGATGCGATCACCGCTCGGCTGGAGGACTGCGTCGTCGGCACGCCTGTCCGCGCCATCGCCCGCCCACCGCAGGGTGGCGCCGACCTCACCACCGACCACGGCGTCGAACACGTCGACCACGTCGTCATTGCCACCCATGCCGATGACGCCTTGAGCCTGCTGGCCGACCCCAGCCCCGAGGAAAAGGACGTGCTCGGCGCCTTCGGCTATTCGCGCAACGAGGTGACGCTGCACCGCGACCCCTCGGTCCTGCCCGAGGCCCGGGACGCACGATCGGCATGGAACTACCGGATGGACGGATGTGCGGGCGGGGACCACCCACCGGTCGTCACCTACTGGATGAATCGTCTGCAGGGGATCGATGAGAGGCGTCCGTATCTCGTCACGCTCAATGACGGCACCCGCCCAGCGCCGGGATCGGCCATCGCACGGATGACGTACACGCATCCGGTCTACACGCCGGCCTCCGTCGCTGCCCAGGCCCGGTTGAGCGACTTGTCCACCCCGGTGACCGCCTATGCCGGGGCGTACCACGGCTGGGGATTCCACGAGGACGGCTGCCGCTCCGGTGTGGCAGCCGCCGAGCAGCTGGGGGTGACCTGGTGAGCGGATCGGCTCCTGCTCTCGTCATCGGGCAGGTCAGCCACGTGCGCCGTGCCCCGCGCCGGCATGTGCTACGACACCGGGTGTACCAGTGGCTCGTCGATGTCGACGAACTGCCGCGTCTGCCTCGCTGGCTGCGCCCCCTCGCGTCCTTCCGGACCCGTGACCACATCGGGGATCCCTCGTCGACGATCGCCGCCAATATTCGATCGCTGCTGGCCGAGCGCGGGGTCGATGCCGAGGACGACCGCATTCTCATGCTCGCGGCCGCCCGCTCGCTCGGACACGTGTTCAATCCCTTGTCGGTCTACTGGGTGATCGACCGTTCCTCCCAGACGGTCCGCTGCATCGTCGCCGAGGTGCACAACACCTACGGCGAGCGCCATGCCTATGTGCTCTTCCCCGATGAGAAGGGGCGCGCCGAGGTGGAGAAGGACTTCTACGTGTCCCCCTTCTACGATCTGGAGGGACGCTACGACGTCCGCTGCCGCATCGGCCCGACGACGGTCACGACCACCATCACCCTGCACCGCGACGGCGAGCCTCCGTTCAGCGCGGGCTTCCACGGCAGCCTGCGCCCCTACACGCCCGGTGAGTTGCTCCGAACAGCACTCGCTTATCCCCTCATGACCTGGCGCGTCAGTGCCCTCATCCGGGTCCACGGCATCATGCTGTGGCTCAAACGTCTCCCTATCGTCCCGCGTCCGACGCGAGACCACGAATCACATCAGGAGGTCGTCTCATGACTGCGATCACTGTCGGCCCGCGCTTTCCCGCGCTCTCGCGGATCCCCAAGGCGCCCGTACGTGCCGCTGCCGCGCGCGCGATCCTGCGAACCTCCGTGAGCCGGCTTCCGGTGCGCGTCAGCTTCCCCGATGGCACGGCCTGGGGTGCGGGCACCGCCGGCTCTCCCGAGCTGCGCGTCGTCCGGCCGGATGCCTTGTTCGCACGGCTCGGGGCGGACACCAAGATCGGTCTCGGCGAGGCGTACATGGCCGGAGACTGGACGAGCGGTCCAGGCACCGACCTGGGCGACCTCCTCACACCCTTCGCCAGCCGTCTGACCCGTCTCGTGCCGGGATGGTTGCAGCGCTTCCGTCGTTTCGTGGATGAGAACCTGCCCGAGCAGCAGCGCAACACGACCACCGGATCACGGAGCAATATCGAGGCCCACTACGATCTCTCCAATCACCTCTTCGAGCACTTCCTCGACTCGACGATGTCGTACTCCGCCGCCTGGTTCGATCGCCCCGGTGAGACCCTCGAGGAGGCGCAGGAGCGCAAGATCGAGCGCATCCTCGACGCGGCCGGCGTCCAGGCGGACTCACGCGTGCTCGAGATCGGCAGCGGCTGGGGCGCGTTGGCGATCCGGGCCGCTCGACGCGGGGCCAGCGTCACGACGATCACCCTGAGTCACGAGCAGGCCGAGCTGGCGCGGCAGCGTATCGCCGCGGCCGGGTTGTCCGATCGGGTCGAGGTGCGCATCCAGGACTACCGCGAGGTCGAGGGCGCCTATGACGCGATCGTCAGCGTGGAGATGATCGAGGCCGTCGGCGAGGAGTACTGGCCGACCTATTTCCAAACGCTCGATGAGCGGTTGGCGCCGGGCGGACGAGTCGCGATCCAGGCGATCCTCATGCCGCACCACCGCATGCTCGCGACCCGGCGTTCCTTCGGCTGGATCCAGAAATATGTGTTCCCCGGAGGTCTGATCCCCTCGGTGGAGGCCATCGAGCAGATCACCGACCAGCAGACGGGTCTGCGTCTGGTCACCCAGCACAGCCTGCAACCCGACTACGCCCGCACCCTGCGGCTCTGGCGCGAGCGCTTCACGGCCAACTGGGACACGATCCGCTCCGACGGCTTCGACGAGACCTTCCGCCGGATGTGGGAGTTCTACCTCGCCTACTCCGAGGCGGGTTTCGCCAGCGGCTATCTCGACGTCCGCCAGCTCACCTTCCAGCGCTGAAGAGAAGGGACGCTGATGCATAAGGGCTGCTACGACGACCTGAATGCATCAACTGTCGAGCGGGTCCGCACCCATGATGATGCACGGTGGCTGCTCTAGCCGCCGTAATGCATCGCCATCAGTCCCGAGGCTCGGCCGACCCTCGGTCAGTCCTCACGGCGCGTGGCGAGGATGGTGCCGAGGGCGGTGGCGATGAGGCGATCGCCCTGGGTGATGTCGCAGCGCACCGTCGCCTTCGTACGGCCGGAGGTCACCAACGTGCCGACCGCGCGCAGCACACCCTCCGCGCGAGCCGGCGCCACGTAGTCGAGGGACATGCCGCTGGTCAGGACACTCGGTCCGAGACCGAGCGCACCGGCATAGGTGAGCGCGTTGTCGGCGAGATAGGCCAGCACCCCGCCATGCACGAAGCCATACTGCTGCAGCAGATCCTCGCTGGGCTCGAGTTCGAGCGTCACGGTCGTATCGGACACCGCGGCGAGCCGCGTGCCCAGCATCCGGCTGAAGGGCTGTGCGTCCAACACCTGCCGCGCGGTCTCGGCATCGATCGAGCTCACTCCCAGAACACCCTCTCCACGATCTTGCGGGCCCGCCGTGTGATCTTGCGGTACTGATCGACAAGCTCCTCGGAACGGTCCGCGCCGTCGCCGATGAGGTGAGCCAACCGGGCACGGTCGTCATTGGCCTCGACCATCGACTCGGCCCCCTTGGCGCGCATGAGCACGACGCCGTTGCGGATCCGGCTGACCATCGTCCATGCCTCGATGAGCGTGTCCGCGTCCTCACGCTCCAGCAGGCCCTCCTCCGCGGCCGCGTCGATCGCCGTGATCGTGCGCGTCGTCCGCAACGACGGCAGGCGACCCGCGTGCTCGAGCTGCAGGAGCTGAGCCGTCCACTCGATATCGGCGAGGCCACCGCGGCCGAGCTTCAGGTGCGTGTTCGGATTCGCTCCGCGCGGCAGCCGCTCGGCATCCACCCGCGCCTTGATCCGGCGGATCTCGCGCACCTCGCGCTCGCTGAGGCCCTCCTCGGGATACCGCAGGGGGTCGATCAGCTCAGTGAAACGACGGCACAGATCCGCATCGCCGACACCCGCGGTGGCACGCAGCAGCGCCTGGGCCTCCCAGGTGTCCGACCACTTGGCGTAGTAGGCGGCATAGGAGGCCAGGGACCGCGCCAGCGGACCGTTCTTCCCCTCCGGCCGCAGGTCGGCGTCGACCTGCAGAGGCGGCTCCGCGCCGGCCACCGCCAGCTGCTGTCGCAGGGTCTGGGCGACCCAGGTGGCACACGCGATCGCATCGGCATCCGCGGCGCCCTCCAATGGCTCGTGCACGAACATGACATCGGCATCCGAGCCGTAGCCCGCCTCGAAACCGCCGAGACGGCCCATCAGGACGACCGCCATCCGGACCGTCACCGGGCCCTTCTGCTGTTCATAGGCCGCCATCGCCACGTCGAGCGCCGCCTGCAGTGTGGCCGTGTTGATGGCGGTGAGCGCCTCGCCCACCTCCACGACATCGAGCATGCCGAGCACATCGGCCATCGACACCCGCGCGAGCTCGCGGCGCCGCACTCGTCGGATCGCCTTGATGGCGTCATCGGGGACATCGTGCCGCTTGGCGGCGAGGGCCATCTCGGTGGACAACCGGTCCAGATCGTGCGGCACGAGCTCGCTGTCGTCGCCGAGGAGGGCGACGACATCCGGAGCCCGCGTGATGAGCTGGGTGACATAGGTGCTCGACGACAACAGGGTGGCGAGCTGCTCGGCGGCCACGCCTTCGTCGCGGAGCTTGCGCAGATACCAGTGCGACTCGCCGAGCTCCTCGGAGATCGACCGGAAGGCGAGCAGCCCCGAGTCGGGATCCGGGGACTCGGCGAACCACGAGAGCATGGCCGGCAGCAGGGACTGCTGGATCGCCGCCCGTCGCGACACCCCGGAGGTGAGCGCCTCGATGTGCTTCATGGCCCCCGCTGGATCGGCGAAGCCGAGCGCCGCCAGCCGCTGCTCGGCGGCCAAGGGAGTCAGGCGCAGACCCTCGATGGGCAGGCTCGCCACCGCGTCGAGCAGCGGACGGTAGAAGAGCTTCTCGTGCAGGCGGCTGACGACCCGGCGGTGGGCCTGCCATTCCTTGGTCAGGTTGTCGACCGGATTCTGCCGGTATCCCATACTGCGCCCGATCCGGCGCAGATCCTCGGTGTCCTCGGGCACGATGTGCGTGCGCTTGAGCCGGAAGAGCTGGATGCGATGCTCCAACGTGCGCAGGAACTCGTAGGCCTCCTCGAGCGCCGCGCCGTCGCGCCGGCCCACGTAGCCGCCCTCGGTGAGCGCGTGCAGCGCCAGGACGGTGGTGCGGTCGCGTACCGACGGGTCGGCGCGGCCGTGCACCAGCTGCAGCATCTGCACGGCGAACTCGACATCGCGCAATCCCCCGCGACCGAGCTTGAGCTGCCGCTCGCGCTCGGTGTGGGGGATGTTGTCGATGACGCGCTTGCGCATCGAGCGGACATCGGAGACGAAATTCGGCCGTGTGCTGGCGAACCAGACCATCGGTTCGAGCTCATCGAGATAACGCTGGGCCAGCTCGGCATCCCCGGCCGCGTAGCGAGCCTTGAGCAGGGCCTGGAACTCCCAGGTGCTGGCCCACTTCTCGTAGTAGGCGACATGACTGCCCAGCGAGCGCACGAGCGGACCGTTCTTGCCCTCGGGACGCAGGTCGGCGTCGACCTCCCAGATGGTGCCTTCGCGCGTGTGCTCGCGGCACATCCGCATGACCGCCGAGGCCATCCGGGTGGCCACGACGAGCGCGGCATTGTCGTCGGCACCTTCGGCGGCCTCGTAGACGAAGATGACGTCGACATCGCTGACGTAGTTGAGCTCGTGTCCGCCGGTTTTGCCCATCGCCATGATGGATAACCGGGTCAGCTCGGACTTCTCCTCCTCGCCCTGGACGATCGCCAGCGCACCGTCGAGGGTGGCGATGGCGAGGTCCGCGAGCTCCCCCGAGGACTCGACGAAGCTGGTGAGCGCCGTCAGATCCCGCGCGGCGATCCGCAGCAGCGCCCGGTGATATTGGACCCGCAACTCATCGGCATCCGCGGCCCGGCGCATCCAGGTGCGGTACTCCTCCACTGTGGCCGGCCGGGTCAGCAGCTCGCCCTCGGCGAGATCGGCGATGTGCTCGGGGTGGCGCGCCAGGAAGTCGCCGAGCGCCTCGCTCGTCCCGAGCACGACCAGCAGCCGGAGCTGCAGTTCTTCGTCGGCCCGCAGCTGCTCGAGCAGAGCCGCGGCTCCTCCGTCGCAGTGCTCGGCGATCCGGGCGAGCGAGGCCAGGCAGATATCCGGGTCGGCGACCCGGGCGATCTGCTCGACCAGATCGTCGGGGCACCCGTCGATCTCCGCCAGCCGCGCGGCGGCCGCCTCCGGCGAACGGAATCCGAGTCGAGACAGTTCCACGGCCCCGGTCACACGATCGGCATGAGTCGGTCGATCTCGAACTGGGTGACCTGGGACCGGTAGTCCTGCCATTCGGCGCGCTTGTTGCGCAGGAAGAAGTCGAAGACGTGCTCGCCGAGGGTCTCGGCGACCAGCTCGCTCGTCTCCATGACACGGATCGCCTCATCGAGATTGCGCGGCAGCGGCGAGATCCCGAGTGCCTTGCGCTCGTTCTCGCTGAGCGACCAAACATTGTCCTCGGCCTCTGGCGGCAGCTCATAGCCGCCCTCGATGCCCTTGAGCCCGGCGGCGAGGATCAGCGCGAAGGCGAGATAGGGGTTGCAGGCCGAGTCGACGGCCCGCAGCTCGATGCGGGCCGATCCGCTCTTGTGCGGCTTATACATCGGCACGCGGATGAGTGCGGACCGGTTGTTGTGGCCCCAGCACACGTAGCTCGGCGCCTCACCGCCCCACGCCAGGCGCTTATAGGAGTTGACCCACTGGTTGGTGACGGCGGTGATCTCGGGGGTGTGCTCGAGGACCCCCGCGATGAACTGGCGGCCGGTCTTGCTCAGCTGGTATTCGGCACCCGCCTCGTAGAACGCGTTCTCATCGCCCTCGAAGAGCGACACGTGGGTGTGCATGCCCGAGCCGGGATGTTCGGAGAAGGGCTTGGGCATGAATGAGGCCCACTTGCCCTGACTCAGCGCGACCTCCCGCACGACGGTTCGGAAGGTCATGATGTTGTCGGCGGTCGAGAGCGCGTCGGCGTATCGCAGGTCGATCTCCTGCTGACCCGGGCCGCCCTCGTGGTGGCTGAACTCGACGGAGATGCCCATCGACTCGAGCATCGTGATGACCTCGCGGCGGAAATCCTGGCCGCCCCCCTGCGCGGTGTGGTCGAAGTACCCGCTGTCGTCGACGGGCACCGGCTGCTCGCCGCGGCCGGGCTTGCCCTTGAGCAGGAAGAACTCGATCTCGGGGTGGGTGTAGAAGGTGAACCCGGCATCAGCCGCCTTGCCGAGCGCCCGCTTGAGCACATGGCGCGGATCGGCATAGGACGAGCTGCCGTCCGGCATCAGGATGTCGCAGAACATGCGGGCAGTGGCGGGGGTCTCACCACGCCACGGCAGGATCTGGAAGGTCGACGGATCGGGCTTGGCGAGCATGTCGGCCTCGTGCACGCGAGCGAATCCCTCGATCGCCGAGCCATCGAAGCCGATGCCCTCCCCGAAGGCGCCCTCCAGCTCCGCCGGCGCGATCGCCACCGACTTGAGCGAGCCGAGCACATCGGTGAACCACAAGCGCACGAATCGCACGTCGCGCTCTTCGAGCGCCCGCAGTACGAACTCCTCCTGCTTACCCATGCGGCCAGTCTAGGGGTGCCGATGGCCCTCGGGCGCGCGGCCGACACCCGCATCCACTCTTCACCGGGAAAGCGGTGACTTACGCACCCCTCCCGCGGGCGGTGGTGTGGTAGACACCCCTCACTGCGCTCGAGACGTGCACAGGTCACCACCCCCCTTGGGTTTAGGTGCGTAGGTCACCGCCGTCGCTGGTTGAGCCCTAGGCTGGTGCCGTGCCCCAACTGCGTCTCGCCCTCGCCCAGGTCAACCCCACCGTCGGCGATATCGACGGCAATGCCGAGATCATCATGAGCACCGCGCGGCAGGCCGCCGAGCGCGGTGCGCATGTCGTGGTCTTCCCCGAGATGGTGCTCACCGGCTACCCGGTCGAGGACCTCGCGGGCCGGCTCTCCTTCATCCATCGCTCGCAGGAGGCCCTCGCCGCGCTCCCCGGACGTCTCGCCCAGCAAGGACTCGGCGAGCTGGTCGTCATCCTCGGCCATCTCGACAGCGCCAAGCCGCGTGAGCTGGAGGCGATGCCCGATCGGCTCGGCATCCCGAAGAACGCCCCGACCAACTCCGCCTCGGTCATCACCGGCGGACGGATCGTGACCCGGTACGACAAGCACCATCTGCCCAACTACGGCGTGTTCGACGAGTTTCGCAACTTCGTGCCAGGCGACGAAACCCAGATCGTCCAGGTGGGGGGCGTCGACATCGCGCTCGCGATCTGCGAGGACATCTGGCAGGACGGTCCGTCCGCCGCGGCGAAGGCCGCCGAGGCCGGACTGCTCGTCGTGCTCAACGGCTCGCCCTATGAGGCGGCGAAGGACGATGCACGACTCGACCTGTGCGCACGTCGCGCCCGCGAGGGTGAGTGCGCGCTGGCTTATGTGAACCTCGTCGGCGGACAGGACGAGCTGGTCTTCGACGGCGACTCGCTCGTGGTCGACGCGCGCGGTGAGCTCGTGGCCCGCGCGGCGCAGTTCGAGTCCGAGCTGCTCGTCGTGGACCTCGATCTCCCGGCGGCCACCGCACCGATGCCCGATCCGGGCACTCGCTTCCACGGCCTACTGGTCGAGCGCTCCGTCATCGGCAGCGAGCCGGTCGCTCCCTATGAGTCGCTCACGCCGACCGTCGCCGAACGATGGGACGACCTCGGCGAGCGCTACCGGGCGATCGTGCTCGGCCTGCGCGACTATGTCGAGAAGAACGGCTTCGATTCAGTGCTGATGGGACTGTCGGGCGGTATCGACTCCACCCTGGTGGGAGTGATCGCCGTCGACGCCCTGGGGCCGGAACGCGTCTTCGGCGTCTCCAATCCCAGTGAGTGGTCGACCGATCACTCACGGTCCGATGCCGAGGAGCTCGCCCGCCGTACCGGTCTCTCCCTCGACACCGTCGCCATCGCGCCGATCTTCGATGCCTACCAGGAGGCGCTGCACCTCGACGGCCTCGCCGAGGAGAACCTGCAGGCGCGCATCCGCGCGGTCATCTGGATGGGGTTGTCCAATCAGCACGGCCACCTGGTGCTGGCCTGCGGCAACAAGTCGGAGCTGGCGACCGGCTACTCGACCATCTACGGCGACGCGGTCGGCGGCTACGCGCCGATCAAGGACCTGCCCAAAACCCTCGTCTGGGAGGTGTCGAGGTGGCGCAATGCCTACGCCGAGTCGCGTGGTGAGACCCCTCCGATCCCGGAGAGCGTCATCAGCAAGCCCCCCTCGGCCGAGCTGCGCCCCGGTCAGCTCGACACCGACTCGCTGCCCGAGTACGACGTGCTTGACGCCATCTTGGACGCGTACGTCGAGCGCGACCTCGGAACGGGCGCCGTGGTGGCGGAGGGCTTCGCACCCGAGCTCGTGCAGCGTGTGGTGACGCTGGTGGATCGGGCCGAGTACAAGCGGCGTCAGTACCCGCCGGGACCGAAGATCAGCCGCCGCAACTTCGGTCGCGACCGGCGCGTCCCCATCACCAACCGGTGGCGGGAGGACTTGTAGTCTGAATCTCGTCCGTGGACCCCACCCGGGGCCGCGAGAAGGAGATAGTCACATGAACACTGCACCGACCCCTGCCGAGGAACCGTCACCTTACGGCGGCGGCCCCACCACCGACCCGTCGGTCAAGAAGGTGCGCACGCACCATCTGCAGAAGTGGAAGGCCGAAGGACACCGCTGGGCGATGCTCACCGCCTACGACCAGGGCGCGGCGAGCGTCTTCGACGAGGCGGGCATCCCCGTGCTCCTCGTCGGAGACTCGGCGTCCAACAATGTCTTCGCCAATCCCACGTCGCTGCCGGTGACGGTCGACGAGCTGATCCCGCTCGCCCGTGCCGTGGCCCGGTCCGCCCCGAGGGCCCTCGTCGTCGGCGATCTGCCCTTCGGGTCCTTCCAGCGCTCCCCCGAGCAGGCCTATGACACCGCGGTCCGGTTTCTGAAGGAGGCCGGTGTGCAGGCGGTCAAGCTCGAGGGCGGCGCGGAGATGGCCCCGCAGATCGCCAAGCTGACGCAAGGTGGCGTCCCGGTCATGGCCCACATCGGGTTCACCCCGCAGTCTGAGCACGCGCTCGGCGGCTATCGGGTCCAGGGCCGTGGGGAAGCCGCCGAACGGCTGCTCGCGGACGCGAGGGCCGTTCAGGAGGCCGGGGCCTTCTCGGTGGTCATGGAGATGGTGCCCGCCCCGATCGCCCAGCAGGTCACCGCTGAGCTCACGATCCCCACAATCGGCATCGGTGCCGGAGCGGGTTGCGATGCGCAGGTCCTCGTCTGGCAGGACGCGATGGGGCTCAACACCGGGCGCGCACCGCGTTTCGTCAAGAAGTACGCCGATCTGCACGGCGTGATGCTGGAGGCCGCCCGCGCCTATGCGGCCGATGTCGCCGACGGCACGTTCCCGGCTGCCGAGCACTCCTTCGACAGCTGACCTCAGCCCCAACTCTTGCCGGGCTGTGGCCCTCTGAAGACATGAAAAAGGGCCATAGCCCGGCAAGAGTTGGCCGGAGGGGTCAGTCGTCCTCGGGGTCGTTCCAGACCGGGTCGTTGTCCCACTCCTCGTTGCGGGCTTCAGCGGTCTCGAGGGCGCGCTCGGCCTCTTCGCGCGTGTCGTAGGGGCCGAGCCGGTCGATCGCGCGGCAACCCTCCTCGCCCTCGACCCGATGGTGCTTGACGCAGTAGTAGTACTGGGGCTTCACGTCGTTCATAGGCTCATCGTGCCGCATCGTCGGTACGGTCGCCGGACGAGGATTCGAGTCGCTCACGCAGGCGGCGGACCTCGTCGCGGAGCTCGGTGATCGCCATCGCCGTCTCATCGGGCTCGTCCCCGTGCTGGTGGTCCAGGGCCTCCACGGCGACGGCGATGAACAGGTTCAGCACCACATAGGCCGTGATCAGCAGATAGCCGATGAAGAAGAGCCAGGCCCAGGGGTGCACCTCGACCACCGGTCCGATCACCACGGTCCAGTTGTCGACCGTCATGATCTGGAACATCGACACCAGTGCCCGCGGCAGCGACCCGAAGGCCTCGGGCGCGACACCGCCGAACATCTGGGTGGCCATCACGGCCGCGATGTAGAGGATCATGACCAGCAGCGTCCCGACCGACAGCATGCCCGGGATGGTCGCGATCAGGGCGCCGACGACACGTCTCATCGATCGCACGGTCGACAGCAAGCGCAGGACGCGGAGGACCCGCAGCACGCGCAGGACGCCGAAGGCCCCGGAGTCCGGGATCAGCGCGATCGCCACGACGAAGAGGTCGAACAGGCTCCACGGATCGCGGAAGAAATCGGCCCGGTGGGCGAAGATCCGCAGGCCGATCTCGACGACGAAGACGCCGACGGTCAACCAGGCGACGCTGTCGACGACGTTGCCCCAGCGCTCCATGATCGCCGGAGAGGTCTCCAAGCCCAGGGCGGCGGCGTTCAGGACGATCAGCACGACGATCACACGCTGGAACGACGGGGAGTCCACAAGATCGCGCACTCGCTCGCGTCCGGTGCGGCTCGCTGCCAGGGACATGCGGGACCTTTCGTCGGCGATCGCGGACCATTGTCGCCGATGCGGCGAACGCTAGAATCGCCCGGTGCTCGTCTCACCCGGCATCGTCGCTCCCGAACGACGTGTCCCCTCCGCCATCGACCGACCCGAATACGTCGGTCAGACCGCTCCCCTGCCCTATCGGGGTCCATCGGTGCGCGACACCGCGACCATCGAGGCCATGCGCGTCGCGGGCAGGATCGCCGCCCAGGCGCTCGACGCGGTCGAGGCCGCGATCGCACCGGGTGTGAGCACCGATGAGCTGGACCGGGTCGGGCACGAGTTTCTGCTCGACCACGGCGCCTATCCCTCGACCCTCGGCTACCGCGGCTATCCCAAGAGCCTGTGCAGCAGCGTCAATGAGGTCATCTGCCACGGGATCCCCGATGACCGTCCGCTCGCCGACGGTGACATCGTCAATATCGACATCACGGCCTATATCGGCGGGGTCCACGGAGACACCAATAAGACGTACCTCGTCGGGGACGTCGACGAGGAATCGCGGCTGCTGGTGGAGCGCACCCGCGAATCGCTGCGGCGCGCCATCAATGCCGTGCGTCCGGGGCGTCAGCTCAATGTGATCGGCCGCGTGATCGAGGCGTACGCGCGCCGATTCGGGTACGGCGTGGTGCGCGACTTCACCGGGCACGGGGTGGGCCCCGCCTTCCATGACGGTCTCATCGTGCCGCACTATGACGACCCGAGCGCCGACACCCTGATCGTCCCGGGCATGACGTTCACGATCGAGCCGATGCTGACCCTCGGGACCATCGAGTGGGATCTCTGGGACGACGGGTGGACCGCAGTCACCCGCGACCGCCGCCGCACCGCCCAGTTCGAGCACACCCTCCTCGTCACCGACGAGGGCGCAGAGATCCTCACCCTGCCCTGAGTCTGGCGAGAGGCCTCTTACGGGACGTGGTTGAAGGTGTCGGGGTCGGGACCGACGCGACGGTCCTCATTGAGGGCCGAGATCGACGCCATGTCCGCATCGGAGAGCTCGAAGCCGAAGAGATCGAAGTTCTCCGCGAGGCGCTCGGGCGATGATGCCTTCGGGAAGACGATATCGCCGCGCTGGATCGCCCACCGGAGCACGACCTGGGCGGGAGCCCGCCCGAGGCTCTCGGAGATCGCCGCGATCGCCTCGTTCTCGAAGACCTGACCCTGGGCCAGCGGCGACCACGCCTCCGTGGCGACCTCGTGCTGGGCGTTGACGGCACGCAGATCGTCCTGGGTGAGGAAGGGATGCACCTCGATCTGGTTGACCGCCGGGACGATCGTGGTCTCGCTGATCAGCCGACGCAGATGGTGGGCCTGGAAGTTGGAGACGCCGATGGCCCGCGTCTTGCCGGCCCGGTACACCTCCTCCATTGCCTTCCAGGTATCGACGAAGTCGATGTCGATACCCGGGAGCGGCCAGTGGATGAGGAAGAGGTCGAGGCGTTCGAGGCCGAGCTTCTCCAGGGATTCGTCGAGCGAGGCGTGGACCCGCTCGGGCTCGTGATTGTTGTTGTTGAGCTTACTGGTGACGAAGACGTCGTCGCGGGACAGGCCGGACGCGGCGAGGGCCTCTCCGACACCCTGCTCGTTGCCGTACATCTGCGCGGTGTCGATATGGCGGTAACCGGCCTCGAAGGCATCGAGCACGCGGTGCTTGGTGTCCCCGGGCGGGACCTGATAGGTGCCGAACCCGAGCTGCGGGATCTCGACACCGTTGTTGAGAGTGATGCTGGGTACAGAAGCCATATTGCGACGCTAGCGCGCGCTCGGGTCCGCGACGCGTCGCTCGGTGGTGACCTTTCTCGCGGAGCATCGCGGGAATAGCTCAGCAGTGATGCCCGATGGTCCGGTATTCGGTCACGTGAACCGGGTGGGTGGGCGGCGCTGCCGGAAGCGGTCATCCTCGGCAGCGGTCCCATCGGGCATGGGGCGAATGAGCCGGCCTATAAGCCGGATTCTGTCCTCACCCGGAGGCGAGGGGCGACCATCCATCTGGGATGCGCATCGCTGCGCACCTCGGTGCGACCTACCCGCTGACATCGGACGGGCCGCCCATCAGCGCAGGCCCGAAGGCCCTCTTGGTCTTGCTCCCGGTGGGGTTTACCGAGCCACGACGGTCACCCGCCGCGCTGGTGAGCTCTTACCTCACCGTTTCACCCTTACCCGCACCCTCGTCATCGACGAGGGCCGCTGGCGGTCTGCTTTCTGTGGCACTGTCCCGCACGTCGCCGTGGGTGGCCGTTAGCCACCACCGTGCCCTGTGGAGTCCGGACTTTCCTCGACATCGTCGCCGATGCCGCGGCCGCCCGGCCGGCTCATTCGCGACTTCGATCGTACTCGTGCGACCCAGATCACGATGCACCGCGGCCCAGTACGCTGATAGGCTCATGAGTCGAAAGGGAGTAGTCCCCAATCGCTGCGTCGACATACTGAACGGCTCCGGCCGGTCCGGTGCAGCGGGCCAGATCACTGGCGGATGAGACTTTCGACCGGATCGTTGTATTCACGAGTCCGGTCGAGGACTCGTCGAACACGGCTCTTCGTCCGGACCCGGACGAGGAGCTTTTTTTACATGTGGGAAGCACTGGTGCTCAGCACCGTGGTGATCTTCGTGGCCGAGTTGGGCGACAAGAGCCAACTGATGGCCATGACCTTCGCCTCCCGGTACCGGGCGCGCGATGTGCTCATCGGCATCACCGCCGCCACCGCGATCGTGCACCTGGCATCCGTGGCCATCGGCTACTGGGTCGGTGAGGCTTTCTCGGACTACCAGGGCTGGATCTCGATCGCCGCGGGCATCGCCTTCATCGGCTTCGCGCTCTGGACCCTGCGCGGCGATGAGCTGACCGAGGACGAGGCCGACAAGGCCCGCACGAGCACCGGCAAGGCGCTGGTCGCGGTGGGTATCGCCTTCTTCCTCGCCGAGCTCGGCGACAAGACGATGCTCGCTACCATCACCCTCGCGGTCCGGGAGGACTGGTTCGGCGTATGGATCGGCAGCACGGTCGGCATGGTCGCAGCCGATGCCCTCGCCATCGTCGTCGGCTTCCTGCTCGGCAAGCGTCTGCCGGAGAAGTTCATCAAGTACGGTGCGGCGGCCGCCTTCGCGATCTTCGCCGTCATCCTGATCATCGAAGGCGTCCAGGCCGTCTGAATGCTCGGCTTCCTCACAGGGCGGTGAGATAGGCACCTCTCCACGGCCGCGAGAGGTGCGTGACCCACCGCCCACGGTCGCGAGAGGTTGACCAGCCACCGCCACCGGGTGGGGCGGTCGCGACGATCGGTAGGCTCGCAGGGTGCTGATCCTCCTTCCGCCGTCCGAGGGCAAGACCCGCCCGGTCGATGGCACACCGCTGGATCTGACCGCGCTCTCCCTGCCGCAGCTGAACCGGCAGCGCGAGCAACTGCTCAAGGCGCTGGTGCGGCTCTGCTCCGGGCGCGAGCAGCGGGCGATGGAAGTGCTCGGACTCGGTGCGACCCAGGCCGATGCCGTGGCCCGCAACGCCACCCTTTTCGAGGAGCCGACGGCTCGGGCCGACGCCGTCTACACCGGCGTGCTGTTCGAGCACCTCGACCCCGCCTCCTTCACCGACGACGAACGTTCCCGGGCCGACCAGACCCTCGCGATCGCGTCGGCGCTCTTCGGCCTCGTCCGCCCCGGTGACTCGATCCCGGCCTACCGGCTGTCGGCGGGCGTCTCGCTTCCCCGCCTCGGGACCGTCGCGTCCCGCTGGAAGCCGCTGCTCCCCGCCGCGATCGAGGAGCTCGCCGAGGGCCGGCTGGTGGTTGATCTGCGATCGGGCGGTTACGTCAACCTCGGCAAGCCCGGGGCCTCCCTCGCCTCCGCGACGATGCGCGTGCTGCACGAGAAGGACGGCGAACGCCGCGTCGTCAGTCACTTCAACAAGGCCACCAAGGGCCGCGTGGTCCGCCAGGTGCTGGCCGAGGACGTCGACGCGAAGGATCCTGAGGACCTCGCCGCAGCGCTACGTGATCTGGGCTGGACGGTGGAGGTCGACGGCGCTCGACTCGACCTCGTCGTCACCGAGCTCTGACTCGCCCCCTCACGGGACGAGGTTGAAGGCCCGGAGGCTCGCGTTGCCGTCCGGCCACCACGCCACCGTGCTGATCGACGCGGGAGCGAGCTCCATCGCGTAGATCGAGGACACCGGGGCGCCCAGCGCCTCGGCCACCAGCAGCTTGATCGGCGTGACATGCGTGACCACCGCGACCGTCCGGCCGTCGAACCGCTCCAGCAGTCCCTCCCGCGCCCCCCGTACGCGCGCGGCCACGACATCGAAGGACTCGCCGCCGGGCGGCGCCACCGCCGTCGACGCGAGCCACGAGGACAGCTCCTCGGGCCAGCGCTCGCGGATCTCGGCGAAGGTGTGACCGTCCCAGTCCCCGAAGGAGGTCTCGTTCACCCCGTCGTCGACCGAGGGCTCGACCCCGAGCCGTTCGGCCAGGTGACCGGCCGTCTGCCGCGTCCGCCGCAGAGGCGAACTCACGACGGCGCTGACATCTCCCCTGTCGGCGAGCCAATCGGCCGCGCGTCGCGCCTGCGCATGTCCTGCCTCGGTCAGCTCGGGATCGTCACCCCCGCTGCCGCTGAACGCCTTGCGCTCCGTCAAGCTCGTGACTCCGTGCCGCACCAGGATCAGCGTCGTGGCCCGGGTGGACGCCGATCCCCATCCCTGGGCCGGCGCCTGCTGGGCGGTGTCGACCTCGCCGGTCACAACCCCGACTCGGAGGTGCGCACCAGGATGCGGCTGCACTCGGGGCAGCGCAGCACTTCATCGTCCGGGGCCTGCGACAGCTCACGCAGGTCGGCGCCGTTGAGCTCCAGACGGCATCCCTCGCAGCGCTTGGCGCGCAGCAACGCGGCGCCGACCCCGCCCTGGTTGGCCCGCAGCTTCTCGTACAACGCGAGCAAGTCATCGGGTACCCGGGCGGCGAGGGCGCCTCGCCCCGCCTCAGCATCCGACAGCTCGGCGTCGATCTCCGCGAGCGCCGCGTCGCGTCGCGCGGCGACCTCGTCATGCTGCGCTCGCAGCTCATCGAGTGCGGCGACGACCTCGTCGAACTGACCCTGGGCCTCCTCGAGCGACTCCATGACCTCGAGCTCGGCGTCCTCGAGGGTGCCGATCCGCCGGTCGAGCGCGACGATCTCATGCTGCAGGCTCTCGAGGTCCTTGGGATTGGTCACGGCACCGGAGTTCAGCCGCTCCTCATTGCGGGCCCGGCGGGTCTTGACGAGCTCCACGTCTTGGTCGGCCTGCTTCTGCTCGCGTTCGAGATCGGATACCCGCGTGGAGGCCTCGATCCGGCGGCCGTCGAGGGTCGCGATCTCCGCTTCGAGCTCGCCGATGCGGGCGTTCTCGGGCAGCGCGACCCGGCGATGGTTCAACTGGGCGATGACAGAGTCCTTGGCCTGCAGATCGAGCAAGGTCTGCTGGGCGGACGGTTCAGCTTTCAGCGGGTGCTCCTCAGCTCAGCGTGGCGGACCACGGATCAGTCACGATGGTCGAGACGTGGGTCTCCACCGTACCGCCCAAACGGGCTCGAACCTCGCGCGCGGCCACCGGCAGCCAGGTCCATTCGGCCGCCCAGTGCGGCACATCGATCACCGCGCATGCCCCCGGGCGCTCGGAATGCTCGCTCACGGGGTGATGACGCAGGTCCGAGGTGACGTATACATCGGCTCCCACGGCATCGGCCCGCGCCAACAGAAAATCGCCCGATCCTCCGCAAAGGGCGACCGTGCGCACCTCCCGGTCCAGTTCGCCGGCGATGCGGGTGGCTCCCGAGTGACGCGGGAGCGCAGCCTTGACCTGCTCGGCGAAGGTCCACAAGGTCACCGGCTCGGCGATGACGCCGATGCGCCCGCTCCCCCGGTCGCTGGGCGACGCTGCCGTCTCGATGAGGTCGTAGGCGACCTCCTCATAGGGGTGGGCCTCCGTCATCGCTCGGCGCACCTGCTCGCGGAGCCGTCGCGGAGCCACCATCTCGATACGGACCTCATCGACGTACTCGACCGCGCCGACCTCGCCGATCGCCGGCGTCGCGCCGTCGAGAGGGCGGAAGGATCCCATGCCCCGCGACTGGAACTGAGCACGGTCGTAGTCGCCGATGCGCCCGGCTCCGGCATCGTGCATCGCGGCGGCGACCTCGTCGGCGACGTCGACCGGGACGAAGACCACCCACTTGTCCGGCCCTGGGTCGAGATCGTCCTCGAGGGGACGGATGTCGCCCAGACCGATCGCCTCGGCCATCGCCTCGGACACGCCGAGGGGCGGTGAGTCGGCATTGGTGTGGCATGTGTGCAGCGCGATGCCGTTGCTGAGCAGCGTGTGAATCACGCGCCCCTTGGGGTCGGTCGCGGCGACGGACGTGGTGCCCTTCAGGTAGAGCGGGTGATGCGTGACGATGAGATCGGCTCCCACGAGCACGGCCTCGTCGGCGACCGCCTGGACCGGATCGACGGCGAACAGGATGGTGCTGATCTCCGCCTCCGGGTCGCCGGCGACGGTGCCGACGGCGTCCCAGTCGTCCGCCCACGACGGATCATAGAGCTGGTCGAGGACGGCGACGACTTCTCGCAGAGTAGGCACGCGGCCACTCTAGGCGACGTCCGGGTGGCCCCATCTCGCCATCTGGTCCCCACCCGACTCCATCCGGCTTGTGGCCGGTTATGGCCCGTCTCACCCGCTTCCCGACGGCCACAACCAGCCACATCTGGGAGCCGGAGGCTCAGAGGGGTTCGCTGAGCGACTGGACGAGTGCGGGGATCTGCTCCTGAAGGATGCTCAGATCCGCCACGGGCGCGTCATCGCGGACGAAGGTATCGCGCAACGAGGTGTCGAACAGACCGAGCACCAGGCGGGTGGCTGCCCGCAGATCGATGGTCAGACGGCGTCCGAGACCCTCGCATGCCATCGCGATGATCTCGGCGAACTCCTCGTGGGTCTGCTCCCACAGCTCCACATAGGCGTCCGCGATCCGCCGGTGCCGCACGGCGTGGATGACGAACTCGTGATGCACGAGGAACCACGTGCGGTCGATCGGCTCGACCGCGGTGAAGCGCTCCAGCACCTGGGCGATGGAACCGAGATCACCGTGCCGCAGCTCATCGTCGACCGCTCCGCGCAGGGCCTGCACCATCCGCTCCTTCTCACGGTTGAACAGGTCGACGACCAGCTCGTCCTTGGAGTCGTAGTTGGAGTAGAAGGCACCGCGGGTGAACCCGGCGCGCTCGCAGATCTGCTCGACGGTCGCACCCTGGATTCCCGTCTCCGCCAGGACCTCCCGGGCGGCGTCCAACAGACGCGCACGGGTCGTGGCCCGACGTCGGGTGCCGTCGTGAACCGCCATGAGGTGCTCCCCTTCCCACTGCCCCGGGCACGGTGCGTCTCCGCGGCAAGACGAGCGTAGCCGCCCGGCAGGCCACCGCCTGCCCCCGGCGAGCCCTCTGCCGGTGAACCACCGACTGTGCGCAAGGACACATGGAGGGCCGTTCCGATACATGGACGCATTCGATACAGATATGTATCGTCGAGGCATGTCCGCTGCCCTCTACTCTCTCGGCCGCTGGTGCCACCGCCACGCCGGGCGCGTCATCGCCGGCTGGGTCGTGGTGCTCGCAGCTGCCGGGGGCCTCGCCGCCGCAGTCGGCGAGGGCACCCACGATGACTTCACGCTGCCGGGCACCGAGGGACAGGAAGCCCTCGACACGCTCACCCGGACCTTCCCCCAGATCGCCGGCATCTCGGCACAGATCGTCTACATCGCACCGGAGGGCGGCCGGGTCGACGATCCGGCCCTCCGCGAGGCCGCCGAGGCGACCCTCGAGCGTCTGGACGAGATGCCTCTGGTCGACGACGCGCTCTCCCCTTTCGACGATGTGGTGGACGGCACGATCAACACCGCCGGCGATGCCGCGATCATCCAGGTGCAGTTCTCCGGTGGTCCCTCCGATATCACCGACCAGGTCAAGACCGATCTCCGCGAGGCCACCGAACCGCTCGAAGCCGCCGGCGCGGAGGTCGAGCTCGGCGGCGGCGCCTTCATGAACACCGGGCCGACGATCACCTGGATGGAGGCCACCGGTGTCGTCGTGGCCTTCATCGTGCTCTGGATCGCACTCGGCTCCGGCCGAGCCGCCGTCATGCCGGTCCTCACCGCACTGATCGGCGTCGGCGTGACGATGAGCCTCATCTGGGCGCTGACGGCCGTGACCCATCTGGCCTCTCCGACGCCACTGCTCGCCCTGATGATCGGCCTCGCGGTCGGGATCGACTACGCCCTCTTCATCGTCTCCCGTCAGCGCGAGGAGCTCGGTCGCGGCGCGGATCCCGCCGAGGCGAGCGGCCGCGCGGTGGCGACCGGCGGCTCCGCCGTGGTCTTCGCCGGCATCACGACGCTCATCGCCCTCGCTGGACTCGCGATCGCTCGCATCCCGTTCCTGACCTGGATGGGCGTCACCGCCTCGGCCTCGGTCGCGATCGCGGTCGTCGTCGCGATCACGCTGCTCCCCGCGCTCATGGGACTGGCCGGGGACCGGCTCCGCCCGCGCCGCGATACTCGCGGGGATGCGCCGATCGCCCGGCGCTGGGTCCGCACGGTCACGGCCGCGCCCTGGGTGACCCTGGTGGTCGTTGTGCTCGCCCTCGGTGCGCTGGCGCTGCCGGGCCGCGATCTCGCACTCGCCCTTCCCGGGAACGGCACGGCGGAGGAGGGTTCCACCGAACGGGCCGCCTACGATCTCGTGGACGAGCACTTCGGCCCCGGCTTCAACAGCCCCATCCTGCTGACCGCGGACATCATCGACTCCCTCGACCCGGTCGGGCTGATGGACCAGTTGGGCGAGGAGGTCGCGTCTCTCGACGGTGTCGAGACCGTGGCCCTGTCCACGCCCAATCCCACCGCCGACACCGGTGTCGTCCAGTTCTTCCCGTCCACCGCCGCCGACGATCCGGCGACCGCCGACCTCGTCGAACGGCTCCGCGAAGCGGGTCCGCGATTCGAGCGCGACTACGGCGTGGCCACGGCCGTGACCGGGCAGACCGCGATGGAGATCGACGTCTCCGAGCAGCTGTCGAGCACACTGCTGCCCTTCGGCGCCTTCGTCGTGGTGCTCACCCTCCTGCTCCTGACGACCGTGTTCCGCTCCGTCGTGGTGCCCGTCAAGGCGGCCCTCGGCTATCTGCTCAGCGTCGGGGTGTCCTTCGGAGCCGTGGTGCTGGTCTTCGACCGGGGATGGGCCGCCGATCTGCTCGGCGTCGATCACCTCGGCCCGGTGATCAGCTTCCTGCCGATCCTGCTGATGGGCGTACTCTTCGGCCTGGCCATGGACTACGAGCTCTTCCTGGTCTCGCGCATGAAGGAGGAGTTCGCGCGAGACGGTGATGCGGATCGTGCCATCGAGGCGGGCTTCGCGACGAGCGGCCGGGTCGTGACAGCGGCGGCGATCGTGATGCTGGCCGTGTTCATCGCCTTCGTCCCCGAGAGCGACGCCATGGTCAAGCCCATCGCCTTCGCCCTCGCGGTCGGGGTGTTCGTCGACGCCTTCATCGTCCGGATGATCCTGGTGCCCGCCGTCATGAAGCTGCTCGGCTCGCGAGCCTGGTGGATCCCGTCCGCCCTCGACCGCTCGCTTCCTCGCCTGGACGTGGAAGGCGAGGCCCTCCACGAGCGAGTCGCTCGCGCGGACTGGCCGGGGGACGGCAGCCGGGTGGCGATCGAGTCGTTGACCCTGCCGTCGGGTCGCGTCATCGACCAGTGGCGAACCGCGGAATCCTGTGTGGTGGTCGAGGGCTCAGCGAGGGAGCGCGCCTTCGTCGCTCTGACCCTGTCCGGACGCGCACCGCAAGCCGACGGGACCGTGCGCATCGACGACCTCGTGCTGCCCTTCGACGCCGCCCGGCTTCGCCATCGGTCCGCATTGCTCACCGCGACCGATCTCGGTCGTCGTCGCAGCGTCGGTTCCTGGATGAGGGGACTCGGTGCCCCGGACCCGGAGACACGGTTGACGGAGGTCGCCGCCCGGGGCCTGGGCCCGGTGCCGCATCTCACCGACCGGGTCGCGGATCTCGGCCCCGCCGTCCGCGCTGCCCTGGCGGTCACCGCGTCGTCGGCTCACCTGATGGTCATCGACCTCGCCGATCTCGGCGAGGACCAGGCCCTGCGCGTCGTGGACGCCTGCCACGACCTCTTGTCCGCCGACCGGATTCTCGTCGCTACCGTCGCCCCTGGTGCTCTCTCAGCAGCCGGGGTCGCCACACTCTCCCTCGACCCGATGCCGGAGTTGATGACCGTATGAACGCCCATCGCCCTCGAGTCGCGCTGATCATCGCCCTCGCCGTGCCCCTCGTGGTCGCCCTGGCCGCCGTCGGTGCGGGTGCCACCGGTGGCACGGACAGTGTGCGCGCCGCCGTCGTCAACGAGGACGAGATCGTCTCGGTCACCGCCGATGACGGCACGGAGCAGCCCGTCGCAGTCGGCCGGCTGCTCGCCGCCGAGTTGACCGATGATGATGCCTTCGACTGGACGATCACCAACCGCACGGAGGCCGAGAGCGGCCTGGAGGACGGTACGTACGGTGCCGTCCTGATCATCGACTCCGACACATCGGCCGCGGCCGTCTCCCCCGCCGGAGTCCCGGCCGACGTGCGGCACGCGCACCTGCGGATCCAGACCTCCGATGCCGTCAGCCCCCTCGCCGGCGAACTCGCGCAGACCGTCACCGATGCGGCCCTCGCCGCGCTCAATGCCCAGGTCACGGAGACCTTCGTCGATAACATCCTCGTCTCCCTCGGGACCCTTCGGGGATCGCTCGCCGAGGCAGCGCAGGGGGCGACGACGCTCACCGCCGGGCAACGCGACCTGGCCGACGGCGCGGCTGAGCTCGCCGCCGGGATCGGTCGGCTGGAGAGCGGTGCGGGCGAGCTCGCCGATGGGACCTCTCAACTCGCCGATGGCGCAACGCAGGCGGCGACCGGGTCGGCGCAGCTCGCCGGGGGCCTCGATGAGCTCGATGACGGAGCCCAGGAGCTACGCGCTCGCACCGCCGAGCTGCCGGCGCAGACGGCCCAGCTCGATGCGGGAGCGCAGGAGCTGAAGGCCGGCGCGGAACAGCTGGACGCCGGCGTGCGGGAGATCGCCGACAGCGTCGCGCCGCTGTTCGATATCGCGCAGCACCTGACGGATCTGATCGTCGGCTGGTCGAACGAGTGCGTCGGCGCGGGTCTTCCTGCCGAGGTCTGCGCGACGGTCGACTCCATCGTCGCGGAGGCCGAACAGGTCAACGCCGAGATCCAGGCAGCGCGTGGACGCGTCGGCGAGCTCACGGCCGGCACCGGGCAGCTTGCCGCCGGACTGCAGCAGCTGAGCGATGCCACCGCCCGGCTCGCGGCCGAGGCTCCCCAGCTCACGGCCGGCATCGGGCAGCTGGCGGACGGCACCGCATCCGCCCGAACGGGAGCCGATGAGCTCGCCGGCGGCGCCGGCCAGCTCGCCGGTGGCGTCCGAGCCGCCGCCGACGGAGCGGCCGATCTGCGAGAAGGTGCCGGCCAGGCACGCTCCGGGAGCGGCGAACTCGCCGACGGCAGCGAGCAGCTGGCGGCAGGGGGCCGTGAACTCGCGGACGGCCTCGACGAGGGGGTCCGGCAGCTCCCGATCTATTCCGATGACGAGCGCGAACAGCTCAGCAAGGTCGCGGCGCGGCCGGTGACCGCGGAGAGCGCCACGAGCCATCGGATCGCTCCGTCATCCCTCCCGGTGCCATCGGCCGTCGTCATCGCCGCGCTCGCGGCGGCGGCTCTCGCGTGGTCCTTCCGCGCTCCCCTCGGACGCGGGGATCTGCTCGCCGGTTCTCCTCTGCGGCAAATCGTCGGCAGCCGTCTCCTGCCGACCGTCGCGCTCACAGTGGTGGCGATGGCCGCGGCGCTCGTCGCATTGGCCCTCTCGAACGGTCTCGGGGCCGCCTCCACGGTCCGTTTCACCGCCGTGGCGGTCCTCGGGACCCTCGCCTTGACCGCCCTCGGGCAGGGACTCACGGCCGCCGTCGGCCGCCTCGGTGCGGCGGCGATCGCCCTGCTCGCCGCCGTCGTCACCTTGAGCGTCCGGGTGCCGGAGGCAGCGAGCGACGGTGTGCGGCTGCTGTACACGGTCTCGCCGCTCACCCCGCTGCTGGAGGGATTGTGGGCGGAGCAGACCGGCACGGCCTCGCTCGGCGCGCCCCTCGCGCTGATCGCCTGGGGTCTCGTCGGCCTCGGCCTGTCCGCCTGGGCGGCTCAGCGGTGCCGTTCCGATGTCGCGAGCTGGTTCCTACGGCCGGCCTGAGACAGTCTCAGGAGCTAGTCGCCAACGCAGAGCGCCCCGGACCCCGTAGGCGGGGATCCGGGGCGCTCGCCCAAATCAGGCTCAGAGGTTGCTCTCGATATCGGCGCCCTCGCGCGCGGCATCGACGAGGGCCTGGTAGGTCTCCTGCTGCTTCTGGCTGCGGACCTGCTCCTCGAGCTGCTCACGGACCTCCTCGAAGGGCGGGAGCTCGGCACCCTCGCCTTGGGAGGCGACCGCCTGATCGTAGAGCTCGCGGAGCTCCTCCTCCGATGCGGGCGCATCGCCGATCTCGTCATCGACGAGAGACTGGACGGTCACGCCGTCGGCGATCTGCGCACGTACCTGTTCGGCGGAGAGGTCCTGCTGCTCCTCCAACTGGGCGAGATACTCCTCGGGGGACTCCACGCCGCTATTGGTGGCATAGGTCGCCAGGAGCTCGTCGATCTCCTCGTCCGTGGCGGTCAGGCCGCGCTCCTCAGCCTCCTGCACGAGGAGGCGGTTGTCGATGAGCAGGTCGAGGGTCTCCTGCTTGAGCTGGTCCTGATCGACGGGCTCCCCGGACATCTCCGCCTGGCCGGCCATCTGCTCGAACTGCGGCTCATAGATCGACACGAACTCGTCGTGGGTGATGTCCTCGCCATTGACCGTGGCGACGACATCGGGGATGCCGTCGAGGTCGGCCGACTGAGCCGAGGTCTCGCCCCCGGATCCGTCGTTGTCGTCGCCCCCGCGGGGCAGCACGGCCGCCAGCAGGACACCCAGTACGAGCAGGGCGGCCAGCAGTACGGCCACCAGCCTGGTTCGGTTCGACACGCGTTCTCCCTTGTCGTCGAGGTTGCCGCGACGACGCTAGCACTCGCCGCCTGATCCGCCGACCAGCTTGATTTGAACAATTCAAGTCTTGATAGACTGGCGGCGTAAGCACCGCCCCACGTGCCGCCGAGGTCACGTTCCGGGGTCCCTGCCCTGATCGCTCGCGAGAGCCCCTATTTCCACCCATCCAGTCGTCATAGATCAAGGAAGCCCAGATGAACGATCACGTCGATCCACCGCTCACCGACGAGGAGACCGAGTCCACCACCGTCACCGGCGAGGAGACCGAAGCGGCGGGCGCCTGCCCCGTCATGCACGATGCCCTCCCCCACCCCACACAGGGCGAGGCGAATCACGACTGGTGGCCCAACCGGCTGAACATCAAGATCCTCGCCAAGAACTCCGCGGAGCGCGATCCCTACGACCGCGACTTCGACTACGCCGAGGCCTTCGGTCGCCTCGACCTCGCCGAGGTCAAGCGCGACATCCACGAGACCCTGACCACCTCACAGGACTGGTGGCCGGCAGACTTCGGCCACTACGGTCCGCTCATCATCCGGATGGCCTGGCACAGCGCTGGTACCTACCGTCTCGGCGACGGCCGCGGTGGCGGTGGCCACGGCCAGCAGCGCTTCGCGCCCCTCAACAGCTGGCCGGACAATGTCGGTCTGGACAAGGCACGCCGCATCCTCTGGCCGGTCAAGAAGAAGTACGGGCAGAAGCTCTCCTGGGGCGATCTGATGATCCTGGCGGGCAATGTCGCGCTGGAGTCGATGGGCTTCGAGACCTTCGGCTATGCGGGCGGGCGCCCGGACGTGTGGGAGCCGGACGATGACGTCTACTGGGGCCCGGAGACCACCTGGCTCGGCAGCGATCAGCGCTTCAGCGGGGATCGCGAACTCGACAAGCCGCTCGCCGCGACCCACATGGGCCTCATCTACGTCAATCCCGAGGGCCCCGAAGGCGTTCCGGATCCGATCGCCGCGGCGCACGACATCCGGGAGACCTTCGCGCGCATGGGCATGAACGACGAGGAGACCGTCGCGCTCATCGCCGGTGGTCACACCTTCGGCAAGACCCACGGCGCGGCCCCCGACGACCACATCGGGCCCGACCCGGAGGCCGCTCCGATCGAGCAGCAGGGTCTGGGCTGGAAGAACACCTATGGCACCGGCAAGGGCGATGACCAGATCACCAGCGGCCTCGAGGTGACCTGGACCTATCACCCGACCCGCTGGGACAATGAGTTCTTCCACATCCTGTTCGCCTATGAGTGGGAGCTGTTCCAGAGCCCCGCGGGCGCGCATCAGTGGCGCCCTAAGAACGGCGCGGGCGACGGCCTGGTGCCCATGGCGCATTCGGACGGCAAGCGCGAGCCACGTATGCTCACGACCGACCTGTCGCTGCGCTTCGACCCGGCCTACGAGAAGATCTCGCGCCGCTTCCATGAGGACCCGCAGGCCTTCGCCGAGGCCTTCGCACGTGCCTGGTTCAAGCTGACCCACCGCGACATGGGTCCGAAGTCGCGTTACCTCGGGCCCGAGGTGCCGGCAGAGGACCTCATCTGGCAGGATCCCCTCCCGACCGTCGACCACGAGCTGATCGATGAGGCCGACGCCCGCGAGCTGAAGGCTCGGGTACTGGCCTCGGACCTGACGGTGCAGCAGCTGGTGTCGACCACCTGGGCGGCGGCCTCGACCTTCCGGGGCAGCGACAAGCGTGGTGGCGTCAACGGCGCGCGCATCCGTCTGGCACCGCAGAAAGACTGGGACGTCAACAACCCGGCCCAGCTGGCAACCGTGCTGAGCACCCTCGAGGGCATCCAGGAGGCGTTCAACGCCGAGCAGCCCGGTGGCAAGCGGGTCTCGCTCGCCGATCTCATCGTGCTCGCGGGCAATGCGGCGGTCGAGAAGGCGGCGAGGGATGCCGGTGTCGAGACGACGGTGCCCTTCCGTCCTGGTCGCGTCGACGCGACCCAGGAGCAGACCGACGTGGACCTGTTCTCCCATCTCGAGCCGGTGGCCGACGGCTTCCGCAATTACGACAGCGGCAAGGCGAACCTGCCGGCGGAGTATCTGCTGCTGGACCGGGCGAACCTGCTCACCCTCACCGCCCCGGAGACCACGGTGCTCGTGGGCGGCCTGCGGGCGCTGGGCGCGACCTATGACGGATCGTCGCTCGGTGTCTTCACCGACCGGCCAGGGGTGCTGACGAACGACTTCTTCGTCAATCTGCTCGACCTGGGCTCGACGTGGAGACCGCTCGACTCCGGCTCGCACGCCTTCGAGGGCCGCGATGCCGCCGGTGAGCTCATCGGGACCGGTACCCGCGCCGATCTGGTGTTCGGCTCGAACTCCGAGTTGCGCGCCCTCGCCGAGGTCTACGCGAGCGATGATGCGCACGAGAAGTTCGTGCTCGACTTCGTCGCCGCGTGGCGCAAGGTCACCGAGCTGGATCGCTTCGATCTGGCCTGAGCACCACCCACGGAACGCCGCCGGGACGAGAACTCGTCCCGGCGGCGTTCTCGCTTCATCGCCCCGCCGGTCGCGACAGAGGATGTGCTTTCGGGGTTACTATGGCGACCCTGAAAGCACATCCTCCGTCATACCGGGAGGCCGTGCAATGCCCGAAGCCCGGCGTCGACGATCGCCTCGGCGTCCGGATCGTGCCGCGCGTGCAGGCGTGCGTAGACCGGAGCGATCTCGTCATCGACGGGGCTCTCGCGCTCGCTCTCGACGATCGGATCGGTCATGGCACTGCCGATGACGAAATTCGACATCGCATAGGCGGTAGTGAGGGGGTCCGCCGCGCCGTCATCCTCGAGGAGCGCACAGAACCTCTCGGACAACCGCAGATAGGCAGGACCACGCGGAGCCCGCAGGCCGATGACCCGCGGCGCCCAGGGGTGACGACGCAGGTGACGGTAGTAGGCGAGGTACAGGCCGATGAGGTCCGTGCCCTCCATGCGCCGCTGGAGGTCGGCATCGTGGGCGAGCGTGTGGTCCAGCGCCAGATCGAGCAAGTCGTCGGCCGACTCGACGCGGGAGTACAGGCTCGCCGGGGCCACTCCCATCCGGCCGGCCAGCGCGCGCACGGTGAGCGCTTGGACGCCCCCTTCATCGAGCAGTCCCCCCGCCGCACGGGCCATGTCGTCGATGGCGACTGCCCGCGCACGACGCACCGGCTTCACGTGATCCCAGTAGCTCATGACCACCCCCTTATTCGAACGATGTTAGTTTAGTACTCATGCTGGACCTCTCGTTCCTCCCCCTCGTCGATGATCGCGTCCGACTGCGCCCGTTGAGAACGGAGGACGCCGAGGACTATGCCGAGGGCACGCAGGATCGGGCCGTCCGCCGCTATGCCCACCTCCCCGAGCCCCGCTACACGCCGACCACCGCCCGATCGATGATCGAAGGGGCTGCGCGCAGGGGCCTGGAACGCGGCGACCTCGCGGTGCTCGCCATCGCCGATCCCTCGGACGACCGGTTGCTCGGCAGCCTGGTGATCTTCGATGTGACCGACGAAGGCGCCGAGATCGGCTTCTGGCTGCGGCCGGACGCCCGGGGAGCCGGGCGCTCCGTCGCCGCGATCGATCTCGCGATCGGGCTCGTGCGGCGCAGCGGACTACACAGCCTGACCGCGCGGACCGTCACCGGCAACACCGCCTCTCAGCGGGTGCTGGAGCAGGCTGGCTTCACCGAGACCGGCCGCAATATCAGCACCGCCCCCTCTGGCCGGCGCATCGAGGCGGTGCGCTACACGCGGTGGCTGCCTCGACCGACACCCACCCTTCCCCTCACGAGCGAGCGACTCACGCTGCGACTGCACCGACCAGGCGACGTGGAGTGGCTGCGTCGCCTCTACGAACGTCCCGAGGTGGCCCGCTACCTGCTCGATCCGCCGTGGACCGCGCAGCTGGCCGAGACCCGTCTGAGCGAGCGCCTCACGAGGAGCGGCCTGGAGACGGACGCCGGTGCACTCGCCCTCGTCATCGAGCTCGATTCCTCCCCGATCGGCGATATCGCGCTCTGGCTGACCGATCCGGCCCGCGGGATCGCCGAGATCGGCTGGATACTCGATCCTGAGCACAGCGGTCGGGGCTACGCGCTCGAGGCGGTCAACCGGGTGCTCGACCTGGCGATCCACCACTACCGGCTCCACCGCGTGACGGCACAGATGGACGCACGCAATGGGGCATCGGCCCGATTGGCCGAGCGCGCCGGCATGCAGCGAGAGGCGCATCTGCGACAGGACTGGTGGAGCAAGGGCGAGTGGACCGACACGCTCGTCTACGGCGTGCTCGCCGCCGATCGCCGGACGCGAGAATGAGCACATGCCCGAGACCTTCGATGAGTTGATCGCCGCGAGAACGACAGCCGATGTGTCGGGATGGGATCTCGACTGGCTGGACGGGCGCGCCGCGGAGGCGCGGCCGGCGTGGGTCTACCAGGCTGCTCGCCGACCGTAGTGCCGACGATCAGCGCTGATCGCGTCGCAGCGGATGGTCCCGAGGCACCTCGACGAGCACGATCCGGATGCCGTCGGGATCGGCGATCCATGCCTCGATGAGCCCCCACGCTTCGGTGCGCGGCTCCCTCAGTGCCGTCACTCCCGTCGCGATGAGACGGTCGTACTCGACAGCGACATTGCGGACCTGCAACCACAGTTCGACCGGTGATGATCCTCGCTCGTCCGCGCGACCGGAGACCTCCAGCAGACCGTTACCACAGAAGAACACGGTGCCCGGGGACTCGGGCGGACCGAACTCGCGGTGTATCGCGAGCCCGAGGGTGTCGCGATAGAACACGCGACTGCGCTCGAGATCGACCGGTCGCAACAGGGCCCGACTGCTCAGCACCTCCATGCTTCCCATCATGGCATCGATGGCGGTTCCGCGAGGGATACCGCGAGCCGGTCAGTTCGCGACCGCCCCGTCGGCGATGGTGATGGACGCGGCAGTGATCGATCTAGACGATCTCCCGATTGCAGCGTGGCGCGCGGCCGGCCTCGTCGTGAGGAAGATGGTGCGCGCCGCTGGGACGGCCGCTCGGCGGTCGATCGTCAACCTCACCGGTCCGATGAGGTTGACCACGTACCGCTCCCCCCACCCTGCGGGGGTCCTCGCCCCTCTTCGCGCACCTCGCTGGCGCTCGGTGGGCGAAGAGGGACTCGACTCCCCCAAGCTCTCCGCAGAGCTCCGAGCAGGGGGCACCCCCACCCTGCGGGGGGTCCTCGTCCCTCTTCGCGCACCTCGCTGGCGCTCGGTGGGCGAAGAGGGACTCGAACCCCCGGCCTTCCGGGTGTAAACCGGATGCTCTAACCAACTGAGCTATTCGCCCGAGCGACCTGACGGTCGGGTCGCAACGATAGCGCACCCCGTACCGGCGGTGGACCGTCAACCTCTCCGACCGCCTGATCAGGTTGGCGACGTACCGCCACCGGTCCGCCCGGCACGAGGTGAGGTTGATGGGCTGCCGTCACCGCCGGCTGCGCCGAGAACGAAGCCGTGCCGCCAGGGTCTCGGGTCCCTGGCGGCACGGTCAGTCCATCAAAGCAGATGTTCCTTCGCCCTGGTGGCGGAATTCACAAGATTGAGGGCATTCTCAGCCGATGAGATCGGCCACGGCCTCGCGGTAACCCGACAGATCGCGAGCCTCGCCGATCTGATTCTCGACCTTCCAGCGCACGACACCCTCGGCATCGATGAGATAGGTGCCTCGCAGGGCGCACCCGAGATCCTCGTTGAAGATGCCGTAGGACTTCGTGACCTCGCCGTGCGGCCAGAAATCGCTCAGCAAGGAGAACTGGTAGCCGTCCTGTTCGGCATAAGCACGCAGGGAGAACATCGGATCGCACGACACGGCGAGCAGCTCCACGCCCGCATCGGAGAACACCGCGAGATTGTCCCGCAACTCGCACAGCTCCCCCGTGCAGATGCCGCTGAAAGCGAAGGGATAGAAGACGAGCGCGACCGGCGTGCCGCGCAGGTCGGCGAGCGACACATCCTCGCCGTGCTGGTTCTTGAGAGTGAAGTCCGGGGCCTGCTGGCCGATCTCGATGGTCATGACGACGAGCCTAGCGGGCACACGCTTCAGCGCCGGTGCGTGGAGAGCTTGGTGACGGCCCAGTCCTCTCCGGCGGGGGAGGTCGTGGTGACCGACAGCCCCGCGATCGGAGCGGCCTCACCGACATCCGCGCCACTCACATGGCCCTCACGACCCACCTTGGGGGTCAGCAACCAGACGAAGCCGCCTTCGGCGACGTCCTGCAGGGCGTCCATGAGGCCCTCGGCGAGATCGCCGTCGCCGTCGCGCCACCACAGGATCACCCCGTCGACCACCTCGCCGACATCACCGTCGACCAGCTCATTGCCCGTGTGCTTCGCGATCGCACCGCGGAGGTCGTCGTCGACGTCCTCGTCCCACCCGAGCTCTTGAATCACCGTGTCGGGGGCGAATCCCATCTTGCCGGCGTCCACCCGTTCCTCCTCGTGGTTGATGGCGGAAAACCTACCGAAAAGTAGGTACTCCGAGAGTGCTGCCGGTCTCACACTAGCGGAGACGAAGTGGAATGATGGAGAAGTCCACCCGACACCCAAGGGAGCTTTCCATGCCGCAATCCGGCTCTGAACGTCCGCCCATCATCCACGAGGGTATGCCGACCCAGCTGCCCGACATCGATTCGGAGGAGACCCGCGAGTGGGTCGACTCGCTCGATGCGATGGTCGACGACCGTGGACGCGAACGTGCTCGCTACGTGATGTTGCGTCTGCTGGAGCGCGCTCGCGAGAAGAACGTGGGCGTGCCCGCACTGCGCAGCACCGACTACATCAACACGATCCCGCCGGAGCGTGAGCCCGAATTCCCCGGCGACGAGGACATCGAACGACGCATCCGTTCCTATATCCGGTGGAACGCCGCCGTCATGGTGTCGCGCGCCAACCGGCCGGGACTCGGCGTCGGCGGCCACATCGCGACCTACCAGTCCGCGGCCAGTCTGTACGAGGTCGGCTTCAACCACTTCTTCCGCGGCAAGGACCATCCCGGCGGTGGCGATCAGATCTTCTACCAGGGCCACGCCGCCCCCGGCATCTACGCCCGCTCCTTCCTCGAGGGCCGGTTCAGCGAGCAGCAGCTCGACCGCTTCCGTCAGGAGCACTCGCACGGCTTCGGCAACGGCCTGTCCTCATATCCCCACCCCCGGCTCATGCCGAATTACTGGGAGTTCCCCACCGTCTCGATGGGTCTCGCCGCGATCAACTCGATCTACCAGGCGCGGTTCAACCGCTACCTGCAGAACCGCGGCATCAAGGACACCAGCGAGCAGCATGTCTGGACCTTCCTCGGCGATGGCGAGATGGGTGAGCCGGAGTCTCTCGGCGCGATCGGCGTCGCGGCGCGCGAGCAGCTCGACAACCTCACCTTCGTCATCAACTGCAATCTGCAGCAGCTCGACGGCCCGGTCCGCGGCAACGGCAAGGTCATCCAGGAACTGGAGTCGATGTTCCTCGGCGCCGGCTGGAATGTCATCAAGGTCGTCTGGGGGCGTCAGTGGGACGACCTCCTGGCCAAAGACACCGACGGCGTCCTCGTCAACCAGATGAATCGCACGCCCGATGGCGAGTTCCAGACCCTCTCGGTCGAGTCCGGTGCCTACAACCGCGAGCACTTCTTCGGTGCCGATCCGCAGCTGCTGAAGATGGTCGAGCACCTGACCGATGAGGACATCGAGAAGCTGCCACGCGGCGGCCACGACTATCGCAAGGTGTATGCGGCCTTCGACGCGGCACGCAAGCACACCGGTCAGCCGACCGTGATCCTGGCGCACACCGTCAAGGGATGGCTGCTGGAGTCCTTCCAGGCACGCAACGCCACCCACCAGATGAAGAAGCTGACCAAGGACGATCTGAAGAACTTCCGTGACCGGCTGCACATCCCGGTCACCGACGAGCAGATCGACTCCAGCGATATCGCGCCCTTCTACCATCCGGGTAAGGACAGCGACGACATCCAGTACATGCTCGAACGTCGCAAGCAGCTGGGCGGCTCGCTGCCCAAGCGCGTCATCCGTGGCACCGACCTGGAGCTGCCCGACAAGAAGTTCTACGGCGAGCTCAAGAAGGGCTCGGGCAAGCAGCAGATCGCCACCACGATGGCCTTCGTACGTCTGCTGCGCGATCTGATGAAGGACAAGAACATCGGCCCGCGCATCGTGCCGATCGCCCCGGACGAGTACCGCACGTTCGGCATGGACTCGATGTTCCCCTCGAACAAGATCTACAGCCCGCAGGGCCAGACCTATCAGTCGGTCGACCGCAAACTGCTGCTGGCCTACAAGGAGTCCGAGTCCGGTCAGCTGCTGCACGAGGGCATCAGCGAGGCCGGCGCGATGGGCTCGGCGATCGCCGCCGGCAGCGCCTATGCCACGCACGGCGAGCCGATGATCCCGGTCTACATGTTCTACTCCATGTTCGGTTTCCAGCGCACCGGCGACTCGATCTGGGCGATGGCCGACCAGATGTCGCGCGGCTTCCTCGTGGGCGCCACGGCCGGCCGCACGACGTTGACCGGTGAGGGACTGCAGCATGCGGACGGGCACTCGCCGCTGCTGGCGAGCACCAATCCGGCCGTCGAGCACTACGACCCGGCCTTTGCCTTCGAGATCAGCCACATCGTCGAGGACGGCCTGCGGCGAATGTACGGTGCCGATGCGGAGAACGTCATCTATTACTTGACGGTCTACAACGAGCCCATCAGCCAGCCGGCCGAGCCGGAGGATCTCGACGTCGACGGGGTGCTGAAGGGCGCCTACCGTTACCGCAAGGCGGAGAGCGGCCAGGCCCGTGCGCGCATCCTCGCCTCAGGAGTCTCGGTCCCGTGGGCTCTACAGGCGCAGGAGATCCTCGCCGAGGAGTACGACGTGGCCGCCGATGTCTGGTCGGTCACGTCCTGGAACCAGCTCGCCCGCGACGGCCACGAGACCGAGGTGCGCAACTTCAACCACCTCGGCGAGGAGCGCGAGGTCCCCTACATCACCCGGGCCCTGTCCGAGGACCCGCAGATCGTGTCGGTGGGCGTCAGCGACTACATGCGCTCCGTGCAGGACCAGATCGCCCGCTGGGTCCCCGGACCCTGGCAGTCGCTCGGGGCCGATGGATTCGGCTTCGCCGACACACGTGCCGCGGCCCGGCGCTTTTTCCAGATCGACGCCGAGTCGATCGTAGTCGCGGTGCTCGCCGAGCTCGCCGCCCAGGGTGAGATCGAGGTCAAGGTCGCCCGCGAGGCGTACGAGCGCTTCCAGCTCGACGATCCGAGCGCGATGGCCGGTGTCCCCCAGGAGGGCGCCGACGCCTGACCGGCGACATCCCCGATGACGGGCCGCGGCACATCGCCGCGGCCCGTCATCGTGCGTATCGCGCTGAAGCCGCCCTAGAACAGTCCCCCTAGACTGTTCCCCATGCTCGGACGAACTTGGGACTTCTTGCGTCGCTGGCCTTACACCTTCGGTGCCGCCTTGGCCCTCGTCGTCGGCATCTTCACGCTCATCATGTCCAGCCACCTGGGCGTTCCGCTACGCGATCCCGAGGGATTCCTCGGACCGGCCTACGTGCGTCTACCGCTGATGGCCCTGGCCTTCTTCGCCGTCGGCGTCATCCCCATGGCCATCAAGCGCCGCGGCATCAAGAAGATCGTCCCCGGCATCGCCGATGTGATTCGCTACGAATGGACCTGGGGCCGCGTGGTCCACATCGCCTCCGGTCTGCTCGTCTTCTACGTCTGCTACGTCTGCTACCGCAACCTGAAGAGCTATCTTCCGGTGCTGCGCGAGGGTGTGCTCTACGACCGGATGTTCGCCGAGTGGGACTACTGGGTCACCTTCGGCCACCAACCCGGCGAGTTGCTGCACCAGCTGCTCGGCACCGGCTTCAACGCACAGGTCCTGTCCTTCATCTATCTGACGTATCTGATGCTGATCCCGATCACCCTCGGCGCCTTCTTGGTGCTGAACCGGGACGTGTCCCTGGGCGCCTGGTACGCCACCGCCCTCGCGCTGAACTGGATCCTGGGCACCGTCAGCTACTACATCTGGCCTTCACTCGGACCGGCATTCTTCCAGCCCCAGTTCTTCACCGACCTGGAGGAATCGGGGGTCACGGCGCTGCAGCAGAGTCTCTTCCGCAACGCCTCTGCCTTCAAGGAAGATCCGAGCGGACAGTTCATCTACGGCATCGCCGGCTTCGCCTCTCTGCACGTGTCCGTCACCTTCACCGCTGCGCTGTTCTTCCAGCGCACCGACCAGAGCCGCTTCATCCAGGCCCTGGGCTGGGTCTACTTCGCGCTGACCGTCCTCGCCACGATCTACTTCGGCTGGCACTACCTCGCCGACGATGTCGGCGGCATCCTGATCGGCTGGCTCTCGGTCGCGATCGGCGGCTGGGCCACGGGCAACGGGTTCTGGCGACAACGCCATCACAAGATTCAGCTGACGGCGGACCCGGACGACTCACGGGGAACCGTGTCCAAGGCGAACTGATCGCCCCGACGCAGCAATGCACGCCAACGCCCCCGGTGATACTGAGCCGGGGGCTTGGCGGCGCAGAACTCGATGACGAGGTCACTGAACCGCTCGGGCTCGTCGCGATGCGGGAAGTGCCCCGAGTGCTCGAAGACCCGTACCTCGGAGTTGACGAGGGCGGGCGCGTTCTCGGCGTGCTCGACCGGGATCACATGATCCTGCGCTCCCCAAACGACCAACACGGGCATGAGCCGGGCGAGATAGGCGCGGTCGGTCATCGTCACGTACTGCCCGCGCCAGTCCATCACCGTGCTGCTCAACCGCAGCACGGCCTTGCGCTGCCCCGGATCGGCGAGCTTGACGTAGATGTCCGCCACCTCGCCCAGGTCGCGGAACAGCGGCCCCGGTAGACGTGACAGGGTCCGCATGACATCGGCGACCGGCCGTCGCCAGGGGCGTGCCGTCGCCACCGAGAGCGCCGCGGAGGAGCCCGGCAGTGTCAGCATCCGGATAAGCGGCGTGACATCGCGCCCCAGGCCACCGGGAGCCACCAGCACGACGCGCTCGGTGCGCTCGGGAAACTGGTAGGCGAACTGCATCGCCACCCCTCCCCCGAAGCTGTGCCCGACGACGGTCACCTTGTCGATGCCGAGGACGGTGAGCAGGTCGCGCATGCCGTTGGCGTAGCCGCCGAGCGAGTAGTCCGCATCGGGTTTGTCGGAGTCGCCGTGCCCGAGCAGGTCCGGGGCGATGACCGTGAAGTGCTCGGCCAACCGGTCCATGATGGGTGCCCAGGTGGTGGAATCGCAGCCGAGACCGTGGAGGAGGAGCAGTACCGGGCCGGTCCCGCGACGCCGATAGACGCGGCGATATCCGTGGATCACCTCGCAATGCAGGTCAGGATCCTCGGGGACCGTGCGCGCAGCCATCTGGCCATGGTAGTGCCGGGTGGCGGGACGCGACGCACGGAACGCGCGGGCGAGGGCATGCCCATAGGGCTTCGCACCGTAGAATCATGCCGTGGACGATGATCAGATCGACCTCCACGAGGTCAAGCAGCCCGCCGTGCGCGCCATCACCTGGATGGCGGTCGTCGGGGCCGCGATCGGCATCGCCTTCGGGTTGCTCGGGGCCACCGTGTTCACCGCGACCGGCATCACCGGTGCCGATCTTCCGCCGTTGACGGCCGAGCCCAGCCCGACCCCCACCGAGGAGGAGACCCCGACGGAGGAGCCGGAAGAGACCGACGAGGAGGAGCCCGCCACACCCGAACCGCAGCTGTTCGCCGAGCGCGATCAGGTCCCCCCGGGTCAGCGATTCGGTCTCAACGGCCTCATGCCCGGAGTCGATGAGGGCACCACCTTGCAGGTCCAGGTGCGCGACGGCGACGGACCGTGGGACGATTTCCCGGTCACGACGACCGTCGATGCCGAGGGACGCTTCGAGACCGTCGTCTACACATCCCGCACCGGCGAACGGAAGTTCCGGATGATCGTCGCCGGTGGCGAGGAGACCACCCCCGAGGTCACGGTGACGATCGGCTGATCAGATCGCGCCCGAAGACGAGCGTCACTCGGCGGCCGCGAGGACGCTCACCGGATCCCCCGTGGACGTCATGCCAGGCGGACTCGTTGCCCGGCGGACCGCGTCACGACAGCTGAGCCGTACGAGGGCATTCTCATCTGGACTGCTCGCTTCCCTCAAGCCTGACGCCGACGCAGCAGATACCGCTGCACCTTCCCGCTGGGGGTCTTCGGCAGCTCCTCGACCACATGGATCGTACGAGGGTAGGCGTGCTTGGAGTACTGTTCGCGCACCATGGACCGCAGTTCGTGCTCAAGCTCGGCGGACGCCTGCGTCCCGGGAGTGAGGACGACGAAGGCCTCCACGACCTCCCCGCGGATCCCCTCCGGATCGGGTCGGCCGACAACGGCCACGTCCGCGACGGCGGGATGCGTGCTCAGTACGCTCTCGACGTCGAACGGGCCGATCCGGTAACCCGCGGCGAGGATCACGTCGTCGTTGCGCGCGGTGAAGTAGTAGCGGCCGTCGTCATCCCGGCGCCCCATGTCCGACGTGCGGTACCAGCGCCCGTCCTCGTCGAACCGCTCCGCGGTCTTCTCCGGGTCATCCTGATATCCGGTGAACCACATCAGCGGGCTGGCGGGCACGTCGACGGCGATCTCCCCGTCCACGATGCCCATAGCGAACCCCGGCAGGGGCCGTCCCATGGAACCCGGCTCGGGCGGCTCGCGGAGATCCGGATGAGCGTGGTGGCAGATCACCATCCCGAGCTCCGTCTGCCCGTAGTGGTCGCGGACCTCTGTGCCCAGGGCCGTCGCCGACCATTCGAGGACATCAGGAGTGAGGGGCTCTCCTGCCGACGAGGCGCATCGCAGGGCAAGGCTCCGGTTGCCCTCGAACAGGCCCGATCTGCTCAGCGCCCGATACACCGTCGGGGCGGCGCAGAAGTTGGTCACCCCGAGCTCACTGATCACCTTATGCGTGGTCTTCGGGCTGAACGGAGCGTCGACGAGGACGGACGCCCGCCCGAGTGCCAGCGGTGCGATCACCGCGTAGTAGAGCCCGTAGGCCCATCCGGGATCGGCGGCGTTCCAATAGACATCGTGGCCACGAAGGTCCACCGAGTAGTGCATGTAGCTACAGAAGGAAGCGAGCGCTCGCAGCGGCACCGGAACTCCCTTGGGGGGTCCCGTCGTGCCGCTGGTGTACAGCTGGACGAGGATGCCGTCACCACCGATCGAGACGGTGTCTTGCCAGGGGCCGCTCTCCGCGACGAGCCGGTCCAGTTCCTCGCCAACCACCAGCGTCTCGACGGCGTCCAGTGGCTCGATCTTGGCCAGCTGCGACGGCTCGGTGATGACCAGCGATGCTCCGGAGGCCCGGACGCGCAGTTCGACCGCCCCGGTCGCGAAGGCGGTGAACAACGGCACATGCACCGCACCGAGCCTCCACAGGGCCAGCAGCGCCACGATGAGCTCCCTCCGCTTGGTCAGCAAGACGGGCACGCGGTCCCCCGGTGAGACGCCCCTCCGGTGGAGCACGGTCGCGAGTCTTCGCGACTCATCGGCCAGCTCACCGAAACGCAGCGTCTGCACATCGCAGATGCGCCCGTCGTCTCCCGGACGGACGAAGGTGAACGCGACCGCGCGTGGATCGTGCCGGTCGCACAGCAGCTCCGCGGCATCGGCGTCCTCAACGCCGTAGACCGACAACCATTCGTCGACGGCGCTCTGAGAGTCGTGATTCATCGGCTGTCCTCCCCGGTCGGACGGCTGCTCGCGAGGGCACGGATCACCTGCAGACCCTCCGGATCTATCAGGCCGTCGTGCCGGTGGAAGTTATTCGCGTGGCCGGTGAGGTGCAGCCCGAAGGCCGAATCGAGAGCGCTGTCGAGGCCCTGGGCCTTGACACCCGCGTTCACACTGGCCTTCGCGAGCCGGAGCCCGTATGCCGGCATGGCTCTGATCTTGCGGGCCAGGCTCAGCGCGACACCGGCAAGCTGCTCATCGGGCACGACACGATTCACCATGCCGAGCCGGTACGCGTCCGTTGCGGTCATGGGCTCTCCGGTGAAGAGCATCTCCTTGGCCCTACGGGGGCCGACCTCCCATCCGTGGGCGAAGTACTCACCCCCGTTCAACCCGAACGCGACGACGGGATCGGAGAACAGCGCGGACTCGCCGGCGACGATGAGGTCCATGGGCCAGATCAGCATCAGACCTCCGGCGATGCAACGGCCCTGTACCTGAGCGATCGTCGGCTTGGGCAGGTCCCTCCACCGTCGGCACATCCCCAGGTAGACCTCGCATTCGAAGGCGTGGCGTCCTTCGACGCCGTCGGCGGCGAAGCCGCCCTCAAGCGATGCCACCGGAGGCCCCGGCGGCATCGGATGCTCCTCGCGGACGTCATGGCCCGAGGAGAAGTCCGGCCCCTCCGCGGAGAGGATGATGACCTTCACCTCCGTGTCCTGTGCGGCCTCCATGAATGCCGCGTCCAGCTCGTACAGGAGCTGGGTGTTCTGTGCATTGCGCTGTTGTGGGCGATTGAGGACGATCCGGGCGATGCCGGACTCGGGCTTCTCGTATCGCACAGAGGGGGTGCTCATGCGCTCGCCTCCTTCTTCCCGTACTGCTCCTTGAGCCTGCGTTTGAAGAGCTTGCCGGTGTCCTCGCGGGGGAGCTCATCGACGATGACGACCTCGCGTGGGACCTTGTAGCGCGCCAGATGCTCGGCGACATGAGCGCGGACGGCCTCGGCGTCGATCCGGGCTCCGGGCAGGACCTGGACATGGGCGACGAGTGCCTCCCCCATCTCGGGGTCGGACACGCCGAAGACGGCGGCATCGGCCACCGCCGGCATGGTCGACAGACATGCTTCGATCTCGGCCGGGTAGATGTTGACTCCCCCCGAGACCACCATGTCGTTGAGCCGATCGGTCAGGTAGAGGTATCCGTCGTCGTCGAGGCGGCCGATGTCGCCCAGGGTGAGATAGCCGTCGGACTCCATGCGACGACGTTTCTCGTCGTCATCGATATAGGTGAAGTCCGGCCATCCGGTGAAGGTCCTGCCGTAGATGATGCCGTCGGTGTTCGGCGGCACGCTCCGGCCCGACTCGTCCAGGACCTTGATGTCGGCGTCCAGGATCGGCTTGCCGACCGTTCCCGGCCGGGCGAGCGCCTCCTGGGCGTCGCATGCCGTCCACGCGCCGATCTCGGAGCCGCCGTAGTACTCGTGGACGATCGGCCCGAGCCAGGCGATCACGGCTTCTTTCAGGTCCGGAGGGCACGGGGCTCCGGCCACGACCAATGAGTGCAGAGAGGCCGTCGAGTACCGCGCACGCGTCGACTCCGGGAGCTGCAACAGCCTCCTGAACATCGTCGGCACCATGTGAGCGGTGTTGACCTGATGCTCTTGGACTGATCGAAGGAAGCCCTCCGCGTCGAAGCGCGGCATGATCACGATCGACATCCCCAACGCCGCGGCGAAGCTCGTATACACATTGGGTGCCGAGTGGTAGAGCGGAGCCGGGACGATCGTCGTCTCCGCGGTCCGCAGGTGGTAGAGCTCCGCGATGCTTTTCAGGGTGGTGGGGAGCACATCCGGTGCGATCGGATCCCGCAACACCCCCTTCGCCAGACCGGTGGTACCGGAGGTGTAGATGACGCTCATCGGCGCGGGCGGCGCCGGCTCCGACCACGGCTCCTGCCGATACCAGTCGGAGAGGACCGCGTGATGCCCTGTGAGCGGCTGTTCGCCCAGGCCGTACGCATCGCGGACCGCTTCTGGGACCTCCGCCTCCACGAGCATGAGCCCTTCTGGGCCCTGCGATTCGAGATGAGGAATAAGATCGGTATGCCCGACGGCGAGTGTCGCCCCGCTGTTGTGCAACACGTGCTTCAGGTCGTCACCGGTCCAGTGCCAGTTGACCGGCACCGGGGCGGCCCCGATCAGGGCGGTCGCCATGGTGAGCTCCAGGAAGCCGATCTCATTGCGCAGGTAGATGACCACCCGGTCGCCATGCCGGATCCCGGCTCGATGCATCCCGGTGGCCAGCCGGGCGGCATGCTCCTTGACATCGGCGAGGGGAATACGGACATCACCGCATTGCACATACGGATCGTCGCTCATGGAAGCCTCCTGTTCTGCCGAGACGGCACGGGTCGCTCAGTGGAAATCGGCCGGAACGGGGACGAAGTCGACGCGCGTGGCCCATTCCTGGATCGCACGGCCGAGGACCTCGTCGAAGGACTCGCCCTCGATCATCGCGATACGTTCGACATCCGCGAGCACGGCGGGGGGCATGTCATCGATGCTGAACCCCTCGTACTCAGCCCATTTCTGAGTCATGTTGCGGAACTGCCGGGTGGTGTAGGGAGCGCCGATCACATTGGCGGGGTCGGCCATGGCCTCCTCGGAGGTGATGAACTCGATACCGTGACGGAGCAGTTCTCCGCACACCCGTTCGATGGTGGCGCCCGCCACGGCCGTCCCATGGATGAGCAGCAGCTGCGGAGGGATGCGGCCGATCGCCGTGCGCGCGGCCGTGGCCTGACGGCGGATCTGATCGATGGCCGTTTCCACGAGGAGATCCTCGACCTTGGCCATCGCCTCGCGGTCGTTCAGTGCGATGGCCCGGTGGTAGGCCGCCATGAACTGAGCGTCGTAGAACCAGCAGGTCACCGGATTGGAGAGGAAGCCGGTCTTGGTGAGATGGGTCTGGACCTGGACGGTCTTCTCGACCTGGTCTCCTTCCATCCCGAAGGAGTACCTGAAGTAGCGCGAGGGCGAGGCGTCGATCCAGCGCCGCAGGATCTTCTCACTGGCCTCGACGTCGCGGAGGTAGGTGTCGACATCGAGCCAATTGAGACTGATGTGCTGGTGCGTGTGGTTGCCGACGTAGTGGCCGGCCGCCATCCAGTCGTCGAGGACGTCGAGATACTCGGGATGATCGTCGGCGGGCGCCGTGCTGTTGAAGGCGTAGACACCCGGGACCGAGTGTTCGGCGAAGGCGCCGATCATGGCCTTCGCGATGCGTGCGGGACCATATCCGGCCGGAAACGGGATCCCGGTCCACTGGAACTGGTCATCGACCGTGAACGCGACCTTGAGGCCGTCCAGCGGATCCGCGGCGTTCGTCTCGGTTGCAGCTGACATGACGTGCTCCTTCGAGTAGGCGTGTGATCATGCTCAGCGTGGCTCCGGCGAAGGACAATATGCCCCCAGGCCACCTCGCTGTGTGGTGTGACCACAGTCACATTCAGGGCTGGACGGCTCCCTCCGCCGTCGGCCATAGTGGGCGTCATGACCGCCCCCTCCGGAGACGAGAGAAGTGCCACCTCTCGCCCTTTCGCCGCCTGGCTCGACCACCACGGTCATGCGCATTTCGGCGACCTCGCCGAGCGACTGTGGAATGAGATCCCCGAGCTGCGGTCGAGCCCGGAAGGCACGAGCGACGCACTGCGCGACTCGATCGTCTCGCACCTGCCGGGCATGCAGGCCTTCCTCGCAGGTGGCGAGAAGGGCTTCTCACTCCCCGAGGCGGCGCGCGCCTTCGCCGGCTCCATGGCACGGTCGGGGACCCCGCTCTCCGCGCTTCTGCGCTCGTACGAGGTCGGCCACGGTGCGATCTGGAACGCGTTCACCGACCATCTCCGCTCCTGCCGGCACCTGGGATTCGCCGAACGAGCGGAGGCGCTGGAGACCGGATCGGTGCTTCTCTTCACGTACATGCAGTCCATGACCGGAGAGACCATCGCCGAGTACAACCGTGTCCGCGACACGGTGCTGCGCGAACGGAACTCCCGCAAGAACGAGATCGTTCGAGCCGTGCTGTCGGGCGAGGGCGATCCGAACGATCTCCAGCAGTTTCTCGGCTATCACCTCGAGGGGACCCACATCGGCTACGTCGCGTGGTGCTCCAAGGCGAGCGGCGATCCGCAGCCGGCCGAGCGGGTCAGGCGCGTGCTCAATCCCTATCTCAGCCAACACCTCGCGGTCCTCGAGGACCCGCACACCGTTCACGGGTGGTTCACCCCACGCGGCCCCACCGATGACGCGCAGCTCACCGGACTCTCGCTGCCCTCGGAAATCGGGCTCGCGCTCGGAGCCCCCCGTCGCGGCGTCGAAGGCTTCCGCCAGACTCATCAGGAGGCGGTACTCTGTGCCGGCCTGAACTCGGCCCGCGCCGGACGTACGATCCGCTTCCCCGATGTCGCCGTCCAGGTCCTCGCCACCCAGAACAGCGAGCTCGCCCGCCGCTTCCAGGAGGACCATCTGGGCCCCCTGTTACGCCATCAGGACCGGGACCGGTTGCTGCCGACCCTGCATCATTTCCTGGCGACCATGGGCAGCCCGAGCCGGTCGTCTCGGCGCTTGGGGATCCACTCCAACACGGTCGCGCAGCGGATCCAGCGGATCGAGGTCATCCTCTGCGCGCCGGTCGACCCCGCCGACCTCAATCTCCGTGTCGCTCTCGAGCTGACGCCTGCTCTCGACGACGCGTGAGCGCTCCGTCAGCTCCGGGCCCGTCAGATCACCTGATGCAGCCAACGCACCGGAGCGCCGTCGCCGGCGTGCCGGAACGGCTCCAGCGCGGCGTCCCACTGTGCCCCGAGCAGTCCGTCGAGCGCCTCGTCCATGCAGACTTCACCCGTCGCGGCCTTCGCGCGGAACGCCCTGATGCGGTCCTCAGGGATCATCAGATCGCCGTGGACGCCGACGACGGCGTGGAAGATGCCCAGCTCGGGGGTGAAGGAGTACCGGGCTCCCTCGCTGCCGGCTGTGGGCTCCTCGGTGACCTCATAGCGCAGCAGGTCCCAGCCACGCAGCGCCGACGCGAGCGCCGCCCCGGTGCCGACGGCGGCCTGCCAGGACAGCTCGGCGCGGTAGGTGCCGGGCTCGGCCGGCTGAGCGGACCAGGCGAGGTCGACACGGTCGCCCAGCACATTCGCCGCCGCCCACTCGACGTGCGGGCACATGGCCGATGGCGCAGAATGCACGAAAAGCACACCCCGGGTGATCGGGGCGTCTGACGATATCGACTTCATGCGGTACCTCCCTAGGGTCGCCTTCCCCAGCGTCCTACGGGTTCGTACCACCTTCATTGTGACCCATCCCCCGCGATGCGACAAGAGAGGACCCCACGATGAGCCTTGTACGACACGTTCCGGAGGCCTCGCGCTTCGAGCTCTGGAAGGACGACGAGCTGGCCGGCTATGTCGACTACGTCCGGCGGGGCGATGTCTGGGAGCTGCCGCACACGCGCATCTTCGACCACTTCGGAGGCCGTGGTCTGGGGCACGTCCTGGTGGTGGAAACGTTGGAGCAGATCGCCGCCACCGGGGGCTCGGTGCGTCCGACGTGCCCGTTCATTCCGCAGGTGATGGTGGGGCGTCCCGATCTCGTGGCCCTCGTTCCCGCCGGCGAGCGGCCCCGCTACGGGCTCTGAGCGGACTCGACGCGGGCATCGTGCACCTCGGCGATGCCGCTCTCACGCCAGAGGTCGAGGATCGCGTCGTGGTTCTCCCAAGCTGCCACCGGACGAAAGCCGTCCTCTCGGACGTGCCCCAGCAGTTCGGCCTTGACCACTGCCGCCGGGCGGAAGTCACTCGAGTACCGCAGGTAGAGCCCGTCATAAGGGATCTCGTGGGACACGAGCCAGTCCATCGTCAGGTCCCGCCAGATGAACTCCCGTGAGGACACGATCACCACAGCACGTCCCTCCCGATGCGCCGCACGCGCGGCTTCCGCCACCACAGGATCCGCCGGGCATCTCGCCGATGCGGCATGGAAGGCGCGGTAGTCGGGTTCGTCACCGGTGACCAGATGCTCGATCGAGCGGGTGTCGCAGAGGGTGCCGTCGAGATCGAAGAGCACGGCGGGACGCGATTCCGACATCGGCTAGTCGGCCTTTCTCTCGGGCTGGACGGGGATGCCGAACTTCGCCAACGACTCGCGCGCTCGCTCCTGGGCTCGTTCGTCCGGGGAGTTCAGCGCGATATCGCGCAAGACCTCGATGGCATCAGGCAGACTCGCCTCGATCTTCGCCCGCAGGTCGCCCTTGGCACGCCATCCCCAGCCCACGAGCGAAGCCTAAACCGTGTGCCCCGATCCCGCGCGCACGATGCCGTGGGCCATACTGAACTCCAGGCCGGGGTGAGACGGCCCGATAGTTCTCGCCACGGGGAGTTAGCTCAGCCGGTTAGAGCAGAGGACTCATAATCCTTGGGTCGCGGGTTCGAGCCCCGCACTCCCTACTCGGTCGATCGAGACCTGAGCGGTGGCCTCGCGAAGGGTTCCCCTGCCCCGTAGCGTGGGTCCATGAGCGATGACGCGTTGACCCCCGTGACCGAAGACTGGACGTCCGCGCTCGTGGTCGTGGCCCACCCCGACGATGTCGAGTTCGGTGCCGCGGCCGCGGTCGCGCGCTGGACGGGGCAGGGCAAGTCCGTCGTCTACTGCATGGTGACCAGCGGCGAGGCCGGCATCGACTCACTGCCTCCCGAGCAGTGCGGGCCCGTCCGCGAGGCCGAGCAGCGCGACTCCGCGGCCGTGGTCGGGGTCGAGACGGTCGACTTCCTGCGCTGGCGCGACGGTATCGTCGAGTTCGGGATCCCGCTGCGTGCCGCGATCGCCCGCGAGATCCGGCGTCATCGCCCCGAGATCGTCATCACCAACAACTTCCGTGACTCCTGGGGAGGCTCCGCACCCAATCAGGTCGATCACATCGCCGTCGGACAGGCGACACTGCACGCCTGTCAGGATGCCGGGAACCGCTGGATCCACACCGATCAGCTGACCGAGGAAGGCCTCGAGCCGTGGGGCGGGGTCCGCGAGGTCTGGGCCGCGGGTTCCCCCCGAGCCGAGCACGCGGTGGACACCACGGACACCTTCGATGCCGGGGTCGCGTCGCTCGCCGCCCACCGCGCCTATATCGAGGGGCTGGGCTGGGAGCAGTTCGATCCGGCCGAGTTCCTCGAGGGCATGTCCCGTGACGCGGGTCGCCGCCTCGGCGTGCGCCACGCCGCCACCTTCGAGGTGTTCCGCCTCAGCTTCGGCGAGTGATGCTGGCCGTCCACAGGCACGGTTCGGGACGGATGACAGATCATCCGATGGCGGGCACGGTGTGCACATGTCGCCCTACGCCCGCCGCGCGCTCGAAGCTCCCCCGCTGTCCGCCGAGGAGGAGAGGGAGCTTCTCGTCCGCTGCCGGGAGGGTGATCCACGTGCACGCCGCGTGCTGATCGAGACCGGACTGCGCTGGGTGGTACTGCACGCCTTGCGCCGTCGCGTGGGGCCGGAGGACTTCGACGATGCCGTGCAGGACGGCACCGCGGCGCTGATCCGAGCGGTGGACCGCTTCGACCCCGACCGCGGCACCCGGCTGGTCAGTTTCGCCTGGCCCTGGATCGACGGAGCGATGCGCCGGCCACCGCACCCCTCGCTGCTTCCCCTCGACGAGGTCTCCGAGCCCGCGACCACCGACGCCGGTGCACTCCACGACGCGCTCGACACCCTGAGCGAGTTCGATGCCCGCATCCTGAAAGATCGATTCGGCCTCGAACCCGGCTCCGATCCGAGGTCGCGGGCCGAGGTCGCGGCACGGCTCGGGCTCGCCGTCGCCGAGGTCCGACGACGCGAGGCCCGCGCGCTCGAACACCTCCGTCGGGAGTGGGCCGCCCCGGTGGTTGGGTCCCCAGGGCCGGACTGCTAGAGTCGTCACCGGTCGCTCCTCAAGGAGCCCATCCCCTGTAGCTCAATTGGCAGAGCATTCGGCTGTTAACCGGAGGGTTGTTGGTTCGAGTCCAACCGGGGGAGCCAGAACTCCGAAGGACCAGGGCAACCAGGCTCGTCGAGCCGGTTGCCCTTCTCTCTGTTTCCCCTACCGATGGTGCCTCAGCGTCCATCTGAGCAGACGGAGGGACGCTGGCTCACCGCCCACCGCCGAGAACGGACGCCGGCTCACCGCCCGCCCTGACGGGGGCGCTCGGTCAGGCCTGTTCCATCGCGCCGATGATCCGCTCGCGAAAGTCCCGCCGCTGCTGCTCGAGCGCCACCAGCTCACCGAACATCCGGTTGTACTGCTCGGACTCCTCCAGCGGATTGGTGCGTTGAAGCTTGGACTTGACCTCCACGATCCGTCGCGCGACGGTCAACTCCTGCAGGCGCGCCAGCACCGCCGCCACGACCGCCTGCGTCGAGCGCTCCGAGGAGTGGAGCGGCTCGGCCGCCGCGACGCCCAGGACCCGACCCAGACCCTCGTCGAGGCTATCGGCCAAGCCCGGCAGCCACCCGCTGTCCGGGCCGTCCGGCAGGCCCCGGGCCTCGATCCTGCGCCACAGCTCCTGCGCCACCGGATGGGTGAAGTCGTTCTCGCCGATATCGTCGGTGAGCTGCTTCGCGATATGCGGGAACTGCACGATCGCCTTGAGCGCCTCGCGCTCGTCGGCGAACTGCGGGGCTGCGAAGCTCGGTCCCGGAGGCGCCGCGGGGGCCGTCCGCGGTTCGGGGGCCGCCGCCGGGGCCGTCTTGCGCCCGCCAGTCGCCGCGGGCTTGGCCGAACGGAACTCCTGGCGCACCTGGTCGACATCGGCACCGACACGGCTGGCGATCTCCCGCAGGAACTCGTCGACCTTCGACTTGTCGCGGATCGCCGATGCCAGCTGGACCGACTCGCGGATGGCGTCGACGCGCTGGTCACCGCGGTCGAGGTCGTAACGGGTGAGGATATTGTCGAGCACGAAGCGGTAGAGCGGTACACGCGAGGCGACCAGCTCGCGGACGGCCGCGTCGCCATCGGCGAGGCGCAGATCGCACGGGTCCATGCCCCGCGGCTCGACGGCCACATAGGTCTGGCCCGCGAACTGCTCATCCCCCGAGAACGCCTTCATCGCGGCACGCTGTCCGGCCTCGTCACCATCGAAGGTGAAGACGATCTCGCCGTGGAAGGCGTCATGATCGAGCAGCAGCCGGCGCAGCACGCGGGCGTGATCCTCGCCGAAGGCCGTGCCGCAGGTCGCGACCGCCGTGGTGACGCCCGCCTGGTGACAGGCCATGACATCGGTGTACCCCTCGACGATGACCGCCTGACTGCGTGAGGAGATCTGCCGCCGGGCGAGGTCGATACCGTACAGCACCTGGCTCTTCTTGTAGATGGGCGACTCGGAGGTGTTGAGGTACTTGGCCTCGATGCGATCGTCCTCGAGCATCCGGCGGGCTCCGAAGCCGATGACCTCGCCGCTGATCTCCCGGATCGGCCAGAGCAGCCGTCCACGGAACTTGTCATAGAGCCCGCGCTGTCCACGTGCCGCGAGACCCCCGACGATGAGGTCCTCGTCGCTGAAGCCCTTGCCCTTGAGATGGCCGACGAGTGCCTCGCCACCGCGCGGCGCCCACCCCATCGCGAACATCTCCGCCGCCGCCCGGTCGAAACCCCGGTCGGTCACGAACTGCCGACCCGGTTGCGCCTCAGCGGACTGCATCAGCGCCTCGTGGTAGAACTCCCCCGCCAGCCGGTGTGCCTCCAGCAGCCGCTGGCGCTGACCAGGGTCGCGGCGCGGCCCGACCGGGGTGCCCTCGTCATACCGCAGTTGCACGCCGTATCGGCCCGCGAGTCGTTCGACGGCCTCGGCGAAGGACAACCCTTCGATCTCACGCAGGAACTTGATCGCATCGCCGCCCGCACCGCAACCGAAGCAGTAGTAAAAGCCCTGCGCCGGGCGAACATTGAAGGACGGCGTCTTCTCGTCGTGGAACGGGCAGAGCCCTTTGCGCGCTCCCCCGCCGGCATTGCGCAGGGTCACGTACTGCTCCACGACCTCGTCGATGCGCACCCGCTCACGGACGAGCTGGATATCCTCGTCCTTGATGAGCGCCATGCCCCGATACTAAGCCGTCACGAAAGGAGCCGATCGGCCCAACCCACAGCCGACAGATCGGTCAGGCTCGCGACCTGGTCGATCACCACGCGCAATCGGCCGGCATCGTCATCCGCGGCCTGGAAGTCTCCGACGAAGTCGGCATCGAGGTGTTTGTCGCCTGTGTTCACGAGTTCGGTCACGAGCGCCCCCAGGAGGTCGCGCTGCTCAGCGAGCAGCGCGGTGCGATCGGCGCTCATCATCACATGATGGGCGGCGATCGCCTTCAGGACGAGGATCTCGTCGACCGTCTCCTGCGGCAGCTCCAGATCGGCCTCGAAGCGCACTAACGGGCCATGCCCCCACCGGGCCGTGGTGGCACGCTGCGCGGCCACCGCGAAACGACCGATGAGCGCACTCGTGAGGCTCTTGATGACGGCGCGTGACGCCCGCCCGCCGTCGAAACGGGACGATGGCCACTCCGGCATCGCCTGCAGGCGCTCCAGCGCGGCGCCCAGCCGGTCGTCATCGGCACCCGGCTCGTACCAGTCACGCGCAACCGCGAAGACGCGAGGGAGGTCCAGGCCGCCGACGAGGTCGAACCAGCCTCCCACCACACCGTCCTCGACATCGTGCACCGAGTAGGCGATGTCATCGGAGAGATCCATGACCTGCGCCTCGATGGGACGGCGGAAACGCTCGGCCCCGGAACAGATCCAGTCGAAGACCTCGACATCATCGTCGTAGACGCCGAACTTCGGTCCGCCGTCCGGTGCCTCACCGCCTCGCCACGGGTATTTGACGCAGGCGCCGAGGGTGGCGCGGGTGAGGTTGAGCCCGACGCTGCGGCCATCAGCGGCGAAGGTCTTGGCCTCGAGCCGGGTGAGAAGCCGCAGAGTCTGGGCATTGCCCTCGAAACCGCCGATCTCGCTGGACACGGCGTTCAAGGCGGTCTCTCCATTGTGACCGAAGGGCGGGTGCCCGAGATCGTGGGACAGCGCGGCCGAGTCGACGATATCGGGATCGCAGCCCAGCGCCTTGCCCAGCTCGCGGGCGACTTGGGCGACCTCGAGCGAGTGGGTCAACCGATTGCGCACGAAGTCGTCGACACCGGCACCCAACACCTGGGTCTTGGCCGAGAGCCGCCGCAGCGCCGAGGAGTGCAGGATGCGCGCGCGATCACGCTCGAAGGGCGTGCGTCCTGGGCGTTTCGGGGCCTCGGCCACGAAACGCGCCCGCGCCTCGGGCCCATACCGCTCGCTCATCGCGCCGAGCCTATCGCGAGGTTCCCCCGAGACGATGTCGTCAGCTCACGTTCTCGCCGACGCGGCCCCGCGAGTGGTGCAAATTCGCCCTCATCAGGGCGTTTATAGGGCGAACTTGCACGACTCGGCACCTCGAGCGTAGATGCAGCGGGCCCGGTAACGTCGGCTCGCGTGATACGTGGAACGGGACGAGTGAGCAGCGTCGTCGGCCGGGCGCTGGCCGCGATGGCGATCGTGGTGTTCGTCGTCCTGGCGTTCGTGGTGGCGCCGTGGATGCTGATCTTCCTGTTCGCCCCGGGGCTGCTGTTCATCGGTGCCGGCGACAAGGAGAACCCCCTCGCCTGGCACGACGTCCGGCAGATCCTGATCCCGCCGCCGAACAACCGACTACTCGCGGGCCCGTCAGCTGCTGATCGACGGGCATCGCGCCTATCTCGCACGCATCGAGCCCGAACAAGAATCAACGCAGCCGTCAATCCCTCGCCGAGGTCACCAACGCCCGTTGCGGGGGCGGGGCTGACAGCGGGGGCACCAGTAGCTCGACCGGTTCATGAAGGAGTCGCGGCGCATCGGCGTGCCGCACCGGTCGCAGGGCTCGCCCTCGCGCCCGTAGGCGTGAAGCGATCGATCGAAATATCCGGATTGACCGTTGATGTTGACATATAAGGCATCGAAAGATGTGCCGCCCTGGTCCAGCGCATCGCCCATGACATCGCGCAGATGTCCCAGCAGGCCGTCGATCTCGCGAGTCCGCAGATGACGGGTGTTGCGGGCATAGTGCAGGGGCGTGCGCCACAGCGCCTCATCGGCATAGATATTGCCGACACCGGACACGAGCGTCTGGTCGAGCAGCGCCCTCTTGATGCCGGTCTCGCGTCGCCGCAGCCGTCGGGAGAACTCCGCCGCGTCGAAGAGCGGATCCAAGGGATCGCGGGCGATGTGCTCGATCTCATCAGGCAGCTCGGCACCACCGGTGCTCACCGCCAGCCCGCCGAAGATCCGCTGGTCCACGAAGCGCAGTTCATTGCCGTCGTCGAGACAGACCCGGACGCGCAGGTGGCGGGGCTCCGGGACATCCGGCGCGGAGATCAGCATCTGGCCGCTCATGCCCAGATGGGCCAGCAGTGCATCACCGTCGTCCAGCGGCAGCCACAGGTACTTGCCTCGGCGACGCGCCGCCCGCACCTGCTGCCCGCGCAGTCGGGCGATGAAGTCGTGGGGTCCGGGGCCGTGCCGGCGGACCGAGCGGGTGTCCAGCACGTCGACCGAGACGATCGTGCGACCGACGACATGATCGTCCAGCCCGCGGCGCACGACTTCGACCTCAGGAAGCTCCGGCATCGCTCATCTCGGCGGTGATGGCGCGCCAGGCGATCTCGGCCACCATCTGCTCGGCCTCCTTCTTGGAACGGCCTTCACCACCGTGGTAGACCCGATCGGTCATCACGACGCTCGCGGTGAACTTCTTGTCGTGGTCCGGGCCGGTGCCCTCGAGCTGGTAGACCGGCACGCCGAGCCCGTGGTCGGCGGCGACCTCCTGCAGCGAGGTCTTCCAGTCCAGCCCGGCACCGAGTGCCGCGGCATCGGCGATGACGGGTTCGAAGATCGTGCGGATGACCTCGGCGACGCGTTCGATGCCGAAGGCCAGGAAGATCGCCCCGATCACGGCTTCCATCGTGTCGGAGAGGATCGACGGCTTGTCTCGTCCGCCGGTGGTCTCCTCGCCCCTGCCGAGCAACAGGTGCTCACCGAGACCGAGGGTCCGCGCCACCTCGGCGAGGGCCTTGGCACTCACCACCGCGGCACGGAGCTTGGCCAGCTGCCCCTCGGGCAGATCGGGATGGCGCCGGAAGATCATCTCCGTGACGACGAACCCCAACACCGAGTCGCCCAGGAACTCCAAGCGCTCGTTATTGGGGACGTTGCCGTTCTCGTACGCGTACGAGCGATGTGTCAGGGCATGCTGCAGGAGCCCGGGGTCCAGATCGGGGACCCCGAGGACATCACGCAGCGAATCGGTCACGTGGACCAGTTCAGAGCACCTGACGACGCTCGCCACGCGCGCCGTACTGGCCGCACTCGGCGCAGGCGCGGTGCGGGACCACCCGGGCGTTGCACGCCGGGTTGGCGCACTCGACCGTCCGCACGATGCTGGCCTTCCAGGCCGAACGGCGGTGACGGGTGTTGCTGCGCGACATCTTCCGCTTCGGGACAGCCACGATTACTCCTCAGTTTGCTCGGTCAGTCGGGTCAGCGCCGACCATCGGGGGTCGATCGCCTCGCCGTGTGTGTGATCGGGATCGTCCGCGAGGCGTGCCCCGCATTCAGGGCACAATCCCGGACACTCCGGATCACACAACGGGTTGTGCGGCAGTGCGAGCACCACCGCGTCGGTCAGCACGGGCTCGAGGTCGAGCAGGTCGCCCTCGAGGGCCAGTTCGTCCTCCCCCGGATCGTCGTAGAGGTACAGCTCCTGGACGTCGACATCGAGATCCTCCTCGACATCGTCCAGGCACCGCACGCACTCGCCGACCGCGTGAGCGGACGCCGTGCCGGTGGCCAAGACTCCGTCCATCACCGCTTCGAGACGAAGCTCGAGCTCGATGGGCGACCCCTCGGGGACACCGAACACGTCCAGGCCGAGACCTGTCGGCGCCTCGATGGTGCGGGTGTACGTCTTCTCGGTACCGGGGCGACGCCCCAGTGCCTGGGTGTCGAACACCAAGGGACCCGAAGACACGGACATTCCTTCATCGAGAGCACAACAGAACACGGCCTGCGAACAGGCCGACGACCATCGTACCGCGAGGGCCCTCACGACCACCAATCGGCTCGCACCGGCCGAAGAGCCCTCCACCGGAGCGGTGAGTTACGCACCACTCGCCCGGGCGCGGCGGTGGGATACGCACCTCTCGTGACGTTCGAGAGGTGCGTATCCCACCGCCCACGAGAAGGAGACGTGCGTATCTCACCGCCCCACGGGCGCCTACCACCCTGGGCGGGCTCGCACCGGCCGAACTGTCGGTGGCTCGCTCCACCATGGACCCATGCCCCCGGCACTCCCCGACGACGATATCGGCATCCTGCACGCCGATCTCGACGCCTTCTACGCCTCGGTAGAGCAGCGGGACGAGCCCGCGCTCCGCGGACGGCCCGTCGTCGTCGGAGGCGGTGTGGTGCTCGCCGCGAGCTACGAGGCCAAGGCCCTCGGCATCCGTACCACCATGCCGGGACGCCAGGCGCTGCGCCTGTGCCCGAACCTGGTCGTGCGTCCTCCCCGCTTCGCCGCGTACAGCGAGGCGAGCGCGGCGGTCTTCGCGATCTTCCACGACATCACCCCCGTGGTCGAGGCGCTGTCGATCGACGAGGCCTTCCTCGATGTCAGCGGGCTGCGCCGCCTGACCGGCCGCCCGCTCACGATCGCCGGCACACTCCGCTCCCGAGTCCAGGACGAGGTCGGCCTCCCGATCTCGGTCGGGATCGCCCGCACCAAGTACCTGGCCAAGGTCGCCAGCGCACTCTCCAAGCCTCACGGCCTGCTCGTGGTGCCCGCCGCGGAGGAGCGGCGCTTCCTGCACGCCTTGCCCGTGGAACGGCTGTGGGGTGTCGGCCGGGTGACGAGCGGCGCGCTGCACCGCGCCGGCTGGTCGACCGTGGCCGACCTCGCCCACGCGGACCCGTCCGCCGTGGAGGCCGTCATCGGTGCCTCGGCTGCCCGCCATCTGCTCGACCTCGCACATGGCCGCGACGCGCGGCGGGTCGATCCTCACGTCAGCCGGCGGTCGATCGGGGCGCAGCATGCCCTCGGCCGCGCGACCCGGTCCCTGGCCGAGGTCGATGCCGCCCTCCTCGAGCTCGTCGACCGCGTCGCGCGTCGGCTGCGGCGGGCACGGCGCACCGCACGGACCGTCACACTGCGCCTCCGCTTCGGGGACTTCCGCCGGTCGACCAGCTCCGCGACGCTGTCAGTGCCCACCCAGGAGACGAGCGAGCTGCTCACCACGGCACGGCGCCTGCTGCTGACGCGCGGGGCGGACATCGCGCGGGAGGGACTCACGCTGGTTGGTATCGCGCTCAGCGGTCTCGACGATCACGGAGAGCAACTGGCGCTGCCCTTCGAGGACCGCGAACCCGGCCGGCTCGACGCCGCGGTGGACGCCGTGCACGAACGCTTCGGGTCAGGGGCGCTGCGACGAGCGGTTCACGTGCGGGAGTAGGCCTCGTTCAGCGCCTTCAGCACATGCGGCGGCACCAGGGCGGCGACATCGCCGCCGTGCTTGGCGACCTCCTTGACCAGGCTCGAGGACACGAAGGAGTTCTCGGTGGCGGTCGCCAGGAACACCGTCTCCACCTCGGTGAGGTGGTGGTTCATGTGCGCCATCGGCAGCTCGTAGTCGAAATCGGTCGAGGCGCGCAGGCCCTTGATGATCGCGGAGATCCCGTTGCCGGCGCAGTAGTCCACCAGCAGCCCGCCGAAGGTGTCGACCACGACATTGTCCAGGTCGGCGACCGCCTCGCGCAGCAGCTCGACACGTCGGTCGAGGTCGAACAGGCCCTTCTTGGACTCGTTGACCAGCACCGCGACGACCACCTCGTCGAAGAGCGCGGATGCCCGGCGGAAGATGTCGAGGTGACCATTGGTCACGGGGTCGAAGGAACCGGGGCAGACCACCTTCGTCATGCCGGCACCTGCCCAAAAGACCCGCGATACGCAGATGCCCATACGACATCCTGGACTCTAGGTCGCTGGCGCTCGCTCATGTCAGCGACCGTACCAAAGCCGGGTCTCGCCATAGGCCTTGTCCCGCACAGCGGCCCACCCATCGGGCCACTCCCAGGGCGCATCGCGCGATGACCGTTCGACGACCACGAGCGAGTCCTCGGTGCGCCACGTCCCGATCTCGAGGGTCGCGACGATGTCACGCAGCGTTTCGGCCGCCATCGCATAAGGCGGATCGACGAAGACGAGGTCGTACGGGGCCGCCGGGGGCGTCAGGACGAAGCGCTCGGCGGCCATCCTATGCACCCGCGCGGAGGCAGCACCGAGCTCGCGGACATTGCGGACCACCAGACCCGCCGTCTTGGCGTGGGACTCCACCAGATCGGCCGACTCGGCACCACGGGAGAGAGCCTCGAGGGCCAACGCCCCCGACCCGGCGAAGAGGTCCAGCACCCGCACCCCCTCCCAGCCGCCGAGCTCGGAGGCCAGCGAGGAGAACATCGCCTCCCGGACGCGGTCGGTGGTGGGGCGGGTGTTCTGACCGCCCGGCGTTGCGAGCCGGCGGCCGCCCCAGCGCCCGGCGATGACGCGGGTCATGTGCGCTCCAGGTAGTCGGCCTGCTGGCTGGCTTCGAGCTCGTCGACGATGCGCCGCAGTGCGGGGAGCCCGCTCAGCTCGGGATCCTGCTCGACGACCCGGACCGCCAGATCACGTGCCTCGGCGATCACGCGCTCGTGTCGGACGACCGAGAGCAGTTTGAGGCTCGACCGCCCTCCCGACTGCCTGGCACCCAGGACATCGCCCTCGCGTCGCAGATCGATGTCGAACTGAGCGATGCGGAACCCGTCGGTGGTGGACGCCACGGCATCGAGACGCTCCCTCGCGAGGGTGTCGCCCGCCGTATCGGTCACCAACAGGCACAGTCCCGCGTGCTCACCGCGACCGATACGTCCACGGAGCTGGTGGAGCTGGGACAAGCCGAAGCGATCGGCATCGAGCACCACCATGACCGTGGCATTGGGGACATCGACCCCGACCTCGATCACCGTGGTGGCGACGAGGACATCTGTCTCCCCCGCCGCGAAGGCCGCCATCTGAGCATCCTTCTCGTCGGCGGGCATGCGCCCGTGCAGCATCGCCAGCCGCAACCCGGCGAGCGGACCCTCGCTCAGCGCCGCGAAGACGTCGACGAGCGCCGCCGGCTGTGCCGCAGCGGGGTCGGCGGAGGAGGCGGTCTCGCCATCGCCGATCCGCGTGGTGACCACATAGGCCTGACGGCCCTTCTCGACCTCCTCACGGATCCGCTGCCAGGCCCGGTCGAGCCAGGACGGGTGCTCCGCAAGAGAGATCACCGTGGTCTGGATCGGCTGCCGTCCGCGCGGCAGCTCCCGCAGGGTCGAGGTCTCCAGATCACCGAAGACCGTCATCGCCACCGTGCGCGGGATCGGTGTGGCCGTCATGACCAGGACATGTGGTGTGACCTCGGCACGATCGACGAGGACGGCACGCTGCTCGACCCCGAATCGATGCTGCTCGTCGACCACGAGCAGACCCAGCTCCGCGAAATCGACGCCCTCCTGCAGGAGGGCGTGCGTGCCGATCACGATCCCGGCCTCACCGGAGATGACGTCCAGCAGCGTCTCCTTGCGCGCCTTAGCCCCCATCGCCCCGGTCAGCAGCCGCACGCGGGTCGCTCCTTCCACGCCGTCGAGCATGCCGCCCTTGGCGAGATCGCCGAGCTGCTCGGTGATGCTGTGGAAGTGCTGGGTCGCGAGCACCTCGGTGGGCGCCAGCAGGGCAGCCTGCGCACCGGCATCGACCACCTGGAGCATCGCGATGAGCGAGACGACGGTCTTGCCGGATCCGACCTCGCCCTGCAGGAGGCGGTGCATCGGGTGGGGGCGCGCCAGATCCTGGCTGATATCGGCGACGACGCTCTTCTGCCCATCGGTCAGCTCGAATCCCAGCCGGTCGATGAAGCGGTCCGCCAGCCCTCCGGCCTTCCAGCCGCGGGAGATCGCGGTCTCGGTGTCGAAGGCGTGGCGGCGACGGGCGAAGACCGTCTGCAGCGCGAAGGCCTCGTCGAAACGCAACCGCTGCTGCGCCGTGTACCACTGGCCCTTGCCGCGCGGTTGATGGATCCAGTGGAGGGCCGTCGTGGAGTCGGGCCAGCCGCGGACCTCGGCGAACTCGCCGGGCAAGGGGTCCGGCAGGGGGTCGAGCACCGCGAGCACCGTGTCGATCGTGCGCTCGAGCTCCCAGGAGCTGATCGATGCGGTGGCCGGGTACACCGGGATGATGCCGCGCTGGAAGCTCGCATTGTCGTCGCCGAGCTCGCGGATGACCGGATGGGTCAGCTGGGGCTGACCGCGATACTCCCCCACCACGCCCGCGAACAGTTGCCGCGATCCCACCTCGGTGCGTTTGGCGATCCAGCGCTGGTTGAAGAAGGTCGCGTTCAGATACTGGCGCCCATCGGTGATGCGCACCTGCGTGCGGGTCTTGCGACCACCCGGCCCGAAGGGGATGTTCTTGACGTCCACGACCTGGGCGACGAAGGTGACGTACTGCCCCACTTCCAGGTCTGCGAAGGAATCGATCTGCTCCAGGTCGACGTAGCGGCGTGGATAGTGTGTGAGCAGGTCGCCCACGGTCTCCATGCCGAAGGTCTTGGACAGTTTGTCCGCCGAGGCCTTGCCGACGACGGGCCCCAACCGGGTATCGAGATCGACCATCACTCCACCGCGACGAAGAGGGTGTACTTCTCCTGGCCGCCGTCGTGGACGATGACGTCGACATGGGGATGCTCGGCCGCGAGATGATCCTGGAGGTGCGAGACGAGCTCCTCCGGGCACCCCTCGCCCACGACGAGGGTGACCATGTCGGCACCGGCGGAGTCCAGCCGGGCGAGCACCTCGCGGGCCACCGCCAGTTGATCCTGACCCACCACCGCGAAGTCGCCCCCGACGATCCCGAGCACATCGCCCACCTCGCAGGGGCCGGCCATCGTGATGCCGGACTCGTTGGCGATCGTCACCGCCCCATGCTTGGCGTGCGCCGCGGCGGCAGACATCGTGACGACATCGTCGTCGAAGTCACGACCGGGATCGTGCACGGCCAGCGCCGCGAGGGCCTGGACCTGAGCGTGGGTGGGCAGGACGGCCACCCGCACCCCCGCGTCGCGGAGCTCCTTGGCGGCAGCCTCGAAGGGCCGGATGTGCCCGCTGCGGTTCGGCAAGACGATGACCTCCTCGGCATCGAGGATATGCATCGCCTGTGACATCTGTGCGGTGGTGAGCGGGCGTCCGGCACTGAACTCGACGGCGACGGCCCCCGCCCCCCGGGTCAGCTCCGCGAGGCCCGCACCGGTGACGGCGCTGACGACGACGCGTCGCCGCGTCGCGTGGTCCGCGCGGCGCATCTGCTCACCGAAGTGAGTCACCTGGATGCGGTGGGGACGTCCGGCGGCGATACCGGCCTCGATCGCCGCCCCCACATCGTCGACGTGGACGTGGACATTCCAGAGCCCCTCCCCACCGACGATCACCAGCGAGTCTCCGAACGAGGTGAGCGTCTCGCGCAATCCGTCGACAGCCTCGGCGGAGGCGTCCAGGAGGTACATGACCTCGTAGCCCGGGCCGTCCCCGCCGCCATGGTCGACCGCGGCCGCCGGAGCCGGAGCAGTCACCGGATCAGTGACGGCGAGGGGCGTCCGGCCCGAGATGACACGGGCGGTGGCGTCCAGGATCACGACGAGCGCGCGGCCGCCGGCGTCGACGACGCCCGCGCGCGCGAGAAGCTCCATCTGCCCAGGGGTGGCCGCAAGCGCCTCGCGCGCGGCATCGGCCGCGACCTCGACGACCTGGCGAGGACTGCATCCGGCGTCAGCGGATCGGGCGGCGCCGTCAGCCGCCGCCCTCGCCACGGTCAGGATCGTGCCCTCCTGGGGGTCGCCGACGGCCGCGTACGCTGCCGCGGCGGCCGCACCGAACGCCCCCGCGAGCCCACGCGGCGTCACCGTCTCGTGCTGGACCAGGGCCTCCAGGCAGGCACGCAGCAGCTCCGCGACGATCACGCCGCTGTTGCCGCGGGCATCGACCAACACCGCTCGCGCGTAGGCCCGCGCCGCCTCTTCGGCGGAGGCATCGACGGCCACGGCCTCGAGAGCATCACAGCCGGCCTGCAGGGTCAGATAGACATTGGTCCCGGTGTCGCTGTCAGGCACCGGGAAGACATTGAGGGCATCGATCTCCGAGCGCACAGACGCGACCGACTGGGCGCACGCGACCGCCCAATGGCGCAGACGCGGCGGGTCGAGCGAGAGCGGCATGCACCGAGGTTAGCGGGCGATTCGCGTCCCGTGTGCACCGTCGGCTATCCTAGAGAGGTTGTCTGCCGATCTCATGTCGCGCAGGCGCCGATTTTCGACAGTCATCAACGAGATTTCAGGAGTGGTCGCTGTGGCAGCGGTCTGTGATGTGTGCGGTAAGGGCCCCGGGTTCGGCCACAACGTCTCGCACTCGCACCGGCGCACGAAGCGTCGTTTCGACCCGAACATCCAGCGCGTGCGCGCCGTCGTCGACGGAACGCCGACGCGGCTGAACGCCTGCACCGGCTGCATCAAGGCTGGCAAGGTCACTCGCTGACCCCACCCGGTCTCCCGGTGAGACGAGAACGGCGATCGCACCTCGCGATCGCCGTTTCTGTTCTATCGTCGGGCACATGCCTGACCGTATCCACGCCTTCACCGACGATGCCCTCGGCGATCTCGATGCCGTCGGCCTCGCTGCCGCCCTCCGCGTTGGGGATCTGAGTCCTCGGGAGGCCGCCGAAGCCGCCAGCGCACGGGTCGATGCCCTCGTCGAACTCTCTCCCGTCGCCTTCGACGACCGGGAGCGCGGCGTCAAGAGGGCGGTCGATGCTCCGTGGCGCGCGGACGCCCCCTTCGCCGGTGTCCCGACGTATATCAAGAACAACACCGCCTTCGCCGGCATCCCCACGCGGCATGGGTCGGCGGCCACCCCGCGTCGCGCGGAGCTGGCGAACGAGCCGTTCACCGAGCAGTTCCTCTCCACCGGACTAAACGTGCTGGGCGCATCGACCCTGCCCGCCTTCGGCCTGACGGCGACCACCGAGTTCGACGACGGCCCGCCGACTCGCAATCCCTGGAATCCGGAGTACTCTTGCGGAGCCTCTTCCGGCGGAGCGGCGGTGCTCGTCGCGGGCGGAGCGGTGCCGATCGCGCACGCCAACGACGGCGGGGGCTCGATCCGCATCCCGGCGGCCGCGTGCGGGCTGGTGGGCTTGAAGCCGACGCGCGACCGCCTCGTCAAGGCCGCCCAGGCACAGGGAATGCCCGTCGATCTGATCTCCAATGGCGTGGTGACCCGCACCGTCCGCGACACGGCGCATTTCCTGGCCGCCGCCGAACGTCATCGTCCCACGACGCGCATGCCCTTCCTCGGTCTCGTCGAGGGGCCCTCCGAGCGACGTCTGCGCATCGGCCTGATCGACACCCCCATCACCGGCAACCGACTCGATGTCGACACCGCGCGAGCTCTCGACGAGACCGTCGAACTGCTGACGGATCTCGGCCACGACGTGGTACCCGTGCCGCTGCCGGTGGACCGCTCCTTCATCGGGCACTTCACCCACTACTGGAGCATGCTCGCCTTTGCGATCGCCAAGAACGGCAAGAAGATGTTCGGAACCGCCTTCGAACCGGCCGAGCTCGATCCGTTCACCATCGGCCTCGCGCGGGGCTTCCTGCGCAATGCCTGGCGCACGCCTGGAGCGATTGCCGCCCTCTCCCGCAGCGCGAAGCGCTATCACCGGGCCTTCGACCGGGTCGATGTGATCTGCTCGCCCACCCTGGCGCACACCACGCCGCGTATCGGCTATCTGGACCCGGCCGGGGAGTTCGAGCAGATCTTCGACCGGCTGGTGCACTATGTCGCGTTCACGCCGCTCAACAACGCCGCCGGCGGGCCCGCGATCAGCCTGCCCCTCGCCCAGAGCTCGGAGGGACTCCCCATCGGCATCCACTTTTCCGCCGATCACGCCAACGAGCGCACCCTGCTCGAACTGGCCTACGAGCTCGAGGCCGCCGAACCCTTCGCCCGCATCCAGGACTGAGACACGCCTCGCGATCGTCGCGAGCGGCTCCGCCCATGGCGGCAGCCCGTCGACCTTTCCCACCCACCGGCACCAGATATTCCCAGATGAGTCAGAGCACGCCCCGGGGGCGGAACTGGACGCTGATGCGGGGGCCGGCACGCGCCGTCTTGAGGACGGCGTGCTCCCAGGTGCGCTGGCACGATCCGCCCATGACGAGCAGATCCCCGTGGCCGACCGTGTAGCCGAGCTGCGGACCTCCCCCGCGGGGGCGCAGGCTCAGCCGGCGGTGCTCGCCCAGCGAGAGGATGGCGACCATCGTGTCCTCGTGCGCGCCGCGGCCGATGCGATCGCCGTGCCAGGCGACCGAGTCCCGACCGTCGCGGTAGTAGCAGAGCCCGGCGGTCGCGAAGGTCTCACCGAGCTCGTCGGCATAGTGGGCACTCAGCATCTCGCGGCATTCGACCAGCACCGGATCGGGCAACTCATCGTTCTCGCGGTAGTGGCACAGGAGACGTGGCACGTCGACGACGCGCTCGTACATCTCGCGCCGCTCGGCACGCCACGGCACCGCCTGCTGCAATGTCGCGAAGAGCTGATCGGCCCCGCTCAGCCAGCCGTACCGCAGATCGACCCAGGCCCCGCGGTCGAGCTCCACCCGCTCCACCGAGGACCCGAGCTCGCCGACGGACACCTCGGGCGCCCCGTCCAATAGCGACCCCTGGAACCACATGTCGCCATCGTACGCCTGATCGAACAGATGTTCTAACGTGGCGGAGCCCGTTGAGTGTGACGTATGGA
>NZ_MIJB01000018.1 GCF_002174305.1 Aeromicrobium sp. PE09-221 | reverse complement strand
ACATCAGACGCACACCACAGACATCACCCTGGACGGGATCATCTATTGGAAGCTTGTCGATCTTACACCCTACGTTTTCACCGAGGCAACCCCGGGTCGGTTTGGGTGACACCCTCCGTTGTCAGCGGCTAGTTTCCGGACCCCCGCAGGGCTCCTGGCGTTAACCGTTTCGGTTCGGGCGGCTGCCTTCGGGCCTGATCTCTCAGCCCCTCTCGGCAACAAGAAGAACATTACACACCCGTTTCCAGGGCGGTCAAACCGGGGGGTGGGTGTTGGCCATCACACCTGGAATGCCAGGCTTTTCCGCTCATCCGACCAGCTGGACACCCGAGACGGACCGTTTGCCCTTGCGCAGCACGACCCAGCGCCCGTGCAGCGCTCCGTCGGTCTCCAGGGCCGCCTCCGGATCGGTGACCCGTTCGTTGTTCACATAGGCACCGCCGTCGGCGACGGCACGACGCGCGGCCGACTTGGAATCGGCGAGTCCGGCCGCCACCAGGGCGTCCACCACCGACGTCCCCGGCGGCACCTCTGCCGCACCTGCTTCGGTGAGCGCCGCCGCGAGGGTGGACTCCGGCAGCGCGGCCAACTCGCCCCGTCCGAACAACGCACCGGAGGCGAGCTCAGCTGCCTCGGCCTCGGCCCGGCCGTGCACGAGCGAGGTCACCTCCCGGGCGAGCAACCGCTGCGCGGCCCGCAGGCCCGGCTTCTCCTGGTGCTCCACGTCGATCTGCTCGATCTCCTCGACATCGAGGAAGGTCAGCAGCTTGAGATACTCCCCCACCTTCGCGTCCTCGGCATTGATCCAGAACTGGTAGAACGCGTACGGACTCGTCAAATCGGGGTCCAGCCACACCGCGCCACCCTCGGTCTTGCCGAACTTGGTGCCGTCCGCCTTGGTGATCAACGGGGTGACCAGGCCGTTCACCCGATCGCCGTCGGCACGGCGCACCAGCTCGACACCGGCCGAGACATTGCCCCACTGGTCTCCTCCGCCCATCTGCAACCGGCAGTCGTACCGGCGGGCGAGCTCGAGGTAGTCCATCGACTGCAGCAGCACGTAGCTGAACTCGGTGTAGCTGATCCCGGACTCCAAGCGGCTCGCGACGACGTCACGGGCCAGCATCCGATTCACCGGGAAGTGCTTGCCGATATCGCGCAGGAAGTCGACGACATTCAGCTCGCTCGTCCAGTCGAGGTTGTTCACCAGTCGGGCGGCGTTCCTCCCCTCGAAGTCGAGGAAGGGCGCGGCCTGCGCGGCGATCGAGTCCACCCACCCCGCGACGACGTCCTTGGTGTTCATCTGGCGCTCACCGCTCTGCTTCGGATCACCGATGAGGCCGGTGGCACCGCCGACGAGCAGCAGCGGCTGATGTCCAGCCAGCTGAAGCCGCCGCATCATCAACAGCTGCATCAGGTGGCCGATGTGCAGGCTCGGCGCGGTCGGGTCGAATCCCGTGTAGTAGACGAGCGAACCCCGGACCAGATCGGCGCGCAGCGCATCCAGATCGGTGGACTGCGCGATCAGGCCGCGCGAGAGGAGATCGTCGAGAACGTGCTGAGTCACGGGGAATCCTTTCGAATCGTCGCCCCGAGCCTAGATGGAGGCACATCCCGTGTAGACAAGGGTCCGGCCACGCCCGCCGGTGGGAGCAACACACCGCTGCGCAGTTGAGGCGGTGACCTATCGTCCTTCTGCGGCCATGAACGGACGCCTACTCACCGCCTCAGGGCGGGCGAGTTCGGGGCAAGCGCCTCATGACGCTGTGGGATCGGCTCAGGGCTTGACGGCGATGACGGGCATCGGCGCATCGAGCAGGATCATCTGCGTCACCCGGCCCATCAGCATCTTGCCGACGGGGGTGCGCTTGCGGATGCCGATCACGAGTCGCTCCGCACCCGCCTCCGTGGCCTGCTCGATCACGACATCGGCCACGTCCAGGGAGGCGGCCCGCCGGATCTCATAGTCGAGATCCTCCAGGTCGAACCTCTCGGTGAACTCCGAGAGGTCGATCTCATGCGGTTCCTCGAACTCGGGATCGATCTCGTCGACCGTGATGATCACCAGATGCTGCGCGGTCGCCTGTGCCTCGGCGGCGGCCCAGCGCAGAGCACCTTTGCCGAAATCGTCGGGTCGGTAGGCCACTGCGATCGTCATGGGTCGAGGCTACCGCGTCCAGCGGAAGGAATACCGCGGCGAGCCCAGGCGTTGCGTCGGCTGTGAGCGATTCCATCAAGATCGATGTCTGGTCCGACATCGCGTGCCCCTGGTGCTTCATCGGCAAACGCCGACTGGCGGCGGCCCTCGCTGATTTCGACGGCGAGGTGGACATCGAGTACCACAGCTTCGAGCTCGCTCCGGACACCCCGGTGGACTTCGAGGGCTCCGAGGTCGACTTCCTCGCCCGCCACAAGGGCATGCCCGAGGCCCAGGTGATCTCGATGCTCGAGCAGATGACCCGACTGGCCGCGGCCGAAGGTCTCGCGTACGACTTCGATGCGCTCCAGCACACCAACACGCGCCTCGCCCACGAGGCCCTGCACGCCGCCAAGGCGCAGGGCCTCCAGGCGGAGTTCAAGGAGCGCCTGCTCGCCGCCTATTTCGAGGAAGGCCGGCACGTGGGCCGTATCGAGGACCTCGTCGCACTTGGCGGCGAGATCGGCCTCGATACCGCCTCGCTGCGCGCGGCGCTGGAGGACGGCACCTATCGCGTGGCCGTCCAGGCCGATATCGACCAGGCCGGCGCGTACGGCATCGGCGGTGTCCCGTTCTATGTCATCGACGGCCGGTGGGCGGTCTCGGGTGCTCAGAGCCCCGAGGTCTTCGCGGGCGCCCTGGATCAGGCGAGGGCTGCGCGATGAACGGACCATTCGAGCTCGTCGAGGGCGATGAGGAAGCCGTGTGCGCCGACGGCGTCTGCGCCATTCCGGCTCATCCGTCGTCCGAGGAGGACTCCGCCCGGGCGTGACGCCGGTAGGTCGAGACCGTCGGATCTCCGGTGATCCAGAAGCGCCACGGACGGTCAGCCGCGCGACGTACTCCGACGCGGGGGCCCTCGCTCACGCTCACGTCGTCGACCTTCGGCGCCAGGACGACCGAAGGCCCCACACGGACGTCGATGTCGAGGTCCGCCATCGTGATGCCGAGCGCCCGGCAGAGGTTCCCCGGGCCCCGTCCCAGCGCTTCATGCGGAACTTCTCCCCTGCGCTCGCAGGCGAGCTCCTGCCCATCGACCACCTCGCCCGCGCGGAGCAGCACGGCCGCCGCCTCTTCGCTCGGTCCGGTGACGATATTGGCGCAGTGATGACCGTGGATGCGGTACACGTACAAGCGCCACGGAGGTCCGTACATGATCTCCGAACGAGCAGTGCGGGTGTAGGCATGCGATGCCGGATCGGTGACGCCTCCATAGGCCTCCACCTCGGTGATCCGCACCGTGACGCCGTGCGCGGTGAGCTCCCGGCCGAGGAGGCCGCGAGCCTGTTCGAGAACGGACACCCCGTCACGCTACCGACACCGTCATGGTCCGGCCAGGAGCGTCACGCCAGGCGTCCGCGGATCTCGGAGAGCTGATCGGTCACGCGCGACGGCGCCGTGCCGCCCCGCGCGTCACGCGAGGCGAGCGAGCCCTCGACCGAGAGCACTCTACGGACACCGGGCCCCAGGCGCGGAGAGATCTCGGCGAAGTCCTCGTCCGTGAGATCCCACAGCTCGATCCCCCGCTGCTCGCAGACCTGCACACAGGCACCGGAGATCTCGTGAGCCTCGCGGAACGGCACACCCTCGCGCACCAGCCACTCGGCGATATCGGTCGCGAGAGCGAAGCCCTGCGGCGCCAGCTCGGCCAGTCGCGCCGTGTCGAACCGCAGCGTCGCGATCATGCCGGTGAACGCGGGCAACAGCACCTCGAGCGTATCGATGGAGTCGAAGACCGGCTCCTTGTCCTCTTGCAGATCCCGGTTGTAGGCGAGGGGCAGTGCCTTGAGGGTGGCCAGCAGCCCGGTCAGGTTGCCGACCAGACGCCCGGACTTGCCCCGGGCCAGCTCGGCGATATCGGGATTCTTCTTCTGCGGCATGATGCTGGATCCCGTGGAGTAGCCGTCGTCGAGCGTGACGAAGCCGAACTCCTTGGTGTTCCAGATGATGATCTCCTCGGCAAGCCGGGAGACGTCGATGCCGATCTGTGCCGTGATGTAGGCGAACTCCGCCACGAAGTCACGGGCGGCGGTGCCGTCGATCGAGTTCGGTGCCGAGCCGGTGAAGCCGAGATCGCGTGCGATCGCCTCCGGATCCAGGCCCAGGGAGGATCCCGCCAGAGCACCACTGCCGTAGGGCGACTCCCCCGCGACCCGCTCGTCCCACTGGGCCAGCCGGTCCAGATCGCGGACCAGCGGCCAGGCGTGGGCGAGCAGATGGTGCGACAGCAGCACCGGCTGCGCGTGCTGCAGATGGGTACGCCCCGGCATCGCGACACCGAGGTGGTTCTCCGCCTGGCTGGTGATCGCCAGCGCCAGCTCGCGCACCAACTGGGCGATCTGGCGACCGTGATCGCGCAGGAAGGCACGGAACAGCGTTGCCACCTGATCATTGCGCGAGCGACCCGCGCGCAACCGCCCCCCGAGCTCGGCACCGGCACGCTCCATGAGCCCCCGCTCCAGTGCGGTGTGCACGTCCTCGTCATCAGGCTGAGGGGCGAACGACCCCGACCGCACATCGGCCTCCAGCCGGTCCAGGGCGGTCAGCATGGCATCCAGATCCTCCTCGCCGAGCAGCCCCGCGCTGTGCAGCACCCGCGCGTGCGCCCGCGACCCCGCGAGATCGTACGGCGCCAGCCGCCAGTCGAAATGCGTGGAGCGCGAGAGCTCCGTCAGCTCCGAGGACGGCCCGGAGGCGAAACGCCCGCCCCACAGGCGGGTCGACTCCTCGGAGTGCTGCTCGTGTTCGGCCACGTGGATCCCTCTCGTACGGAGCTCGCTCAGGCCGATTGGCCCGCGAGCTGAGTGAAGTAGTCGGCCACCGCCGACCCGCCGTGCGGGTCGCGGCAGATCAAGAGCAAGGTGTCGTCGCCCGCGATCGTACCCATCGTGTCGACACCACCGGCGTGGTCGATCGCGGAGGCGAGATACTGCGCGGCGCCCGGGGGCGTACGCAGCACCACGAGATTGGCCGAGGCCTCGACCGTCACCATGAGCTCGCGCACCAGCCGTTGCAGGCGCACGGTGGCGGCCGCGGTGTCCCCCACCCGCGGGGTGGGATCGCCGCCCTCGGCCGGCACCGCGTACACGAGTGCGCCATCGGCCTGACGGATCCGCACCGCGCCGAGCTCGACCAGATCGCGGGACACCGTCGAGACGGTCGCCGAGATGCCCGCCTCGGCGAGCAGTCCCACCAGATCGGACTGCGAACGCACCTCCTCGCGCGTCAGCAGTTCGATGATGCGCTGCTGGCGGGCGGTCTTGGTCCCCGGAACCGTCGTCATCGTCACTCCTCCGCCCGCGCGAGCAGCCAGGTGAGCACCGCCTTCTGCGCGTGCAAGCGGTTCTCGGCCTCGTCCCACACCACGCTCTGCGGACCTTCGAGCACCTCATCGGTGATCTCCAGGCCGCGATAGGCCGGCAGGCAGTGCAGAACGATCGCCTCTGGATCGGCGTGCGCCAGCAGCTCGCTCGTGAGCGAGTACGCGCCGAAGATCGCGATGCGCTCGGCCTTCTCATCCTCATGGCCCATCGAGACCCAGGTATCGGTGATCACGACATCGGCACCGTCGACCGCTGTACGCGGGTCATCGGTGACCAGCACCGACCCTCCCGTTGTCTCGGCGATGCGCTGGGCGTCCGCCACGATGGCGAGATCGGGCTGATAGCCGAAGGGGCCACCCACGCGCACGTGCATGCCGGCTGTCGCCCCGCCGAGCAGATAGGAGTGCGCCATATTGCTCGCGCCATCGCCCACATAGGCCACCTGCAGCCCCTGGAGTGGACCCTTGTGCTCGCGGACCGTCATCCAGTCCGCCAGGATCTGGCAGGGATGGAAGTCATCGCTGAGCGCATTGACCACCGGCACGCCCGAATGCTCGGCCATCAGTTCGAGACCCGCCTGCGCGTAGGTGCGCCAGACGATCGCGCTCACCTGACGCCCGAGCACGCGCGCGGTGTCGGCCACCGACTCACCGCGTCCGACCTGCGTCGTGCCCGTGTCCAGGATGAGGGGCTGACCGCCCAGATCGGCGATGCCCACGGCGAAGGACACCCGCGTGCGCGTCGAGGACTTGTCGAACATCACCACAACCGTCTGCGGCCCCTCCAATGGCCGGCGGCTGTAGGGCGCCGCCTTCAGCTCGAGGGCCAGATCGAGGATCTCGTCCTGCTCCGCCGGGGAGAGATCGTCATCGCGCAGGAAGTGCCGGAGTCCGGCACCGGCCTCGCTCACGAGAGCACCTCCGCGAGCACCGCGCGGATCGCGGCAACCGCGTCACGTGCCTGCTGTGTGGTGAGCACGAACGGCGGGGCGATGCGCAGCCGGTCCGGCGTGGGGGCGTTGACGATGACGCCCGCCTCGAGCGCGGCCTTCATGACATCGGCCGCCACCGGTCGCTCGAGCACGATGCCGAGCAGCAGGCCCCGCCCGGACACCTCGACGACTCCGGGGGTCCCGGAGAACTCCTCGACGAAGAGCCGATGGAGATCGTGCACCGCGGCGAGCAGCTCGTCGCGCTCGATCGTGTCGATGACCGCGAGCGCCGCGCGGGTCGCCACCGGGTTGCCGCCGAAGGTCGTGCCGTGATTGCCGGGACCGAAGAAGTCACCGGCCGTGCCCACACCGATGCAGGCGCCGATCGGCATGCCGCCGCCGAGCCCCTTGGCCAGGGTCACCAGATCGGGCGTCACACCCGAGGGCGTGTGCGCGAACCAGTCACCCGTCCTCCCCATACCGGTCTGGACCTCGTCGAACCACAACAGAGCGCCATATGTGTGCGTGATATCGCGGGCCGCCTGTAGGTAGCCCTCCGGAGGCACGATGACCCCCGCCTCACCCTGGATCGGTTCGAGAACGACCGCAGCGGTCTCGCCGTCGACCGCCGCACGCAAGGCCTCGACATCGCCGTACGGCACCCACGTCACCTCACCGGGCAACGGCTCGAACGGGGTCCGGTAGGCCTCCTTGGATGTGAGCGCCAGCGCACCCATCGTGCGTCCGTGGAAACTGCCCTCGGCCACCACGAGCTGGGTACGCCCGGTGCGCCGGGTGGCCTTCAGGGCGGCCTCATTCGCCTCGGAACCGGAGTTCGCGAAGAACACCTTGCCGTCGGCTCCGAGGAGGGCCAGCAGTTTCTCGGCCAGCTCGATCTGCGGCGGCGAGGTGAAGAAATTGCTGATGTGTCCGAGCGTGCCCATCTGCTCGCTCACGGCGTCCACCAGCGCCGGATGCGCGTGACCGAGGGCGTTGACCGCGATGCCCGCCAGCAGGTCGATATAGCGATTGCCGTCGGCATCCCATACCTGCGCGCCCTCACCGTGCACGAGTACCCGCTGCGGATCCCCGAAGGTGTTCATCAGCGAGCCGCGATAGCGCTCGATCCACTCCGGACCACCCGGCCGGGGCTCCCGGCCGTGGATGGGAGCGATGCCGTCCCCTGTCATAGCCTCTCCTTGCTGCTGGTGGTGTACAGGGCGGTGCGCAGACGGGTCTCGACACCGGGCAGTACCTGGGTGCCGACGCCCTCATCGGTGAAGAGTTCCAGCAGCACCGCATGCGGGGTGCGGCCGTCGACGACCGTGGCCCGGTTGACGCCTCCGCGCACGGCGTTCAGACACGCCGTCATCTTGGGGATCATGCCGCTGGCCAGACTCGGCAGCAGGCGCTCCAGGGACTCGGGGCTGATCTCCCCGATGACATCGGTGCTATGGGGCCAGTCGGCGTACAGGCCCTCGACATCGGTCAGCACGAGCATCTTCTCGGCCTTGAGCGCCGAGGCCAGTGCTCCCGCCGCGATATCGGCATTGATGTTGTGCACCTGACCCGAGGCATCGGGCGCGACCGTGGACACGACCGGGATCCGGCCGGCCTCGATGAGATCGAGGACCGCTTCGGGACGTACGCCTGTGACCTCGCCGACCAGCCCGATATCGGTGGGCTCGCCGTCGACGACGGGCATCGTCTTCTGGGCGGTGAACAGTCCGCCGTCCTCACCCGACATGCCGACGGCGAAGTCGCCGTGGGCATTCAGCAGGCCGACCAGCTCCCGGCCGACCTGGCCGGTCAGCACCATTCGCACGACATCCATCGCCTCGGGGGTGGTGACGCGATAACCGCCGCGGAACTCCGACTCGATGCCGAGCCGATCCAGCATCGCGTTGATCTGCGGGCCGCCTCCGTGAACGACGACCGGCTTGAAACCGGCGAGCCGCAGGAAGACGATGTCCTCCGCGAAAGCGCGCTTCAAGGTCTCATCGGTCATGGCGTTGCCGCCGTACTTCACCACGATGACCTCACCGTGGTACTTCTTCAGCCAGGGCAGCGCACCCGCGAGAGTCGCGGCCTTGTCGGTAGCCTCCCGCCAGGAGTCGGGATTCCAGACCGTGTCGATGTCATCCGTGTCGTCGGTGTCGTTCATCTCTGGCTCGCTCATGTGGAATAGGCCGAGTTCTCATGGACATAGGCGTGGGTGAGGTCATTGGTCCAGATGGTCGCCGAGGCGTCACCGGACTTGAGATCGATCGTGACCGTGACGTGCCGCGGCTCGAGGTCGACGAGGTCGATCGACTCCCCCACGCCGCTGTCGCGGCAGACCCAGACGCCGTTGACCGCCACATCGAGATTCTGCGGATCGAACAGCGCATCCGAGGTACCGACCGAGGCCAGGATGCGGCCCCAGTTCGGGTCCTTGCCGAAGATCGCCGTCTTGAACAGATTGCTCCGGGCGACCTCGCGGCCGACCGAGAGCGCATCGGCCTCGGACGCGGCGTTCACCGTGGTGATCGCGATCTCGTGGTCGGCACCCTCGGCATCGGCGAGCAGCTGCATCGCCAGATCCCCGCACACCTCGGTCAGCCGCTCCGTGAACGCATCGGCACCCGGCGTCACGCCCGATGCGCCGCTCGCCATCAGCAGCACGGTGTCGTTCGTGGACTGGCAGCCGTCCGAGTCGAGCCGATCGAAGGTGCGGCTCGTCGCGACGCGCAGCGCCTCGTCGAGCGTCTCGGCCGGCAGGTCGACGTCGGTGGTGATGACGACGAGCATGGTGGCCAGTGCCGGCGCGAGCATGCCCGCACCCTTGGCCATGCCGCCGACCGTCCACCCGTCGCCCTCGCGGACGGACTGCTTGCTGACGTGATCGGTGGTCATGATCGCCGTCGCCGCGGCATCGCCGCCGTCGGCGTCGAGAGCCTCGACTGCCGAGCGCACACCAGTCAGCAGCTTGTCCTCATCCAGCAGCCGGCCGATGAGCCCGGTGCTGCACACCTGGACGTCCACGGCCCCGCTGCCGATCAGCTCACCGACGAGCTCGGCCGTGCGGTGGGTCGTGGCGAATCCCTCGGAGCCCGTATAGCAGTTGGCGCCGCCGGAGTTGAGGATCACCGCCCGGGCGCTGCCGCCCTTGATCGCCTCCTTGCTCCAGAGCACCGGGTTCGCCTGACAACGGTTGGAGGTGAACACCGCGGCGGCCGCCGTGGACGGTCCCTCATTGACCACGAGGGCGATATCGGGATTGCCGCTGTCCTTGAGTCCGGCCGTCACCCCCGCGGCCCGGAATCCCTGTGCTGCCGTCACGCTCATGGGGCCACTCCGATCGTGGTGAGTCCGGTCGTCTCGGGCAGCCCGAGGGCGAGGTTCATCGACTGGATCGCGCCGCCGGCCGTGCCCTTGACCAGGTTGTCGATCGCGGTGACCGTGACCAGGCGTCCGGCCTTCTCATCGACGGCCACCTGCACGAGGGCCGTGTTGGCGCCGATCGCCGCGGCCGTCGTGGGCCACTGGCCCTCGGGCAGCACGTGCACGAAGGGCTCGTCGGCATAGACCGCGTCGTAGGCATCGCGCACGACCTCGGAGGTCGCGTGCGAGGCGAGCCGAGCCGTCGCGGTGGCCAGGATCCCTCGGGCCATCGGCACCAGCGTGGGTGTGAACGAGAGGGTCACCTCGTCGGCACCCGCGTGCCGCAGGTTCTGCAGGATCTCCGGGATGTGCCGGTGGACTCCCCCCACCCCATAGGGCGACGCAGCGCCCAGCCCCTCGGCCGCGAGCAAATGCGGCTTCAACGCCTTGCCCGCACCCGAATAGCCGTTGGCGAGCACGGCGACCAGGTCGGCGGACTCGACGATGCCCGCGGCGATGGCCGGCTGCATGCCCAGCGTCACGGCCGTGACATTGCAGCCGGGGACGGCGATCCGCCGGGCACCCACGAGCGCCTCGCGCTGACGTGCGTGCCCGCCCACGATGAGCTCAGGCATGCCGTACGGCCACGTCCCTGCATGCTCACTGCCGTAGTAAGCGGTCCAGTCCTCGGCCGACTCGAGCCGGTGATCGGCCCCGCAGTCGATGACGAGGACATCGTCCGGCAGCTGAGCGGCCACGGCCCCCGACGCCCCGTGCGGCAAGGCGAGGAAGACCACATCGTGGCCGGCCAGAGTCTCCGGCGTGGTCTCGGCGACGATCCGATCGGCGAGCGGCAGCAGATGCGGCTGATGCTGTCCGAAGCGTGTGCCTGCCGTGGACGCGGCCGTCAGCGCGCCGATCTCGACCTCGGGGTGATCGAGCAGCAGCCGCAGCACCTCCCCGCCCGCATAGCCGGTGGCTCCGGTGACGGCGACCTTGATGCTCATCAGTCGGCTCCGAACTCCATGGCGGCGGCGTCGACGGCGACCTCTTCGTCACCCTCGACCGCCGGATTGGCCTCGATCTGCTCGGCACCGCCGGCGGGCAGCGCGCCGAACAAGGTCCCATTCTCGACGAGGACCTGTCCCTGGTCGAGGGGCTGCTCGGCGTACATCTCGAGCTTCGCGCGGGAATCGGCGATGTCGAGATTGCGCATCGTCAGCTGCCCGATGCGGTCGGTCGGGCCGAACACGGCATTGTCCGTGCGCTCCATCGACAGCTTCTCGGGGTGATAGGAGAACGCCGGTCCCTGTGTGTCGAGTATCGAGTAGTCCTCACCGCGCCTCAGCCGCAGCGTGACATCACCGGTCACGACCGACGCGATCCAGCGCTGCACCGACTCGCGCAACATCATCGCCTGCGGGTCGAGCCACCGGCCCTCGTACATCAGCCGGCCGAGCCGACGGCCATGCTGGTGATAGTTGGCGATCGTGTCCTCATTGTGGATCGCGTTCACGAGCCGCTCATAGGCGATCCACAGCAGCGCCATGCCGGGGGCCTCGTAGATGCCGCGGCTCTTGGCCTCGATGATGCGGTTCTCGATCTGATCGGACATGCCGAGACCGTGCCGGCCGCCGATCGTATTGGCCTCGTGCACGAGCGCGACAGGGTCGTCGTACCGGACGCCGTTGATGGCGACCGGCAGCCCCGCCTCGAAGGAGACGGTGACGTCCTCGGTGTCGATGTCGACGGAGGGGTCCCAGAACTTGACGCCCATGATCGGCTCGACGGTCTCAAGGGACACGTCGAGGTGTTCGAGGGTCTTGGCCTCGTGTGTCGCTCCCCAGATATTGGCATCGGTGGAGTACGCCTTCTCGGCGCTGTCGCGATAGGGCAGGCCGTGGGCGACGAGCCACTCGCTCATCTCCTGGCGACCGCCCAGCTCAGCGACGAAGGCGGCGTCGAGCCAGGGCTTGTAGATCCGCAGGTGGGGGTTGGCGAGCAGGCCGTAGCGGTAGAACCGCTCGATGTCATTGCCCTTGAAGGTCGAGCCGTCGCCCCAGATGTTGACATCGTCCTCGTGCATCGCCCGCACCAGCAGGGTGCCGGTGACGGCACGGCCGAGGGGCGTGGTGTTGAAGTAGGTGCGGCCAGCGCTCGTGATGTGGAAGGCGCCGCAGGAGAGCGCAGCCAAGCCCTCGTCGACCAGCGGCCGCTTGCAGTCGAGGAGTCGCGCGATCTCAGCGCCGTACTCGGTCGCCCGTCCCGGCACCGAGGCGATATCGGGCTCGTCGTACTGGCCGATGTCAGCGGTGTAGGTGCAGGGGACGGCCCCTTTGTCGCGCATCCAGGCCACTGCCACCGAGGTGTCGAGGCCGCCGGAGAACGCGATGCCGACGCGCTCATTGATCGGGAGATCCGTCAAGACTTTGGACATGAATGCAATTGTTGCATACCTCTGCAAGTAGTTGCATTCGGGGCCGGGGCGAGGCTGGCAGACTCGTGCCATGGAGCTCGTGATCATGGCCGTGATCGCTCTCCTCGGGCTGTGCATTCTGGCCTGGGCCTCCCGCCGGCGGCGCAGGTTCCACAGACAGGACGCGATCCATACCGGGACCATCCAGTTGGCCGGGTCGCTGCGCCGGGCCACGGCTCCCCTTCCCGAGCTGCTCGACAGCGTCGGCGACTACGCCGCCTATGAGCGGGCGGTGTTCGCCGCAGTGCGTGCCGCCGCCCAGGACACCCGGCAGATCTCCTCCGCCGATGAGGCCGTCGCCGTCCACGATCGTCTGGTCGCGGCACTCGGCGATCTGTTCGCGATCATCGAGGTGTATCCCGATCTCGTCGCCGATGACGCCACGGCGGCCCGGATCCGTGTCGTTGAGGATGCCCTGGAGGACGCCGCCCGCCGACGCGCCGAGCTGACACCGCTCCTGCGCCGCTGATCCCGGGCCCGTCTGCGCACGCGATATCGCACACCCGGATCGGGCGGAGCGTGGTCAACCACCGCCGCGGACACCCGACCACGCGCGCTCCAGCAGACCCTCCTCGCCTGTTTCGGCGGTGACTGAGCGTCCATCCCATGGAGCGAACGGACGCTCATCCACCGCCGAGGACCGGAAATGGACGCCTACTCACCGCCGGGGGCGGGGCGGGTCAGCGCAGGGTGGCACCGAAACGATCCGCCGCGAGCTGCACGGCGGCAGCCCGGGCACCGGCGATCTCGTCCTCAGTGAGGGTGTGGTCGTCTGCACGCAGCCGCACATTGAAGGCCAGCGACACATGTCCCTGCGGCACCGGCTCGCCGGTGTACAGATCGAACAGCCGCACCGACTCGATCAGCGGGCTCGCCTCGGCGAGTGCCTGCTGCAGCGCCCCGGCCGGCACCGTCGACTCGACGATGAACGCCAGGTCCTCCTTCGCGACCGGGAAGGCGGAGAAGTCCGGGCGCGGACCGATCTCAGGCGCCGCGGCCAGCAGAGCGTCCAGGTCGACCTCGCCGGCCACGGCCCGGGGCGGAAGGCCGTAGGCCTCCGCCACCTTGGGGTGCAGCTCCCCCGCATGTCCCACAACGCGCCCGTCCAGCACCAGCGCGGCGCAACGTCCGGGGTGGAAGGGTGCGAGGGACGCTGCCTCCACGGAGACCTCCACATGGAGCACATCGGCGAGACGCCGAGCCACCGCGACGGCATCCGCCCACGCGACAGGACGGCCGGGGCCGTCCCAGCCGCCACGCTCACGGTCGCCCAGCAGCACCCAGGACGCCGTCAGCGGCTGATCGGGCAGCGCCGCGTCGAGCACGGCGAGCTCCTCGGGCGTCGGCCGGCGATCGACCCCGTAGATCGGGGCGGCGGGCGCGCCGGATCGCGGCCGGAACACGCGACCCACCTCGCTGATCGCGACATCGTCGTGACCTCGACCCACGTTGAGGCTGGCGCTGCGCAGCAATCCCGTCAGCAAGGTGGTCGTGAGGCCGGGCTCCTCGGCGGACAGCGGATTCTCCAGCAGCACCTGCCGGCGCCGCTCGTCGTCCGACCCGAGGCCCAGGCGGTCGAAGTCCGCCGGTCCCGCGAACGGGAAGGTCTTGACCTCGACGAGACCATCGCCGGCGAGCGCATACCCGACCCGGCGCCGCAGCTCCTGCGCCCGCGTGAGCCCGCGACCGCCCGAGGCCTGGGGCAGCACCGAGGGCACCTGGTCGTAGCCCACGACGCGCAGGACCTCCTCGACGACGTCGTACGGATCGTTGATGTCGAAGCGCCACGGCGGCGGGACTACGACAAGTGACTCGCCGTCGACGCGCACCTCGCACGCATTGCCCTCGAGCGCTCGGACGGCGGCATCGGTGTCGATCGACTCGACGCCCGCGATCCGGCGTGGCAGGTCGACGGGTAGCACGACCTCACGGCGGGTGTCGACCTCACCGACCACGGTGAGACCCGGCTCGACTTGCCCGCCGCCATGCTCGACGAGGAGCTCGGCGACCCGCCGCGCCGCGCGGACCTGCAAGGTCGGATCCACGCCGCGTTCGAAGCGGCGTGCCGCCTCCGACGACAGCCGGTGCCGTCGCGACGCGCGCGCGATGGTCGCGCGGTCGAAGTGGGCCGCCTCGATGACGATGTCAGTGGTGGCGTCGTCGATCTCGACGCGCGCGGCCCCCATGACACCGGCCAGGCCCACCGGCCCGTCGTCATCGCAGATCAGGAGATCCTGGGGGTCGAGTGCGCGATCGATATCGTCGAGGGTGGTGAGCCGCTCCCCCGCCGCCGCGCGGCGCACCCGGATGGGACCCTTCAGCTTGGCCGCATCGTAGGCGTGGTTGGGCTGGCCCAACTCCAGCATCACGTAGTTGCTGACGTCGACCGCCAGCGAGATCGAGCGCATGCCCGCCTGCACCAGACGCCGGGCGATCACGGCCGGCGTCGGACGCGTCGGATCGAATCCGCTCACCCTCAGGGTGGTGAACACCGGACAGGCAGCGGCATCCTCGACGACGACCGGATAGGCCTCGGCTTCGGCCTCCGGGACCGCGATATCGGCGGGATCCTCGAAGGGCAGGCCGAAGGCGAGTGCGGTGTCACGCGCGACACCGCGCATCGACCAGGCGTAGCCGCGATCGGGGTTGACCTCGAGGTCGAGGGTCTCCTGGTTCAGCCCGAGCAGCTCGACCGCATCGGCCCCGGGCTCGGCGGACCCCGGCTCCAGCACGAGGATCCCCGAGGCATCCCCGGGCAGGCCGAGCTCGGCCGTGGAGCAGATCATGCCGTCGGAGACATGTCCATAGGTCTTGCGCGAGCCGATCTCGAATCCCATCGCGGGCAGGAAGGTGCCCGGCAGGGACACGACGACCAGATCCCCAGGACCGAAGTTGTGGGCTCCACAGACGATCCCGCGCCCCGCGGGGACGTCCTCGGTGGCCGGCTCGTTGTGCTCCGGGCCGACGTCCACGCGGCACCAGTTGATGGTCTTGCCGTTCTTCTGCGGCTCGGGCTCGGCGGTCAGGACGCGCCCGACCACCAGCGGGCCGGTGATCCGCCCGCCGATGATCTCCTCGAGCTTGAGGTCGAAGGCGGTGAGCCGGGCGGCCAGCTCCTCGGTGGACACCGAGGAGGGCAGCGAGGTGAGCTCACGCAGCCAGGAGACAGGGACCTTCATGGAGTGGAGTTACCTCTCGACTGTCACAGACCGATGCCGAAGGGCTCGGTGAAGCGGATGTCGCCGTCCCAGAGATCTCGCAGATCGGCGATGTCGTAACGACTGGTGATGGTGCGGTCCAGGCCCATGCCGAAAGCGAACCCGGAGTACCGCTCGGGATCTACCCCGCAGGCGATCAACACACGCGGGTTGACGACACCGCAACCGCCCCACTCGACCCATCCCTCGCCCCGGCAGGTGGGGCAGTCGGCCACCTGCGCCGAGTCGTTATGGCACACATAGCAGAGCAGGTCGACCTCGGCGCTCGGCTCGGTGAAGGGGAAGTACGACGGACGGAAGCGCGTGGTGATATCGGCCCCGTAGATCGCCCGGGCGAGATGATCCAGCGTGCCCTTGAGGTGGGCCATCGACAGGCCCTCGTCAATCGCGAGACCCTCGACCTGGTGGAACACCGGTGCATGGGTCGCATCGGGCTCGTCGGTACGGAAGACCCGCCCCGGGCAGGCAATGTAGATGGGTGGCGTGCGGGTCAGCATCGTGCGTGCCTGGACCGGCGAGGTATGGGTCCGCAGTACCATCGCCGCGGACTCGGGGGTCACCCAGAAGGTGTCCATCATGGTGCGAGCCGGATGATCGGGTCCCAGGTTCAGCGCATCGAAGTTGAGCCACTCGGCCTCGACCTCGGGACCTTCGGCGATCTCCCAGCCCATCGCGACGAAGATATCGCTGACATGGTCCTGGATCGTCGTCAGCGGATGACGGGCGCCGACCGGCTCCCGGTCGATCGGCAGTGTGACGTCGACGGCCTCGGCGGCCAGCTTGCGCTCGAACTCCTCCGCCTCGACCTCGTCGGTGCGGCGGGTGAGGGCCTGGTTGACGGCACCGCGGGCCTGTCCGACGCGCTGTCCGGCCTCTTTGCGTGCCTGCGGTGGAAGCGCCCCGATCTCTCGATTGGCCAGAGCGAGCGGCGAGCGGTCGCCGACGTGCTCGATCTTGGCCTGCTTAAGCGCCTCGATCGAGTCGGCCGCGGCGATGGCCGCGAGCGCCTCGTCGCGCATGCGCTCGACCTCGTCGGCACGCAGGGGGGTGACCTCGACGGGATCGTAGTCGGAGTTGGGCGCGGACATGGGAACGAGTCTATCGACGTGACGTCCACTGCCAGGACAGGGCCGCAGAACGCGCACCTCTCGCCGGTCGTGGTCCTGTCAGTCCACCAGGCCGGCGGGCTGGTTGATCGGAAGCCGCACGGTGATGCGTGCGCCGCCGACCTCGGTCGAGCCGATATCGATCGTGCCGTGATGCTGCTCCACCACCCCGCGCACGATGAACATGCCCAGACCGCTGCCGGCCCCCGGTCCCGACTTCCAGAAACGGCTGAACACCCGCTGTCGCAGCTCCGGCGGGATGCCGCTGCCATGATCGCTGACCTCGACCTCGACCCCGTCTTCGACCGAGCGCACCACGACGTCGCGCAGACCGTCCCCGTGCCGGACCGCGTTCTCGACGAGATTCGTGAGCACCTGCATCAGCCGGTCCTCGTCACCCCACACGACCGGGATCTCCCCGCGGATCACCGGCTCGGGTCGCTCCTCGGACGCGGCGAAGACGCTCGCCAGCACTCGGCGCGCCAGCGCGTCGAAGGCGACCGGCCCGGTGCGCAGCGTGAGCCGGCCGGAGTCGATCCTGGCGGCATCCAGCAGCTCGGCGATGAGTCGGCTCAACCGGTCGGCATCGGCATCGACCGTCGAGAGCATGAACTTGCGCTGCTCCTCGCTGAACTGGTCCCAGCGACTCAACAGGGTGGCGGTGAACCCCTTGATACCGGTCAAGGGCGATCGCAGCTCGTGGGCGACGGTCGCCACCATGTCGGAGCGCTCGCGGTCCCGCTGGTTACGGATCCGGGCGTTGCGGATCGACACCACGACCCGCACCACCCGACCGGCCGGCCGGTCACGCTCCAGGGACGCCGTGATGAGGTACTCGCTCCCGCGCGGCGACCACCAGGAATACTCCGAGATCCGGGTGCGCAGCTCGAAACCGTCGTAAGGACGGACCACGTCGTACCAGGAGTGTCCGTTGAGATCATCGAAGGGGATGGCGTCCTTGATGTGCATGCCGAGCATCTCATCGCCGACGGCTCTCGCCATCTCGCGCGTCCGCGCGTTGACGAAGGTCACGCGGCCCTCGGCATCGGCGATCACGATCCCGTCGGGAAAGTTCTCGAGCACACCACTGAGGATAGTCCGAGCGGACGATACCGTACCGCTCGGGAGGGCTATCGGGGATCAACTCCGCAGCGCGTGCGCTGACGCATAGGCGCAGACCGCGGCGGCCGTGGCCAGGTTCAGGCTCTCAGCGCGTCCGTAGATCGGCACCCGCACCACCTGATCACACCGCTTGCGGACCGTCTCGGGCAGCCCATGGGCCTCATTGCCCATGAGCCAGGCGGTGGGGCGGGCGAGGTCCACGGCCTCGTCGAAGAGCTGCGCCTCTCCCCCGCCGTCGGCCGCCAGCAGCTGGACATCGCGCTGCCGGATCAACCCCAGGGCGCTCTCGGCATCTCGCTCGACGACGACCGGCAGATGGAACAGCGAGCCGGCTGTCGAACGGACGACCTTGGGATTGAGGGGATCGACACTGTCTCCGATCACCAGGACGGCATCGGCGCCAGCCGCATCAGCCACCCGGATCACCGCCCCGAGATTGCCCGGATCGCGGATCTCGAAGCACACGATCACCAGACGCCAAGCGATCGCCTCGATCGAGGCGATGGTTCGGGTGAGATCATGGCACCGTGCGACGATCCCCTGCGGCTGAACCGAGTCGGCGATCTCCGCGAGCACCTCGTCATCGACGACGTGCCAGGTCAGGCCCCCGCTGCGCCAGCTCCCGTATCGGCGTGAGGCATCCGACGTGGCGAACACCTCGATGACGGTACCGGCGAGTGTCAGGGCCTCGCGCACTGCCTGCGGGCCCTCGGCGAGGAACTCACCGGTCTTGGCCCGGAACGACCTCGTGGCGAGCCGCCGAGCGTGCTTGACGCGCGCGGAGCGCACGGTCAGCACGTCAGGCGGGCTCGCCACGTGAGTCGCCGAGTCCGGCTCAGGCCGCGGAATCGGCCTTGGGCGCGTTGACATCCTCGGGCAGGTTGGCCTTGGCCACCTCGACGAGGGCGTTGAATGCGTCGATGTCGTTGACGGCCAGATCGGCGAGGATCTTGCGGTCGACCTCGACCTCGGCGGCCTTCAGGCCCTGGATGAAGCGGTTGTAGGTCAGACCCTGCGCACGCGCGGCGGCGTTGATGCGCTGGATCCAGAGGCGACGGAAGTCGCCCTTCTTGGCGCGGCGGTCGTTGTAGGAGTAGACCAGCGAGTGGGTGACCTGCTCCTTGGCCTTGCGGTACAGGCGCGAACGCTGGCCACGGTAACCCGAAGCGCGATCGAGGACCTCGCGGCGCTTCTTCTGGGCGTTCACGGAACGCTTGACGCGTGCCATAGGTGTCTCCTTAGAAAGTTCTGGTGTCGCGAACGGGTCTCAGAGCCCGAGCAGCTTCTTGACCTGCTTAGTGTCGGCCTTGGACACGCCGGTGGTGCCGTCGAGGCGACGCATCCGCGACGAGGGCTTGTGCTCCGCCAGGTGGTAGCGGTTGGCCTGCTGGCGACGCAGCTTGCCCTTGCCCGTGGTCTTGACGCGCTTCTTCATGCCCGAGTGGGGCTTGAACTTCGGCATGTTATGCCTCCATGTCTGGGTCGAGGTTCTCCGAGCGACGCCGGGGCTTCTTCGGCGTCGCATTCTGCTGATGGGCTTCGCGGTGGGCCTTCTCGGCCTCCGCCTCCGCCTCGGCATCCGCGACTCGCTGGGCGGTGGTCTGTTCCTTCTCGGCCCGGACCTGCGCCTGCGCTTCGGACTTCTTCTTGTGAGGGCCGAGCACCATCGTCATATTGCGACCGTCCTGGCGGGCGTTCGACTCGATGAAGCCGAGGTCCTGCACGTCCTCGGCGAGCTTCTGCAGCAGGCGGAAGCCGAGCTCGGGACGGTGCTGCTCACGGCCACGGAACATGATCGTGATCTTGACCTTGTCCCCGGCCTTGAGGAACCGCACGACGTGACCCTTCTTGGTGTCGTAGTCGTGCTGATCGATCTTCGGCCGGAGCTTCATCTCCTTGATGATCGTGTTCGTCTGGTTGCGTCGGGACTCGCGGGCCTTCTGCGCCGCCTCGTACTTGAACTTGCCGTAGTCCATGAGACGGGCGACCGGCGGGCGTGCCTGGGGGGCCACCTCGACGAGGTCGAGGTCGGCCTCGGCGGCCAGGCGCAGGGCATCCTCGATACGGACGATGCCGACTTGCTCACCACTCGGTCCGACGAGGCGTACTTCGGGAACGCGAATCCGCTCGTTGACGCGCAGCTCGTTGCTGATGGGTCCTCCTGTGGGTCGTGGAGGGAGGACATGAAAATGGCCTCCGCGAAACGAAGGCCACCAGCGGAGCGGGCGATTCCACTCCAGACGCATGACGACACGTGTACGCCATGCGCAGAACCTCAAGGTCCGAGGACCAGGCAGGTGGGAGGTGACCTCCACTTCGATCAACCATCCTAGCAGGCCGGTTGTTCCCTGCGAAATCGTGGGCCACGGTGATCAGCACGTCATGTCCGGATCCCCGGGCTGTAACACGCGAGGGAGATGCTCGGGTCATGTTGTGGAGAGTGCGCACAGCCGTGGACGACCGCCCGGGGACTTTGGCGGCGCTCACCGTCGCCTACGGCCGCGAAGGAGTCAACATCCTCGCTTTCCAGGTGATGTCCTCCGGCACAACCGCCATCGACGAGTTCGTGATCGACGCGCCCGAATCTATCGCACCGGTCGCCCTCGCGACCACGGCCGAACAGGCGGGCGGCCGGGAGGTCACCGTCACCCGGGTGGACGACGCCGCGCTCGCCGACCTGCCCACGCGTTACCTCCACGCGGTTCACGAGATCCTCGAGGAGGAACGCGACCTCGAGGACGTCCTGAGCGATCTACTGGCGACCGCGCCGCCGGATGTCGCCGACTATGCCGGGCATGACGTGCTCGAGCTGCGCCGGCGCGACGGAACGGTGGTGCGGGTCAGTCGCGCCGTGCCGTTCACCCTCGCAGAGAGGAACCGCGCTACCGCATTGGTGTCACTCGTGAGCAATGCCGGAATCGATGTCCCGGCGATCGCGCCCTCGGCACGGACGGGCGCGATCCCGGTCGTCCGGGAGGCGACCCTCGCCGATATCGATCTCATCGCCGCCCTCCATGAGCGATGCGGCATCGAGACGCTGTATCGGCGGTATCGCGTGCCGCTGCGGATGCCGATGACGACCCGGATGGCGCGGCGACTCGTCGCGCCGGAGGTAGGAGCGTCGCTCGTCGTCCAGGCCGGCACCGATCTGGTGGCGCAAGGGTCACTCGTACCCGAGAACCCGGACGTCTGGACGTTCGAGCCGCTCATCGAGGACGACTGGCGGAATCACCGTCTTGGCGCGCAGCTCATTCGCGAAGCGGTGACCCGAGCGAGGGCCGGAGGTGCTCGCCGTCTGACGATCATCAGCGCAGGCTCGGACGACATGCTGCTGCGTCACGTCGGGGGTGCTGGATTCGTCGCGCGGGTCGAGCGCGTGGACGACACCATCCACATCACCATCCCGCTATGAGTGTTCTGGCGGGCTACCTCGGTGTGACCCACGCCGTACCGGTCTCGGTGCGGACCAGGACGTCCTCGTCGGCGATGTGCTCCAGATCCGCGGTCTCGACGACACAGAACTCCGGGGAGCCGAGATCGACGAGGAGCGCGGTGGCGCCCTCGGCACGAGCCGAGCGCGCCGCGTCCCGGCCGTAAACCGGCACCGGCCTGGCTCGGGGATTCCAGCGCTGCATCGCCGCGACACTCGTGAAGGTCAGCAGAGCCTGGCGGCCGTCGGCACCGGTCATCAGCACCGCGGCCATGTCGGCCCCCTTGTCTCCCTCGGTGAGCGCCGTCTGCGGATCGGAGGTCAGGACGGCCACCACCGGCACGAATACCCGCGCGGTCCCGTAGCGGCTCAGCACATCGACGAGCTCGCCGCCCATCACCCCCGCGAGTGCCGGATCGATCTGCCCGTCATCACCGGGGAAGGCCGGCTCGGCCAGCGACCGCTCCTGTCCCTCACCCCCGCTCATGAGATCTGCTCCTGCAGCCAGCGGACCGCCTCGCGGGCGGAGTCGCCGTCGCTGCCCTGGATCGCGAAGAGGATGACGCGCCGATCGTCGCGGGTGACCAAGGTCGGCCAGGGCGCACCGTCGCGCATCGAGATCGCGGCGATCTGCGACCACCCGAAGCGGTGTCGGCGGAAGCCGTTGACGACAGTCAGTCCCTCCGCGTCGGCCCGCACGGTGCTCCACGTGACGGCCAGGGCCAATAGGGCGATCACGCCGATGAAGCTCCACAAGGTCAGTGCCTGGGGCACGCTGAACCGGTAGTCCTCAGGGATCGCATTGCCGACGACGATCATCATCACCACGAGCACGGCCGTGGACATCCACATCACGATCGCCACCGCGACCGGACGGAACCTGCGCACCTCGGACATCAGATCCGGCACGCCAGGATGTCGGTGACGAGGATGCCGCGGGCGCCGATCGCGAACAGATCGTCCATGACCCGCTGGGCGGTGTCGCGCGGCACCATCGAGCGCACCGCCGCCCACCCCTCGCGATGAAGCGGGGAGACCGTGGGCGACTCGATACCGGGCGTCAACCGGACCGCGTCCTCGACCCGGTCCATGCTGATGTCGTAGTCCATCATCACGTAGGTCCGCGCGACGATCACACTCTCCAGCCGGCGACGGAACACCTCCAGCCCGTGAGGATCGGTGTCATTGCCCTGCGTGACGACCACGGCCTCCGAGGTCAGGATCGGCTCACCGAATACCTCCAGACCCGCCAGACGCAGCGTGGTGCCGGTCTCGACGACATCGGCGATCGCATCGGCGACCCCGAGCCGGATCGAGGTCTCGACCGCCCCGTCGAGCCGGACGACATCGGACTCGATCCCCAGCCGTTCCAGGTGCGGACGGACGATACCGGGATAGGACGTCGCGATGCGCCGCCCCGCGAGCTCGGTCTCCGCCGTCAGGGTTCCGGCGGGCGCCGCGAACCGGAAGGTCGAGGCCCCGAAGCCGAGGGTCATGATCTCCTCGGCCTGGGCGCCCGAGTCCAACAGCAGATCGCGGCCGGTGACGCCGACATCGAGTGTCCCCTCGCCGACGTAGATGGCGATATCGCGAGGACGCAGGTAAAAGAACTCCACCTGATTGTCGTGGTCGACGGTGACGAGGTCCTTGGCATTGCGACGCTGGCGATAGCCGGCCTCGGTGAGCATGAGGGAGGCGGCCTCGGACAAGGCCCCCTTGTTGGGAACGGCGACCTTCAACATGGTCTGACTCTTTCGTCCGATCGGGCTCGGTTCACGGCAGCGGCGGAACCCGGGGCATTCGGTGGTCGAGGCCCGCTGCCGTCACAGATGCGCGTAGACGTCGTCGAGCGAGATGCCGGCGGCGATCATCATCACCTGCGCGTGGTACAGCAACTGGCTGAGCTCCTCGGCCGCGCGCTCGGGGCCCTCGTGCTCGACCGCCATCCACGACTCGGCGGCCTCCTCGACCAGCTTCTTGCCGATGAAGTGGACACCGGCATCGATCTCAGCGACGGTGCCGGAGCCCTCCGGGCGCGTAGCGGCCTTCTGCTGCAACTCGGCGAACAGGCCCTCGAACGTCTTCATCGCACGTGAGTCTATCGCGATGCCCTCGCCGACCAGTCAGCCGCGTAGCCAGCCGAGGGTCGCCCAGCTCGCGAGGGCCGCCTCAGCGGCCTCGCGGCCCTTATCCTCCCGGCTGTCGGCCAGACCCGCGCGATCGAGGGCCTGCTCCTCCGTGTCACAGGTGAGCAGTCCGAATCCGATCGGGACGCCGGTGTCCAGGGATGCGCGGGACAGGCCGTCGGTGGCCGCCGAGGAGACGTACTCGAAGTGCGGCGTCCCACCCCGGATGATGACGCCGAGGGCGATGACCACGTCGTACTCGGCCTCCGCCGCCGCCTTGGCCACGAGCGGCAGTTCGAAGGAGCCGGCGGTGCGGATCAGGGTCACATCGCTGGCATGCGCATCCGCGAGGGCCAGCTGCGCCCCCGCGACGAGGCCGTCCATGACGGCGGTGTGCCAGCTGGAGGCGACGATCGCCACTTTGGCCCCCGAGGCATCCGTGGTCAGCGAGGGCGCTCCATGCCCGCTCATGCCGTCACCGCCTCAGAAAAAAGAACACTAGGCCGATAACGGCATGAGATGAACCTCAACGCTCGCTCGCTCCGCTCGCTCATAGTGAGACTCCTTGATCGAGGTCGACATCGTCGTAAGCGGTCAGATCGGGCAGATCGTGCCCCATCCGGGCCGCCTTCGTCTGCAGATAGCGCAGATTGTCGCGGGTCGGACGCACCGCGATCGGCAGCCTTTCCACCACCCTGACACCGTACCGTTCCAGCTGGACGGCCTTGTCGGGGTTATTGGTCAGCAGCCGCACGGAGTCGATCCCCAGGGCACGGAGCATCTGCGCGCCAGCCGCGTAGTCGCGGTCGTCCTCCCCGAAGCCGAGTTCCAGATTGGCATCCACCGTGTCGCGGCCCTGGTCCTGCAGCTCATAGGCCTGCAGCTTGTGCAGCAGGCCTATACCGCGTCCCTCGTGCCCGCGCAGATAGACCACGACGCCGGCACCGGCAGCCGTGATCGCGGCCATCGACGCCTGCAGCTGCGGGCCGCAGTCACACCGGCGGGAGCCGAGGACGTCACCGGTCAGGCACTCCGAGTGCAACCGAGTCAGAACCTCGGCCCGGCCGGGGTCGCCGTAGACCAGGGCGATGTGCTCCGAGCCGTCGATCCTGTCACGGAATCCGTGGGCGGTGAACTCACCGAACTCCGTCGGCAGCCGAGTCGTTGCGCGTCGTTCGATCTGCGACTCGTGCAGCCGGCGGTATACCTGCAGGTCCTCGATCGAGACCAGGGCGAGGCCGTGCTCGTCCGCGAAGGCCCGCAGCTCCGGCAGGCGCTTCAGCGTGCCGTCGTCGTTCATGACCTCGCCGATCACCCCGGCCTGAGTGAGGCCGGCGAGTCGCGCGAAGTCGACGGCGGCCTCCGTGTGCCCAGGCCGCTCGAGGACTCCCCCGGGCTTGGCGCGCAGAGGCACGATGTGCCCGGGCTGCACCAGCTCGAAGGGCTCAGTCGCCGAATCGGCCAGCACCCGGCAGGTGCGAGCACGGTCGGCCGCCGAGATGCCCGTGGTGACGCCATCACGGGCATCGATCGAGACCGTGTACGCGGTCCGCAGGCGATCGCGGTTGTGCGGGGTCATCAGCGGGATCGCCAGCCGGTCGAGGATCTCGCCCACGACCGGAGCGCAGATCAGACCGCTGGAGTACCGCACGAGGAAGGCCATCAGCTCCGGTGTCGCCTTCGAGGCGGCGAAGATCAGGTCGCCCTCGTTCTCACGGTTCTCATCGTCGACGACGACGATCGCCCTGCCGGCAGCGATATCGGCGACGGCCCGCTCGATCGAGTCGAGGCGGATACGGGTGGATTCAGCCATGGACGGCTCCTTTCGCGAGCAGTCGCTCGACATACTTGGCCAGCACGTCGACTTCGAGATTCACACGAGCGCCGGGCGCCAATGCCCCCAGCGTCGTGTCGGCGAGGGTGGTCGGGATCAGCGAGACCGAGAACCAGGGCTCGGGGTCGTCGGCGACCTCCACCACCGTCAGGGACGTGCCGTCCACCGTGATGGAGCCCTTCTCCACCAGATAGCGCGAGAGTGACTCGGGCAGGGCGAAGCGCAGCACCTCCCAGTGCTCGCTGGTCGTCCGATCGATCAGTCGTGCCGTCCCGTCGACGTGTCCCTGCACGACATGGCCGCCGAAGCGTGTCGTCGGCAACATGGCACGTTCCAGATTCACCCGGGAGCCCGCGGTCAGATCACCCAGCGACGACCGTTCCAGGGACTCGCGCATCACATCGGCGGTGAAAGTGTCCGCCGTGGGGTCAGTCACCGTCAGGCAGACGCCGTTCACCGCGATGGAGTCGCCGTGACGGGCCCCGTCGGTGACCACGGGCCCGCGGACGGTGAGCCGGACGGCATCGCCTTGGTCGCGAACTTGCACGACCTTGCCGACCTCCTCGATCAGTCCGGTGAACATCACTCGTACCCCTCTCCCTTGCCCATCGCCTCACGGGCAGGCGGTCCCGGCTTGCCGATGATGCGGATATCCGGCCCGATCGTGCGCAGATCGTCGACCTCGATCGGTCGCAGATCCGCCAGCGTGGTGGCCTCGCTTTCCAGCGCGGCGCGTCCCGAGCCGAGCATCGCCGGCGCGATATAGCCGATGACACGGTCGATGAGGCCCTCATTCCAAAAGGCCCCGGCCAAGCGTGGACCGCCCTCGAGCCAGACATGGTGGATGTCGTTCTCCATCAGCTTGGTGAGCACATCGCGCGGCTCGCGAGACTGGATCAGCAGTGTCGGCGCGATCCGATCGAAGACCCGGTAGTAGTTGGGGATCGTGGTCTCGCCGACGATGATCCGCATCGGCTGCCGCTCGTAGGGCAACGGCAGATCATTCTCGTCGCGGACCGAGAGCCGGGGGTCGTCTGCGAGCACAGCACCGGTCCCGGCCATGATCGCATCGCACTCGGCGCGGAAGCGCTGGACATCGCGACGTGCCTCGGCGCTCGTGATCCACTTGCTGGAGCCGTCCGGAGCGGCGCTCAGACCGTCGAGGGTCGCCCCGTACTTCCACGTGACGAAGGGCCGTCCGTGCCAGTAACGGTAGGCCCAGGGAGCGAGCTGCTCGCGCACCTCGTCGGCGAGGACCCCTGCCTCGACATCCACACCCGCGTCGCGGAGCATCGCCGCGCCCCCGCCTGCGGCGGGGTGCGGGTCGTCGATCGCGTACACGACTCGTGCGACACCGGCATCGATCAGCGCCCGGGCGCACGGACCCGTCCGGCCGGTGTGCCCGCACGGCTCTAGCGTGACGACGGCTGTGGCGCCCCGAGCGATGCCGCCGAGCTGTGCGAGGGCATCGGCCTCGGCATGCGCGCCACCGGGACGCGCGGTGCGACCGAGGGCGAGTTCCTGACCGGCCTCGTCGAGGATGACGCAGCCGACACTCGGATTGGGCAGGACGTTGACATTGTCGCGGGCAGCCTCGAGGGCGCGACGCATAGCGGCGATCTCGTGCTCGGTAGTGGGCACTGGTCCCCTTCCGCGGGTCGTTGCCCGCACATCCGGGGTCCGACGACGGAGCACGTGGCTCACCGTCGTCGCGTGCGCCTCCCATCCGGACTCTCACCGTCGGTCCTGGAGTTCCACCAGATCAACCGGCCCCGAAGGGCGCGGGTCGCGGACTGTCACCGCCGGCTCGGACTTTCACCGACCCCGGGCACGCGAGCACATGGCTCTGATGGCGATCAGTCTACCCGGGCCGGTCTCGGACCGGCCCACCGTCTCGACGGGCGGTCGTGTGCCACCCGTCCACGGGGCGTCCCCAGTCGGTCCGCCACGACGGAGGACGAGCTTCTGTGGCCGCCATAACAACCACGGACGCATATCCTCCGTCCGGCTCCGCCCGGGTCAGTGACGGCAGGCGGTGGCCTGTGCGCGCAACCTCTCGACCATCGCACCGGGGTCGTCGGCCCCGAAGACCGCCGAGCCCGCCACGAAGGTGTCCGCACCGGCCTCGGCACAGCGCTCGATCGTCTCGACGGAGACGCCCCCGTCGACCTGTAACCAGATATCGCCACCGACCTTGTCGAGCAGCTCGCGGGTCCGACGGATCTTGGGGAGGCACAGATCCAGGAACCTCTGACCGCCGAAGCCGGGCTCGACTGTCATAACGAGCACCATGTCCAGTTCCGGCAGGAGATCGGCGTACGGCTCGATCGGCGTGGCGGGCTTGAGCGCCATCGACGCCCGCGCCCCCTTCGCCCGCAGCTCACGTGCGAGGCGGACGGGAGCGTGAGCCGCCTCGACATGGAAGGTCACGCTCGACGCCCCCGCCTCGACGAAGGCCGGCCCCCAGCGATCGGGATCCTCGATCATCAGGTGCGCGTCGATCGGCTGCTCGGCGCTGCGGGCGAGCGACTCGATCACCGGCGCGCCCAGGGTCAGATTAGGCACGAAGTGGTTGTCCATGACGTCCATGTGCAGGAAGTCCGCGCTGGGAATACGGGCCGCCTCCTCGGCGATCCTGGCGAAGTCGGCGTTGAGCAGGCTGGGGGTGATGCGCACGTCGGCCATGGCACTCAGGGTAGTGGGGCGTCCTCCTGCGGCGGTGACGCGAGGTGCATCAGCCGGTGAGGAGGGATCGAGCGTGGCTCACGCCGATCGGCGCAGGAGGGCGAGGAACATGGCATCCGTACCGTCGCGATGCGGCCACCACTGGCGGCTCGACTCCAGCGCGACCGCGGAGCGTTCACGGACGGCGCCGTCGACCACCCCGCGCGTCTCCGCCACCACCGGCGAGCAGGTGGCATAGGCGACCACGCCTCCGGGACGGACGAGGTCGAGAGCACGGTCGAGCAAGTCGCGCTGCAATCGGATCAGATCGGCGAGATCCTCCGGCGTACGTCGCCACCTCGACTCGGGGCGACGGCGCAGCGCGCCGAGTCCGGTGCACGGCGCGTCGACCAGCACGCGGTCGAAGCTGCCGGGCTTCCACGGTCCGTGACGGCCGTCGTGCACGGTGACCTCGACATTGTCGAGGGCTCGCACCCCCTGACGGACGAGCTCGGCTCGATGCCGTTGGACCTCATTGGCCACGACGGTCGCACCGCGGTCACGAGCCAAGGCGCCCCAGAGCGCCGCCTTGCCGCCCGGGCCGGCGCACAGGTCGAGCCATCGCTCGTCGCGTCCGTCGACAGGAGCCTCCGCGCCGCCGATCGCCACGAGCTGTGAACCCTCGTCCTGCACGCCGGCTCGCCCGTCGCGAACCGCTGCGATGTCCCCGGGCACGCCTCCCGCGTCAAGGATGCGGGCATAGGGTGAGAGCGATCCGGGCGTCCCGGGCAACTCACCCGGATCGATGAGACCGGGGCGAGCGACGAGGGTGACCTTGGGCGGAGCGTTGTCGGCCGCGAGGAGAGCGGGCAGCTCGGCCGAATCGGGCAGTGCCGACCGCAGTTCCCTGACGATCCACACCGGATGCGAGTAGGCGACCGCCAGCGCCTCATCCTCCCCCAGATCACGAGTCACCTCGCCGATCCAGGTGTCGAGATCACGCGTGGCGATCTTGCGCAGGACGGCGTTCGTGAAGCCGACCGGCTTGTGGCCCACGTGCCGGCGCACCAGCTCGACCGTCGTCGAGACGGCGGCGTGATCGGGCACCCGCATGCTGAGCAGCTGATGTGCACCGAGCCGCAGGGCGTCCAGGACGGGCGCGTCGACCCGGTCCAATCCCTGCCGCGCGAGGGTCGCGATGATGGCATCATAGGTGCCGCGCAGGCGGATGGTGCCGCTGACCAGCTCGGTCGCGAAGGCCGCATCGCGGCCGCTCACGCCGCGATCGCGGAGCAGCCGCGGCACGACGAGGTTGACGTACGCGTCCTTGTCGTCGACCTCGCGCACCGCCTCGTACGCCACCGCGCGTGCCGGATCGATGCTCATCGTGCCCCCACCTGGACCGAGATGTGCTCCCCATCTGTCGACCGAGCACGCCTCCGGTTGACGGATAGGGAGCACATCGCGGTTCTGGCCATGCTCATCGCAGCGTCACCGTCGCCGCTCCGCCGAGGCCGCGCGCCCAGTCGGCGGCGTCCATCTCCTTCTTGCCGTGGGGCTGCACCCGCACGAGCCGGATGTCCTCGGTGGCGGTGCCGACGAGCACCTCGCGCTTGGTGATACGTGCCTCACCCGGGGCCAGGTCACGGGACTCGGCGATCTCGACCGGGCCGACCTTGAGCCGAGCCTCATCGTATGTCGTCCAAGCGCCCGGGGCGGGGGTGCATCCGCGGATCTGTCGGTCGACCGCGAAGGCGGGGCGATCCCAGAGGATCCGGGCGTCCTCAGTGCCGAGCTTCGCCGCATAGGACACCCCCTCCTCGGGCTGGGCGATGGCACCGATATCGCCATCCTCGATGTGGTCCACCGCATCGACCAGCAGGCCCGATCCCAGGGCGGCGAGGCGATCGAGCAGCGTGCCCGACGTGTCCTCGGGACGGATGCGCTCGGTGATCGTGCCGAGCACGGGGCCGGCGTCGAGCTCCTCGACGAGGCTGAACACCGTCGCCCCGGTGACCTCGTCCCCGGCCATGATCGAGCGCTGGACCGGTGCGGCGCCGCGCCAGGCCGGCAAGACGGAGAAATGCAGATTGATCCAGCCGAACTCCGGCAGGTCGAGCAGATCGCGGCGCAGCAAGGCGCCGTAGGCGACGATCGCTCCGATATCGGGATTAAGCGACCGCAGCTCATCGAGGAACGCCGGCTCCGAGGCCGAGACCGGTTTGAGAACCGGGAGGCCCGCCTCCTCGGCGGCCACCGCCACGGCGGACGGTTCGAGCCGTCGTCCGCGTCCGACGCGGGCATCGGGTCGGGTCACCACGGCGACCACCTCGTGCCGGCTCGCGAGCAGGGCGCGCAGTGTCGGGACGGCAGTCTCGGGGGTTCCGGCGAAGACGACTCTCACGTCGATCGAGTCTAGGCCGTCCGGTGGCACGGCGATCCCCTGGCGGTAGACCATCAACCTCATCGCCCGGCCGATGACGTTGCTGGCGTCCCGCTGCCGGGCTCGAAAGCGCGACCAGCGACCGCCACCGGAGCCGGAGCGGTTGACAGCCTGCCGCCACCGGGTGAGATCAGAAGTCGATCGGATCGACCTGCACCCGCCAGGCGGGCAGCTTGGCAGCGCTGCGCTGCGCGGACGCCTCTTTGACGAGACGGGCGAGCGCGAGGCCCTCACGGCGCGGTGCACGCAGGATCAATCGTTCACGCACGGCATCGACCGGCACCGGGCCCAGGATCTCCGTGTGCGGCGTCCAGTCACGTCGCGCCGACTCGGCCACCACCTCGGGTGCCGCGTCGATCGTCACCAACCGCCCGATCGGCGGCAGATGGGTCTCGGCCCGTTCCGCCAGCTGGCGGGCGGCGAGTCCGGCGGGATCGGCGCGGATCAGCGCCTGCAGGACGGCCGGGTCACCCACGGCCACCGCCCGCCCGTGATGCGCAGCGAGCGCGAGGGCGTTGAACCAACGCCGGTGTGACTCCTCGACGACGCGGACCTCGTCGCGTCCGAGCATCAGCCAGGTGTCCAGCAGCACGACCAGCGAATAGCCCCCGGGAACCACGGGTTCGGCTCCGGGCGTGGCCAGGACCAGCAGGTGCTCGTCGACGCCTGGCTCGACGGCGTCGAGCACCGACGAGCCCCCGGAGGTGACGACCCGATGGCTCGAGAATGCCTGCGCGAACTCCTCGGCCGTGCGCAACTGGCCGACGACGGGGGCGCGGAGCCGGTCGCTGCCGCAGGAGGAGCAGCGCCACTGCTCCTCCTGCGCACCGCACCAGCGACACGCGACCGGGGCATGCGCCGAGGTCTGCACGAGCGGCCCTTCGCAGTGCCGACAACGCGCGGGCGTCCGGCAGCTCTGGCAAGCCAGCGAACTGCGATAGCCACGACGCGGCACCTGTACAAGGACATGTCCGCCGCTGCCGCGGATCGCGGTGAAGACGTGCCGAGGGAGACGCACCGGCGCGGCCCCCATCTCGGTGCCGTCGGTGACCGTCACCTGCGGCCATTCACGACGACGCGCCGCCTGATCGCCACCGAGGTCGGCGCACCAGCGCGATTCCACCACCGACTGGGCCTCGACCGAACGCGCGTAAGAGGCGAGCAGCACTCCCGCATCCTCCTGCGCGGCGCGGGTCAGCAGGATCTCGCGCGCATGCGGATAGGGCGCACGCGGCTCGGCGAAGAGGTCGTCGCCGTCGTCCCACATCGCCACGAGCCCCAGATCGCGCACCGGTGCATAGGCGGCGGCACGGGTGCCCAGCACGATGGACACCTCGCCACGCGCCACGCGCACGAAGGAGCGATAGCGGACGGCGGGCTTCTCAGCCGCGGTCAACCGGACGTGCCGGCCTTCCCCCAGTACCTCGGTGAAGACCGCGTCCCAGCGCTCCACATCCCGGACATCGGGCACGCAGACGATCGCGCCGCGCCCCGAACGCGCTGCGGCCGCCACCGCCTCGGCGACCGCTCGCTCCGGCTCGTGCCGCGGCAGGACGGCGAGCACCGTGCGCGGCGAGCGTCCCGTGGCCAGCTCATGGACGAAGGCGGGCCCGTCGACATAGGGATACCAGGCGGCGCAGCCCGGATCATCCGGAGGCGGGGCGGGGTCGGCGGTGGGATGCGCCTCAGCACGAGCATGACGCGGCGGAATGGCGAGCCGGAGGACATCTGCGACGGTCCCGGCGTAGCGCTCGGCGACCGCACGCGCCAGGCGCAGCACCTCCGGCCGCAGCACCGACTCGGGCGACACGACCTTGTGCAGCGGCGCGAGCGTGCCCTGGTGATCGGTGGAGTCGGCGAGCTCGACCACGAAACCGTCGGCGAGCTTGCCGGCGAATCTCACCTTGACGCGACATCCCGGCTGCGCGTCCGCGGCCAGCTCCTCGGGCACTCGATAGTCGAACAGCCGGTCCAGGTGCGGCAGGGGCGAATCGATCAGCACCCGCGCGACCGAGGCAGGACCGCGAGCCGCCACCGCCTGGACCATCGCGAGCTGTTCCTCCACGCTGCGATTCTCCCAGCAGCCACCGACAGCGAATCAGCGCAGGTGACGCCGACGGACGACGAGCAGGACACACAGCAGCACGCTCAGCACCAGGACGTAGCCGGCGAAGGCCCACGCCGCCGGCTCCCAGGAGGTGATGGTCAGCAGCGTGATCACGGCACCGAGGCCGACGAGAGCATAGAAGGTCGCCTGCTCGGACCAGGGATCACGCCAGGCTTTGACGATCGTCGGCAGGGCCGCCACACCGTCCGCAACCACGGCGATGACGACGGCCACGGGCGCCTGACCGAGACCGACCCATACCCCGAGCGCCACCGCGGCCGTCGCCCCGCAGGCCAGGTCGAAGGGACCGACGATCGCGCGATGTCGCCCCGCCACGAGGCTCGCCACGACCACGACGAGAGGTCCGAGTCCCGCGGACAGCGTCGGCACCGCGGGCAGCCCCACCCCGGAGTCGAGCTGGGCGAGGAAGGCGATGAGCGGAGCGGCCGCCCACAGCGACCACGTCACCAGGTTCGGCGTAACTCGCCCGGCGACGGTCGCCGCCGCATATCGCAGGCTCCCGAACAGCCCGATCACCGCGCTGAGGAAGACCCAGTTCGGATCGAGCACGGTCGTCCCCTCAGACGCCGACGGCGGGAGAGATCAGATCTCTCCCGCCGTCGGCCTCACTCTCTCGCGGGGCGGTCAGCGGCCGGCCGCGGCGCGCAGGGCGTCGGCGCGATCCGTGGACTCCCAGGGCAGACCCGGGCGACCGAAGTGACCGTACGCCGCGGTCTGCGCGTAGATCGGGCGTAAGAGGTCCAGGTCGCGCACGATCGCGGCCGGACGCAGGTCGAAGACCTCGAGCACGGCCTCACGGATCGTGTCCACCGGAACGGTCTCGGTGCCGTAGGTGTCGACATAGAAGCCCACCGGGTGCGCGACGCCGATCGCATAGGCCACCTGCACCTCGGCCTTGCTGGCGAGTCCCGCGGCGACGATGTTCTTGGCGACCCAGCGCATCGCATAGGCAGCCGACCGGTCGACCTTGCTCGGGTCCTTGCCGGAGAACGCGCCACCGCCGTGACGCGCGTAGCCGCCATAGGTGTCGACGATGATCTTGCGACCGGTCAGGCCGGCATCGCCCATGGGCCCGCCGATGACGAACTTCCCAGTGGGGTTGATGTGCAGCTTGACGTCGCTGGCGTCGATGTCGTAGTCGGCGAGGACCACGTCGATGACGTGCTTCTTCAGATCGGCGGGGAGCTGGTTCTCCAGGTCCACGCCGTCCTCGTGCTGCGTGGAGATGACGATCGCCTCGACCCGCTTGGGCTTGTCGTCGTCCCCGTACTCGATGGTGACCTGGGTCTTGCCGTCCGGACGCAGATACGGCAGCGTGCCGTCCTTGCGGACCCGGGTCAGCTGCTCGGAGAGCCGGTGGGCGACGGTGATCGGCAACGGCATCAGCTCGGGGGTCTCGTCGATCGCGAAGCCGAACATGAGTCCCTGGTCGCCCGCGCCCTGGCGGTCCAGCGGGTCCTCCGAGACGCCGGTGCGTCCCTCGAAGGCGGTGTCGACGCCCTGCGCGATATCGGGCGACTGCGCGTCGAGGGTGACCTGCACGGCACAGGACTCACCGTCGAAGCCCTTGGTGGACGAGTCGTAGCCGATCTCCAGTACGCGGTCACGGGCGATGCGGGCGATATCGGCATAAGCCTCGGTGGTGACCTCGCCGCCGACCAGCACCAGACCGGTGGTCACGAAGGTCTCGGCCGCGACGCGGCTCTTGGGATCGACCGCGAGCAGGGCATCGAGGATGCTGTCGCTGATCTGATCGGCGATCTTGTCCGGGTGACCCTCGGTCACGGACTCGGAGGTGAACAAACGGCTCACGGTGAAGGACTCTCCTGATGATGGACGACGTCAGTACTGTACTAGCGCGCCGCCAGTCTGCCGGGTCATCCCAGTCGTTGGACGATCGTGTCCCAGATCGCGTCCGCGATCTCGGCCTTGGCCGCCCGCGCGAGCGGCTGCGCTGCACCATCGGCGGTCAGCAGGATGACCTCGTTGTCGTCGGCTCCGAAGACCGCTCCGGCGCTGACATCGTTGACGACCAGCAGATCGCAGCCCTTGCGGGCCAGCTTGGCACGTGCATGCTCGATGACGCTGGCGTCCTCGTCACCGGTCTCGGCAGCGAATCCGGCGATGAACGGTTCACTGGAGCCGTTCGGGCGCGAGCGCACCAGTTCGGCGAGGACATCGGGATTCTCGACCAGTTCGATGGTCGGCGCTTGGCCCCCGGGGACCTTCTTGATCTTGGCAGCGGCATAGCTGGCCGGACGGAAGTCGGCGGGGGCGGCGGCCATGACGACTGCGTCCGCACTCGCGGCGGCCTTCACGACCGCGTCACGCAGCTCCGCGGTCGTGACGACATCGACACGCTCGACACCGGCCGGCGCGGGGAGGGAGACGTTGGCCGCCACCAGGGTCACCTCTGCTCCTCGCGCGGCAGCCGCCTGCGCGAGCGCGAGGCCCTGGCGCCCCGAAGAGCGATTGCCGAGAAAGCGCACGGGATCGAGGAACTCACGTGTGCCCCCGGCACTGACGACGACCCTCCGGCCGGTCAGGTCCTGAGGACGGCCGGCGAGCACCCGCAGGCAGACGGCGAAGATGTCCTCGGGCTCGGGCAGGCGGCCGGCCCCCGAATCCGCCCCCGTTAGACGTCCGACGGCCGGTTCGATGACGGTCGAGCCCCGCTCACGCAAGGTGGCGACATTGGCCCGGGTCGCGGCGTTCTCCCACATCTCGGTGTGCATCGCCGGGGCGAAGACGACCGGACAGCGGGCGGTGAGCAGCGTATTGGTGAGCAGATCGTCGGCGAGACCGTGCGCCGCCTTGGCGAGGGTATTGGCCGTCACAGGAGCCACCACGACGAGATCGGCGTGCTGCCCGATCGCGACGTGCGGCACCTGCGGCACGTTCTCGAAGGTGCCGGTCTGCACCGGCCGGCCCGAGAGCGCCTCCCAGGTGGCCGCGCCGACGAATTCGAGCGCGGCCTCGGTGGGAACGACCCGCACCTCGTGACCGGCCTCGGTGAACAGCCTCAGAAGCAGCGCCGCCTTATAGGCCGCCACCCCCCCGCTGACCCCCAGGACGATCGAGCTCATGGGTGAGAGATCAGCTCTCGCTGGCGGCGTCGCGCGCCGCCTGGGCGGCAGCCGCCTCGGCCTCGGGGTCGATGTCCTCGACGGTCAGGAGGTTCTCATTGATCTCGCGCAGCGCGATCGAGAGCGGCTTCTCCTGCACCTCGGTCTCCAGCAGCGGACCGACGTACTCGAGCAGGCCCTCGCCGAGCTGCGAGTAGTAGGCGTTGATCTGTCGGGCCCGCTTGGCGCTGTAGAGCACCAGCTTGTACTTGGAATCAGTCTTCTCGAGCAGGTCGTCGATGGGAGGGTTGGTGATGCCTTCGGCGGCGGAACGGGTGGTGGACACGAAGATCCGCACCTCTCGTGGTCGGTGTGCAGGGCGAGCGCGGCGACGGTCGTGCGCGACGGCGGACAGGGCCGCGTGGCTATTCGGCGGTCGAGGAGCTCATGTTCGAGAACAACTCTACCAACTCCGCGCACGCCTCATCGACATTGGTATTGACGATCGTGACATCGAACTCGGCTTGTGCTGCCAGTTCCTCGCGCGCGGTCTGCAGGCGACGTTCACGTTCAGCCGCGGTCTCGGTGCCACGGCCGACCAGGCGGCGCACCAGCTCGTCCCAGCTGGGGGGCGCAAGGAACACCATGAGCGCCTCGGGCATGCGCTCGCGTACTTGTCGAGCGCCCTGCAGGTCGATCTCGAGCAGAGCGGGCTTTCCGGCCGCCAGCCGCTCCTCGACGGCCGCCCGGGGTGTCCCGTACCGGTGCCGCCCGTGCACGACGGCCCATTCGAGCAGTCCGTCCTCCGCGACGAGCCGGTCGAACTCCTCGTCGGTGACGAACCAGTAGTGCCGTCCGTCGACCTCACCGGGACGCGGCGCCCGAGTGGTCACCGAGACGGAGATCCAGATATCGGGGCGGGTCTCGCGGACGCGCGCGGCGACCGTGCCCTTGCCGACCGCCGTGGGTCCCGCGAGGACCACCAAGCGCGAACGCGCCGTCATCGGCCGCGGCGCGCGAACTCGGCGACGAGGTCACGTCGCTGGTGGGGCCCGAGACCCCGCAATCGACGCGACTCGGCGATGCCGAGCCGGTCCATGATCTCCTTGGCGGTGATCTTGCCGACACCGGGCATCGATTGCAGGAGGTCGAGGACCTTGATCTTGGCGATCGCCTCGTCGGAACCGGCGAGTTTCAGCACCTCGCCGATCGAGGCACCCGAGTGCTTGAGGCGGTTCTTGACCTCGGCGCGCGCCACCCGCGCACGGGCCGCTTTGGCCAACGCCTCGCGGCGCTGCTCATCGGACAAGGGGGGCAGGGCCATCGCTACTCCTTCGCCTCCGGCTGCTCGAGGGTGACGCCGCACTGGTCGTCGATATCGGCGACCACGGCCCGACGCTGCTCGACCGTGTCGTTGAACGCCTGGTAGGACGCGTTGAGCGCGTCGCGCTGCTCCTGGGACAGCTGCGCCACGGTGTCGGAGTCGCCCATGCTCTCCAACGGTACGCCCGCCTCGGACTGCGCGGCGATGACGCCGTCGGTGACCTCGGCGATCGTCTCCCAGTCGGGCGCGATGGACTCCGGTGCCGCCTCCGCGATCTCGGTGGCCGCGGCTGCGTAGTCGGCATAGGCGGCATCGGTGCGCTCGGCTCCGAAGGAGTTCAGGGTCTCCTCATGCTCCTTGACGGCGTCGCAGTACGGATCGCTGCCGAAGCAGCCCGACAACGTCGTCGTCGCCAGCAGCACGACGGCTGCACCAACCCAGCGGTTCCTCACTCCCACGACCCTACTAGGTCGCGCCGGGCGCCCAGTGCTCGGTGAACGCCGTGTCCGGACTGGCTGATGATCGACGACCCGCGGAACTCGGTCGCCGCACGAAATCGGTCAGCAGTCAGCCTTCGATCACCGAGGGCGGTTGACTACGCACCGAGATCGAGCTCGGGCGCATGGCGGTGAGCTGTCAACCACCGACGGCCGCTCTCCTGCCGTTCGCCGGAGGAAGGGCGACGCAGGATGTGCTTTCACGGCTGCCAGGACGACCACGAAAGCACATCCTGCGTGAACGGTCCGCAACGAGGCGGATAACCGGATCATCCCCGCTTGCGCGGGGAGCACAAGGCGCTGACGTCGAGGACGGACGTGCGGCAGGGATCATCCCCGCCTGCGCGGGCCGGTTTCAGCATCACTTTTCTACCACGCGACCGTCACAACGAAAGCCAGTTTGGGGTGGGTGTGGATGACGGCAGAAAGTGTCGGCAGGGTGCTCTAAAGTAGGATCCAGATCGAACACCAGTTCGACATCAAATGGGTTTCACTGTTAGGGGGTGAGCAGGGATGGTCGCAGCACTCAGCGAACCCACACCATTGGGTGCGGAGCTTGCCGCGCTGCAGGGGGTGATCGGCAGGCTCGATCCCCTCGTCCGGTCCGGGCTCACCCCCGCCGACGCACAACACCTCACGAGCGAGGTGGGGCGGGTGAAGAACCGGCTCGACGCGCTGACGGTGCGGGCGGCGCGGGTGATCCACGACAGCCGCCTCGCCCGCAGGCAAGGCGCCGCCAGTACCGGTGACCTGCTCGGACGCGACCTGGGTAACGACCGCACGGCCGGGAACCGGTTGCTCGGTATGGCCCGCGATGTCCCCGAGGAATCGCTCACCGACCAGGCCTTGTCGGCGGGTGATCTGACACTGGCCCAGGCTCGGATCATCACCGATGGGTTGAAGAACCTTCCCGGGAACACCACCGACGAGCAGCGGGTCACCGCAGAGCGGACTCTGATTGCCGATGCGCGGCGGTTTACGCCCAAGGACCTGCGCGCCCGGGCGGACCGGATCGCCGACCAATGGGCCGACAAGCCCACCGTGGATCGCCACGAATCGGAGCTGCTGGTCGAGCGGGAACAGCGCGCCTGGAACGCCACCCGCCTGTCCATGTGGGCGAATGGTGACGGCACCACCAGTGGGCGGTTCACCATCCCGGATGCGCAGGCAGCGATGTTGAAGACCGTGCTGGACGCCTACGCGTCACCGCGCCGCGCCGGCATGCTCGGACGCGAGATCGACGACTACGCCACCCGCGTCGGACAAGGATTCTGCGAGCTCATCGAACGCGTCCCCACCGACCGGCTCCCGAACCACGGCGGCAACAACGTCCTCGTCACCGTCAACATGAACCTCGAAGATTTGGAAGGCCGGATCGAGGACGCCGCACCCGGGACCATCACCACCGACGGCACCAGAATGAGCCCCGGACAGGTCAGAAGACTGGCCTGCGACGCGAAGTTACTCCCCCAAGTTTTCGGGGGCGAATCGGTTCCCCTCGACCTCGGACGAGAAGAACGACTCTTCACCCGGTATCAGCGGATCGCGATCGCCAACCGCGACCACGGATGCGCTGCCCCGGACTGTGATCGCCCGCCGGGATGGTGTGAAGCCCATCATGGGGATAGAACCTGGGCAGACGGCGGCTCCACGAATCTGAAAGACGCCATCCCCGTGTGCGCGGAGCACCACCGACAAATCCACACCGGACACCTCGAATGCCGCCTCAACCCCCACGACGGCATCCCCGAATTCCGACGACCCGGAACCCGACAATGGAAACGCAACCACCGATGGCGACCATGAGCGCGCCGAGGATCGAGGTCGCGCCGAGCGGGGACGAGTCAGCCGCGGGTCAGCTGCTCGTTGAGGTCGGCGGCAGCGGCGCGCAGGGCGCCTACGTCAGGGCCGGCGGAGAGCACACCGCGCGAGGTCGAGACCAGCAGCCGCTCGGTGGGCAGGTGCCCGAACAGGCGGTCAAGGTCGTCTGTCCCCCCGCCCTGCGCGCCGAAACCCGGGATGAGCAGCGGACCGCCGATATCGAGATCCTCATCGGTCGCGCCGATGGTGGCACCCACGACGGCACCCAGCGGCCCCATCGGCGTCAGACCCTCGTTGGCGGCCTTGAGCTGCGCGAGCACCGAGCCGGCCACGGTGCGACCGGACTCCGTCACGGCATGCTGGACCTGCGGTGCCTCCGGATTCGAGGTCAACGCGAGCACGAACACTCCCGCATCGTTCAACTCGGCGGCCGCGAAGAACGGCGTCAGCGTGCCGAAGCCCAGATACGGGCTCACCGTGACGGCATCCACCGCCATCGGCGAGTCCTCGTCCAGATAGGCCGTCGCATAGGCCGCGGCGGTCGAGCCTATGTCACCGCGCTTGATATCGAGGATCACCAACGAACCGGTGTGTCGCAGGTCGGCGATCGTACGCTCCAGTACCGCCACACCCCGCGAGCCGAAGCGCTCGAAGAAGGCGGACTGGGGCTTGACGAAGGCGACCTGCCCGGCGAAAGCCTCGACACAGGTCGCGGCGAACCGTTCCAGACCCTCGACGGAGTCCTCCAGCCCCCACTGCTCCAACAGCCCCGGGTGCGGATCGATGCCCACGCAGACCGGTCCGTACGCCTGCGACGCGGCCTGGACCCGCGACCCGAAACTCATGCCGACCGTCCTTCGCCGATCGATGCCGCCCAGGACTGCAACGATCGCACGCCGATCGATGACGCGATCTGGGTCTCGATGCCCTGCACGGCCGCCGCGAGGCCTTGCACCGTCGTGATGCAGGGGATGCCCTCGGCCACCGCCGCCGTGCGGATCTCGTAACCGTCCACACGCGGGCTGCCACCGCTGGTGATGCCGTGCGGGGTGTTGATGATCAGCTGCACGTCACGGGCGTGGATCTTGTCCACCACCGTGCTGCGCGCACTGTCGACGTCCTCACCCTCGTGGAGCTTGCGCAGGACGGTCGCCTGGACGCCGTTGCGGCGCAGCACCTCGGCCGTGCCGGTCGTGGCGAGGATCTCGAAGCCGAGATCGGCCAGCCGCTTGACCGGGAAGATCATGTGCCGCTTGTCACGATTGGCGACCGAGACGAAGACCTTGCCCGAGGTCGGCAGCCCGTTCTGCGCACCCGCCTGGCTCTTGGCATAGGCCGCCCCGTAGTAGGCGTCGATGCCCATGACCTCGCCCGTGGACCGCATCTCCGGACCCAGCACCGTGTCGACATAGGTGCCCTCATAGGTGCGGAACCGGTTGAACGGCATCACCGCCTCCTTGACCGCGATCGGCGCCTCGATCGGCAGACTCCCCCCGTCATTCCCCTCCGGGAGCACGCCGGCGGCCCGTAGCTCGGCGATCGACTCACCGAGCATCAGCCGCGCGGCGGCCTTGGCCAGCGGCGTGGCCGTCGCCTTGGAGACGAAGGGGACAGTGCGCGACGCGCGCGGATTGGCCTCCAGCACGAACAGGGTGTCCGAGCTCAAGGCGAACTGGATGTTGATGAGCCCGCGGACGCCGACCCCGGCAGCGATCGCCTCGGTGGAGGCACGGATCTTGTCGATCTCCAGCTGTCCGAGGGTGATCGGCGGCAGCACGCACGCGGAGTCGCCCGAGTGAACCCCGGCCTCCTCGATGTGCTCCATGATGCCGCCCAAGAACAGTTCCTGACCGTCGTACAGGGCATCGACATCGATCTCGACCGCGTCATCGAGGAAGCGATCGACGAGAACCGGGCGCTCCGGCGAGATCTCGGTGGCGGTACGGATATAGCTCTTGAGCGCCTCCTCGTCGTACACGATCTCCATGCCGCGTCCGCCGAGCACATAGGACGGACGGACGAGCACGGGGTAGCCGATCTCGTCGGCGACCCGCTTGGCTCCCTCGAAGGTCGTGGCGGTGCCGTGCTTGGGCGCCGGCAGGCCGGCCTCCTCCAGCACCCGCCCGAAGGCACCTCGCTCCTCCGCGAGGTCGATGGCCGCGGGGGGCGTCCCGACGATGGGTACGCCGGCGGCCTCCAGCCCGGCGGCAAGCCCCAACGGCGTCTGTCCGCCGAGCTGCACGATGACCCCTGCGACCGGACCGGCCTGCTGCTCGGCGTGGACGACTTCCAAGACGTCCTCGAGCGTCAACGGCTCGAAGTACAGCCGGTCGCTGGTGTCGTAGTCGGTGGAGACGGTCTCGGGATTGCAGTTGACCATGACCGTCTCGTAACCGGCCTCGCTGAGCGCGAGGGCGGCGTGAACGCAGGAGTAGTCGAACTCGATCCCCTGGCCGATGCGGTTCGGGCCGCTGCCGAGGATCAGCACGGCGGGACGCTCGCGCGGCTCGACCTCGGTCTCCTCGTCATAGGACGAGTAGTGGTACGGCGTCTGCGCGGCGAACTCCGCGGCACAGGTGTCGACGGTCTTGTAGACCGGGCGCACGCCGAGGGCGTGCCGCACCCCGCGCACGACGTCGGCCGACATCGCCCGGATCCGGCCGAGCTGGCTGTCACTGAAACCGTGCCGCTTGGCCCGGCGCAACAGCCCCGGCGACAGCTCCTCGGCCTCGATGAGCTCCTGGGCGACCTCGTTGATGAGCATGAGCTGGTCGACGAACCACGGGTCGATGCCGGTGGCGTCGAAGACATCGTCCGGGGTCGCGCCGGCGCGGATGGCGTCCATGACCTTCTTGAGCCGCCCGTCGTGCGGGACAGCGATCTCGGCGAGGAGCGTGTCCTTGTCGAGGTCGACCCACTCCTTGGTCCAGTCGAACTCCGCGCCGCTGCGCTCCAGCGAACGCAGGGCCTTCTGCAGGGCTTCGGTGAAATTGCGGCCGATCGCCATCGCCTCGCCGACGGACTTCATATGTGTCGTCAACGTCGCATCGGCTGCCGGGAACTTCTCGAAGGCGAAGCGCGGCACCTTGACCACGACGTAGTCGAGGGTCGGCTCGAAGGAGGCCGGGGTCTCGGCGGTGATGTCATTGGGGATCTCGTCGAGGGTGTAGCCGATGGCGACCTTGGCGGCGATCTTGGCGATCGGGAAGCCGGTGGCCTTCGAGGCCAGGGCGCTCGACCGGGACACGCGCGGGTTCATCTCGATGACGACGACGCGTCCTGTCGCCGGGTCGACCGCGAACTGGATATTGCAGCCACCGGTGTCGACGCCCACCTCGCGGATGACGCCGATCGAGATATCGCGCAGCCGCTGGTACTCGACATCGGTCAGAGTCATGGCGGGAGCGACCGTGATCGAGTCGCCCGTGTGCACGCCGACCGGGTCGACATTCTCGATCGAGCACACGATCACGACATTGTCGGCCTTGTCGCGCATGACCTCCAGCTCGTACTCCTTCCACCCGAGGATGGATTCCTCCAGGAGCACTTCCGTAGTGGGGCTGAGCGCGAGGCCGTTGCCGGCGATGCGGTGCAGGTCGGCCTCGTCATAGGCCAGCCCGGAGCCCGAGCCACCCATCGTGAACGAGGGGCGCACCACCACGGGGTAGCCGAGTTCGCCGACCGCCTCAAGGCATTCCTCCATCGAGTGGCAGATCGCGCTCTTGGCGACCTCGGCACCCCACTCGGGCGGCAGGCCCTCGACGATCTCCTTGAAGATCTCGCGGTTCTCGCCCTTCTCGATGGCCTCGACCGAGGCGCCGATGAGCTCTACGCCGTATTTCTCCAGCACCCCGTTGTCGTGCAGGGCGATCGCGGCGTTGAGGGCGGTCTGTCCGCCGAGGGTCGGCAGCAGGGCATCGGGGCGCTCCGCGGCGATGACCTTCTCGACGAAGTCCGGCGTGATCGGCTCGACATAGGTGGCATCGGCGAACTCCGGATCGGTCATGATGGTCGCGGGATTGGAGTTCACCAAGATGACCCGGATGCCCTCGTCACGCAGCACGCGGCACGCCTGGGTGCCTGAGTAGTCGAACTCGCACGCCTGGCCGATGACGATCGGGCCGGAGCCGATGACGAGGACGGACTGGATGTCGTTCCGCTTGGGCATGTCAGACCGTCCCCTCGGACATGGTGGTGGAGCGGCTCATGGTCTCGACGAACCGATCGAACAGATAGGCGGCATCGTGCGGGCCCGCTGCCGCCTCGGGGTGGTACTGGACACTGAAGCCGGGCTGCTCGCGCAGTGCGAGCCCTTCGACCACATCGTCATTGAGGCCGACGTGCGTGACGTGCGCGGGCCCGAAGGGCGTCTCGAAGTCGGTGTCGAGCGGCGCGTCGACCGCGAAACCGTGGTTGTGCGCGGTGACCTCGACCTTGCCGGTGGTGCGGTCCTGCACAGGCTGGTTGATGCCGCGGTGCCCGTAGGCCAGCTTGTACGTGCCCCGCCCGAGGGCGCGACCGAAGATCTGATTGCCGAGGCAGATCCCGAAGAAGGGGATCTTGCGTTCCAGCACTCCGCGCACCACCTCGACCGGGCGGTCGGCGGTCGCGGGATCACCGGGTCCGTTGGAGACGAAGACGCCATCGGGGTCGACGGCGAGGACATCGTCGATGGTCGACGTGGCCGGCAGTACATGGACCTCGATACCGCGTTCGGCCATGCGCCGGGGGGTCATGCCCTTGATGCCGAGGTCCAGTGCGGCGACGGTGTACCGCTTCTCCCCCACCGCCGGGACGACATAGGCCTCGGGGGTGGTGACGTCCGCGAGGAAGTTCGAGCCCTCCATCGGAGGGGCCTCGTTGACCTGCAGCACGAGTGCATCGGTGTCGAGGGTCTCGCTACTGATCGCGGCCCGCATCGAGCCGCGTTCGCGCAGGTGCCGGGTCAGTGCCCGCGTGTCGACGCCGCTGATACCCACGACCCCCTCGTCGCGCAGCAGCTCATCGAGGCTGCGATCGGCGCGCCAGCTCGAAAAACGCCGCGCGGGATCGCGCACGACATATCCGTCGACCCAGACACGGCGGGACTCGAAGTCCTCGGCATTCGCCCCCGTGTTGCCGATATGCGGGGCGGTCATGACGACGATCTGCCCACGGTACGAGGGATCGGTCAATGTCTCCTGGTAGCCGGTCATGCCCGTGTTGAAGACGATCTCGGCGATGGTGGTGCCCTGGGCGCCATAGGACTCGCCGTGGAAGACGCGGCCGTCCTCCAGGACGATCACGGCGGGGATGCTCTCAGTCATGCGGAGACCTCCTGCTCGACGAGGGTGCCGTCCAGGACGGTCGGACGGCCGCGCAGCAGTGTGGCGACGACCCGGCCGGGCAACTCGATCCCCGTATAGGGGGTGTTACGGGACAGCGAGGCGGTGTCCGCCGGCTCGACCACGCGGGTCGCCGACGGATCGTAGAGGACGATATTGGCCGGCTCACCGACGGCCAACGGCCGTCCGTGCCGCTCGACGCGGCCGATGCGCGCGGGAGCCGCGGACATCGCCTCGGCCACGCGATCCCAGCCGATCGCGCCGGTGTCGACCATCGTCTGCTGCACGATCGACAGCGCGGTCTCCAGGCCGAGCATGCCGAAGGCGGCGACATCCCATTCGCACTCCTTGTCCTCCATCGGATGTGGTGCGTGGTCGGTGGCGACGATGTCGATGGTGCCGTCGGCCAGCCCCTCGCGGACGGCGGCGACGTCATCGGCACTGCGCAACGGCGGGTTGACCTTGTAGATAGGGTCGTAGCTCCGCACCAGCTCGTCGGTCAGCAGCAGGTGGTGCGGGGTCACCTCGGCGGTGACGTCGATACCGCGGCTCTTGGCCCAGCGCACGATCTCGACCGAGCCGCGCGTGGACAGATGGCACACGTGAAGTCGCGAGCCGACGTGCTCGGCGAGCAGGACGTCACGGGCGATGATCGCCTCCTCGGCGACCGCGGGCCAGCCGGCGAGGCCCAGCTCACCGGACAGCGCGCCCTCGTTCATCTGCGCGCCCTCGGTGAGCCGCGGCTCCTGGGCGTGCTGGGCGATGACTCCGTCGAAGGCCTTGACGTATTCCAGCGCCCTCCGCATCAGCACCGCATCGGACACGCACTTGCCGTCATCGGAGAACACCCGGACCCCGGCGGCAGAGGTGGCCATGGCGCCCAGCTCGGCGAGGCGCTCCCCCTCCAGGCCCACCGTCACGGCGCCGATCGGCTGCACGTCGCAGAAACCGTGCTCGACGCCCAGCCGGTACACCTGCTCGACGACACCGGCGGTGTCGGCGACGGGCTCGGTATTGGCCATCGCGTGCACACAGGTGAATCCACCTCGTGCGGCGGCCTGGGACCCGGTGCGGACGGTCTCGGCATCCTCACGTCCGGGTTCGCGCAGGTGCGTATGCAGGTCGACGAGGCCGGGCAGCGCGAGACAGCCGCCGCCCTCGATGACCTCATCGCCCTCGAGGCCGGTGCCGATGGCGGTGATGAGGCCGTCCTCGATGGCGATGTCGACGGGCTCCCCGCCCAGGGGGCGCACCCGGCGCAGAATGATAGTGGTCATGCCGTCACCGCCTGAAAGAAACCGCACCATAGGCGGTACCGGCATGACGTAGTGTCCATTGTTCGCTCGCTCCGCTCGCTCATGCCATCTCCTCGTTCTCGGCACCGCCGAGCAGTAGATATAGGACGGCCATCCGCACGGCGACGCCGTTGGTGACCTGTTCGACGATCACCGAGCGCGGCGAGTCCGCGACATCGGCCGTGATCTCCATGCCCCGGTTCATCGGACCCGGGTGCATGACGATCGCATGATCCGGCAGCCGGCTCATGCGCGCGGTGTCCAGCCCATAGCGACGGCTGTACTCCCGGGCGCTCGGGAAGAACGAGGCGTTCATCCGCTCCCGCTGCACTCGCAGCATCATGACGGCATCGGCCTTCTCCAGGCTGTCGTCGAGATCATAGGAGCAGGTCACCGGCCAGCTCTCGACGCCGACTGGAAGGAGCGTGGGCGGCGCGACGAGTGTGACATCGGCACCGAGCGTGTGCAGCAGCAACGCGTTGGAGCGGGCGACCCGGCTGTGCAGGACGTCACCGACGATGGTGACGCTCTTGTCCGAGAGATCGCCGAGATGACGGCGCATCGTGAAGGCATCGAGCAGCGCCTGCGTGGGGTGCTCGTGCATGCCGTCACCCGCGTTGACCACAGCGCCGCTCATCCAGCGGTTGGTGGCGAGCCGGTGCGGCGCTCCCGAGGCGGGATGCCGGATCACCACGGCGTCCGCGCCCATCGCCTGCAGGGTGAGAGCGGTGTCCTTGAGGCTCTCGCCCTTGCTGACACTCGACCCCTTGGCCGAGAAGTTGATGACATCCGCGGACAATCTCTTGGCGGCGGCCTCGAAGGAGATGCGCGTCCGCGTCGAGTCCTCGAAGAAGAGGTTCACGACCGTGCGGCCGCGGAGCGTGGGCAGCTTCTTGATCGGTCGCTGAGCGACGCCGAGCAGCTCCTCGGCGGTGTCGAGCACGCGCGTGGCGGCCTCGTGGTCCAGGTCGGCGGCGGAGAGCAGGTGCCGGGGCATCGCCATCAGGACCCACCTCCCACGATCGTGACCGAATCGGGTTCGTCGTCGTGATCGGCGAGGCGGACCCTCACCTTCTCGGCCAGCGACGTGGGGAGGTTCTTGCCGACGAAATCGGCGCGGATCGGCAGCTCGCGGTGTCCGCGATCGACGAGGACGGCCAGCTGGACCGCCTGCGGGCGACCGAGGTCGTTGAGCGCGTCGAGGGCGGCGCGGATCGTGCGGCCGCTGAACAGCACGTCATCGATGAGCACGACGGTCTTGCCGTCGATGTCCTCGGGGATCGAGGTGTGCTCCAGGGCCCGGGCGGGGCGCATCCGCAGGTCGTCGCGGTACATCGTGACGTCGAGGGAGCCCGGCGTGATGGTGCGGCCTTCGACCTCGCTCATCCGCTCGGCGATGCGCCGGGCGAGGTGAACTCCGCGGGTGGGGATCCCCAGCAGCAGCACATCGCAGGAGTCACGATTGCGTTCGAGGATCTCGTGGGTGATGCGAGTGAGTGCGCGGGAGATGTCCTGGTCGTCGAGGACGGTGCGCGCGGGGATGTCGTCAGGCGTGGGCGTGTCGGCGGACACCACCATGCTGACCTCCTTCTCCGCCTCACGGGACGGTGGTTAAAGGATGTCGATCGGTCGCTTCAGCCTAGCAGGACGCGCTCGCCGCGAAGCCATGGCCCATGCTCCGCCAACAGCACGGCCGGTCGAAGACGGGTCTCGGGTCAGGGCATCTCGACGAGGCCTTCCTCCACGAGCCAGTCGCGGGCGACGATCGCCGGATCCTCACCGTCGCTGTCGACCCGCGCGTTCAGCTCCAGCATGACCTCGTTGGTGATGAGCGGCGAGACCTGGTCGAGGACCTCCTGGATCTCCGGATGCTCGTCGAGCAACTCCGCGTTGACCACCATCGAGAGATTGTACAGCGGGAAGAACTGCCGGTCGTCCTCCAGCACTCGCAGATCCAGGCCCGGGATGCGTCCGTCGGTCGTGAACACCTCGCCGAAATTGCAGCGTCCCTCCGCCGTCGCCGTGTAGACGACACCCGTGTCGAGGGTGAGGACGTCGGCGAGGTCGTTCAGCGTCAGGTCGTAGGTGGCCAGCATCGGCTCGAAGCCGTCATTGCGCGTCGCGAACTCCGATTCCACGCAGAAGGTGAGTTCCTCGGGCGGCAACTCCAGGATGTCAGAGAACTTCTCGACCCCCAGTTCCTCGGCCTTGTCCTCGCGGATCGCGAAGGCATAGGTGTTGTTCATCGGGGAGGGCGGCAGCCAGACCAGGCCGTTCGGCTCGTCGGCCTCGAGGACCGCCTGCCACTGCTCCTCCTCGCCCTTGACCGGTTCGTCGTGCCCGAGGTAGTTGATCCAGCCGGTGCCGGTGTATTCCGGGGTGACATCCGCATCGCCGTCGAGCATGGCCTGGCGGGCGCCGAAGGATCCCGGCGTGTTGGACATGTTCGTGACATCGGCTCCCGCGACGTCGAGAATCGTCGAGACCATGTTGCCGAGGACGAGCTGCTCGGTGAAATCCTTCGCGACGACGGTGATCGGCACGTCCTCCAGCGAGTCGTAGCGCTCGATCCCGGCGGGCTCGGCGGATAGCACCGCGCCTGACGAGGATTGCAGTCCGCAGCCGGAGGCGAGCAGCGCGGTGGCGGCTCCGGCCAGGGCCAGGTGACGAAGTCGGCGGATGGTCACGTCAGACTCCCTTCGGCGACGCCACGATCTCCACGACCCGGGCGATCCAGTCGATGAACAGCGCGAGGGAGGCGATCAGCAGGGCGCCGATGATGAGGACCACGTTCTGCTGCAGCTTGATCCCGGAGGTGATGAGGTGGCCGAGCCCGCCACCGCCGGTGAACGAGACCAGCGCGGCGGTGCCCACGATGAGGACGAGGGCGGTGCGTACGCCCGCGACGATGATCGGCAGCGCCAACGGCACCTCCACGCGCACCAGCGTCGAGAACCCCGACATGCCCATACCGCGACCGGCTTCCACCAGTTTCGGATCGACCGAGTCGATGCCCGCGACGGTGTTGGCGATGATCGGCAGCAAGCCGTACACCACCAGGGCCGCCGCGGCGCCGAAAGTCCCAATGCCGAAGATCGCCGCTCCCAGCGCGATGAGACCGATCGCAGGCGCCGCCTGGCCGAAGCCGGCGACCGTGATGATCGGCTTGGAGTAACGCCGCATCGGGCCGCGGGTCAGCAGCACCCCGATCGGGACGGCGACCACGACCGTGACGACCGTGGCGATCAGGCTGACGCTCAGATGCTGCCCGAACAGCGGCAGCAGATTGCTGATCGCCAGCGCCCGCGCCTCGCTGTCGGAGACATCGGCGGTCTGCACGAAGACCAGACAGCCGACGACCACGAGGACGCACACCAGCGGCTGCGTCACATAGCGCGCGATGCCCGGGCTGTCCGAGACGCCCGCTGTCGCGGTGTCGAGGGTCGCGGTCTCGGCCGTGCTCATGTCGCCGCTTCCGTCGGCGGCTGCTGCAGCTGTTGCATCGCTCCCATGACCGTCTCCACCCGTACGACGCCCTGATAGGAGTTGCGCCTCCCGGTGACCACGACCACGCCGTGCGAGGACGTCAGCATCTCGTCGAGCGCGTCGTTGAGGGTCGAGGCGAGCGAGACGGTCTCCAGGTTGAGATCGCGACGCACATTCGTCAGGCTGCCGTCCCGCCTGAGCTCCCGCAGCGACATCCACCGCTGCGGACGGTCGAAACGGTCCAGCACGATGACGTGCTCGCGGTCGATGGCCTCCGCTGCCGCGATTGCCTCGTCCGGGTCGTCGCCGACGTGGGCGACGGCGGCCTCGTGCAGGTCGATCTCGCGGACACGGGTGAGCGAGAGCTGCTTGAGGGCCGCGCCGGCTCCCACGAAGCCCTCGACGAACTCGTTCGCCGGATGGGCGAGGATCTGCTCGGGAGTGTCGTACTGCACGATCTGCGAGCCGGTCTCCAGGATCGCGATGCGATCGCCGAGCTTGAGGGCCTCGTCGAAGTCGTGCGTCACGAAGACGATGGTCTTCTGCAGCTCCTCCTGGAGGCGCAACAGCTCGTCCTGCAGCCGCTGGCGAGTGATCGGGTCGACGGCGCCGAAGGGCTCGTCCATCAGCAGGACCGGTGGATCGGCCGCCAGAGCACGAGCCACCCCGATACGCTGCTGCTGACCGCCGGACAGCTCGCGCGGATAGCGGTCGCGGTACTCCCCCGGCTCCAGACCGACGAGATCGAGCAGCTCGTCGACCCGGTCGCTGACGCGCTGCTTGTCCCACTTGAGCATCCGCGGCACCAGCGCGATGTTGTCGCCCACCGTGAAGTGCGGGAACAGTCCCGCGCCCTGGATGACATAGCCGATGCGGCGACGCAACTCGTCGGGGTTCGTGTCGGTGACGTCCTCGTCGCCGATGAGGATGCGACCGGACGTGGGCTCGATGAGCCGGTTGATCATCTTCATCGTGGTGGTCTTGCCGCATCCCGACGGCCCGACGAGCATGACGATCTCACCGGCCGGGAACTCGATCGTGATGTCATCGACCGCGGCGGCGGACTGACCCGGGTACTTCTTGGTGATGTTCTCGAGCAGGATGCGCTCGCCTGCGGTACTGGAGTGCTCAGACACGTGCGATGCCCTTCGAGGTCGTGAGTCGGGTCAGGGTGTTCAGGACGATGTCGAGGATCACGGCGAGCAGGATGATGCCCAGCGTGCCCGCGACGATCGAATTGGTGGCATTGGCGCCCCCCATGCGGGAGATACCCGAGAAGATGTAGCCGCCGAGACCGGGGCCGAGGGCGAAGGCGGCGATGGCGGCGACACCCATCAGCATCTGCGCCGACACGCGGACACCGGTCATGATGACGGGCCAGGCGAGAGGGATCTCCAGACGCAGCAAGGTGGCCATCCGGCTCATCCCCATGCCACGGGCCGACTCGACCAGCGCGGGGTCGACCCCTGCGAGGCCGACGACCACGTTGCGCAGGATCGGCAGGAAGCCGAAGAATACGAGCACCATGACCGAGGGCAGCACGCCGATGCTCACGATGCCGACCAGGAGGCCGAGCAACGCGTAGGAGGGGAACGTGAGGCCGACCGCCGAGAAGGTCTGCGCCGCTGTGATACCCCACGAGGTACGTACAGCCAAGACGCCGACGACGATCGCTAGGAGGGTCGCGATCAGCAGGGATTGCACCACGAGGCTCATGTGCTGGTAGGCGAGGAACGACAGCACCGACCATCGCTCCGCGATGAAGGTGAAGAAATCGGCGATCGCCGTCATGCACCGTCCTCGTCGTCACAGGGCCACGTCTCTCGCGACCAGCACCCGACGGTAACGGGCTTCTTCCGTTCTCGCAGCCCCGAACGGCAGTTGTCAGGGGCACTGAATCCCCTATTCGCCCCATGTTAAGGGGGACTTTCGGCCGAAGAAAAGTTCTTGCCGCTCGGTCCACGCCGGCCACATGCTGAGACAGCGCGGCACGGCGGTGAGGGAGTGGCCCGGCGGACGAGCGCGATGACGGGTAGCACGCCGCCTCCCCCTGCTCGCCGGGCGGTGCGTGGTCAACCACCGTTCCGGGGCGAGGGACAGCCCACCGCCCGCGCACGCGCCGCCAGTCGGTGACGGCGACATATGTCCCGCGCCGAGGCGTCGGTACGCTACTCCGCGAGCGAAGGCTTGAGCTCGATGAGACGGCTCAACAGACCACGGATGAACTTAGGCGACTCGTCGGTGGAGAGATCCGTCGCGAGGTCGACCGCCTCGCTCACCGCGACGGCATCGGGGACGTCGTCGTTGTAGAGGATCTCGTACGCGCCGATCCGCAGCAGATTGCGGTCGACCGCCGGCATCCTGTCGAGGGTCCAGCCGCGCGCATTCTCCGCGAGCAGGCCGTCGATCCGCGCCTGATGCTCCGTGACTCCCTCGACCAGTGCCACGGTGTACGCGTTGACCGGCGGATCGTTGACCGCGACGCGGTCGGCCAGCGTGGCCGAGAGGTCACCGCCGCGGGCCTCGGACTCGAAGAGGATGTCCAAGGCCCGCTTGCGGTAGCGAGTGCGTTTTCCCATCAGGCCGAGACGCGCCCGAGGTAGCTGCCGTCGCGGGTGTCGACCTTGATCCGCTCCCCATTGTCGATGAACAGCGGGACCTGGATCTCCTTGCCCGTCTCCAGACGGGCCGGCTTGGTGCCGCCGCTGGAGCGGTCGCCCTGGAGTCCGGGCTCGGTGTACTCGACGGTCAGCTCGACCGAGGCCGGCAACTCGATGTAGAGCGGGATGCCGTCATTGACCGCGACCACGACGTTCTGGTTCTCCAGCATGTAGTCCTTGGCATCGCCGACGACCGCGTCGTTCAGCTCGAGCTGGTCGTAGGTCGAGTTGTCCATGAACACATAGGAGGTGCCGTCGTGGTACAGGAACTGCATGTCGCGCTTGTCGACATTGGCGACCTCGACCTTGACATCGGCATTGAACGTACGGTCGACGGTCTTGCCGCTCGTGACATTCTTCAGCTTGGTGCGGACGACCGCACCGCCCTTGCCGGGCTTGTGGTGCTGGAACCAGATGACGGACCAGAGCTGTCCGTCGATATTCAGCACCATGCCGTTCTTCAAGTCGTTCGTGGTGGCCATCAGGCGATCTCCATGAGGTCTTTGGGCGTCGTGGTCAGCACCTCGGGCGCGGCGTCCGTCACGACGACGGTGTCTTCGATGCGCACTCCCCCACGCCCGGGCAGGTAGATCCCCGGCTCCATCGTCAGGACAGTGCGACGAGTGAGTCTACCGGGGTGGGCCGCACCGAGGAACGGGTCCTCGTGGATCTGGAGCCCGACGCCATGGCCGAGACCCGTCGTGAAGGCCGACAACCACCCCGCGGCGTCGAGCGACTCGGTCGCGGCCCTGTATGAGTCGGCGACGGGAACACCGGCGCGCAGTCGCTCCAGGCCGGCGGCCTGCGCGTCTCGCACGGCCGTGTAGATCTCACGCTGCCAGTCGGCGGCCCGCCCCAACACGACGGTGCGCGTGCAGTCCGCGTGATAGCCCTCGACCAGCGCACCGAAGTCGATCTTCAGCAGATCGCCGTGCTTGACGACCCGGTCGGTCGGGCGATGGTGCGGGATCGCCGAGTTCTCACCCGCCGCGAGGATCGTGTCGAAGGCCTTGTCCTGTGCTCCGAGCTCGACCATGCGGGTCTCCAGGTCGAGCGCGAGCTCGCGCTCGGTACGGCCGGTCAGCGGTCCGGCCAAGAGTTGTTCGAGGGCCAGTGAGGAGATCGCGCAGGCCCGGCGCAGCAGGGAGATCTCGGCCTCGTCCTTGGTCTCGCGCAGCTCCTCGACCAGCCGGCCCGAGGACTCCGGCTCACCGAGCCGGCGCCAGGCGTCCACGCTCAGCACATGGGTCTCGGCCAGGAGCGAGCCACGGCCGCGTTTCCGTGCCTCGTCGAGCAGCCGCCGGGTGATGACGTGCTCGAGATCGGGGAGCTCCTGAGCGGCCTGCTCGCGATAACGACCATCGGTGAAGAACACCGCCGACCCGTCGGCGAAGACCAGCACCGCGCCGTTCGAGCCGGTGAATCCGGTCAGGTAACGCACATTGACCAGGTCGCCCACGTACAACGCGTCCGCGCCGCGATCCGCGATCATCCGGCCGAGCCGCTCCCGCCGCCGAACAGTGCTCATCGCCTCACCCGTTCCCCACGTTGTACCGAGACGTGGTCATTCGAGGATCGCCTCGTAGCTGGAGCGCAGGAGGATCTCATCGGGGGCGGCGAGGATGGAGGGACGGGCCAGCGCGTCGAGGACCACGAAGCGCAGCGTGGAACCACGTGACTTCTTGTCCAACCGCATCCCGGCCATCAGATGGTCGAACTGGTCGTCGTGGTAGGTGGTCGGCAGCCCGACCGAGGACAGCAGGCGACGGTGTCGGGCCAGCAGGCGCGAGTCGATACGCCCCGCACGGTGCGCCAGTTCTGCCACGAAGACCATACCGATCGCGATCGCCTCGCCGTGCCGGATGCCGTACCGCTCGTGACGTTCGATCGCGTGCCCGAGGGTGTGCCCGTAGTTGAGCGCCTCGCGGCCGATCGCCCCCCCGGGACCGCGCTCGGTGAGATCCCCGGCCACCGTGGCCGCCTTGACCGCGATGCCGCGCTCGATCAGATCGGCGAGCACCGGATCGTAGGGATCCGCGGCGGCGGCCGGATCCCGCTCGACGATGTCCAGGATGTCCGGATCCGCGATGAACCCGCACTTGATGATCTCCGCCAGCCCGCTGCGGATCTCCGCCGCCGGGAGGGTCGCGAGAGCGTCGAGATCGCACAAGACGCCGATCGGCTCGTGGAAGGCGCCGACCAGGTTCTTGCCCTCGCGCAGATTGATGCCCGTCTTGCCGCCGACGGCCGCGTCGACCATGCCCAACACCGTGGTCGGCACCGTGACGAATCGCACGCCTCGCAACCAGCTGGCCGCGAGGAAGCCGGCGAGATCGGTCGTCGCTCCCCCGCCGATGCCGACCACGAGATCGGACCGGGTGTAGCCGTGCTGGGCGAGCAGGCTCCAACAGTGCGCGAGGAACTCGGGGGTCTTGGCCTGTTCGCCGTCCGGGGTCTCGATGAGCAGGACCTGCAGATGCGCCAACTCGGCCGCCAGGCTCTCCGCACGGTCGGTCACCGCCGGCGCGTGCACGATCGCGACCCGCTCGGTATCGGCCGGCACCAGGCCGGCGAGCTCCCGTGCGGCATCCGCACCGACCACGACCTCATAGGGCTGGGCGGTCGCAACGGTCAGGCGGCTCATCGGGCATCCTCCTCCACGAAGGCGATGACGGCATCGGCGACCTCATCGGGCGACAGCGCATCGGTGTCGATAACGGTGGTCGCCACCTCGAGGTAGATCGGCCGCCGGTCGTCCATCAGCCTCTTGAGCTGTCCGCGGACATTGCCGAGCAGCAGCGGACGCCCCGAGTTCATGCCCACCCGGGCCGCGGCCTGGGCCAGGCCCACGTCGAGGAACACCACCCGGTGCTCGCGCAGGAGCTCACGGGTGCCCTCGTGGACCGGCGCACCGCCGCCGAGCGAGACGATCCCGTCGTGCTCGGCCAGCGCCCGCACCACCGCCTCGTGCTCCAGTTCGCGGAATCTCGCCTCACCGGACTCGATGAAGATGTCCTGGACGCTGACGCCCTGCTCGGCCTCGACATCGGCATCGGTGTCGCGCACGGCGAGGCCCATCCGGTCGGCGACCAGCTGCGCGGTCGTCGACTTGCCCGCACCCGGCGGCCCGACGATCACGATCGGTGCCATCAGCGGAACCTCAGGTGGTCCAGATAGGACTCGACATTGCGCCGGGTCTCCCCCACCGAGTCACCCCCGAACTTCTCCAGCACGGCATCGGCCAGCGTCAGGGCCACCATGGCCTCGGCGACGATCCCGGCCGCGGGGACGGCACAGACATCGGAACGCTGGTGGTGGGCGGCGGCCTCCTCGCCGGTGGCGACATCGACGGTGCGCAGCGCCCTCGGGACGGTGGCGATCGGCTTCATCGCGGCACGCACGCGCAGCAACTCGCCGGTGGTCATGCCGCCCTCGGTGCCACCGGACCGGCCGCTCACCCGGCGGATGCCGTTCTCGGTGGGGACGATCTCATCGTGGGCGGCGGAGCCCCTGGTGCGGGCGAGCTCGAAGCCGTCGCCGAGCTCGACCCCCTTGATCGCCTGGATGCCCATCAGCGCACCCGCCAGCCGGCTGTCGAGACGGCGGTCCCACTGGGCGTGGGAGCCGAGTCCGGGAGGAAGCCCCCAGACCGCCACCTCGACGATGCCCCCCAGAGTGTCGCCGTCCTTGTGCGCCGCGTCGACCTCGGCGACCATCCGTTCGGAGGTGGCCGGATCGGCGCACCGCAGCGGATCGGCGTCGAGCCTCGCGACATCATCGGCCGTAGGCACGAGCCCGGCGGGAGCCACGACGGTGCCCAGCTCGACCACGTGGCTGACGATCGTGGCACCCGTGGCCTGACGCAGGAAACGGGCCGCGATCTCACCGAGCGCCACGCGTGCCGCCGTCTCCCGGGCGCTGGCTCGCTCGAGGATCGGACGGGCTTCGTCGAAGTCGTACTTCTGCATGCCAGCGAGATCGGCGTGTCCGGGCCGCGGACGGGTCAACGGCGCGCCACGCTTGAGCCCGGCGAGCTCCTCGGGGTCGATCGGATCGGCCGCCATGACCCGCTCCCACTTGGGCCACTCGGAGTTGCCGATGCGCAACGCCACCGGACTGCCGAGCGTGAGCCCGTGGCGGATGCCGCCGATGATCTCCAGGGCATCGGCCTCGAAGTTCATCCGGGCACCGCGGCCGTATCCGAGACGACGCCGCGCGAGGGCCGTGGAGATCTCCGCGCTCCCGACCTCGACACCTGCCGGCAGTCCATCGAGGGTCGCCACCAGTGCTGGGCCGTGGGATTCCCCGGCCGTCAACCAACGAAGCATGGGGTGATTCTTTCACGGGGTATACCGTCGCCCGCGATGCGCCCGTCAGACGAACACGGCGACGAACGCACCCACGACCATGGCCGGGCCGAAGGCCACCGGCGGACCGCCACGCACCCGTCCACCGTTGCGCACCACACCCACGATCGCGGCGATGACGAATCCGGCGTAGATCCCCACGAAGGTCGCCGAGGCTCCCAACGGACCGAGGAGCACTCCGAGGACCGCCGAGAGCCGCACGTCGCCGTATCCGAAGCCTCCCGCGAGGAACCTGCCGGCGATGACGTAGAGGAGCCAGAAGACTGCGAACACCACGACATTGCCGATCAACGCGGAGAGGACGAGTCCCCCGTCGCGGGTGCCGATCGCGACGCCGATGGTCAGCACCCAGACGGTCGCATAGGTCGGAGCGACGATCAGATAGGGCAGCAGGTGCGTCCGCAGGTCGACATAGGCCAGGACCGGCGCCACACCTGCCAGCACGGCCCAGGCGGGCAGCAGGACGGGGGGAAGCTGCCACGCCGCCAACGCCGCGAGCACGGCGGCGAGGACGACCATGAGGAGGGTCGGCACCACCGGTCGTGCGAGCTCGGCATAGGGGATCTTGTGCTCGTCGGCGTCCAGCTCCGGTTCTGGGAGGCGAGCGAGCCACCACCGGGTCGCGGCGGCGATGAGCGCGGCGGCGACGACGGTCAGCGAGGCGGCGGGCACGCGCCGACCCTACCGTGCGGAGTGGCACGAGGCAGGCGCATGGAACATGTCCTGTGGACGAACCCGTCAGGCGCCGAGGGCGTCCAACGCGGCCTCGCGCAGCACATCGGGGGCTACGGCCTCCCCGGTCATGGCGAGAAGCTGCAGCACGGCCTGATGCGCCAGCAGGTCCAGTCCGGTCGCGGTGGCCAGACCCTCCTCCTGCGCGGCGCTCAACAGCGGGGTGGGCCACGGATCGTAGATCGCCTCGAACACCCCGGTCGCCGCGCCCACGAGGGCGTGCTCGCGCCCCCTGACCGCCGCGGCCGGGATGGTGTTGACCAGCAGATCCACAGCAGTGTCGGGTGAGGCAGTCACCTCGACGATCTCGACCTCCAGCGCGAGCTCGCGAGCGACCGCCGCGACCTCGCTCGCCCGGGCGGGGTCGCGGACGAGGAGCTCGACCGATCGAGCGCCGAGCCGCGACGCGGCGAGGACCAACGACGCAGCGGTGGCACCCGCGCCCAGCATCCTCACCGTCTCGACCCGCTCGACCCCCGCCTCTCGCAGCGCGAGCACCGCGCCGGGCACATCGGTATTCGATGCGTACCAGCCGTCCTCCTCGCGCACGAGCGTGTTGGCGACACCGAGGAAGACGACATCGTCCGTGCGGTGATCGGCGAAGGCCGCGGCCTCGCGTTTGAAGGGCATCGTCACCGACAGCCCTCTCCAGGCGTCGTCGAGGCCATCGGCGAAAACCGCGAGCTCGCCATCGGCCAGCTCGATCGCGTCATAGGTCCACGGGAGCCCGAGCACCCCGTACGCCGCGCGGTGCATGACTGGGGACAGCGAGTGGACGACCGGACGCCCCACCACCGCGCAGCGTCGCTGAGGGGTCAGCACTGGAATCCGGCGTCCTGACAAGCCTGCTGATGCTGCTCGTAGGTGTCGTTGAAGGTGGTCTCGCCGGTCTCCGGATCCGCGACGAAGTACCTCCATTCGCCCACATCGGGGTTCAGCGCCGCCTCGATGGCCGCTCTGCCCGGCGACCCGATCGGTCCCGGGGGCAGTCCGGCATACCGGTAGGTGTTGTACGGCGTGTCGGCATCGCGCTCATCAGGCGTAGTGAAGACATCCCCCTGACGGCCGCTGACATAGTGCACCGTCGAGTCCATCTGCAACGGCATGCCGTCATCGAGCCGGTTGTAGATGACCCGCGCGGCCTTACGGAAGTCCTCGTCATTGTTGACCTCGCGCTCGAGGATGCTCGCGACCGTCATGATCTCCTCGCCGTTGTAGCCGAGCGCAGAGGCCCGATTCGCGATGTCGAGGCTCTCGGTGACCTGCGCGGTCTGCGCGACCATCTGGGCGATGAGCTGCACCGCGGTCGTGTCCGGCTCGACGAAATAGGTCTCCGGAAAGAGATAACCCTCCGGATTTCCGGCAGCGACCTCAGGCAATCCGATCGCGGCCGGATCATCGAGCGCCGCCCGCAGATCCTCCTCGGTGAGCTCCGTGTTCTCCACGATCACCGGGATGATGTCGTCGATGCGCGACCCCTCGGGGATGGTGACCCGCGCCTCCAGCCGATTGCCCACATCGCTCAATGCCGCGAGGGCCGACTCCGCCGACATCTTCTCGCGGAGCTGATAGGTGCCGGGCTGGATCGTCTGCGCGCGCTCGTCGTTCAACGACAGCCGGTAGAAGGCCTCGGTCGATGCGACGACATCGGCGTCGTAGAGCACCTGGGCGATCTGAGCACCACTCGCGCCCTCCACGATCTGCACGGTCGTCTCACCCTCGCCATCGCCCTCGTAGTCGGCCGGGGCGCCGAAGCGATCGCGGATCTGGCCCACCACCCAGAAGCCGGCGAGCACCACGAGCACGATCGCGACCACGACAGCCACGATCTTGCCGAGGCGCGAACGACGCGGCGGCTGGGCGCGACGATGCCCCGCACTCCGTGCAGGACCACCGCCATCCCCGGAACCACCGGTGAGCAGGTTCAACCCGCTGTCATTCCGCTCGCTCATGCCGCCACCGCCCAAGAAAAAGCACAGTAGGCGATGGCCGGCATGAGAAACCCCAATGCTCGCTCGCTCCGCTCGCTCATGCCGACACCACCCAAGAAAAAGCACAGTAGGCGATGGCCGGCATGAGAAACCCCAATGCTCGCTCGCTCCGCTCGCTCATGCGGTCCCTTCGATGAGTTCACCCGGGGCGGTTCCCCGCGTACGTTCGGCGTCCAAGGCCGTCTGCAAGATCACGGTCGCGGCGGCCTGGTCGATGACCGATCGCGACTTCTTAGCGTTACGTCCCGAGGCCCGCAGCTGGCTCGCCGCGGTCACCGTGGACATCCGTTCGTCGACCAACCGTACCGAGACCCCGGGGAGTGCCGCCAGGAGTCGGTCGGCGAAGGCACGGGCCTTGGCCGCGGCCGCACCCTCCTGACCGGACAACCCGATGGGCAGCCCGACGACACACTCGATCGGCTCGTACTGCCCCGCGATCGCGAGGATCCGCTCGATCGGATCGCCCTTCGCGGGCACAGTTTCCAACGGTGAAGCGATGAGAGCCTCCGGATCGCTCACGGCGACCCCGATGCGGACATCGCCGACATCGATCCCCAGCCGTCGGCCCGGCCTCAAAGGGCAGCCTCCACCGCTGCGAAGGCCGCGTCGATGGCGCCGAGGTCGGTGCCGCCGCCCTGGGCGACATCGGCCTTGCCACCTCCCCGGCCCCCGATCTTCTCGCCGATCACCCCGATGAGCTGGTTCGCGGCGACACCGCGCTCCTGTGCCGCCGCAGTGGCGGCGACCACGACGCTCGGCTTGTCGCCCGCGGTGCCGATGACGACCACGACCGCGGGTCGATCCGAGAGCCGACCACGGATATCGAGCGCCATCTGCCGTACATCGCCGCCGCCTACGCCCTCGGCGCGGTGCGTCACGAGCGCGATCCCGCCGATATCGCGCGCGCCCTTGGCCAGATCTCCCGCGGCCCCGAGCAATTGCGCGCTCTTGAACTTCTCGAGCTCCTTCTCGGTGGCCTTGAGCCGCGACATCAGATCCGACACGCGGTGCGGGACATCATCGGGCTTGGTCTTGAGCAGGTCCGTGAGCTGCAGTACGAGGTCGCGTTCACGGGCCAGATACTGGAAGCCCTCGAGTCCCACGAGCGCCTCGACGCGGCGGTTGCCCGCGCCGACCGAGGCATCGGACGTGACCACGACGGTGCCGATCTGGCTGGACCGTTGCACGTGGGTGCCGCCGCAGAGCTCGCGCGACCAGGGACCGCCGATCTCGACGACACGGACATCCTCGCCGTAGGTCTCGCCGAACAGCGCCAGAGCGCCGATCTCGCGCGCCTTGGCCAGGGGCATGACGGCCGCGGAGACCGCGAGGTCCTCGCGAAGGGCGCGATTGGAGGCCTCCTCGACATCGCGCAGCTGCTCCGGAGAGAGCGCACCGTTCCAGCCGAAGTCCAGACGCAGGTAGCCGGGACGGTTGTACGAGCCGGATTGCAACGCCGTGGGGCCCAGCACTTCGCGCAGTGCCGCGTGGACCACGTGCGTACCCGAGTGCGCCTGCGCCGCGCCGACCCGCCAGTCGCGGTCGACATCGGCCGATAGGACGGTGTCGAGGGTCAGCTCGCCGTCGAGGATGCGCACCTGATGCACCACGAGACCGCGGACCGGGCGCTGCACGTCGAGCACCTCGGCTCGTCCGCCATCCCACGACAGTGTTCCGGCATCGGCGTTCTGGCCACCGGACTCGGCGTAGAAGGGTGTGCGGTCGAGCACGACCTCGGCGATGCTCCCTTGGCTCGACGCGGGGACCGCGGTGCCGTGGGCGTAGAGCGCCAGCACTCGGGACTCGGTGCTGAGGGTCGTATACGCCTGCCAGTCGGTGGGGCCGTGCGTGTCGAGGGTTTCACGGTAGAGGCTCGTGTCCGCGTGGCTGCCCTTCTTGGCCTTGGCATCGGCCTTGGCCCGGGCGCGCTGTTCGGCCATCAGGCCACGGAAGCCCTCCTCGTCGACGCTCAGCCCCTGCTCGGCCGCCATCTCGAGGGTGAGGTCGATCGGGAAGCCATAGGTGTCGTGCAACTGGAAGGCCTGCTCACCCGCCAGGACACTGCGACCGGCCTCCTTGGCGGCGCCGGCAGCGAGGTCGAAGACCTGCGTGCCCTTGGCCAGCGTCGAACGGAAGGCATCCTCCTCGGTGTAGGCCACCTGGCTGATCCGCGCGAAATCGGTCGCCAGCTCGGGGTAGGAGGCTTTCATCTTGTCCAGGCTGACGGGCAACAGCTCGGGCAGCGCGGGCGCGTCGTAGCCGAGCAGACGCATCGAGCGGACGGCACGGCGCAGCAGGCGGCGCAAGACATAGCCGCGGGACTCGTTGCCCGGGGTGACACCGTCGCCGATGAGCATCAGACCGCTGCGGACATGGTCGGCCACGACCCGGAAACGCACGTCATCGGCCGGATCGGCGCCATAGCGCTTGCCGCTCAGTTCGGCCGCCTTGGCGATGACCGGGAAGACCTCGTCGATCTCGTACATGTTCTCTTTGCCTTGCAGCAGATAGGCGACCCGCTCCAGGCCCATGCCGGTGTCGATATTCTGCTGCGGCAGCGGCGCCACGACATCGAAGACGTCCTTGGCGCGGACATGGGTGATCTCCTCCTGCATGAAGACGAGGTTCCAGATCTCCAGGAAGCGGTCCTCGTCGGCCTCGGGGCCGCCGTCCGGACCGTACTGCGCACCGCGGTCTACGTAGATCTCCGAGCAGGGCCCGCCGGGACCCTCGACTCCCATATGCCAGTAGTTGTCGAGGAGCCCACGATTCTGGATGCGCTCATCGGGCAGGCCGGCGATCTTCTTCCACAGCTCGCGCGCCTCGGTGTCGCTGTGCAGCACCGTGACCCAGATGTCCTCCGGGTCGAAGCCGAGACCACCGTCGGCGACACTCGTCGTGATCAGCTCCCACGCGTGGGTGATCGCCCCTTCCTTGAAGTAGTCGCCGAAGGAGAAGTTGCCGTTCATCTGGAAGAACGTTCCATGCCGGGTGGTCTTGCCGACCTCCTCGATATCGAGGGTGCGGACACACTTCTGGACACTCGTCGCGCGGTCGTACGGTGCGGTCTCCTGGCCGAGGAAGTACGGCTTGAACGGCACCATGCCGGCATTGACGAACAGCAGGTTCGGATCGTCGAGCAGTAACGGCGCGGACGGCACGACCGTGTGGCCGGCGGCCTCGAAGTGAGCCAGGAAGCGGCGCCGGATCTCAGCGGTGTCCATCAGGTGGGGTCCTTCTCGATTTCCAGTGGGTGGGAGGGGGCGTGGGCGGAGGCTCCGAGCTCGGGCGCTCCCAGGACCTGGGTGCGCAGCTCGTGCTCCTTGGCCTGCCGGCCGTCGCGCATCTCGGCGCTGAAGGCTCGCCAGCCCGAGCCGAGGGCACCTGCCTGATCGATCAAGCCCGGCATCGATATCCGGTAGGCCGCTCGCCGGGCCTTGACCGAGGCATATACCCCGGCCGCTGTGCCGGCGACGAACCAGAGGGCACGTGGTGTCATGAGCTCATCCATCCGTCGGTCTGCGTCGGTGGGTTGTTGGTGGCGCGTGCCGCGCGTCGGCCGGCCCGCTGACGCGCTCGCCGTCGTTGCCGGTACTCGCGGCGCACCAGGCCGCTGATCCGGTCGCGGCTCTCGGGACGCAGCGCGTGGGCCAGTCCGGACAGCACGATCGTGAGGCGCACGCTCGGCCTGGTCATCTGGGCCGCGACCACCTGCTCCTGTGTCGGCGGCACGATCACCCGGCCCTCGATCACCCGGGCCTCCTGTGGCTCCGCGGCCTCGCGCACCGCCGGCACCTTTTCAACCCCGCGAACCCGCTGAGTGTGGGGGTACCTCCCTGGACGGAGCCCCGCGTCTCCCCGTTGAGTGGGACGTTTGGACGGCGCATTCGCCGTTTCCACCGTCCGAACGTCCCACTCAACGGGGACGTCGGTCTGCTCGCGGAGGGCTTTGACCTCGCGGACCGCGCGCAGGGCAACGACGGCGGCGACGAGCGCGACCACGGCGAGGACCGCGGCCACGACGAGCACGACGACGTCGACAGGCATACAACGAGGTTACCGGTCACGGGGACGTCACGGGGGCCGGGCGGCGCGTCGCCACGCACCGAGCGGGTTCCGGTGCGGGATCGGCCGCCGACAGTGTCAGGACGGCCCTCGTTTCAGCGGTCGCGCAGGATGGCGCGGATGCGGGCCAGACGATCAGCCAGAGCGGCCTCCGCTCCGTGGCGGCCCGGCTCGAAGTACTCGGTGCCGTCGATATCGTCCGGGGCGTACTGCTGGGCGACCACGCCGCGTGGATCATTGTGGGCGTAGAGATAGTCGTGCCCGTGGCCGAGCTTCTTGGCACCCGAGTAGTGAGCATCGCGCAGCGCCGGGGGCACGGCGCCGACCTTGCCGGCCCGCACATCGCTGAGCGCCGCGTCGATCGCGCGGATGACGGCATTGGACTTCGGGGCGGTGGCCAGGTGGATGACGGCTTGCGCGAGCGGAATGCGCGCCTCTGGGAAGCCGATCATCGCGACCGCCTGCGCAGCCGTGGTCGCCACCTGCAAGGCGGTCGGATCGGCCATGCCGATGTCCTCGCTGGCGTGGATCATCAGGCGGCGGGCGATGAACCGCGGGTCCTCCCCCGCCTCGATCATCCGGGCGAGATAGTGCAGGGCGGCATCGACATCCGATCCGCGGATGGACTTGATGAAGGCGCTCGTGACGTCGTAGTGCTGGTCACCCTGCCGGTCATAGCGGACGGCCGCCCGGTCGACGGCCTGGGCCGCGTCCTCGACGTCGATCTCCGTCTTACCCTGGGAGGTGGCGGCACCGGCGGCCGCCTCGAGGTAGGTGAGCACCCGGCGGCCGTCACCTCCCGCGAGCCGGACCAGATGGTCCTTGGCGTCATCGGTGAGCGTGACCTCGTCATTCAGCCCCCGCTCGTCGGTGAGGGCACGGTCGACGAGGACGGCGATGTCCTCATCGGTCAGCGACTCGAGCGTGAGAAGCAGCGATCGGCTGAGCAGCGGGGAGATCACGCTGAAATGCGGGTTCTCGGTGGTGGCCGCGACGAGGCTCACCCAGCGATTCTCCACCCCGGGAAGCAGGGCATCCTGTTGGGCCTTGCTGAACCGGTGGACCTCGTCGACGAACAGGACGGTCTCCTGGCCGGTGGCCGCGAGCGCCTTGCGGGCTCCGGTGATGACCTCGCGGACCTCCTTGACCCCGGCGCTGACGGCCGAGACCTCGACGAAGCGGCGATCGGTCTGGGTGCTGATGAGGCTCGCGAGTGTGGTCTTGCCGGTGCCCGGAGGACCCCAGAGCAGGATGGTCAGCGGCTTGTGCCCGTCGATCATCTGCCGCAGCGGAGAGCCTGGGCCGAGCAGGTGCTGCTGCCCGACGAGCTCGTCGAGACTGCGCGGACGCATCCGCACCGCGAGCGGCGCCGTCGCGAACTGATTGCCCGCGAGGGTGCCGCTGGACGTGGGTAGCGAGACAGGCGCGTCGGGCAGGTCGAACAGGCCATCGGAGGGCATGGATCGAGCCTACCCATCGCCACCGTCAGTGCGTCCCGGACCGGCGACGGGGCTCACCATGGGCGGTGGGTTACGCCCCTCTCGTCCGGGTGGGCGGTGGGTTACGCACCTCTCGTCCGGGTGGGCGGTGGGTTACGCACGTCTCAGAAGCTCGGACAGGTGCACAACCCACCGCTCGACCCCGGGGGCATTGGTAAGGCCTCTGAGACCGATCGGTGAGTTCCCGACGTCGGGTCAGCTCTCCTCGGCCTCGGGTTCGGCATCGACGCCGGCCTCGGCGCGCTGCTCGGGGGTGATCGGCGCGGGCGCGGACGTCAACGGGTCGTAGCCGCCGCCGGACTTCGGGAAGGCGATGACCTCACGGATCGAGTCGACACCCGACAACAGCGCGCAGGTGCGGTCCCATCCGAAGGCGATGCCACCGTGCGGCGGGGCACCGAAGCTGAACGCGTCGAGCAGGAAGCCGAACTTCTCGCGGGCCTCCTCCTCGCCGATGCCCATGATCGAGAAGACCTTCTCCTGCACGTCCTGACGATGGATACGGATCGAGCCGCCGCCGATCTCGTTGCCATTGCAGACGATGTCGTAGGCCTGCGCGAGCGAGGTGCCGGGATCGTCGAGCGTGGCGACATCTTGCGGCGCGGTGAACGCGTGGTGTACGGCCGTCCACTCGCCCCCGCCGACGGCGACATCGCCGGAGTCGAGATCGCTGACAGCCTCGAACATCGGCCAGTCGACGACCCAGCAGAAGGCCCACGCCGAGTCGTCGATCAGATCGCAGCGGCGTCCGATCTCCAGGCGCGCGGCACCGAGCAGGTTCTGTGCCGACTTGCGGGGACCCGCGGCGAAGAAGATGCAGTCACCGGGCTTTGCGCCCACATGCGTCGCGATGCCGGCCTTCTCGGCATCGGTGATGTTCTTGGAGACCGGGCCGGACAGCTCGCCGTCCTCGCCGACGAGGATGTAGGCGAGGCCCTTGTGCCCCCGCTGCTTGGCCCACTCCTGCCAGGCGTCCAGCTGGCGCCGCGGCTGCGAGCCGCCGCCGGGCATCACCACGGCGCCGACATACGGCGCCTGGAAGACCCGGAAGGGCGTTTCGGCGAAGAACTCGGTGCACTCGGTGAGCTCGAGGTCGAGGCGCAGGTCCGGCTTGTCCGAGCCGTACCTGTTCATGGCATCGGCATAGGTGATGCGCGGGAACGGGGTGGTCAGCTCCACGCCGATGAGCTTCCAGAGCTCGACGTAGACCTCTTCGGCGAGAGCCATGACGTCATCGGCCTCGACGAAGCTCATCTCAATGTCCAGCTGGGTGAACTCCGGCTGCCGGTCGGCGCGGAAATCCTCATCGCGGTAGCAGCGCGCGATCTGGTAGTAGCGCTCAAGACCGCCGACCTGCAGGAGCTGCTTGAACAGCTGGGGGCTTTGCGGGAGCGCGTACCAGCTGCCGGGCCGCAGCCGGGCGGGCACGAGGAAGTCGCGCGCGCCCTCGGGAGTCGATCGGGTGAGCGTAGGCGTCTCGACCTCGACGAAGTCGTGACGCTCCAAGACCGACCGAGCAGCGGCGTTGACTTTCGAGCGCAGCCGGATCGCCTCAGCCGGGCCCTGGCGGCGCAGATCGAGGTAACGGTACTTGAGGCGTACCTCCTCGCCCACCGTCCCCTCCCCCGATGACGCAGCCTCGTCGATGGGGAACGGCAGCGGTGCCGAGGCGCTGAGGATCTCGACATCCTCGGCGATGACCTCGATCTCCCCCGTGCCGATCGCGGGATTCTCGTTGCCCTCGGGACGACGCTCGACCGTGCCGGTGACCTTGAGACAGAACTCCGAACGCAGCTGATGTGCGACATCCTCGCGCACGACCACCTGCACGACGCCCGAGGCCTCGCGCAGGTCGATGAACGCGACACCGCCATGGTCGCGGCGGCGGGCGACCCAGCCGGCGAGCGTGACCTGCTCGCCGACATCGGCGGCGGTCAGAGTTCCGGCGTCATGGGTGCGGATCACGTGCGGTCTCCTTCGGGGGTGACGACCTGGGGTCGTAGATCGGTGGCGGACGGGGTCCAGGCGTCCGGGTCGGACGGCTCCTGGTCCCCCGAACGGATGTCCTTGACGGTGTGCTCACCGTCGGGCTCGGCGGGAGGGAACCACACGAACGGGATCCCTCGCCGCTCGGCGTAGCGGATCTGCTTGCCGAATTTCTGGGCACTGGCCGCGACCTCGGCGGCGATGCCTCGCGCCCGCAGCCGCTGGGCGACGGCGTCGGCGGCGGCCCTGGCGCCCTCATCGGCGAGGGCCACGAGGACGGCTGACGGCACGCTGCGCGTCGAGGTCATGCCATCGGCGAGGAGCGGGGCGAGCAGGCGCGAGACGCCGAGTGAGATGCCGACACCGGGATAAGTGCGCTTGCCGTCGCTGGCGAGCTGGTCGTAGCGACCGCCCGAACAGATCGAGCCCAGCGACTCGTAACCGGCCATCCGGGTCTCGAAGACGGTGCCGGTGTAGTAGTCCAGGCCGCGGGCGATGCGCAGGTCGGCCATCACGGTGACGCCCTCGACATCGGCCCCGGCCCCGACGACGGCAGCGAGCTCCTCGAGCCCCTCGTCGAGCATCGGGTGCTCGACGCCGAGTCCGCGGACCCGATCGACGAAGGACGTGTCGGCACTGCGGATCTCGGCGAGGGCGAGGCACTGACGCGCCTGTGGCTCCCCTAGCCCGAGTTCCAGCAGCAACTCGATGATCCTCTCACCGGGCAGCTTGTCGAGCTTGTCGATGACCTGCATGACCGCCGTGGGGTCACCCAGCCCGAGGCCGAGGTAGAACCCCTCCAGCACCTTGCGGTTGGAGACCTGGAGGGTCAGTTCGGGCACCGGCAGGCCGGAGAGCGCCTCAGCCATGACCCGGGCGACCTCGACATCGAAGTGGAAGGGCAGCGTGCCTTCGCCGACGATGTCGATATCGGCCTGCGTGAACTCACGGAAGCGCCCCTGCTGGGGGCGCTCGCCGCGCCACACCTTCTGGATCTGGTAGCGGCGGAAGGGGAAGGCGAGCTTGCCCGCGTTCTCCACGACATAGCGCGCGAAGGGCACGGTGAGGTCGAAGTGCAGCCCCATGCCGGCATCGGCACCGTCCTCGGCGGCCTGCAGGCGGCGCAGCACGTAGACCTCTTTGTCGATCTCGCCCTTGCGGGTCAGCTGCTCGATCGTCTCCACCGCGCGGGTCTCGATATTCGTGAAGCCGTGCAGCTCGAAGACCCGGCGCAGATGATCCAGCACGGCGAGTTCGACATTGCGCTCCGCCGGGAGGTACTCAGGGAAGCCCGAGAGCTTCGTTCTCTTGCTCATGCCGCCACCGCCTCGAAGAAGACGCACAATAGACGATGCCGGCATGAGAGAGACCCCACCGTTCGCTCGCTCATGCGCTCAGCTCCGCGAGGAAGGGATTGGTGCTCTTCTCGCGGCCGATGGAGGTCTGCTGGCCGTGGCCGGGCAGCACGACGACGTCATCGGGCAGCGTCAGCACCTTGGTGCGCAGGCTCTCCATCATCTGAGCATGGTCGCCGCCGGTGAGGTCGGTGCGGCCGATCGAGCCGAAGAACAGGAAGTCACCGGAGAACGCGACCTGGGAGACGGGCTCGGGCCCCGGATAGTCGACGCGATACATCACGGTGCCCGGTGTGTGTCCTGGGCAGTGGTCGACCGTGAGCACCAGTGAGCCGACATCGATGCGGGCGCCGTCCACGGCGTCGCGGACGTCGGCGGGCTCGACGAACTCCGGCATCTCGATGTCGGCGAACTGCTGGCGCAGCATCGCCGCGGACTGTCCGGAGACCGCGGCCATCGGATCGCTCAGCAGATGTCGGTCAGCGGGATGGATCCACACCGGGCAGCCGTACCGGGCGGCGACATCCTGGGCGCACCACATGTGGTCGAAATGCCCGTGGGTGACCAGGACGGCCGCGACGGTGAAACCGTGTTCCTCGACGACCTTCTCGATCGCCTCGAAGGACTCCATACCCGGATCGACGATCGCGCAGGCGCCACCCTCGCCCTCGGCGATGAAGTAGCAGTTCGCCTGCAGCGGACCGGCCGGAAAACTGGTGAGAAGCACGTCGGCCAGCCTACGCGAGACATCAGACGTGACGTGCACCTCCTCGCCGGTCGGCGCACCACTACACTCATCACCATGAGCGAGCGAAGCGAGCGACCTGCCGCCGCCCAGCAGGAGTGGGGTCGCGTCGACGCCGAAGGAAATGTGTACGTGCGCGAGGGCGATGGGGAGCGCCTCATCGCCCAGTGGGTCGGTGGCGACCCGCAGGAGGCCATCGCGCTGTACACCCGCCGCTTCGAGGGCTTCCAGACGGAGGTCGAGCTGCTGGAGCAGCGCATGTCCGCCGGCACGGTGGCCCCCGATGATGCGCAGAAGGCGTTGGCCCAGGTCCGCGAGCAGCTCGCCAATGCCCAGGCCATCGGCGACCTCGCCTCCCTGACGGCCCGTCTGGACGCCCTCGAGCCGCAGATCGCGACGCTGCGCGAACAGCGCAAGGCCGAGCGCGAACAGCGCCAGGCTGAGTCGAAGGAGGCCAAGAGCCGGATCGTCGCCGAAGCGGAGAAGCTCTCGACCGGCAACGACTGGCGAGGCGGTGCCGATCGCTTCCGCCAGCTGCTCGACGAGTGGAAGGCCCTTCCCCGGCTCAGCAAGTCCCTCGATGACGAACTCTGGCACCGCTTCAGCTCGGCGCGCACGGCGTACACCAAGCGCCGCAAGGCCCACTTCAGCGAGCAGTCGGCTCGCCGCGACGAAGCCGCCAAGATCAAGGAGCGCTTGATCGCGGAGGCCGAGGCGATGCAGGATTCCACCGACTGGGGGCCCACCTCGGGGCGCTATCGCGAGCTCATGCAGCAGTGGAAGAAGGCCGGCTCCGCCCCTCGCGGCGTCGAGGACAAACTCTGGAAGCGCTTCCGCGCAGCCCAGGACGTCTTCTTCTCCGCACGTGACGCCGCCAATGCCGAGCTCGACGCCGAGTACGAGAAGAATGCCGAGGTCAAGGCCGAGATCCTCGCCGAGGCCGAGGCGCTGCTGCCGATCAAGGATCTGGATGCCGCACGTCGCGCCTGGCAGTCGATCGCCGATCGCTGGGAGGCCGCCGGCAAGGTGCCACGGGCCCGGGTCAAGGAGTTCGAGGGCCGTCTGCGCACCGTCGAGAATGCGATCCGCGATGCCGGTCAACGCGAGTGGCAGCGAACGGATCCTGAGAAATCGGCGCGGGCCGATGACATGATCGGCAAGCTCGAGGCCGCGATCGCCGAGACGGAGGCCGAGCTGGAGAAGGCACGGGCCGCCGGTGACGAGAAGAAGGTCAAGAACCTGACCGAGAACCTCGAGTCGCGGCGCGCCTTCCTCGACATCGCCCGCAAGACCGCCTCCGACTTCGGCTGATCACAGGTCCCGTGGGCGGTCTCCGCGTCACGGGGACGTCTGGCACGCGATCACTCGGCTAGGCCGAGAGGATCGGCCTCGAAGACCTGTGTTTCGGACTCCTCGACGTTCACCGAGAATCCGGCGGCCGCCAGCCCACCGCCGAGGACATCATCCTCGATCGCGTCCTGCGCTCTGCGGAACTCGGCAGCCTCCAGCGCCACACCGCTGAAACTCACGGTGATCGTGCGGTCACGCGCATCGGGGACCGCGAGCACCGATGTGGCGCCGAGGTCGAGGACCACCTGAGCAGCGCGGCCCGCGGCGTCCTGGATCTCAAGCTCGGTAAAGCCGGTGTGTTCGAGCACCGTGACATGGCCACCCAGCGCGGTCAATTCCTCATCCAGACCGTCGGGAGCAGCGCCACCGAAAGCCAGGACCGCCTCCCCAGGGGAGATGATCTCCGAGTACGCGTAGCGCCACTGCGGGTCCATCGAGTAAGACGTGACGAGTTCAGCGAATTCGTTCTGCCACGCGAGCTGTTCGAAGGACACCCCCGAGACGTCAGCATCCATGTCGATGCGGCGGTCGCTTGCGTCCTCCGGCGGCAGGCCCAAGGACGATACAGCCTTCATCGACGTCGGGATCATGACAAGCAGGGTGGCGGCAAGACCCACGAGCGCCTGCCTGAACGACGTTCTTCGCATGGTGGCTCCAACCTGGCGTGGGAGTCGCGGGAGGCGACCGATCTGCTGAGCGTAACAGCGAAAAAGACAGCATGGTCCGTTTTCCGATGCGATGGGCCTCCGCTCGCATGGAGCCCCATCTCGGCTCGGCAGGGCGCCTGGGCGGTGACTTACGCACGTCTCGGGCGTCGTGAGACGTGCGTGGGCCACCGCTCGCCGAGTCGAGAGGTGCGTAGGTCACCGCCCAGCGGCGTGAGAGGTGCGTAGGTCACCGCCCGAGCGCGGCGGCCGTCACTGGTGCAGACGATAGACGTCGAAAACGCCCTCGATGGACCGCACGGCGCTCAGCACATGGCCCAGGTGCTTGGGGTCGGCCATCTCGAAGGTGAACTTGGTCTTGGCGACTCGATCACGCCCGGTGCTCAAGCCGGCGGACAGGATGTTGACGTGCTGATCGGAGATCACCCGGGTGATGTCGCTCAGCAGTCGCGGCCGGTCGAGGGCCTCCACCTGGATCGCCACCAGGAACATGCTCTTGGCCGTCGGAGCCCAGGAGACCGCGACGATACGTTCGGGTTGTTCGCGCAGCGCCTCGAAGTTGACACAGTCGGTGCGGTGGATCGAGACCCCGGAGGTGCGCGTCACGAAGCCCGCGATGTCATCACCGGGCACCGGAGTGCAACAGCGCGCCAGCTTGACCATCACATCACCGTCGATGCCCTCGACATCCACGCCCGCGACGCTGCGGGAGGTCGGCGCCGGACGCTGGGCGACGGTAGGGATCGTCGTGGCCTCGGCGATGTCCTCCTCAGCGCCCTCGCGTCCGCCGGCCAGATCGATGACCCGCTCGACGACATTCTGGGCCCCGACATTGCTCTCCCCCACCGCGGCGTACAGCGCCGAGATGTCGTTCAGCCCGAGATCGTGCGCGACCGCCTCGAGATTCGACTGGCTGAACAGCCGATGCAGCGGCAGGCCCTCCTTGCGCATCTGCTTGGCGATGAGGTCCTTGCCCCGCTCGATCGCCTCCTCGCGGCGCTCCTTGGTGAACCACTGACGGATCTTGTTGCGGGCGCGGGGGCTCTGGACGAAGTCGAGCCAGTCCCGGCTGGGGCCGGCATCGGGAGACTTGGAGGTGAAGACCTCCACGACATCGCCGCTCTCCAGCTGCGACTCCAAGGAGACGAGGCGTCCGTTCACCCGGGCGCCGATGCACGCGTGACCGACCTCGGTGTGCACCGCGTAGGCGAAGTCGACCGGGGTGGCCTTGGCCGGCAGCTGGATCAGATCGCCCCTCGGCGTGTAGGCGTACACACCCGCATTGCCCATCTCGAAGCGCAACGAGTCCAGGAAGTCGCTGGAGTCCTCGGTCTCGGACTGCCAATCCATCAGCTCGCGCAGCCATACCATGTCCTGCACGTCGGGGGCCTTGGCCTTGCCGCCCTTGGCACCGGCGACCTGCGCCAGGCCGTCCTCCTTGTACTTCCAGTGCGCCGCGACGCCGTACTCGGCGCGGCGATGCATCGCATAGGTGCGGATCTGCAGCTCGACCGGCTTGCCCTGCGGGCCGATGACGGTCGTATGCAGCGACTGGTACATGTTGAACTTCGGGACGCTGATGTAGTCCTTGAATCGACCCGGGATGGGATTCCAGCGTGCGTGCAGCACGCCGAGGACGGCGTAACAGTCGGCGATGTCGTCGACGAGGATGCGCACGCCGACGAGGTCGAAGATATCGGAGAACTCGCGGCCCCGGACGAGCATCTTCTGGTAGATCGAGTAGTAATGCTTGGGCCGGCCGGTGACCTTCGCCTTGATCTTGGAGTGGCCGAGATCGGAGGTGACGTCGTTGATGACCCGCTCGAGGAAGCCCTCGCGCGAGGGCGCGCGCTCGGCGACGAGACGGACGATCTCGTCATAGACCTTCGGATGGAGGGTGCCGAAGGCGAGATCCTCCAGCTCCCACTTGATGGTGTTCATGCCGAGCCGATGCGCCAGCGGGGCGTAGATCTCGATGGTCTCGCGGGCGATGCGCTCCTGCTTGTCCTGACGCAGGTACCGCAGGGTCCGCATATTGTGCAGCCGGTCGGCGAGCTTGATGACCAGCACACGGATGTCGCGGCTCATCGCGACGACCATCTTGCGGATGGTCTCCGACTGCGCCGAGTCGCCGTATTTGACCTTGTCCAGCTTGGTCACGCCGTCGACCAAGTGCACCACTTCGTCGCCGAAGTCCTCGCGCAACTGGTCGATCGTGTAGGAGGTGTCCTCGACCGTGTCGTGCAGGAGCGCCGCGCACAGCGTCGGGGCGGTCATGCCGAGCTCGGCGAGGATGGTGACGACCGCCAGCGGATGTGTGATGTACGGGTCGCCGCTCTTGCGGGTCTGCCCCTCGTGCATCTGCGCCGCGATGCGGTAGGCCTTCTCGATCGACGCGATGTCGCCCTTGGGGTGAGTGGCTCGATAGACCTTCAGCAACGGGTCCAGGACGGCATTCGGAGCCGCGGTCCGCCCGCCCATCCGGGCGAGCCGGCTGCGCACACGGGCGCCCGCCGGTGCCGACTCCGTCATCTTCGGCCCGGTGGTCTTGTCGACCTGCGGATCTGCCACGTCACGCCTCCTTGGGACCATCGTACGCACCGCTTTCGCACGCGCTCACGCACGGCGGCACTTGAACGACGACCACAGCGGACCCGCGTTAGGAGGCCCTGGCGGCAGGAAACCGCGGACGGGACATCTCAGGCCGGAACGCCGTGGTCGATGGCACACCGCCACCGGTTGGACGGCCCGAGGGAGAGTCTCGTCAGAGCAGCATCGTGATCAGCGTGGCCGCCGAGCCGGCGACCAGGGCTCCGGCCGCGATGAGGGCGATGACCTGCATCGTGCGCCGACCCATCATGGATAGGTCACCAAGGCGGCCGTAGGCGTCTGAGTGCCCAGTCGCGCGCGCCCGCCGAGCGAGGACAACTCGATCAGCACCAGCTGACCGAGGACGTGCCCGCCGAGGCCGGTCACCAGATCGCGAGCGGCGGAGAGAGTGCCGCCGGTGGCCAGGACATCGTCGAGGACGAGCACCCGCTCGCCGGTGACGATCGCGTCGCGGTGGATCTCGACCGTGGCCGAGCCGTATTCGAGATCGTAGGTCCGCGACTCGACGGCCGCCGGGAGCTTTCCGGCCTTGCGGACGGGTACGAAACCGGCTCCGAGACGCATGGCCACCGGCGGGGCCAGGACGAAGCCCCGGGCCTCGATCCCGACGACCTTGTCGATCGGACCCCAGGTCGCGGCGATGCCTGCAAGGGCGTCGACGGTGCCTGCGAGACCCGCGGGATCGGCGAGCAGCGGGGTGATGTCGCGGAAGGTGACCCCGGGCTCGGGCCAATCCTCGATCGCGCGGATGTGACCACGGGCGAGGGAGGTGAACTGCTCACTGCTGGTCATCATCGGTTCCGTTCAGACTCAGATCGCAAGTGCGCTCGGCGTGCTGGGAGATCTCACCGCTGGCATCGCCGACCGAGGGCAGATCGAGGTCGGCGAGGGACTCGTCCACGGCGGCCAGGCGCGCCTGGTCCTCCTCGCTGAGCTCCGGCTCCTGTGCGAGCTCGATCATCTCGGCGATCGTCAGGCCCTCCTCCTCGACCGCGGCCTGCAGCTCGCGGATCGTGGAGCCAAAGGTCTGCCACTCGTCCTGGACCTCCTCAGGCGCCTTCTCCTCCAGCGCCGTCATGTCGTCCATGACCTGATCGATCTGCGAGAAGTCACCGGCGCTGAGTTCCGCGAAGGGTCCGCTCACCTTCTCCAGCTCGTCGCAGTAGGCATCGGTGTCATCGGCGCAGGCCGAGAGCGCGCCGATCGCGGCGGCCACCGCGATGCCGGCAGCCCACCGGCGTCGCATCAGCGCTGCTCGTCGTCGGAGTCGGTCGACTCGATCTCGTCCAACTCCCTGTCCTCGGCATCGAGCGGCGTGAAGACCTGCGCGACCGCGGGACGGGCGACGGTGAGGACCGTGCCGGGGGCGACCTCGAGATCGACCGTCTGATCGTCGACCTCGATCAAGGTGCCGTGGATGCCGCTGGTCAGCATGACCCGCTTACCGGGCTCCAGCGAGTTCTGCACCTGCTGGAACTGCTTCTGGCGCTGTCGAGCGGGGCGCAGGACAAGCAGGAAGAAGACGGCCACGATGGCCACAAGAAGGATGATTTCCACGCGGAGAACTCCAGGTCGCGACGGACAGGTACGACGGCGAGTCTACGGGGCACCGCCGCATCGCCGGTCACTCGGCGTCGTCGAAGCTGAGCTGGGCGGCGTCCTGGGGGACCGTGAGTCCCAGGTGTCGCCAGGCCGCCGGCGTGGCGATACGCCCGCGCGGCGTCCGCGCGAGGAAACCGAGCCGTACGAGGAAGGGCTCGGCGAGCTCCTCGACCGTCTCGCGCTCCTCGGCAACGGCGACCGCAAGGGTCGAGATGCCGACCGGACCGCCACCGAAGCTGCGGCAGAGGGCGTCCAGGACGGCGCGGTCGAGCCGGTCGAGGCCGAGATCGTCGACCTCGTACAGTTCAAGTGCGGCGCGGGCGACCCCGTGGTCGACGTGACCACCGGCCCGCACCTCGGCGTAGTCGCGGACCCGCCGCAGCAGCCGGTTGGCGATCCGAGGCGTTCCGCGCGACCGGGAGCCGATCTCGCGGGCGGCGTCGTCATCGATCGAGAGCTCGAGCAGCCGCGCCGACCGGCGGACGATGTCGTAGAGGTCCTCGACGGCGTAGTAGTCGAGCTGCGCCGTGAATCCGAAACGGTCGCGTAGCGGCCCCGGGAGGAGTCCGGCGCGGGTGGTGGCTCCGACGACCGTGAACGGCGGGATCTCCAGCGGGATGGCGGTGGCTCCCGGACCCTTGCCGACCACGACATCGACGCGGAAGTCCTCCATCGCCATGTACAGCAGCTCCTCGGCCGGGCGCGACATGCGATGGATCTCGTCGATGAAGAGCACATCTCCCTCGCCGATGCCCGAGAGGATCGCCGCGAGGTCCCCGGCGTGCTGGATCGCCGGCCCGGAGGTCAACCGCAGCGGCGCGGAGAGCTGATGGGCGATGATCATCGCCAAGGTCGTCTTGCCCAGACCCGGCGGACCGCTGAGGAGCACATGGTCGGGGGTACGGCCGCGGGCGACGGCCGCCTTGAGGACGAGGGCCAGCTGCTCGCGGACCCGGTCCTGTCCGACGAGCTCGTCGAGGCTCTTGGGCCGTAGGGCGGCCTCGAAGGCTTGATCCTCCGGCAGCACCTCGGCGCTGACGGCCTCATTGAACTCGCCGGTCATCAACGGCCCTTGCCGAGGCTGCGCAGGGCATCACGCAGCACGGTGGAGACATCGGGGTCGCTGCCCACGGGCAGCTCGGCCGCCGTCGCATCGATCGCGGCATCGGCATCCTTGGCGGACCAGCCGAGACCGGTCAGCGCCTCGTGTACCTGGCCGCGCCAGGCCGATCCGCCGGCGGCGCTGGGCGCGCTCGTGACCGGGCCGACGCGGTCCTTGAGCTCCAGGATGATGCGCTCGGCGCCCTTGCGACCGATTCCCGGCACGGTGGTCAGGGTGCTGACCTCGCCTGCGGCGATGGCCTGACGGATGCGCTCGGGGTCGAGGACGGCGAGCATGGCCTGGGCGACCTTGGGGCCGACCCCGCTGGCGGTCTGGACGAGCTCGAACATCTCCCGGCCGTCGGCATCGGCGAAGCCGTACACGGTGAGCGAGTCCTCGCGGACCACCATCGACGTGAAGAGGGTCGCCGGCTGACCGATGCGCAGGTCCGCGATGGTGCTGGGCGTGCAGTACACCTGTAGACCGATGCCGCCGACCTCGATCACGACAGAGGTAACGGTGATGGCCGCGACGGGCCCCTTGACATGCGCGATCACCGAACAGTCCTCTCCTTCTGGGCCGCCACGGCGGCGGCGAGTCGGTCATGTGCGGCCCCGCGCCAGATCTGGCAGATCGCGAGGGCCAGGGCGTCGGCGGCATCCGCGGGCTTGGGGGCCTGAGCCAGCCGCAGCAGCCTGCTGACCATGAGCGTCACCTGCGCCTTGTCGGCACGACCGCTGCCCGTGACGGCGGCCTTGACCTCGCTGGGCGTGTGCAGGCGGACCTCGAGGCCGTGCCGCGCGGCGACCAACATCGCGATGCCGCTGGCCTGCGCTGTGCCCATGACGGTGCTGACATTGTGCTGGCTGAAGACGCGTTCGACGGCCATCACCTCGGGACGGTGCGTGCGCACGGCCGCGTCCAGAGCCTCCTCCAACCGCAGCAGACGCCGCGAGAGGTCGAGATCAGAGGGCGTGCGGATCACGCCGACGTCGACCATCGAGAGCGGGCGGCCGACACTGCCCTCGACCACTCCGATACCGCAGCGGGTCAAGCCGGGGTCGACACCCAGGACGCGGACAGAACGCATGTTCGAAAGCCTAGCGGTCTGCCGGCCGCTCTCGCTCCCCGCCACGCCGAGCCCACGTGTCCAGCCCTCCCCCGTGGCGGTAGGCTCTCGCCCCTCAACGTTATCTACCCGCCGTGGGGTTGGAGCCCGCCGTCGCCGCACAGGAAGGGTTGATGACGTGCCGCCCCGGGTGACAGGTGGCGTCAGCGAAGATCGATGTCGGGGGTGCGGGCGATCTCGCGGGCCACGTCACGGGCGAGCAGGAAGGCCCCGACCAGCCCCCGCGTCACGTAGCGGGAGACCTCCTCGGCCTCTCGGCGCACCACGACGACGGTGGGCCATCGATAGCCCAGTACGGCGAGGATCGCGCACGGCACCACGAGGACGACCAGCCACCCCAGCCCGGCCGAGGACAGCACGGGCCAGAGGAGCACGAGCACGACCGCCAAGGCCACCAGGAGTCCGAAGCCGACCGAGGGAGCCGGCGCGATGACCTCGCGCCCACGGTCCGCCCGACCCGCGAGGGCGCAGCGCAGCCTCCACTCGACACCGTCGGGTGTGCGCGCCCTCATCGCCTCTCGCCGAGCCGGTCAGAGCTCGGCCATCACCTCATCGGGAGCGTCGAAGTTGGCGTAGACGTTCTGCACGTCGTCACAGTCCTCGAGCGCGTCGATGAGCTTGACCACCTTGCCGGCGCCGGTGGCATCGAGCTCGACCTGAACGCTCGGCAGGAACGACGCTTCCGCGGAGTCGTAGTCGAGCCCGGCCTCCTGGAGCGCCGTACGCACAGCCACCAGGTCGGTGGCCTCGCTGACCACCTCGAAGGAGCCGCCGAGGTCATTGACCTCCTCGGCCCCCGCATCGAGCACCGCCATCAGGATGTCGTCCTCGTTGGTGGTCGACTCGCCCTGCTCCGCGGGCACGATGACGACACCCTTGCGGTTGAACAGATAGGACACCGAGCCCGGGTCGGCCATCGTGCCGCCATTGCGAGTCATGGCCGTGCGGACCTCCATCGCGGCACGATTCTTGTTGTCGGTGAGACACTCGATGAGCAGCGCGACGCCGTTCGGACCGTAGCCCTCGTACATGATCGTGGTGTAGTCGACCGCCCCGCCGTCGAGACCACCGCCGCGCTTGACCGCGCGGTCGATGTTGTCATTGGGGACCGACTGCTTCTTGGCCTTCTGGATCGCGTCGTAGAGGGTCGGATTGCCTTCGGGGTCAGGACCACCCGTGCGCGCCGCCACCTCGATGTTCTTGATGAGCTTGGCGAACAGCTTGCCGCGCTTGGCATCGATGACCGCCTTCTTGTGCTTGGTGGTCGCCCACTTGGAATGCCCTGACATGGCGTCCTTCCCTACGACTGAGTCACGAGGTCGACGAAGAGCCGATGGAGACGATCATCGTTCCCGACCTCGGGATGGAACGACGTCGCCATGTGCGGCCCCTGGCGAACAGCGACGATTCTACCGGCGGCTTCGTGTTCGGGTGCCGAAGCGGGCACTCGGGCCAGCACCTCGACCCCAGCGCCGGCCTCTTCGACCCAGGGCGCGCGGATGAACACCGCGTGCACCGTATCGTCGAGCCCGTCCACGGTGAGATCGGTCTCGAAGGAGTCCACCTGCCGCCCGAAGGCATTGCGCCGCACGGTGATGTCGATGCCGCCGAGCGTCTCCTGCCCGGCGATACCGTCACGGAGCCGCTCCGCCAGCATGATCATGCCCGCGCATGTGCCGAAGGCGGGCATGCCCGAGGAGATCCGTTCGCGGAGGGGCTCGCGCAGCTCGAAGATCCGCGCGAGCTTGTCCATCGTCGAGGACTCACCCCCCGGGATGATCAAGCCGTCGACACGACTGAGCTCCTCCGGGCGCCGCACCGGAAGGGCCGTCGTTCCCAAACGGTCGAGCGCATGGAGATGCTCCCGCACATCGCCTTGCAGGGCGAGGACGCCGATGGTGGGGCCGGTCACCAGCCGCGGGTCTCGAGCCGGTGGGGCTCGGGGATGTCGTCGACATTGATGCCGACCATGGCCTCACCGAGACCGCGCGACACCTTGGCGATGACATCGGGATCATCGAAGAAGGTGGTGGCCTTGACGATCGCGGCGGCGCGTTCAGCCGGGTTACCGGACTTGAAGATGCCCGAGCCGACGAAGACGCCCTCGGCGCCGAGCTGCATCATCATCGCGGCATCGGCCGGAGTGGCGATGCCTCCCGCGGTGAACAGCACGACTGGCAGCTTGCCCGCCTCGGCGACCTCCTTGACGAGCTCGTAGGGCGCCTGCAACTCCTTGGCCGCGACGTACAGCTCATCGGGGGCCAGCGATCGGAGCCGGCGGATCTCGCCTCGGATCTTGCGCATGTGGCCCGTGGCATTGGAGACATCGCCCGTGCCGGCCTCGCCCTTGGAACGGATCATGGCCGCACCTTCGGTGATGCGACGCAGCGCCTCGCCGAGATTGGTCGCGCCGCACACGAAGGGCACCGTGAAGCCCCACTTGTCGATGTGATTGACGTAGTCGGCGGGGGTGAGCACCTCGGACTCGTCGACATAGTCGACGCCGAGGCTCTGCAGCACCTGCGCCTCGGCGAAGTGGCCGATACGCGCCTTGGCCATCACGGGGATCGAGACGGCCTCGATGATGCCGTCGATGAGGTCGGGATCGCTCATCCGGGCGACACCGCCCTGCGCGCGGATGTCCGCGGGAACGCGCTCGAGGGCCATGACGGCGACGGCGCCGGCATCCTCGGCGATCTTGGCCTGCTCAGCGTTGACGACGTCCATGATGACGCCGCCCTTCAGCATCTCGGCCATGCCGCGCTTGACGCGGGCCGTTCCGGTGGTCGTGGTCTCTTCGCTGGTCACATCTCCAGTCTACGAGCCCCGCCTCCGAGCCCGGCGGCTGGTACAGGTCAGCCGAGGGCCTGGCGGCGGACCATGAGCATGCGCTGACCGCAGGTGATGAGGCTGGCGATCGCCAGCGCCCAGAGAGTGACGTGCTGGAGGATCGGCAGATCGAGGAGGCCTGCGAAGCCGGTCATGACGAGGATCGCCACCAACCGGTCCGAACGCTCGGCGATACCGCCCTTGGCCTCCAGGCCGAGGCCTTCGGCGCGCGCCCGCAGATAGGAGGTCATCATGCCGAGCACGAGACAGGCCAGGCTCAGGCACAGGTAGAGGGGTGAGTCCCCCTCCCACGCGTACCAGAGCGCGATGCCGCCGAAGACCGCCGCATCGCCGACCCGATCGAGCGAGGAGTCCAGGAAAGCCCCCCATTTCGACGAGCGACCGAGCTTGCGCGCCATCGTGCCGTCGACGATGTCACTGAAGACGAAGGCCGTGACGAACATCGTGCCCCAGAAGAACTCACCCTGCGGGAAGAGCCACAACGCGCCGACGCACACGCCGATCGTGCCCACCCAGGTCACCATGTCCGGTGTCACGCCGATCTTGATGAGCCCATCGGCGATCGGCGAGAGCAGCTTGTTCCAGAAGGCGCGGAAACGCTCCAGCATCAGGCGGTCACCCCCTCTCTTCGATATCGGCAGTCCAGGCCTCGGCCAGCATCCGCGCGGTGTCCTCGATGACCTGGGGCAACGTCTTGGTATGCCCGACTACCGTCATGAAATTGGCATCGCCGCCCCAGCGGGGGACGACGTGCTGGTGCAGATGCTGCGAGAGCGAGCCGCCGGCGACTCCCCCGAGATTGAGTCCCACGTTGAACCCGTGCGGTGAGCTGACGCGGCGGATGACCCGGATCGCCTGCTGTGTCAGCTCGGTCAGCTCGACCGATTCCGCCGCGGACAGCGCGGTGAAGTCGGACTCGTGACGATTCGGCAGGACCATCAGGTGCCCGGGGTTGTAGGGATAGAGGTTCATCGTGACGAAGGAGTGCTCGCCGCGGTGCACCACCAGCTCGCTCTGCCGCCCGCCCCCGGCCATGACGCAGAAGGGACAACGGTCATCGTGGAGGGTCTCCTCCCCCCGCACATAGGCCATCCGATACGGAGCCCAGAGCCTCTCGAGGCCATCGGGATCCGCCGCCATCAGACCTGGACCCGGTCGCGCACTGCCGTGACGATCTTGGCCACCGCATCGTCCAGGCTCACACCGTTCTCCTGCTCGCCGCTGCGATAGCGGAAGGAGACGGCACCGGCCTCGACGTCCTTGTCACCCGCCAGCACCATGAAGGGGATCTTCTGGGTCTGCGCAGTACGGATCTTCTTCTGCATCCGCTCGTCGGAGGCATCGACCTCGACACGGATGCCCTCGACCTTGAGCCGGGCGGCGAGCTCGTACAGGTAGTCCAGATGGCGTTCGGCCACCGGGATGCCGACGACCTGCACGGGGGCCAGCCACGGGGGGAAGGCGCCGGCGTAGTGCTCGACGAGCACGCCCATGAACCGCTCAATGGAGCCGAACTTGGCCGAGTGGATCATCACGGGTTGCTGTCGCGAGCCGTCCGCGGCGACGTACTCGAGTCCGAATCGCTCGGGCGCCGGCTGGTTGAAGTCGTACTGGACCGTGCCCATCTGCCAGGTGCGGCCGATGGCATCGCGCGCCTGCACGGAGATCTTGGGACCGTAGTAGGCCGCGCCGCCCGGATCAGGCACGAGCTCGAGGCCCGTGGCGGTGGCAACGTCCTCGAGTACTTGGGTGGCGAGCTCCCAGTCTTCGGTGGAGCCGATGAACTTGTCCTTGGCGTCATCACGGGTCGACAGCTCCAGGTAGAAGTCATCGATGCCGAAATCGCGCAGCAGGCTGAGCATGAAGTTCAGCAGGTGCGCCACCTCCGCCGGAGCCTGCTCGGGCGTGACATAGGAGTGCGAGTCGTCCTGGGCGAAGCCGCGCACGCGAGTCAGGCCGTGGATGACACCCGATTTCTCATTGCGGTACACGTGGCCGAACTCGAACAACCGCAACGGCAGCTCGCGATAGGACCGCTGGCGCGAACGGAAGATGAGATTGTGCATCGGGCAGTTCATCGCCTTGAGGCGATAGTCCATGCCGTCGACATCGAGCGCCGGGAACATCCCCTCGCCGTAGTACGGGAGGTGCCCCGAGGTGTAGAAGAGCCCCTCCTTGGCGATGTGCGGCGTGCCGACGTACTCGAAGCCCTCCTCGATGTGCCGGCGTCGGACGTAGTCCTCCATCTCCCTCTTGATGACACCGCCCTTGGGATGGAAGACCGGGAGGCCCGATCCGATCTCGTCGGGGAAGCTGAAGAGGTCGAGCTCGGCACCGAGGCGACGGTGGTCGCGGCGCTGCGCCTCCTCGATGCGGTGCAGATACGCATCCAAGTCTTCTTTGGTTGGCCAAGCCGTTCCATAGATTCTCTGGAGCTGCTTGTTCTTCTCGTCGCCGCGCCAGTAGGCGGCGGCCGAGCGCATCAGCTTGAAGGCGGGGATGCGCTTGGTGGTGGGCAGGTGCGGGCCGCGGCAGAGGTCGTTCCAGGCCACGGACCCATCGCGCTTGAGGTTGTCGTAGATGCTCAGACCACCCTCACCGACCTCCACGCTCGCGCCCTCGGCCGCATCCCCCGCCGTGGACTTGAGACCGATGAGCTCGAGCTTGTAGGGCTCATCGGCCAGCTCGGCGCGGGCCTCGTCGTCGGAGATCTCGCGGCGGCTGAACCGCTGGTTCTCCTTGACGATCTTCTTCATCCTCGCCTCGATCTTGGTCAGATCGTCCGGCGTGAAGGGCTCGGGCACGTCGAAGTCGTAGTAGAAGCCGTCGGTGATCGGCGGGCCGATGCCGAGCTTGGCCTCGGGGAAGAGCTCTTGGACCGCCTGCGCCATGACGTGCGCGGTGGAGTGACGCAGGATGTCCAGTCCATCGGGCGAGTCGATCGCGACCGGTTCGATGAGATCGCCATCGGCGAGCTCATAGGACAGGTCCTTCAGCTCACCGCCGACGCGAGCGGCGACCACGGAGGGGTCCTCGGAGAACAGCTGCCAGGCCTTCGTGCCGGTCTCGACGCTCCGCGCCTGTGTCTCACCTCCTTCGCCGGCGGGCGAGAGCACGGACACGGAGAGGTCGGACATACGGGTCACCTTCGAAGGTCGGGACGCGCCCTACGGCTGGCGCGTGCAGGTCGCGTCCACTGTAACGGCATGATCGGGTCGTGACTCCGCGCCTCCGTACCGCCCGCCTACGCGTCCGGCTCATGCTCGCCCTCACCTTCTCCACAGGGGTCGTCGACGCCGTCTGCTATCTCGGACTGGACCGGGTGTTCACCGCCAATATGACCGGCAATGTCGTCATCCTCGGCATGGGCTTGGCCGGTGCCGACGGTCTCTCGGTCGCCGGTCCCCTGCTCGCCTTGGCGGGTTTCATGACAGGGGCCGCCGTCGGCGGCCGGATCCTGCGGAGCTCCGCCGCCACGTGGACCTCCCGGACCACCGCCGCGCTGTGCTTCGTAGCCCTCGTCGTGGCATCGGTCGCCATCGGGTCGGCCACGATCGCTGCCTTCGACGCGCCGAACAGGAGCCTGGCCTTGTCGGTCACCGCCTTGCTCGGGTCGGCCATGGGTCTGCAGGCCGCCACAGCGCGCTCACTGGCGGTGCCCGATGTCACGACGGTGGCGGTGACCGCGACGGTGATCCACCTGTCCAGCGACGTGACCTCAGGTGTCGCCGAGCAAGGCGCCTCGGCCCGGCGCGTGCTGGCCATCGGGCTGCTGCTCGCCGGGGCCGCGGTCGGCGCACTGCTGCTGCACTGGCACCTCGCCGCGGGCCTGTCCCTGGCGGCAGCGACATGTGTCGTCGTCGCCGCGATCGGTGTCAGTGCGCACCGGCGCCTCGAGAACGAGTCGGTGGGAGACTAGAGCCATGGCACTGCACATCACGGACGACCCGGCCGCCGACGAGCTGTTGACCCAGAATCCGCTCGCGCTGTTGATCGGCATGCTGCTCGATCAGCAGGTGGCGATGGAGACCGCCTTCGCCGGGCCGCTGAAGATCCGCGAACGGGTCGGCGCGGTCGACGCACCGACGCTCGCGTCCTATGACCCCGAGGCCCTGGAGCAGGCCTTCCGCCAGACTCCCGCCGTCCACCGTTATCCCGGGTCGATGGCCAAGCGGGTGCAGGCGCTGTGCGCGGAGATCGAGAGCCGGTGGGGCGGCCGGGCCGAGTCGATCTGGACCGAGGGCGATCCGGACGGCAAGGAGGTCCTGAAGCGTCTCAAGGCACTTCCTGGTTTCGGCGATCAGAAGGCCAGGATCTTCCTCGCGCTGCTCGGCAAGCAGTACGGCTTCCAGGGAGCCGGCTGGCGTGAGGCTGCCGGTGATTACGGCGATGACGGCTCGTATCGCTCGGTCGCCGACATCACGAGTCCGGAGTCACTCGTCAAGGTCCGCGAGTTCAAGAGGGCGATGAAGGCCGCCGCCAAGAATGGCTGAGACCGGGTTCGCCCCGGAGCAGCGGCAGGTCCTCCCGACGATCCTCGTCCCCGCTTTCCTCTCGCTGCTCAGCGTCTCGATCGTCAACGTGGCCCTCCCCGCCATCGAGACCTCGCTGGGAGCCGGCACGTCCGGCCTCCAATGGGTCATCTCGGGCTACGCGCTCGCCTTCGGTGTCCTGCTGGTCGCCGCTGGACGAGCAGGTGACCTCTGGGGACGTGGAAGGCTCTTCATCCTCGGACTCGCCCTCTTCGCCATCGGATCCCTCGCCTCAGGACTCGCACCGAGTATCGCCGTGCTCAACCTCGCACGAGCCCTCATGGGGATCGGGTCGGGCCTGCTGACTCCCCAGGTCAGCGGCATCATCCAGCAGTTCTTCCAAGGGGAGTCGCGCGGGCGTGCCTTCGGTGCCCTCGGCTCGGCCGTCGGCGTCTCTGTCGCGATCGGCCCGGTGCTGGGCGGTGTGTTCATCACATCCCTGGGTCCCGAATGGGGATGGCGCTGGTGCTTCCTGATCAACGTGCCGATCGCCATCGGGGGCATCGTGGCAGCTCGCGTCTTCCTGCCACCGTCGGCCTGGAAGGCGGCCTACACCGAGACCGATCTGTCGCCGCCCCGGTCAGGACGCCGACGGGTGGACTTCGATCCGGTCGGCATGCTCCTGCTCGCTCTCGCCACCTTGTTCATCATGGTGTCCTTCATGGAGGCGGGCCTCGGAGCGTGGGTCTGGAGCCTGCTCGTCCTCGGCGTGGGCCTGGTCATCGCCTGGGTGAGATGGGAGTTGCGGTACCGGCGCATCGGCCGGACTCCGATGGTCGACATGCAGCTCTTCCGCACGCGCTCCTTCGCCAGTGGAGCCCTGCTCTCGACGCTCTACTTCCTCGGTTACACCAGTCTCTGGCTGCTCGTCGCCCAGTACATGCAGATCGGTCTGGGCCATGACGCCCTCGTGGCCGGGATGATCGGACTACCCGCCGCATTCGCCGGCGCGATCACGGCTCCTATCGCCGGGCGATATGTGGTCCGGGTCGGGCAGGGGATCGTGCTGTGGGGCCTCGGGGTCGGGGTGCTCGGGCTGCTGCTCAGCGCGGCGGTCGTGCTCCTGCACGGACGGAGCGGTGTGACCGAATGGTGGCTGCTGGGCACCTTGATGCTCACCGGTGTCGGCCAGGGTATGGTCGTCTCCCCCAATCAGACGCTCGCCCTCGCTGAGGTGCCGCTGCGGTACGCCGGCAGCGCCGGTGGGGTGCTGCAGACGGGTCAGCGCATCGGAACGTCGGTCGGGATCGCGGTGATCACGACCATCGCCTTCAGTGTGGCCGCGTCATCGGGATGGGACGTCGCTCTCGCGGTCGGCTTCAGCGCGATCATCGCCGTGGCGGGAGTCGCGATGCTCGTGGGAGCGTACGACCTCGCCGCCAGTCGCCGCGAACGAGACCTCGGAGGTGAGGGCGCTAGCTCCACGCCCGCACGATGAGCGTGATGGCGATGGTGAAACCGAGTGCGGTCGCCACGAGATAGGGACCGTACAGTCGTCGCAGCCAGGGGTGAAGCACGCGCCCGAGCACGGTCAGCGCCGCTGCGATGACGAGCATCCGCGCCCCGCGTTCGACGGTCGCCCAGCCGGCCAGCGCGGCCAGGTCGATGCCCTGCTCGCCCGCGGCCTGGGCGTAGAGCTTGACGGGGATCCCGTTCAGGGCCTGGTGGAGTATGCCGCTCGCTCCGCCCTCGGCGAGGTGCTCCTCCACGACAGTGCGCATCCGGTCGGTGGTCCAGGGTGTAACGACCAGCACGTCGCGGGTCGCGAGCCAGGCATTGACGACCACTCCGGTCACCGAGCCGACGACGATCGACAGAGCCCACGACGGCACGCGTCGCGGCACGGCGACGGCGAGAAACACCAGCGCCATCTCCGCCATGATGGGCCAGCTCAAGGCCTCGGAGAATCCCCACAGGAAGGCCACGACCAACCCGACGGGGCTGGTCACCAGCCGCGCGATCGCCTGCCATACGCGGGAGATGCGCGGCTCGGCCGGGCCGCGCTCTGCCAGCGTGACGACCTCGTCCCGCAGCCGCTCCGGTGTCGCATCCTCGGGTGCCAGCGGGACGCCGAGTCGCAGTTCCATCGCACCGGGCGCGAACCGGCCGTTCTTCGGCAGCAGGTCGCGGGTCCCGAGGAGAGCGGCGGGAACGATCTCGGCATCGCAGTCGCGGGCGAGCCGCGTGGCGCCGGAGGCGAACTCACCGACGGTGCCGTCCTGGGTGCGCGTGCCCTCCGGATAGATCACGACGGTGCGTCCGGCAGAGAGCGCGGGACGGGCCGCGTCGAGCAGTGCGGCGTAGGCGCCACCCTCACCCCGGCGCACGGGTAGCGCCCCCGCGAGGCCGGTCACCAGGCCGCGGCGCCACCACACGTCGAACCAGTAGTCCGCCGCGGCGGCGAACACCGGATAGGCAGATACCGGGAGCCCGGCCAGCAGCACGGCGGTGTCGGCATGTGAGGAGTGGTTGGCCACGACGATCCGTCCGCGGCGCTCCCCCGGCCACCGCCCGGTCACGCGCAGCCCGCCGGCGAGGGTGCAGGCCAGTCGCCAGAGCAGATGCCGCAAGAGCGCGGGAAGGTATCTCACATCAGCACCGCGGCGAGCGGGAGCACCAACAGCAGCGAGTCGATCCGATCGAGCAGCCCGCCGAAGCCGGGCAGCCACTCCCCCGCGTCCTTGACCTTGGCACGGCGTTTGATCATCGACTCGAGCAGGTCGCCGAGCACCCCACCGAAGGCGACGGCGATCAGCAGGCCGACCGAGATCGCGCCGAGCAAGGTGAGCACCAGGAAGGCGCCGATCATCGCTCCGACGAGACCTCCGACCGTCTTGTTGGGGCTGAGCGGCGAGAGCGGCCGACGGGCCCAGCCGAAGCGTTTGAACCCCTTGCCGCCGCACCACGCGGCCACGTCGGTGGCGGCCGCGGCGAAGACCACCACGAAGGCGTCCTCCCAGAGGATCACCAGGTGAGCGAGCGACCAGCAGATCCAGACGGAGCCGAAGCCACTGAAGGCGGACCGACTGACCCCGTCCGCGGTGTCGCCGGACAGGATCGCGGGAAGAGCGCACAGCAGCACGACGAGGGGCGCGAGCGCGAGGAGCGAGGGCGTCTGCCAGGCGGCCAGCGGGTACACGACCGCGAGCGCGTACAAGATGGCGCTGTCCCAGGGACGAAGGCCGACCAGCTTCGTGTACTCGCGCACGGCGACGAGGGCGAGGACGATCGCGAGCACGGCGGTGGGGCCGCGGCCGAACCAGATCGGCAGGCCCACCACCGGCACGATGAGCACCCAGGTGGTCCACTTCTGCACCAGCTCGCGCTTGCGGGAGATCGCGACGGCGATGCCGCTGAGTGCGAGCAGGGTCATCGTCACCCAGAAGAAGAACACGCTCCGGCCGGAGACGTCGACGCTGATCGGGCCGAGGTCGAAGTCCAGGCTCAGCGACTCGCGATCGAGGTTGAGAATGCCGACGTAGACATCGAGCAGCCAGTCCGGCAGGGCCGAGGGAGAGTCCGGTCCGTTCACGCGGCACTCAGCTCCCGGTGGGTGGCGATCAGCCGGGTGACCGCGGTGACGAGGGATCCGGCCACGATGATCCAGGCGATCCAGATGGTCCAGGCCGGGACGATCGAGGCGATGATGACCAACAGACAGCGCTCGGTCTTGCCGAGCGGCCCACCGTTGCGGCGGGTCGCGCCCGCGCCGGCCGCCGCGAGGGACGCGAAGGTGGGGAGTGTGGCCGCGACCGCGGCGATCACCACGACGAGTGCCACGTCGACCCCGTCGGTGCGCCAGGCCAGGACAGCCAGGCCGCCCATGACCACGAGATCGCTCAGTCGATCGCCGATCTCGTTGAGCACGAAACCCCACGGGCGGCTGACCTCACGGGCGCGGGCGACGGCACCGTCGAGATTGGCCCCCGCCAGACGGATGGCGAGGAAGAGGATGACGAGGGGCCACCACGCGTAGGCGACCGCGACGGCCGCGAGGCAGGCCCCGATGATCCCCACGAAGGTGAAGAGATCGGGACTGAGCCCACGACGGACGGCTCCTCGCACGAACATGTCCAGACGCCTGCTGTACCAGGGCTTCAGCGCATAGAGTCCGCGCACGCGATCTCCTCTCCGTCCCGGACCGCATCGTACGCGACGGTCGTCTCAGAGCGACGGAGCCCGCGGCACGACGAGCGGGGTCCCGGTCTCCGGATCGTCGATGACGACGCACCGGAGTCCGAAGACCTCTTCGACCAGGTGCGCGGTCACGACCTCCCGCGCCACGCCGGACGCGCGGATCTGACCGTCTCGCATCGCGATGACATGGCTGGCGTATCGGGCCGCGTGGTTGAGATCGTGCAGCACGGCCACCACCGTCACGCCGCGGCGGTTGAGAGCCGCGAAGAGATCCATGAGCTCGACCTGATGGGCGATGTCGAGGAAGGTCGTGGGCTCGTCGAGCAGCAGGATGCCGGCCTGCTGGGCAAGTGCCATCGCGACCCACACGCGTTGACGCTGGCCGCCCGACAGCTCGTCGACGCGGCGATCTGCCAGTGCAGTGGTGTCCGTCTGCTCCAGCGCGAGATCGACGGCCGCGGCGTCCTCGGAGGTCGACGGTCGCCACCAGGTCTGGTGCGGGAATCGGCCCCGGCCGACGAGCTCGCGCACGGTGATGCCGTCGGGGGCCGACGCCGTCTGCGGCAACAACCCCACCTGCCGGGCGAAGTCCTTCGGTGGATGGTCGCCGGCGGCCCGGCCGTCGAGCACGACGGTGCCCGCCTTCGGGCTGAGCAGACGCGCCAGAGCACGCAGCAGTGTCGACTTACCGCACGCATTCGGACCGACGATCGCCGTGAATCCTCCGTCGGGCACCGCTACGGACAGATTCTCGGCGACGATGCGGCGCTCGTAACCGAGGGTCAGCTCCTCGGCGACGAGACGAGCGGGTGACGAGGACATTCAGCGCCTCCTGGTTTCCGCGGCGAGCAGCCACACGAGGTAGCAGCCGCCGATGACGACGGTGACGGTGCCGACGGGAACTCCCCCAGGCAGCGCATGCTGCGCGACCCCATCGGCGAGCACCAGGACGAGTGCGCCGACGGCGGCCGATGCGATGAGCGGAAGCCCTGCCGAGCGGGTGATGCGTGCGGCGACCTGAGGTGCCGCGAGAGCGATGAAGGCGATCGGTCCGACCAGCGCGGTAGGCACCGCCACGAGCACGACGCCGATGACGAGCAGCGCGAGACGGGCTGGTTCAACCCGCACGCCGTGGGCGCGCGAGGTGTCGTCACCGAGTTCCAGCTGTCGCAGGCTCGGTGCGACGGCCCGCAGTGTCGCGGTCGCCAGCAGAAGCGTGCCGCCGAGCACCCACGCATCGGTCGCATTGGTGAGCGAGAAGGAGCCGGCTCCCCAGATCGCGGCACCCAATGCCACCTCGAGCTGGGCGCGCATCAACAGCCAGGTGTTCAACGCCGACATCATCGCGGTGACGCCGACGCCGACGACCACCAGCCGGAAGCCGAGCACCCCCTGGCGGAAGGCGAGGACATAGACGATGGCGGCCGTGCCGAGACCGCCCACGATGGCCCCGACGGTGGCTCCGCCGAGGCCCAGGCCGAGCACCGTCATCGCGATCAGCGCACCGGTGTAGGCGCCAGTCGAGAAGCCGATGACATCCGGGGACCCGAGCGGATTGGCCGTGAGGCTCTGGAAGATCGCACCCGACACCCCGAGACAGGCACCGACGAGCAAAGCTGAGACCACACGTGGAAGCCGCCACTCGACCACGACGGTGTGATCGAATCCCGTCGACGGGTCGACGAGTGCCCGCACCACCTGGGGCACCGACATCGGATAGTCGCCGAGGCCGAGCATCACGATCGCGGCCACCAGCGCCACGCTCAACAACAGGGTGGTGGCCGCTCGAGTGCGCAGCAGCGTGTTCACAGCGAGACCACCTGACGGCGACGGACGATCGCGATCAGCACAGGCGCTCCGAGGAAGGCGGTGACGACTCCGACAGGCAACTCGCCATTGGGCAGCGCGATCCTGCCCAGGATGTCCGATGCCAGTACCAGGACCGGTCCGAGCACGGCGCTCACCCCGATGATCCAGCGTTGATCGAGCCCGACGAGCGCGCGTGCCGCGTGGGGGATCATCAGTCCGACGAACACGATGGGCCCGGCCACCGCTGTCGCGCTCCCCGCCAGCAGGGTGATGGACAGGAGGGACACCACGCGTGTCCGCAGCAATCGGGCCCCGAGGGCACGTGCCGTGTCGTCCCCGAGGGCGGTCGCATTGAGGCTGGGCGTGATCGCCATGGCCATGGCGAGACCGAGCAGGACGAAGGCGATGACGGGAGCAGCGTGCTCCCATCCCCGTCCCTCCAGCGATCCGGCGTTCCACGCACGCATCGTGTTGAAGGCCTTCGGGTCGCTCAGCACGATCGCTCGGGTGATGCCGGCGAGAACGGCTCCGAAGGCGACGCCGGCGAGGACCAGACGAGCCGAGGATGTCCCCGATCCACCGATCGCGAAGACCGCGACCGCGGTCACGAGCGCCCCGGCGAAGGCGAACGGCAGGGTGCCGAGGGTGCCCGAGACGCCGAGGAATCCCACCCCCAGGGCGACGGCGAAGGCCGAGCCCGCGCTGACACCGAGGATGCCGGGGTCGGCGAGCGGGTTGCGGGTCATCGCCTGGATCACCGCGCCGGCGACAGCGAGACCGGCACCCACCAGGATCGCCGCCACCGTCCGCGGCACCCGGGACTCACGAACGATCGTCGTGGCCGTCGGGTCATCCGATGCTCCCGAGAGCGCCTCGATCACCCGCTGCACCGAGAGAGTCTCCGCACCAACCGCGATGCTCACCGCCGCGGCGGCCGCCAGGGCTGACATCGCCACGACGACGGCGAGCCACCGGCGCCGTCGGCTGGACGGTCGTCCGGTGGCGATGGGAGGGGACGAAACAGACATCAGGCAATGAGTTTAGGCTTGCCTACGTCAGAGTTCGCTCCCGGGCAGTCTCCAGGGCGAGCTATCACCCCATCGGAGGGAAACCCGCACCCATGCACTATCGACTCACGGCGGTTGTAGCCGGACTCGCCCTCACCCTCGGACTCGCCGCCTGCGGCGCTGAGGACAATGACGAGAGCGCGAGCGCCGGCGCGGCGGGCGACGCCTTCCCCGCGACCGTCCCCACCGAGTTCGGCGATGTCACGGTCGAGGAGGCGCCCGAGCGAGTCGTCGCCCTCGGCTGGGGCGATGCCGAGACGGCTCTCGCCCTCGGCGTGCAGCCGGTCGGCGCCTCGGACTGGCTCGGTTTCGGGGGCGAGGGTGTCGGCCCGTGGGCGGACGGTCTGTACGACGAGGCTCCCGAGATCATCGAGACCCTGGAGCCGTCCTATGAGCAGATCGCGTCGCTGAAGCCTGATCTCATCCTCGATGTCAAGAGTTCCGGCGAGCAGGAGCGCTATGACCGGCTCTCCCAGATCGCGCCGACCGTGGCGATCCCCGAGGGCAAGCAGTCCTACCTCACCTCGATGGAGGAGCAGGTGACCATGATCTCCACGGCCCTCGGGGCGCCGGAGAAGGGTGAGGAGCTGCTCGCGGACGTAGAGCAACAGTTCGCCGATGCGGCCGAGGACCATCCGGAGTTCGACGGCAAGACCATCTCCGTCGCCGCCTTCACCTCCGAGGGATGGGGCGCCTATATCGAGGGCAATGAGCGGGTGGCCTTCATGGAGCGGCTGGGCTTCGAGCAGAACCCGGCCATCGAGGAGCTGACCCCGGAGGGCTTCACCGCCAAGATCGCCAATGAGCACATCGGGGTGCTCGATGCGGACCTCGTCGTGGTGTTCCCGATCTGGTTGCCAGCCACCGATGTGACTGATCAGCCCCTGTTCCAGCAGATCCCGGCGGTGCAGGATGGTCGTGCCATCGTCTTCGATGACGATGACGAGGACATCCGGCAGTCGTACTCGGCGAACACTGTGCTGTCGGTGCCCTTCGCCTTGGAGTCGGTGGTGCCGATGCTGGCCGAAGCCGTCGACTGACGGATGGGCGACGAGCCGTCGACGAGCGTTCGGGCGCAAGCCGGCGGCCGCTCGCGTCCGTCGAGCCCGCGTAGTCCGTCGTGAGGAGGTGTCCCCTTCCTTCCTCCGGTTGACCCTCGGACCGGACGAGCCGGGTGCGCCTCCTTCCCTGACGCCGGTCGGTGCCGACCAGTGGTTCCGGCTTCCGACGGCTCTGTCTTGCGCCTGCCGGCGTGCGGTGCCGACGGCTGGTACGTCCGATGGCAGGAGGTGCTCGATGACGAGCGTCCGGCGGTGCGTAACTACACCGCTCGCCGGGTGGGTCTGGGTGACAGCGGTTGGTGGATCGAGGTCGGCTTTCTCTTGCATCGTGACGCTGAGGGGACTTCGAGGGGTTGCGGCGCGGTGGGCCACGGTCGAGACGGCGCTCCGCGAGCTTCTGGTGTCCGCCGAGGCGACAGTGGTGGCCGATGTCCCCAGCGTCGCCCGCGACGGTGCGGGAGAGGTGGGCCGTTCAGGAGGACGGAACCGGCTGGTCCGATCTGATCGGGGAGGTCGATCTCGAGGTCGACTATGTCTATGCCGTCGGCAGTTCCACGCTGACTCTCGACATCCGCCCGAGCGCTCGCGGCCGGCGTGGACCCTCAGCGTGTCGACTTCTGTAGCTACTGGCGCCCGCCCAAGGCTTGAGACTCCCCCAGCCTGGCCGTGATGCCCGCGCGCCACGTATCGTGCTGGGGTCCCAGCGCGAACCATCCTCCCACGCATGGCGCGGCCAGATGTGGGCGTGGAGGAACGGATTCGGTATTGCCGAGGATCTCGATACTCACTCGAAGGAAGGCCCCGTCGAGGGCTCGGAGGTCGAGGTCGTCCAGGCAGGTCCGTCGCCGGCGGCGAGGCAGGTCGGACAGGCGCTCAACCGCGGGGTCGTCAGTGAGCAGCACACTGTATCCGGGCAGGAACTGCACATCACCGATCGCCGCGAACTCGCTTTGAGACGGGTGGGGTTCTCCTCGCGGAGGGCGCTTCCGACGCAGTCGGACCGCCAATCACTCGTCATGAATGCCAGCAGATCAGCTGGGTCGGTCAGCTGGCGTGGGGGTAGGTCTGGTGGCGGAGGACGCGTTGGGGCTCGAGTGCTCGTCGTCGGTGGCGTGGGTGGCTGCCGGGCAGGGTCCGGTGGTGCTTGTCGACGAACTCATGAGTCTCGGGTTCGATAACGATATCGCCCGCATGAACGCTTCTGTGCTCCATCGCGGCTATGCCCCTGGTGCGATGGCTCCATTTCGGGGACAGAGCCCGATCAGATTCGCGAGGTCGGTCGTGCCGCCGTGTGACCACCAGATCACATGGTGGATGTGGATGACGGGTGCCCGACATCCCGGGGAGGCGCATTGATGTCCTTGTCGAGCCAGGATGGCGGCGCGTTGCCTCGGTGTGGCGAGTCGACTCGATCTGCCGACGTCCAGGATGCCGGTCTTGCCTGCGGTGGCGATGGGGGTGAGGTCGGCTTCGCAGAGCATCTCCTGCAGTTGCCGTGTCCCGATAGTCCCGAATCCGATGAGTTCGCCGGTCCCGGCATCGTCCATCAGAGTGCTGGCGTCCACGGTGAGGGTCAGGTGCGGGCGGACGCCCTTGTCCCCGGGAAGGCCATTGCTCAGCACCGAATCCAAGAGTCGCTCGAGGCCGTCGACGCGGCGTTGCGCACAGGTGCGGGGATCCTGCGCACCGGCAGGCGCGGACAATGCCTGCAAGAGCGTGTTGAGCTTGGCGCCGGTGGTCGAGTTGAGGAAGCCATGCACATGGAACCCGTCAGGGACCGGACTGACCTGGAAATCTTCTCTGGCCATGCCGTCGATCCATGCCTGATCGAGTTCATCCGGGTAGACCGCATCGCGCAACGTCTGGACCACCTGCCGCAACGCCGAGGGTTCATTCGTGACGGCAACGTCGAGGAGTTGAGGTAGCAGGTCACGTGTGTGGGAAGCGCCCACATGCGTGACCGCATAGGACAGGTGTTTGACATGGTCCAGGGACATCTGCCCCGCCTCCGCGAGTGCAGATGCCTCGGGGATCTGGCGCAACGTCACACCGGTTCTCACCAGCTCGTTCGCACGACGCGAGCTCAACCGCAGCTGACCGCGCAACCACGCCTTAAGCGTCGAATACCCCTCGGACTCATGCTCCAAGGTCTCGGCCATCTCAGCGGTCAACTGAGCCTGCGCCGCCTCGATCGCGTTACGTGTCTCTTCCAGCACCCGCAACGCGTCCGTCGATGGAGGGAAGGCATCGAGCAATGCTGCGATGTCCCGCAACCGCTGCGCCAGATCCCCCGAACTCATACCCCCACCATATCGAACACATGTTCGACACGATAGGAACGACACGCCCGCCCGTTGCACACGCGCGCCACCGCCACGCACTTCGCTCTCACACTCCCCAGCCGCGCGCCCAGGCCACCACTCGGCGCACCTGCGGATCGGGGTCGCCGGCGAGACGGTCCGACAGCTCGGCCGGGATATACGGCTGTGCCGCGACCCAACCCCGCACGTGGGGATCGCCGTCATCGGCCAGCCGGGCGAGGGACGACTCCGGCGTGCCGGGATTGCGGGCGACGCAACAGCGCACGCTCGGCACACCATCGTCGGTCAGCGCCCGCAGCACGTCCGGCGGCGCGTGGACCGCGAGGGCGGCGCTCTCGCGGATGCGGTGGTCCGGGTCGAGCGCCATCAACCGGATACGCCGCAGCTTGCCTTCGGTAGCCGGCGGGGAGATGAACCGCGAGAGCGGTCCGCCTCCCCCGGCACGCCGCAGGGCGGCTCGCTGCCCGGGCGTCAGGAAGGAGACACAACTCATCGTCAGGCCTTCGCGTTGACCTCATAGGAGGTGTTGATCGACTCGAAGAAGTTGACGAGCTGCAGCGTGTCGTTGGCCGTCGCCATCCACTTGGCCGGATTGCCGACACCGTAGTGCGGCTCGAAGCCGAGCTCCTCGAGTCGGCGGTCGGCCAGGTAGCGGACGTATTGATTGATGTAGTCCGCGTTGAGACCGAGGATGCCGTTCGGCAGCAGGTCGTGGTTGTACGCCTCCTCCATCTCCACCGCATCGAGCACCATCTGCTGGATCTCCGCAGCGAACTCCGGGGTGGCGACATCGGGATTCTCGTCGAGCACGGTGAGGATCAGGTTGATGCCGAACTTCAGGTGCAGACTCTCGTCACGCACGATCCAGTCGATGAGGGATCCGAAGTTGCGCAGCAGGTTCCGTTGCCGGAAGCTCAACGCCACCATGAAGCCCGAGTAGAACCAGATGCCCTCCAAGATGACGTTGTAGGCCACCAGATTGCGCACGAAGTCCTGTTTGCCCTCGGTCGTGGTGATGTCGAGGGTCTGCTCGGTCATCCGCTTGATGTAGCGGATCTCGAAAGCCTCCTTTGCCGCCATCGACGGCACCGTCACGTGGGACTCGTAGGCCGCCTCGCGGTCGATCGGGAAGGTCTCCAGCACGTACTCGAAGCTCATGCAGTGGTTGGCCTCTTCCCACATCTGCTTGGCGAGGTAGAGGTGGCACTCAGCGGCGTTGACATACGGATAGACGCCGAAGGCGAGCGCCTTGTTGACCAGCAGCTCGTTCGGGTTGAAGTAGCTCATCAGGTGGGTGAGCGCGTGCCGCTCGTCATCACTCATCCGCTCGAAGTCGCCGAGGTCCTCCCCCAGCTGCACCTCATTGGGGAACCACGTGTTCGCCACCGCCTGGTCGTACAGCTCCATCGCCCACGGATAGGTGACCGGCTTGAGCAGCAGCCCCTCCTCGATCCCCGTTCCCAGGATCCCTCGCGTCATCATGCCCTTACTTTCACGGTGAGTGTGACGTTTGGACGGCGAAAAGGCCCATTCCACCGTCCAAACGTCACACTCAACGCGGGGGTGGGCCGGAAGTTCACTGGCAGGAGTCGCACTGGAGGCGCTCTTGGGGGTCGATGGGGCAGGCGGCACCGTCGACGACCTCGAGCTCCTGCACCTCCTCGGGCACCACGGGCTCGACCTCCGCCACCGGCGCCGCGACCGCGCCGAAACCACGACGCGCCGGGGCCGCGGCACCGAAGCCACGACGCTGTGCACCGCTCGATACAGACGCTACGGCCTCGGACTTGTTGACCTTGACCGTGCTCTGCTCCGCGGTATGCCGCGGCATCATGTGCAGGTAGTAGGTGGTCTTGACACCTTTGCGCCACGCCGCGCTGTAGAGGTCGACCATGCCGTCGACCTCGCGGCTCGCGAGGTAGATGTTGCGGCTGATCGCCTGGTCGATCCATTTCTGCGCACGCGCCGCGACCTCGACGAAGGCATGGGGTGTGAGTTGGAAGCTCGTCTGATAGATCTCCACCAGGTCCGTCGGAGCCCCTTCGACCTGCGACAGATCGCCCTGCTGGCGCAGCAGCTCGTCGCGCAGCTCATCCCAGAGCCCGCGCTCACGCAGGTCCTCCACCAGATTGCGGTTGACCTCCAGGAACTTGCCCGCGCTCGTGGCACGGCTGAAGATCTGGCTGAACTGCGGGTCGAGGCCCGGCGTGGTGCCGGCGACGAGTCCGATCGACGCGGTCGGAGCGATCGCCATCAGCGTCGAGTTGCGCATCCCGCCGGCCACCTTGTGGCGCAGAGCGTCCCAGTCCAGACGAGTCGTGCGGTCGACCTCCAGCGGCACACCGCGGTCGGCCTCGAGGCGGTCGAGCGTGTCGACGGGCACGAGCCCCTTGCTCCAACCCGACCCGGCGAAGTTCGGGTACGCCCCGCGCTCTGCGGCGAGATCGGCCGAGGCATCGATCGCGTGCCAGCTGACGAACTCCAGCAGCCGGTCGATCAGCTCATAGGACTGCTCGCTCGCATACGACCAGCCGAAGCGCTCCACCACGTCGGTGAAGCCCATGACGCCCAGGCCAAGGGCCCGGTTGCGCTCATTGGAGTGCTCCGACTCGGGCACCGAGCTGATGGTGATGTCGATGAGATTGTCGAGCTGGCGCACGGCACGCCGCACCGAGGCCGCCAATCGGTCCCACTCGACCACCGCGTCGCCGCGACGGCCGGTGACGTGCCGAGCGAGGTTGATCGAGGCGAGATTGCACACGGCGATGTTCTCGCGATCCTGCGGAAGGGTGATCTCGGTGCAGAGATTAGACAGGTGGATCGTGCCGGTGTTGTCATTGAGGGCACGGGTGTTGATCGTGTCCTTCCAGGTGATCCACGGGTGCGAGGTGGTCTGCAGGCTGATGAGGATGGCCCTCCACTGCTCGCGCGCGCTGAGCTTCTTGTGGCGCAGCTCCCCCGCCTCGGCCTTGGCGGCGTACTCGGCATAGCGACGGCTGAACTCGCGACCGGTGAGCTCGACCAGATCGGGTACCTCGAGCGGATCGAAGAGGTACCAGGGTTCGTCATGCGCGACCCGCTTCATGAACTCGTCGCTGATCCACACCGCGGTGTTGGCTGTGCGGGTGCGTCGATAGGGATCGCCGGAGTTCTGCCGCAGGTCCAGGAACTGGGCGAAGTCGAGGTGCCAGTTCTCCAGGTAGAAGCACAGGGCGCCGAACTTCTTGCCACCACGGCTGACGGCGCGCAGCGTGGAGTCGATGGTGTGCATGAACGGGATCGGGCCCGTGCTGCGCGTGTTATTGGAGCGGATCGGCGAGCCCTCCGAGCGCAGCTTGGTCATCGACAGGCCGATGCCCCCCGTGCCCTTGGTGAGCCACATGACATCGCGCACCGTCTTGGCGATGTGCTCGATATCGTCCTCGGTCTGCATGACGAAGCAGTTCGAGAGCTGTGCGTAGGCGGTACCGGCGTTGACGAGGGTCGAACCGGCGGCAAGGTACTCCAGCCGCGACATCGAGTCGTAGAACGCCAAAGCCGCCTGCGTGGGCTCATCCTCATTGAGTGAGAGACCCATCGCGACCCGCATCCAGAAGAACTGCGGGGTCTCCAGCGGGGTGCCGTCGGGCTCGGTCATCATGTAGCGATTGCGCATGGTCTGAGCCCCGATGTAGCGCAGCAGGTCGTCGCGATCGGGATCGAGCGCGGATCCCAGCAGGTCGAGGTCGAACAGCTCTGCGAGGCGCGAGTCGAGCAGCCCGAGCTCGACGCCCCGCGTGATGGAGCGGACGAAGGCCGGACCGCAGAGGGCGTACACCTCGTCGCGGGTGACGCCTTCGCCGAAGATCTTCTTGTAGAGGCTCTTGATGAGCAGTCGTGCGGCGATCGTGTCGAAAGCTGGATCGTCCTTGACGTTCTGCAATGCGACACCGATGACGGCCTCGTCGAGCTGCTCGCTCGTGATGCCGTCGAAGAGCGTGATCTCCAGCTCCGAGCGCAGCTGCGTGGCGCGGGTGACGGGATCGGGCAGGCCCGTGGCAGCCTCTTCGATCGACTGCGCGATCTGGTAGCCGTCGTAGGGGACGCGGGTGCCGTCGCGCTTGACGACGGTGAGTGCAGTGGACATCGGTTCACCCCTCGTGAACGAGTACTCGCGGCGATCCGCTCACGGAGGGTAGGGACGACGGCCGTGCCGTTTCGAGCCCTGGATCGTCCCTCGCGATCGCGGACCCTCGGCATCATCGGGATGCCGAGGCACTGGCAGGTCTTCGGACTCGTGGGCACTGGTGTTCCTACTGGGTGTCGCTTCCCAGGCCGTCGGCCCAGTGCTGATGACACCGGTCGTTCCCACTCACCGCTGCGGGGCAGTTCCGGTCTCTCACCGGATTCCCTCTTACGACGACCCCTCCGGGGAGGAGCCGAACCAGCTGCGGACATCACTATATACGCAAATCACATGCATGTAACCCCCAACATCTTGTGGTCGCGCCATGCCAGGGCGAACTCACCGTGCCACCTGCTTCGGGGCGGTCGGGGAGCCTCCGTCACGACGTGACATGGACGCTCGTGTACCGCCCAGGCCGAGGAACCTGCTAGCGTGCGCTACGCCAGTCGTACCCCTCTGGGGTCAGGGAACCCGGTGCGAATCCGGGACTGACGCGCAGCGGTGAGGGAGACGGGGTGTGCACGATGCCACTGGACGGGTTCCGGGAAGGCGCACGCCTCGGACGACCCCGAGTCCGAAGACCTGCTGGCCCTCACGGCGACCGCCGGGAGGTCTCACCGGGCTCCGCGACAGAGCCCCGACCTCGAAAGGTGCTGGCCCATGCCCGCCCCCGTCCGCTCATTCACGTCCCTCGCGCTCATCGGCTCGCTCGCCCTGGTGGCATGTTCCGGCTCGACCGATGACAGCGACTCCACCTCATCCGCCGACGGCTATCCGGTGACGATCGACAACTGCGGACGCGAGGTGACCGTCGACGCGCCGCCGGAGCGGGCGGTCTCCCTCAACCAGGGATCGACCGAGATCCTGCTCTCACTGGGACTCGCCGATCGCATGGTCGGCACCGCGACCTGGACCGATCCCGTCCGTGAGGGACTAGAAGAGGAGAACGACAAGGTCGAACGCCTCGCCGACAACGCGCCGTCCTATGAGCGTGTGCTGGAGACAGAGCCCGATCTCGTGACCGCCTCCTTCCTCGGCACGCTCGGCGAGGGCGGCGTGACCACACCCGAGGCGCTGGAGGAGCTCGGCGTCCCTTCGTATCTCTCCCCCGCCGAGTGCGGCAAGGGCGATGCGACCAGCGAGGACGGGTCCCGTGACGATGTCCTCGAGATCGACACCGTCTACCAGGAGATCTCGGACCTCGCCGAGATCTTCGGTGTGCAGCAGGAAGGCGAGCAGCTGGTCGAGGAACTCCGCTCGCGCATGGAGGCCGCCGCCGAGGAGGCACCCGGCGGCGATGTGAGCGTCCTGTACTGGTTCGCCAACAGCGAATCGCCCTATATGGCCGGCTGCTGTGGCGCCCCGGGCATCATCAACCGGACCCTCGGGCTGGACAACGTCTTCGACGACAGCCAGGAGGAGTGGCCTCAGATCAACTGGGAGACCGTCGCCACGCGGGATCCCGATGTCATCGTCATCGGCGATCTGACGCGCAAGAGCCAGACGGCCGAGACCGCCGAGGCCAAGATCGACTTCCTGAAGAGCCATCCGGTGACCAGCGAGATGACGGCGGTCAAGGAGGACCGGTTCATCGAGCTGACCGGTGCGGCGATGAATCCCTCGATCCGCACGGTCGACGGTGTCGAGCAGGTCGCCGCCGGTCTGCGCGAGCTCGGCCTCTCGCAGTGACCCTCACACGGCGCGCCTGGCTCCTGGGCGCCGTCGGCATCACCGCGCTGTTGTGCTCGATCGCGGTCGCGGTGACGATCGGGCCCTCGCAGATCAGCCCCCGCGAGGTGCTCGATGTCGTGTGGTCGAAGCTCGCCGGGGGTCCCTCGGGGCTCAGCCGGATCCAGGACGGCATCGTCTGGAATCTGCGACTGCCCCGGACACTGCTCGCCGCTGCGTGCGGGGCAGGACTGGCCGTGTGCGGGGTGATCCTCCAGTCGCTGCTGCGCAATCCGCTGGCCGATCCCTTCATCCTCGGAGTGTCCTCCGGCGCATCGACCGGTGCGGTGCTCGTCGTGGTGCTCGGTATCGGTGCGGGGAGCATCGGCTTGGCGGGCGGAGCCTTCCTCGGCGCGATCGCAGCCTTCGCACTCGTCCTGCTTCTCGCGACGGCCGCGGGTGGCACCACCGACCGCGTGGTGCTCGCGGGAGTGGCGGCGACGCAGCTGTTCTCAGCGCTGACGTCGTTCATCGTCTTCACCGCCGCCGATGCCGAGCAGACCCGTGGCGTGCTGTTCTGGTTGCTGGGGTCCCTGTCGAGCGCTTCGTGGCGCGACGTCACCGTCGTGTCGCTGGTCGTGGTCATCGGGCTCGTGGCGTGTGTCGCCTGTGCGGCTTCACTCGATGCCTTCGCCTTCGGGGAGAAGGCCGCGGCCTCCCTAGGTGTCAATGTCACGGCGATCCGCCTGCTGCTGTTGCTGTTGACCGCACTGATGACCGCGGTCGTCGTCAGCACCTCGGGCGCGATCGGCTTCGTGGGCCTCGTGCTGCCGCATATCGCGCGCGGCCTCGTGGGCGCGGGGCATCGACGGCTCGTGCCGATCGCCGCCATCACCGGGGCCGTGTTCCTCGTCTGGGTCGATACTGCCGCACGGACTCTGCTCGATCCGCAGGAACTCCCTGTCGGCGTCGCCACCGCCCTCATCGGCGTGCCGGTGTTCGCCGTCATCCTGCTGCGGCGTCGAGCGACGCGCTGAGCGACGACTGCCAGATCGTACGGTCGCTGGGAATCCCGAGTCGGCAGTGACAGGGATGAGACGGTAGAGCCATGACGATCGACGACATCATCGCCCACGTCACCGCCCACGAGAATGTCGTGACCATGCGGCCGCGGGAGGGTGACGGCACACCCGAGCTGGCCTGGGGCGACGTGTTCTTCTTCTACTCCCCCAGCGGCAGCATCCCGCCGACCCAGCCCTTCGCCACCATCGTCACGAAGGACTACCCCGACGACACAGGTTCACGGCTCGATCCTCCCGGCCGCTTCCGGCTCAACATCGCCGCCGGGCGAGAGGCCTTCGAACGGCACGTGGGAGCCGCTCCGCGCGAACACATCCCCGAGCCCATTCCCCACGGCGAGGACCGGATCTTCGCTCATCCCGTGTACGGCGCCCACGGGTGGCTGGCAGTCGTGGAGCCGGGAGAGGCCAGCGACGCCGCCGTCCGCGATCTGCTGGACACGGCCTACGAGGCAGCACGACGCCGCCGCGAACGACGCGACGACACGGGGGCTTGAGACGCGGCGACCGGTGAAACACATGCGCCGGCAGATCGGGACCCGCGGAAGCGATCGAGGGCGGTGACATCGGCCCCTGGCAGCCTCCTGACGGGGGTCGTTCACGAGCCGAGTGCGAGCGCAACGGCGGACGCGGCCAGCAACGCGCTGGTCGGCGTCATCGCCCAGCGTTCGGCCGGACTGCGTGAGAACGCATTGAGCGGCACGCTCAGCGCGAAGAAGGCGGCCGCCGCCCAGGTGAGGACGACCACCGCGGTGCTGTCGCCGCCGGGAAGGGCACGCCCGCGGCTGAGGAGCACGACCGCGATGACGGCGTAGACGAGCACGGATGTGGCGCTGGCGAGCCGGAGCCGGCGGGGCAGAACACGATGTGCGCCGCTCCACATGACGCGGCCGACCGGCAGGCCGGATGCCGCGAGCAGCTGAAGCACGGCCAGTGCGGCCAGCACCGCGAGCGCGACGCCGAGAGCGATCTCAGTCATCGTCGCTCCAGCTCATCGAGCCACTGCGTCATCAGCGTGTGGACACGGATGCCGTAGTCCAAGGTGGCCCTCCGGTATCGGTAGACCTCGCGGAGGTCACCGGGGATCTCCGTCTCGTCGAGCCCCGTGGCGAGCGATGCGAGCGCCTCCTCATCGCCCACGATCCGCTCACGCAACAGCCGCAGGCACTCACCGCGGTCCTGGTCCGGAAGCCTCCCGAGGAGGTAGACCTTCGCCAGCATCGTCGGCTCCGGATCCGTCCCGGTGATCGGCGAGAGCATCCATTCGCGCCAGGCGCTCCGCCCCGACTCCTCGATCACATAGAGCTTCTTGCGACGACGTGAGTCGTCCGCATCCACCCGTGTCGCCCAGCCATTCGACTCCAGATGCCCCAAGGCTCGCTGGATGCTCCCGAAGCTGGCGGCATAGAACAGCGAGATGCCCGACGCGAACCGCTTGCGCAGATCGTAGAGCGAGAGCGGCCCGTCCAGCAGAAGTCCGAGGATCAAGAACTGCATGACCAGCAATATACCTCAGAGGTATATTGCTGGTCCACCCTTCGCGCGGCGGAGCTGCACGGACGAGGACGGATCACCGTCGCCCTCTACGCTCGGGATATGGCCACCCCCGATTTCGTCCTCGAGCTCCGCGACAAGATCGGGACCGCGCCGTTGTGGCTGTGCGGGGTGACGGCCGTGGTCGTCAAGGGCGACCAGGTGCTCATGGTCAAGCGCGCCGACAATGGCGCGTGGACCCCGGTCACGGGCATCGTCGATCCGGGCGAGCATCCCGCGACCGCGGCCATGCGTGAGACGCTGGAGGAAGCCGGGGTCGTCGCCCAGGTCATCCGTTTGGCACGGGTCGGCGTCACCGATCTGGTCACCTACGACAACGGCGACCAGACCCAGTACGTCGACCTCACCTGGCGGCTGGAATGGCGATCGGGGGAACCGCATCCGGCCGACGGAGAGAACACCGAAGCCCGGTGGTTCGCCGCCCGGAGCCTTCCACCCCTGAGCGATGACATGGCTCGGCGCATCGGCGCCGCACTCCTCCCACACGGTGAAGCCGAGTTCTGATCACCCGCTTCACCCACCGCCCGGCCATCGCCGCGCCCGCGACATCACGCGCGAGACCCTGACGTGAAACGCATGACAGCGCCCGCCTCGCCGGCTGGCGTCCTCCGGCACAGGTGGGACGCTGGACCCATGAGCGAGTACACCTGGAACGAGCTGCTCCGCGACCAGATCGACTGGCATTGGACGCATCAGCTCCGCGCGCGCCTCCAGGGGTTGTCCGATGACGAGTACTTCTGGGAGCCGGTGCCGGACTGCTGGAACGTCCGCCCCCGCGGCACGGGCACGGCCCCAGTGCAGGCCGGTTCCGGCGAGCTGACCATCGACTTCGCCTTCCCGGCCCCCGAGCCCGCACCGTTCACGACGATCGCCTGGCGCCTCGGGCACGTGATCGTCGGCGTCCTCTCGATGCGGAATGCCTCGCACTTCGGCGGCCCGCCCGTGGACTACGATTCCTTCGAGTACGCCACCACCGCGCAGGCCGCCCTCGACCAGCTGGACCGCGAGTACGCGTCCTGGATCGCCGGCGTGGAGTCACTCGGCGAAGACCGGCTCTCCGATCCGTGCGGCGATGCTGAAGGGCCCTTCTCCGAGGACCCCCTGGCCCGGCTGGTGCTCCATATCCACCGCGAGCTGATCCACCATCTCTCGGAGGTGTGCCTCCTGCGCGACCTGCATGTCCACACGCATCATTGAGCACCCTCGCCAGTCTGGGTTCTGCGCCGATCCCGCGAACGCATCGAGAAGGTGATCGGCGATCCGCTCAGGGACTGGTCATCGGCCGGAGATAACCGTAGTTGAACAATCCCAGGATGCCCTTGACCAGGACCGGGCTCACTCAGTGGACCCCCGTCGGGGATCGCCTGGTCGATCGCGTGCCTCCAATGCGCTTCATAGCGCTCGCGCCCCGCCAGCACGACGTCTCGCCGCTACCTGCGAGGGCATAGAACACTGGAAGAAGACGGTCCGCTCGGTCCAATGCTCGGCGATATTGCACAGGAGAGACTCAGCCAGGACATGGAGCCGCTTCACCGGATCCGACCGCCGCGCCGCGTCCGCGACTCACCCCACCACCTCCAGGTGAGAGACCCCTGGGGGCCGCGTCGCATCTCATAAGAACACGATATGAGCCGATCGCACGCAGGCTTTTGGACCTTTCGGTACGGATCATGCTTGTCCTGTAGAGCCTTTGTCGCAGGCTTGAGTCAGCATCAAGCACTTTTCAAACGATTCGGTATCGCGATTCCCCTCAGCGATGCCGCCACCGCGGAGAACGCCGCTCCGCAAAGGCCGCCATTCCCTCACGCTGATCCTCCGTCGCGAAGAGCGAGTGGAAGATCCGTCGCTCGAAGACGAGTCCCTGTTCCAGACCGGTTTCGAAGGCTGCGGACACGGCCTCCTTGGCCATCTGCGCGGCAGGTTTCGACGCACCGGCGATGGCCGCGGCCACCGCGCGGGCCGCCTCATCGAGCTCGTCATCGGCGACCACCCGAGAGACCAGCCCGATGCGCTCGGCCTCATCCGCGTCGATCTGGCGACCGGTGAGGATCATGTCCATGGCCTTGGCCTTGCCCACGGCGCGCACCAGCCGTTGCGTGCCACCCATGCCAGGAATGACCCCCAGAGCAATCTCCGGCTGCCCGAAGCGCGCACTCTCGGCCGCCACGATCACATCGGCCATCATCGCCAGTTCGCAACCGCCCCCGAGGGCGTAACCCGCCACCGCCGCGACGATAGGAGTTCGCAGCCGCCCGAGCAGCTGCCAGCGGGAGAACCAATCCTGGGCGTACATCGCCGCGAACTCCTTCCCGGACATCTCCGCGATATCGCCACCCGCGGCGAAGACATTCGGCGAGCCCCGGAGGAGGATCACGCCCACCGCAGGATCGGTGTCCATCCGCTCGGCGACCGAGACGAGTTCCTCCATGACCTGGCTGTTGAGGACGTTGAGCGCCTTCGACCGATCCAGTCCGATCCTCCCGATCCGGTCCTCCACGGAGACCGTGATGGTCGCATAGTCACCCTCGTACACCGATGTCGTCATGTCATGCCCTCTCGTCGCTGAAGTCTCGGCAACCGGTCAGAGTGACCAACCGCCGTCCACCGACAGGACACTGCCGGTGCAGTAGGTGGCGTCCTCGGAGAGGAACACCGCGGCCTTGGCGATCTCGTCGGCCGTGCCGAAGCGCCGCAGGACCGTCTCGTCGTAGATCCGCTCACGAGCCGTGTCGGGCACGGCCGATGTCATATCGGTGTCGACGAAGCCCGGTGCCAGGACGTTGACGCGGATGCCGTCGCGCCCGACCTCCTTCGCCAGGGAACGCGCGAAGCCGACCATGGCCGCCTTTGCCGCTCCATAGGCCGTGTCCCCGGCGTGACCGATCAACCCCACGACGGAGGCCACCAGAACGATGCTGGGATCCTTCGCTTGCCGCAAGGACGGCAGGACGGCACGTGCCATATACGACAGCGAGCTCACATTGGCGTCGATGACGCTCCACCATTCCTCGTGGGAGACCCGCTCGATCAACCCGCCCTTCCAGAACCCGGCGTTCACGATCACCGCGTCGAGCCCCCCGAAGGTCGATGTCATCGCGGAGACCGCATCCCGCGCGGACGACTCCGAACCGAGACGGTAGTGGACCGGAGCGACGCGATCGCCCAGTTCCACCGCGAGCTCCTCGGCCTGCTGGGGACTGGAGTTGAAGCTGGCGCCGACCTGAACGCCCCGCTCGGCCAGGCGGCGGACGATCTGCGCTCCGATACCACGGGAGCCGCCCGTGACCAGGACCGTTCGGTGTTCGCCACCGGGATGTGCTGACGATGATGGGTTCATGAAGGTAGTGTATCGATCGGTACATTTTTACGATATGCGACTGCGATGGGAACCGCGATGAGCACTGCAGGGACCGACCACGCCACACCTCCTCCAGGCCCCCTCAACGGCCTACGGGCCCTCGAGCTAGGTGGGATCGGCCCGGGGCCCTTCTGTGGCATGCTGCTCGCCGACCTGGGCGTCGAGGTGATTCGCGTCGAGCGTCCCGCAGACGCCGGCACCGAGCAGCGCGAGGAAGTGCTCAACCGCGGGCGCCGCTCATTGACACTGGATCTGAAAAGCGACTCCGGCCGCGAGATCGCCTTGGACATCGCCGCCCGCTGCGACATCGTCTTCGAGGGGTTCCGTCCGGGGGTCGCCGAACGGCTGGGCGTGGGACCTCATGACTGCGCGGCGCGCAACCTGCGGATCGTCTACGGGCGGATGACCGGATGGGGCCAGGACGGCCCCCTCTCCTCGCTCGCCGGACACGACATCAATTACATCGCGATGACCGGCGCCCTCGACGCGATCGGCGAACGCGGCGGGCCTCCCGTCGCTCCGCTCAACCTGCTGGGCGACTTCGGCGGCGGTGGTGCCTATCTGGCGCTCGGTCTGATCAGCGCTGTCTGGGAGGCCGCCCGATCCGGGCACGGTCAGGTCGTCGACGCGGCGATCGTCGACGGCACTTCGTCGTTGATGGCCATGCTGCTGGGGATGCGCAGCACCGGACGATGGGAGGGACGGCGCGGCGAGAACCTGCTCGACGGCGGGGCCCACTTCTACGGTGTCTACGAATCCGCCGACGGACGATATCTCGCCGCCGGGCCCATCGAACCACAGTTCTACGCGCAGTTCCTCGAAGCGCTGGGATTGGAGGACCCGCCCGGGATCGACCGGCTCTCCCCCGCCCAGTGGCAGCGACTGCGAGGAGAGGTGGAACGTGCCTTCCTCGGTCGCACCCGCGAAGAGTGGCTGGAGATCTTCTCGACCCGCGACGCCTGCGTGACGCCGGTGCTCACCATCGAGGAGGCACGGGACCATCCACACAACCACGCACGCGGCTACCTTCAGGAGCATGAGGGCGTTCTGCAGCCAGGAGCGGCACCGCGGTTCTCCCGCAGCCAGGCCCAGGGCGCGCGGTCGGTGCCGCACATCGGCGAGCACACCGACGAGGTGTTGCGATGGATCGGCCGGACGGACTCCCAGATCGATGCGTTGCGATCCTCGGGCGTCATCGGCTGACGAGGACGACCTCCGCTCGCACTCATCGCGTGGACGGGGCCGTCCTCGGCCGCTACTTCGGTTCCAGCCGCACCGCACCGTCGAGACGGATGACCTCACCGTTGAGCATCGGATTCTCCGCGATATGGCGGACCAGCAGCGCGTAATCCTCGGCTCGACCGAGGCGCGCCGGGTGCGGGGTCTTCGCGGTGAGCGCCGAACGCGCCTCCTCGGGCAGACCGCTCATCATCGGCGTCTCGAATAGGCCAGGAGCGATCGTGACAACGCGGATCTGCGAGGACGCGAGCTCGCGCGCAGCGGGCAGAGTCAACGCGGTCACCCCGCCCTTGGACGCGGCATAGGCGATCTGTCCCACCTGTCCGCCGAAGGCCACGATCGAGGCGGTGTTGATCAGCACACCGCGGTCCTCCCCCGCGCTTCATTGGTTCGCATCACCGCGGCGGCATGGGACATCACATTGACCGTGCCACCGACATTGATCGCCAGGACCCGCATCACGGTCTCACAACACAGCGGCTCTACACGGCCTACCAGCTTGCCGGGCGTGGCCACTCCGGCACAGCTCACCACCGCCCGCAGCGGTGCCAGCACCGTCGCCTGGTCCACCGCGGCCGCGGCGGTCACCGGATCGCTCACGTCGCCGGGGCGAAGCGAGCCCGCGCGCCCAGCGCTACCACCGTGTCGGCCCTGCCGCTCGAGGCTTCATCGGGCAAGTCGACGACCACCACCTGCGCGCCCGCTTCCAGCAGTACCCGCACCGCGGCCAGGCCGAGGCCGGAAGCCCCGCCCGTGACGATCGCACTGGCATCGGAGAGACCGATGGACATCCGTGTTCCTGCTGTTGACGTTCGTGTCTCGACCCGGGGGTCGCACACCCGGGCTCAACTGGCGGCACGCAGCACGAGCGCCTGCCCCTGGCCGCCTCCGCCGCATAGCGCCACCACACCACGCGAAGCGCCGCGGCGGCCCAGCTCACGGGCCAGATGCAGGCTGATCCGGGCACCGGATGTGCCGATCGGGTGACCTAGCGCGATGGCTCCGCCGTTGACATTGAGCTGATCCTGATCCAGTCCCAGACGATCCCGGGATGCCAGCACGACAGCCGCGAATGCCTCGTTGATCTCCACGAGATCCACATCGCCGACAGCGAGGTTCTCCCGTGAACAGGCCTTCGCGATGGCATTCGCCGGCTGCTCGTGCAGGCCCGAGTCGGGCCCGGCGACCACCGCACCGGCCCCCAGTTCCGCGAGCCAGGGGACACCGAGCTTCTCAGCGACGCTGCGCCGCGCGACGACCACCGCGGCCGCGCCGTCGGAGATCGGCGAGGAGTTGCCGGCGGTCAACGAGCCGTCCGGCGCGAACGCCGGGCGCAGCCCGGCCAGACCCTCAGCCGTGACATCGGCGCGGATGCCCTCGTCGGCATCCACCACCTGGTCGCCGCCACGACCGCTGATGGTAACCGGCACGATCTCCCCGTCGAACAGTCCCGCCGCCGCGGCCTGTGCCGCTCGCCGGTGTGACTCGACGGCGTAGGCATCCTGCTGTTCCCGCAAGACACCGTACTCGGCGTTGCGCGACTCGGTCAGTGCGCCCATCGACTGTTCGGTGAAGGCATCCTGCAGTCCGTCGAACTCGAGATGGTCGATCAGCGGCGCGGTACCGTAGCGGAACCCACGGCGGCTGCCGGGAAGGAGATGCGGAGCGTTGCTCATCGATTCCTGGCCCGCCGCAACGATCACATCGGCCTGGCCGGTGGCGATGGTCTGCTGCGCGAGCATGATCGCGTCCACCCCGGACAGGCACATGCGATTGATATTGAGGGCAGGCGTGCCCATCGGAATACCGGCCTCCGTGGCGGCCACCCGCGCCGTGAGCTGACCACCCCCGGCGGTCAGTACCTGACCTACGATCACCTGGTCGACGCGGGCCGGATCGATCGCCGCGCGACCCAAGGCACCCGCGATGGCCCGCGCACCGAGCTGCTGGGCACTCAGGCTCGACAGCGCGCCGCCGAAACGGCCGAACGGCGTACGGGCCCCATCGATCAAGACGATCGCATCATCCTGCGACGGCATCAGCGGGTCTCCCCGCCGAAGGAGTCGTCGAAGGTGTAACCGTCCAGCAACTCGCGTGCGGCCACCGCGTACTGGATGGTGGGGGTGCCCTCCTCGAGCCAGTTCAGTCGCGCGTCCCGGTACAACCGCTCGATCGGCAGGGCACGGGTGTAGCCGATACCGCCGTGCACCAGGAGCGCACGATCGGTGACTCGACCTACCGCCTCGAGGCCGAACAGCTTGATCATGCTGGCCTCCGCCGGGATGCGGCGTCCGCCGTCCCATTTGTCGGCGGCATCGGCGAGGAGGTTGCGCAGTGCGTAGACATCGGTGGCCATCTCGGCGAGGTAGCGCTGCACCGCCTGTCGCGCACCAATCGGCTTGCCGAACGTGACCCGTTCCCGGGCGTGCTTCAAGGAGAGCTCCAGAGCACGCTCGGAGGTGCCCAGAGAGCTGGCGGCGATGAAGACCCGGCTGATCTCCAGCGCGCGTTCCAAGTGAGCCCCGCCCTGGCCCTCCGCGCCGATCATCGCGGAAGCCGGCACCCGCACGCCGTCCAGGGTGATCCGTCCGTGCTCACCGCCCTTGCATCCCATGGTCTCGGGAAGGCGCTCGATCGACAGGCCACTGGTCTCACGAGGAACGAGGAAGGCGGAGACTTCCTTCTGGGCGGTCTTGGCGAAGACGATGAAGTGCGAGGCGATATCGGAGTTGGTGATGAGCCACTTCTCACCGCGGATCACGTACTCGTCACCGTCACGCTCAGCGTGGGAGCCGAGGTCGGCGCCGGTACCGTGGTCCGGCTCGGTGAGCGCGAAGGCGACCGACTTCTCTCCGGTCGCGGCACCCGGCAATACCGCCGCGCGCTGCTCCGCGTTGCCGATCTCCGAGAGCGCATGAGCGAAGGAGTTGTGCACGTGCACGATCACACGGATCCCGCCTTGGATCTTGGCGAACTCCGCGAGGATCGGCAGGTACTGGCGCATCGACAGTCCACTGCCGCCGTACTCGCGGGGCACCAGCAGGCCGAAGGCGCCGATACGACTGAGGATCGGCAGCACCGTCTCGTTGGGGATGCGCTCCTCGTCCTCGATCTGCTGTTCCAACGGATCGAGATCGGTCCAGATCGCCTCGAAGATCTGCTCACGCAGTACCTGGTAATCGTCCTCGCGAAGGCCTTCGGCCTGGCCGCTCGTCGTCATTCTCATCACGCCTCGGATTTCGTGGATCAACGGTCGTCGGGGTTCGCCCCTCGAGCGCGACTATACCGATCATTCCATTCTTTTAACAGCTCTCACCCCTGTCCCATGCACAACCATTGCAATAGCAAGCTTTGGAGAATCAGAGCAGTCGACAAATATCGTACCTAACGATCCATTCCTCTTGACACCCCCGTGATGAAAGCTCAGGATGTGATGCACGGCACAACGCCTCACGCGGCCGCGGCTTCCCCCCATCGAGGCCGGGAACATGAAGCAGCCCGGGCATCCAGCGAACGGAGACATCCACGTGACGACCAGCAACGACCCTCAGGTTCAGGACGGGCGGGCCGGTATGCCTACCGTGAGTCCCCGCCGGGTCGCCATCGCCAGCTTCTCGGGGACTGCCATCGAGTGGTACGACTTCTTCATCTTCGGCACGGCGGCGGCACTCGTCTTCAATACGGCGTTCTTCCCCGACCTCTCACCGGTAATCGGCACGCTCGCCTCCTTCGCCACCTTCGGCGTCGCCTTCTTCGCCAGGCCCGTGGGAGCCATCGTCTTCGGCCACTTCGGCGACCGCATCGGACGCAAGCGGATGCTCGTCCTGTCGCTCCTGTTGATGGGAGCGGCGACGGTGTGCATCGGACTCATCCCGACCTACCACCAGATCGGCATCGCGGCCCCCATCCTCCTGGTCATCTGCCGGATGATCCAGGGATTCGCCGTGGGCGGCGAATGGGGCGGAGCAGTCCTCATGGCCGTGGAACACGCTCCCCCGCGCAAGCGCGCCTTCTACGGCAGCTTCCCCCAAGCGGGCGTCCCGGCTGGCCTGTTGCTGGCCACCGGCGCCTTCCTCCTCGTGGAGCTGATGCCCGAGGCCGAGATGATGTCCTGGGGGTGGCGCATCCCCTTCTGGGCGAGCGGCCTGCTGGTGATCATCGGCCTCTATGTCCGACTGAAGATCGTGGAGTCCCCGGAATTCCAAAAGGTCAAGGACGAGAACCGGGTCGCGGACTTCCCGATCCTCGAGGTTCTCAGGACCCAGCGGCCGGCCTTCCTCGTCGGTGTGTTCACCCAGGCGACCTCACTCGTGCCGTTCTACCTCGTCACGGTCTTCCTACTCTCCTATGGCCCCAGCGACCTCGACCTCTCCCGACAGACGCTCCTGCTGTCGTTGCTGGTCGCCTGCGCAATCGACATCTTCACGGTCCCCGCCGCTTCTATCCTGGCCGACCGCATCGGCCCGCGCAGGATGCTGATCTACGGCGCGGTCTATATGGCTCTCATCGCCTACCCGTTCTTCTGGCTGCTGGGCACAGGTAGCGACTTGGCGGTCCTCGCGGCCATGATCCTGATCGTGACGATCGGCCACGCGGTGACGTACTCGGCCGTGGCCGCCTATGTCAGCGCCCTCTTCCCGGCAGCCGTCCGTTACACGGGTGCCTCGGTGGCGTACCAGATGGGCGGCGTCGTGTTCAGCGCGACGGCACCCTTCATTGCCGTGGCTATCTCCTCGGCGACCGACGGCGAGTGGGCCCTCGCGGTCTATCTCGCGGCCGCCTGTGTGGTGTCGATCATCGCGCTGACCGTGCCGCCAGCTGCGAAGGTCCAACACCACTGAGTCCGTGACAAGGACGCATCGGTGCCGTCGCACCTCTCTATTGGACCTAACGGTCCGATACAGAGGTGCGACGCGCTCCTCCCGGACCGCGGCATCTGAGCCCTCGGGAGCCGGCTCCGGCATCGGTACGATGACGACGCCGTCCGTCATTCATCGCCCCAGTCCAAAGGAGCACCCATGAGCACCGACCCCGCGCCGGCCCCACGCTCACATTCGCGGACCCGCAAAGGTTCACGGACCAAGCAACGAATCCTGCGCACCGCAGCCGATCTCTTCGCTCGCCAGGGCTACCACGCTACCGGTCTCAGCGAGCTGGGCGATGCCGTCGGCCTGGGCCGGGGGGCGCTCTATCACCACATCACCAATAAGGAACAGCTCCTCTACGAGATCAGCATCGAGCATGTCCAGGAGATGGTGGATTTCGGCGAGGAGTTGCTGAGCTCCCCGCTCGGTGTCGAGGAGCGCTTCCGGCGCATGAGCCGCAAGCTCATGCGGGTGATCGCCGACAACCGCGACGAATGGACGGTCTACTTCCGCGAGGCGGACTCATTGAGTGGGGAGCGCCGGGAACGCGTCGTCGAGCTCCGCTCGCGTTTCGAGGATCTCTGGCGGCAGATCCTCGACGAAGGGGAGACGGCCGGACTGTTTCACCACGGCGATTCCCTCGCCGTCAAGGCCGTGCTCGGCATGCACAACTACAGCTACCTGTGGATCGATCCCGAAGGCGACCTGTCCCCGGAAGAGATCGCCGATCGCTTCTGCGACATCCTGCTCCACGGCATCATGACGGCCCCACAACGCTGACGGTGACCTGCTTCACAAATCTTCCGCGCGTGAGTAACATACCGATCAGTCTGTTTTTGACGCATTGATATACGACTCCCCCGAGGAGGGCGGACCGTGGAGCAGAGGACGACCGACGAGGTCTGGCGCCAGATCACCGAGCGCCTGAACCAGGATTCAGACCACAGGTTCAACACATTCGACGAGGTGTGCGGCAAGTGGGCCCACGATCGCAGCAAACTCGCTCTGATCGTGCGTCACCCGGACGGCAGCACCGAGCATTGGACCTATCACCGGCTGGCGAAACAGGCCGCGAAGGCCTCGCGCATGTTCGCCGAAGCCGGGCTCAAGCCTGGCGACCGCGTGGCGGCGATGCTGACGCGCCAGGTCGAGGCGTGGGTCACCGCGCTGGCCGCCTGGAGGTCCGGTCTCGTCTACGTTCCCCTCTTCGTCGGTTTCGGCGCCGATGCGGTGGCGGACCGGTTGACCGCGGCAAAGGCGACGGCGGTCGTGGTCGACCACCGTTGGCGCGACGTGGTCGACGAGGCGAGTGAGCGCCTCGATGCCGACTTGGACGTCTTCACCGTCGCGGGAGGGCGCGGAGCCGGACTCCGCCGCGGAGACATCAGCTTCTGGGCGGAGATCGAGCGAGCTGCGCCCGACGGCCCCGTCGCCGACACGACCGGTGACACCCCGGCGACCCTGATGTTCACCAGCGGGACCACCAGCACGCCCAAAGGCTGCATCCTCCCGCATTCGGCCTTCGTCGCGCTGATGCCCTATGCCCTCGAGGTCTTCGGCGTCGATGAGAACGACCTGGTCTTCGCCACCAGCGACCCGGGTTGGTCCTACGGCCTCTATACCACCGGTGCGACACTGATGGCCCTCGGCGTGCCGCGCATCGTCTACACCGGCGACTTCGACCCCAAGGCATGGCTGCGCCTCATGGACGAGGAGGAAGTGACCTTCATCGCCGGGGCGCCCAGCGCCTATCGGCGGGTGCTCGAGGCCGCTCGACGTACCGGCTTCCCCGCCAGCCTGCGCGGCGCGAACACCGCCGGCGAGCCGCTGGATCGTGAGACCGCTCAGAAGTGGTCGGAGCTGGCGGGTTTCCCCCTGAGAGACGGTTATGGTCTGACGGAGGTCGGCATGGTGCTCGGCGACACGATCGGGTCGCCGGTCAACGAGCACGGGACGCTCTCGGGAACGGTGCCCGGCTTCGAGGTCGCCCTCGTCGACGACGATGGCGCGCCCGTCGAGTCGGGACGCGGGCGGGTCGCCGTCCGTCGGCCCCCCTTCCAACTCTCAATCGGCTACGCGAACGCACCGGACGCCTGGCAGCGGCGATGGATCGACGACTGGTTCGTCACCGACGATCTGATGGAGCGCACCGAGCAGGGAGGCTGGCGCTTCTACGGGCGCGCTGACGATGTGATCGTGACCTCCGGTTACAACGTAGGTCCCGCCGAGGTCGAGTCCACGCTACTGGAGGACCCTGGCGTGGCCGAGGTCGCGGTAGTCGCCGCGCCCGATGCGAGCCGTGGTCAGATCGTCCGGGCCGTTGTGGTCAAGTCGCGCGAGGCACCCTCCGACGATGAACTGATCAAGCGTCTTCAGGACCGGGTGCGCACCCATATCGGCCGGCATGCATATCCGCGCATTGTCGAGTTCCGCGACGAGCTTCCCCGTACGGCCACCGGCAAACTCCGCCGGGCCTCGCTGCGCCCCACGGAGTGACACGGTGGTGCTGTGGGGGTCGTGATCGCGACCCCTACAGCACCACCGTGCGCGATATACGTACCTCGACGAGCCATCGAGGGAGCTCAGCGGCAACTGTCGCGGCAATGCCGGCGTCTCACGGCCGAGGAACTTTGTCCGGGAGTCCCCGGCGCTCCGGGTAGACGTATGCGGGCGGAGACCGAAGAACCCTCCGACCTGCGTTCTCGCTGGCCGAAGGGTTCCTCACTGGGTGGGCGATACTGGGTTCGAACCAGTGACCTCTTCGGTGTGAACGAAGCGCGCTACCACTGCGCCAATCGCCCATCAGTGCGTTGGCAACTCTAGCGCATCCTCCCCCAGCGACCGTCAACCGGCCTCCACCTCCCGATCATGGCTCCCGCCGCAGCCCATCGCCGACCGGGGCGTCCAGGCTGATCCGCTCGCCATAGCGCTCGGACGCGCCGAAGTCGATCACCAGCACGGTGACCCGCTCCGGACTCGCCTCGATGATCTGCACGGCGAGGTCACCGTCGGTCAGCCGCCAGCGGTCCACCAGATAGGCCAGCCCCGAGGCGGCCAGGGAGGTCTCGGCGTCCGCCCGATAGTCGAATCGGTCAAGCTCGTGGCCGAAAACGGTCTCGGTCACCCAGCCTCCTCCGGCGGGCCTTACGAAGCCGACCAGCTCCCCGTCGTCGCGGTGGACCTCATGTCGCGTGTTCATGTCCAGGAACGTAGGACCTCACGCCACGTCAGGTGCAAATGTCACGGGTCGATCTGCTGGGCCTGCGCACGCGCCCAGATCTCCTGTGCGGCCCTGGCGAGTGGACCCGGCGCCGGCACCTCGCGATCGTCGACCCGTTCGATCGCCTGCACATTGCGTGTCGTACCCAGCAGGATCACCTCATCGGCCTCCTGGAGCACCTCGATCGGCGCGTCGCGCTCGACCACGTCGAGTTCGGCACCGAGCCACTCGATCGCGAGCGCCCGGGTCACCCCGGCCAGGCACCCGGACTCGAGGGTGGGCGTCACCAGCTGCCCGTCGATGGCGTACATGATGTTCGATCCCGTGCCCTCGCACAGCTCGCCACGCGTGTTCGCCATTACCGCCTCGGAACCGCCGCGCGCTCGCGCGTACTCCACCATGAGCGCGTTCTCGGCGTAGCTCGTGGTCTTCAGCCCAGCCAGCGCGCCCCGCTCGTTGCGCACCCAGGGCACCGTCACGATCGAGCTCACCGATGCCGCACGCTCCGCGGGTTCGGTCACCACGATGACGGTCTGCGGGCCGTCCCCGCGCGGCGAACCGAGCGGCCCCTCGCCGGAGGTGACCGTGATACGGATCCTCCCGAAGGGCATGTCCTGACCCTCACAGGTGGCCGCGACCCCCGTGCGCACGAGGTCGAGGTCGGGGCGGCCGATGCCGAGCCCCTCGGCCGAACGCATCAGTCGCTCGAGATGGCGCGTGAGCGCGAAAGGGCGGCCATCGACCACGGCCACAGTCTCGAACACCCCATCGCCGACGACGATGCCGTGGTCGAGCACATTCACCGCGGGATCGCGGGGAGAATCGAGCAATCGTCCATTCAGCCAGGCCTTCATGCTCCGACCCTACGCCGACCCCGCGTTGGGGGCTTGGGGGTGCTCGTGTAATGTTCTCAACGCCTGCTGATGAGGCAGCGCGGATGTGGCTCAGTGGTAGAGCATCACCTTGCCAAGGTGAGGGTCGCGGGTTCGAATCCCGTCATCCGCTCGGAGCGGGTCTCGCCGGACCCATCCAGTGGTGGGTTGGCCGAGAGGCGAGGCAACGGACTGCAAATCCGTTTACACGGGTTCAAATCCCGTACCCACCTCGCAGGACAACTCAATAGCACGGGCGATTGGCGCAGCGGTAGCGCGCTTCCCTGACACGGAAGAGGTCACTGGTTCAAACCCAGTATCGCCCACCATCGAGCGGCCCCCGGATTCGTCCGGGGGCCGTTTCTCGTCTCTTCGACCGGACCCGGCCTGGACCGACACGTCCTACCCTCGACCTCCTCGACAACCCGCCGAGTGCCACCTCGTCGACCGCGTTGTCCTGACACTCGTACGATCGACCCATGTCGCTGGAGATCGCCCGCGCCCACCTCGCCGCGCACGGACGCGCCGAGGACATCATCCTCACCGCCGAGTCCAGCGCCACGGTCGAACTGGCCGCCGCCGCGCTCGGTGTCGAACCGGCCCGGATCGCCAAGACGCTGAGCTTCCGCGGCCCCGAGCCGGACACCGCGATCTTGGTGGTGATGGCCGGCGACGCCCGGCTGGACAATGCCGCCTTCAAGCGCGAGTTCGGGCTGAAGGCCTCGATGCTGAAGGGAGACGACGTGGAGCGCCTCACCGGGCATGCGCCCGGCGGCGTGTGCCCCTTCGGCAATCCCGACTCCGCGACGGTGCACCTCGACACCTCGATGCGGCGCTTCCCGAGCGTCTTCCCCGCCTGCGGCACCGGCAACTCGGCCATCGAGTTGACCTGTGAGGAGCTCGAGAAGGTCACCGACGGCGCTCCCTGGGTGACCGTCTCCAAGCTCCCGGAGTAGTCCCGCTGCGTCTCACGGGTCGGATACCTCCCGCAGACACGCGACCTTTGTCCGATTGTGGCCCTTCGGACCTCCGACAGAGGGGCCATAACCGGACACATCTCGGACCCGGAGGGTCAGGTCGGACCCGGGTGTCAGACGCGATCGGGGCGCTCGTGGAGGACACCGGACACCGACGCATTGAGAGCCGCGCCGATGAGCACCGAGATCGCGATCACGAAGAGCCACAGCAGCAACGCGATCGGCGCCGCCAGCGGGCCGAAGATCGACATACCCCCGTCGCTGAAGTCCAGGACCCAGCGCACTAACCAGCTTCCCAGGATCCACATCGTGACGGTGAACACCGCACCGGGCAGAGCCACGCGCCAGGGCTGCCGCACGGGCACCGAGACGTGGTAGAGCAGCGCGAGGAATCCCGTCGACAGCAGGAGGACACCCGGCCAGTAGAGGACGCTGAGCCAGCGCCAGTTCTCCGGTATCCACTGACCCACCAGGACCGGGCCGACCAGCACGAGCGGCACCAGTACGATCCCGATCGCCAAGGCGACGACGTAGAGCCCGAAGGAGAGCACTCGTGTCTTGACGATCCCGCGGTGACCACCGAGCCCGTACATGATCGAGATGGTGTCGATGAAGACGTTCAGGGCTCGCGATCCCGACCACAGCGCCAGCACGAAACCCACCGAGATGACATCGATCCGCCCTCCCCCGCTGAGCACCTCGTCGAGGGTCGGGACGATGATCGCATCCACCGTCGGGTCATTGAGAGCCTGCGAAGTCAGGTCGATGATCCGCTGGCGGAAGAGGTCCAGCTGCGCCACGTCGTAACGAGCGGCGATGAAGCCGATCGACCCGGCGAGGCCGAAGATCAACGGCGGCAACGACAAGATCGCGAAGAACGCCGCCTCGGCCGCCATCCCGGTCACGCGATAGCGGATGCACGCGGCGAAGGTACGCGCGACCACACGTTTGAGGTCGTCCACCACACCCGGGCGGCCGACCGAGTCGCTGGTGGCCATGGCTCCCACGGTAGCGAGGCGAGGAGCACGAATCCGGCAGGCGCGATTCGATCGCGCATCGAGGCGCGAGGGCCGTCTACGGTGTGCGGTATGGAAACTCAGTCCCGCCGGCTGCCACGCCGTTCGTTTCGGACGGTCGGCACGTGATCGCGCCACTCGGTCGCCGGCTCCTGATGGCGGGCACGACCTCCTTCGTGCTCACCATCGCCGCGATCCTGGCGCTGCACGCCGCCTCGTCCGTGCTCACCGTGGCTGCCGTCGCAGCGACCACCGTGCTGCTGGCCTGGTTCGGACATAGCGCGAGCAGTGCCGAGCACTCGGGATTGGCGGAGGTCAACGCCGCCTGGGCGCTTCCCCTCGCCCTGGTCGGCCGGGCCCGGTTCGGTGAGTTCCTGCCCACGCTGGTTGTGCAACTCGGTGCCGCACTCGTGGCCGGGTTCGGTGCCTCAGCCCTCGGTCCGCGGATCGGGGAACCGCTGCTGTTCGCCGATCCGACCTTCTGGCATGTGGGCCTGATCACACTTCTCACTGGCGTGCTCACGGCCTGGGTGGTCCTCGCGGTCGACGGTGCGGCAAGTGAAGCACTGATAGCCGTCCCGGCCATCGCGGCCGGCTCCGGACCCTCGATCGTCCTCGTCATCGCAGCGAATCCGGCGGTCACACTGGGCGCGGCGGCGGGCGGACTCCTGCCCTGGACGATCGCGGCGATAACGGCCGTCGGACTGCTGGCCGTGACCGCGGCGGCCGCCTTCGCGATCTCGCTCGTGGCGCCGGAGACATCCAGCTGATCTCATTCTTCGGACATAGTGTCCACAATGTGAGAGTCGAGTTTGTGTCGGACCCCCGGCGGCAACACACTGGTCCCATGCTCACCGCACAGACCGTCTGGCTCGTGGAACGCCTCCACGTGGACCTCGGCCGTGCGCGTTCGATGATGTGTCGCTGAATCCAGCGACCCCTTCTGCCTCCCCGCAAACCGGTCGCGCGGCATCTCCCCGCGTCTGAGCCCTGCCGTGCGCTCCTGTCCCGAAAGAGACTCATGGCATCTGCATCCGGCACCGACACCCGCCCCCGCACGCCGCGCCGCAAGCGTGGCGAGGGACAGTGGGCGCTCGGCTACCGCGAGCCCCTGAACGCCAACGAGCAGTCCAAGAAGGACGACAACCCGCTCAATGTCCGTGCTCGCATCGAGAACATCTACGCACACCGCGGCTTCGACTCCATCGACCCGGGCGACCTGCGCGGACGCTTCCGCTGGTGGGGCCTCTACACCCAGCGCAAGCCCGGCATCGACGGCGGCAAGACCGCGACCCTCGAGCCCGAGCAGCTCGATGACCGCTACTTCATGCTCCGCGTGCGCATCGACGGCGGTCAGCTCACCGTCGCCCAGTTGCGCACGATCGCCGACCTGTCGACGCGCTACGCCCGCGACACCGCGGACCTCACGGATCGCCAGAACATCCAGTTCCACTGGATCGACGTCCGCGACGTCCCGACGATCTGGCAGGAACTGGAGGCCGTCGGGCTCTCCACGCAGGAGGCCTGCGGCGATTGCCCCCGGGTCATCCTCGGCAGCCCCGTCGCGGGCGTCGCCGCCGACGAGATCATCGACGGCCGGCCCGCGATCGACGCGATCGAGAGCCGCTACATCGGCGACCAGGCCTTCTCGAACCTCCCCCGCAAGTTCAAGTCGGCGATCAGCGGCCACCCCGGCCACGATGTCGTCCCCCAAATCAACGACATCGCCTTCATCGGCGCCGTGCACCCCGAACACGGGCCCGGCTTCGACCTCTGGGTGGGCGGCGGTCTCTCAACCAATCCGATGCTCGCCAAGCGGCTCGGCGTCTGGGTCCCGCTCGACGAGGTCCCCGAGGTGTGGGAGGGCGTCACCAGCATCTTCCGCGACTACGGTTACCGCCGCCTGCGCTCGCGCGCCCGGCTGAAGTTCCTCGTGGCCGACTGGGGCATCGAGAAGTTCCGTGAGGTGCTGCAGGACGAGTACCTGAAGCGCGAGCTCATCGATCTCGACGATCCGGGCGCCCCCACCACCCCGTCCGATCACGTCGGCGTCCACCAGCAGAAGGACGGACGCTACTACGTCGGCGCCGCGCCGAGCGTGGGCCGCGTGTCGGGCACGCTGCTGCGACAGATCGCCGATGTCGCCGAGGCCCACGGCTCGGACCGCCTCGCGACGACGCCGATGCAGAAGCTGCTCGTGCTCGATGTCGAGGAGGACCGTGTCGAGTCCCTCGTGGCGGCCCTCGACGAGCTCGGCATGCGGGCACGCCCCTCGCAGTGGCGGCGCAACACGATGGCGTGCACCGGCATCGAATACTGCAAGCTCGCGATCGTCGAGACCAAGCAGCGCGCCGCCGAACTGGTCACCGAGCTCGAGGACCGCGTCCCGGAGCTCGACAGCCCGATCACGGTCAATGTCAACGGTTGCCCCAACTCCTGCGCTCGCATCCAGACCGCCGATATCGGCCTGAAGGGTCAGCTCGTCGTCGACGAGAACGGCCAGCAGGTCGAGGGCTTCCAGGTCCACCTGGGTGGAGCGCTCGGACTCGACGCGGGCTTCGGTCGCAAGCTGCGGGCCCACAAGGTCACCGCCGACCAGCTCCCGGACTATGTCGAGAAGCTCGCGCGCACCTATCTGGAGCAACGCGACGGCGATGAGACCTTCGCCGGCTGGGTCGCCCGAGCAGATGAGGAGCTCTTGCGATGACCACGAGGGCCATGCCGTACCACTGCCCGTACTGCGCCGACGAGGATCTGCGTCCGCACGGCGAGACCCACGGGGCCTGGGAGTGTCGCAGCTGTCTGCGCGCCTTCAGCCTGAAGTTCATCGGACAACTCAATCCATCCACCATCACCACCCATCCCGGAAGGAGGGAAGCATGACCGCACCAGCACTCGTTGCTCTTGCCCACGGCAGCCGCGATCCCCGATCGGCCGCCACTATCAATGCCCTGACGGAGCTCGCCCGCTGCATGCGCCCCGATCTCCGGATCGAGACAGCCTTTCTCGACCTGTGCGAGCCCGGTTTCGACGAGGTCGTCGACGGACTCGTCGCCGAGGGGTACTCGGAGATCGTCGTGGTGCCGCTGTTGTTGACCGAGGCCTATCACGCCAAGGTCGACGTGCCCCAGGCCGCGCAGGCGGCCACCGATCGCCACAGCGGACTGTCCATCCATGTCACGAAGGTGCTCGGCATCGAGTCGGCCTTCTTCCATGTGCTGGACCGGCGGCTGCGCGAGTCGCTGCGGAAGAACCGGGTCCGCGAGCTCGACGCGCTCGTCCTGGCCGGCGCCGGCTCCTCCGATCCGCTCGCGAATGCGATGATCTCTCGCGCGGCGCGCGCGTGGGGCGCCCATCACCGGCTCCCGACGATCGCCGCCTTCGCGTCGAGCGTGCCGCCCGCCGCGGGTGAGGCCGTGCGCCAGCACCGTGCGGACGGACGCCGGCACATCGCGGTCGGCATGCTGTTCCTCGCGCCGGGCGTCCTGCCCGATCGCGTCGCGGAGCTGGCCACCGAGGCCGGAGCCGTCGCGGTCGCGGAGCCGCTCGGGGCCGAGCAGGAGATCGCTCAGGTCCTCCTGGCCCGCTACGCCGTCGGCGCTGTGGAGTTGGTCCCGCTGGAGGCCATGTTCGCCTAAGCATCACCCGGCGAGCCCGTCGTACCGGGGCACCTGTGCCCTGGTACGACGGGTTCGTTAGTTTCACCGAGTGAGACGTGTCGGGAGGGTGCTGCTGCTCGCGGCGATCGTCGCGGCGCTCATCGGCATCCTGGAACTCCTGCACGTCTCGGCCGCCATGCTGATCGGCGCCCTCGGCGGCGCTCTCGTCTTCTCGCTCCTCCTGCGCCAGGACCTGCGATTCCCCGAGCCGCTCTACCTGCTGGGGCAGGCGCTCCTCGGGGCCTCTATCGGCGCCAGCATCGACCTCGACACCCTCCGCAGCATCGGCGGCGACTGGCCGATCGTCCTGCTCGTGAGCCTAGCCACGATCATCGGCAGCGTCCTCCTCGGACTCATGCTGAGCGCCCGCGGCACCATCACCCCCGAGACGGCGATCTTCTCCTCTGTTCCCGGCGGTGCCTCGGGTCTGACCGTCATGTCGCGGGATCTGGGCGCCGATGACCGGGTGGTGACCGTCCTGCAGTACCTGCGGGTCGTCATCATCGTGGCATCGCTGCCGTTCATCGTGAACCTCGTCTTCCACCCGTCGGGCGCGGGAACCTCGGCCCGGACCCCCAGCACCGAGCACCTCGTGCCGGCCCTCGCCTTCACCGCCGTCAGCGTCGCGGTGGGGTTGCTGCTGGGACGGTTCGCCCGGCTGCCCGCGGGAGGAGTCTTCGGGCCGATGATCGTCGCCGCGGTCACACACGGCTGGTTCGGCACCGTGGGCGTGCCGCAGGTGCTCCAGCAGGCGGCCTTCGTCTTGATCGGACTCTCGGTGGGCCTGCGGTTCACCCGTGCGGCCTTGGCGACGATCCGATCGCTGTTGCCGCTCGCGCTGCTGAACATCGTCATCGTCATGACCATGTGCGCGGCGATGGGCGCATGGCTCGCCCAGATGACCGGGCTGAATTCTCTGGACGGCTATCTCGCGACCACCCCGGGTGGCTTCTCCGCCGTGCTCGCCATCGCCACCACGACCGGCGGCGATCTCACCTTCGTGACGGCGGCGCAGCTGGTGCGGCTGCTCATCATCCTGGCGGGCGCGCCAGTCTTCGTCTGGTTCCTGCGTCGCCGCTGATCCCACGCCTTCGACGGCGGTACCCCAGCAACCTCTCGCCTCCCCTAGCGGTACTCCATCAACCCGACCGACGCCCGATAACGTTGACCAGCTACCGCCACCCGGGAGGCCACGTTGACCAGGCACCGCTGCGGACGGCGGGGCGCGCTTCTAGGCTGTCCTCATGCTCGACACGGTCGATCTGGCACGCCGCTACGCCTATCCCGAAGGCCTGGACCGTCCCTGGGTCCGGATGAACTTCGCCTCCTCGGTCGATGGCTCGGCCACCACCGAGGACGGAGTGTCCGGCGCTCTCGGCGGGGACCCTGATGCCACCGTCTTCGCCCTCCTGCGATCGCTGTGCGATGTCATCCTGGTGGCTGCCGGGACGGTGCGGGCGGAAGGCTACGAGCCGGTCAAGCCCGACGAGGTGCATGCGGAGCTCAGGGCAGAGCTCGGCCTCGACCCCGTGCCGCCGATCGCGGTCGTGAGCCGAAGTCTCGACCTGCCCGAGGCTCTCATCGCACCCGGGCAGATTGTCATCACCTCCGCCGCGTCACCCCCGGAGCGCCGCTCGGAACTGGCCGAGGTGGCGGAGGTCGTGGTCGCCGGCGAGGAGGTGGTCCACCTGCCGACCGCGCTGAAGGCACTGGACGACCGCGGCCTGCGCCGCGTGCTCTGCGAAGGCGGGCCTTCGCTGCACGGGGCACTCGCGGACGAGGACCTCATCGACGAGCTGTGTCTGACGATCGCCCCGGTGCTCGCAGCCGGTCACGGGCCTCGTATAGCGCACTCCGACCATTTCGCCGGAAGATCGCTGACACTCGGTCATCTATTGGAGGCCGAGGACGTCCTGCTCACCCGCTGGCTCCGCCGCCGCGGCTGAGCCTTGGCTGGCGGTCATTCCCCTTCGGCGTCCAGCCGCTCCGCGAACTCGTCCCAGAACGCCAGCGCCGCCTCCGTCATGGCGATACCGAGGTCTAGCGGCACCAGGCGGGGAGCCACGTCCTCGCGTCCGCCGAAACGCTTCTGGATCGCGCGGTACTCCTCCAGCCGCTCGGTGTGCTGACGGATCTGATCGCGCGCCATACGGCGCTTGGTATCAAGACTCAGCAGTTCGCTGAAGAACAGCTTGAGCTCGGCGACATCGCGGATCTGCATGGGCTCCGTGATGGGCTGATCGAGCCACTCGGCCAAGGCCTCGCGCCCCTCGGCGGTGATCGAGAAGGTGCGTCGCCGGCGGCCGTCGGCTTCCTCCTGCACGGTCAACAGGCCCGCCTCGACCAGGCGCCGCGGTTCCGAATAGAGCTGGGCATGCGGAAATGGCCAGAAATAGCCGATCGAGTGCCCCGTGGCCCGCTTCAGGTCGTACGACGTGGACGGTCCGCGTAACGCGATCAAGCCCAGGACCACGAACGAGGTGGCACTGAGGCGTTCGGTTGACATGCCATCATCCTAGGCCTACGGTCTTGTTCACACCGTATGTTTCAGACGGTGTGAACAAGACGATGAAGGATGGTGCATGAACCCCGTGAGCACGATGGCCAGGCTCGAGGATGCCCGACTCGTCACCGGCAAGGGCGCGTTCCTCGACGATCTGGACCCCTTGCCGGGCACGCTGGTGGCGGCCGTGGTCCGCAGTCCGCACGCTCACGCCTACATCACCTCGGTCGATCTCACCCGCGCTCGCGAGCACCCGGGTGTCGCGGCCGTGATCGGGCCGGAGGAGGTCGCCGAGGCCTTGAGCCCCTTCCCGCTCTCGCTGCGAGCGCCGATGGACTACTACCCCACCGGCACCGACAAGGTGCGCTACGTGGGAGAGCCGGTGGCGGTCGTCGTCGCCACCGATCGCTATACGGCCGAGGACGCCGCCGAACTGGTGGACATCGGCTACGACCTGGAACCCGTCGTGGTCGACGCGCTCGAGGCCACCGCGCCCGACGCACCCCTGCTGCACGAGGGTGCCGGCACCAATGTGGCCAGCGACCGCACCTTCGTCTTCGGCGAGGTGGACGATGCCTTCGCCGCCGCCGAGCACATCGTGGAGGGCGACTACTACTTCCCGCGGTACTCCTCCACCCCGATGGAGTGCTACAGCGTCGTGGCCACCTGGATCGACGACCCGGAGCGGCCCGAGGTCGAGATCTGGTCCAACTTCCACGGCCCCTTCTCCATGATCCCGGTCCTGTGTGGCGCTCTCGGCGTCACCACCTCCCAATTGCGGCTCCACGTGCCGGCCGACAACGGAGGATCCTTCGGCATCAAGTCCGGGATCTATCCCTATATGGCCCTCATGGCGCTCGCATCGCGTCACGCCCAGCGCCCGGTGCGGTGGTCCGAGGACCGCTCGGAGCACCTGCTGTCCAGCTCGGCGGGATCGGACCGGCACATGAAGGTTCGCGCCGCCGTCGACGCGGACGGGATCATCGAGGCGATCGACATCGACTTCGTCGAGAACGTCGGCGCCTATCTGCGTCCCCCGGAGCCGGCGACGCTCTACCGCTGCTTCGGCAACATGACCGGCGCCTATCGCATCGACACCGTCCGGCTCCGCTCCCGCGCCGTGGTCACCAATAAGTGCCCTACGGGCCTGAACCGGGGATTCGGCGGGCAACAGCTCTACTTCGCGCTGGAACGGATCATGGACGCCGCGGCGCGCACCATGGACATGGACCGGCTGGACTTCCGCAAGCGCAACCTGATCCACGCCGATGCCTTTCCCTATGCCACACCGACCGGTGGCATCTACGACTCCGGCGACTACCAGCGCGCGGTCGAGCTGCTGGAGGAACGGTCCGACTATCGTGCCCTCCTCGCGCGGCAGGAGGAGGCGCGATCCCGTGGCGAGCTGGTCGGAACCGGTGTCGCCCTCATCGTCGAGCCCTCGGGAACCAATATCGGCTACGTGGGCCTCGCGACACCCGCCGAGAACCGGCCCCCAGGTCGCGGGAAGTCCGGCTCCACCGAGCACGTACACCTCAGCGTCGACCCCCAGGGCATCGTCGGCATCACCCTCGGCACCGTGCCTCAGGGCCAAGGCCACGCCACCGTCGCACGACAAGTGGTCGCCAAGGAGCTGGACCTGCCCGAGGGTCAGGTGGTCCCCACCGTCGAGATGGACACCGCGACCACCGCGTGGACGATCACCTCGGGCAGCTACTCCTCGCGGTTCTCCCCGCTGCTCACCTCGGCCCTCGTCGACGCCTCGCGCGAGATCGCCCACCGCATCAAGAAGGCCGCCGCGGTGATCCTCGGCACCACCGAGGACGTCCTGGAGCTGCATCAGGGCACCGTCCGCGTCATCGGCGACCCCGACAAGTCCGTGCTGTTCAAACACGCGGCAGGCCTCATCCATTGGGATCCGGGCCGCCTTCCCGAGGGCGAGGAGGCCACGCTCGAGGTCAACGTGGCCTTCACTCCCCCGCAGGCGAAGGCGCCGTCGCGCACCGACCAGGTCAACTCCTCGCTCTGCTACGGCTTCGTCGCCGACCTTGTCAGCGTCCGGATCGATCCGGAGACGCTCGACATCACGATCGACGATGTCGTCAGCATCCACGATCCGGGGACGATCCTGAACCCGACCTTGTTCGAGGGACAGGTGCACGGCGCCATGGTGCAGGCCCTGGGCGGCGCCATGTACGAGGAGATGGCCTACTCCGACGCCGGTCAGCCGGTGTCCACCTTCATGGACTACCTGATCCCCACCACGGCGGAGTCGATGTTCCCCCTCACGATGGCGCATCTCGAGACCCCGTCACCGATGACACGGCTCGGCGCGAAGGGCGCCGGCGAGGGCGCGAGCATGAGCTTCCCGGTCGCCTTCGCCAATGCGGTCGAGGACGCCTTGCACCACCGCGGGGTCCGGATCGACTCGCTCCCGCTCCATCCGAATGTTCTCCACGAACTGCTGCATCTCAACGACTGAAAGGACCAGCATGCCCACCACCGGAGGCACCATCCATTTCGAGCGCAGCCACGACGGGCGCGTGGCCAATCTGACGCTCGACCACGGACGGCTCAATGTCGTGACGATGGAGATGCGCGCCCTGATGGCCGAGCGCTTCGCCGAGATCGACGCCGACCGGGACATCCGCGTCGTCGTGATCCGCGGCGACGGCGAGCACTTCACGTCCGGCGGCGATATCGCTGGTTTCATGGAGGTCGCCCCCTTCGACCTCACCGATCTCGGCCACGACATCACCGCGGCCTCGCGCTCGCAGAAACCCGTGATCTCCGCGATCGACGGCTACTGCTTCGGCGTGGGCCTCGAGCTCGTCCTCTCCACCGATATCCGCCTGGCCACCCAACGCTCCTCCTTCGCTCTGCCGGAGATGAAGCTGGGCATGATGCCGGGGTCCGGCGGCACCCAGCGGCTCTCGCGGCTGATCGGCCTCTCGCGCGCCAAGTACCACATCCTCACCGGTGAACGCTTCAGCGCGCAGCAGGCCTTCGACTGGGGTCTCGTCGCCAGCGCCCCGGAGGACCGCGAGGGGCTGGAGAGCGAGGTGGATCGCGTGGTGTCCACGCTGCTGGGCTTCTCGGCGGTCTCACTGCGCACCGCCAAGGAAGTGCTCGACCGTGGTGTCGACGGCCCGCTCGCGACGGGAGTGGAGCTGGAGCGCAAGGCCTACTCGATGCTGCGGGCCACCGAGGACTTCGCCGAGGGCGTGGCCGCCTTCGGTGAGAAGCGCACACCGCAGTTCCGGGACCGCTGACATGAAGGCTGCCCCGTTCTCCTACGTGCGCCCGACCTCACCGGAGGGAGTGCTCGCCGAGCTGTCCCTCGCGGAGGGAGAGGCCAAGATCATCGCCGGCGGTCAGTCGCTGATGCCGGTGCTGGCGATGCGCCTCGGCCGGCCGCCGACCCTCGTGGACATCTCACGGGTCCCGGCCTGGCAGAGCATCGACGTCGGCACGCACGAGGTGCGGATCGGAGCAGCCGTTCGTCAGCGTGCCGTGGAACGGCACCGCGATCTACGGGTTCCCCTGCTGTCCCGGGCATTGCCGTGGATCGGGCACCGGGAGATCCGGAGCCGGGGCACGGTGTGCGGCTCGCTCGCCCACGCCGACCCGGCCTCCGAGCTGCCCGCCGTGATGGTGACTCTCGGCGCACGGCTCGGGATCACCGGTCCCGGAGGCGATCGTGAGCTGCCCGCCGACGAGTTCTTCCGGGGAGCCATGACCACCGCCCTGGAACCCGGCGAGGTGCTGCGGCACGTCACCGTACCCCGGGCTCGCCGCGGACAGGGCTTCGGTTTCGCCGAGATGGCGCGGCGCCACGGCGATTTCGCTCTCGTCGGCATCACGACGATGGTGCAGACGGAGGGCGACCGTGTCGTGCGCGCGCTGCTCGGCGCGTTCGGGGTGGCAGATCGTCCCCGGCTCCTCGATGTGACCGAGACCGTCGCCGAGCCGCTGCGCGCGGCGGAGGAGGACGGCGCCTCCGCCGCCGTAGCCGAGGCTCTCGCCGATGCGGCCCGCGACCTCGTGACCACCGGCGGCGACAAGCACGCCAGCGCCGGCTACCGGCGTCGTCTGGTCCGCGTGCTGGGCGGCCGCGAACTCGTCGCCGCCTTCCGCGACAGCAGGAAAGGAGAATCCCGATGACCCTGCTCCTCGATCAGGCTGCCTCGGTCGTCGACCGCTGGCGACGGCGACGTGAGGACGCGGACACCGCGGTCACACGGTGCGAGGCCGATGAGCTGCTCCGGGTCGACCTCACCGTCAACGGCCGCCCCGCCACCGTGCACGTCGCACCCCGGGTCACGCTGGCGGACGCCCTGCGCGATCACCTGGGCCTCACGGGCACACACCTCGGCTGTGAGCACGGAGTCTGCGGTCTGTGCACCGTCATGGTCGACGGCGACGCAGCACGCTCCTGTCTGATCCTGGCCTGCCAGGTGGACGGCTCGGAGGTGGTGACGGTCGAGGGCATGGGCACGCCGACCGATCTCCACCCGCTCCAGGAGTCCTTCGGTGCCCATCACGCGCTGCAGTGCGGCTTCTGTACGCCGGGGCAGATCATGAGCGCCTACGACCTGCTCAGTTCCGAACCCGGTATCGAGGCGGCGGAGCTCCCCGACCGGCTCTCCGGTGTGCTGTGCCGCTGCACCGGTTACCGCAATATCGTCGACGCGGTCGCCGATGTCGCGGATCGGTATCCGCAGGGCGTGCCGGGTCCCAGGAACTGCGGCCATGCCGAGCCCCGGCTCCCACGGGCGACCTTGGGCGGCGCCGGCACACCCGCGACGCTGGAGGCGGCCGAGGCGGCATCCGGACCCGCCGAGATCGCCGTGCCCTCCGGCGAGCCGACGGCGGTGGTCACCGTCGACACCCACGCCGAGGCTCCCATCGACGCCATCTGGGAGATCATCGAGGACACCGAGGCGCTGGCGACCTGTCTGCCGGGAGCCGAGATCATCGCCGATTTCGGCGACGACCAGTACAAGGGCCGCATGCGCGTCAGCCTGGGTCCCGTGCGGCTCGCCTTCCTCGGCGACGTCAAGATCCTCGAACGCGACGATGCGACGCATCGGGTGAAGGTCATCGGCCAGGCCGCCGACGCCTCCTCCGGGGACGTGGCCGCGGTCGTCGACCTCACCGCGGAGTCGCGGCGGGACGGCGGCACCGACCTGCGCGCGGTCGCCGAGTTGCACATGGTGGGCCGCATCGCTCAATTCGGACGCGGTCTCGTCAACGACGTCAGCACGGACATGTTCCACCAGTTCGCGGCCAATATCGATGCCGCGTCCCGCGGCGAGGCTCCCGTCGAGGCAGCCCCCGCCAGCGCTCTCTCTATCGTGTTCACCCTCATTCGATCCCGGATCAAGGCGCTCGTGCGCCGGATCACTGGAAGGAACTGATCATGGACCTCGGCACGACCCTCACCTGGACGGCCGAACGCTTCCCTGAACGGGTCGCCTTCGCCGGCCAGCGACGGCTGACCTATCGGGAGCTCGACCGACGAACCGATCAGATCGCGAACCTGATGACCTCGCTCGGTGTGGAGCGCGGCGACCGAGTGGGACTCTTCCTATCCAACAGCGAGGAGATGGCCTCGACCCATCTGGCGCTCCAGAAGCTCGGTGTCATGTCCACGCCCTACAACATCCGGCTGGGCGAGTCCGAGCTGTCGCACTGCCTGACGGACTCGGCACCGAAGGTGGTCGTCGTGGACACGGTGGCGGCGGAGCTGGCCCGACGCGTGCTCGCGGAGGCCGCGATCCGGCCGGTGGTACTCACCGTCGGCGCCTGCGACATCGCGGGCAGCCTCGACTTCGAGGAGTCGGTCGCCGCCGCGGACATCTCCTCCCCCGGTATCAAGGTCGGCCCCGGTGACCACAGCGTGATGCTCTACACCAGCGGGACCACCGGACGGCCCAAAGGCGTCCCCCGTACCCAGCGCAACGAGCATGCCGCCTCCGTCGCACATGTCATCCAGGCCCGCTACCAGCCGGGCGAGGTCACGCTGGGCGCCATGCCGATGTACCACACCATGGGCCTGCGCTCGCTGTTGTCGATGATCGTCGTCGGTGGGACCTTCGTCGTCCAGCCGGTGTTCCGTCCCGATGAGGCGGTCGATCTCATCGAACAGGAGTCGGTGACGGCCCTGTATCTGGTGCCCACGGCCTTCTGGTCCATCGTCAACGGCGGTGGCGACATGGATCGCGTGGCACGCAGCGTCCGCAAGCTGGCCTTCGCCGGGGCGCCGATGACGTCCTCCTTGTGCGAGCAGCTGGTCGACCGGCTCCGGCCCGAGGTGTTCATCAACCACTACGGCTCCAGCGAGGTCTATACCTTCTCGATCGCCGACGACGCCGCGGCCAAGCCAGGCTCGGCCGGCCGTCCCGGCGTGTTCGGCAGGTGGCGTGTCGTCGACCCGGCGAGCGATGAGGTCCATGAGCCGCTGCCCCCAGGCCAGGAAGGCGAGATCGCCGTGGACCTGTGCTCCGACGAGGCCTTCTCCGGCTACTGGCAGCGACCTGATGCGGATGCGAAGTCGATCCGTCACGGCTGGTACCACACCGGCGATATCGGTCGAGTCGATGAGGACGGTGACCTATGGGTTGAGGGCCGGGTCGACGACATGATCCTCACCGGCGGTGAGAACGTGCATCCGGTCGAGGTCGAGGACATCCTCGCCCGTCATCCCGATATCGCGGAGGTCAGCGTCGTAGGCCTCCCGGACGAGAAGTGGGGACAGGCTGTCACCGCCTTCATCGTCCCGTCCCGCGAGGACGAGGACCCCGCGGCCCTGACCGATCGCGTCACGGACTGGATCAGGACCGAGGCCCCGCTCTCGCCCTACAAGCGTCCCAAGCGGGTCATCGTCATCGGGGCGATCCCCAAGTCCCCGGTGGGCAAGATCCTGCGCCGCAAGCTCGTCGCGGGCGAATACGACGCGCCCGCCATGACCGGCCCCGCGGCCGAGTCCCCCGTCACCACCTGAACCACCCCGGCCCAGCACCAGGGTCGTCGACAGAGATGAGCAATCATGACCACATCTGACAGCCACGGCGATGCCCAGCCGACGACGAAGCAGCCTCTCATCGAGCGCGGGCCCGGCTTCCGCACCGGTCTGCGTGATCTACCGGGTCATCTCAATCTCGCGACGATCGGTGCGGGCGTCATCGCCACGATCTTCGGTTGCACCGGCCCGGCGCTGATCGTCATCGGCGGGGCGAGCGCCGCCGGCCTCAGCGCCGAGATCATCGCCTCGTGGATCTTCGGGATCTACGTCTTCGGCGGGCTGATCTCCATCGTGATGGCACTCTACTATCAACAGCCCATCAACGGCGCCTACTCGATCCCCGGGGCGGCACTGGTGGCCGCGGCCCTGCCGAATTTCAGCTTCGCCGAGATGGTGGGGGCCTTCCTCATGGCCGGCCTCATCGTCCTGGTGATCGGCATGAGCGGTCTGGTGCGCAAACTGGCCGACTCGATCCCCTTCCCCATCGTCATGGCGATGATCGCCGGCGCCCTGATCCGCTTCGGCATCGACATCATCGACTCTGCGATCGCCGCACCTGCGGTCGTCGGAGCGGCGCTGGTCGGCTATGTGGTCCTGAGCCGTTTCCTCCCCCGCGTGCCCGGTGTGCTCGGCGCGCTGGCCCTTGGGGTGCTCGTCGCAGCATTCCTGGGCGACTTCGGGAGCCTCGAGGGCGGGATCGGACTCAGCGCACCGGTGTTGATCATGCCCGCCTTCGATATCGGCGCCATGCTGGCGGTGGCCGTGCCCCTCGCCTTGCTGGTCATCGGGGCCGAGAACGCCCAGGCCATGGGCGTCCTCATGGCGGAGCGGTACGATCCGCCGTTCAACATGATGACGATCATCAGCGGTATCGGCGGTCTGATCGCCCCGATCTTCGGCGGTCACAACGCCAACATCGCCGGTCCGATGACCGCGATCTGCTCCTCGGACCAGGCGGGGGAAGACCCGGCCGGACGCTATGCGGCCTCAGTGGTCAACGGCGTGCTCTTCGGTCTGTTCGGCATCTTCGCCGGGGTCACGGTGGCGCTGGTGACCATCCTGCCGGCCGAGCTGATCGCCACGGTGGCCGGTCTGGCGATGATCGGTGTCCTCGTGCGGTCCTTCCAGGAGAGCTTCTCGGCGCCGCGCTTCCAGCTGGGAGCATTCTTCGCCCTCATCATCGCGATGAGCGGTATCACGGTGTTCAACATCTCCGCACCGTTCTGGTCGCTGGTCGGTGGTGTCCTCGCCTCACTGTTGCTGGAGCCGGGGCACTTCCGCGCTCGTGAGCAGGAGACGACCACCGCCGACTAGGATCGGTACATGTACAACGTGGTGCTGTTGATCGAACGTCAGCTGATCGAACTGGATGCGAATCAGATCGTGTCTCTGCAGGAGGGCGTCGATGACGAGGTCACCTATCACCTCCTCCTGCCCATCGAGGGCTCGGCGGCGGTCCTCGGGTCGTCGATGAGCGCCCTCGGCGGCGGACAGTTCGTGCCGATGACCGAGCCGGACACCATGGCCGTCGTCGATCAAGAACTCCGCCAGGCCGGCGAGGCTGAACTCGAGGAAAGCGCCCGACTACTGCGTGAGCGCGACCAGCAGGTGACCGCCCGCCTCACCGATCTCGATCCGATCGACGCTCTCAAGGAGCTGGTGACGGAGACCTCGGCCGACGAGGTCATCATCCTCACCGAGCCGCACCTCGTGCGCGAGTTCCTCAAGCTGGACTGGACCTCGCGTGCCCGGCGTTCCCTCGATGTCCCCACCTTGCACCTGCTCGAACATCTGCCCTTCGAAGCACAGACGGAGATCTGATTCCCATGTCCGCACCCGATGCGAGCCGCGACTACCAGGTCGCGAAGTCCGACGACCAGTGGCGCCAGGAGCTCAGCGCGGCCGAGTTCCACGTACTGCGCCAGGGCGGCACCGAGCGCCCCTTCTCCAGCTCCTATGAGACCGATCCGACCGTGGGCGTCTACCGCTGCCGGGCCTGCGGGAATGAGCTGTTCCGCAGCGAGACCAAGTTCGACGCCCACTGCGGCTGGCCCGCCTTCTACGCCCCCCTCGCCGAGGACCGTGTCGAGTACATCGAGGACCGTTCGATGGGGATGCTGCGCACCGAGGTCCGCTGCGCGAACTGCGGATCGCACCTCGGCCACGTCTTCGGCGGCGAGGGCTACGACACCCCCACCGACCAGCGCTACTGCATCAACGGCATCGCCCTGGACCTCCAGGCCGACTGAGGCCGGTCAGCCGTGCTCGGGCGCCCGGGCGGTGGAATAGGCACCTCTCACCGCGCTTGAGACGTGCGCAACCCACCGGACCTGGGACCGAGGGGTGTGTAACTCACCGCCCACCCGGGCTACTCGACCACGGAGGCCGAACGACACGAGGATCAGGGCCAGAGATCGGTGAGCTCGGCCCAACTGCGCTTGCGTCCCGTGTAGAAGGGGGTCTCCTCCCGCACATGGCGACGCGCCCGGCTTGAGCGGAGCTCGCGCATCAGATCGACGATGCGGTGCAGCTCATCGGCTTCGAAGGCCAGCATCCACTCGTAGTCCCCCAGCGCGAAGGACGCCACCGTGTTGGCGCGCACATCCGGGTACGGCCGCGCCTGCATGCCGTGCTCGCGCAGCATGTCGCGGCGCTCGTCCTCCGGCAGCAGGTACCACTCATAGGAGCGCACGAAGGGGTAGACGCAGACCCAGTCGCGGACCTCCTCCTCGGCCATGAAAGCCGGGATGTGCGAGCGGTTGAACTCGGCCGGCCGGTGCAGAGCCGTCTGCGACCACACTGGGACCATCCGCGAGCCGAGCGCGGTACGCCGGAAGGCGTTGTAGGCCGCCTGCAAGGCCTCGGCCGTTGACGCGTGCCACCAGATCATCAGATCGGCGTCGGCGCGCATGCCGCTGACGTCATAGGTGCCTCGCACCACGACATCGCCCTCGGCGAGCCGTGCCACCAAGTCGTCGACCTCCGCGGCCTCCGACGTGCGATCGCCAGAGCCCAGCGGACGATCGAGTCGGAAGACCGACCACATGGTGTAACGGATCGTCTCGTTGATCTCCTTGGCCAGCTTCCCCTGATTCGGCACGCTCATACTGTTCGCTCGCTCCGCTCGTTCATATGTCCATTGTCCCTTCCGTCGTGATGGCGCGCGCAGCCTGGCGGGCAGAGGCGATGACGGCCGGGATGCCCACGCCGTCGTAGGCCGCTCCGCAGACGGCCAGCCCGGGCACCGAGGCGATATCGGCCTTGATCCGGGCCACCAGGTCCTGATGGCCGATGTCGTACTGAGGCAGCCCTCCGCCCCATCTCTGCACGCGGGAGGCTGTCACGGTGCCCAGGGTGCCGGCACCAGCGAGCGCAGATCCGAGATCGCTGAGCGCGAGCCCCACGAGCTCCTCATCGGAGCGCTGCAATGCCGTGGCATCGCCCGCGCGTCCCAGAGAGGCCCGCACGACACTCGCTCCGCCTGCCTCCCTGGCCAGCCATGCCCACTTATTGGTCGCGAAGGTCGCCGCCTTGATCGAGCGTCCGTCGACCGGGGGCACGAGAAAGCCCGAGCCCTCGGGCAGCTCGGCGCCGTCGAGCACGAGCGTGACCAGCGCCATCGAGGCGTAGTCGATGCCGGCGAGAGCGAAGGACGCGGCCGGCGCGATATCGCCGAGCAGCCGCGACGCCGCCGGGGCGGGAACCGCCAGCACCAGCGCATCGCACCGCTCTCGCACGGCGCGGGTCGTCGGGCCGACCACCAGCGTCCAGCCCCCGTCGTTCTCGCGCCGCACTCCTCGGACGGTGGAGTTCAGCCGGATGTCGAGATCGCGGGCGAGCGCCTTCGGCAGATTCCCCATACCGCCGTCCAGTCCGACGAGCACCGGCGCCGCCGGCCCGGCGGCGAGCTGCCCGGCACGGCGTTCGATCGCCGCACCGATCGGGTCCGAGCCGAGGGCGCCGATCATGGGAGCCGTGGCCTTCAAGGACAGCCGATCGGCGTGCCCCGCGTAGACGCCGCCGAGGAGAGGCTCCACCAGCCGGTCGACGACCTCGCGTCCGGCTCGCTGGGTCACGAAGTCGGCCACCGACACGTCATCCTCGGGCACCGGGACATCCCGACGCTCGACGGTCCCCTCCAGGACCCCAGACGCCTCCAGAGCCTCGAGATCCGACGGAATCCCCATCACGGTCGGCGGCATCGGCCGCAATGCTCCGCGGGTCCACAGCGTCGCGGGCGCCGGCTCGGGGTGGACCACTCGGCCGCCGAGGCCGAGGCACTCGACGAGCTCCAGGCCTTCGGTCCGACGAGCCAGCATCGACTCGGCGCCCTGGTCCAGGACCAGACCCCCGACCTCCTCGAGGCGCAGCTTGCCGCCCACCCGGTCGCCGGTCTCCCAGACCACGACCTCGATACCTGCCTCACGCAGCGCATGGGCACAGGCCAGCCCCGCGATCCCGGCACCGACGACCGCTACACGCATCAGCCGACCGGGTACTCGTGCACGAAGTCGACCAGCCGCGCGAGCGCATCCGGGTCGGTGTCGGGGAGGACCCCGTGCCCCAGATTGAAGATGTGCCCCGGCGCGGCCGTGCCGGCCTCGATAACCCGCGCCGCACGCTCATGCACGACCTCGGTCGGCGCGAAGACCACGGTGGGATCGAGATTGCCCTGCACCGCGCGTTCCGGTCCGATGCGTCGTGTCGCCACGTCCAGCGGCACCCGCCAGTCGACGCCGACGACATCGGCACCCGCCTCACCCATCGCGCCGAGCAGCTCGCCCGTGCCGACTCCGAAGTGGATACGGGGCACGCCGAGATCGGCGACGTCCGCGAGCACCGCGGCCGAGTGAGGCTGGACGAAGGTCCGGTACTCCTCCAGCGACAGCGTTCCTGCCCACGAGTCGAAGAGCTGGATCGCACGAGCACCGTGCTGCACCTGCAGGCGCAGGAACTGCCCGCCGATCCGCGCGATGCGTCCGAGAAGCGCGTGCCAGAGCTCGGGGTCGCTGTACATGAGCTGCTTGGTGCGACGGTGATCGCGCGAGGGGCCGCCCTCGATGAGATAGGAGGCCAATGTGAAGGGGGCGCCGGCGAAGCCGATGAGCGGGGTCGGTCCGAGCTCGTCCACGAGCGCCTCGACCGCGGCGGTGATCGTGCTGACATCGTCGGGCTCCAGGTCGCGCAACGCGGTGAGCTGTTCGGCTGAACGGATGGGCTCGGCGACCACCGGACCGGTACCGGGCACGATGTCCAGATCCACCCCGATCGCCTTGAGCGGAACCACGATGTCGGAGAAGAAGATCGCGGCGTCGACACCGTAACGGCGTACCGGCTGCATCGTGATCTCCACGACCAGATCGGTGCGGAAGCAGGATTCGAGCATCGGCACCTCGGCACGGACCGCGCGATACTCCGGCAGCGAGCGGCCGGCTTGACGCATGAACCACACGGGCGTGTGGTCGGGACGCTCGCCCCGACAGGCTTGCAGGAAAGGGCTGGCGGGCATCGAGGTGGTCACGGTATCGAGTCTGTCAGGTGTCGCCGCGTGTCGAAGACCCCAGGTCGACCTCTTTCCACCTAGGATCACCGGTGTGGCTGCGCGAACCGACGTCGACGGCACGCCCGCAGCATTCACGCGGGCGGTCGAGCAGATCATGCGCGTCGATGCCCGCCCGGAGCTGACCATCCACGTGATGCCTCCACCGCAGCGCATCGCGCCCTATGCCCATGCGATCAGCGGTGATCTCGCGGTCGCCGGGGAGGATGTCGCCACCGGCCGCTTCATCTGCCTGTACGACCCGGCCGGCCATGAGGCGTGGGAGGGCAGCTTTCGCTGTGTAACCTTCGCCAAGGCCGATATCGAGCCGGAGATGGCCTCGGATCCAGTGCTGACCGAGGTCGGATGGAGCTGGCTGACCGATGCCCTCGACGCCGAGGGGGCCGGATACCACGCGGCGAGCGGCAGCGTCACCGTCGTGCGCACCGACAGCTTCGGTCAGATGGCCGAGGACGGCAGCTCGGCGCAGGTCGAGGTGCGCGCCTCCTGGTCTCCCGATACCGATACCGATACCGGATGTCACGCCCAGGCCTGGATGCATCTGCTGGCTGAGCTCGCCGGTCTCCCGCCGCTGACACCGGGTGTGATCCCGCTGCGCCGTACCGCCCATGACCGACGGGGGTCTCACGGGTGACCGACGATGTCCCTGAGACCGTGCCCGAGCCGGCTCTCCCGCGGTTGGGTCTGCGTGAGCCTCTCGGTCACGTGATCGATGACGATAATGAGCTCGCCCGGGCCGTGGCCGAGCTGTCTCTGGCCTACGGACCGGTCGCCCTCGATGCCGAGCGCGCCTCCGGCTACCGGTACTCGCAGCGGGCCTATCTCGTGCAGATCCGCCGCGAGGGGGCCGGCACCTTCCTGGTCGATCCGATCGCCTTCGACGACCTGACCTCCCTCGACGAGGCCTTCGGCGATGCGCAGTGGATCCTGCACGCCGCCACCCAGGACCTCCCCTGTCTCGCCGAGGTGGGGCTGCGCCCCTCCTCGCTCTTCGACACCGAGCTGGCCGGGCGGCTGCTCAACCTGCCGCGGGTGGGCCTCGCCGGTCTCGTCGAGCACTACCTGCAGATGAGCCTCGCCAAGGAGTTCTCCGCGGCCGACTGGTCCACGCGCCCGTTGCCCGAGCCGTGGCTCGAGTACGCCGCCCTGGACGTCGAAGTCCTGGTCGAGCTGCGCACGATGGTCGAGGCCGACCTCGAACGCACCGGCAAAGCCGGCTGGGCCCAGGAGGAGTTCGAGGCGCTGCTGAGCTTCACCGGTCCCCCCGAGCGCAGTGAGCCCTGGCGCCGCACCTCGGGTCTGCACAAGGCCCGAGGCCGCCGCTCGCTCGCCATCGTCCGCTCCCTCTGGTATGCCCGTGACCGCATCGCCGCGGCCCGCGATGTCACCCCCGGACGCATCCTGCCTGACTCAGCGATCCTGGAGATCGCGGCAGAGGCCCCCGCCTCGCGCACGGCACTGCGTGAGACGCGTGCCATGCGCGGTCGCGGTCCCCGTCGCTTCTTCGACGACTGGCACGCGGCCGTCGAGGAGGCCCTCGCCCTCGACGAGAAGGACCTGCCGACGAGCTCGCAACGTCACGACGGTCCTCCTCCGCCGCGCGCCTGGCCCGAGAAGCGACCCGAGGCCGCCGAACGCCTCGCCAAAGCCAAGCCGGTCGTGACCGAGCTCGCCGAGCAGCACGATCTGCCCAGCGAGAACCTCATCTCTCCCGGACTCATCCGTCAACTCGCTTGGGACCCGCCCGCGCGCATCGACTCGGTGTCCGTCGGCGATGCTCTCTTGGAGCAGGGAGCGCGCTCGTGGCAGGTCGGCATCGTCGCCGCGCCTATCGCTGCCGCCATGACCCGGTGACGAGCCACTAGGCTGTCCGGGTGGCTCTCGGCACGCGGCCCTCTCTCGACGCCCCGCCCGGCGTCGACATCGGCGCGGAGTCGCGGCGTACCATCCCCGTCTTGACCGGTTCGCTAATGTCGTCCCCCTGCCGAAGGGAGGACTTCGATGGCGGACTTCGATAAGCCGGCGCTGCCGGGCGCCGGTCTGTTCGAGGCGCAAGCCGATGATCGTCCCGATCCCGCCGAGGTCACCGCGGCGGGGCACCGGGTGGCACACCTTCTCGTACGCGGCCCCCGCGATCACGAGGATGTCGACCTGGTCGAACGGGTCCTCCACCTCGCCGACTCCGAGGGCCTGGGCGTGATCGCCGAGCTGTGGGCGCTAGCCTCCCCGGACTCCCTCGCCGGTGCGCTCTGGCGGCTCTATGTGCTGCGCACGTGGGTCCACCGCGAGCCGGTACGGGCGGCACACGAGTTCGCGATCGGCAAGACCTACGCACCGGTCCAGGAGGTGCTGGCCGGGGTTGTGGATCCGCCGGGCCCCGAGGAGGTCGTCCGGCTGGTCGACATCGTCGTACGCGGCATCGTCGGCGAGCACCTGGACATCACGCTCGACCGGGCAGCCGCCTTCGCGCATATCGTGGGCGTGGGGCGCGGTCAGTGCGAGGACGGCGACGTGCTCAGCGGAGCCCGCTTGGTGGAGACCGCGCGCGATCTGCGCCGCGCGGCCGAGCTCGAGCGCGCAGGCACTCTGCAGTAGACCTCGAGAGGATCGCGTGCGATGGGGCCACGCCCGCCGCCCTTGATCATGACCCCATGGCCGATACGCTGGTCACTGCGCCGGGTTGCGGCAAGCCCCGGGTCCCAACATTAGCCGCTACGAGCGGCCACGCGCCGTGAGGCGCTTCCCAACCCGGCGCACTACCTCGCACCTGACGCAGCGACGATGATGCGTCGCGGTGGTTATGGCCGCCTGAACGCCTCGCCATCGGTCCCTGGCGTGGGAGCGTCGGGTGGTCAGGGGGCAAAGGTGGTGTAGCTGTGCCGGGGCCGGCCAATCTGGTCGAGCTCCTCACGATCGGCATCGCTCGGCACCCACCGGCCGGCCTTCACATTGGCCGCGATCTGCTCGGGCCGGGTTGCACCGGCGATCACGCTCGCCACCTGCGGTTGCGCGGCCAGACCGCCGATCGCGACATCGAGCAGCGAGATCCCCCGCGCATCGGCGAATCGCTGGAGCGCCTCGATCGTGTCCCAGTCCGCGGCATCGTAGCGACGACGCTGGTTCTCCTCGGCCAGCCGCGTGCCCTCCTCGGGCGGGCTGTCGCGACGGTACTTCCCGGTCAACAGTCCGTAGGCGAGCGGGAAATAAGGCAATAACCCCACACCCAGCTCCGCGCAGGCGGGTGTGAGCTCGACTTCGGCAGTACGGTTGTAGAGCGAATACTCGTTCTGAGCCGTGGCGAACGATGCGAGATCCCGGATCCGCGACACCCAGTGCGCGTCGACCAGCTGCCACGCCTGGAAATTCGAGCAGCCGATCGCCCGCACCTTTCCCTCGCGCACCAACTCGTCGAGAGCCCCCAGCGTGTCCTCGATGGGCGTCGAGGGGTCGGGAGTGTGCAACTGGTAGAGGTCGATCACCTCCGTGCCGAGTCGTCGAAGACTGGCCTCACACGCCCTCCGGACATAGTCCGGGCGGCCGCGTGATCCCCCGTCGTCACCGTTCAGGCCCTGCAGGTCCATGCCGAACTTGGTCGCGACGATCACCTCGTCGCGACGGTTACCTAAGGCGCGGCCGAGCAGCTCCTCGCTCTGCCCCCGGCCATAGACATCGGCCGTGTCGAAGAAAGTCACACCGTGCTCGAAACAGGCGTCGACCACCTGCTGAGTGCGCTCGGCGTCGATGCGGGCGCCGAAGGCATTGCAGCCGAGCCCCACGACGCTGACGTCGATCCCACTGGTTCCCAGAGTGCCTGCGGTCATGTCGCCACCCTAGTGTCCGATCACGACTACCACGTGGCAACGGGCACCGGATTCACGCCGGGCGGCGAGCTATCACGCACGTGACCGGGATAGGTACGTGATAACCCACCTCTCGCGTACGGAAAGTCACGTCACGTCCCGACCGCCGCCGGATCATCCCCGCTCGTACGGGGAGCACCTCGGCAGTGACGCCAAGCTCGCGTGCCAGCAGGGATCATCCCCGCTCGTACGGGGAGCACCGCACAGAACAGGTCGAGAAGAAGTCCGGCGAGGGATCATCCCCGCTCGTACGGGGAGCACGTCTCCCGTCCGACGACAGCGCCGTTCTCGTCCGGATCATCCCCGCTCGTACGGGGAGCACTCGAGGGCGAAGAGCTGCACGATGGGCGGTCTTGGAATCATCCCCGCTCGTGCGGGGAGCACGTAGATCGCTCGACCGACAGTCTGGTCCACCCGGGATCATCCCCGCTCGTGCGGGGAGCACAACTCGGTCGCCAGCGCGTCCCTCGCGGCCACGGGATCATCCCGCTCGCGCGGGGAGCACGGGAGCTTGTTCAGGTTGTGGATCAGTTTGTCGGGATCATCCCCGCTCGTGCGGGGAGCACGCGTGGATGGCGGTGCCGACCGTGGCCTTCCAGGGATCATCCCCGCTCGTGCGGGGAGCACTTCGCATCGTGGCTGATCGACCGTATCCGTCCCGGATCATCCCCGCTCGTGCGGGGAGCACATCCCCGAGCGGGTGATCTGGTGCGACCTGACAGGATCATCCCCCCTCGTGCGGGGAGCACACCTCGGCATGACGCTCGCGGGTGATGCCGTCGGGATCATCCCCGCTCGTGCGGGGAGCACATGGAAGAGGGCGGGGATAGGCTGGGGAGAACCGGATCATCCCCGCTCGTGCGGGGAGCACACCGCGGGGGAGGGAAAAAAAGTGCGCGGCGGGGGATCATCCCCGCTCGTGCGGGGAGCACGCTGTCGGCGAGGACGCCGCCACCCATGTCGGCGGATCATCCCCGCTCGTGCGGGGAGCACTGAGGCTGACCCCGAGCCGCTCAGCAGCTTCTAGGGATCATCCCCGCTCGTGCGGGGAGCACAAGTGATTCTCGGGGCCCAGGTCGGCGGTCTCGGGATCATCCCCGCTCGTGCGGGGAGCACTCTTCGGAAACCGCCTGGTGCGTGGATCGGGAAGGATCATCCCCGCTCGTGCGGGGAGCACCACCCCGGTCTGGGTGAGGGGCGTTTTCGTCGTGGATCATCCCCGCTCGTGCGGGGAGCACACTTGCTGACCTGGGCAAACATCCGGCGTTCACCGGGTTCAGCATCACTTTTCTACCACGCCCCGATCACCCACGGGACCCGTTTGGGGTGGGTGTGGATGACGGCAGAAAGTGTCAGCGGACTCCTCTAAAGTAGGAACCAGATCGAACACCAGTTCGATCACCGATAGGTTTCTTAATCGGGGGTGAACAGAGATGGCCGCAGTACTCAACGAACCCACACCACTGGGTGCCGAGCTTGCCGCGTTGGCTGCGGTGATCGACCGACTCGACCCCCTCGTCCGCGCCGGGCTCGCCCCCGCCGACGCGCAACAGTTGAGTGCCGCGGTCGGTCGGGTCAAGAACCGACTCGACGCGTTGGCTGTCCGTGCGGCCAGGGTGATCCACGACAGCCGCCTCGCCCGCCGCCACGGCGCCGCCTCGACCGGGGACCTGCTCGGCAGGGATCTGGGCAACGACCGCACCGCCGGAAACCGGTTGCTCGGTGTTGCCCGCGAAGTGCCCGAGGAGTCGCTCACCGCCCAAGCACTCTCTTCCGGTGATCTGACGTTGAATCAGGCCCGGATCATCACCGACGGACTCAACAACCTCCCCACCAACACCACACCCGAACAACGCACCCTGGCCGAACAGGCCCTGATCGCCGACGCCCGCCGGTACACGCCCAAGGACCTGCGCGCCCGGGCGGACCGGATCGCCGACCAATGGGCCGACAAGACCACCGTCGACCGCCACGAATCCGAACTCCTGGTCGAACGGGAACAGCACGCCTGGGAACAGACGAGACTGTCCATGTGGGCGAACGGGGACGGCACCACCAGTGGCCGGTTCACCATCCCCGACGCGCAGGCAGCCATGCTCAAGACCGTGCTCGACGCCTACGCCTCACCCCGCCGCGCGTCCATGCTCGGACGCGAGATCGACGACTACACCACCCGGGTCGGACAGGGATTCTGTGAACTGATCGAACGCGTCCCCACCGACCGGCTCCCGAACCACGGCGGAAACAACGTCCTCGTCACCGTCAACATGAACCTCACCGACCTCCAACAGCGCATCGAGGACGCCGCCCCCGGCACCATCACCACCGACGGCACCCGCCTCTCGCCCGGACAGACCCGCCGGCTGGCATGCGATGCGAAGTTACTCCCGCAAGTCTTCGCTGGCGAATCGGTTCCCCTCGACCTCGGACGCGAAGAACGCCTCTTCACCCGATATCAGCGGATCGCGATCGCCAACCGCGACGGCGGCTGCGCCGCAACCCCGGACTGCGATCGCCCACCCGGAATGGAGCCGTCGCACCACGGGCATAGCCGCGACGGAGTGCGAAGCGCACCACGGAGACGAGACCTGGGCAGACGGCGGAACCACCAACCTCAAAGACGCCATCCCCATCTGCGCCGAACATCACCGACAAATCCACACCGGACACCTCCAATGCCGTCTGAACCCACGAGACGGCACCCCCGAATTCCGCACACCCAGAACCACCCAATGGAAACGCAACCACCGACGGCGCCCCACATAACTTTGGCGGGGGCGCCGGCGATGGCGGCCCCGCTCGGGACGGCACACCCCCTCCCTCGCCGGCACTCATCAGCCATCCCAGCACCCCTGCCGAGG
>NZ_MIJB01000017.1 GCF_002174305.1 Aeromicrobium sp. PE09-221 | reverse complement strand
GATGCTCCTATGGATGTCAAGCTGCCTTCGGTGTTTGCTGACTCGGGAGATTGGTCGCGGTGAGGACGTAGTAGACCTCGCGGGCGATGAGGCGTTTGAGGCAGCGGATGATGTCCTTTTTGGACAGGCCCTCTTCGGTCCGTCTGCGCATGTATGCCTGGGTGCGTGGGTCCCAGCGCAGTCGGCACAACACGATCCGGTAGAGGGCGGCGTTGGCCTGTCGGTCTCCGCCGCGGTTGAGCCGGTGGCGGTGGGTCTTGCCCGAGGATGCCGGGATGGGCGCGACGCCGCACAGCATCGCGAAGGCCGCTTCGGACCGTAGCCGCTGGTGGTTCTGCCCCGCCGTGACCAGGAGCTGTCCGGCCACGTCGGCGCCGACGCCGTTGAGTTCGAGTAGGGCGGGGTTGATTGCGGTGACCAGGGGCGTGATCAACTTATCGAGGTCGGCGATCTCCTCGGTGAGCTGCTGGTGGCGGCGGGCCAGGGTCCGCAGCGCGACTTTGGCGGCCTGAACCGGGTCCCCAGCACGAGTCCGGTCGGGACGCATCCCGACGCAGGTGGCCAGGAGGTCGCGGTCGGGCAGGGAGCGGAGCTGCTCACGCAGGAGATCGTTGGCGGTGATGATCAGGGTCTTGATCTGGCGCATGCAGTCCGCGCGTTGATCTATCGCGCTGCGCCGGGCCACGCGCAGGTTCCGCAGGGCCTCAACGTGCCCATCACGGACCTTGGGGAGGCCGGTGCGGACTCCGGCCAACGCGGCACGAGCGGCGGCTTCGGCGTCGAGCGGGTCTGACTTGCCCGCGAAACGGCGGGTCTTGCGGTCGGTCCGGTCGACCTCGACCAGGCTGACCCCGGCGGCTTGTAGGTGTCGGGCTAGGCCGGCACCGTAGGCACCGGTGCCCTCGATCCCGATGACCAACAACAACCCGAAGGACCGGACCCAAGCCAGGAGATCGGCATAGCCGCGTCCCGTGGCCGCGAAAGTGTGGTGCTCCAGCAGCCGTCCTGCTGTGTCGATCACGGCGACGGTGTGGGTGTCTTGATGGGTGTCGACCCCGGCTGCGACCTTGATCAGCCTGGGCTGGTCGCGTTCTGCTTCTCGTGCGATGGTGGACATCGCCGTCCTTTCACTCAACCGGTAGGGCGGCACGCACCGCCGAAAGGTGAGCGGACAAGACAGTGATGGGTGCCTGCTGGCACAGGCTCCTATGAGGTCACGAACCCCTCGCTGGTGAGTGCGACGAGCCCCGCAACGGATCGACCGACAGATCCCGTTGAAGACCCTCAGTCAGTCAGTCGCTGAGTCAGGACGACCGCTGCGGGGCTCACCCACATCATCACTGTCAGTCGTGGAGGTCGGACGTATCGGTGTCGTCGAAGCCATGGCCCGACAGCACGGCGGAGCGCGCGATCGCCACACCGCCCACCACTGACGTGGCCAGCTGCAGGGCGATGGCGATGATCACCTTGACGAGATCGTCGAGGTCGGGGTCCACCAGGGCGGTGCCGCCGACCACGAAGGCCA
>NZ_MIJB01000016.1 GCF_002174305.1 Aeromicrobium sp. PE09-221 | reverse complement strand
CCCGGACTGCGATCGCCCACCCGGAATGGAGCCGTCGCACCACGGGCATAGCCGCGACGGAGTGCGAAGCGCACCACGGAGACGAGACCTGGGCAGACGGCGGAACCACCAACCTCAAAGACGCCATCCCCATCTGCGCCGAACATCACCGACAAATCCACACCGGACACCTCCAATGCCGTCTGAACCCACGAGACGGCACCCCCGAATTCCGCACACCCAGAACCACCCAATGGAAACGCAACCACCGACGGCGCCCCACATAACTTATGGCGGGGCCGGCGATGGCGGCCCCGCTCGGGACGGCACACCCCATCAGGGCTCACCGGCCGTTAGACTCGCCGGGTGCGTCATACCCGCCCCGCCGTCTGGGGGATCATCGCGAGCTGCGCGGCGATCCTCGTGGCACTGCTGGGCGCCACCGCACTGACTCAGTCCGGTGCACCGACCCGGAGCACGAGCGGCGCCACCGCCTCCGTCAGCACCGGCGACCGCACCACGACGACCAGCAGCGCCACAGCGCCGCAGGCGACCACCGCGGACGATCATGTGCCGGTGGTGACCGATCAGCTGCCCCTCGCCGTGTTGACGGCGGTAGTGCTGCTCGCGGTGACGACGACGCTGCTCGCCCACGGGCAGAGGGGCGAGGGACCGAGACGACGGGTACGCGCCAGGGCCGGGCGGGCCCCGCCGGCATTCTGCTGAACCCGCATCGTCCTGCCCCGCCCATCGAAAGCACCCCCATGACCATGACCCCGTCACGCTGGCGCGCGCTCGCCGCGTTCTTCGTCGTCGCCCTCGCCGGATTCTCGGCGTGGCACTTTCCGCCCAACCTCGGCCTCGATCTCCGCGGCGGTACGCAGATCGTCCTCGAAGCCCAGTCCACCGACCGCGTCGAGGCCGACAGCGAGGCCACCGACCGCGCACTGGAGGTCATCCGCGGCCGCGTCGACGCCCTCGGCGTCTCCGAGCCCACCCTCGCCCGTTCCGGTGAGAACCGCATCATCGTCGAGCTCCCGGGCGTGCAGGACCCGGCCCAGGCCGCCGAGGTCATCGGTCAGACGGCCACCCTGGAGTTCCGGGAGGTCGTCTCCCCCGCCACCGAGGGCATCGAGCCCGAGGAGGGACAGACCGTGCTGCCCGACGAGTCGGGCCAGGACCTGTTGCTGAGTCCGGTCGCCTTCGACGGCAATGGCATCAGCGACGCCGTCGCCGCGCAGCCCGAGGGCGGCATCGGTCAATGGGTCGTCAATGTCGACTTCAGCGGCGAGGGCCGCGGCCCCTGGGGTGAGCTCGTGCAATCCGCGTGTGCCAATACCGCCGGCGGCCAGCGCATCGCCATCGTCCTCGACGACAGCATCATCTCCGCTCCGCAGATCCAGCCCAGCCTGTGCCAGTCCGGGGGCGGCAACAGCACGTCCATCACCGGTGACTTCTCCCAGTCCGAGGCCGACGACCTCGCGGTGCTGATCAAGGGCGGCGCTCTGCCGGTGCCCGTCGACACGATCGAGCAGCGCACGATCGGCCCGACCCTCGGTGCCGCCGCGATCGACGCCTCGGTCACCGCCGCGCTCATCGGCCTCGCCCTGACCGCGCTCTTCATCGTCTTCGTCTACCGCCTGGTGGGCTTCATGGCCACGCTCGCGCTGGCGACCTACACACTCATCGCCTACGGCATCCTCGTCTGGCTCGGCGCCACGCTGACCCTGCCCGGCCTCGCCGGATTCGTGCTCGCGATCGGCCTGGCGATCGATGCCAATGTCCTCGTCTACGAACGAGCGCGCGAGGAATACGAAGAACATCCCAAGGCCGGACTCAGTCCGGCTCTCACCACCGGCTTCAACAAGGCGTGGTCGGCGATCATCGACTCCAATATCACCACGATCCTCGCCGCCATGCTGCTGTTCTTCTTCGCCACCGGCTCGGTCCGCGGCTTCGGCGTCACGCTGACCATCGGTGTGCTCGCCTCGATGATCTCCGCACTCGTCGTGGCACGTGTGCTGGCGGAGTGGGCGGTTCGCCGGCGTTTCGTCAGCAAGCGTCCGCCGGTCAGCGGTATCGCCGGGACCGGCAGCATCCGCCGGTTCATCAATGAACGCGGGCCGTTCATCGTGAAGCGCGCCGGTGTCTGGATCGTCGTCACCGCGGGCATCGCGATGGTGGCCCTCGTCGGTGTCTTCGGCAAGGGACTGAACCTCGGCGTCGACTTCACGGGCGGCCGCATCATCGAGTACTCCACGACGCAGACCGTCAACGCCGAGACGGTCCGCGAAGCCGTCAGCGACGCGGGCTTCCCGAATGCCGTCGTGCAGGAGTCGTCCAGCGACGGCGGCGGCGAGAACATCACCATCCGCACGGAGGATGTCGACGACGAACAGGTCGGCCAGATCCGCGACGCCGTCGTCTCGGTCGGCGGGGAGGTCGAGCAGATCCGCGACGAACAGGTCGGGCCGAGCCTCGGCACCGAGCTGCGCAACAAGGCCCTCCTCGCCTTCGCGATCGCCATCGCGGCGCAATTGATCTACCTCGGCTGGCGATTCCGCTGGACCTGGGCCCTCGCCGCGCAGGTGTCGATGGCCTCGGTCGTGCTGATGGTGGTCGGCATCTTCGCCTGGTGGGGCAAGACGATCGACAGTGTCTTCCTCGCGGCGATCCTGTCCATCATCGGCCTGGTCGTCAACGACACGATCGTCGTCTTCGACCGCATCCGAGAACACACAGGCCTGCGGGCCCAATCACATCTGCGGCAACTCGTCAACGACGCGGTGCTGCAGACCATCCCGCGGACGATCAACACCACGCTCAGCGCGCTATTCATCCTGGGGGCGCTGGCGGTGATCGGCGGTGACTCGCTCACCGACTTCTCGCTGGCGATCATCATCGGCCTGTCTCTGGGCGTGCTGTCGACGATCTTCACCGCGACATCGCTGGCGGTCCTGCTGGAGGAGCGGTTCCCCTTCAACCCGGAGAAGGACGCGCAGAAGCGAGCCGTCGACCCCTATTCCACGATCGACAACGGTCGTGGCGACGGGGCCGTCGTCTGATGTCCTATCCCCCGCCCCACCAGCCCGGTCCCCCTGGACCGGGCTGGTGGGGGCCGTCCCCGGACGCCCCCTACGGACGCGAACCCTCGACCGGGGCGCCCTACTCGGACCGCTCCAAGATCATCGCCGGTCTCCTCCAGATCCTCGTCCCGCTGGGCATCGGAAGGATGTACATGGGCGACATGAGCCTGGGCGTGATCCAGCTCGTCGTCACCCTGGTCACCTGCGGGCTTGGCGCGCTCTGGCCCTTCATCGACGGCATCCTCATCCTCGTCGGCCGGCCGATCGACGAGCACGGTCGACCGCTGCGCTCCTGACCCCGGGCGCGGCGCACCACGAGGCTGACACAATGGTGGCATGCCCATCGCAGACCACGTCGTCGACCTCATCGGGGGCACGCCCCTGGTCCGGCTCAACTCCGTTTCCCCCGTCGGCGGCGCGACCATCGCCGCCAAGATCGAGTACCTGAACCCAGGAGGGAGCGCCAAGGATCGCATCGCCGTCAAGATGGTCGACGAGGCCGAGGCGAGCGGGGCTCTGCAACCGGGCGGCACCATCGTCGAGCCGACCTCGGGCAATACCGGGGTCGGGCTCGCCCTCGTCGCGCAGCAGCGCGGCTATCACTGCGTCTTCGTCTGCCCGGACAAGGTCAGCGAGGACAAGCGCAATGTGCTGCGCGCCTACGGTGCGGAGGTCGTCGTCTGCCCCACCGCCGTCCCCCCTGAGCACCCGGACTCTTACTACTCGGTCTCCGATCGCCTCGTACGTGAGACGGAGGGCGCCTGGAAGCCCGACCAGTACTCGAATCCGGCGGGCCCCGCCTCGCACTACGAGACCACGGGTCCGGAGATCTGGGATGACACCGATGGCCGCGTCACCCACTTCGTGGCCGGTGTCGGCACCGGTGGCACGATCACGGGTGCCGGGCGTTATCTGAAGGAGCAGAACCCGGCCATCAAGGTCGTCGGCGCCGATCCCGTCGGCTCGGTGTACTCCGGGGGCACCGGACGCCCGTACCTCGTGGAGGGCGTCGGCGAGGACTTCTGGCCCACGGCCTACGACCCCTCGGTGCCCGACGAGATCATCGCAGTCTCCGATGCCGACTCCTTCGAGATGACCCGCCGGCTGGCCCGCGAGGAAGGTCTGCTCGTCGGCGGCTCCTGCGGCATGGCGGTCGTCGCGGCGATCCGGGTGGCGGAGCAGGCCGATCCTGATGACATCGTCGTGGTGCTGCTGCCCGACGGTGGCCGCGGCTACCTCACCAAGATCTTCAATGACGACTGGATGGCCTCCTACGGCTTCCTGCGCACGCCGCTCAGCGGTGAGAGCGCGCAGACCTCGATCGGCGACCTCCTGCGCCGCAAGTCCGGGAGCATCCCCGCGCTCGTCCACACGCATCCCTCGGAGACCGTGCGCGATGCGATCGAGATCATGCGTGAGTATGGCGTCTCACAGATGCCAGTGGTCGGACCGGAGCCGCCGGTCGTGATCGGCGAGGTGGCCGGCAGCGTGAGCGAACGTGAGCTCGTGAGCGCCGTCTTCGAGGGTCGCGCCCAGCTGACCGATGCGGTCGCCGATCACATGGAGCCCTCACTTCCCCTCATCGGCGCCGGTGAGGATCTGGCCGCCGGACTGTCCGCCCTGAGCGAGCGGGACGCTCTCCTCGTCATCGACGAGGGCATCCCGCTCGGTGTCCTCACCCGCCTCGACCTGTTGGGAGCACATGTATGACGACTCCTGAGCACGGCTTCGCGACACGAGCGATCCACGCTGGCTATGAGCCGAATGCCGAGAACGGCGCGGTCAACGTGCCGATCTACGCCAGCTCGACCTTCGCGCAGGACGGTGTGGGCGGGATGCGCGGCGGATACGAGTACGCCCGCACCGGCAACCCGACCCGCGCGGCTCTGGAAGGCAATCTCGCCGCGCTCGAACAGGGCCGCTACGGCCGCGCCTTCAGCTCGGGGATGGCGGCCACCGATGCCGCGCTACGCACGCTGCTGAAGCCCGGCGACCATCTGGTGATCCCCGATGACGCCTATGGCGGCACCTTCCGGCTGATCGACAAGGTGTTCACCCACTGGGGCATCAGCTACACGCCGGTGGCCGTCAACGACGTCGATGCGATCCGGGCTGCGATCACCGGCGACACCAAGGCCGTCTGGATCGAGACCCCCACCAATCCGCTGCTCAATATCGGCGACATCGCCGCGACCGCTGAGGTCACCCGCACCGCGGGGGTGCGCCTCGTCGTCGACAACACCTTCGCCTCCCCCTATCTGCAGCAGCCGCTGGAGCTCGGTGCCGACGTGGTGCTGCATTCGACCACCAAGTACCTCGGAGGCCACTCCGATGTGGTCGGCGGCGCGCTGATCACCGATGACGAGGAGCTGGATGCCGGCTTCGCCTTCCTGCAGAACGGCGCCGGCGGTGTGCCAGGCCCCTTCGACGCATATCTGACCATGCGGGGAGCGAAGACCCTCGCCCTGCGCATGGAGAAGCACTGCGACAACGCTGAGGCGATCGTCGATCTGCTGCTCGGACATGCCGCGGTGAGCCGGGTGCTCTATCCGGGGCTCCCCGAGCATCCGGGGCACGAGGCGGCACAGCGGCAGATGCGGCGCTACGGAGGCATGATCTCGCTGCGGCTCGCGGGTGGACGCCAGGCGGCACTCGACTTCTGCTCGCGGACGCGGATCTTCACGCTCGCCGAGAGTCTCGGCGGCATCGAATCGCTCATCGAGCATCCCGGCGCGATGACCCACGCCTCGACCGCCGGTTCGGCCCTCGAGGTACCCAACGACCTCGTTCGGCTATCGGTGGGTATCGAGGACCAGCACGATCTCCTCGCCGATATCGAGCAGGCCCTGGCCTGACCGAGAACCCGTTGCCCCTATCCCAGGCGCCGGGTGGCGTCGGGGACCAGGAGATCGAAGCGGCTCGGCTCACAGGTGAGCACGATGATCTGGACCCGGCCCTCGCGCGCCACCTGCCGCAGCATCGCCAGCACACGCTGGCGGCGCAGCGGATCGGCATAGCCGAGGATATCGTCGAGGATCACCGGTGCACCGTGATCGTCGTCGACCAGCCGCGCCGTGGCGACCCGACCGAGGACGCCTAGCTGCTCCTTGGCGCCCCCGGACAGGGATTCGAAGGGGACCGTCCGACCGTCGAGCGTACGGGTGAGGATGCTCAGGTCCTCACCGATCTCGACATCGAAGCCGGGACCGAAGACGGTCCGGCCGAGCTCGGCGATCGCGGTGCGGAAGGGCCCGACGTAGCGACGGCGGGCACGCTGGGCATGATCGGTCAGGGTCAGGTGCAGGCGGCGGGCAGCGCGAGCGCGAGTGTCGACCGACACCCAGCGTCGGCGCAGATCGGCGACCGCCTCGGCAGCACGGTTGGCCGCATCCTGGAGGCCCTCGCCACCGCGGACCTCCAACGTGGCCTCCACCGCGATGATCTCGTGGTCCAGCTCTCGCAAGCGATGCTCGGCAGTCTCCAATGCGTCGGTGCGAGCGTCGATCTCCGAGGCGAGCTCGTCGGCACCGTGGTCGTTGAGCACAGCCTCGACCCGGGCCACCGCGGCGAACGCGCGGGTCGCGGCCTCTCGCGCCTCCTCGGCCGCAGCCGCGACCGTCGCATCGTCGGCCTGGGCCCGATCCGCGGCCAGCACGGCGGCGGCCCGTTCGGCGCGAGCACGCACGTGCTCTGCGGCAGTCCCCGCGCGCACCAGGCGCTCGCGCAGCTGCTGCCCGATCTCGAAGGCCCGGCGCCGCTCAACGCGCGAGTCCTCGGCAACGGTCAATGCTCGCTGATAGGCCTCGATGGCCTTCCGGTGCCGCTCGGCCGCGGTCTCCGGATCGGGGGGCTCGTCCGCGCCGACGCGTTCTCGGCAGTACTCGACCCGCTCCTCCAGCTGCGCCAGCGAGTCGTCCTGGCCGAGTGCCCGACGCAGTTCGGCCGTGCTGTCGGCCAGGAGACGCTCCTGCTCCGTGCGCATGCGGGCCCGGGTCCGTGCCTCCTCCAGGTCGGCGACCCCCAGGGCCTCGCAGGCCCGCTGATACTCGCGGCGCAGGCGATCGGCCTCCGCGACCTCCTCGGCCAGCGGGGCCGGCGGGCTGATCGTGACCCGGGCGGCACCAGGCACCTCGACGACCACCGGCCGGACCACGGGATATTCGCGGACCTCGTCCTCCTGTCCGTCGAGCAGCACGGGCAGATCGCCCAGGCGCTCGAGGGTCACCGTCGGAGCGGCGCCCGCGCTGCGGGCGGCAGCCGTCTGCCAGCGCAGGTGATCGTCCTGGAGGCGCTGGACGGACTCCTCGTCGACGGCATTCTCGCGGAGCACGGCGCGAGCCTCGTCCCGTGCCGCCTGCGCCGCCCGAGCTTCGTCGAGGCGCCGCAGCGCCTGCTCCAGCTCCTGCTGGGCGCGAGCGCGCTCCTGCTCGTCCGCCGCCAGGTCCAGTTCGGACCTGGCGGCATCGATGGCGGTGTCCGGATCCTCCGAACCGGTCTGCGCCTCGTGCTCCTCCAGGGCCGTGGCGGCCATGGTCGCGTCCGACTCGGCCTCCCGGCGGGCCCGCTGGGCCTCGTCGAGCTCGGCGATGAGCTGCGTCCGGCGCTCGGCGGCCTTCTGTCGGATGGCGAGGGTCTGGTCGGCCCCCTCGGCGATGCGCCGCGCCTCCTGCAGCTCCTGGCGCAGCTGATCCAACTCGGCGCACCGCTCGGCGAGGCGGTCGACCTCCTTGCGCTGCGTGGCGATGGCTCCGGTCAGCTCCTCGCGGCGCAGGACGAGGCGTTCGTGACTCTCGGTCAGGCGGGCGATCTCGCTGAGGGCCTCCTCCGCCTGACTCGCCCGCGCCTCGGCCTCGGTCAACTCCCCGGCCAGCCTGGCGTGCTCGCCTGTGGGCCGTCCGGTCGGCGTGTAGTAGGTCAGATATTCGGCCTCGACACGTTGCATCAGCTCATCGTGGCCGCCGACCGCTTCCTCTCCGCCGAGGGACGCCAGGGCGGTATGGAGGGGTGCCAGCGTGGCAAGCACGGGCTGCGCGAGCGGCTCCCCCTGGGTTGCCTGCAGCGCGGACCACAGCGCGAGATCGGTGGTCTCGGCGAGGATCGCCGTGGCGCGATCATGCGCGGCATCGCCGGTGAGACTCTCGGCTGCGGGCGCGTGGACGGTCAGCTGCGTAGCGCCCTTGCGGGCGAAGGTCTTGGCGTAGGTGAGGTGGTAGGGCCCCGTGCGCAGCTCGATCTCGACCGAAGGGTCGGCCTGGACGTGGGTCGGCCGCACGGCCCGCACCTCGGCGGCCTGCGACGAGGCCTTGAAATCGCGGACGAGTCGTAGCGCCCCCACGATGGAGGACTTGCCGGTCTCGTTCGGCCCCTCGATGACGGTGATCCCCTGCTCGGCGAAGTCGATGTTCAGCGGCCCGTCGATGCCGGCGAAGTGCTCGAGCCGCATGCGAAGGAGTCTCATCGGCCTACCTCCGCGGCACCGGTGAGCCGGTAGAGCAGTCCGAGGGCGTCCGCCGCCTCCCCGCCCGCCGGACCGTTCAGCTCCTCGGTGAGCTCTGCCACCGCTTCGGCGGCGAAACCGGTGAGCCCCAACTCGCTGAAATCGGCCGCCTCGCCGCGGACCGCCAGCTCGCTGCGACGCTGCCAGACGAAGATATGGGCGAAACGGTCGGCCGCGCGCCCCAGCAGGTCGTCCAGCCTCGCCCGCTGCGGGATCGTCAACGTGCCGGTCAGTGTCAGACGCACCACGGTGAGGTGCTTGTCCGGCAGACGTTCCAGATCACGCTCCAGATCATCGAGATCGGTGTCGCCGTTCAGCGGCGCCTCATGGGTGAGGAAGGTCCACCGGCCGACCCGCACCGGCGTGACCTCGACGCGGCCGGTGCGTACGTCCAGATCCACCACCAGCACCTGGCCCGGATCAGTCTCCCGATGCCGTGTCACCTCCGGAGCTCCGGGATACCAGAGGCGATCGGCCACCTCGGTGGTGGAGTGGCGGTCCCCCAGGATGGCGACATCGAGGCGTCGATCGGCCAGCGCCCCCGTCAGCGCCGCCAGGTCGATCGCGGCCGGATCGTCCCGGTCGATGCCGAGCAGGCCACCGTGACCGATGAGCACCCGGCGACGACCGCCCGGCTCGGGAAGGTCGGCGAGCACATCGGCGACCAGGTCGGTGAGCGGGCGCTTGCCGAACCACGGCGCCGCCACCAGCTCCACCTCAGGTGTCGCCTCGTAGACACCGGGCGCGTCCAGCACCCGGACTCCCGCGGGGACCGCCCCGGTGAACTCTGCGGAGCGATAGATCGAGGCGGCATCGAGACAGTCGTGGTTGCCCGGCAGCAGGTAGACCGGCACCGACCAGTCGGCGAGGGCGTCGAAGGCCCTCGCCACCACCGAGCGGTGCAGCTGATTGGAGTCGAAGACGTCCCCGGCGACCACGACGAAGTCCGCTCCCCACTCCGCCGCGACCTCGCCGATACGCCTCACCACGTCGATCCGCGCCTGCGCGAACCGGGCGCGTGCCTCATCGGGCAGGAACGACGCGGGCATGCCGAGCTGCCAGTCAGCAGTGGCCACGAATCGCATGTCTCGACGATAACGAGCGCCACCGACAGAACCCGGCCGACACCACGGGACGCTCTGACGGAGTGTCATCGGTGTCACCCAGAGGTTCCGCCGGAACCTCTTAGGTCCAGCGGTACCGCTGGGTAGCATCGAGGGCATGCCTCGCACAGGACCCCTCGCCGATCTCTCCGGTCTGCAGCTAGTGGCCGGTGCGCTCGCCGCGATGACGTCCGCGTGGATGGCGTCCTGGCTCGGCGTCGCCGGCACGCTCATCGGTGCCGCGGTGGGCAGCATCGTCGCCGGTATCGCCACTGCGCTCTACCGTTCGAGCCTCGAACGGGGTGTCCAGCGCAGCAAGACGCTGCTGACCGACCAGGGCAGCGTGATCGAGAGCACGGGCGACGACACGACGTCCGAGCACGGCAGCGAGATCGCGACCGCGAAGGCCGACCCGGTTTCCTGGAAGGAGCGCCTGCAGCGTCTCAACTGGCGTTCGATCGCCCTCGTGAGCGGGGCGACGCTGCTCGCGGCCGTGGTCATCATCGGGGTGTATGAGGTGTCCACGGGCAAGTCCTACGGCAACTCCTCGAATCCCACCATCGTGCCCGTCAGCTCCTCCGGGGGCGGTGCCGAGCGCACCCCGGCTCCCGCGGAGGAGGGCACAGAGCCGTCCGCGGATCCGACGTCCACCGCACCCACCCAGAGCGCTCCCACGACCCAGGCGCCGACGGCCACCTCCCCGACCACCGCGGCTCCCACGACCCAGGCCCCCACCCAGCCGCCGCAGCCCAATGAGGGCGGGGAATCAGCGCCCGCGGAATGACGTTGGGATCAGTGCGACCGAAGGAGGCGCTGTGACCATCTACATGAAGCCCACGTTGACCGACGACATGATCGCGGCGATGGACCTTCTCGAGGCGTTCCGCCTGGCCGAGGAACTGCTCGACTCGCGCTTCCCACGCGAGGCCGGCCGGGTGCTCGGGCCCGTGCTGGAGGCCGAGCCCGGCAACGCCGCCGCCTGGGAGCTGTACGGGCGGGCCCAGTTCGCCGCCGCCCTGCTCAAGCCGGCCGAGGACGCCTTCCGCCGCCTCGTCGAGCTGGAGCCGACGAGCGCATGGGCGCAGACGGCCCTCGGTCTCACGCTCGATCGTCAGAGCCGTCACCGCGAGGGCGCCGTGCATCACCGCATGGCGGCCGCGATGGGTGCCAGCGACCGCGACGGTACCCGCGTCGAGCTCGTCGATCGCCCGAGCGACTGAATCCGTGCCCGATCCGGCGTGGATCGGCGCGGCGGTCGCTGTGCTGGCCGTCCTCGTGCCGCCGGCGTGGCGGCTGACCCGTCACGCCGTCACGCTGGTACACGAGGCCGGTCACGCGGCGGTGGCTCTGGCTACCGGCCGCAGGGTCCGGGCGATCAGGCTTCACCGCGACACCTCGGGCATCACCGAGTCGATCGGCCGGCCGCACGGGCCGGGCATGATCGTCACGGCCTTCGCCGGTTACACCGCCCCGCCGCTGCTCGGCGTGTCGATGATGCTCTTGGTCCTCGCCGAGCGCGAGGTGTGGGCCTGGTGGGCCGTTCTCGGCGTGGTGGCGGCGATGGTGCTCGTCATCCGGAACTGGTTCGGGCTCCTCGTACTGCTGGTGTGCGGTGGCGGGGTCTGGCTGTTGCAGACGCGTGTCGACGATCCGGAGTGGGCCCGTCTCACCGGCTACGCGGTGGCGTGGTTCCTCGTGCTGGGCGGTCTGCGCGCCACGATCGAGTTGGCCGTGACTCGACGACGCCGACGCGATCTGTCCAGCGATGCCGCCGTGCTGGCCCGGCTGACCGTCCTGCCCGCCGTCGTCTGGAACACGCTGTTCATCACAGTGGCCGTCCTCTGCGGCTATGTCTGCTGGCTCGGCGCGATCGGCGGCGTCGGCCGGCCCTGGTGACGTCCCGCCTTCGCCGCGACTCGCACACTCGCCGAGCCGGCCCGTCCCCCGGTCGCGACCCCGGTGGGAGAATGACCCGGTGTTCAGCATCGACCACCGTATCGAGGACGCGCCGGGCCGCTCGGGCGTCATCACCACGCCCCACGGCCAGATCCGCACGCCGGCGTTCATCCCGGTCGGCACGCGGGCGACGGTCAAGTCGGTGCTCCCCGAGAGCATGGCCGAGCTGGGTGCCCAGGCGCTGCTGGCCAATGCCTACCATCTCTACCTCCAGCCCGGCGCGGATATCGTCGACGAGGCCGGCGGGCTCGGACGGTTCATGAATTGGCCGGGGCCGACGTTCACCGACTCCGGCGGCTTCCAGGTCATGAGCCTGGGCGTCGGCTTCAAGAAGACCCTCTCGATGGACAGCACACGCGTCGCGCGCGACGACGTGATCGCGAAGGGCAAGGAGCGGCTCGCCCACGTCGACGACGACGGCGTGACCTTCAAGAGCCATCTGGATGGCTCACGCCACCGGTTCACCCCCGAGGTCTCGATGCGCATCCAGCACCAGCTGGGCGCCGACATCATCTTCGCCTTCGATGAGCTGACGACGCTGATGAACACCCGCGGCTACCAGGAGGAGTCCCTCGCGCGGACCCAGGCCTGGGCCGAGCGATGCATCGCCGAGCACGAGAAGCTCACCCGTGAACGCGCCGACAAGCCGTACCAGGCGCTCTTCGGCGTCGTGCAGGGTGCCCAGTACGAGGATCTGCGACGCAAGGCGGCCCGCGACCTCGCCGGCCTCCCCTTCGACGGCTTCGGGATCGGCGGCGCGATCGAGAAGGAGAACCTCGGCACGATCTGCCGGTGGGTGGTCGATGAGCTGCCCGAGGACAAGCCGCGCCACCTGCTCGGCATCGGCGAGCCCGATGACTTCTTCGAGGGGATCGAGAACGGCGCGGACACCTTCGACTGCGTCACGCCGTCGCGGGTCGCGCGATCCTCGCGCGTCTACACGCGTCGAGGCCGCTACAACCTCGATGTCGCCGCCTCCCGTCGCGACTTCTCCCCCATCGACGATGCGTGCGACTGCTACACCTGCGCGCACTACACCAAGGCGTATCTGCATCACCTGTTCAAGACGAATGAGATGCTCAGCGCGACCTTGTGCACGATCCACAACGAGCGCTTCATGGTGAAGCTCGTCGACGACATCCGCGCCTCGATCGACGACGGCACCTATCACGCCTTCAAGGCCGACACCCTCGGCCGCTTCTACGGTCCGTGAGAGGATCGAGTCCATCATGAGCGAGCGCAGCGAGCGAATCACCGGGGACGTCATGCCGACGCCTGCCCATCGTCGGTCTTCCTGGCAGGCGACGGCATGACCCCGCAGGCAACCTCGCCGAAACCTGCCGTGCGCTTCGCCTCGCGCGGTTCCTCCTATTACGACATCGCGATCGCCATGTTCTGTGTGGTGCTCGTGGTCTCGAATATCGCCGCCACGAAGGGCATCGAGATCGGCTCGGGCGCGTTCTCGATCGGCTCGGTCCAGCTGTGGCCCATCGTCACCGACGGCGGTGCGATCCTCTTCCCGGTCGCCTACATCCTCGGTGATGTCATCAGCGAGGTCTACGGCTTCAAGGCCGCGCGGCGCGCGATCATCGTGGGGTTCGCGATGGCGATCCTCACGGCCGTGACGTTCTGGCTCGTCCAGCACGCGCCCGCGGCCTCCTTCTACGAGAACCAAGCGGCCTTCGAGGCAGTCGCCGGGCCGGTCGGCCAGATCGTCGTCGCGAGCCTCGCAGGCTACCTCGTCGGCCAGTTCCTCAACGCGTGGGTGCTGGTGAAGCTCAAGGAGCGCACCGCCGAGCGCGGGCTCGTCGGCCGGCTCATCGCCTCGACCGGGGTCGGAGAGACGGCCGATACGCTGATCTTCTGCGCCATCGCCGCCACCGCCATCGGCATCACGTCCTTCGGCGTCTTCCTCAACTACTTCATCGTCGGCGTGCTGTTCAAGGTGCTCGTCGAGATCTGCGTGCTGCCGCTCACCCTGACGGTCATCGGTCAGCTCAAGCGCCGCGAACCCACCTACTGAGGCAGCGGGGCGGTGAGAAGGGACGCCTACTCACCGCCCATCGGCGGGCTGGCGGCGGATGGGAGAATGAGGCCATGACGCTGCCCGCCTCCACCGATGTGCTCGTCGTCGGCGCCGGACCGGCCGGGTCCGCGGCAGCGGCCTGGGCCGCGCGCCTCGGACTCGATGTCGTGCTCGCCGATGCCGCCAGCTTCCCCCGCGACAAGACCTGCGGGGACGGCCTGACCCCTCGCGCGGTCGCCGAGCTCGATCGGCTGGGTCTCGGCGACTGGGTCCGTGGGCACACCGTCAACCGGGGTTTACGCGCCAACGGCTTCGGCCAGCAGCTCCTCCTCCCGTGGCCGGGTGGCTCGTTGCCCGACCACGGATCCGCCGTCCCGCGCACCGAGCTGGACGACCGGATCTTCCGCACCGCGGTGGACGCCGGTGCCCGCCCGCTGGAGGATGCCCGCGCGGTGGACGTGACCTGGTCGGCCGGCGCGGTCGACGGTGTCGTCTTCCTGGTCGGACCGGACAAGACCGAGCACACCGTGGCGTGCCGGCGGCTCATCGTCGCCGATGGCGTGCGATCGCCGCTGGGCCGCGTCCTCGGACGGGAATGGCACCGCGAGACGGCCTACGGCATCGCCGGACGCAGCTACGTCAAGTCGGGCCACTCCGATGACCCGTGGATCTCCTCGCACCTCGAGCTGCGCGGCGAGGACCACGAACTCCTGCCCGGTTATGGGTGGATCTTCCCGCTCGGCGACGGCGAGGTGAACCTCGGTGTCGGAGCGCTGGCGACCTCCAAGCGTCCGGCGAGTCTGCAGATCCGCCCGCTGATGGAGTACTACGCGGGGCTCCGGCGCCAGGAGTGGGATCTGGGGGCCGAGCTGCGCCTCCCGACCTCGGCGCTGCTGCCGATGGGTGGGGCGGTCTCAGGTGTCGCCGGACCGAACTGGATGCTCGTCGGCGATGCGGCTGGCTGTGTGAACCCCCTCAACGGGGAGGGCATCGACTACGGACTGGAGACCGGCCGCGAGGCCGCCGAGGTCCTCGTCCTCGGCGACGCCCCGCGCACCACCTGGCCCGCGCTCCTCACCTCGCGCTACGGTGAGGCCTTCTCCATCGCCCGGAGGCTCGCCGGTCTCATCACGGTGCCGGGACTGCTGCCCGCACTCGGGCCGATCGGCATGCGCAGTCACGTGCTCATGACGATCGCCCTGCGCGTCATGGGCAATCTGGTGACCGAGGAGGATCGGGACGCCGTCGCGCGGACCTGGCGCTGGGCCGGCCGCCGCTCGGTCACCCTGGACGCACGACCGCCCTTCACCGGCTGACCGGCGAAGGACGGCGTACCGTCGGACGGACTCAGTTGTCGTCGGCGGGCTTCTGACCGCTGAAGTCGGGGAGCTTCTCCCCCGTGGCGCGCGAGTCGAGCACGGCGCACACCGTCAGGACGATGCCGGCCACGAACAGCAGCCAGCCCGACCATCCGGGGCCCACGCTCACGCCGAGACCGGACGGAACGCTGCCGCCGCCGGTGAAGGCGCGCAGGATGAGCAGGAAGGTGCCCACTCCCGCGGCGACCGCGCTCACCAGGAACCAGGGCGCCACCGGAGGCAGCACCTGGCCGGCGAAGACCCGGACGGCGATCAGCGCGGTCGCGGCGACGACCAGCAGCATGCCGAGGGTGGCGAAGCTCGTCCAGGCATTGGTCCCGGCGGAACCGAATCCCCCGGCCGAGACCGTCACATAGCTATCGAACAGTGACAGGATGAAAGCCAGGATGCCCGCGCCCAGTGCGCCCAGGCTGAACGGGCTCAGATTCTTCAGATCCACAGCGGTACCTCTTCTTGTCTTCTCTTAGCGTTTTCTCAGCATCGGTCGGGCTGAATGTACCGCAGCATCCTCTCCAGACGCGAAGTACGGTGGACACATGCCCCTCTCTCCCGTGCTCGAGCTCAATGACGGACACCGCATGCCGCGCCTGGGCTTCGGCACCTACTCGATCCACGACCCGGCCGTCTTCGAGGCCGCGATCGACACCGGCTACCGGCTGCTGGACACCGCCAAACGGTACGAGAACGAGGAGTCCGTGGGACAGGGCATCACCGCATCCTCCGTACCGCGCGAGGAACTCTTCGTCACCACCAAGGTGCCCGGAGACGACCAGGGGTATGACGCCACGATCGCCTCACTGGAGGGCTCGCTGGAGCGACTGGGACTGGACTACGTGGATCTCTACCTCATCCACTGGCCGCTGCCCCGGGTCGACCGCTATGTCGACACGTGGAAGGCCATGATCGAATTGCGCGAGCGGGGTCTCGTCCGGTCGGTCGGTGTCTCGAACTTCCAGTCCGAGCATCTCGACCGGATCATCGCCGAGACCGGTGTGACGCCCGCGGTCAACCAGATCGAGCTGCATCCCTACTTCCCGCAGTCGCAGCAACGGGAGATCGACGCACGGCTGGGGATCGTGACCCAGTCGTGGAGCCCGCTCGGACGCGGCTCGGACCTATTGCAGAATCCCACGATCGCCGAGATCGCCGACAAGCACGGTGTCGACGCCGGACAGGTGGTGCTGCGCTGGCACGTGCAGATCGGCGCCGCGCCGATCCCCAAGTCGGCGACGCCCGAGCGATTCTCCGGGAACCTCGCGATCTTCTCCTTCGAGCTTGACAACGAGGACCTGCAGCGCATCGCCGAGCTCGATCGCGATGCCCGCATCGGCGGCGACCCCGCCACACACGAGGAGTTCTGACGGCCGGCGCGGTGCCGTCGGCCTCCGGCTGACATCGGGGCGGATCTGCTCTACATTGTGGTGGAGCAACGACCGACCGAGAGGACGAGTTCATGTCCGACCACTATCCTCCGCCTCCGGGCGGTCCCGACAGTGGATATCCGCCGCAAGGCCCTCCACCTCCGTCGGGGGGCTACGAAGTCGCCGCCGCCTTCTCCTGGGCGTGGGCGCGCTTCAAGGAGAATCTCGGTCCCCTGGTCCTCAGCGTCCTGATCATCTCGGCCATCTCCGGTGCGATCAGCACGGCCACGACCCTGCCCACCATCGGCGAGGACTCGTCGACCATGACGACCGCGGACGCTCTGCGCTTCAGCGCCGCCACCGGAGTCTGGAATCTCGTGGGCGGACTCCTGACGGCGATCATCGTCGCACCCCTCACGCTGAACCTGGTCCGCATGTTCCTCGCAATCGCCGATGGGCGCCGGCCCGATATCGGCGATCTGTTCAAGACCGATCTCATCGGACCGGCCATCCTGCTCGGCCTGCTGACCTGGGTGCTGACGATCGTGGGCCTCATCCTGTGCATCGTTCCCGGCCTGATCTTCGTCTTCGGAGCGGCGTACTCGACCTATATGATGGCCGACCGCGGATTGTCGCCATGGGAGTCCATCAAGGCCAGCTTCGGGGTCTATCAGATCAATCTCGGCATGGCACTCGTCGGTGTCCTGCTAGGCGGCATCATCGCGGGAGCCGGTGTCATCGCCTGCTTCGTCGGCGTACTGTTCACCGCGCCGATCGGCGGCCTGTTCATCACCTACGCCTTCCGCCGCCTCACCGGTGGCGTCGTCGCCGGCTGAGTCCCGCATCCCCGAGGCCCATGCCATCGTGCGCCGCACCCCACGTGGCTCCTTGAGCCGCGCCGCGGGCGGCACCCTGACGCTCCTCTACGAACACGGTCCGCAGCGGATCACGACCCTGGCCGAACGCGAGGCCGTGAGCCAGCCCGCCATGACAGCGCTCGTGCGCCGCATGGAGAACGCGGGCCTGGTGACACGCCGCCGCGCCCAGTATGACGAGTTGATCGGAGAGGCGCTCGATCGACTCTCCGACGACGACCGGGCCTCGATCGCCGCCGCACTCCCCGCACTCGAGAACTTCGTCAGGACCTATGACTTCCACTGACCACTCCTTCACCGACATGGTCCGGCAGCCCCGGGCCGTGTACGCCGTCGCCTTCGCCTGCGCGGTGTCCTTCATGGGCATCGGTCGGCGCCGATCGGCTCACCACCGATCGTGGCCTCCAGGTCGGTCCAGCTCGAACCATCGGTGGAGGCCTCTGCCGGTGGGGCGCCCGGCCGAGGCCTTGGTCACTTCTCCACGGGATGGTTATGAAGAACTAGTCACTATGGGCTACTAGATGACCCCGGTCCACGAGATGTTCATCCCTCTCGGCCGGTCGAGGTACCCAGCGGCACCACCCGTGGCATAGGATGGGGAGCAGTTGCACGACGTTGGACCAGATGAATGCAGTACCCGTCCTGATTCGGGGTGTGGTTCCTCTCGAGGTTGGATGTGCGTCGCGACCGTCGCCTCCGGCCGGAGGCGGCCTTCGCCAAGAAAGTAAATGAGGAGAACACCATGGCAACGGGAACCGTCAAGTGGTTCAACGCTGAGAAGGGCTTCGGCTTCATCGCCCCCGACGATGGCAGCGAGGATGTCTTCGCCCACTACACGGCGATCCAGTCGTCCGGCTACCGCTCGCTGAACGAGGAGCAGAAGGTCGAGTTCGACGTCGAGCAGGGTCAGAAGGGCCTCCAGGCCGCCAATATCCGCCCCCTCTGAGCGAGCACGAGCTCGCCTGAGCCGGGGGTGGCTTGCCGCCCCCTCTGAGTAGCCCACGCTGACTCAACCCGGGGGCGGCCCGCCGCCCCTCTGAGTAGCCCACGCTGACTCGGACAGCGCAGTGCCCCCGTCCATCACGGACGGGGGCACTGTCGTATCCGTGTGTCACAGGAACACGACGACGCCCCCGGCCGCGATGGACCGGGGGCGTCTTCGGCGTCGGGCGACGCCAGGAGGGAGCCGACGCCGTGACGCCACGGCGCCTATGACTCCACCGAGGGAGTGAGTGAGCCATCTAGTGTCGCCGAAATATGAGGATATCCTCAGGTTCCTTCGTGTGCAAGCACCCTTCCTAGCGCTGTGTCACCGTGAGCCGGAGCAGACGATCGTCATCGGCGGCCGGCTCGGATCGCCCGTCGGTGTTGCTGGTGCCGATCCACAGTGAACCGTCCGGCGCCGCGGCGACCGCTCGGATACGTCCGTACTCCTGGACGAGATAGCCCTCGGGCTCACCCGCCTGTTCGCCGTCCAGGGGCACGCTCCACAGGCGCTCGCCACGCAGAGCTCCGAGATAAGCGGTGTCGCCGATGATCGCGAGCCCCGAGGGCGACGCCTCATCGGTGGGCCAGGTGACCTTCGGCGCCACGAAACGCTCGTCATCGCTCTGTCCCTCGACAACCGGCCATCCGTAGTTACCCCCGGCCTCGATGAGATTGAGCTCGTCGGCTCCCTTGTCGCCGAACTCGCTCGACCACAGGCGCCCATCGGCATCGAAGGCGAGTCCCTGGACATTGCGGTGCCCCAGCGACCAGACCTCGTTGTCGAAGGGATTGCCCGGCGCTGGCGTGCCGTCGGGCGTGATGCGGAGAATCTTGCCCTCGAGTGTCGACGAGTCCTGAGCGGTCTCCGGATCGAGCGCATCTCCGGTGGCGACGAAGAGCACGTCATCGTCGGCATCGTAGGCCAGGGCTCCCCCATTGTGGTTGTTCGCCTTGGCGATGCCGGTCAGCACCGGTTCGACTGAACCGAGCGTGTCCCCCTCGACCGTCATCTGGACGACTCGGTTGTCCTCAGCGGACGTCAGATAGGCGTAGAGCCTGGATCCATCGGGGCTCAGCGCGAGGCCGAGCAGTCCGCCTTCACCACCGGGCTCCACGCCCTCCACGGCACCGAGATCGGTCACCGTTCCATCGGGCTCCACCGCGAGGATCGACGCATCGTCCCGCTGTGCCACGAAGGCCGTGCCGTCCTCGTCGAAGACCATACCCCAGGGGACATTCACGTCACCCGCGATCTCGGTGTCGACGGATGGCGGCACCGTGGTGGGCGCCTCGCCGGTCGTCGTCGGAGCCGGTGACGGCGTCGAGTCCGGGGTGGCATCCTCGCCCGCGCTGCACGCGGCGAGCGCGACCACGAGCGATGACGCGGTCACGACCCCGAAGATCCTCATCCCCCGGCGCTCGGCCGCTGCCGGCACGGGATATCCCTTGGTTCGCTCGCTCATAGATCGATGATGCCCGCTTGGCGGTGACGTGGCGAGGCCCCTGGGAACTCATGATGATGCATGGTGGCTGCCATGACCGCCACCACGCATCATCATCCGTTCGAACCGCTCCGAACTCGATGCCTTCAGGTCGTGATGACAACCGCGATGCATCGTCATCCGCGCCGAGGCGGTGACACCTCGAGGGAATGATGTGCTGTGCCTGGACGTTATACCCAGGAAAGCTTCCGACGAGAGGTACCTATGAGCACCATCGACCTGACCAAGGAGACCTTCGAGTCGACCGTCACCGGCGAGGGCATCACGCTCGTCGACTGGTGGGCCTCGTGGTGCGGTCCGTGCAAGCAGTTCGCCCCGGTCTTCGAGGCCGCGAGCGAGCAGCACCCCGACATCACCTTCGGCAAGATCGACACCGAGGCCCAGCAGGAGCTCGCCGCCGCGGCACAGATCAGCTCGATCCCGACCCTGATGGCCTTCCGCGACGGCATCCTGGTCTTCTCCCAGCCCGGGGCGCTGCCGGCAGAGGCCCTCGATCAAGTCGTCACCGCGGTCAAGGACCTCGACATGGACGACGTTCGACGCCAGATCGCCGAACAGCAGGCGGCATCGCCGGAGTGATCCGGGACGCACCGAGGCTGGCATCGCGTCACCCCGGAGCACGCTGACCCACGGGGCAGGGCACGATCGTCACATGACGCGCGTGTCCTGCCCCGTTCTCCGTGCCCGCCTGACCACCGCCGATGAGGCAGCCGCGCATATCGGCCCGGGTGACAACGTCGGGATGAGCGGCTTCACCGGGGCGGGCTATCCCAAAGCCGTCCCTGCTGCGCTCGCCTCCCGGATCCGGTCCGCACACGATCGAGGCGAGGACTTCCGCATCGGCCTCTGGACCGGCGCCTCGACCGCCCCGGATGCCGATGGCGTCCTGGCTCGCGCGCACGGCATCTCCACCCGGCTCCCCTACAACTCCGACCCGACCCTGCGCGAGCTCATCAACAGCGGCGAGGTCGACTATGTCGACGCCCATCTCAGCCATACGGCACAACAGATGTGGTTCGGCTTCTACGGTCGCCTCGACGTCGCCGTGGTCGAGGTGACCGCCGCGCTGCCTGATGGCCTGCTGGTGCCCAGCAGCTCGGTAGGCAACAACAAGACCTGGCTCGATCAGGCCGACCGGATCGTCCTGGAGGTCAATCACTGGCAGCCTCGCGCGTTCGAGGGCTTCCACGATGTCTACTACGGCACCGCTCTCCCGCCGCACCGCCGACCGCTGCAGCTCACCGCACCGATGGAGCGCATCGGTGAGCCCTATCTGCGGGTCGACCCCGAGCGGGTCGTCGCCGTCGTGGAGACCAACGCGCCGGACCGTAACTCCCCCTTCAGCCCGCCCGGCGAGGAGTCCAGGGCGATCGCGGACCACCTCCTTGACTTCCTTCGGCACGAGGTTCGAGCGGGACGCATGCCCCCGGAGCTGCTGCCGCTCCAGTCCGGGGTCGGCAATGTCGCCAATGCCGTGCTCGCCGGCCTCGATGACAGCGAGTTCAGCGGGCTCACGGCCTTCACCGAGGTGCTGCAGGACGCGATGCTCGACCTGCTCGACTCCGGGACGCTGCGCGCCGCATCGGCCACCTCCTTCGGGCTCTCCGACGAGGGCGTGGCCCGGTTCATGGACCGCATCGACGCCTACAAGGGTCGCATCCTGTTGCGCAGCGAGGAGATCTCCAATCACCCGGAGCTCATCCGGCGTCTCGGCGTGATCGCGATGAACGGGATGATCGAGGCCGACGTGTACGGCCATGTGAACTCCACCCATGTGATGGGCTCGTCGATCATGAACGGCATCGGCGGCAGCGGCGATTTCACCCGCAATGCCTATCTGAATTTCTTCCTCTCACCCTCGACGGCCAAGGACGGCGCCATCTCCACCATCGTCCCGATGGCCAGCCACGTCGACCACACCGAGCATGATGTCCACGTCATCGTGACCGAGCAGGGACTGGCGGATCTGCGCGGACTCTCCCCTACCGATCGCGCCGAGCGCATCATCGATCGCTGTGCGCATCCGTCGTATCGCGAGGCGTTACGCGACTACGTCGCCCGCGCCAAGGCGGCACGGCCGCGAGCTCGGCACACACCGCACCTCCTGGACGAGGCGCTCAGCTGGCACCAGCGCTTTGTGGAGACCGGCCGCATGTGAGATGACGCCGACCTCGCGGCGGGACTCTTGGGCCCATGCCCGACAATGGAGGGATGCCGACCCCCACGCAGCTGATGATCGTGCTGCGGCATCCCGTGCGCTTCGTGGCGCACGAGGACCCCGCCCTCTCGCGCTTCGTCTTCGACGCACCGCAGGGCCCGATCGAGGCCACGGCCAATGAGGCCATCGGACCGCTGTCGGGCGGTATCCGGGCGATGAACGCCCACGCATCGGTGCGCGCCTGGGCGGGGCCGGCCATCATCGCGCTGCGCCTCATGGCCTCGGGCTCGCTCGCCCAACCGTCCGACGGAGACCAGCAGCAACTGCGCGTCGCGGCCGAGCAGCTCGACGTGCCCGCACGCGAGGCCCATGCCCTGATCGACGCCTTCCTCGCCGCGCTCGCGGTCGACGCCCCCGCGGTGGCGACCATCCCGCAGCGCCGACACGGACACGAGCCGGAACAGCCGCGGCCGCGTATCGAGCCCCCGCGCACCTTCGCGTATCGCCTGGTCATCGCCTTCGAGCGCGGCGAGGACACGATCGCCACCGCCTCCCTGCGGGTGCGCCCGACCGATCGCACCTGGGGCGAGGCCTCCGCCCACGAGGTCTTCGCCCGCGAGGACCACCACTTCGGGGAAGGCGCTCGCACAGCGCTGCGCGCCATGCTCGAGCGGCTCGGGGCGAGCTGGCCGCCCGCCGCGCGGCTGCTGCCCGGTGAGGACCCGGCGCCGGCCAGCATCGCGCTCACCGCCGACGAGCTCGGCTCCCTCGCCGCGGTGAATCTGGTCACCTCGCTCATGGCCAACCGGGTCGAGGTCGGCTGGCCGACCGAGCTCGTCCGCGATGTCACCGCCATGCCGGTCGTCAGCCGCGTCGACGGCTTCGGCGACCGCCCGCGTGCCTTCGGACGCGACCAGCTCTTCCGCTTCGACTGGAGCGTGAGCGTCGGCGGCGAGCGGCTCACGCAGACCGAGCTCGACGAGCTCGCGACGAGCCACAGCGGGCTGGTCAGGCTCCGCGACCGATGGGTCTTCGTCGAGCCGCGCCGTATCGACGAGCTCCTGCGCGGGGAGGGCCAGGAGCTCGACGCATCCGAGGCTCTGCAGGCCGCGCTCACCGGCGAGCTCCAGATCGACGGACGCCATGTCCGTGTCGACACCGTCGGCTGGCTCGAGGACGTGCGCGACCGCCTGGCGAGCCTCGGCGAGCGGTCGAGTGACATCTCCCAGCCCGATGACCTCGACGGCGAGCTGCGCAGCTACCAGCTGGACGGCCTACGCTGGATGAACCAGCTGGTCGACCTCGGTCTCGGCGGCATCCTCGCCGATGACATGGGCCTCGGCAAGACCATCACCCTCATCGCACTGCACCTGCATCGCGCGGCCTCCGCGCCCACCCTCGTGGTGTGTCCCGCCTCCGTCCTGGCGACCTGGGAGCGCGAGATCGGGCGATTCGCGCCCGGGGAGAGTGTCCATCGATTCCATGGCCCCGGGCGCTCGCTGCACGAGGCCAAGGACGGCTTCGTGGTGACCACCTATGCGACGATGCGCCAGAGCGTCGACGCGCTCGCCGAGCACGACTGGAGCATGGTGGTCGCCGACGAGGCGCAGCACGTGAAGAACGCCGGCTCGGGCGTCGCCCAGGCGTTACGACGCATCGAGGCCGATGCGCGGATGGCACTCACCGGCACGCCCGTGGAGAACGCGCTCTCCGAGCTGTGGGCGATCCTCGACTGGACCACACCGGGCCTCCTCGGCAACCGCGAGCAGTTCCGACGCGACTGGTCGCGCCCGATCGAGCGTGACCGCGACGATGGGACCGCCGGCCGGCTCTCCACCCTCATCCGCCCCTTCGTGCTGCGGCGTCGCAAGAGCGATCCGGGCATCGCACCGGAGCTTCCGCCCAAGATCGAAACCGACCATCACGTGCAGCTGACGCGCGAGCAGATCGGCCTGTACGAGGCCGTCGTGCGGCGCACGATGGCCGAAATCGAGGAGAGCCGCGGCATCCAGCGCCGCGGTCTGGTGGTCAAACTGCTGACGCAGCTCAAGCAGATCTGCAACCACCCGGCCCAGTTCCTACGACAGGCCGAGGGCGAGCTCGAACGTCGTTCGGGCAAGCTCGAGGTCTTCGACGACCTGCTCGAGGAGATCCTCGCCGAGGGCGGCCGGTCGCTGGTGTTCACGCAGTACGCCCAGATGGGTCACCTGCTGTCCCGCCATCTGACCGCGCAGGACGTCGATCACGCCTATCTGCACGGCGGCACCTCCGTCCGCACGCGTGAGGACATGGTCCGGCGCTTCGGCGAGGGCGATTTCGATGTCTTCGTCCTCTCGCTCAAGGCCGCCGGCACCGGCCTGAACCTGACGCGTGCCGACCATGTCATCCACTACGACCGCTGGTGGAATCCCGCGGTCGAGGATCAGGCGACCGACCGCGCGCACCGCATCGGGCAGACCGAGACCGTCCAGGTGCACCGGCTCATCGCCGAGGGCACGATCGAGCAGTCGATCTCCGAGCTCATCTCCGCCAAACGCGCCCTCGCCGATGCCGTGGTCGACTCCGGTGAGGCGGCGCTGACCGAGCTGAGCGATGCCGAGCTGGCGGCGCTGGTACGCCTGCGGCGCTGACGCATCCGCTTCGTCGTCGGCGACGAATCACCGACATGACGGCACCCCAGCTACCGCACGATGCGACGGTCGGCGTCATCGCCGCGACGGCCGGCATCGGCATCGGCCACCTCGTAGCGGCCCTCACGAATCCGTCGGCATCACCGGTCCTGTCCATCGGCTCGGCGGTGATCGACGCGACGCCCACTCCAGTGAAGGAGTGGGCCGTCGCCACCTTCGGCACCTCCGACAAGATCATCCTGATCGGATCGGTCGCGCTCGGCACGCTCGTACTCGCTGGGCTCGGTGGCGTCATCGCGGCGAGACGCTTCAGCATCGGCGCGCTCGTGCTGATCGCCCTCGTCGCGCTCGCGGGCGCGGCGGCACTGACGCGTCCGGCGGCGACGGTCGCGGATCTGCTTCCCGCCCTCGCCACCGGTGTCATGGCGCTCGCCGCGTTGTGGTGGCTGGTGCGCGAGCGCGATCCTGCGAATGCCGAGTCCGGGGGCGGCCCGACCCGCCGACGGGTCCTGACCGGTGGTGGCGCAGTACTCGTCGCGGCGGTGCTCGCGGGGGCCGCCGGCGAGGCGATCATCCGCGGAAGCCGGCGGCTCGGCGATATCGTGCTCCCGCGTCCCTCCGATCCCCCGCCCCCACTCGCGGACGGGCTCGACATCGAGGGGATCAGCCCGTTCCGCACGCCGACGGAGGACTTCTACCGCGTGGACGTCAATCTGAGCGTACCCGTGGTGGATGTCGACGACTGGGCCCTGACCATCGATGGCGATGTCGCCCGTCCCTACACGATCACCTGGGACGAACTGCTCGAGATGGACATGATCGAGCGGGATATCACGATGACCTGCGTCTCGAACGAGGTCGGTGGCGGCTATGTGGGAGCGACGCGCTGGCTGGGTGTGCCGCTGACCGACCTACTGGAACGTGCCGGCATCGGTTCGAGGGCCGACCAGATCCTGAGCACCGCGGTCGACGGCTTCACCATCAGCACGCCGCTGGCCATCGCGACCGATGGACGCGATGCGATGGTCGCCATCGCCATGGACGGGGAGCCGCTTCCGCGTGAACACGGCTTCCCGGCACGACTGATCACACCCGGCCTGTATGGCTATGTCGGCGCCACGAAATGGCTCGAACGCCTAACCCTGACCACCTATGCCTCGGATCGGGCGTATTGGACCGAGCGCGGCTGGGATATCGACGGTCCGATCAAGGTCTCGACCCGGATCGACACGCCCCGAGGGCTCGCCGAGCTCGATCCCGGCGATCTGGTGATCGCCGGCGTCGCGTGGGCGCAGCACCGTGGCGTCGAGGGCGTCCAGGTGCGCATCGACGGGGGCGAGTGGACGGACGCCGAACTCGGGCCCGATGCCGGGGTGGACTACTGGCGGCAGTGGTATCTGCCATGGAAGGCGGGCTCCGGTCGCCACACCGTGCAGGCGCGCTGCGTGACCGACGATGGCGAGGTGCAGACCGCGGAGCGGGCGGGCCCGTTCCCGAACGGATCGAGCGGGATCCACGACATCGTCGTGCGCGTCGCCTGACCACAGGACTTCGTGCCCGGTCGCCATCGGTGGTCGCGGTCGATCACGCGCTGCCCGCCCCGGTGGCTACGGAGGATGTGATTCCGGGGCTGCTGGGGCGACCGAGGAAGCACATCCTGCGCACCCCACCACGTGCGTAGTACCTCACCGACCGACTTCAGCAAGAGAGAGACCACCCATCCGGATGAGCGTCCACGCCGAATCACCCATGAACGTCAGACAGAACGTCACCGAGGAAAGGCACCACCATGAAGAGCACGATGATTCGCCGCGCCGGCCTCGCCTCTGCGGCCCTCACCCTGACGCTCGGACTCGCCGCGTGCGGCGGGTCGGACGACTCCGACGAGCCCGCGGCGTCCGAGCCCACGACCAGCGAGGAGTCCTCGGGTGCCGACGACATGGGTGACAGCGACATGATGGGCGCCTTCGGCCCCGGATGTTCCGCGATCCCGTCCGAGGGCGCCGGGTCACTCGACGGCATGGCCGAGGAGCCGGTCGCCACGGCGGCCAGCAACAACCCCCTGCTCACGACCCTCGTGTCAGCGGTCACCGAGGCAGGGCTGGTCGACACCCTCAACTCCGAGGAGTCGCTCACCGTCTTCGCCCCGACCGATGACGCCTTCGCCGAGATCCCCCAGGATCAGCTGGACGCGCTGCTCGCCGACAAGGAGCAGCTGACCACGGTGCTGACACATCACGTCGTGGCCGGGGAGCTCGGACCCGACGAGATCGCCGGTGAGCACGAGACACTGGCCGGTGACATGATCACCGTCGAGGGCTCCGACGAGGACTTCACGGTGGGCGACGCGAGCGTGATCTGCGGCAATGTCCCGACCGCGAATGCCAAGGTCTACGTCATCGACGCCGTGCTGATGCCCTGACCATCGGGAAGACTCACTACCGTGACTCATCTGACCCCCGTGCCCTCCGGCCCCGAGCCGGAGGGCACGGATCGGCTACCGGGCCTCTTGAGCCGCTGCGCTCGCAGCGACGAGGGAGCCTTCGCGGAGCTCTACGACCTCACCGCCGCGCGCGTCTACGGACTCGTCCGGCGCGTGGTAAGGGACCCCTCCCACGCGGAGGAGGTCACGCAGGAGGTGTACCTCGAGCTCTGGCGCCACGCCGCCCACTTCGATCCTTCACGCGCGAGCGCGATCTCGTGGATGTTCACCATCGCGCACCGTCGCGCCGTCGATCGCGTCCGCTCGGCATCCTCCGCGAGCCGGCGTGACCTGGCCTACAGCCACGGCCATCGCGAGATCGAGCACGACACGACCAGTGAGCTGGTGGTGGACCGCCTGGAGGCGACGCGCGTCCGCTCGGCACTCGACCAGCTCACCGCCACGCAGCGCGAGGCGGTCGACCTGGCCTTCTTCGGCGGCTACACCCACACAGAGGTCGCCGCGCTCCTGGACATCCCCCTTGGTACGGCCAAGACCCGTATCCGCGACGGTCTCATTCGACTGCGCGACGTGTTGGGAGTAGAACGATGACGATGCCCGATGACATCCACAGCCTCTCCGGGGCCTATGCGGTCGACGCCGTCGACGATATCGAGCGTGCCCAGTTCGAGAGCCATCTCGAACACTGCGCAGCCTGCCGCGAGGAGGTCGCATCCCTCCGGGCGGCAGCAGCCGAGCTCGGAACATTGACCGTTGAGGAGCCGCCGCCGTCCTTACGCGGTGACATCCTCGATCTCGTCGGCACCGTCCGCCCCGAACCGCCGCATGTGGCCGAGCGATCGCTTCGCACTCGTCGATGGGGTTGGGTGGTCGCTGCGGTCGCGGCCGTCGTCGCGGTCATCGGGGTGGGCGTCGCCCAACCCTGGGACACCTCCCCAGAACAGCTGACCGTCGCCGAACAGGTCGACCGGGCCCAGGACGCCGATCGTGTCGCCCTGTCCTTCGACGACGGAAGCGAGGCGACCGTCATCCGCTCAGCCAGTGTCGGACGCGCCGTGATCGAGACACGCGATATGGCCCCGCCACCGGACGGTCACCACTATGTGGTCTGGCTTCAGAGCCCGGACGGAACGATGCATGCGGCAGGGGTGATGCCCGATGACGAGTCCGATGCCTCGATGGTGCTCCACGGCGATGCGACGGAGTCGGTCGGGGCCGGCATCACCGTGGAATCCGATCCGGATGTGACGGCTCCGACGACCGAGCCGATCGCACTGTTCGAGTTCACCTGAAATCGGGCTTGACCAGACAGGTAAGCCTGACCTAAGTTAGTGGTACTGCCGCTCGTCGGTCGACCCACGGACGGCGGCAGTCCAGGCTCATACAGTGCCGTGTGGCCTGACCTCGGGCCCCGTCCACGCCACGGCGGGGCTCGAGGATAGCCCTGTCCGTCCTTCGTCGATCGAGAGCCGATGACCACCGAGCCCGCCTCCGTCTCCCCCGTCGAGTTGTGGAATGACGACCTCGTGGTCCTCGGCTCCCTCATCGGCGGCCTCGACGACACCGCCCTGTGCGCGACCGCGAATGCCGGTGCCGCCGTGAGCGCGCCCGGACGCTACGCGCGGATCGGCGCGCTGGGCGGACCCTGGCCCCAGCACCACAGCGGCGAGGTCGTGCTGCGTCTGTGCCCCAGCGTGCTCGACGCCTTCGCCGTCGACGAGCGGGAGCACACGCTCCGCGTGGTCAACCACCACGGCGATGTCGTGCACCGCGTCGCCCTCGGCGGCCCTACGACCGTCCGCCGCTCCCGCTCCGGGACCACACTGGGCACCAGCCCCTGGTCGGCCCACGGCGATGCGCCCTGCGCGGCGGGAGCCCTGCTCGACCTCAACACGCAGGCTCATCTGGACACGCTCGTGCACGATGCCGGTGTCCAGCGCCGGCACGCGCTGGACCAGCTCCGCGGGCGGCACGAGGTCTCGGCGCTCTCTGCGCCGCTCGCGCTGCATGCCCTCGACCACCTCCATCACGACCGTCTCGACGTGACGCTCGCCGTGCCCACCGACGGCTGCCTGATGGCGATCGGCGGCACAGTCACCGGGCTGCGCGGCGCGGCGGACACGCTGTTCGTCTATGTCGACGGCGGCACGGTCCGTGTCGACACCTCCACGGTGCACGAAGGATGGGTGGTACGACCGCGGCACGGCTCGGCCACGCTCGAGCTGTACGACCGCACCGGTCGCTGCGTGCTCGCGATCGCCCAGCCCGGTCGCCGCGATCCGGTCGCCGCCGCCCGCTGGGAGCATCTGACCGCGATGCTCTCGATCAGCTAGGATGCGGTCGGGTCCGGCCGGTCACGCGAGGCATCGGCCGTCGAGTCGACCACGGACGATGTGTGCTTCCGTGGCGGCTGGGACGACCACCGAAGCACATCCTCCGTCTACTTGTCGGGCGCGGCCGCGGGCTGCCTCTCCCGTGCGTGGTAGCGACCGATCGGCAGCATCATCGGTTTGCCCGAGGTCGGATCCGTCACCACCTCGCTCTCCAGCCCGAAGACCTCGCGCACCGTCGCGGCTGTCAACACGTCGGCGGGCGGCCCGGCGGCGTGCAGCGCCCCCGCGGCGACCGCGATGAGGTGATCGGCGTACCGAGCGGCCAGGTTGAGATCGTGCAGGACCATGACGATCGTGGTGCCGCGCTGCCGGTTCAGATCGGTCAACAGATCGAGCACCTCGATCTGATGGGTCACATCGAGGAAAGTCGTGGGCTCGTCGAGCAGCAGCAGATCCGTCTGCTGCGCGAGCGCCATCGCGATCCACACTCGCTGACGCTGCCCGCCGGACAGCTCATCGACCGATCGGTCGGCGAGGTCAGTGGTCCCGGTCGCCTCGAGCGCGGACAGCACGGCTTCCTCGTCCTCGCGGCTCCACCGCGCGAACACCTTCTGATGCGGATGCCGTCCACGGCCCACGAGATCAGCCACCGCGATACCCTCGGGCGCGATGGGCGACTGCGGCAGCAGCCCCAGCATCCGAGCGACCTCCTTCGTCGGGAGCCGGTGCAGCTCCTTGCCGTCCAGCACGACGCGCCCGGTCCGCGGCGCGAGCAGTCTCGCCATCGCCCGCAGCAGGGTGGACTTGCCGCAGGCATTCGCCCCGACGATGGTGGTGATCTTCCCCGTCGGGATCGTCAGATCGAGCGAGTCGATGACGACCCGATCCCCGTAGCCCAGACTCAGCTGCTCGGTGTGCAGGGTGTGGACGTCGGTCATAGCGAACCTCCCGCGCGCGACCACGTGACCGTGGCGACGCGCTCGGGCTCGATCGTCGTCTCGCCGAAGGCATGCTCGACGGTGACGGGGACGTTACCTGATCCCCCTCCAGCGGGGGCGTCGTCCGGTGAGGACTCGGCGGCCGAAAGGCCGGCGGACGCCAGGAGACGCGAGGAACGCATAAGACTCGACTTTCAAGGAAAAGCAGGTAAGGCTCACCTAGCCTAGACCGTCACCCCCCGTCCGGGGCAACACTTCCGGCGATCGGACAGGTCACACCCGTCACCCGGCCCCGCGAACGGCGGACGACCCGCCGGACGGCACACTGGGGGAATGATCTTCATCGCCGTCAAGTTCACCGTCAAGCCCGAATGGTCCGAGCGCTGGATCGAGCACGTGACCCCCTTCACCGAGGCCACCCGCGCCGAGCCCGGGAACCTCTGGTTCGACTGGTCCCGCAGCGTCGAGGATCCGCATGTCTACATCCTGCTCGAGGCCTTCGCCGACGGCGACGCGGGCGGCGAGCACGTGCGCTCCGAGCACTTCGCGCAGGCCATGCGCGACCTCCCCCAGGCACTCGTGCGCACCCCGCAGATCATCAGTGAGGAGATCGACGCCACCGACTGGAACCTCATGGGTGAGATGACGGTCGAGTGACGTCGCTGGCCGATCGCGCACAGGGACTCCTCATCACTCAAGCCTGCGGAGACGCGCTCGGCGTCCCCTACGAATTCGACGAGGGCCGCCGCGACATCTGGCACGATCTGCTCGACGCGGCGACGGGCGCCGATCCGCGCGTCGGTTCGCTCCCAATGGGTACACCATGACGGCTCTCCAGGCGGCGTGGGCGGCGATCAGCTCGGCTCCCGGCGACGGTCCCGTCCACCTGACGACCGCTCTGCTGACAGCCGTGCGGAGTGGTCACGACACGGATACCGTCGCGACCATCGCGGGGGGTCTCGTCGGGGCCCGATGGGGCGCCTCCGCGGTTCCTCGCGAATGGTCGCGGCTGCTGCACGGATAGGGCGGATACGACGCGGACGGGCTCGGCGACTCGCGATCTCCGTATTGCCCTGAGGACCTCTTAACCGGGGCGCACGACCCATGGAGGCGCCGACGGACCCGAGAACCCGCCTTTTCTTGCAGCAAGGGCAGTGGGGTTTCGCCTCAGCCAGCTGGCGACTGATCGAGCGGTGCCACGTGGGCGGTCCAGGGCTCGCCGTCCCAGTAGCGCGGTGATGCCTCGGACAGCGGATCGGGATACCAGTCAGGGATGGCGGGACGGGCGGATACCGGATTCGTCACTCGGACTCTCAACGGAAGCTTCTCCGTCACTGCTCCGGGGGCCGATCGGTCGAGCCGCGCTGAGTTAATAGCACACATGAGCCCGGAGATATCGGCGTGCTGTCGACCACCAGAACGACGGCCGAGAGGGTGATGGTTCACCGCCCGAGGCGTGCGTGGAAGAGCGCCGCCCACGCCGCGTTGTCACCCGGGGTGCCGTGGGCGCCCCCGCCCGGGTGCGCCGAACTCGACGCCAGGTAGAGGCCCCGGATGCCCGTCTCAGCACGGCCGAGGCCGGGGACCGGCCGGAACACCAGCTGTTGATGCAGTTGCTGCGTGCCGCCGCCGATCGCTCCTCCGACGAGATTGGCATTCCGCGCCTCGAGCTCGCGCGGGCCCAGAACCCGCCGGGCCAGGACGCGATCCCCGAAGCCGGGTGCCCGTGCCTCGATGCGTTCCTGCATGCGGTCGGCGAACTGCTCGAGCTCGTGGGCATCCCAGACTCCGGTGAGATCTCCGCCGGCATCGCGGAGCACCCGCTGCGGCACGTGCGTGTACGCCCACAGCGACTCGGTGCCCGGCGGAGAGCGCTCCGGGTCCGTTGTGGTCATCTGCCCGGCCAACAGGAACGGCGCAGCGGGCACCACGCCGGCGCCCACCTGCGCGGTAGCGGTGCTCATCTCCGCCAGCGAGTCGGCGATGTGCACGGTGCCCGGCGCCGCCACCGGCGAGGTCCGCCAGGGAACTCCCCCGTCGAGCGCCCAATCGACCTTGATGGTCCCTGGATCCCAGGCGAAAGTCGCCATCGCGCGACGTACCCGCGCGGGCACGCTGGATGGGGGCAGCAGGCGTCGGTAGAGCGCGGGGGCGCTGACATCGGCCAACACCCGGCGCGCAGCCAGCCGACTTCCGTCGGTCAGCCGCACGCCCGTGACGCGGCGACCCTCCACCTCGATAGCCTCGACCCCCGTGCCGCGGACGATGCGCCCATCCGCCGCCTCGAGTCTCCGCGCCAGCGCCTGGGTCAGGTGACCGGCGCCCCCCGCCGGGACCGGAAAACCCACCGTCTGACCCAGCATCGTCATCAACAGCCCCATCAGGCCGGACCCCGGAGCGTCCAGCGGGATATCGGCATGTGCGGCGTTCCCCGCCAGCAACGCCGCGGGGCCGCGACCGCCGAAGTGCGTGCGGGCGAGCTCCGTGACCGGCAGCAACATCATGCGCGCGGCCTGCATCCCGCCCGTCCCCGGCAGCGCCCTGGCCAGCGCGAGTCCCCGCCGCACCGGGGGGAACGGCCCGAACAGGGCACCGACGAGTTCCTCGCCGAGACGGTCCCACATGGCGCAGAGTCGCAGCCAGGCCTCTCCGTCGCCTCGGTGCTCGGCCTCGAAGCGGTCGGCCGTCGCGTCCCGGTCGCGGTCCTGGACCGCCCACTGCCCATCGTCGAAGCAGTGCCCCAGCACCGCCGGCGCGTGCCGCCACCTCACGCCCCACCGTTCGAGGTCAAGGGATCTCATCGTCGGCGAGACCGCCGCGAGCGGATAGAACGAGCTGAAGGTGTCGTGCACGAAGTCCGGATGCACCTCGCCGTCGTGGCGCACCGCGCCCCCGATCTCGGGCTGCTGCTCGATCACCAGCACCGACCAGCCGGCATCGGCCAGCCGGTTGGCCGCCACCAGCCCATTGGGTCCGGATCCCACCACGATGGCGTCGACCGGCACGGTGATCAGCCCAGGACGCCGTCGACGAGGGTCTGCGCCTCCCGTTGCACCTGGACGAGATGATCGCCGCCGCGGAAGGACTCGGCGTAGATCTTGTAGACATCCTCGGTCCCCGAGGGGCGAGCGGCGAACCAGGCGGAGTCCGTGGTCACCTTGACGCCGCCGATCGCCGCTCCGTTGCCCGGTGCCTCGGTGAGCACTCCGGTGATCCTCTCGCCGGCCAGCTCGGTGACCGTCACATCCGATGCGGTGAGCCGGCCCAGCCGTGCCTTCTGCTCCCGTGAGGCCGGGGCGTCGACACGAGCATAGGCGGGATCACCGTGCCGACGCGTCAACTCCGCGTAGTGCTCACTCGGCGTGCGGCCGGTGACCGCGAGGATCTCCCCGGCCAGCAGACAGGCGATGATGCCGTCCTTGTCGGTCGTCCACACGCGGCCGTCGCGGCGGAGGAAGGAGGCGCCGGCGGACTCCTCGCCCCCGAAGCCGAGGCTGCCGTCGACCAGACCGTCGACGAACCATTTGAACCCCACCGGAACTTCCTCCACCTGCCTGCCGACCGCCGTGCCGACCCGGTCGATCATCGACGAGGAAACCAGCGTCTTGCCGATCGCCGTGCTCTCGGGCCATCGGGGCCGGGCGCCCCCGAACAGGTACTCGATGGCGACGGCGAGATAGTGGTTGGGATTCATGAGCCCGGCGTCGGGGGTCACGATGCCGTGACGGTCGGCATCGGCATCGTTGCCGGTGGCGAGGTCGAAGCTGTCACGCTGCCGCACCAGCGAGGCCATCGCCGCGGGGCTCGAGCAGTCCATGCGGATCTTGCCGTCGTGGTCGAGGGTCATGAAGCCGAAGGTGCCGTCCACGCGCGGGTTGACCACCTCGAGGCGAATCCCGTGTGTCTCGGCGATGCGCTGCCAGTAGGCCACGCTCGCGCCCCCCAGCGGATCGACACCGATATGCACCCCTGATCGCGTGACGACCTCCAGATCGATCACCGAGGGAAGGTCGTCGACATAGGTGCCGAGGAAGTCGTAGCTCTCGCAGGCAGCACGTGCCGCCGCGAAGGGCACGCGCCGCACCCCGGCGAGATCCGCGGCGACGAGTTCATTCGCACGGCGGGCGATCCAGCTCGTCGCGCCCGAGCCGGCCGGCCCTCCGTGCGGCGGGTTGTACTTGAAACCTCCGTCGCGGGGCGGATTGTGCGAGGGGGTGACGACGATGCCGTCGGCCGTGCCACCGGACCGGTTGGCGCGCACGATGGCGTGGGACACCGCGGGGGTAGGCGTGTAGCCGTTGTCGGCGTCGACCAGCACCGTGACGTCATTGGCTGCGAGGACCTCGATCGCGGTCGTCCACGCCGGTTCGGACAGGGCATGGGTGTCGCGACCGAGGAAGAGCGGTCCGTCGTATCCCTGCTCGGCCCGGTACTCGCAGATCGCCTGGGTGACGGCGGCGATGTGCACATCGTTGAAGGCGCCGTCGAGGCTGCTGCCACGGTGCCCGCTGGTACCGAACACCACCTGCTGCGCCGGATCGTCCGGATCGGGACGTCGCGTGTAGTAGGCGGTCACCAGATGGGACAGATCGACCAGGTCCTCGGGGCGGGCCGGTTGCCCGGCCCGGGGGTGTGTGGCGCTCATGGACCTATCGTGTCAGTTCGCTGCCGCTCCGGCAGCCGCGCACCGCTCGCGCCGGTAGCGGTAGGTCATCAACCTCATCGCACACGTGAGATGTTGACCGCCCACCCCTGACGGCCGGATAACGTCGACCACCTGCCGCCCACGCGAGCGGAAGGAGCTCAGCGCGGGATATTGCGCAGATTGCTGCGAGCGAGGTCGATCATCCGACCCACTCCCCCGTCCAGGACGGTGCGCGTCGCGGCGAGGGCGAAACCCTTCACCTGACCGCCGGTGATCGACGGAGGCAACGACAGAGCATTGGGATCCGTGCGGATGTCGACGAGGGTAGGGCCGTCGTGCGCGAAGGCCTCGGTGAGCGCGCCGCGTACCTCATCGGGCTTCTCGACCGTCCACGACGCGATCCCCGCGCCCTCCGCGATCGTCGCGAAGTCCGGCGAGGGGTGATCGGTGCCGAAGTACGGATATCCGGCCACGAGCATCTCCAGCCGGACCATGCCGAGGGATCCGTTGTTGAACAGCACGACATTCAACGGCAGATCATGCTCCCGCGCGGTCAGCAGCTCGCCCAGCAGCATCGACAGACCGCCGTCACCGGACATCGACACGACCTGGCGGCCCGGGTACGCGGTCTGAGCCCCGATCGCGTGCGGCAGCGCATTGGCCATGGTGCCGTGACGGAACGAGCCGATGACCCGGCGGCGGCCGTTGGGCGTGATATACCGCGCCGCCCACACATTGCACATGCCCGTGTCGACGGTGAAGATCGCATCATCCGCCGCCACCTCGTCGAGCACCGAGGCCACATACTCGGGGTGGATCGGCACGAGCTTCTCGGCCTTCTTGGTGTAGGCGTCGACCACCCGGCTCAACGCCTTCTCGTGCCGCCGCAGCATGTCATCGAGGAAGCTCTCATCACTCTTGGGCGTGATCTTGCCCATCACGGCCCGCAGCGTCTCCCCCACATCGCCCACGATCCCGAGCTCCAGCACGCTGCGTCGGCCGAGGCGTTCGGGGGCGATGTCGATCTGCACGGTGTTCTTCTGCGGCAGGAAGTCGTCATAGGGGAAGTCGGTGCCCAGCAGCAGGACGAGATCCGCCTCGCGCAGCGCCTCATGGCACGCCCCGTAACCCAGCAGTCCGCTCATCCCGACGTCGAAGGGATTGTCGTACTGGATCCACTCCTTGCCTGCCAGGGAGTGACCGATCGGTGCCTTGACGAGCTCGGCGAAGGAGACGACGGTGTCACGGCTACCGGCGACCCCGGCCCCCGCGAAGATGGCGATCTTCTCCGCCTCATCGATGAGATCGGCGAGACGGTCGATCCGGGCGGGGTCGGGTAGCACGGTCGCGGGCGGGACGGGACCGTCGCTGATCTCCAGCGGATGCGCCGCGTCCTGCGAGCTCACATCGCCCGGCAGGACCACCACCGCGACGCCACGTTGCCCGACCGCCGCCTGCATGGCGATGCGCAGAGCACGGGGCATCTGCTCGGCACCGTTGATCATCTCGCACCAGTGACTGCACTCGACGAAGAGGCGCTCGGGATGCGTCTCCTGGAAGTAGGTGGTCCCGATCTGAGCCGAGGGGATGTGCGAGGCGATCGCCAGCACCGGCGCACCGGTGCGATGCGCGTCGAATAACCCCTGGATGAGGTGGGTGTTGCCCGGGCCGCAGGAACCGGCGCAGACGGCCAGGCGCCCGGTGAGCTGCGCCTCGGCCGCCGCGGCGAAGGCCGCCGCCTCCTCGTTGTGGCAGTGCACCCACTCCATGCCATCGTGATCGCGGACGGCGTCGGTGATCGGATTGAGACTGTCCCCGACGAGTCCGTAGATGCGACGGACTCCCGCGGCGTGGAGTGTGTCGATGAGTTGTTCGGCCACGGTCGGCATGGAGACTCCCTTCGAGATGTTCTGCTCCCAGTCCATCACCGACCCCGTCCCGGTGCAGGCCGAGGACGTGTCCGATGCGTCACGGGGGTCGATAGGGCTCAGCGCAGGTCGGTGAGCTCTGTCCGGTCGACCCGTGTGCCGATCATGGATCGCAGGGTGTCGTTGACATCCCAGATGCCGACATTCATCGCGGCGGTCAGCTGCCCGTCGCCGCCCATCCAGTAGGCGATGAACTCGTGCGCGTCGAGGTCTCCCCGGATCTCGACCTCGTCATCGGGCGAGCCGTGGCCGACGTACTCCATCGAGAACTCGAACTGATCGGTGAAGAAATAGGGTGCCCAGTCATAGACCGCGGTGCCGCCGAGCACGGTCTTGCCGACCAGTTCACCCTGGCGCCGCGCATTGTCCCAGTGCTCGACGCGCAGCCGCGTCTCCAGCAGGGTGTTGCTCGCAGCGGCGATATCGCCGACCGCGAAGATCCGCTCGTCCGCCGTGCGCAGCCGCTCGTCCACCTCGACCCCGTCACCGACCGGTAACCCGGCCGATTCCGCGAGTCCCGTCCGGGGAGTCGCACCGACAGCCATCACGACGATATCGGCGGGCAGCGTCTCGTCCGTGGCGCGGACACCCGTCACGCGCTCCCCGTCGTCCAGGATCTCCTCGACGGCCGTGCCGGTCCGCACATCGACGCCGTGCCTGAGATGCAGGTCGGCGACATAACGCGCGACACGTTCGCCCAACACCTGCTGCAGCGGGAGGGGGCCCTGTTCGATGAGGACGACCTCGAGTCCCGCAGCGCGTGCCACCGCCGCGACTTCCAGGCCTATCCATCCGCCGCCGACAATGACCATCCGCCGCCCCGCCTCGATCGCTCGCCGGAGCCGCTGCGCATCCTCGATCGTCCGCAGCAGGTGTGCTCGTTCGACCCCCGGCAGCTCCAGAACACGCGGTTCGGCGCCGGTGGCCAGGATCGCCGCGTCGAAGCCCAGCCACTCGCCGGAGTCGAGGCCGATGCGTCCGGCGTCCAGATCCAGCGCGGTCGCCGTCACCCCGCTGCGCAGCCGCACATCGTGGTCCGTGAACCAATCGGCCCCGAAGAGATAGGCATCGTCGATCGGCTGCTGTCCGGCGAGGAACTCCTTGGACAGCGGAGGCCTCTCGTAGGGGCGGTGCCGTTCTTTCCCGATCATGGTCAGCTCCCCGACGAAGCCCTCCTCACGCAGTGACTCCGCGGCCGTCACCGCTGCCAGGCCTGCCCCGATGATGACGATCTCGTCCATGTTCTCCATGCTCACCCGCCCGACGCGGCCCGCAAGCCGAGACCGGTCACCGGCGATGCGCCCGCCGCGTCATCATCGGCATCGCCCACCACAGCATCGCGGCCAATGACACCATCAGACCAGCGACGATGAAGGCTTCGACGGTCCCGAGCACGACATCGACGACCAACCAGGCCGCACCCGCGTTGGCGACTCCGAGCGGTCCCAGCCCGAGGAGCGAGAGCCGGCTGACGGCAGCGACGAGGACCGCCGGGAACGGCACCGTCAGCCGGAACGCGGTGAGGATCTGCACGCCGGTCTGCGCGACCCGCAGCTCCTGCAGCAGCTCATTCCAGTTGCGGTCCAGACGAGCACCTCGCGGGGTGCCCGGCGCGGTCGATCCGACATCCCTCCATGCTCGTCCTCCGGACGCACCGAGCAAAGCCGAGGAGATGGGGGTCAGTGCCGCAGGCCGGTCATCGCGCGCCGCGCCGCCCAGTAGCCCGCCATGCCATGCGCCCCGGCCCCGGGCGGGGTGGCCGCCGAGCACAGATAAGTGCCCGGCGCTCCAGCATCATAGGGATGCAGGGTGGCCCGCGGACGGAACACGAGCTGGCGCGGCGTATTGGCACCGGTCAGGATGTCCCCGCCGCCGAAGTTCCGGTTATCGGCCGCGATCTGCCGCGGGGAACGGACCGACCGCCCCACGATTCGCTCACGGAAGCCCGGCGCGAACCGTTCGATCTGGGTGATGATCGACTCGGAGACGTCCCCCTCGTATCCCCTCGGCACGTGGGCGTAACAGTCGATCGGGTGGATCTGACCCTGCGAGCGGGAGGGGTCGGCAAGATACTGCTGCCCCAACAGGACGAAAGGGCGTTCGGGCATCCGACCCCTCTCAATCGCCCGCTCGGCCTCCACCGTCTCGGCGAGCGACCCGGCGACATGCACCGTGCCGGCCCGGGACGCCGGCTCATAGGACCACGGGATGCCACCCTCGACCGCGAAGGCCAGCTGGAAGACCCCCGGTCCGTGCCGGAACCGGCGATAGGCCCGAGCCACCCGAGGACGCTGGACTCCACGCAACAGGTCGGCGGCGGCCCCTGGGGAGGTGTCGAGCATCCTGATGTCGTAGTCGGCGAGTTCGGCGGCGTCGGTGACTGTCACGCCGGTCTCCACCTTGCCGCCGTAGATGTGCAGCAGCTCGATCATCGCGGCGGCGATGGAGGCCGACCCCCCGACCGCAACCGGCCAGCCGAAGCGATGCGCGGCGGCACCGAGCGCCGTGCCGATCGCCGATGACATCGGCGATCCCAGCGGCCGGAAGGCATGGGCGGCGACCCCACCCCACAGGGCCCGGGCCTCCTCGGTGCGGAAGCATCGCGCCACCCAGGTGGCCGGGGCAACCGCCTGCAGGCCGAACCTCCCGAGAGCCAGCGGATGGCGCGGGACGTGCGTCATAGGCTGGAGGAACTCCTCGGCGATGGCATCGAAATGCCGGGTCAGCGGGCCGAAGATCCGCGCATAGGACGCACCATCAGGTCCGAGTCCGTCGGCGGTCTCGGCCACCGACCGCAGCACCGCACCGCCCCGCCCCGCGTCGAGCGGATGGGCGTACTGCACCTCGGGCCAAGCCCACTCCACCCCATGGGCGGTGAGGTCGAAGCGGCGGGCGAAGACCGTGTCGAGGGCCAGCGGATGGAAGCCCGAGCACTCGTCGTGCAGGAGCCCGGGCAGCGTGGCCTCGATCGTCCTGGTACCGCCACCAGGCACATCGGACGCTTCCAGGACCGTCACGTCTAGGCCCTCCGCCGCGAGGGTAACGGCGGCGGCGAGCCCATTGGGCCCGCTCCCGACGACGACAGCCTTGGCCATGCACTCACCCTAGGCGGTCTCCGTGTCCGGGGTCGAGCGGTCGTCAGGGCACGAGGGCGATCTTCAGACGTCCCGGTGCCGGGGTGGCCATGGTCTCCCACCAGTTCTCGCAGATCCCCTATCTCGGCGTCAGATTCGTCGCCCTGAGCGATGACCGGGCCGAGAGCTATCTGGCCTTCGGCACGCGCGTCGGTGAGACCCTCCCCTCGATCCGTCAATTGCGTGAGATCTCCCTCGGCGTCTCGCAGGATCTCTATCCCGCCGCACATGGCGCTGAGGGTTGATGACGGTCTTCGGTGGTGTGGCAGAGCGGCCGAGCGGGTACGTCCCCGACGACGCGATATCGACACGGGAGGTCCCCATGGGCATCTGCGACACCTGCGGCAACGAGTACGACAAGACCTTCACCGTCAGGCGCGGCGAGGAGACGGGCACCTTCGACAGCTTCGAGTGCGCCGTCTCGGCGATGGCACCGGTGTGCGGACACTGCGGCTGCCGGGTGTTGGGTCACGGGGTGGAGGCGGCCGGCGTGGTCTACTGCTGTGCCAGCTGCGCGCGGCGCTCGGCCGACGCCGATCTCAGCGATCGGGCGTGACGTCACGGGCCGGCGCGGTCCCCGCGGTGACCTGGACGCGGCACGCCGGCTGTGGCGGCATGCGCCGCACGCCGAGCGGCGGGCCGAGCACCGTCGCCGGCAGCGCCGCCACGGGTCCGGCCAGGGCGGCGAGGATCGCGAGCGTCACATCCTCGCCTGGACACCGGTGCCCCTCATACCGACTTCCTCCCCCTTGAGGAACCAGGTTGTAGGGCGTGACCGGCGTGATCCTGAAGCGGGTCGGGTCGAATACCTCGGGATCGCGCCAGGTCCGCGGGTCATGGTTCGTGCCCCACACATCCAGCACGAGAAGGGTCCCCGCGGGGATCGTGACATCGTCCCAGCGCAGATCCTCGACCACGCGCGTCGCGAGGAACGGAACGAAGGGATAGGTGCGCCGCACCTCCTGGGCCATCTCGAAGGCCGTGACCTCGCCGGAGAGGATCTCGGCTCGCAGCGCGGGGACCGTGTCGACAGCGCGAACCAGACCGTCGACGAGCCAGCTGACGGCCACGATCGGCCGCAGCAGATTGATGACCTCCACAGCGGCGGTATGGGCGGGCAGGAGCACGCCGTCCTCGTCCGTGTGGCGGGCGATCACCTCGAGCGGAGTCTGCCCCCCGGGGTGCGAACGACGTGCCTCCTCGACGAGAGCGGTGATCCAGGCATCGGTCCGGCGCCGCGCGCGGCGCGCCCTGGCCTGGCGGACGGTGAAGGCGCCGAAGCCGTCGACCATGTCGAGCATGTCGCGAGCCCGCCGTTCACGGTCGTCGTAGGGCAGCTGGACCCCTACCCACGAGCAAGCGGCCTCCAGCAACAGGGGTGCTGTCCGCGCGACCAGGTCGACCTCGCCTCGCCAGCGCGCGGCCTCCTCGCTCCATCGGCGGGCGGCCCCGTCCGCTACCTCGGCGACGGCTGCCGCGCCGAGGATGTCGTTGAACATCTGTTTGCGGTGGGCATGAGCGGAGCCGTCCAGCATGTGCACGGGACCCTCGCCGAACAGGGGACCCACCAGCCCGGTCGGCAGGGCGGAGGAGCGTCGGGTCGCATCGGTCTCGTAGAAGAACTCGGCCGCATCGGCACCACGGACGACCGTGATCTCCTCGTGCAGCAGTCGTGTGGAGATCACCGATGTGTCCCGGCGCCGACGCAGGTTCTCCCAGAAGAGGTAGCCGTCACGGCGCAGTCCCGCGACATGCGCGAGGGCTCCCGGCAGGGCGGTCAAGGTCGAGATGCGGTCGCTCATGTCCCTCAGGTGCCCCGGTGGAAGCCGATTGAACACCCCTGTTTCATCCTCGGGCGATCGGGGTACACGCTCCGTATGCGACGTACGACCGTCTTCCAGCAGTCCCGGTCCGGCGGCCGGGGCCTCCCCCTGTTCCCCGACGACGGCATGCCATGCTCCTGCCCACGCCACGCGGGGCGCTGAGCCGGTGGGTCGTCGGTGCGCTCCGCAACGGCGGTCCCGGTACGAGCGCGCCCGATGCCGAGCACCTCGATGACGAACAGCTCGCGCTGTGGATGCTCTACGAACTGCACTACCGCGGTTTCGACGATGCGCGCGAGGATGCCGAGTGGGATCCGGTACTGTTGGCGGCCCGCGCACGCGTGGAGCGCGACTTCGAGGCCCGGCTGCGCGCTCGTGTTTCATGGCCGGCGAGCGATGATCCGGTCTCGGCATCGATCGAACGGCTGATCGAGCAGGACGACGCGCCGTCGCTCGCGCGCTTCGTGCAGCGACGAGCCTCCGTCGAGCACGTACGAACGCTGCTGCGCCATCGCTCGATCTATCACCTGAAGGAGTCCGATCCCGTGGCGTGGGTGATCCCCAGGCTGGAGGCCGGGCCCAAGGCGCCGTTGGCGGCTCTGCAGTACGACGAGTACGGCGATGGCGATCCCCGGCGCCTGCACCATGAGCTCTTCGCCCGCGCGCTGGAGGCCGTGGGCCTGCGCAGCGAGTACGGCGCGTATGTGGATGAGGCGCCCTGGCAGATCCTGGAACTCAACAACGCGATGTCCCTCTTCGGCCTCCACCGGCGGTTGCGGGCAGCCGCCATCGGACATCTCGCCGCCTTCGAGGCCACCAGTTCGCTGCCGTCGCAGGCGATGGCCCGGGGCCTGCGACGCCTGGGCTTTCCCGAGCCGGCAGCGGCCTACTACGACGAACACGTCGAGGCCGACGCCGTCCACGAGCAACTCGCCCTCCGACTCATCGCCGATGTCCTCGTCGACGAGGAGCCCGGCCAGCGCGATCAGGTGATCTTCGGCGCAGCGACCTGTCTTGACCTGGAGGGACGGTACGCGCGCCACGTGATCGGCGGGCAGGAGGAACGCGATGATCCAGCGGCCTGACGGGAGTGATCCGGACATCCTGCTGTGTCCGAACGGACCGATGATCATGCGGGGACACCATGTGATCCGCACCGAAGAGGGCGACGAGGTGGAGACCGAACGGCCGTTCAGCGCCGTCTGCCGTTGTGGCGGGACGGCACGGCCGCCATGGTGCGACGGCACCCACAAGGTGCTGGCCCGCGGGCCGTCGCGTCTTCGTTGAGGAGTCGATCGGTCCTCGCCGATTCACCGGGCCCGCACGGGGCACCACCATGACATGAGTCTGTTGCAGCCCACCTTCACCGCCTGTCGCCTCGACGCCGTGCTCGAACGGTGGCCGCGATGAGGACGGCCGTCATCGGCGCCACCGGGAATGTCGGATCGGCGGTCGTCCGCGAACTGGCCGCTCGCGGGCACGATGTCGTCGGCATCGCGCGTCGTCGCCCGGACGTCCCCGCGGGAGGCTCCGTCACCTGGCGAGACGCGGACGTCTCGCAGGACGACCTCGCCCCCCTCCTCGATGGTGCCGACGCCGTCGTCCACCTGGCATGGATGTTCCAGCCCACCCACCGGCCGGAGATCACCTGGCGCGCGAATGCGGTCGGCACCCGCCGAGTGCTGGACGCCGTCGCGCTGGCCGGTGTCGAACGTGTCGTCGTCGCCTCCTCCGTCGCCGCGTACTCGCCCTGTCGTGGCGATGAGCGGGTCGACGAGCGCTGGCGGACCGATGGCGCCTCGAGCGCCGCCTACTCCCGCGAGAAGGCCTACACCGAGCGCGTCCTCGACGCCTTCGAGGAGGCACGACCCGACACAGCCGTGGTGCGCCTGCGCCCCGCCTTCGTCTTCCAGCGATCCGCCGGGAGCGAGCAGCGGCGCATCTTCGCCGGGCCGCTGGTGCGCCCTCGGCTCCTGGACCCGCGCTGGATCCCGGCGCTGCCGGTCCCTCGCGGCCTCCGCCTGCAGGCCGTGCACGCCGGTGACCTGGACAAGGCCTACGCCGAAGCGGTCGAAAGACCCGTCCGGGGTGCCTTCAACATCGCCGCGGACGATGTCGTGGACCGGCACGCCCTGGGCCGCATCCTCAGTGCCCGCACCGTCGAGGTCCCGTCCCGCCCGGTCCGAGCCCTGCTCGATGCCGCCTGGCGCGCCCGTCTGGTGCGCGCACCGGGCGACCTCTTCGACGCCCTGATGTCGCTTCCGCTGATGTCCAGCGAGCGAGCGCGCCGCGAACTGGACTGGCGGCCTCGCCACAGCGCGGCCCAGGCCATCACCGAGATGCTCGAAGGAGCGCGCGCCGGGCGCGGCTCGGGAATGCCACCGCTTCATCCCGACGGTGGCAGCTGACAGCTCGAAGCGGCGGAGGCCCGGCGGCCGGCCGGATCACCGACCGGCCGTCGTGGGTCCCTACTGGCCGAAGGGGTGGAACAGCACCTTGACGGCACCCTCCGCCTTGCGCTGGAAGATGTCATAGGCGTGCGGTGCCTGGGCGAGGTCGAGATGATGGGTCGCGAAGGATGCCAGTCCGAGCGGATCGGCGGAGTCCTCGGTCAGCGGCAGGAGATCGTCCACCCAGCGCCGGACATTCGCCTGGCCCATCCGCACCGTCAACTGCCGATCGAACATGCTCTGCAGCGACATCGGATCCATCGTGCCCGCGTACACGCCCGAGAGGGAGACGGTGCCCCCGCGCCGGACCAGTGACAGCGACAGGTTGAGCGCACCCATCCGGTCCACGCTGACCCGCGTCATCGCGGCCCTCGCCAGCGGCGCCGGCAAGTGTCCGACGAGCTTCTGCGCCGTCTCCGCGATACCCGATCCGTGCGCCTCCATGCCCACGGCATCGATGACGCCGTCGGCACCGCGACCGTCTGTTGCAGCCTGGACGACATCGACCGGGTCGACGCGGTCGATATCGGCCACCTCGATTCCCCGGTCCCGCAACCGGGCCAGTCGCTCGGGCACACGGTCGAAGCCGATCACCCGGATACCCTCCCGGGTCGCCAACCGGGCCGCCATGTCGCCGATCGGACCCAGGCCCACGATGGCCAGTGTCTGATCGGCGCCGACCCCGGCGTACCGCACCGCCTGCCACGCTGTGGGCATCACATCGGACAGGTACACGTACCGCTCGTCGGGGAGGTCGCCGGAGACCACGATCGGGCCGTAGTCGGCGTGGGGCACCCGTAGGTACTCGGCCTGTCCGCCCGGAACGCTGCCGTAGAGCCGACTGTAGCCGAACAGCGCTGCTCCCATCCCCTCCTCACGCACCTGCGTGACCTCGCACTGCGTCTGCAGGCCCCGCTCGCACATGAAGCAGTGCCCGCAGGCGATCTGGAAGGGCGCCACTACCCGGTCGCCGAGATCGACACCGGTCACATCGGGGCTCTTCTCCACAACGACGCCCATCGTCTCGTGCCCGAGGACATCGCCCGGTGTCATGAAGGGACCGAGGACCTCGTACAGGTGCAGGTCCGAACCGCACAGGCCGGTGGTCGTGACCTTCACGATGATCTCCCCCGCCCCACGCAGGGTCGGATCGGGGACCTCGTCCACGCGGACATCGCGGCGTCCCTGCCAGGTGACGGCCCTCATCGGCGGCCACCCTCGGGGCTCGTGCTGTCGATCATGTGCATCGTCGACTCCTCTCGTAGATTGGGGGGTACGTACCCAGTTCGGCAGCGACCCATTCACCAGACATCTCATGGGGTACACCACAGGAGTCGAGAGGAAACACCCGTGAATCCACTGAGTCACTATCTTCGTATCCATCTGGTCGGCGCCGCCGCCGGGATCGAGCTGGCCGCCCGAGGCCGCCAGCAGCTCGATCCCGCAACCCGAGCGATGATGGCCGAGCTACGGGAGGAGCTGAAGGCCGAGCAGCGCGAGCTACGCGAATTCGCCCGGCGCACTGACACGACCATCCCGACGATCGGGATGACCCTCGCCCAGGTGGGCGAGCGGCTCGGGAGGCTGAAGCCGAACGGGAGTCTCGTGCGCCGCACGCCACTGACGGATCTCGTCGACCTGGAGGCGATGCGCGATGCCGTCGCCGGGAAGATCGCCGGCTGGCAGGCGCTGATCGCCGCGGGTGACGAGAGGCTCGACACCGCACGTCTCGAGGAGCTTCTGGAGCTTGGTGAACGCCAGCACGACCGCCTGACCGAGGCGCACGCCCGGGCGGCTCACCGCGCGTTGAGCTGGCGTCAAAGCCCTCCTCACTGATCGTAGGGGCCGGCACTCGCAGCTCGGAGCAGTCACCGAGTGCATCGGCCGCGAAAGGGCACAGCGCAGGACCGAACGCGCACCGCGAGTGGTCCTCGTGCTGTCGCGCGTCGACCACCAGCGGCACGTCCTCGACCAGCAGCGACAGCCGTTGCAGCTCGGCGGCGCACTACCCTTGCCGGTCCGCATCGCCGTACCCGGACCGGCTGAGCCGGACGCGGGTGTGAACGTCGCCCGCACGGGGTACGCCGACTCCATGAGAGCCGTATTCGTCAACTGCACGCTCAAGGCCTCGCCGGAAGCCTCGAACACCGCCCAGCTGGCCGGGATCGTGGCCTCTGCACTGCGCGAACAGGGCGTCGAGATCACCGAGTTCCGTCTGGCCGATCTGCGTCTGGACCACGGCGTGGAGACGCGGCTGTCGAGCGAGGACGAGTGGCCGCGCGTGCACGATGCCATCGTGGAGTCACAGATCCTCGTCGTCGCCACCCCCACGTGGGTCGGCCGACCGTCCTCCTACGCCCAGCAACTACTGGAGCGCCTCGACGCGATGATCGCCGAGACCGGACCGGACGGCGAGCCGATCGCCTACGGCAAGGTCGCGGGCGTCGTGGTCACCGGGAATGAGGACGGTGCGCACCATGTCATCAGCGAGGTGAGTGGCGCGCTCGTGGACATCGGCTTCACCATCCCCGGCCAGGCCTGGACCTACTGGAATCGCGGGCCCGGTCCCGGTCCGGAGTACCACGAGACCGACGAAGGCCACGAGTGGTCGGCGCAGACCGGACGCACCATGGCGACCCGGCTCGCGCAGGTCGCCCGCGCCCTCGCCGCCGTCCGCTGATCACGAAGCAGGAAGGACTTACTTCAGATCCTTCTCAGTCTCGCCGAGACAGCACCTGAGAGGACCGACGGTCGTCATCAGCAGATTCACGAGCCGACGCCGGGCACGACGGCAGCCATCCCGTGATGACCGCCGTCGTGCCCATCTGGCCTGCGCCGCTGGCAGATTCAGCTGCAGCCGCTGGTGCTGCCGCAGCCCTCGCAGACATGGCACGAACCGGCGGGACGCATCTTGGTGCCGCAGGTCATGCACAGCGGACTGTCGATCGCGCCCCCGGTGATCTCCTCGAGGAGCTCGGCGGAGGTATGCGCCGAACTCGGAGCCGGCTTGGCCGACCCGACCTGGAGCTTCGCCGAGGCTGTATCCACATCGGACTCCGCCGAGACCTCCCGGGCCACCTGGGTCTCGGCGACAGGCCTGGACTCGTTGACCAACTCGGCGGCCGTGCTGCCGTCACCCTCGACGGGCTCATACGAACCGGTGTCGAGGTAGCGCTGACGCTCATCGGCCGAGTAGATGCCCAACGCCGAGCGCGTGTCGAAGTCCAGGTAGTCCAGCGCCAGCCGGCGGAAGACGTAGTCCATGATCGACTGCGCCATCCGGACATCGGAGTCGTCGGTCAGTCCGGCCGGCTCGAACTTGAGGTTCGTGAACTTGCTGACGAAGGTTTCCAGCGGAACGCCGTACTGCAGGCCGATCGAGACTGCGATGCTGAACGCATCCATCACGCCAGCGAGGGTCGAGCCCTGCTTGCCGAGCTTGAGGAACAATTCGCCCAGGTCACCGTTCTCGTGAGCACCGGAGGTCATGTACCCCTCGGCACCGCCGACGCTGAAGCTCGTCGTGATCGACTGGCGCTTCTTGGGCAGACGACGACGGATCGGCTTCTCGACCACGACGGTCTTGACCTCGACCTCCGCCTGCGCGGACGCCGATGTCGCCTTGTCCTGCGCCTTCTGGCTGGACAGCGGCTGACCGACCTTGCAGTTGTCACGGTAGACCGCCAGTGCCTTCAGACCGAGCTTCCAGCCCTGGAAGTAGATATCCGCGATGTCCTCGACGGTCGCGGTCTCGGGCAGGTTGACGGTCTTGCTGATCGCGCCGGACAGGAAGGGCTGAGCCGCCGCCATCATCCGGACGTGGCCCATGGGCTTGATGGCCCGCTCGCCGACCGCGCAGTCGAAGACCTCGTAGTGCTCGGGACGCAGACCCGGGGCATCGACGACGTGGCCGTGCTCGGCGATGTATTCGACGATCGCCTCGATGGTCTCGCCGGTGTACCCGAGACGCTTGAGCGCGACCGGGATGGTCTGGTTGACGACCTGCAACGAACCGCCGCCGACGAGCTTCTTGAACTTGACCAGCGAAAAGTCCGGCTCGATACCGGTCGTGTCGCAGTCCATCATGAAGCCGATCGTGCCGGTGGGCGCCAGCACCGAAGCCTGGGCGTTACGCCAGCCGCTCTTCTCACCGATCTTGAGGTTGTCGGCCCACTGCTTGGTGGCTTCCTTCTGCACCGCGATGTCCATGGCGTGCTTGGTGCGGATGTCGTCATTGGCGGCGAGGTGCTTGCGCATGACCCGCTGATGCGGCTCGGCATTGGCGGCATAACCCTCATAGGGACCCACCACGCCGGCGAGCTCGGCGCTGCGACGGTACGAGGTACCGGTCATCAGCGAGGTGATCGACGCCGCCAGCGCGCGGCCGCCATCGGAGTCGTAGGCCAGACCCGAGGCCATCAGGAGGGCGCCGAGGTTGGCGTAGCCGATGCCGAGCTGACGGAACTTGCGCGTGGTGTCGCCGATGGCCTCGGTCGGGAAGTCCGCGAAGGTGATCGAGATGTCCATCGCGGTGATGATCAGCTCGACGCTCTTCACGAAGTTCTCCACCGCGAAGGAGCCGTCCTCGTTCAGGAACTTCAACAGGTTCAGGCTGGCGAGGTTGCAGCTGGAGTTGTCCAGGTGCATGTACTCGCTGCACGGATTGGAGGCGGTGATGCGGCCCGACTCCGGGGTCGTGTGCCAGTCGTTGATGGTGGAGTCGTACTGGATGCCGGGATCGGCGCAGGCCCACGCGGCCTTGGCGATCTTCTCCCACAGCTCGCGAGCATCGACGCTCTCGATCACCTCGCCATCGGTGCGGCTCGTCAGACCGAAGGCCGTGTTGTTCTCGACCGCCTCCATGTACTCATCGCTCACCCGCACCGAGTTGTTGGCGTTCTGGTACTGGACGCTGGTGATGTCGCTGCCGCCGAGGTCCATGTCGAAGCCTGCGTCGCGCAGCACGCGGATCTTCTCCTCCTCGCGCTCCTTGGTCTCGACGAACTCGACGATATCGGGGTGGTCGACGTCCAGCACGACCATCTTGGCCGCCCGACGCGTGGCGCCGCCGGACTTGATCGTGCCGGCCGAGGCGTCGGCGCCGCGCATGAAGGAGACGGGACCGGAGGCGGTGCCGCCGGAGGAGCGCAGCAGCTCCTTGCTGGAGCGGATACGCGACAGGTTGAGGCCGGCTCCCGATCCTCCCTTGAAGATCAGGCCCTCCTCGCGGTACCAGTTGAGGATCGAGTCCATCGAGTCGTCGACAGCCAGGATGAAGCAGGCGCTCACCTGCTGCGGGCTGGAGGTGCCCACGTTGAACCACACCGGGGAGTTGAAGCTGAAGACCTGGTGAAGGAGCATATAGGTCAGCTCGTGCTCGAAGATCTCCGCATCGGCGTCGGAGGCGAAGTAACCGTTCTCCTTGCCGGCCTTGGCGTAGGTGAGCACCACGCGGTCGAGCAGCTGCTTGAGGCTGGACTCGCGCTGCTCGGTGCCGACGGCCCCGCGGAAGTACTTGGTGGTGACGATCGTGGAGGCGTTGACACTCCAGAAGTCAGGGAACTCCACGCCGCGCTGCTCGAAGACGTTCTCGCCGGTCTTCCAGTTGGTCTGCACCACATCGCGGCGCTCCCAGGTGACCTCGTCGTAGGGGTGCACACCCTCGGTGGTGTAGACCCGCTGCACCGTCAGGCCCTTGCTGGCCTGCTTGCGGGACCCGCCTCGTGCGGATCCTCGGCTGTTGCTGACCGTCTCCGTCATGCCTTGCGCTCCTGTTTCAACTGGTGGTGCTTCAACTGGTGTGGTGGTGTGTCAGTTCGGCCGTTCGGCGCCGGGTGCCGACCGGGCCGTCTCCTCGGCGAGCTCACCGTCGGTGGCGGCGGCGAGCAGGGTGGCGATCTCGGCGACGAAATCGTCGGCGGAGTCGAAGTCCTTGTAGACGCTCGCGAACCGCAGATAGGCGACCTCGTCGAGGGCCCGCAGCGGCTCCAGAACGGCGAGGCCGATCTCATGGGCCGGAATCTCCGCCGAGCCGCTGGCCCGGAGGGCGTCCTCGACCTGCTGGCCCAAACACGCCAGATCGTCGGCGGAGACCGGGCGCCCCTTGCAGGCTTTGGCCACCCCGGCGACGGCCTTGTCGCGGGCGAAGGGTTCGGTGGCTCCAGACTTCTTGCGCACCGTCAACTGCATCTGCTCCATCGTGGTGAAGCGCTTGTCGCAGGCCGAGCAGGCGCGGCGCCGGCGGATGGCGCCGCCGTCATCGGAGACACGGCTGTCCAGGACCCGGGTGTCATCGTTCTTGCAGAACGGACAACGCATCGCAGGACTCCTCTCGCTGTGGACGGCATGGTGGACACGGATGTGGAAAACTGACGGATCTGTGGGAAACGCCGATCGGCCTGTGGGTCTATATGTGGAGAACTACACGAGTGTAAGTACTACATCTTGTGTTTAGCCTACGTCGCGCGACGGGCTCATGCAAACAGCCTGACGGCCGGGTCTGACAGTCTGCGTTTGCGCAGGTCAGGGGGCCTCCGGGTGCGGCGCTCCGGCGTGTCGGCCAAGATCGAGTCGACCACGCCACCTGCGGGCGCGCCCCGACACCGAGAGGACTCGCATGAGCACCGTGTCACCCGAGCCCGCCCTCCAGGTCGACGCCCTCGCATGACCACCCTCGTCGAACGACGGATCGTCCGGACGTTCCGCGCCGTCCAGGCCGCGGCGGCGGCCTCGGTGTTGCACGACAGCGGCGGCGATCTGGACCTCGCCGAGACCGCCACAGACGCGGCCTTCGCCGCGGCGTCCGAGACGTGGCAGCGCGATGGCATCCCCGAGCGCCCGGATCACTGGGTGCTCGACACGGCCCGTCGCGCGGCACACGATCGCCTGGGCCGCACCGATGCTCCCCCGCCCGCGGCGCCGGCGACGGACGCCACAGAGGATCATCGGCTGGCGCTGGCCTTCACATGCTGCCATCCCGCCCTCCACCTGCCGGCTCGCGTCGCCCTCGCCTTGCGCTTCTGCGCCGGCCTCTCCCTCACGGAGATCGCGCACGCCTTCGGCGTGACCGAAGCCACGATGCGCCACCGCCTCGACCTGGCGAAGCGACCGATCACCCGGGGCGACATCCCCTTCGCTCTCCCGGCAGCCGGGGACCTGGACGACCGGCTCGACGCCGTCCTGGCCGTGCTCTATCTGATCTTCAACGAGGGCTACGTCGGATCGCGCAGCGCGACACTGACCGGCGACGACCTCTCCGGCGAGGCCATCGGACTGACCCGGACACTGCTGTCGCAGCTGCCCGACCGCGATGACATCCGCGGCCTGCTCGCGCTCATGCTCTTCATCCGTTCCCGCCGGCACGCGCGTATCGGCCTGCACGGGGATCTCATCGCACTCCCTCGCCAGGACCGCGAGCTGTGGGAGTCCGACATGATCGCCGAGGCCGCATTCCTCCTACACCAGGCGCGCCGCTCGCACCGACTGTCGCGCTACACGGTGGAGGCCGAGATCCAGGCCCTTCACGCCGCGACCATCGACGGTACACCGGCCGACTGGCGGGCTGTGCTGGAACACTACGACACCTTGCGCCTGATCGCCCCGGGGCCTTCGGTCGACCTCAACCGGGCCGTGGCGCTCGCGGAGGTCGAGGGGCCGGCCGTCGCACTGGAGATCGTGGACGGCCTGCCCGACGACTCGCATCTGTGGCACGCCGTTCGAGCCGATCTGCTCGAACGACTCGGGCGGATCGAGGAGGCCAGGCATCAGTGGCGACTGGGAGCCATGCGCGCCGAACCCGGGGCCGAGCAGGCCTATATGACCACCCATACGATCCGTCGCCCGATATGACGAACCCGCCGCCCGCCCTTCCCCGGGGCGTGGCGGCGGGTTCGGCGCCACGCGTCAGTCCGCGTAGACCGGGACGGCGAGCGACGTGCCCATCTGCAGGCCGCTCGCATTGGGGAGAGCATTGAGCCGCACGATCTCATCGACCGTGGCCCGCACGTCGCCCCCTGGGTTGGCCTCGGCCGCGATGCTCCACAAGGTCTGACCGGGCTGGACCTGCACCGTGGTGGTCGCGACGGGGGCGGAGTCGCTCGTGGCGGCGACAGAGGCCCCCATGGCGATCGCGCCGAGCGCCAGGACCAGGCTCGCCGCGACGAACACGACGACACGTCCGCGACGGGTGAGCCGCACCGGGGCGGACCGCTCGGGGGCCACCGGAGCGGGAACCGCCCTCAGGTGACGCTGCGGGCGCGGGGCGGTCAGGGCGAGATCCTGGTAGGCGATGGTGCTCATGATGTCCTCCGTGGGGAAGCCGAGGTCAAGGTCTGATGTGTCCGACCGAACCTCGTTCGGCGATGCCATTCGAGACGAACATCCGTTCGATCGAACACATGAGCGACTATACGCGAGCCCACTGACAAAACAAGCACCGATCGAACATCTGATCGAAATCCCGCACTGCGCACGGTCGACTCGCACCCCCTGACCGGACCGCCGAGTGGCGCATATCTCCCCATTCCAGGGGATATGCACCACTCGCGAGCGACCTAGCACCGCTCGCACGAATCAGCGCGTCTCCAGGTCGGCGGGCGTGTCGATATCGCGCACCACCTCATCGCCGACCGGCACGCGCTGGGGCTCGAGCACACCCAGCACCCGGCGCAGTGCCTGGTCGCGATGGTCGCCGAGGAGGGAGCCCCGCAGCTCGGCGGTACGCCATCGCGAGGCGAGCCACTGCTCTGCCCCCGAGCCGTCGACCAGGACGGTCCCGATACGTGGGCTCGGAAGGGAGACCAGATGGCGGGCGACCAGGGCCGCATGCCGCAGGTCCACCGCCAGGAGGAGCACCTCGTCGCCCTCCAGGTGCTCGATCGCCGCGGCCAGTGCGGCGACCGGTCCGCCGTACGCGGGCTTCTCTCTGACCTGGATGATCCCCTTCCATTCGTCCCGGGGTGGCCCCACGACGACGATGTCGCGGCATCCCGCTGAACGGGCGCCGTCGACCGCACGGCGCAGGAGCGACTCACCCTCGATCTCGATCGACGCTTTGTCCCGCCCGCCGAGACGCGTGCCACGGCCTCCGGCCAGGACCACGGCGTCGATCACGGGACCGGCGACCGTCCGCGAGTCGCTCACGCCACCTCGTCGATGCGCACGCTCACGACTCCTCAGGCACGATCGTGGTCAGCGGGACGATCGTGGTGAGCAGGACGGCAGAATCCTCGAGGGCATGGAGATCGTGGCGTTCGGAGGGGATGATCACCAGATCCCCGGCCGAGGCCTCGGTGGCCGAGCCGGGGCCCGAGAGCCGCACCCTCCCACGCAGCACCTGCAAGGTGGCCTCCCCCGGCGCCTGGTGCTCGCCGAGCGCGGTGCCCTCGACCATGGCGATGAGGGTCTGTCGCAGCTGATACTGGCGCCCGGGGTGCAGAGCCTGGGCGCTGCGGCCGTTATCGTGCCGCCGCGCCTCGGCAAGGTGGTCGTCGACGAGATCGGTGAGGCGAACGGCATCCATACGTTTCTCCTATGCCAAGCCGCTGCTGCGAGGTCGGTCGCGGTGGCGGTTGATGGGTTGTTCTTCAGGGTGTTGACGCTACGCCACGCGGGGCTCATCAGCTGTCTCTACCAGGCGGAGCACGTCCTTCCCCGATAGTTTCGGGACATGCGTTCGACGATCGCCACCGCGAAGCTCGCCTGGCAGCAGGCGTCCTCCCATCAGGCACCGCTCCTCGCCGCGGGCGTCGCCTTCTACACCTTCACCTCGCTGTTCCCGGCGGTCATCGCGGCGATATCGCTATACGCCCTGTTCGCCTCCCCGCAGACGATCGCCGACCAGGTCGACCGGATTCAGGACGTGCTGCCCGCTGACGCCGCGTCGATCGTCACCGACCAGATCCAGCAGGTCGCCGAGACCTCGACCGGTGCGCTCGGCGTCACCACGGTCATCGCCCTCGCGATCGCTCTCTACAGCGCATCGGGCGGCGTCAGCAACCTGCTCACGGCGGTCAACACGATGTACGGACTCGGCGACGACCGCAGCTTCGTCAAGCGCAAGGCCCTCGCCTACGGCATGACGGCCGCGGCGATCGCCTTCGCGGTCGTGGCCGTCGCCCTCGTCGCCGTCGCGCCTGCCATCTTCTCGATCATCGACATCGTGCCCGGCGTGCGCATCGCGGCGGAGGTGGTGCGCTGGCTCATCCTCATCGGGCTCGTGATCGCGCTCATCGCGATGATGTATCGCGTCGCCCCCAACCGACCGAGCCCGCACCGCTTCGTCACGCGCGGGGTGCTCGCGGCCTCCGCGCTGTGGATCATCGCCTCGGTCGGCTTCTCGGTGTACGTCAACAACTTCGGGAGCTATGGCGAGACCTACGGCGCGCTCGCGGGCGTGGTGGTCCTGCTGCTGTGGCTCTGGGTGGGGCTCTACGCGATCCTGTTCGGCGCCGCGCTCCAGGCCGTCGAGGAGAATGTCGTCAACCAGCGCACGCTCACCGAGGACCTCGGCAGCGCCCAGTCCCGCACCGATGCCGAGCGGGCCCAGCTGCAGATCGAGGGCGAGATCGACACTTTCATCAAGGTGCTCGACGACACCCAGGGTCGCCGCCACGACACGCACTGACCCATTCGAACAGATGTTTGATGTCACCCTTCGATCCAGCTATCGTGATGCTATGAGCGAGCGCAGCGATGATGTCACCGAACTGCCCGACGGTCCTCCCGATGCGAACGGGCTGACCCCGCGTCAGCGCAAGGTGCTGGAGTTCCTGCGCGACAGTCTGCGCGATCGGGGCTATCCGCCCAGCATGCGCGAGGTCGGCGCCGCCGTGGGCCTCGCGAGCACGTCCTCGGTCTCGCACCAGCTGCGCATGCTCGAGCGGATGGGCTACATCAAGCGCGACGCCAACCGTCCGCGCGCGCTGGAGATCCATCTGCCGGAGGTGCACCGTTCGCTCGGCAGCGCTGCTGAGGATCTCGCCGATGTCACCGATCTCGGCAATGAGCGTCCAGCGGCCACCTATGTCCCGGTCGTGGGCCGGATCGCGGCCGGCGGTCCCATCCTGGCCGAGGAGCGTGTCGAGGAGGTCATGCCGCTGCCGAGCTCGCTCGTCGGTGACGGCACCCTGTTCCTCTTGGAGGTCAGCGGCGACTCGATGGTCGATGCCGCCATCTGCGATGGCGACTATGTCGTCATCCGCCAGCAGCCGGTGGCCGAGAACGGGGAGATCGTCGCCGCCTTGATCGACGGTGAGGCCACGGTCAAGACCTTCCAGCGCAAGGGCGGTCACGTCTGGCTCCTGCCTCATAACGACGCCTATGACCCCATCGATGGCACGCACGCCACCATCCTCGGCAAGGTCACGGCGGTCCTGCGCCGGGTCTGACCCACGCTCGCCCGCGGTGGGCGGTGAGTGGGCGGCCCTTTCGCCGCAGGCGGCGGTGCTTCAGCGTCCATCCCCGTCGGCCGATGGATGCCTACTCACCGCTCTCAATCGCCGAAGGACGCTGACCCACCGCCTCGTGGGTGTGGCAGACGAGATAGTCCGCCATCGGACTCGCCTCAGTCGCGGCCGGCCTGCCAGGCGCTCGTCACCATCTCGTCCAGCGTGTGCCGCATCGCCCACTGCAGGTCGCGCGCCGCCCGCTCCCCCGAGGCCACGATCCGCGCCGGATCCCCCGGACGCCGGTCGACGACCTGGGGCTCGAAGTCGATACCCGTCGCACGCGCCACGGCGGTCATGATCTGCCGTACCGACACACCGTCGCCGCTGCCCAGGTTGTACACCGGCTCGAGGGGATCGCCGCCCAGCAGTTTCTGGGCGGCCACCACATGTGCCCGCGCGAGATCGGCGACGTGGATATAGTCCCTGACGCAGGTGCCGTCCGGGGTCGGATAGTCCGCACCGAAGATCTTCGGCCGGTGTCCCTCGCTGAGCGCGCGGATGACGAGCGGGAACAGATTGTGCGGGCTTGAGTCATACAGGTCCGGGGTTCCCGAGCCCACCACATTGAAGTAGCGCAGGGAGGTATGCCGCAGTCCGGTCGCCCGCGCCTGATCGGCGATGAGCCACTCACCCACCAGCTTGCTCTCTCCATAGGGGGACTCGGGGGCTGTGGGGGTCTCCTCGGTCACGAGAGCGATGTCGGGGGTGCCGTAGACGGCCGCGCTGGAGGAGAACACGATCGTGCCGATACCGTGCTCGGCCATCGCCCGCAACAGGCTGACCGTGCCCTGCACATTCTGCTGATAGGTATGCAGCGGCCTTTCGACGGAGACACCGGCGTACTTGAAGCCGGCCAGATGCACGACGGCCTCGATGTCGTAGTGGCCGAGCGCCTCGGTGAGCTTTTTGGTGCGGGTGATGTTGAGATCGATGAAGGGCACGTCCTGGGGCACGAACTCGCGATGGCCGCTCGACAGGTTGTCGACCACCACCGACTGCAGCCCCGCCTCACGGAAAGCACGCACGATGTGCGCACCGATGTAGCCGGCTCCGCCGGTCACCAAGATCGCCATGAGGTCAGCGTACTGAGGCTGTCGCTCAGGATGCGGCACGTTCCGCGGCTGCGGCGTCGAGTCGTCCCAATGCGGCGACCACGGTGGCGCGATCGGTGGTGCGCCACAACGGCGGCAGCGAGGACGCGAGGAAGGCTCCATAACGCGCGGTGACGATTCGCGGGTCGAGCATCGCGACCACACCGCGATCGTCAGCCCGGCGGATGAGACGGCCGGCGCCTTGGGCCAGCAGCAGAGCGGCATGGTGCGCGGCGACCTGCATGAACCCGTTGCCGCCGCGTTTCTCCACCAGACGCTGGCGAGCGCTCATCAGCGGATCATCGGGCCGAGGGAAGGGGATGCGGTCGATGATGACGAGTGTGCAGGTGTCGCCGGGTAGGTCGACTCCCTGCCAGAGGCTCAACGTGCCGAACAGGCAGGTACGCGGCTCATCGACGAACCGCCGCGCGAGTTCGGGGAGCTGCGCGTCTCCCTGGCAGAGCACCTCGATATCCGGCAGGGCCATGCGCACGTATTCCGCGGCGCGCTCGGCGCCCCGCCGCGAGGAGAACAGCCCGAGAGTCCGACCGCCGGCCGCCTTGACCAGGGCGGCGATCTCGCCGAGCTGATCCTCTTCCAACCCGTCCCGACCCGGGGCGGGGAGGTGGCGAGCCACGTAGAGCATCCCCTGTTTGGCGTAGTCGAAGGGCGAGCCCACGTCCAGTCCCCGCCACTGCGAGTCCTCCCAGAGCCCGAGCGACCGCGCGACCGGATCGAAGGAGCCGCCGAGGGCGAGGGTCGCACTGGTCAGCACGACGGTCTTCTCGCCGAAGAGCTTGTCCCGCAACGCCCCGGACACGTCGATCGGCGCGATGCGCAATTGCTGACCCGTGCGCAGCTCCCCGAGCCACAGCACATCGGTGTCACTGTCCCGGGCCATACGCTCGGCCACCTGCCGCAGCTCATCGACCGCGCTGCGCGCCTGCTGCCGTGCCGGATCGGGTTCCTCACCGGCCCGCTCCTTGCCGAAGGCGGAGAAACAGGCGCGCGCAGTGTCGCGGACCAGGTCGAGAGCGGCGCGCAGCGGTTGCGGCGCCTCCTCGATCCGGCCGGGTGAGATGTGGGTGAGCGTGTCGGCCAGGGCATCGGCGGCGTCGCTCAGATCGTCGGCCGCCGCCGGTTCGGTGAGGTGCGGGCGCGCACGCCGTGCCGCACGCTCGATACCGGCGGGATCCAGTTCCTGTGTGGCCGCCTGGGTGACGCGCGCGGCGAGCTCGTGCGCCTCGTCGATCACGACGGTGCCGAACTCCGGCAGCATCGGCACGCCGTCGATCGCATCGATGGCGAGCATCGCGTGGTTGGTGACCACGATGTGCGCCTGCTGGGCGTCCTCGCGGGCCCGTTCGGCGAAGCACTCGAGGGCGTAGGGACAGCGCTGCGCGCCGAGGCACTCCCGTGCCGTGACACTCACCTGACGCCAGGCCCGCTCATTGTGCGAGGGGGCTGCGTCACGGTCTCCCACGTGTCCCCCCTCGGCCTGCTGCTCGGCCCATTCACGCAGGGCCACGACCTCGGCCCCCAGGGTTCCCTCCGGCACCTCGACGAGCGTGCCTTGGTCGTCCGGGGCGCCCTCGCGGACACGATGCAGACAGGCGTAGTTGCCGCGTCCCTTGACCACCGCGTGGTGAGGGACATCGTCCAGCACCTCGCGGGCGGCCTCCTTGAGCGCCGGGATGTCCCGCTCCACCAGCTGATGCTGCAGGTTGAGAGTGGCCGTGGCGATCACCACGCGCTCGCCGTGAAGCAGGCTCGGCACGAGGTATCCGAGCGACTTGCCGGTGCCGGTGCCGGCCTGGACGAGCAGATGCCGCTCGGTGTCGAAGGCCTCCTGGACGGCCTCGGCCATCGCGATCTGCCCCGGCCGTTCGGTGCCTCCCACCGCATCGACCGCGGCCGACAGGACATCGCGCACGTCAGAGGCCATGGCGGCAGGCTACCGGGTCATCGCCCGGGGCTCGGTCGCGGTCCACAGGCACCCGATCGCACCCCGGCGGAATCGAGGGCCGCCGCTACTCGACGACATACGGAGCGAGATCGGCGGCGAGCCCGGCACCGACCCGCGCCGCCACGTGAGTGCCGTCGGAGCGGTGCTCCACCTCGTCGATCTCACCGGACTCGTGGATCCGGTTGAGCAGATCTCCGCGCTCATAAGGCAGTACGAGATCCACGGCGACCTCGGGCCGCGGCAGCTCGCCCTCGATGAGACCGAGCAGCTCATCGATGCCTTCACCCGTTCGGGCGCTGACCACGACGGCGTGGGGCTCCCGGGCGAGAATCTCGCGCACGACCGAGGGGTCGGCGGCATCGGCCTTGTTGACGACGATGACCTCACGGACGCCGTCGGCACCGATCTCCGCGAGGACCTCACGCACCGCACTGATCTGACCGAGCGGATCGGGATGCGAACCATCGACCACGTGGACGATCAGGTCGGCATCCGCGACCTCTTCGAGGGTCGATCGGAAGGCCTCGACGAGCTGATGCGGCAGATGCCGGACGAAGCCGACGGTGTCCGACAGGGTGTAGACCCGACCGTCGGAGGTCTGGGTGCGGCGGGTCGTCGGGTCGAGGGTCGCGAACAAGGCGTCCTCGACCAGGACGCCTGCGTGCGTGAGTCGATTCAACAAGCTCGACTTGCCCGCATTGGTGTATCCCGCGATCGCCACCGACGGGATCTGATGGCGCTGACGATTGGCACGCTTGGTGTCGCGGGTGGTCCGCAACTCAGCCAGCTCGCGACGCAGCTTGGCCGCCCGCGACTGGATCCGGCGGCGATCGGTCTCGATCTTGGTCTCACCCGGTCCGCGACCGCCGATACCCTCGCCGCCGGCAGCGCGGCCGCCGGCCTGGCGGGACAGATTGCCGCCCCATCCGCGCAGACGCTGGCTCTGGTACTGCAACTGGGCCAGCTCGACCTGCGCCTTGCCCTCCGCGCTCTTGGCGTGCTGCGCGAAAATGTCGAGGATCAGAGCGACCCGGTCGACCACTTTGACGTTGACCCGGTCCTCCAGATTGCGCAACTGGCTAGGCGCGAGCTCGCCATCGCAGATGACCGTGTCGGCGCCGGTCGCCTCCACCGCCTCGCGCAGCTCGTCGACCTTGCCGCTGCCGATGAACGTGGCCGGGTCGGGCCGCTGGCGCCGCTGGACCAGCGCGTCGAGGACCTCCGAACCCGCCGTCTCAGCCAGCAGCTTCAGCTCCGCCAGCGAATTCTCGGCATCGGCTGCCGTGCCATCGGTCCACACGCCGACGAGGACGACCCGCTCGAGCCGCAGCTGCCGATACTCGACCTCGGAGATATCGGTGAGCTCGGTCGAGAGCCCGGCGACGCGCCGCAGCGAGGAGCGTTCCTCCAGGTCCAGCGAGCCCGAGTCCACGTTCTCGTCGTCGCGTTCGTTTCGCTCGCTCATGCCGTCACCGCCTGAAAAAGACCACCATAGGCCGACGCCGGCATGAGCAGCCCCATTATTCCCTCGCTTCGCTCGCTCATGCCGTCACCGCCTGAAAAAGACCACCATAGGCCGACGCCGGCATGAGCAGCCCCATTATTCCCTCGCTTCGCTCGCTCATGCCATCCACTCCATCTCGCCGCGGGCCACGATCTCGGCAGGACCGGTGAGGACCACGTGGTCGTTCTCCTCCAATGTCACGTACACCGTGCCCCCCGGCACGTCGACGCGATACTCCGCCGGGCGGGCGGTGACCCCGTCGACCAGGGCGCTGGCGATACCGACGGCGCATGCTCCCGTGCCACAGGAACGTGTCTCCCCCGAACCCCGCTCGTGCACGCGCATACGCACGTGGCCGGGTCCGCGACGCGCCACGAACTCGATGTTGACGCCGTCGGGGTAGACCTCGCGGTCGAAATGCGGCTCAGTGAGCAGGGTTCCCGCCTGCTCGACATCCTCGACGAAGGCGACCGCGTGGGGGTTGCCGGTGTTGACCTCGCGAGCGGACACGGTGAGCCCCTCGCTCGTCCGGATCTCGCTGCATCCGCCGATGTTGAAGGATCCCATGTCGACGGTGATCTGGCCGTCCTCGCCGATGGTGACGAACTTGTCACCATCGCGCGTGGCGACCGCGAAGCGGTCGGTGTCGACGAGATGCCCGTCGAGCAGGTGTCGGGCGAAGACCCGCACCCCATTGCCGCACATCTCGCTCACGGAGCCGTCGGCATTGCGATAGTCCATGAACCACTCGGCCTCGGATGCCACGCCCGCCGCCGCCGACCGGATCACGCGCAGCACGCCATCGGCGCCGATCCCGCGGCGCCGATGGCACAGGGCGGCCACGAAGGCCGGGTCGAGGTCGCCGTGGACGGCGCCGTCGTGGTCGGGCAACAGCACGAAGTCGTTCTCGGTGCCATGCCCCTTCTGCCAGGAGAAAGTCATGAGATGTCCAGTCTACGGTGCCTCCACGAGGGCCATGGCGCGCTCGACCAGATCGGATGCGTCATAGGGCAGCCAGCGGACGCGCGGGTCCTTCCTGAACATGCGGTCCTGGCGACGGGCGAATCGGCGGGTGCCGGCGATCGTCTGCTCGCGCGCCTCGTCCTCGGTGATCTCGCCACGCCCGTGCGCGAGGAGCTGCTGATAGCCGAGCGCCCGGCTGGCGGTGAGACCGTCCTCGATGCCCTCCGCCCGCAGCCTTTCCACCTCCTCGACGAGGCCGTCGTCCCACATCTGCTCGACCCGGCGCCTGATCCGATCGTCCAGCACCTCGCGCGGCACGTCGAGTCCGATCATCACGAGATCGTCGTAGATCGACGTGTAGTCCGGCATCGTCGCGGTGAAGGGAGCGCCGGTGAGCTCACCGACCTCGAGGGCCCGCACGATGCGACGACCGTTGCTGGGCAGGATCTGTGCGGCGGCCGCCGGGTCGCGGCGGCGCAGCTCCGCATGGAGGGCCTCCGCGCCGAGCTCGCGCAGCCGCTGGTCCCAGCGCGCCCGGATCTCCGGATCGGTTCCCGGGAAGTCGAGCGGGTCGACCACGGCGCGCACATACAGCGACGACCCGCCGACGAGCACCGGCAGTGCTCCGCGACCGCGGATCTCGTCGATCGCACGTCGTGCGGACCGTTGGAATACGGCGACATTGGCCTCCTCGCGCACGTCCAGCACATCGAGGAGGTGGTGCGGCACGCCGGCGCGCTCGGCCGCGGTGATCTTGGCGCTGCCGATGTCCATGCCGCGGAAGAGTTGCACCGCGTCGGCATTGACGACCTCGCCGCCGAGGCGCCGGCTCACCGCCACCGCGAGGGCCGACTTGCCCGATGCGGTGGGGCCGATCACCACGATGACTCGATCCTGACGCTGAACGGGCACGTGGCCAGTCTCGCAGGTACCGTGAGACCGCAGACGTCCGTGGTCACAGAGGAGACAGACCGTGAGCTTTCTCAGCAAGATGCTCGGCCGAGGCAAGGTGGCCGGTGAGGACCTCGGCCAGAAGGCGCAAGATGCCAAGCAGCGGGCGGGCGAGGCGATGCAGGGCCGTGAGGACGATATCCACTCGGCCGTCGACAAAGTCCGCGATCTCGCCGACCAGGCGACCGGTGGCAAGTTCACCAGCAAGATCGACGAGGCCGCTGACCGTTTGAAGCAGGCCGCCGACGACATGTCCGTCGATGACGGAGAGGGCGAGCAGAAGAAGCCGGGCGCCTGACTCACCCCTCCCTGGGCGGTGACATAGCGTCCATTCTGGCCGACGACCGGTGACCTGGCGTCCGTTCTCTCGCGTCGAATGGACGCCCAGGCACCGCCCCGCGAGCGGGGCCCTGGCTACGCTCGGATCGTGACAACCCGATGGGCCTTCGTGCCGAGTGCGCCGCTGCTGGCGGTGCCCGACGACCCATCGCTGGCTCCCGTGCGCGACGCCGCGCGGTCGGCTGTCTCCCGGCTCATCGGTGACGCGACGGCGGTCACCGTCCTCGACGGCTCAGCGGACGGTGCCGCCTACGACGAGCGGGCCGGCGGCGACCTGCGGGACTTCGGACTCGATATCCGGGCCGGTGGTCAGCGCGGCGAGCTGGGCCTCGCGCACACGCTGGGCGCCTGGCTGCTCGACGATGCCGGATGGCGCGGACCGCGGGCCTACGTGTCCTCGCTGGCCGAGGTCCCGTCGGCCTTGCTGGTGGTCGCCGACGGATACGCCTGCGTGAACGACCTGTCCCCGCTCGGCTTCGATCCGCGCGGACAGAAGGCCCAGGCGGAGATCGTCGAGGTCCTCGCATCGGCCGTTCCGGAGGCTCTGTGCTCCCTCGACATGGAGTCGGCGCTCCGTCTCGGCTGCACGGGAGCACCGTCCCTCGCGGTGGCAGGGCGTATGGCTGCGGGCCGCGGTTGGCGAGGGGCCGTGACCTATGACGACGCTCCCCTCGGCATCGGCTACTGGGTCGCCACCTGGGAGAGCGGCGACCCCTCCGCCTGACGATCGATGCGCGTCCCGGACGTACGCGTCCGGTACGCTGTGTCACTCATTCGGAGGCGTCGGTCCGTCCGCCGCTCACGAAGGATGTGCTTGCGTGGTCGCCATAGCAACCAATGATGCACATTCTGAGTGACTCGGAGTGTGGTTTTCGTTCACCGGTCGGATGAGGAGTCGTCGGCCGGCTCCTCGGCGGTGGACGGATCGGTGCCGAGCACCTCGGGCGAGTCCTGTGCTCGCCGACGGGCCCAGAGGAAGAGGACCAGCCCTCCCGCGAAGACCACGATCGTCGTCCAGATGTTGAGCCGGAAGGGGCCGAGGTGGTTGACGGTGTCGATCCGCAGCGCCTCGGTGACGAGGCGGCCGATGGTGTACAGCATCACGTATAGCGCGAAGGCGCGTCCGTGGGTCAGGCGATAACGACGATCGAGCCACACGATCAACGCAGCGGCCAGCAGATTCCAGACGAGCTCGTAGAGGAAGGTCGGGTGGAAGGTCGCGAACTGCAGGTATCCCTCGGGGCGGAACTGCGGGGCGATCTCCAGCCCCCAGGGCAGATCCGTCGGGCGGCCGAAGAGCTCCTGATTGGCGTAGTTGCCGAGTCGCCCGACCCCCTGTGCGACCAGCAGGCCGGGTGCCAGCGCGTCCGCGACCGGCCAGAAGGCCACCTTGTAGCGGCGACAGGCGATCCAGGCCCCCAGGGCACCGAGGGCGATCGCGCCCCAGATGCCGAGTCCGCCGTTCCAGATCTTCAAGGCGTCCAACGGATCGCGACCCTCGCCGAAATACAGCTGGGGGTCGGTGAGCACGTGATAGAGGCGGCCTCCGATGATGCCGAAGGGCACCGCCCAGATCGCGATATCGCCGATCGTTCCGGGCCTGCCGCCCTTGGCGCGATAGCGTCGTTCGCCGATCCAGATCGCCAGCACCGCGCCGAGGATGATCGCCAGAGCGTAGGCTCTGATCGGCAGCGGTCCCAGATGCCAGACGTTCTCCGCCGGGCTCGGGATCGAGACGGCGATCATCGCTCCATCCCCGCACGCAGATCGACCACCAGATCACGCAGAGCGCTGAGGGCGTCATCGGGACCGGCGTGGTCGAGGAGGCACCGCACGAGCGCGGAGCCGACGATGACCGCATCGGAGAAGGCCGCGACCTCCCGGGCCTGTGCGCCGTTGCTGACGCCCAGCCCGACGCCGACCGGCTTGTCCGTGACCTTGCGCAGTCGCGAGACGAGCGGCTCGGCGAGCGCACTGGTCTGGTCGCGCTGCCCGGTCACGCCCATAACGGCAGTGGCGTAGATGAATCCGCTCGCGGCCTCGGCCGTCATCGCCAATCGCTCATCGGTCGAGGACGGGGCGACCAGGAAGATCCGGGAGAGGCCGTGCTCGCCCGAGGCCTCGAGCCACTCTTCAGCCTCATCGGGGATCATGTCCGGGGTGATGAGTCCCGCTCCCCCGGCGGCGGCGAGGTCAGCGGCGAAGCGCTCCACCCCATAGCGTTCGACCGGGTTCCAGTAGGTCATCACGACGGTCGGCGCGCCGGTCGCGGCGCTCGCCTTCACGACATCCAACACGTCCCCGACACGGGTGCCCCCGGCCAGCGCGATATCGGCCGCCGCCTGGATCGTGGGGCCGTCCATGACCGGGTCACTGTACGGCAGACCGACCTCAACCAGGTCGACTCCCGCCTCGACCATCGTCTCGATCGCCCGGATCGACAGCTCCTTGGACGGGAAGCCCGCGGGCAGATAACCGACGAGTGCCGCGCGGTCCTCGACCCGGGTGCGCTCGAACAGGGCGTCGATCGCGCTCATTCCTCGGTCCCTTCGTCCAGTACGACCGGCTCCTCGATGAGCCCGAAGTACTGTGCCGCGGTGTGGACGTCCTTGTCGCCGCGACCGGACAGGTTGACCAGGATCGTGGCATCGGAGCCCAGCTCCTCAGCCAGGACGATCGCCCCCGCCAGCGCATGTGCGGACTCGATCGCCGGGATGATCCCCTCGGTACGGCACAGCAGCTCGAAGGCCGCCATCGCTTCGGCATCCGTCGCCGGGCGGTACTCCGCGCGCCCGGTCGCGGCGAGGTGGGCGTGCTCGGGTCCCACGCCCGGATAGTCCAGTCCGGCCGAGATGGAGTGCGATTCGAGGGTCTGGCCGTCCTCATCCTGGAGCAGGTACGAGCGGGCGCCGTGCAGCACGCCGATGTCGCCGCCGGTGATGGTGGCCGCGTGCCGGCCGGTCTCGATGCCGTCTCCCCCGGCCTCGATGCCGACGAGACGCACCTCCTCGTCGGCCACGAAGCCGGTGAACAGGCCGATCGCATTGGATCCACCTCCCACGCAGGCGACGGCCACATCGGGCAGGCGGCCCAGCAGCTCCAAGGACTGGGCACGTGCTTCATCGCCGATGCCGCGGGTCAGGTCACGCACCATGGCCGGGAAGGGATGCGGACCCGCGGCGGTGCCGAACAGATAGTGCGTGGTGTCGACCGTGCTGACCCAGTCGCGCAGCGCCTCATTGATCGCATCCTTCAGCGTGCGGCTGCCGGTGGTGACCGGCACCACCTCGGCGCCCAGCATCCGCATACGGGCGACATTGAGCGCCTGACGCTCGGTATCGACCTCGCCCATGTAGACGGTGCAGTCGAGATCGAGATAGGCGCAGGCGGTCGCCGAGGCCACCCCGTGCTGGCCGGCACCCGTCTCGGCGATCGCGCGCGGCTTGCCGAGACGCTTGGCCAGCAGCGCTTGACCGATGACATTGCGGATCTTGTGGGCCCCGGTGTGGTTGAGGTCCTCACGCTTGAGCAGGATGCGCGCACCGACCGTCTCGGAGAATCGGTGCGCCTCGTACAGCGGGCTGGGGACATTGGCGTATTCGCGCAGCATCCGGGCCAGCTCGGCCGTGAAGGTGGGATCGGCCTTCGCGTCCTCCCACGCCTCGGTGATCTCATCGAGCGGCGCGATGAGCGCCTCGGGCATGAAACGGCCGCCGAAACGGCCGAAGTGTCCGCGGGCGTCGGGTTGGGCAGGGGGCGAGACGGTCATGGGCGGGCCTTCGGTGGGACGTGGAGCGGGACGGGAGGGCTCAGGACACGTGCCATCGGTGTTGCAACGCCGGATGCTGTCCGGCCGCCACGAGATCCGCGACCGACTGGCGCGGGTTCTCTCCCCGCACGAGCGTCTCGCCGACCAGCACGACATCGGCGCCGAAGCGCGCGTACTCGATGACATCGTGCGGTCCCCGGACACCGGACTCGGCGACCTTGACGACCGAATCGGGGATCTTGGGAGCGACCCGTTCGAAGGTGCCGCGATCGACCTCGAGGGTCTTGAGATCGCGGGCGTTCACGCCGATCAGATCGGCATCGGCGGCGACAGCACGCTTGACCTCGTCCTCATCGTGGACCTCGACCAAGGGCGTGAGCCCGATCGAACGCGCCCGTTCGATCAAGCTCTCCAACGCCGGCTGCTCGAGCGCCGCGACGATCAGCAGAGCCATATCGGCACCGGCGGCTCGCGCCTCCCAGAGCTGATAGGACGTGGTGATGAAGTCCTTGCGCAGGACCGGGACGTCGACGGCAGCGCGGACCGCCTTCAGATCGGCGATCGAGCCGTTGAACCGGCGCTCCTCCGTCAGCACGCTGATGGTGTGGGCGCCGCCACGCGCATAGTCCGCGGCGAGCGCGGCGGGGTCGGCGATCGGAGCGAGATCGCCCTTGCTCGGGCTCGCCCGCTTGACCTCGGCGATGACCGAGACACCGTCGGCGCGGTAGGCGGGCATCGGGTCGAGGGCCGGGTTCTGGCGTCCGGCACGCTCCTTGAGCTCCTCAATGGAGACCTGTGCCTGGCGGGCCTCCAGGTCGATGGCGACTCCGGCGAGGATGTCGTCCAGTACGGTCACGTCCATCCCCTCCTTTCGCGTGGTGACACCGGGGCGGTCCTCACCAGGGTAAACCCGCGCGATCGGACCGGTCAGCGCGCCCCGTCGCCACGGACGATCACCCGGCACCAGACAGCGGGACTCTTTCACCCTAGGCTCTTCCCATGAGCACTCAGTACCCGCCGCCGGGCGGCGACCAGAACCCTAATGAGCCCTCCTCCGATCTGCCGTCCTACGGTTCCGCCGAAGGCACGGCCGGCGGGTACCCGCCGCCACCGCCGGGAGGAGGGTACAACGCACCGGGGGGGATACGGGGCGCCACAGGGCAACAACACCAAGGCGCTGTGGTCGATGATCCTGGGCATCCTGTCGATCGTCTGCTGTGGTCTCTTCACGGGTATCCCCGCGTTCATCCTCGCCAACATGGCGCGCAAGGAGATCGCCCAGACCGGCCAGGCGGGCGGCGGCATGGCGACGGCCGGCTGGTGGCTCGGCCTCATCAGCATCGTGCTCTCGGCGATCTCGCTGGTGCTCTACGCGACCGGCGTGTTCACCTTCGACTTCAACTCCAGCACCACCTACTGAGCACGATCACGAGGCCGGGAGGATCGACATTCGCTCCTCCCGGCCTCGCCGTGTTCACGGGGCGAACCAGGCTCCCGCCGGGGTGAGACGGAAGATCCAGAACGCCACGGCGATGGCTAGGACGACCCACGCCCAGGTGGCGGTGGAGGGCAGGAGCGGCACATCGTGCCCGCGAGCACGGCGGACAAGCCATACCGCCCACGCCAGGATCGCCGCGGCCACCAGGCCCAGCGCGAAGACATTGCTCGAGACCGCGGCGGTCCATTCACCGTCGGTGGCGAGGTTGACCGCTCGCAGACCGCCGCAGCCCGGACAGGGGATGCCGGTCAGGAAAAGGAACGGACAGGTGCCGTAGGAGCCCTGCTGGTGGGGATCGCGCAGGTGGAGCACCGCGATGGCGGCCGCCCCGAGGGCCCCGGTGAGGAGAGGACCGCGCAGCAGCTGCCAGCGGCTGCGCTCCATCGTCGCGGTGGCCATGCGTGTCACTCTAGTACCCGGGCCAGTACTCGCTGAGTGTGACATTTGGACGGCCGAATCGCGCATTCCACCGTCCCAACGTCACACTCAACGGGGAGCGGGGTCGCGGACGACGACGGATCCGGCGAGCAGGTCGTGCCACGTGCGGCGGCGAGGATCGACGATCGCCCAGAGATAGGTGCCGAGGCAGAGGGAGCCGAGAATGACCGCCGCCAGCCAGCGCAGGACCCCGCGGGCGGCGCCGAGGGGCTCTCCGCCACGCACGTCGACCGTGGCGAGGTCGAGCCTGGACTTGCCGATCGATCGACCGGTGCGTCCCTGTCGCAGTCCCTGGTTCCAGAGCGCCGCGAGCACCTGGACGATCACGCCCAGGCCCAGCAGCAGCAGGCCGATCGCGGGAGCGGACTCGAGAGCGACGGTTCCGTCGGCCTGTTCGGTCCAGGTGCCGCGCGCTGCCACGATCCACAGGCCTGGCAACCACGCGACCGCACCGGCCAGCACGGCCACCGCGAGATCGAGGATCCACGCCCCGGCCCGGGCGGCCAGCGGGGCGAGCGCGAGCGGGGGCTCCGCGGACGGGCCCCCGGACATCAGTGCTGCTTCTGGCGGTCGATGCCGAGACCGGCCATCGACATGATCTTGCCCAGCGGGGCGGCACCGACGGCGAGCACGCAGCCGATCGTGAAGATCGTCCAGTTCGGCTCGGGGATCAGGGCCACCGCACCCACAGTGAAACCGACGAGGCTCGTGATGACGGCGGTCCAGGCGGCGGGCGACGATCCGTGCGACATGTGCTGGCTCCTCGAGATTGGGGGTCTGACGTCGGGCACAGCCTACTCGGTCGGGTCCCTGCCGTCGTCGAATGCCTTCCACATGTCCGTCTCGTCCTCCGTGGTAGCCCGACCGGCGGGCGACTCGTAGCGCGATGACATGGTCGGCCAGGACCCGGCGAATCGCGCGATCGCCAGGCCGCATGCCAGGGCGAGCGCGAGCGCCGCGGCGGTCGCCCAACGCCAGGGAGAGACGGCGATATCGTCCGGTGCGTTGTCGCCGGTGAACGACGCCGACTCACGGACCCCCGAGGTCAGGGCACTGCTCACGGCATTCCCCGATCCGGCCACCACCCAGACGAGACATCCCGCCGCGACGAGGGCCACGAGGACCCCGAGCACCTGCCGCACCCGGCGGGAGCCGGCCAGCACCGCGAGTCCGGAAGCGAGGAGGACGATGCCGAGCGCCGAGACCACGGGCATCGCCTCGGATCCGGCCACGGCGATCTGGTCCTCCGGGAGTCCCTCGGCACGCACGACCGTCTCCCCCCACGTCCGGGTGAGGCTGGCGAAGACGCCGCCCCCGGCCACGACGAGGCCGAGGACCACCGGGGCGTAGAGACGGCGGGGATTCATCGCAGCCGATCGGCGTCGAAGCAGGTGGCGGCACCGGTGTGGCAGGCCGGTCCGATCTGGTCGACGACGACCAGCAGGGTGTCGCCATCGCAGTCCAGCCGGACCTCGCGCACGGTCTGGGTGTGACCCGACGTCTCACCCTTGACCCAGTACTCCTGACGGCTGCGGCTCCAGAAGGTGGAGCGGCCCGTGGTGAGAGTGCGGTGCAGCGCTTCGTCGTCCATCCAGCCGAGCATGAGCACAGCACGGCTCGTGGCATCCTGGACGACGGCGGGCACCAGCCCGTTGTCGTCGCGCTTCAGCCGGGCGGAAACCTGGGGGTCGAGGGAGGTCGAGGGCACGGCATCCATTGTCCACCCCGCTCCTGAGCCGCCCAGCCCTCGGTCGGCGTCGGGTGGACGGAGAATGTGACTCTGTGGCTGCTATCACGACCACGGAATCACATCCTGTGTCGGTCGAATCGTGGCCGCGCCGAGGGGTCAGCCGTCGAGGGAGGCCTGGGCGACCCAGCTCGCGTGCAGACGCGCGTACACGCCCCCAAGTGCCACCAGCTCAGCGTGCGTGCCGTCCTCGACGAGGCGTCCGCCGTCGAAGACCAGCACGCGGTCGGCGTTCTCGGCGGTCGAGAGCCGGTGGGCGATGGTGACGCTCGTGCGTCCGGCGAGCAGCCGGTCAAGCGCGCGTGTGGCGCGGAGCTCGGTCTGCGGGTCGACCGCGCTGGTGGCCTCGTCGAGCACCAGCAGATCCGGATCGGCCAGGGCCGAGCGGACGAGCGCGACGAGCTGCCGTTCACCCGCCGACAACGACTCGCCACGCTGCCCCACGGGCGTGTCGAGACCGCGGGGCAGGCCCGCGTACCAGTCAGCCAGGCCGAGAGCGGCGATCGCCTGCACCAGCTCCTCGTCATCGGCCTCGAAACGGCCGTAGCGCAGGTTCTCGCCGAGCGTGGCATCGAAGAGGAAGCCCTCCTGCGGCACCATCAGCACATGCCGTCGCAGGTCGGCGAACCCGACCTGACTGATGTCGACCCCGCTCAGCAGGACCTGCCCCCGCGTGGGATCCATCAGCCGGGTCAGCAGCTTGGCGAACGTAGTCTTGCCCGATCCGGTCTCCCCCACGACCGCGACCCGTTGCCGCGCGGGGATCGAGACCTCGATATCGCGGAGCACGGGAGGGCCTCCCGGATAGGAGAACTCGACCTGCACGAAGCGGGCATCGAGATCGCCATCAGGGAGCCGCGTACCCGACGATCCGGGATCGACCACATCGGCCGGCGTCTCCAACAACTCGATCACCCGACGCCACGAGGCGATCGCGTTCTGCGCATCGGCGATCACCTGGGTGGCCTGCTGGGCCGGGCCGGTGAACAGACCGACGAGGAAGATGAAGGCCACGACCGTGCCCATGGTCAGCTGATCGAGCATGCCCAGCCACAGCCCGATGCCGAGCACCGCGGCGTTGGCGATGCCGCCGACGATGATGGCCGAGCCGAAGGTGCCCGCCGTGATCGTCTGAGCTCTGACGTTGTTGCGGTAGTTGGTGCGCACCGCCTGGTCGATGCGCTCCTGTGTGCGCTCCTCGACTCCATAGGACCGGACCACGGCCGCGCCGACGACGGGCTCGGCGATGACCGCGAGCATGTCCGCGATGCTGGCGCGCACCCGGTCATAGGCCCGCGACATCGCCGAGGCGAAGAATCTCAGGGCGAGCGCCAACGGCACGAAGGCCACGAGCACGACGAGGGTGAGCTGCCAGGACAGTGCCGCCATGACGACGAGGGCAACGAGCATCTGACCGACGCTGGTGATCATCATCATGCCGGCGAACTGCAGAAACTGCGATATCTGGTCGACATCGGATGTCACCCGCGACACCAGCGCGCCGCGGCGCTGCGTGTTCTGCGTGAGCGTGGAGAGATCGTGGACGTGCCGGAAGGCCGAGATCCGCAGCTCGGCCAGACCCCGCTCGGTCGAGGTGAAGATCCGCACCTTGGACCACCAGCCGGTGACCATGATCGCGAGGATCACCACGGCGGCGATGCTCACGGACCGGATGATCGCGTCGGTGTCGACGCCGCCACCTCCAGCGAGACCGTCGTCAATCGCCCGGCGGACCACGAGCGGCACGATCGCTCCGCCGGCGGTGCTGACCAGGGCGAGCAGCATCGTCAGTCCTAGTCCCTCGGTGATCGAGGGCGACATCGACAGTCCACGGCGGATGACCTTCAGCCCGCCGTCGCGCGGCTCACTCATGGTCGACCTCCTCACGGGCCTGGTCATAGGCGTCGACGATATTGCGATAGGCACGCGAGCGATCGCGGAGCTCGGCATGCGTCCCGCGGTCGGCGATCTTGCCGTTGGCGAGGAAGATGACCTCGTCGGCGAGACCGATGGTCGCCTTGCGGTAGGCCACGACCAGCACGGACGGGCCGGATCCGGATTCGCTGCGTTCGGCGAGAGCACGCAGGATGCGTTGCTCGACATCGGGGTCGAGGGCGCTCGTCGCGTCGTCCATCACCAGCAGGCGCGGCTCCCGCGCGAGCGCGCGGGCCAGCGCGATGCGCTGTCGCTGACCACCGGAGAGGCTCGTGCCGCGCTCCCCGAGCTGCGTATCGAGCCCCTGCGGCAGATCGGCCACGAAGCGGTCGGCTTGCACATCGCGCAGCACCGACCAGATACGGTCCTCGGGGATCTCCCGGTCGAGCACGATATTGGCCCGGACGGTGTCGTCGAAGAGGAAGGTCGACTGCGCCACGAGGGCCGCAGTGCTCGTGAGCGCCGCTTGCGAGAGCTCCTGGACCCGGACTCCGTCGTAGCGCACCGCACCGGCATCGGCGTCGACGAGACGAGTGACGAGCGATGTCAACGTGCTCTTGCCGCTGCCGGTCGACCCGACCACGGCCACCACCCGGCCCGCGGGGACGCTGAACTCGACATCGCGCAGCACCGTGGTGTCGGGCTCGTCGGGATGGGCGTAGTCGAGACCGGTCACGTCCAGGCGCACGGCTCCGCTGCCGGGCAGCGCCCGCTCGCCGTAAGGCATGTGGTCGTCATCGTCCAGCACGCGGCGGACCCGGTGCCAGCCGATGACGGCGCGCGGCAGCTCCCCCAGCACCCAGCCGAAGGAGCGCACCGGCATCGCCACGACGGTGAACAGGAAGGCCACCTGGACCACGTCACCGGGCGCCGCCGCGCCACTGGCGATCCGCTGGGCGCCCACGCCGATGACCAGCAGCACGCCGAGATTGGGCAGAGCCTCGATGACGGGGTCGAACACCGCACGAACCCGGCCGACCGCGACATTGGCGTCGCGGAGCCGCTCGCTGACCCGCGCGAACCGGGCCGTCTCGTCGCCCTCGCGACCGAGCGACTTCACCACGAGGGCACCGTCGAAGGACTCGTGGGCGACGGCCGACACATCCCCGCGCAGGCTCTGCGCGAGGGCCAGCCGTGGCCCCTGCCAGCGCTGATAGACCGCGTTCACGACGAAGAGCAGCGGGAAGACGACCAGGCCGATGAGCGTGAGAACCGGGTCGGCGGCGGCCATCGTGCCGATCGCCGCGAGGAGCATCGCGATGACGCCGAGCGCCATCGGCAGCGGCATGAACACGCTCCACGTCGCCTCGACATCGGCATTGGCGTTGCTGAGCAGCTGCCCGGCCGGGTGCCGGTGATGCCAGCGCAACGGAAGCTGGAGGTACTGGCGCGTGACCCGCAGCCGGTCGTCGCGCACGAGGCGGTAGAACACGACGCCGCCGGCGAGCCGACGCCCGATGACGCCGATCATCCGCAACAGCGCCGCGACGATGAAGAGGATGATCCCGGTGTAGAGCCCCCCTCGCGCCACCTCTCCGTCGGCGAAGGAGGGCGTGATGACGTGATCGGTGGCCCAGCCCAGCACCCAGGCGTCCGCGACCGTCATGACGCCGAAGAGCAGCGAGAGCACCACGGCGAGCGCGAACATCCACGGCTCGCGCCGGATGCCGACGCCCATGACGCCGAAGCCCCGGCGGGTCAGCCGGCGGGTGTCGTCACTGCCGAGAGAGTCCAGTGGGGCGTCAGCGGACATCGTGACCCGCTGAGCGCAGCGCCTCCTTGACCTGACCGACGGTGAGCTCTCCGAAGTGGAACACGCTGGCCGCGAGGACCGCGTCGGCGCCGGCATCGACCGCGGGCGCGAAGTGCTCGGCACGCCCGGCGCCCCCGGAGGCGATGAGCGGGACGTGCGTGGCCGCGCGAGCCGCCCGGATCATGTCCAGGTCGAAGCCCTGCTTGGTGCCATCGGCATCCATCGAGTTCAACAAGATCTCCCCTGCCCCCAGTTCGGTCGCGCGGCGCACCCACTCCACCGCGTCGATACCGGCCGAGCGGCGGCCACCGTGTGTGGTCACCTCGTAGCCGCTGGGCTGGTCAGGGCTACGCCTGGCGTCAACGCTCAGCACGAGCACCTGATTCCCGAAGCGGTGAGCGATCTCCGCGATGACCGCCGGGCGGGCGATCGCGGCGGTGTTGATGCCGACCTTGTCCGCACCCGCGCGCAGCAGGCGATCGACGTCCTCGGCGGTGCGGACCCCGCCGCCCACGGTGAGCGGGATGAAGACCTGCTCGGCGGTCTGACCGACGATGTCGTACGTGGTGGAACGGTCCGAGCTCGAGGCCGTGATGTCGAGGAAAGTCAGTTCATCGGCGCCCTCGGCGTCGTAGACCCGGGCCATCTCGACCGGGTCTCCCGCATCGCGCAGATCGACGAAGTTGACGCCCTTGACGACGCGGCCGGCGTCGACGTCCAGGCAGGGGATCACGCGGACGGCTAGGCTCACAGTCCGAGACTATCGGTGCGAGCAGGAGGAACGATGAGGAAGGTCATGGCCCTCGCGGCCGCGGCACTGGTCCTGGCGGCGTGCGGCGATGGCGGTGGGGACGACGACCCCGCCCCGACGACCCCGGCTCCCAGCACGTCGGAGCCGAGTGAGGAGCCCTCTCCCGAGCCGAGCGAGGACCTTCCCGAGGCCAGTGAGCTGCTGCTCGCCCCCGGCGCCATCGGCGACGCGAGGGTCGGGATGACGATCGAGGAGGCGCTGTCCACAGGTCTCTTCGTCAACGAGGGGCCCGAGCGGTGCGAGGGAGCTCCTGACCAGGGTCTGGCCTGGAAGCCGCCCTTGGACGACACCTTCGATGTCTATGTCGCCGACGGCCGCATCGCCTCGATGGGGGTCAGGGCGGAGGGCCCGACGAATGCCGAGGGCCTCGGGGTCGGCAACACCCTGCTGGACTTCCGCGGCGTCTACGAGACCGCTGAGATGCGCGAGGCCGGCTACGGTCAGACCGGGCTGTTCCTGAGCGACGGCGACAACTGGCTCGGCATCCTCTTCGATTCCCCTCTGGACACGATCGAGGAGACGACTCCCGTCACCTTCATGGAGGTCACGGGCAGCGACAGCCGACCGAGTCTGCAGCGCGACGGCTGCTGACCTCACCCGGGCGGTGAGCAGTCGCCCATCGAGTGCCGCTGCGTCGTCGAACCCCGGTGGTCGAGGGCACGCCGCTACCGAGCGAGCTATCCACCGGCGATGGTTGACCCGACGGTCGCTCAGACCTCCGCGACGGCCGCGAGTGCCTCGGGAAGGGTGAACGAACCGGCGTAGAGAGCCTTGCCGACGATCGCTCCTTCGACACCGATGGTCGTGAGCGAGGCGATCTGGCGCAGGTCCTCGACGCTGGAGACGCCACCGGAGGCGACGACGGGCTTGTCGGTACGCTCGCACACCAGCTGCAGGAGATCGAGATTGGGGCCGCGGAGCGTGCCGTCCTTGGTGACATCGGTGACGACGTATCGGGCGCAGCCGTCGCGCTCCAGGCGGTCGAGCACCTCGAAGAGATCACCGCCCTCACGAGTCCAGCCGCGGGCCGCGAGCTGGGTGCCGCGCACGTCGAGGCCGACGGCGATGCGGTCCCCGTATTCGCTGATCGCGCGCCGGCACCACTCGGGATCCTCCAACGCGGCGGTACCGAGGTTGACCCGGCGGCAGCCGGTGGCGAGAGCGGCCTTGAGCGAGGCATCGTCGCGGATGCCCCCGGAGAGCTCGACCTTGATGTCGAGACGTCCCACGACCTCCGCGAGCAGCTCGCGGTTGTCTCCCTTGCCGAAGGCGGCATCGAGATCCACCAGGTGGATCCATTCGGCACCGTCGTTCTGCCATTGCAGAGCGGCATCGAGTGGGGCGCCGTAGGCAGTCTCGCTGCCGAGCTCGCCTTGCACCAGCCGGACGGCCTGGCCGTCGGCGACATCGACCGCGGGGAGAAGTTCGAGAGTCACGCGCTCGATCGTATCGCCCATCCGGCCTCCACCGACTTTTGGCCGCTCGTGGCCCGTTGTACCGGTGAGTAACGGGCCACAAGCGGACACAAGTCGAGCCTGTAGAGTAGGCCGGTCGCCCAGAGGAGGAATGGTGGAGGCACCGCGCCGCGAGAACACCCACGACGAGATCGAGCCCAGCGCCGTGACGCTGCCCCACACCCCCGTCGAGGACCTCCTCGGTGTGCTGACCGGGACCTTCCTGGCTGCCTTCGGTCTGCACCTGCTGCACGCCGCGGAGGCCGTCACCGGAGGCACCGCGGGCCTCGCACTGCTGGTCACCTATGCGACGCCGCTGCCCTTCGCGATCGTGTACGCACTCGTCAACGTCCCCTTCTTCGCCCTCGCGGCCTGGAAGAAGGGGTGGCCCTTCACGGCCAAGTCCATCGTGGCGGTCGCGTTGGTCTCGGGCTTCGCGGAACTGCACGCGCGCCTGCTGCCACTGACGGAGACCGGACTGGCCTATGCGGCGATCGCCGGCAACCTGCTCGCCGGCGTCGGACTTCTCATCCTCTTCCGGCACGGGGCGAGCCTCGGTGGGTTCAACGTGCTGGCGCTCATCGCACAGGAGAAGCTCGGGCTGCGGGCTGGCTACGTGCAGATGGGACTCGACACCGCGGTGGTCATCGCCGCCCTGGCGGTGGTGCCCCTCGGCAATGTCGCGCTCTCCGCGGTCGGCGCGGTGGTCCTCAACATCGTGCTGGCCTTCAACCACCGCCCCGAGCGCTACCGGGCCTGAGCCGCGCCTCCTAGGTCAGAGCGTCGCGATCCAGTTCTCGAGGAGTTTCCGGCCCGCGTCGCCGGACTTCTCCGGGTGGAACTGCGTCGCCCACAGCGGGCCGTGCTCGACCGCCGCCACGAATCGATCCGGCGGATAGGAGGTCCAGGTGGCCCGCGGCGGAGCCAGCGGCCCGCCCTCGGACACCTCCCACCGCCGTACGCCGTAGGAGTGCACGAAGTAGAACCGCTCCTGCTCGATGCCGGCGAACATCCGTGATCCCTCGGGGGGCTCGACGGTGTTCCAGCCCATGTGAGGAACGATCTCGGCCTGTAGCCGCTCCACCGTGCCCGGCCATTCACCGCACCCGCGGGTACGCACCCCGTGCTCGATCCCCTCGGCGAAGAGGATCTGCATGCCCACGCAGATCCCCAGCACCGGACCTCCCGCGATCAGCCGCCGTTCGATGATGCGCTCACCGCCCACCTCGCGGAAACCCTCCATGCATGCGGCGAAGGCACCCACACCCGGCACGAGCAGTCCATCGGCCCGTTCCGCGGCCTCGGCATCCGAGGTCAGCTCGACCTCGGCCCCCGCCCGCTCGACCGCGCGGACGGCCGAGCGCAGATTGCCCGAACCGTAGTCCAGCACCGCGACGATGGGTGCCCCTCGTGTCACAGCACGCCTCCGGCGTTCCTCTGGGTGATCGGGCAGCCGCGAGGCACGAGCGGCGTATCGAGATTCACAGCGCGCCCTTGGTGCTCGGCACGCCGGTCTCGCGCGGGTCGAGGGCGACCGCCTCACGCAGGGCGCGTGCGAGGGCCTTGAACTGGGCCTCGGCGATGTGGTGCGGATCGCGGCCACCGAGCAGCGTCATGTGCACGGTGATGCCCGCATGGTGCGCGATCGACTCGAAGACGTGCGAGGTCAGCGAGCCGATATACCGATCGCCGATCACCGCCGTGATCTGGCGCTCCGGCTCGCCGGCGTGCACGAAATAGGGCCTCCCTGACACATCCACGACGCAGGCGGCGAGCGCCTCGTCCAAGGGGATCGTGGCATTGCCGTAGCGCCGGATACCGGACTTGTCGCCCAGCGCCTCGCGCAACGCGTCGCCGATGACGATCGCCGTGTCCTCGACGGTGTGGTGCGCGTCGATGTGCAGATCGCCCTCGGAGCGCACAGTGAGATCGATCAGCGAATGCCGCGAGAGCGCCGTCAGCATGTGATCGTAGAAGCCCACGCCCGTGCTGATGTCGGCGCGGCCCGTGCCGTCGAGGTCGAGCTGGACCGAGACGCGGCTCTCCGATGTCTGACGCTCGATAGTGGCGGTGCGGTTGCTCACCGGGGATCGACCTCCGAAAGTGCGGTATAGAAAGCGTTCATCTCCACGGGCGTGCCGACCGAGACGCGCAGCCAGCCCTCGGGACCAGTCTCCCGGATCAGCACGCCGCGGTCCACGAGACCCTGCCAGATGGCGTGCCGGTCGGCGAACCGCCCGAAGAGCACGAAGTTGGCATCGGACTCGGCGACCTCATGTCCTCTGCAGCTCAGCCAACTGGACAGCTCGTCGCGAGCGGCGCGCAGGGCATCGACCTGGGCCAACAGTTCGTCACGGTGGCGCAGAGCCGCGAGCGCCGTGGCCTGGGTCACGGCGGACAGGTGATAAGGCAGCCTGACGATGCGCAGAGCGTCGATGATCGCCGCATCGGCGGCCGCATAACCGAGCCGGCCCCCCGCGAGCGCGAAGGCCTTGCTCATCGTGCGGCTGACGATCAGGCGCGGGTGGGCCTCCAACAGTTCCAGCGCCGTCGGCGTGCCGGCGCGGCGGAACTCCGCGTACGCCTCGTCGACGACCACGACGCCGGGAGCGACGGCCAGGACCCTCTCGACGGTCGAGAGCGGCAACGCCGTCCCGGTCGGATTGTTCGGCGAGGTGAGCAGCACGACATCGGGGCTCTCCGCCTCGATGAAGTCCACGGCGAGGTCGGGGTCGACCGTGAAGTCGTCGTCGCGCGGCGCCGTGATCCATCGCGTGTGCGTATCGCGCGCGTACTCGGGATACATCGAGTACGTCGGCGCGAAGGACACCGCGGTACGGCCGGGCCCGCCGAAGGCCTGCAGGATCTGCAGCATGACCTCATTGGAGCCGTTGGCGGCCCACACCTGCTCACCGGAGAGCCCGTGCCCGAGGTAGTTCGCTAGCGCCGCGCGGAGCTCAGTCGCCTCGCGGTCGGGATACCGGTTCAGCCCGAGGACGGCCTCGCGCACCGCGACCGCGATATCGTCCGCGATCGCCGCACTCGGCGCGTACGGGTTCTCGTTGACATTGAGCATGATGACATCGCTCAGCTGCGGAGCACCGTACGGTTCGTAGGGGCGCAGATCCTCGCGGATCGGCACCCAGGAGGGCAGTGCCACGTCAGCGCTCCGTCCGGATCGAGACCGCGGCGCCGTGGGACGGCAGATCCTCGGCCTCCGCAAGTGTGACGACCTTCTGCCCCACCTCGCCGAGGGCCTCGGCGGAGTAGGTGACGACGTGCATGTTCTTGCAGAAGGCACGCACCGACAATCCCGAGGAGTGACAGGCGCACCCCGCGGTCGGCAGCACGTGGTTCGAGCCCGCCGCGTAGTCGCCGAGCGAGACAGGAGTGAAATCGCCGACGAACACGGCACCCGCGTTGATGATGCGCGCCGCGACGGCGGCGGCCTCGCGGGTCTGGATCTCCAGGTGCTCCGCGGCGTACGCATTCGCGACGTCGATCGCCTGGTCGATATCGCGCACCAGCACCGTGGCGGACTGTCGGCCCTCCAGCGCTGTCGAGATGCGCTCGTCGTGCTTGGCCTGGGGCACCTGACGGGTCAGCTCGGCGTCGACGGCATCCGCGAGGGACTCGCTGTCGGTGATCAGCACGCTCGCGGCGAGCGGATCGTGTTCGGCCTGGCTGATGAGGTCTGCCGCGACATAGGCGGCTTCGGCGGAGTCATCGGCGATGATCGCGATCTCGGTGGGTCCGGCCTCGGAGTCGATCGCGACGACGCCCTGCAGGTACCGTTTGGCGGCGGCCACGAAGATATTGCCCGGCCCGGTGATCAGGTCGACCTTGGGGCAGTCCTCCGTGCCGTAGGCGAACATGGCGAGCGCCTGCGCTCCGCCGGCCGCGTAGACCTCGTCGATGCCCAACAACGCGCAGGCCGCGAGGATCGTGGGGTGTGGCAGGCCCTCGAAGTCGGACTGCGGGGGGCTGGAGAGGGCGATACCCGGCACCCCGGCGACCTGAGCCGGCACCGCGTTCATGACGACAGTGCTGACGAGCGGCGCGAGCCCACCCGGGACGTACAGTCCGACACGCTGCATCGGCACGATCCGGCGCTCGACGCGGGCCCCCGGAGCCACCTCGGTGGTGACGGACCTCTCGAGCTCGGCCTCGCAGGTCGCGCGCAGGCGGGAGATCGACTCCTCCAGACCCGCGCGGATCGCTGGATCGAGCTCTGCCAGCGCCCGGCTCATGGCCTCGGCCGGCACCCGGAGCCGCTCGGGCCGGACGCGGTCGAACCGCTCGCCGGCCTCCAGCACGGCGACGGAGCCACGCTCACGGACATCGGTGCAGATCGGTTCGACGGCAGCGAGCGCATGCTCGACATCGACCTCCGCGCGCGGCACCGCATGACGGTACTCGCTCGCAGTCGAGGGGTCGACAGAGCGCAGGTCCAGACGTCGAAGGTTCACGACAGAAGTCTACGGAACCGCAGCGGCACCGGACCTCGCGCCACCGCCGCCGTTCCGCGAGAGGCCGGCGAGGCCCTACCGTGGGCAGGTGGCCAAGAGGACGAGCACGGAGAGCACGCCCGCGTTCACCGCACTGCGGCGGGCGGGCGTGCGCGCCACGGCACACTCCTATGAACACGATCCCCGAGCCGAGTCCTTCGGCCTCGAGGGTGCTGAGGCACTCGGGCTCGACCCCGCCCGCGTGTTCAAGACCCTGGTGATCGATATCGGGGGCCGTCTCGCCGTGGCGGTCGTCCCCGTGTCCGCCCGGCTGGACCTCAAAGCCAGCGCGGCCGCGCTGGGGACCAAGCGGGCGACCATGGCCGACCCGGAGGCCGCGCAGCGCGCCACCGGCTACGTGGTGGGTGGGATCTCGCCCTTCGGCCAGCGCACCCGGTTGCGGACCGTGGTCGACACGAGCGTCAGAGCGTGGCCGACCGTCTTCGTGTCCGGCGGACGTCGCGGGCTCGAGGCGGAGGTGTCACCGGACGATCTGATCGGCATCACCGATGCCATCGTCGCTGCCATCGCCCGCTGACTCGCGCGGCGCCGCGGGGCGTACATAAACCGAGGCGGCAAGGCCCAGCAGCCCGCCGATGACCCACGACAACAGCGGCGAGAAGGCGTCGAGGGCGAAGCGCAGCGGGACGCGATCGCCGACCTCGATGCCCGTCACACCCGCCGGGTCCGGCGGACCGAAGGCCAGTCCGACACGCGAGCACAACAGTGCGGCCACCAGACCTGCCACCACCACGAGCGGCACGAGGATCCAGCCGTCCGGTGATCGCCACCGCTCGAGGGCCCAGCCGCCGATCAGACCCACCACGCCCCCGATCACCACGAACCAGGCGACGATGCCGAACTGCTGAGCCGCGGCGGCCTCGTCGAGCACGAGTCCTTGTTCGGTGTACAGCCACTGCGCCGGCTCGGCGATCAGCAACCACAGGAATCCGCAGGCGATTCCCACGAGCGCCGCGAGGAGGACGACCAGGACCGCGGCACTGAGCCGCGTCCTACTCATCCGAGGCACCCGGGACCGAGCAACTCTTTGAGATCCGCGAAGAGCGCAGAGCTGGTCGACACACGCAACGAGGTGTCCAATCGCATGGTCTTGACGGTGTCACGGCCCGCCAAGCGCAGATGCACCTCCGTCACGCCCGGATGGGAGGCGAGCACGCTCTTGAACGAGGCGACCGTCTCCGGGGTGCACAGGCCGACTGGCATCGTCACCGTCAGTGGAGCATCGGTCCTGCCCTGGGTCATGGACGGCCGGGTGATCTCCTGCGCGGACAGGTCGATGCCGTCGTCGCTGCGCCGCAGCCGGGCCTTGACCACGACCACGGAGTCCGGCACCAGCACCGGGGCGGCGAGATTGTAGGCGGCGGGGAACACCATCACGTCGACCGAGCCCTCGAGGTCCTCGATCGTGACCGAGGCCCAGGTGTCGCCCTTCTTGGACAGTCGACGCTGCACATTGGTGATGAGACCGCAGATCTTGACCGAGGTGCCATCGGGGCGCTCGGTGTCCTCGATCAGATCGCCGATCGAGACATCGCTGCTCGCGCGCAGGACGTGCTCGAGGCCCGCCAGCGGGTGATCGGACACGTACAGGCCGAGCATGTCGCGCTCGAAGCTCAGCAGCTGGGTCTTGTCCCACTCGCCGACATCGGGCAGGACGATGCTGACGACCTTCTGGTCGTCCTCCCCTCCCCCGAACAGCGAATCCTGGAACTCCGAACCCTTCTTGAGCGCCGCATAGCTGTCGACCGCGTCCTCCGCGATCGCATTGAGCGCCCGGCGCCGGTGATTCAGCGAGTCGAAGGCACCGGCCTTGATCAGCGAGTCGACGAGCCGCTTGTTGCAGACCTGCCCGGGCACCTTGTCCAGGAAGTCCGTGAAGCTCGTGTAATGCCCCTTCTCCTCACGCGTGCGCACCATCTCGTTGACGACATTGGTGCCGACATTGCGCACCGCCGTCAGGCCGAATCGGATATCGGTGCCGATCGTGGTGAAGTTCTGGAAGGACTCATTGACATCGGGGGGCAGCACCTTGATGCCGAGCCGGCGGCACTCGCCGAGGTAGATGGCCGACTTGTCCTTGTCGCCCTTGACGCTGGTGAGCAGCGCGGCCATGTACTCGGCCGGATAGTGGGCTTTGAGGTAGGCCGTCCAATAGGACACCACACCGTAGGCGGCCGAGTGGGCCTTGTTGAAGGCGTAGTCGGCGAAGGGCACGAGGATGTCCCACAGCGTCTTGATGGCCTCCTTGGAGAAGCCCTTGTCCAGCATGCCGCCCTCGAAGCCCACGAACTCCTTCTGCAGGACCTCGCGCTTCTTCTTGCCCATGGCGCGGCGCAGGTTGTCGGCTTGTCCGAGCGTGTAACCGGCCAGCTCCTGGGCGATGCTCATGACCTGCTCCTGATACACGATCAGGCCGTAGGTGGTGCCGAGGATCGGTTTGAGCGCCTCGGTGAGCTCGGGGTGGATGTAGTCGATCTTCTGTCGGCCGGTCTTGCGCTTGGCATAGTTGGTGTGGCTGTCGGCGCCCATCGGGCCGGGACGGTACAACGCGATGACGGCCGAGATGTCCTCGAAGTTGTCCGGCTGCATCATGCGCAGCAGCTGGCGCATGGGCCCGCCGTCGAGCTGGAAGACGCCGAGCGTGTCGCCGCGCCCGAGGAGCTTGTAGGTCTCCGGATCGTCGAAGGGGATGTCCTCCAACACCAGCTCATGATCGCGGTTGGCCTTGATGTTCTCGACCGCATCGTCGAGGACCGTCAGGTTGCGCAGGCCCAGGAAGTCCATCTTGACCAGCCCGAGCGATTCGCACATCGGGTAGTCGAACTGGGTGATGATGGCGCCGTCCTGCTCGCGCTTCATGATCGGCACGATGTCGAGCAGCGGCTCGCTGCTCATGATGACGCCGGCGGCGTGGACGCCCCACTGGCGGATCTGCCCCTCCAGGCCGAGCGCAACGTCGAAGACCTTGCGGACATCGGGGTCGTTCTGGTGCAGCTCGCGGAAGTCCTTACCGTCGCCGTACCTGCTGTGTTTCTCGTTGAACAGCTCCGACAGCGGCACGCCCTTGCCCATGACATCGGCCGGCAGTGCCTTGGTGATCTTCTCGCCCATCGCGAAGGGGTAGTCGAGCACCCGGGACGCGTCCTTGATCGCGGCTTTGGCCTTGAGCCGGCCGAAGGTGGCGATCTGGGCCACGCGCTCCTTGCCGTACTTCTGGGTGACGTATTCGATGACCTCGCCGCGACGACGCTCGTCGAAGTCGATGTCGAAGTCGGGCATCGAGGGTCGCTCGGGGTTGAGGAAGCGCTCGAAGATCAGGCCGTGCTGCAAGGGGCACAGGTCGGTGATGCGCAATGCGTAGGCGGCGATCGAGCCGGCACCCGAACCGCGGCCCGGGCCCACACGGATGCCGTTGTCCTTGGCCCAGTTGATGAAGTCCGCGACCACGAGGTAGTACCCGCAATACCCCTTGGTACGGATGACGTCGAGCTCCTTCTCCGTGCGCTCGCGCACGTCATCGGAGAAGTCGTCGCCGTAGCGCGCCCGGATACCGTTCCAGACCTCCTTGACGAACCAGGACTCCTCGGTCTCGCCCTCGGGGATATCGGCACGGGCCATGTAGCCGCCGGTGGACTCGGTGAAGTTGATATCGCAGCGCTCGGCGATGAGGAGGGTGTTGTCGCACGCCTCTTTCATTCCGTAGGTGTCCTCCCACACCTCGCGCATCTCGGCGGCCGACTTGATGTAGTACCCGCCGCCGTCGAACTTGAGGCGCTTGGGATCGCTGAGGGTCTTGCCGGAGGCGATGCAGATCAACGCATCGTGGGCCTGGGCGTCATCGGGGTGGGTGTAGTGCGAGTCATTGGTGGCCACGGGCGGGATGCCGAGCTCGCGGCCCAGCCGGAGGAGATCGTCGCGGACCACCTTCTCGATCCCGAGGCCGTGGTCCATCAACTCGAGGAAGAAGTTCTCCTTGCCGAAGATCTCCTGGTACTCCCCCGCGGCGCGTCGGGCCTCCTCGTACTGTCCGAGTCTCAACCGGGTCTGCACCTCACCGGAGGGGCATCCCGTCGTGGCGACGATCCCCGAGGCGTACTCCTGCAGCAGCTCACGATCGGCACGTGGCTTGTAGTAGAAGCCTTCCTGGCTCGAACGCGAGGAGATGCGGAACAGATTGTGCATGCCCTCGGTGCTGGTCGCGAGCATGGTCATGTGCGTGTAGGCACCGCCACCGGCGACGTCGTTGCCGTTCTCCTCGGCGGTGTCGCCCTTGCCCCACCGGACGCGGCGACGCTCACCACGATGCGTGCCCGGGGTGAGGTACGCCTCCATGCCGATGATCGGCTTGACCCCGTGGTCACGGGCCTTGGACCAGAAGTCGTAGGCACCGTGCACATTGCCATGGTCGGTCATCGCGATGGCCGGCATCCCCAGCTCGGCGGTCCGCTCGAACAGCCCGTCGAGCAACGCGTGCCCGTCGAGCATCGAGTACTCGGTATGGACGTGCAGGTGCACAAAGCTCGAGTTGCTCGGCATCGCGGTGGTGGCCTCCAGACATGACGTGGCTCGGTGCCCACGAGGGCGGCGTCGGGGAAGGTCTTCAGCCTACGCCCACGCACTTGGTGGATCGGCGAGGCGCTCCGGGCACGGGCGGAGCGCCTCGCTCACTTGCCGGTCGTGCGCTGGTACTGACGCACCGAGAGCGGCACGAAGACCAGCAGGATGAGGACGATCCAGAGCAGTGTGTACAGCACCGGATGCTGCATCGACCACACCTCCGGCACGTGCATCCCGTCGGGGACGTTGCCGAAGAGCTCACGCACCCCCTGCGTGATCGCCGAGACCGGGTTCCACTCCACGACATGGCGCAAGCCCGAGGGGAAGGACTCCAAGGGCACGAAAGCATTCGAGACGAAGGTCAACGGCATGATCACCAGGAAGGAGGCGTTGTTGATGACATCGACACTCGGCACGATCAAGCCGATGAAGGCCATCACCCAGCTGATCGCGTAGGCGAACACCAGCAACAGCGCGAACGCCGCGGCGGTCTCGAGGATCGACCCGTGCGCCCGCCAGCCGACGAACAACCCCGTGATCGCCATGACGGCGAGCGAGACCACGTTGTAGACGACATCGGAGGTCGTGCGTCCCACGAGCACCGCCGAACGGGACATCGGCAGGGAACGGAACCGGTCGATGAAGCCCTTCTGCATGTCCTCGGCGAGCGCGGCCCCGGAATAGGTCGCACCGAATACGACCGTCTGCGCGAAGATACCGCCGATCAGGAACTCCTTGTAGTCCAAACCGGGGCCTGCGTCGATCGCCCCGCCGAAGACATAGGCGAACAGCAGCACGAACATGATCGGCGACATCAGGACGAAGACCATGATCTCCGGAACCCGCTTGATCTTGATCAGATTGCGCTTGGCGACGACCCAGCCGTCGGTGGCGACCCGCAGTGGGCTCATCGGGAGACCTCCTCGGTGGCGTCATCGGTCTGGCTGTCGCCCGCCTCGGCCACGTGACCGGTGAGCTCGAGGAAGACATCGTCGAGGGTGGGGCGGCGCAGACCGATGTCCAGCAGGGCGATATCGGCCTCCGCGAGACGGTCGAGCAAGACGCGCAGCTGACCAGCACCGTCCCCGCTCACCGCGGCGGAGAGCCCGCGATCACGACGGATGACGTCCCCTGCCGCGATCTCGCCGAGCAGGCGGGCCGCATCATCGGTCCGAGCGCCGTCGGCGACGACGAGCTCGATCCGCTCCCCACCGGTCTGGGACTTGAGCTCATCAGCGGTGCCCTCGGCGATCGCACGCCCCTGATCGATGACGACGATGTTGTCGGCGAGCAGATCGGCCTCCTCGAGGTACTGCGTCGTGAGCAGCAGCGTGGCTCCCGAGCCGACGAGATCCCTGATCACATCCCACATCTGCTGCCGACTGCGGGGATCGAGGCCGGTGGTCGGCTCGTCCAGCACCAGGACGGGCGGCTCCGCGACCAGGGCGCCGGCAAGATCAAGCCGTCGGCGCATGCCTCCGGAGTAGGTCTTGGAGGGCCGGTCGGCCGCATCGGTGAGTCCGAAGCGCTCGAGCAGCTCCCTGGCCCGAGCGCCGGCACGTCTGGCACTCATGCCGTAGAGGCGCCCCACCATCTGCAGGTTCTCGAAGCCGGTGAGGTACTCGTCGACCGCGGCGTACTGGCCCGACAGTCCGATACGGCGGCGCACGCCGTTGGGATCGGCGAGGACATCGACACCCGCGACCTCGGCCTGGCCGTCATCGGGCTTGAGCAGGGTGGTCAGGATCCGGACGGCGGTGGTCTTGCCCGCGCCGTTCGGGCCTAACAGCCCCAGCACGGTGCCCTGAGGCACCGTGAGATCGAGGCCGGACAATGCCTCGACCTCGCCGTATCTCTTGACCAGGCCTCGTGCCTGGATCATCTCGCCCATCAGGGTCTCCTCACCGTGACTCGTGCTGTAGACGCTAGACCCCGCCTCCGACAGAATCGATCGGCGCGCGATTCACCGAGGCTGGTAACTCGAGAGGAAGTTGCCCAGTCGCTGGATGGCCTCGGCCAGGTCCCGGGACCACGGAAGCGTCACGATGCGCAGATGGTCCGGCTGCGGCCAGTTGAAGCCGGTGCCCTGTGTGATGAGGATCTTCTCGCTGACCAGCAAGTCGAAGGCCAGCCGCTGATCGTCCTCGATCGGATAGACCTCGGGATCCAGGCGCGGGAAGGTGTACAGCGCCCCTCTCGGGCGGACGACGCTGACACCGGGGATCTTCTCCAGCTCCGCCACCGCGGTGTCGCGCTGCTCCAGCAGTCGCCCACCGGGGAGGATGAGTTCCTTGATGGACTGATATCCGCCGAGTGCGACCTGGATGGCATTCTGGGCCGGGACATTGGGGCACAGTCGCATCGAGGCCAGCAGCGTGATGCCCTCCAGATAGTCGTGAGCGCGTTCGAGCGGGCCGGTGACGACCAGCCAGGCCGAGCGGTAGCCGCACACGCGATAGGCCTTGGAGAGGCCGTTGAAGGTCAGCGTGAGGACATCCGAGGCGATACTGGCCAGGGGGATGTGCACGGCATCGTCGTAGAGGATCTTGTCGTAGATCTCATCGGCCATCAGCACGAGATTGTGCCGTCGGGCCAGGTCGGCGATGCGCGTGAGCGTCTCACGGCTGTAGACCGCCCCGGTCGGGTTGTTGGGGTTGATCACCACGATCGCCCGGGTGCGATCGGTGATCTTGGACTCCAGATCGTCCAGATCGGGGTTCCAGTCGTTGTCCTCATCGCACAGGTAGTGCACGGGCACGCCCCCCGCGAGATTCGTGACCGCGGTCCACAGCGGATAGTCGGGGGCCGGGATCAGCACCTCGTCGCCGTTGTTGAGCAGCGCCTGCAGGGCGATCTGGATCAGCTCGGACACGCCGTTGCCGAGCCACACGTCGTCGATGTCGATCGCCGGGAAGCCCTCCTGCAGCTGGTAGTGATGCACGACCGCGCGGCGGGCGGGCTGGATGCCGCGCGAGTCGGAGTAGCCCGCAGAGGTGGGCAGTGCGGCGATGACGTCCTGGAGGATCTCGCTCGGCGCGTCGAATCCGAAGGGCTGCGGGTTGCCGATGTTCAGCTTGAGGATGCGATGCCCTTCGGCCTCCAGGGCCGCGGCGCGGGCGCTGACGGGTCCTCGGATGTCGTAGAGGACATCGCGCAATTTCTCGGACTGACGCACCACGGGACTCATGACCACATTCTGTCACCTCCCCCACCAGGCCCGAGAACCCGTTGAGTGTGACGTTTGGATGGTGAATTCGTCGTTTCTGCCGTCCAAACGTCACACTCAACGGGTTCCTGTGGATGACGGGAGCGGGACCGAGTCGTTTCGCTGACGATCGTGGGATGCAGAACCCCTATTTCCCGGTCGTCCGGACGTCGACCCTCCGAGCCTCCGGGGTGAGCAAAGCGACGGTCCAGGGTCCTCAGTGGCAGCGACGTGCGCGCGGACTTCTCGTCCCAGCGAACACCGGACTCGACGCACTGACCGGACGGCTCGGGGACGCTGCCGCTCTCGCCACGGAGGGATGTGCCATCGGAGGATGGGCTTCGTTCGCCGTGCAAGGCAACCCATGGCTGAGCGGTCCCGATCCGGAGCAGGTACGCGACGTCCTCGTCCACTGTCCTCCCGGACGCCAATTGCGCGCTCGCACGGGGATCCGACCTTTCCGAGGGCTGACCTATCCCGATGAGATGCTCGACCTCGACGGACTCACCGTGACGACGATGGCCCGCGCGGCATTCGACGAGATGCGGCTCGCGCGATCGCTGCGCGAAGCGGTGATCGCACTCGATATGGCGATCAGCACCGCGCACGGAGCACCTCATACCACCCTCGCCCGGGTGGCAGCCGTGGTCGGAGCGCATCACAAGGTCAAAGGCCTCCTGCGAGCCCAGGAAGCCCTGCCGCTTGCTTCGAGGCGCTCAGCCAGCCCTCTGGAGACCTCGACGAGGTTGGTTCTCACGCGGGACGTGGGGGTCGAGCGAGTAGCGGTCAACGTGCCGGTCTTCTCCCCGGCGGGAGATCTCCTGGGCATCGTCGACCTCCTCGATCTCGATTCGGGGCTGATGGTCGAGACCGACGGCGAACACCATCGGGACCTGATCCATCACACCAAGGACAACTGGCGCGAAGAGAAACTGGAACGTGCTGGCGCGGTGGTAAGCCGGGTGACGGCCTGGGACCACCGCGATCGGCTCGCGCTCTCGGCTCGGTTGAACGAAGCGCGCCGAGCCGCCGGTCGCATCCACGACCACCGTTGGACGCTCGCCCAGCCCGACTGGTGGCGCAAGTGGGAGCCCGCCCGTCGCTGGGACTGAGAACCCATTGAGTGTGACGTTTGGACGGCAGAATCCTGGTTTCTGCCGTCCAAACGTCACACTCAACGGGGTCGTGGGTCAGGCGAGGTCGCGGACGATGTCGAGGGCTCGCTGCAGGTCATCGGGGTACGGGGACTCGAACTGGACGTACTCGCCGGACCGCGGATGAACGAAGCCGAGGCGCACCGCGTGCAACCACTGGCGGTCCAGGCCGACCCGCACGGCGAGGGTCGGATCTGCCCCGTACTGCAGGTCGCCGACACACGGGTGCTTCAAAGCGCTCATATGCACGCGGATCTGATGCGTACGTCCGGTCTCGAGCTTGATCGTCAGCAGCGAGGCATAGCGATGCGCCTCGAGGGTGTCATAGTGCGTGATGCTCGGGCGCCCGTCACCACGGACCGTGAACTTGAAGTCGTGTTTGGGATGTCGGGCGATCGGAGCGTCGATCGTGCCCGTGTGCGGATCCGGATGTCCCTGCACGAGCGAGTGATAGGTCTTGTCGACCGTCCGATCGCGGAAGGCTTGCTTCAGCACCGAGTAGGCCTGCTCGGACTTCGCGACGACCATGAGACCGCTCGTGCCGACATCGAGACGCTGCACGATGCCCTGGCGCTCGGGCGCGCCCGAGGTCGAGATCCGCACCCCCGCCCCGGCCAGATGCCCCGAGACCGTCGGCCCCTCCCAGCCGACGCTCGGATGCGCCGCGACACCGACCGGCTTGTCCACCACCACGATGTCGTCGTCCTGGAAGACGATGTCCATGCCCTCGACGACCTCGGCCACCACCTCCGCGACCCGCGCCGAGGGGATCTCCGCCTCCAGCAGTACGCCAGCGGCGACACGCTCGGACTTGACCGGAGCCACACCGTCCAGCAGGACGAGACCCTCCGCGATGAGCTCGCCGCCGCGGGTACGCGACAGCCCGAACAGTCGCGAGAGCGCGACATCGACTCGCTCCCCCGCCAACCCCTCGGGTACGTAGACCGCCCTGCGCTCGCTCACTGCTCAGCCTCCCCGGCTTGGACCGCACTCATACCTCGCCCTCCTCGGTATCGGTCGCCGGGCGCTTGGCTTGCTCGCGGGTGCCGTCCAGGCCGATGCCTTGGAAGGCACGGATGACGATCATCACCGCGGCGATGTTGAGTGAGAGGTCGGCGATATTGAACACGAACCAGTCGAAGAGCTTCAGGAAGTCCACCACGTGCCCGTGCAGAGCCCCCGGTGCCCGGAATATCCGATCGGTCAGATTGCCCAGCGCCCCGGCCAGGAAGAAGCCGAAGGCCACCGCCCACCACCGGTCCCGCAGACGGCGGGCCATGAACAGGAGCGCGACCGTGGCGATGATCGCGATCATGCTGATGACGATGGTGAACTGCGCGCCCGTGCCGAAGGCGGCGCCCGGATTGCGCAAGAAGCTCAGCCATAGCACTCCGGGCACGACGGTGATGCTGTCGGAACCCTCCAGATAGGCGACCGCGAGGACCTTGGAGATCTGGTCGACACCCCAGACGAGGGCAGCGACGATCGCGAACAAGCCGATACGCGACCGGCGGGGACTCTGGGGTGTGGCGCTCGCTGCGTTACTCAGCGGCGCTCTTCTTTCCTCTTGCATTCCATGCACAGCGTAGCCCGTGGGAAGGCGAGGAGCCGCAACTTGCCGATCGGTTGGCCGCAGTTCTCGCAGATCCCATAGGTTCCGTCGCCGAGTCGTTCGAGCGCCTTCTCGGTCTGGCTGAGCAGTTCCTGCTGGTTGGCGGCAAGCGACATCTCCGCATCGCGCTCCAGGCTGGTCGAACCCACATCGGCCTGGTCGTTGCCGGCACCGTCGACTCCCGAGGCGAGCAGATCGCGCAACTCCGCCGCGGAGGTCTTCAGCTCGGCGGCGAGTCGATCCAGGCCACCGAGAAGCTCTGCGCGGACCTGCTCGATCTCCTCATCGGTCCACGGATCCTCGTCGGCGCGGACCGTCAATGACGTACTGGGCATGCGGGGACAGTAGACCGGAGCCGCCACCGAGGCAAGTCCGGGGGTCCGTAGAATCGATCGTGTGACTTCGAACGCCCCGACCCCGCCCGATTCCGCCCGGAGCTATCGCCCCGTGCCGGCCCAGATCGACCTGCCGGGGGCCGAGCGCGAGATCCTCGACTTCTGGCGCGAGAACGGCACCTTCGCCGCCTCCCTCGACACTCCTGCCGATGCCCCGCGTTGGACCTTCTATGAGGGCCCTCCCACGGCCAACGGCACGCCGGGTACCCACCATGTCGAGGCACGTGTCTTCAAGGACGTCTTCCCCCGGTTCAAGACGATGCAGGGCTATCACGTCGACCGCAAGGCCGGCTGGGACTGCCACGGACTCCCCGTGGAGATCGCGGTGGAGAAGGAGCTGGGCTTCAACGGCAAGCCCGATATCGAGGCCTTCGGCATCGCCGAGTTCAACGCCCGCTGCCGCGAAGCGGTCCTGCGGAATGTCGACCAGTTCGAGGAGATGACCGACCGGATGGGCTATTGGGTCGACATGAGCGACCCGTACCGCACGATGGACCCCGAGTATGTGCAGAGTGTCTGGTGGGGACTCAAGCGGATCTTCGATCAGGGCCTGCTCGTCGAGGACTACCGAATCGCCCCCTACTGCCCCCGATGCGGGACCGCGCTCAGCGATCACGAGGTCGCGCAGGGCTATGAGGACGTCGTCGACCCCTCGATCTACGTACGCTTCCCGCTGACCTCGGGACCGTGGTCCGGCACGGATCTGCTGGTGTGGACCACCACCCCGTGGACGGTCGTGTCGAATACCGCGGTGGCGGTGCACCCCGAGGTCACCTATGTCATCGCCACCGATGGCGATGACAGCGTCGTGGTGGCCGAGGATCTCGTCGCAAAGGCCCTCGGCGAGGGCTGGGAGGTCGCCCACCGGATCACCGGCCGCGAGATGGAGCGCTGGACCTATCAGCGCCCGCTGAAGCTCGTCGACTTCCCCGAGCCGGCGCATTTCGTGGTGCTGGCCGAGTACGTGACCACCGAGGACGGCACCGGCCTGGTGCACCAGTCCCCCGCCTTCGGCGCCGACGACATGGCGGTCTGCCGCGCCTATGGGCTGCCGATCATCAACCCCGTGGCCCAGAACGGGCACTTCACCGACGACATCCCGGTGGTCGGCGGGCAGTTCTTCAAGGACGCCGATCCTCTCCTCGTGGAGCTCCTGCGCGAGCGCGGGCTCCTGTTCCGGTCGATGGACTACGAGCACTCCTATCCGCACTGCTGGCGCTGCCACACGCCGCTCATGTACTACGGACTGCCTTCGTGGTACATCCGCACCACCCAGCGCAAGGACGATCTCCTCGCCGCCAATGAGTCCACCATCTGGTATCCCGAGCGGGTCAAGCACGGCCGCTACGGCGACTGGCTGGAGAACAATATCGACTGGGCGCTCTCGCGCAACCGCTTCTGGGGCACACCGCTGCCGATCTGGCGCAATGACGAGGACCCCTCCAAGCTGATCTGCGTCGAATCCCTGGCCGAGCTGTCCGAGCTGACCGGACGCGACCTGTCCGAGCTCGATCCCCACCGGCCTTTCATCGACGACATCACCTTCACCGTCGACGGCGAGCCGGGCACCTACCGTCGAGTGCCTGAGGTCATCGACGCCTGGTTCGACTCGGGTTCGATGCCTTTCGCCCAGTGGGGCTACCCGCACGTCGACGGCTCGAAGGAACGCTTCGAGCGAGCATTCCCCGCGCAGTACATCTGCGAGGCGATTGACCAGACCCGCGGCTGGTTCTACTCGCTGATGGCTGTCAGCACACTCGTGTTCGGTCAGAACAGCTACGAGAATGTCGTCTGCCTCGGTCACATCCTGGCCGAGGACGGCAAGAAGATGAGCAAGCATCTGGGCAACATCCTGCTGCCCATGCCGCTCATGGACGAGCACGGCGCCGATGCCCTGCGCTGGTTCATGGCGTGCTCCGGTTCGCCGTGGTCGGCTCGCCGGATCGGCAATGCGGCGCTGACCGAGATCGTGCGCAAGGTGCTGCTCACCTACTGGAACACCGTCGCCTTCCACGTCCTCTACGCACGCGCCGAGGGGTGGTCCCCGGGCGCATCGCGGGCCCCCGCGGCGACCGAGCGCCCAGTCCTCGATCGCTGGCTGCTGTCGCAGACGCATCGGCTCATCGGCGATGTCACCGAGGCCCTGGAGGATTTCGACACCCAGACCGCGGGGCAGCGCCTCGCGACCTTCATCGATGATCTGTCGAACTGGTACGTGCGACGTTCGCGCAAGCGCTTCTGGCGGGGGGACACGGCCGCGCTGGCCACCCTGCACGAGGTGCTCGACATCGTTACACGACTCCTCGCTCCGCTGGTGCCGTTCATCGCCGAGCGGGTGTGGCGCGATGTCATCGTCCCGGTCACGCCGGACGCCCCTTCCTCGGTCCATCTCGCGGCCTGGCCGGTGGCCGACGCCGTGTTGATCGAGGACGGCCTCGCCGAGCGGGTCGACCTCGCCCGCCGGGTCACCGAGTTGGGTCGCGCGGCGAGGGCCGAAGCCAAGGTCCGCACCCGGCAGCCCCTGCGTCGCGCACTCATCGGCTCGGCACCCTATGAGGCCTTGAGCGCGGATCTGCGCGCCGAGGTCTGCGAGGAGCTCAACATCCGCGCGATCGAGTCCCTCGCGAGCGTGGGCGGCGACCTCGTCGACTACAGCGTGAAAGCCAATTTCCGGGCTCTCGGCAAGCGTTTCGGCAAGGGCACTCCCGCGGTCGCAGCGGCGGTGGCGAGTGCCGATCCCGTCACCTTCGCCGGACTCGGTGAAGGGACGGTGACGATCGAGGTAGAGGGCGAGAGCGTCGAGATCGGCGCCGACGATGTGATCATCACCGAGCGTCCTCGCGAGGGCTGGGCCGTGGTGAACGAGCAGGGCGAGACCGTCGCACTGGACCTGGAGCTCGATGACGAGCTGCGGCGGGCCGGTCTGGCTCGTGAGATCGTGCGCGTGATCCAGGAGGCCCGCAAGAACTCGGGTCTGGAGATCACCGATCGCATCGAGGTGCGCTGGGATGCCGAGGAGACCGCATCGGCCGCGATCGACGCCTACGCCGACAGCATCGCCGAGGAGGTGCTGGCGGCAGCCTTCGTCCAGGACCCCGCCGTGAGCGATGAGGACTCGGCCGTGCGCGATGACGACCTGTCCCTCGCCTTCACGCTGACTCGCGTCTGACCGGCGAGCCGCTCTTACCGGTTTGTGGTCCTGGAATCGGGCCTGGCGCTGCTGACCTATCCGAAGGATGTGCTTTGGTGGTCGCGATGACGGCCGCGAAAGCACATCCTTCGCGGGCGATTCATGCAGGAGCCCAGAGACACAGCAAGGGCCCCGCACCGATCGGTGCGGGGCC
>NZ_MIJB01000015.1 GCF_002174305.1 Aeromicrobium sp. PE09-221 | reverse complement strand
TGGGGGCGCGGGGAGGTGTATGTGGTGTGTCCCCCCTTCCCGCCCGTCCGCGCCGCAGGCACCCGCGACCCTGTCGCAGCCGCCCGCCGGTGGCGGTAGTCCATCAACGTCATCGGAGCCGGAAAAGGTTGCTGAGGCACCTCCAGGGCCGCAGGCACCCGCGACTCCGTCGCAGCCCGCTGGTGGCGGTAGTCCATCAACCTCACCGACACCCGATGAGGTTGATGACGCACCTCCTCCCCGGCCGGCTCCCGAGCCGGAGCCTGCGCCCGGGGCGCTCGCGATCGCCGATGTCCGGCGGCTGTGGCCCCAGATCCTCGATCGCATCCAGAACCTGCGCCGGTTCACCTGGGTGATGCTCAGCCAGAACGCTCAGGTCACGGGTGTCGACGGCTCCACCTTGACCATCGCCCTCGTCAACGCCGGAGCCCGCGACTCCTTCGTGAACAGCGGCTCGGATCGCATCGTCGCCCAGGCCCTCGCCGATGTCCTCGGTGTCGACTGGCGGATCGAGGCGATCGTCGATCCCTCGGCGCAGCCCGGCCCCGGTGGCGGAGAGCCCTCGCGGAGCACCCCCGCTCAGCCGACGCCTCCCTCGCCGCCCCCGTCGGCCGTACCGGAGTCGGTCCGGGAGGCGCTGCGTGCCGGCCCGGCGCCGCGACAGGCCGCCGAGGACCCCGATGCCGGGGTCGATCCCGACGATCCGATCCTCGACGGCAGCTCGGCCGATGCCGAGGCGCTGCTCGCCGAGCATCTCGGCGCGCAGGTCATCGACGACACGCCCCCGTCGTGAGCACGGTCGTCGAGCGCGAGCGCCTCTCGCTCGACGACTCGCCCACTCAGCTGCTCCGTCGCTTGCGGGGACGGCCCCGGGTCGTGGCGCTCATCGGCTCGGGATGGTCCGCCGGCGAGGCGGTGATCTCCGCCGATCCGGTCCGCGAGCTGCGTGACTGGGATGCGGTCGACCTCGCCCCCACGCCGGACTCTCACTTCGGTGGTGGCTGGATCGGCTCGTGGGGCTACCGGCTGGCCGGAGACGTCCCAGAACCGCCGCGGCCAGCGCCTCAGCCGGCTCTGCGCGTGGGTTTCTATGACGTGGTGGTCCGGCGTGTCGACGGACAGTGGTGGCTCGAATGGCTTGCCGGAACACCCCGGTGCCGGATCGAGGCCTTGCGTGAGGGCCTGGCCTCTCCGTCGGAAGCACGCGCACCGGCTCTGGAGCCGCTGCGCTTCTCACCCGGCGTGGAGGAGCACGCCGCGGCGGTCCGACGGGCCATCGAGCACATCGAGGCCGGTGACATCTTCCAGGCCAATGTCTGCGGCCGGTTCGAAACGCGCCTGCACGGAGAAGCACTCGATGCCTTCTGCCACGGGGTCGAACAGCTGAATCCCGCGTATGCGGCCTTCGTCGCGGATGACGAGGGGGCGATCGCCAGCTGGTCACCGGAGCTGTTCCTGCGGCGCGAGGCGGAACAGGTGCGGACATCCCCCATCAAGGGGACCGCCCCGCTCACGGCCGACCCTCGCCGGTTGACCGGATCGTCGAAGGATCACGCGGAGAATGTGATGATCGTCGACCTCATGCGCAATGACCTGGGCCGCGTGGCGCGGCCCGGCAGTGTCGAGGTGCCCGCCCTGACCCGGCTGGAGCGCCACGCCGTCTGGCACCTGGTCTCCGATGTCACGGCGCGGGTGGCCGCACCGGATTCCGCTCTGTTGCGGGCGACCTTCCCGCCGGGGTCGGTGACGGGAGCCCCTAAGATCCGCGCCATGCAGCTCCTCGCCGGTGAGCTGGAGACCACCGCCCGCGAGGCATACACCGGGGCCATGGGATATGTGAGCCCGTGCCGCGGCCTGGAACTCAATGTCACCATCCGGACCTTGGAGGTGGCGGCCGACGGAACGGCCTGGATCGGTGCCGGTGGCGGCATCGTCGCGGCGAGTGATCCGATGTCGGAGGTCGCCGAGTGCTTCGACAAGGTCGCGCCGATCGCGGAGGCCTTCGGAGTCGCGCTGCCGGACCGCCCTGCCCAGAACGGTGCCCTGCCGGCACCCCTCGAGTATCCGTCGGCGGCCGATCCGTCCCAGGGGGTCTTCACCACCGTCCTAGTGGAGGACGGCCGGCCGGAGCGGTTGGCCGAGCACATCGTCCGACTGGGTGCGAGCGGTCGCGAGCTCTACGGGATCGAGGCCGACACCGAGATCCGTCGGGCTGCTCTCACTGCCTCGGGGGAGTCCACAGGTACAGGACGGCTTCGGGTCGAGCTCCGCCCGGACGGACGTGTCGACGCCACCTTCACCGCACTGGACCCGGCACCCGAGTCGTGGGCGCTCGACGTGCATCATTTGCCCGGAGGCCTCGGCGCCCACAAGTGGATCGACCGCAGTGCGCTCCCGGACCATCCCGCGCTGCTCGTCGGGGTGAATGACGAGGTGCTCGAGACCGACCGGGCGTCGTTCTTCGCGGTCTTCGACGACGGCGTCCACACGCCGCCCCTCGATGGACGAATCCTGCCGGGCACCGCACGCGAGACCGTGATCGACGCGGTTCGCCGGCGCGGTCTCCCCATCCGCGAGCGGCCGATGCGGTTGCCCGAGCTCGGCCAGGCGTCCGAGGCCTTCGCTGTCAACGCACTGCGCGGTATCGTCCCGGTCTCCTCAATCGGCGGTGTCACTCGATGGCCGGTGCCGGGTCCGGTGACGCGGTGCCTACGGGAGCCGGAGCCGGAACCGGTGCCCGTAGGCCGAGTCGAAGGCGTCCGGCTCCTGGTGGTCGACAACGAGGACTCCTTCGTGTTCAACCTGGTCCAGTACGCGCGCGAGCTCGGCGCCGAGGCCACGGTGGTGCGCTCCACCGCGCCGCTGCCCGAGATCTCCGGCTTCACACACCTGCTCCTCTCCCCGGGCCCGGGTGCTCCGTCGGAGGCGAGGACGAGCCGTGCGGCGGTCGAGGTGGCGGTCGCGGCAGGCCTGCCGGTGCTCGGTGTCTGTCTCGGCCATCAGGTGATCGGAGAGTTCCTCGGCGGGCGGGTGCGACGGGCCGAACCGGTCCATGGACATCCCACGCTCGTGCATCACGAGGGGGCCGGCGTGCTCGCTGGGCTGCCAACGCCCTTCGCGGCGGCGCGCTATCACTCCCTCGTCGTCGAGGGCCTGCCGGATGACGTCGAGGTCACCGCCCGCACGGCGAGCGGCATCGTCATGGGCCTGCGCCATGCCAGGCTCGGGGTCGAGGGCGTGCAGTTCCACCCCGAGTCCATCCTGACAAGCCACGGCCACGCGCTGCTCGCCGGTTTCCTGCGTCAGAGCATCAGAGCCAAGTCATAGGCCTGACGCGTCGCCCATACGAGACGTCGGGGCGCGAACGCGTCGCCCAGCACGTGGACATCTGGGTGCCGTCCTTCGAGGGCAGAGGCGAGACCTGTTCGCGGCACCGCGCCGCAGGACAGTACCACCGCGGCGAAGGTGCCGAGCGATCGTTCGCGTCCGGAGTAGACGTGCCGACCGATGACCTGGAGCCCCTCGGGTGTGCTTTCGACCCCGGTGACGGCACGGTCGCTGAGGAGACGTACCCCGCCTTCGTCGAGACGGGCCAGTGCGCTGCCGAGCGAGTAGCGGCTGAGCAGCGGAGCTGGCCCCGAGGTGGAGACCACCAGGGTGGCATCGTGGCCGAGCACGTTAGCGAGATGATCCGCCACGGCCAGCGGCGGCAGATGATCGTCCTCGGCGACCACGAGCACCGGCCCGTCGGGCAGCGTTGCGGTTCCCTCAAGCACATCGGTCGAGAGCACGACACCGGGGAGGTCGAAGCCCGGCACCGTCGGGCGCCGCGGCGTCGCGCCCGTCGCGATCACCACAGTGTCGGCTCCGTAGGCGAGTACGCCGTCGGGCTCGCCGGCGCGCTCGGTGTGAATGCGGACGCCACGGCGTCTCGCCTCGTCGGCGTGCCAGCGCAGGTAGCGACGATAGTCCTCGTGCCCGGGGGCGCGTGCGGCCACGGCGAGCTGTCCGCCCAGATGAGGGTTGCTCTCCCACAACTCGACGTCATGTCCTCGGCCGGCTGCTCGGGCGGCGACCTCGAGGCCTGCCGGTCCGCCGCCGACCACCAGGATGCGCCGCGGAGAGGCCGCCGGCGAGGGAAGGGGGTGATGCTCGCGGGCCGCGACGGGGTTGACCGCACACGAGAAGGGGAGGTTCTCCACCACCCGTCGGTTGATGCACTCATTGCCGGCCACGCAGGGCCGGATCTCGTTGGCGCGTCCTTCGCGGGCCTTGGAGAGCAGCTCGGGATCGGCGAGGATCGCTCGCGCCATTCCGACCAGGTCCGCGTGCCCATCTGCCAAGACCCGCTCGGCGACCTGGGGACTGTTCACGCGACCCGTGTAAACGATCGGCAACCGCGTCGCGGCTCGCAATGCTCCGGTGAAGACCGCCCCAGGAGCGGGTGGGTGCTGCTGGGCTTGGATGTAGCTCGGATTTCCCCAGGGGCTTCCCCAGGTGACGCTCACATAGTCGATGGCGGTCAGCCGTTCGAGCTCGCTCACGAGATGAGCACCGTGCTCCTCCTGATAACCACCTGGCTCGTCCTCGCGCAGAGTGAAGCGGATGCCGACGAGCGGCTTGGGTCCGATCGCGGCCCGGATCGCGTCGATGATGCGACGGGGGAACTCGAGTCTGCCGGCCATCGACCCGCCGAACTCGTCGGTCCGGTGATTCGTGAGCGGGGAGATGAACCACTCGAGCATGTCGTCGTGGTTCAGGTGCAGTTCGACGCCGTCGGCACCGGCGGCGATCGCCTGGGACGCGCTGAAGGCGTACTCCTCCACGAAGTAGCCGATATCGGCAGGTGTCATCGGATGGGACACGAGGTGGGTTGTGGGGCCGCTGAGTCCTGCTGATGGACCATGGGGCATTCCGCCTTGCAGGATCATCTGTACGGTCAGGATCGTGCCATCCGCATGCACCGTCTCAGCGAGCTCGCCGACACGATCCATGAAGAACGGGGTCCTGAAGTGGCCGGGGATCTGTGCGCCGATCCCACTGGGCTCGAAACCGGGGGGAACTCGGTTGCGGACATGTGCCGATACCCCGTCGATCCAGGCGGCGTCTGTCCTGGCCCGCCAATAGGCGATATGGCCGCGGGCATCGTCCTCCGTGCCCCAGAGCGAGCTGACGACGTGGGCGTGAGGGGTCAGCACCACCCGATTCTTCAACCTTGTCCGACCCACCGTCAGGGGGCTGAACAGCCGCGCGAAGACCTCAGTCACGAGGGCCAACCCTCCTCGAGATCGGTGAAGACCGCTGGTGTGATCGTCTTGGCGAGCAACAAGGGTGTGGTCCTGGAGGCGTCGATGAGATCGTCGTAGCGTCCCCAGCCGAGTGCTGAGCGGTCCGGCTCGCGGCTCGTGTAGAGGAAATACGCGCTGACGCTGATGGTCGTCGCGGAGTCGGTCGCGTGGGTCGCGACATTGGTGACGAAGTGCCGTCGATCGGCATCAGCCACCCGTTCGGCATAGAACGCGGCGATCTCCTCACGCCCCTGCAAGGTGCCGCTGGGGATGGTCAGGGTGCCATCGGGTGCGAACAGCGCCGCGATCCGGGCGGGGTCGCCCTCGTCGACGGTCACCGCATAGGCGGCGGCCATCGAGCGGGCGAGCTCGTGTCGTTCGAGCCGGTCGATGCGGGCGTGCAGGTCGTCGGTCATCCTCGGATCTTCCTCTCCCAGGGTGCGGTCTCCAACAGTTCGTGGACGGGGGTAGCGGCCATGAGCGCCGCTCGGCAGCGGTTGACCGCGGCGGGCATGTTCCAGCCGACGACCCCGGTGACCTCCTGGCCCCGGGCCGCCAGACGCAGCCAACGCCCCGTCTCGGGGTCATCGACCGCCGGGAGCAGCCGGCTGTCGGCATCGAGACGGCCGAGGATCTGGAGTTTCACGTCGTACTGGTCGCTCCAGACATAGGGCAACTCCGTGAGTGTGCTCAGGTCCTCTCCGCGTCGCCGAGCCAGGATATTGCGAGCGGCGATTGTGGCGGTGTCGCTCGCATTGGTCCAATGTTCGAGGCGCTGGTGTCGGCCGGGGTGACGTTCGACACGGGCGACATCGCCGATCGCGTAGACACGATCGTCGATGGTGCGGCAGCCGCCGTCGGTCTCCACGCCGTCGTGACCGGCGAGCCCGCTGTTCTCCAACCAGTCTGTGACCGGAACGGCGCCGGCAGCCACGACGAGCACGTCGACTGCGCGCTCGGTGCCGTCGGTGAGCCGTAGCGTGATAGCCCCATTGGCATCCCTGGACGCCGCCTCGATGCCGGTGTCGAGATGGAATCGCACCCCGTGGTCGCGGTGTAGCGCGAGGACGGGGTCGCTGAGATCTTGGCCGCCGAGCCGGGCGAGGACGCGCGGTGCGGTGTCGATGACGACGACCTCGCAGCCCAGCGCGCGGCTGGTCGCCGCGATCTCGAGGCCGAGGACGCCTGCGCCGACGATGCCGACCCGGGCGGCGCCGCGCACGGCCTTGCGCAGGGCCAGCGCATCGGTCCAGGTACGCAGGTAGTGGGGGTTGACACCGTCGAGCACGGGTAGTCGGCGGGGTCGCGAACCGGTCGCGATCACGAGGTCCTCATAGGGGAGTCTCTCGCCGCTTTCGAGCTCGACGTGTCGGTGGGCTCGATCGAGCCTTACGGCGCGGCGTCCGTCGATGACGCGCACGGCGAGGTCTTCCAGGGCCGCGGCAGTTGTCAGGTCAGGTCTCTTCGGCTCGGTGTCGAGCAGCACGCTCTTCGACAGTGGCGGTCGGTCGTAGACGAGGCCGGTCTCCTCCGAGACGATCGTGATGGGGTCTTCGTCGCCTGCTCGGCGAAGCCGCTCGGCGAGACGGATCGAGGAGATCCCGCCTCCGACGATCACGGTATGGGCGTTCACGGCATCCTCCTGGTGGCATGTGTCCCGCATCACTCTAGATGGTACATTTCATTATCAGCAATACGAAGCCGTGATCGGTTGGTCGGCAGGGTGCCGCCGGCGAGGATCACGCCCGCTTCGGAGGAACTTTCGTCGAGAAACTTGACTGTCAGCGAATCTAGGCGAATGATATGCATGTCCTGTGATGGGGGTCACGAGATGCAGGTCACGGCCCAGATGCCGATAACTAACGGAGACGACATGATCGCTATGCGTACAACTCGAAGGTCCAAGCGCCTCTTCGCCACGCTCGCAGCTGCCAGCGTGGTCACGCTCAGCGCCTGCGCTGAGCAAGGAGGAAGCGGCGGCTCGGCCGGAGGTGACGGAATCGAGCCCGGTGCATCGAAGGAGGACTACATCGCCGCTTTCGAGGACGTCGATCCGATCACGATCCGCACCCAGTCGCCGGCGCCGAAGGGCTCGATCACCGGAAAGAATGTCGAGGACTATCTGGCATCGGTCGAGGAGTGGTCCGGGGGGAAGATCACCTTCGACATCGCCTACGCGAATGCGGTGGCAGAACCTGCCGAGATCGACGACGCGCTGAACGACGGCCGCCTGGATCTCGGTCAGGTGCTGCCGATCTACGAGCCCTCGGAGTATCCAGCGACCGTGGCTTTGATCGAGACCGGTTTCCTCTCCAAGCAGAGCCCTGTGGTGGGTGCCCTGCAGTCGAATGCCTGGCCGAACGAGGTCGCCTTCAACACCCCGGAGATCATGCAGGAGTGGGACGATCACGGCTTGGTCCCCCTCGTGCCGGTCTACAACTCCGGTGCTCAGGGCTTCTTCTGCAGTCAGCCGAGGACGACCAAGGCAGAGATCTCCGGGCAGACCGTCAGCGCCACTGGCTCGGCGAATAGCAAGCAGATCGAAGGCCTCGACGGGTCGCCGGTGTCGGTCGCCTATACCGAGCTCTATGAGAGCCTCGAGCGCGGAGTCGTGGGATGCGCGAGCGCCACGCTGACGGTGGCAGTGCTGGGCGGGTTCCTGCCGGCGGTGCCCTATGCGGTCTTCGACGACGAAGCCAGTTTCTCCCCCGGCCCGGGCGGCATGGCCTTCAGCAAGGCGACCTGGGAGACTCTTCCCCTCGTGGCGCAGCAGCTCTTCTGGGATCGCCTCGGCGTCTTCGTCGGCGAGAACATCACCGGGAAGATCTGGCCCAACACGGTCGAGGGAGTGGGAGCCATCATCGAGGCCGGCGGATCCTTCGCGACCTTCGACGAGGAAGCACGTGAGTCCTTGCGGGCCGCGAACGAGGATCTCCTCGACCAGGTGAGCGACTCGCCCGCCCTCGACGATGGTGACGGATTCATCGAGCGCGTGCAGGAGGCCGCCGATGAGTGGCTGGAGATCGTGAGCGAGGAGCTCGGTTACACCGACGAGGTCGGTTACGAGGACTTCAGCACCTGGTACAGCGAGGATGCGGTCGACATCGAGCCGTTCCTGCAGAAGCTTCTCGACGACACGTTCGCGGAGCACCGTCCATCATGATCGGTGCGGATGGTCGCCGACGAGGTCGGCGACCATCCGCCCCCCTCACCGAGGAGTAGGGTGATGAGTCTGTCCATCGACGCGCGTCCGCGTCGTCTCAACCTCGATCTATTCATCGAGGTCCCCGCTGTCGTCTTGACCTTCGCGATGATGGTGCACATCTCGCTGAATGCCATCATGCGGGCCTTCTGGTCCGCGCCCTTGTCGAACACCCTGGAGATCACCCAGTACTGGTACCTCCCGGTCATCGCCTTCCTGGGCTTCATCGCCGCGCAACGACGCGGACAGCATGTCAGTGCGGACCTCATCTACGAGATGCTCCCGCAGGTCACCAAGCGGTGGGTGCGAGCCGTCTCGGCTGTCGTGGTCGGCACCGTGTGCGCGGGATTCGCCTGGTTCGGCCTGCAGGAGGCGCTGCACTCCTTCGAGATCCGGCGGACCGCCGGTGTGAGCGACATGCCGGCTTGGCCGCCGTATTTCCTGGCGCCCATCGCCTTCGGCTCGCTGACCATCCAGTTCTACCTCGCCGCCGCCCGGGCCGTTCTCCGGGATGAGGAAGCGGCCGAAGCACACGGGAGTGCGTCATGAGCGTCGACCTCGACCCGATCCAGGGCCCCGATAGCCGAGGGCCGGGGATAACCCAGCCTCCCCCGCCGGCGATCTCCAGTCGCCGATCGTGGGTCGTCTTCACCATCACGATGGGCCTCCTCGTCCTGAGCACGATCGGGATGTTCCTGCCGCTGGTGCCCGAGGCGATCGGTGGCATGGCCATCGTCATGATGCTGTGCCTCATCTTCTTGCGTGTGCCGGTCGCGATGGCCCTGCTGATCCCGGCCATGCTGGGGATGTTCGCCCTTCGTGGTGGCGCCCTCGTGGAGAGCACCATGACGACCCTGCCGTACGGGGAGGTCGCGAGCTGGTCGCTGAGCGTCGTACCGATGTTCATCTTGATGGGCCTGCTGCTGTGGCGCGCGGGTCTGACCGAGAGCATCTACGATGCGGCCAGGCTCTTCCTGGGCCGGCTTCCCGGTGGACTCGCAGTCGGGACGAATCTCGCCGGAGCGGGTCTGGCCGCAGTAAGCGGTTCCACCGTGGGCACGACCTATGCACTCGCCCGCATCGGGATTCCCGAGATGCTCAAAGCCGGCTACGACAAGCGATTGGCCATCGGCTCGGTGGTCGTCGCCGGTCTGCCCGGTCAACTCATCCCGCCGAGCATTCTGCTGGTCATCTACGCCGGTATCGCCGAGGTGCCGGTAGGTCCGCAGCTCTTGGCGGGCGTCGGACCGGGCATCCTCGTCGCGGTGATGTTCACGATCATGTTGATGATCTTCGCGAGCCGGTGGGCTACAGCGGAGCCCGATGCTGTCGTGGTGACCGAGCCTCGCCCGATGCTCAGTCGATGGCGGACCCTCGCGGGTATCTGGCCCGTGCCGGTGCTGATCGCGGTCATCGTCTTCGGCATGTTCTCCGGTGTGTTCACCGCCACCGAGGCGGGCGCGGTGGCCGCGCTGCTGTCACTGGTCGTCGCGATCATCTGGCGCCGAAACACCGGTCCGCTGCGCGCGATCGCGGACGCGGCCACGGGTGCGGTGAGCAGCGTGGGCGCCATCTTCTTCATGCTCGTCGGTGTCGCCGCTCTGTCACGCATGTTCACCTTGACGGGTATCAGTGACGGATTCGCCGAGGTCGTTCAGTCCATGAACCTCAACCGGGTGACCTTCCTGCTGCTGATGATGGCGGTCTACATCCTCCTCGGCACCTTCATGGAGCCACTGGCGATGATGGTCCTCACCATCCCGATCCTGATCCCCACGCTGGAGGTCCTCGACATCTCGCTGCTGTGGTATGGCGTGTTCGCCGTCTTCATGGCCGAGATCGCGGTCGTCACGCCGCCCGTCGGCATCCTGGCATTCATCATCCACTCCATCACCCGTGAGCCCGAGGTCAACCAGGGCCATTCGATCACCCTGAATGACGTGTTCGCGGCGACGTTGTGGTTCCTGCCCATGGCACTGGTCGTCACCGTGGTGCTGATTTTCTTCCCCGAGATCGCCACCTGGTTGCCGGGCATGGCGAGCGGCGGATAAAACGCGACTTTGACGAAGGAGAGTCAACATGACTGAAACGACCCACCGGGGGTGCCCGGTCACACACACCGATTACACCCAGACGACCCCGATCTACGAGCACTATGCGCTGCTCAATGCCGATCGCGAGAAGGAACGCTTCCTCTTCAACGACTCGACCGAGCGTGGCTTCTTCATGTTGCAGCGCTATGAGGACGTGCAGGCGGGCTTCCAGCAGCACCAGAACTGGACCACCGCGGTACGCAGCGCCCTGCGCCCGGGGATCGGCGAGCCGCTGCTGCCCCAAGATCTCAACGGCGAAGAGCACCTCAAGCTCCGGAAGATCCTCAACCAGTTCTTCGCACCCGCAGCTGTCCGGCGGCTGGAGCCGCTGGCGACACAGCGGTGCATCGAACTGATCGAGGAGCTGAAACCTAAGGGGTCGTGCGATTTCGTCGCCGAGTTCGCGATCCGGTACCCGACCGATCTCTTCCTCGCGCTGCTGGGACTTCCGGTCTCGGACGGGGAGCAGTTCCTGGAGTGGTCCGAGGAGCTGTTCTCCGCGATGCTCGCCGGGGAACCCGAGCGGGCCGCAGCTGCCAAGAAGAACATCATCGACTACTTCGAGACGGCTCTGGAGGACCGGCGCGCCAACCCGGGTGACCCGGAGACCGATATGGTGACGCGTTTGCTCGAGGCAAGGATCGACGACGAGCCTCTGTCGCGGGAGCAGATCCACACGATCCTGCTGACCCTCATGCTCGCGGGCCTCGACACCACCCGCTCGGCGCTGGGTTACATCTACACCCACTTGGCCACGCATGATGAACATCGCCAGGAGATCGTCGACGATCCCGATCTCATCGGCAAGGCGGTCGAGGAGTTCCTGCGGCTCTACCCGCTGGTCTTCCAGGCGGGCCGTGAGGTGCAGTCCGACCAGGAGTTCGAGGGCCTGCAGCTCAAGAAGGGCGATGTCATGTGGATCGGCATCGGCCAGGCCAATCGGGATCCTCGCAAGTTCGACGATCCCGATGAGTTCATCATCGATCGCCCCGGGGCCAATCAGCACCTGGCCTTCGGCGGCGGCCCGCATCGCTGCCTGGGTATGCACCTGGCGCGGCTGGAGCTCAAGGTCGTCTTGGAGCAGTGGCACGAGCGGATCCCGGAATACCGGATCGCCGAGGGTGCTGAGTTGACGGAGCGAGGTGGGCAGTTGACCTTGTCGACGCTGCCGCTGGAATGGGAGGTCTGAGGTGTTCATCGAGATCGACGGAGCCAAGTGCATGGGGCACGGACGTTGCTATGCCGTCTCGCCGGATCTGTTGAGCGACGACGACGAGGGCTTCGTGGCAGAGCGGGGCACCAGCTGGGAGGTGCCCGCCGACCTGCTGGATCAAGCCCACGAAGCCACCGATGCCTGTCCTGAGGGAGCGATCGTCGTCACCGCGACGGCCCCGGCCGATGCTTGACGGATTGCGGGTCCTCGACCTGACCGATGAACGGGGTCTGCTGTGTGGGCGGCTGCTCGCCGATCTCGGCGCCGATGTCGTCCAGGTCGAACCCGCTTCCGGTTCGAGCGCCCGCGCGGCGTCGCCGATCGATCCGAACACGGGTATCTCCTTCACCTGGCACTCCTTCGCCGCCGGCAAGCGGAGCATCGCCCTCGATCCGGGACGGGAGCGAGACCGCGACCAGCTCCGTGATCTCGTAGGCCGTGCCGATGTCGTGGTGACATCCTGGGACCACGACGAACTCGACCGATGGTCGATGACTCCCCGTGAGGTGCGAGCCCTCGCACCGGCCTGTGTCATGGCGGCCATCACGGCCTTCGGATGGGACGGCCCCCGGGCCCGACTTGCAGCCAGCGACCTGACCGTGTGGGCGGCCGGCGGCCCGTTGGCGCCACACCGCGACGGCGACCGTCCCCCGTTGCGCATCAGCGTCCCGCAGGCCTATCTGCATGCGGCAGCCGATGCGGCCACCGGGATCCTGTTGGCCCTCATCGAGCGCGATCGCAGCGGTGAGGGACAGTTCGTGGACGTGTCGGCCCAGGTGTCGGTCGGCCAGGCCACACTGGCGCGCATCCTCGCGCATGCCGTGGGCGACGACAATCCCGAGTGGCAGCAGCAGCCGACCGCCCGCGCCGATCAGTCCGGCAGCGGCGCGGCGACTCCCAACAGCCTGAAGAAGTGGCACTGCCGCGACGGGATGATCGAACTGCACCTCTCGATGGGTGCGGCCGCCGGAGCCTTCACCAATCGGCTCTTCGGCTGGCTCTTCGATGAAGGTGCCGTCGACGAACGCATCGCCCGGTGGGACTGGCGTGAGGTGCCACGGCTGGTAGCTGAGGACGAGCTCGACCTCAGCGATCTGGAGGAGGCGCGCGCCGCGGTGCGTACCTTCCTGGCCACCAAGACCAAAGCCGAGGTGGTCGAACAGGCGTTGCAGCGCCGGCTGTTGTCCATGGCGATCTTCGACGTCTCCGATGTCGCCACCAGCCCCCACCTGGCTGAACGCGGATTCTTCGGCGCCCTCGACATCGAGGGGACGATGGTCCAGGTGCCCGCCGTCTTCGCCCAGGTGACGGATGGTCCGAGTCCGGCTCTGCGCGGTCGCGCGCCGAAACTCGATGAGCACCACGACGAGGTGCTCGCCGCTTGGCGTGCCACCCCGCGCGATATGCCGGCTCGGTCCACGCGGACTCGGACTGCCCCCTTGGAGGGTGTGAAGGTCCTGGACCTGTCCTGGGTGGTCGCCGGACCGCTGATCGGCCGAAGCCTGGCCGACTTCGGCGCCACGGTGGTGCGGGTCGAGTCAAGCACCCGTGTCGAGACGGCGCGGATGATGCAGCCCTTCCACGACGGCTCACCCGATCGCGAGGGATCGGCCCTCTTCGGCAACTGCAATGCCGGCAAGCTGGGCGTGACCCTCGACCTCGCCTCTCCCGAGGGCCGGGACATCGTCCGTGACCTGGTGCGCTGGGCTGATGTGGTGATCGAGTCCTTCTCTCCGGGACAACTGAGTCGCTGGGGCCTCGATTACGCATCGCTGCGCGATATCGACCCCAGCATCGTCATGCTGAGCAGTTCCATCGCGGGCCAGCGAGGTCGATGGGCGAAGCTCGCCGGATTCGGCAATGTCGGCTCCTCCTTGAGCGGCTTCCAGCACCTGGTCGGGTGGCCCGATCGGCTGCCTATGGGACCTTTCGGCCCGTATACCGACTACCTCGGTCCGAGGACCGCCCTGGTGGCGCTGTTGAGCGCGCTGAGGCGCCGCGAGAGGACCGGTGCGGGCTGTTATATCGATGTGTCACAGGTCGAGGCCGGTGCTTACTTCCTCTCGCCCCAACTCGCCCACTATGGCTTCGACGGCACGATCGCCGAGCGGTGTGGCAACGCCGATCCTGACCATGCACCTCACGGTGTCTATCCGGTGAAGGCCGATGAGCACGGCGACCGGTTCATCGCGATCGGTGTACGAGATGACGAGCAGTGGGAGCGGTTCGCCCGCCTTCTGGATGTCGAGACGCCGGCGGGCGAGGACTACTCGACCCGGGACGGCCGCCAGCGCGATGCGGAGTCCCTCGACAAGGCGATCGCCACCTGGACCTGCGGTCAGGACGGTGACGAGCTGGCCACGCTCCTCTCCGAGATGGGCATCCCCGTCCATCTCGCCCTGCGCCCGGAGGACTACCCCGGCGATCCGCAGATTCGGCATCGGCGTCATCTCGTCGAGCTCGCCCATCCGCTGCACGGCATGACCATCGTGGAGGGTGCACGCGTCCTGCTCACCGACACCCCGGGCGGACCCCGTACCTGTGCGCCCACGCTGGGTCAGCACAACCGCCGCGTGTTGAGCGAGTTCCTGGACTACGACACCGAGACCATCGACGAACTGGAGACGAAGGGAGTGCTGCGATGAGCGGGCGGGCCATGGACGCGACGAGCATCGAGGGCGACTGGACGGTCGAATGGCAGCCGGTCATCGATGCGATCGGTCGTGACTTCGCCGACGGGGAGGTGACCTGGGGCGGCGATCCGGTCGAGCCAGGGGCGATTCGCCGTTACCTGGAGCCGCTGGAGTTCGACTGCGAGCTGCACACCGACCCGGAGGCCGCGCGCCGGGCAGGGTTCGGAGACGTCACGATGCCCTATACGGGGGTCATCGCCTGGACGATCCCCGCTGCCTGGCGGCCCGGGGAGGTCTTATTCGACAGCGATGATCGCGATGCTCAGCCGGTGCATACGGCGATCAACAATGCCGACATGCCGCTCGGTCCTCGTACCACCGGGTTCTTCGGTACCGATATCGAGGTGGATTTCCATCGCGAGGTGATCGCCGGGGAGCGCATCGGTCGTCGTGGACGGCGTCTGCTCTCGTGCACGCCGAAGGAGACCGGGGTGGGGCGAGGCGCCTTCATGACCTGGGAGAGCGAGATCATCAGCGATCGCGGGGATGTCGTGGGGTTGATCCGGATCGGCACCTATGCCTATGTGCCGCACCAGAAGGGAGAGCAGGGTGAGTGATGCCCGGACCATCGGTCGGCCGTTCGACGAGATCGTCGTCGGTGAGCAACTGCCCACGGTGCGCCTGCCGCTCACGGTCTACCGACTCGTCATGGCGGCCGGTAGCAACCGTGACTTCAACTCGATCCACCACAACAGCGAGTACGCCAGGTCCACCGGAGCGAAGGAGATGTACGCCAATACCTCCTTCCTGATGAGCTCATGGGAACGGCTGGTCCGGGACTGGGCGGGACCACATGCGCGGATCCGCGCGATTCGCGGCTTCCGGATGAGGTCTTTCAACTACGTCGGGGAGACGATGTCGGTGCTCGGTGAGGTCATCGACGTCCGCCGGGAGGGCGTCGAAGGCGTGGTCGAGGTCGAGGTGCGCTGTGAGACCTCGGCGGGAGTCACGGTGGGGCCCGGCGTGGTCGAGCTCGGTTTCCCCCTCGACGAACAGGAGCAAGGATGAGCGAACGGACGACGGGCACGGCGATCGCCGGCCTGGGCATGACCGAGATGGGCAAGGTCTACGGCAAGACGGCCACGCAGTTCGCTGTGGAGGCCATCACCGCGGCCGCAGCGGATGCGGGACTCTCATTGGCCGATATCGACGGACTGCTGGTGAATCCGGGGGTCAAGAACGACACCGACCTGCGATTGCAGTCCAGCCTGCAGATGCGGGACACCCGTCTGCTGGCGACGATCCAGGGCTTCGGGTCATCGGCCGGACAGATGGTGCAGTACGCCTCGATGGCGATCGAGGCGGGGATGGCCGATGTCGTCGCGTGTGTCTACGCCGACGCGCCGCTGAAGGAGGGCAAGCGCTCATCGGACGCCTATCCGGGCCAGGCGCGCGCGATGGTCGGCACAGCATCATTGCCCTTCGCCGCCGGACTCAAGGCGGCCCCCGAGCGGTATGCCGTCGCGGCCAGACGACATATGGAGACCTACGGCACGACCAGCGAACAACTCGGTGCCGTCGCCGTAGCAGCCCGGCAGTGGGCCACGATGAATCCGATGGCGCAGATGCGCGAGCCGATGACGCTCGAGGACCACCATGCCTCACGGATGATCGCCGACCCCTTGCGGCTGCTCGACTGTTGTCTGGTCAGCAACGGAGCCGTCGCGATCATCGTGACGAGCGCCGACCGTGCGGCCGGCCTGAAGCAGCCTCCGGTCCATGTGTGGGGCTGGGGTCAGGCGCACCCGGGGTACGTACAGCACCGGGACAGTGAGTTCGGACTCGTCACCGGCGCCGCGAAGTCCGGTCCCGATGCCCTGAAGATGGCAGGCATCGGCATCGACGAGGTCGACCTGCGCCAGCTCTACGACTGCTTCACCTTCACGACCCTCGTGACCTTGGAGGACTACGGCTTCTGTGCCAAGGGCGAGGGGGGCGAGTTCGTCGCGAGCGGCGCGCTGGCCCCCGGCGGCTCCCATCCCACCAACACCGGCGGTGGCGAGTTGTCGTCCTTCTATATGTGGGGGATGACTCCACTGTCGGAGGCGATCATCCAGGCGCGCGGTCAGGGCGGAGAACGTCAGGTCGACCGCCACGATGTCGTCATGGTGTCCGGGAACGGTGGAGTGCTCGACTTCCACTCCACGCTCATCCTCAGCCCGCATCAGAAAGGTCGGTGACCCATGGCACTCGCCGCCGTCATCCGCGACGACCATTCCGCGCCGTTCTTCGAGGCGTCCGCCGAGGGGCGCCTCCTGTTGCGCTACTCACCGAGTCAGGACACCTGGTCCGATCCGGCCGCGCTCGTGTGCGCGACCACACAGGCCGACGATCTGCAGTGGCGGGAGGCGGCCGGCACCGGCCACCTCGTGAGCTGGACGATCAAGCCGGGTCGACGCCGTGACGATGTCGTCACCCCCGACACGGTCATCGGCATCGTCGAGCTCGATGAGGGACCTTGGCTCACCTTGCAGTTCCCCGATGCCGCGCAGGCGGACCTCGCCGTCGGCCGCGCGGTACGGGTCGGCTTCATCCAGCCCGAGGACAGCGAGCACCTTCCTGTGGGATACCTGGCCTGAGAGTCGTCGTCCAGGGGATGCCCGGTCCACGGATTACCCGGGTTCCAGGGTTGTCGAACGGCCCGGTGAGCGGGGTATGCCGCCGTGCCTGTGGACGGACGACGAGTCACGAGGAGAGGCTGGAGCGAGGCGATGTATGAGAGCAATCCGGTGCACGAGGACATCCGGCAAGCCATGCGCGCGTTGTGTGCCCGCTTTCCCGATGACTACTGGGCCGAGCGCGACGAGCGACATGAGTTTCCGCATGAGTTCTTCTCGGCCGTTGCCGAGGGCGGTTGGCTCGGGCTCACCATTCCCGAGGAGTACGGCGGAGGCGGTCTGGGGGTGACCGAGGCGGCCATCGTCGAGCGCGAGATCGCCGCCTCGGGGGCCGGCATGGGAGGATGCTCGGCCGTGCACATCGGTATTTTCGGCTTCGAGCCGATCCTCCAGCACGGCTCGGAGGACCTGAAGAGGCGCTTCCTGCCCCGGGTCCCGGGAGGGGACCTGCAGATCTCCTTCGCCGTCACCGAGCCCGATGCCGGCACCGACACCACGGCGCTCTCGACCTTCGCCCGGAAGGTCGAGGGAGGGTGGTCGGTCTCGGGCAAGAAGGTCTGGATCTCCAATGCCCAGCGTGCGGAGCGGATGCTCCTGCTGGCCCGGACGACTCCGAAGGACGACTGCGCGAAGAAGACCGATGGCCTGACCGTGTTCTTCGCTCCGGTCGACCGCGAGCGCATTACCATCCGCGCGATCCCGAAGATGGGCCGCAATTCCGTGGACAGCAATGAGCTCTTCATCGATGAGCTCTTCGTCCCCGATGAGGACGTGGTCGGTGAGGTCGGCCAGGGCTTCCGGGTCATCCTCGCCGGCCTCAACGCCGAACGGGTCGTCGCGGCGAATGCGATGCTCGGGATCGGTGAGGCAGCACTGCGGCGGGGCACCCAGTACGCCAAGGACCGGATCGTCTTCGGACGCCCGATCGGTCAGAACCAGGGACTGGCCTTCCAACTGGCGGAAGCCAAGATCAAACTCGAGGCCGCCGATGCGGTGCTGCAGAAGGCCACCTGGCTGGTCGACCACCAGCAGCCGTGCGGGGCCGAAGCGAACTACGCCAAGTGGTTGTGCGCGGACGCTGGTTTCACCGCGGCGGACGTAGCGCTCCAGGTGCACGGGGGCATGGGATACAGCAAGGAGTTCCATGTCGAGCGCTACTTCCGGGAGGCGCGGCTGATGCGCATCGCACCGATCAGCCAGGAGATGGTGCTCAACTACGTCGCCGAGCACGTGCTCGGCCTACCGAGGAGCTATTGATGCGGGGTCTGTACTTCGAGGAGTTCGAGATCGGCGCGGTCTACCAGCATGCCTTCCGCCGCACCGTCACCGATATGGACAATGTGCTGTTCACATCGCTGACGATGAATGTCGCCCCGATCCACCTGGATGCCGAGTACGCCAAGACGACCATCCACGGGCGGCCTCTGGTCAACAGCCTCTTCACCGTCGCCCTGATCGGTGCGTTCCACGTTCCAGAGCTGACCATGGGCACCACACTGGGCAATCTCGGATACGAGGACATTCGCTTCCCGGCGCCGGTCTTCGCCGGTGACACGCTGCGCGGCGAGACCACGATCGTCGGCAAGCGCGAGTCCACGAGCCGTGACGATTCGGGCATCGTGTGGTTCGAGCATCGCGGATACAACCAGGAGGATGTGCTCGTGATGGTCTGCCAGCGGGAAGGTCTGATGATGATGCGTCCGGCGGGTGAAGCGACCCCGGCGTCCCCGACATGACTGGGGCGCGACCCGCCAGCAACGAGGCGGCCGGCTCACCCCACCCTGCAGAGGTCGTCGTATCTCTTCGCCTGTACCTCTTCAGATGTCGTCAATGATCCGACAACTACTCGGTCTCGGATGGCTCCACGAAGGCGGCATCTCGCCAGGCCAATGCCGCTTTCAGTCCCTGGTCGGCCACGATGCGACCGAATTCCTCGCTGGCCGGTGTCACATGGAACATGGCATCGAACTCGGCCCCTTCCAAGGCACCGAGCCGAAGCCCCATGATCTCGGACCACCGGTTGACCACGTGCTTGTGCAGGTTGAGGGCATCGGAGGGAACGCCTGCGATGCGACGACAGAGCGCCAGCGTCTGGGTGTCGAGCTGGTCGACGGGATAGACCTCATCGGCCAGTCCGATGCGCTCGGCCGTGAGGCCATCGATGGTGTCGCCGGTGAAGAGCAGACGCTTCGTCTTCGCGGCCCCGATTTTCATCGGCAGCATGCCGAGCGTAGGGGGGATCCCGAGGCCACGCGAGGCGGGATGGCCGAAACGAGCATCCTCGGAGGCACACACGATATCGGCCACTCCGATCAGATCGAGGCCACCGGCCAGGCAATGACCGTGGACCTGCGCGATGATCGGCTTGCGGTAGTTCCAGATCCGCAACCACCGTTCGATATTCTCGCGCAGCCTCTCACGGTCCCGCACCAGTAGGGACTCGCCCAGCTCGGTCGGCTTGCGCTCACCGGGGGTGGCGCCATGCGCTCGGTCGGGCGGAGCCATGCTGTAGACCGAGGAGCTGCTGGTCATGTCGTATCCGGAGCAGAAAGCCCTCCCCGCGCCCTTGATGCGAACCACGCGGACGACGGAGCCGCCGCGGACCTCCTCGAGCGCCGCCTCGAGGTCATCCCAGAGTTCCAGGCTGATCGCATTCAGCTTCTCCGGCCGGTTCAGGGTGATGGAGGCGACACCATCGCCGACCTCCAGCGTAACGAGTCCGTTGGTCATGGGGGTCCTTAAGCAGATGTGGCGTACCGGTGGCCGATGCGCCTGAGTTGATCGCTGGCTGATCCGAGGGTGAACTCGATGTGTTTGCCGAGCCGGAAATGCCGATGGAGGCCATAGTCCAGGTCGATACCGATCCCTCCGTGGACGTGCTGGGCCGCAGAGAGCACCCGGTGTCCGGCATCGGCTGCCCAGAATTTTGCGATCGCACCGGCCCGATCGGATTCCGCCGGATCGCCGCATTCGTGGAGTGCCCAGGACGCCTGGAGGGACGTCAGACGCATGGCCTGGACATCGGTCCAGCAGTCCGCGAGGCGCTGCCGAACCGCCTGGAAGCTCGAGATCGGCTGACCGAATTGATGTCGTTGAGAGGTGTACTCCACCGCGGTCCGGAGCGCCGCATCGCAGTTGCCGAGCTGCATCGCGGCCAGACCAGTCTCCGCATGGATGAGCAGATCATCGAGCACGCCGTCCAGCTCGCCAAGGATCTCGGCGCGTGCCTCGTGGAGGGTGACCAGGCCGATCGGCCGGCGCGAGACCGAGACCTGGTCCTCGATGGTGACCCCCGGGGAGCTGGGGTCGAGGAGGAACACTCCGATCGCCCCCGCGTCGGTGGTCGCCGAGACCAAGATCTGCTGGGCCTGCCGCGCGAAGGGCACGTGGGTCTTCGCGCCGCTCAATGTCCATACCCCCGGTGTCTCTGTGGGGGTCGCCGAGCACCGGGGATGCCGGTGATGTGTTCCTGCCGCCTCGTGCAGGCCGACTGTCATCACTACGCCACCGTCGATGAGACCGGGGATGAGACGGGCCTGCTGTTCCGGATCGCCGTGTCGCGCCAGTATGGCCCCGCCCACAGCGAGGCTCTCCCAGAGCGGAACCTGCGCCACTCGGTAGCCGATCTGTTCGAGCACCTGGTGGGCTCCGAGTGGCCCCATCCCGGCACCGCCCACGTCCTCTGGCAGCAGCGCCCCGAGCACACCGGCCTCGGCCAGCAGGGAGTAGGTCCGCGTATCGAACCAGACGCCCTCGTCATCGAGCGCGCTCAGGTGCTGGGGCGTCGACTGGTCGGCGAGAATCTCTGCTGCGAGGTCCCGAAGACTGATGACATCCTCATCGATGCTGAAATCCACCTGTTTACCTCCGTTGTCTGTCGGTGCGCTGATCAGCGAGCGGCACGGGACATGCCCAGACCCGCGCGCGCGATGATCTCGCGCTGGACCTCATTGGTGCCGCCGCCGAAGGTCATCAGGACGCTCCATCGCATCGCCGCCTCCAGACTGTCGGGCAGCGCACCGGGTGTTCCCTCCGCGAGCAGTGCGTCCTCGCCGACGATGTCCATGAGGTGGCGGAAGACCTCGACGTACATCTCCGTTCCGTACACCTTGATCGCCGAGGCATCGGCCCCTGACACCTCGCCGTGCTCGGCGGCCCAGGCGATCCTCCAGTTCAGGAGCTGCAGCGCCTCGGCCTTGGCCTCGACGATCGCCAATTTCATCTGGACCCATTCCTGGTCGATCATCCGACGACCGTCCGGCGCCTCCGTGCGCCGGGCCCAGGCGAGCACCTCCTCCAACCGTCGATAGACGACACCGACCGGGCAGATGGTCACTCGTTCGGCGTTCAGCTGACTGGTGATGAGCTGCCAGCCTTCATTCTCCGTACCGACGAGGTTGCCGACCGGGACACGGACGTCGTGGTAGTAGGTCGCGCTGGTGAAGCCGCCACGCAGGGTGTGGATCGGCGTCCAGGAGAACCCCGGTGCGTCGGTGGGAACGATGAGGATGGAGATGCCCCGGTGGCGCTTCTCATCTGGGTCGGTCCGTACCGCGAGCCAGACGAAGTCCGCGTGCTGGATGAGACTCGTGAAGATCTTCTGTCCGTTGATGACATAGTGATCCCCGTCCCGGACGGCTCGGGTCTGCAATGCGGCTAGATCAGATCCCGCGTCCGGCTCGCTATAGCCGATCGAGAAGTGGAGGTCGCCGCGCGCGATCCTCGGCAGAAAGTAGGAGCGCTGTTCTTCGGTGCCGAATCGCATCAGGGTGGGACCGACGGAGTTGGTGGTCAGGTGCGGGATCGTCACGCCCGCGCGCTGGGTCTCCTCGAAGAAGATATAGCTCTCCATCGGGCTCAGTCCCCGACCTCCGTATTCACGAGGCCATGAGACGGTCAGCCAGCCGTCCTCCCCCAGCCGCCGGACAGCCTCGCGATAGGCCGTGCCGCTTTCCTCGGCGGACGCGAAGGCTGCACGCATCTGGGGTGTCAGCAGGTCGGCATAGTACTCTCGCACTTCCCTGCGGAAGCGCTCCTGGGACTCGGTGTAGGAAATTCGCACGGTTCTCTCAGATCCTTCGCTATCGGCATCCGGGGCCGCCGGGGGAATCACACCAGCGGTAGGACGTGCTCGGCGAAGCACGCCATGGCCTCACGCTGCAGGGCGGGGGGCATCCCGGGCCAGTAGAGCCGCGGGATGAAGTGGAAGGGAACGCCCTCGACGGCATCGCGATAGCGTCGGACGCCGGCGGCGACCTCTTCTGGGGTGCCGACGAGCGCGGTGCTGCGGAGTATCTCCCGGGTACGTGGGCTGATCGCGGGTGGCCTGGCGCGATCTCCGTCCCGCTGCCCATAGGGTGTGCCGCCCATGTCCTTGTACTTCCACTCCGAGTAGTGGATATAGGGCTCGATGCGGTCCCAAGCATCGTGGGGCCAGGCGAATACCGGCGTATGGACGCCCACTTCCAGGTCGCCGGGCTCGCGTCCGGCCTCGTGAGCCATGGTGAGCAGCGAGGAGACCTGTTCGCGCAGTTCTTCGGGTGACACGCGCGCGGCCAGCAGTCCGTCGGCCCGCCGCGCCGTCCGCCGGATCCCGCCGGATGTGCGCGCCCCGATCCAGATGGGAGGACCTCCTGGTCGATGAGGCTTGGGAGTCACCGATACGGGGGCCGTGTGCTCGTCGGCCTCCACAACCCCCGGGCCCCATGCATCGCGCAGGACGTCGAGGGTGCGATCCAGCGCGGCGCCGAGCCGCTCCTTCGGTTTGCCGAATCCGGCGAACTCCTCGTCGCGGTAGCCGGCGCCGATGCCCAGCACCAGTCTTCCCGCCGACAGCAGGTCGACGGTCGCGGCATCCTCCGCGAGCCTCAACGGATCGTGTAGCGGTGCCACCATGATTCCGGTGCCGATCCGCACCCGCGAGGTGCGCATGGCCACAGCGGCCGCGACGGGGAGCAGGCTCGGCATGTATCCGTCATCGACGAAGTGGTGTTCGGACAACCAGACCGCGTCGAAGCCGAGGTCCTCGGCGTAGGCGCACAGATCGATGGTGTCGGCATAGATCTCCGTGTCGGTGCGTGGGTCGTCGGGATGTCGCTGTGCGGTCACCATGCCGAACCCGAATGTCGTGTCAGTGGTCACATCAGACCTCCTTCATCGAGACGTCGTCTCGTGAGTCGAGTGCCAGGTTCTGCCTGGTCGCTGCCCATGCGCTGCGCCGTTGTTTCTCCGATAGGACGGAGCGGGCGCTGCGCAGTGACTGGAGTGCCGCCCTCATCCCCGTGGCCGGTTGCGCCGCGAAGGTCTCGGAGAGCTCTGCGGTGCGCTCGGCGAGGCGCTCTGCCCGGACCACTTCGGAGATCAGGCCCGCGCCATGTGCATCGGAGGGGGACATCGTGATGTCGGAGCCGCCGAGGATCAAGGGGGCGATGGCCAGCGGGTTTCCACGAGACACGAGTTCCAAAGCCATCGGGCCGCTGGAGATTCCCAAGGTGACGTGCGGGTCGCGCAGCCATGCTTCCTCGGTGGCGAGGACGACATCGGCATCGCAGATGAAGCGCAGCGCGCCACCGATACATGGCCCGTTGAGCGCGACGACGACGGGCACGTCGAGCTCGGCGGGTGTGAAACCGATGCCGCGCGCCTCATCGTCCGACCTCATATCGTCGAGTTCAGAGACGTCCGCTCCCGCTGAGAAGTAATCACCGGTCCCGGTGACGACCACACAGCGGACCGAGGGGTCGCTGCGCACACCTTCCCACAATGTCGCCAGTTCTTCCCGGAGTGCTCGCGAGAGCGCGTTCTTATGGCGTGGTCGATTGAGAGTCGTTGTCAGCACTCCGTCGACCGTGCGCGTGAGCAGGGGTTCATCGGCGAGCATCGCCCCACCCGTTCTCGGAGAGGGCGTCGTTGTCCTGGCCTTGGCGACGGGGAGGGCGGGGTGTCTCTGGGGGCGTGCGCGAGAACCGGGGTGCGGGTGCGGCTTGGACGACCCCTCCCACATCGATCAGCGTGCCTCGGGAGCGGAGGTGTTGATGATGTTCTGCCTCATCGAAGGAGAGCACGGGCGTCACACATGCGTCGGTATCGGCGAAGACCGCGGTCCACTCGTCCCGAGAGCGGACCTTGACCGCGTGGGTGATGTGTTCTCGCAGCTCGGGCCAGCGAGCCCGGTCGAACTGTGGGGGCAGGGATTCCGAGGAGAGACCGAGGCGCTCCAGAAGGATCGAGTAGAAGCCCGGTTCCAGGGGCGCGATCGCCAGATGGCCTCCATCGGCACATTCGTAGACGTCGTAGAAGGGGGCACCGCCGTCGACCACATTGCTGGCGGGTTCGCCGACCCATTCCCCTCGACCGCGTAGGCTCCAGAACGCTTGGCTCAGCAAGGCGATCCCGTCGACCATCGAGGCGTCGATGACCTGGCCCTCACCGGATCTCTCGCGTTCCCACAGCGCCGCCAGGATCCCGACGAGCAGCAGCATGGAGCCGCCGCCATAGTCTCCGACGAGGTTGAGGGGGACGGTGGGTGGTTGTCCTTCACGGGCGATGGCGCTCAGCACACCGGTGATGGCCACGAAGTTCAGGTCGTGCCCGGCCAGGTGGGACATCGCCCCATCCTGCCCCCACCCGGTCATGCGGCCGTAGACCAGCCGCGGGTTGCGATGGCGGCACTCATCGGGACCGATCCCGATGCGCTCGGCGACTCCTGGGCGGAAACCCTCGATGAGGACATCGGCATCGTCCACCCACGTGAGCACGCGCGCCAGATCGTCCGGATCCTTGAGGTCGGCGGTCACTGAGCGGCGATTGCGCAGTAACTGATCCTTCTCCGGTACCGGTGTGAGGACATTCGTCGAGGGCCGATCCACACGGACGACGTCGGCGCCGAGATCGCCGAGGATCATCGCCGCGTGCGGTCCGGGTCCGATCCCTCCGAGTTCGAGGACCCGTAGTCCCTCAAGAGGTCCTGGCATCAGAGCTCACCCCCGCGCCGACACATAGGAGGCGAGTTCTCGCTTCACGACCTTGCCCGATGCCGTGCGAGGTAGCGGTCCTTGGACAAAGACGACCCGTTTCGGACACTTGTAATCGGCCAGATGCCGACGGCAGTGCTCGATGATCTCCTGCTCCGGCACGTTGCTGCCACCCGCGACGACCACGGCTGCGACTTCCTCTCCCCATCGCTGCGAGGGGAGCCCGATGACTGCGGCTTCCAGGATTCCCTCCAGTCGGGTGAGAACGTGCTCGACCTCGGCTGGATAGACGTTGAGTCCGCCGGTCACGATCAGGTCTTTCGATCGACCCGTGATCGTGAAGAGGCCTTCCGGGTCGACGCTTCCCAGGTCTCCGGTCCACAGCCAACCATCGCGGAGCGTGCCTGCGGTCGCCTCCGGCTCGTTCCAGTATCCGCGCATGATCTGCCGACCGCGCAGCAGGATCTCTCCCACCTGGTCGGGAGCGACCTCGGCTCCGGTCTCGGGATCGACCACCTTGGCCTCGACGCAGAAGGTCGGCCGGCCGGTCTTGCCGTAGTGTCGCGCCTCGCGTGCGGGCAGCGTGAGACCCGTGCCACCCGACTCAGTCAGACCGTATCCCTGTGTCAAGGGCACACCCCGCGCCGCGAAGGCCTCCATCAGGGCGGCAGAGACGGGAGCTCCTCCCGTCCTGGCGAGGCGCAGGGACGAGAGATCGGCCCGCGGCCAGTTCTCGCTCGCCACGAGACGTTCGCACATGGTGGGCACCCCGTGGAAGATGGTGGCGTGGTGTCGCTCGATGAGCCCCAGCAGGTGCTGTGGGTCGGCGGAATCGGCGAGAATGAGTTCGGCTCCGGCATGGGCGAGAGAGGTGGCCACGTTCAATCCCCCCGTGTAACAGAGGGGTAGGGCGGTGACGAGCTTGTCCTCGCTTCGGTATCCGTGGATCATCACGGCGTCCATCGAGCCCCACAGCAGTGCTTCCTGGGCGTGGAGGACGGCCCGCGGGGTTCCGGTGGTCCCGGAGGTGAAGAGCAAGAATCCGTCGTCCGCCCAGGAGCCGGCCGGGTCCACTCGGAGATCCGGGCGAGGCTCGGGCCACTGCGAGGTCCACAGCAGGTCGACGTCCGCACCTGCCTCGGTGATGAGCGGACGGAAGGCTTCCTCGGTGAGAATGAGCGAGATCCCCGCATGCTGGACGGCGAAATCGAGCTCGGGTGCGGCATAACGGATGTTCAACGGAGTGAAGATGGCGCCCAGCCGTGACGTCGCGTAGAGCGCGTCGAGGAACTCCGGCGAGTTGTTCATCAGGCAGCCGACTCGGTCGCCGGGAGCGATGCCGCGTTCCTTCAACAGGTGGGCAAGCGCATCGACACGACGGTCGAGGTCGGCCCAGGTCAGTTGTCGATCGCCGGTCGTGAGGGCGACTCCGTCACGGTTGATCTCGGCCCATTTGCGGACCCACGCGTCCACGCCCTCCATGGCGCCTCCTTTTGCTTCCATATTAACTATTCGCATAGTTTTGTCAAAGGTGGTTTTGCGATGAAGCGACCCGCTGGATCAGAAGGTGACCACGGTGCGAGCACCGGTGGGGGCGTCGAGGTCCTTCAGCGCCAGGTTGACATCGACCAGGTCGATCGTCCGGCTCAGCAGCGCGTCGAGATCGAGCCGGCCGCTCAGGTAGAGATCGCAGTAGAAGGGGATGTCGAGCCGGAAGCGGGTCGATCCCATTTTGGTGCCCTGGATGCGCTTCTCGAGCAACAGCTGGGCAGCCGGGATCTGTACCTGCAGATCCGGATGTGCGACGCCGACCACCGTGGCTGTGCCCATGGTGTCGAGCATGGCGAAGGCCTGTTCGATCGTCGGGCCGATGCCGACCACCTCGATCGCGTGGTCGACCCCGCCGCCGGTCAGCTCGCGCACTGTTTCGACGGCATCGACCCGGGAGGCGTCGATCGTATCGGTCGCGCCGAGTCGGCGGGCGAAGTCCAGCTTGGCGGGGATGCGATCGATCGCGATGATGCGACTCGCTCCCACCAGTCGGGCGCCCATGACGGCGTTCAGGCCCACACCCCCGCAGCCGATCACTGCGACGGTGTCCCCCGCCTGCACCTGGGCGGCATGGCGGACCGCCCCGAGTCCGGTGATGCCGGCACAGCCCAGCAGCGCGGCCTTGTCGAGCGGCATCTCCTGGGGGAGTTTGACCAGGGTCCGCTCGTGGACCAGGAGCTGTTCGGCGAAACCCCCGAGGCCGACGAAGGGCTCGACGGGGGTGCCGTCGAGACTCAGGCGTGGTGGTCGTCCGGCCGGCCTGGATCGGCCCTTGTTCTCGCAGTGCTGGAGCGCCCCTCGCTGGCACCAGCGACAGGTGCCGCAGAAGGACGAGGCGCAGGTCGCCACGTGGTCACCCGGTCGCACATAGGTCACGTTCCGGCCCACCGCCTCGACGACACCGGAGACCTCATGACCCAGAATGAGGGGGAGGGGCAGCGGATTGGCCCCTTTCTGCATGGTGCGATCGGTGTGGCACACCCCGGAGGCGACGGTCCGCACCACGACCTCGTCCGGGTCGGGAGCTTCGAGGGAGACCTCCTCGAAGGCCAGGTCGTCGCCGAATGTATGAAGCACCGCCGCGCGCATGAATCCGCCCTTTCGTTGACACTGTGATGCAGGCTACCCTAGATTGCTGATCATCAACACCATAGTTTCGAGGAGCAGTGTGAGCGCCATCGATGTCGAACGCCGCGGTAACGCGGTCTGGATCACGATCAACCGTCCAGAACGGCTCAATGCCTACGACCTCGAGATGGCGCGGGCGATGATCGCTGCCGTCGAGAGCGCGACCGATGCCGATGCCGTCGTGCTCACCGGTGCCGGTGGTGCCTTCTGTGCGGGGGGAGCGCTGAACAACCTCGGGTCCCCCGACCCGGAAGCCCTGCGGGCGCTGTTCACGACTTCCCTGCGGCTCGTGGACGCGCTGCGAGCGTGCCCACGTCCCGTCATCGCCGCGGTCGACGGTCCCGCGGCCGGAGGCGGCAATGAGCTGGTCGTCGCGTGCGATTTCGCGATCGCCACGGAGCGGTCGACCTTCGGGCAGACCGGACCCAAGGTCGGTTCGGCCCCGGTGCTCGGCGCGACGAATGTCATGGCCGTGCAGATCGGCGAGAAGCGCGCCCGTGAGATGGCGATGCTGTGCCGCAGGTACACCGCCGCACAAGCTCTCGACATGGGCCTCATCAACGAGGTGGTCGTCGATGACGGCCTCGAGGCGGCGGTCGATCGTTGGCTCGACGAGATCCACCGGTTGAGCCCCCGCTATCTGGAGATCGCCAAGATCAGCGCCAACCAGTGGTGGAACCAGTCCAAGGACAATATGTCCTCCGGGCTCGGGATGCTCATCCAGGCCATCGGCAGTGACGACATGATCGAGGGCGCCAATGCCTTCTTGGAGAAGCGCCGACCGGACTTCCGCGGGAAGCGGGATGCCGCAGGAGAGGACATTCGATGACCTTCCGCTACTACCGGGATCTGAAGCCGACCTTCGGGGACCGCACTGACTGGGCGCTGCCGACGGTACTGCGTCATCACGCCGCGGAGCGGCCGGACGCCGTCTGGCTGGACGCCCCCGAGGAGGGCAGGCGGTGGACCTTCGCCGAGACCCTCGTCTCAGCCGAGCGGGTCGGACGCAGCCTCCTGTCCGCTGGGGCGAATGCGGGAGATCGCGTCGTCATCGTCGCGGCCAACTCGTCGCAGTTCGTGCGCTCCTGGGTCGGCACCGCTGTCGCCGGCCTGGTCGAGGTGCCCATCAACACCGCGTATGAGCACGATTTCCTCGCGCACCAGGTGAGGACCGTCGAGGCGACGCACGCGATCGTCGACGATGTCTTCGCGGCACGTTTCGTCGATGTGCGTGAGGCAGCCGCGACGATCCGCAAGTTCTGGGTCATCGACACCGGTCAGCGCGACGCCGCTCTCGAGACATTGCGCGCCGCAGGCTGGGAGGCCGCGCCGTGGGAAGAGCTCGACGAGCACTCCACGGTCGGCACGGACATCGAGTTGCCCGAGGTCGCGCCCCAGGACCTCGCCTCGGTCCTCTTCACGTCCGGGACCACCGGGCCGAGCAAGGGTGTGGCGATGCCACACGCCCAGATGTACTTCTTCGCCGACGAGTGCGTCTCCCTGGTCCGCTTGACCGATGCCGATGCGTGGATGTCGGTCACCCCGCTGTTCCATGGCAATGCGCAGTTCATGGCCGCATATCCGACCCTCGTGGCGGGAGCCCGCTTCGTCACCCGCAGCCGCTTCTCGGCCAGCCGATGGGTCGATCAACTGCGCGAGAGCCAGGTCACCGTCACCAATTTCATCGGCGTGATGATGGACTTCATCGCCAAACAGGACGCTCGCCCCGATGACGCCGACAATCCGTTGCGTTGCGTCTTCGCCGCCCCGACGGCCGCGACCCTCGTCGAGCCGCTCAAGCGGCGCTTCGGTATCGAAGCCTTCGTCGAGGTCTTCGGTCTGACGGAGACCTCGGCGCCGATCATCTCCCCCTATGGCGAAGATCGTCCGGCCGGCGCCGCGGGACTCGCGGCCGATGAGTGGTTCGATGTCGCCCTCGTCGATCCAGAGACGGATGAAGAAGTGGGTGTCGATGAGATCGGCGAACTGGTGATCCGGCCGAAGGTGCCCTTCATCTGCTCGATGGGATACTTCAACATGCCCGAGAAGACGGTCGAGGCGTGGCGCAATCTGTGGTTCCACACCGGAGATGCGCTCAAGCGCGATGCCGAGGGCTGGTTCTACTTCGTCGACCGCTTCAAGGACGCCCTGCGCCGGCGTGGCGAGAACATCTCCTCCTATGAGATCGAGACCTCGGTGCTCAGCCATCCAGCGGTGGTGGAGACCGCGGTGATCGCGGTTCCGGCGTCGTCCGAGGCGGGGGAGGACGAGGTCATGGCGTACGTCATCTGCCGCGACGAGGTCACCCCCGAGGAGCTGTGGGAGCACTTCGCCAAGCGCATCCCGTCCTTCGCGATCCCGCGTTACATCCGTTTCGTCGATGAGCTGCCGAAGACGCCCTCGCAGCGTGTGCAGAAGGCCAAGCTGCGCGAGCTCGGCATCACCGATGACACCTATGACCGCGAGGCGATCCTCGCTCGCTGATCACACCCATCCGCTGCTGAGGAGTTCTGATGCACCCCTATCGATCCGTCCTGTTCGTTCCCGCGCACAAGCCGGAGTGGGCGCACAAGGCGGTCGCGAGTGGCGCCGACTGCGTCGTGATCGACTTGGAGGACTCGGTGCCGGTCGATCTGAAGGAGCAGAGCCGCGAGACCGCGCGGGAGACCCTCCGCGAGGTGCGATCCCACCACGAGCGGGTCGGGCTGTTCGTCCGCCCGAACGCGCTCGACACCGGTCGGACCGGGGGTGACCTCGAAGCGGTCGTGGGCCCCGAGCTCGACGGGGTCTTCGCACCCAAGATCCGCGACGGCCGTGATGTCGTCCGGTGGGAGACCCTTCTCGACTGGTTCGAGCTGCGGGGTGGTGCCGAGAACCTGGAGATGATCGTCCCGGTCGAGATGGTGGACGCGATCGTCAACTGCTATGAGATCGCCTCGGCCTCGCCACGTGTGGGGGCGATGATCGGGCCGACCTCCGAGCATGCCGATATCGCGCGCGCCGTCGGCTTTCGTCAGTCGAGTGAGGGCAGCGAGACACTCTATCTGCGTAGTCGTATCCTCCTCGCGTGCCGCCAGTACGGGTTACACCCGCTCACCGCGCTGTGGGAGGACCTCGCCGATCTGGACGGTCTGCGCGCATTCGCCGACTACGGGCTCCAACTCGGCTTCCGCGGCCAGATCGTTATCCATCCCTCCCATGTTCCGGTGGTCCACGAGGTTTACACGCCCACGGATGAAGAGGTCTCCTATCACGAGGGCCTCGTGGCGGCGGTGGAGTCCGCCGCCGCCGAGGGCCACGGGGCGGTGCGCTACCGCGGTCAGCATGTCGACCTGGCCCATGCTGACAAGGCGCGGGACTGGCTCACACACGCTCGTCTCGTCCGCGGCGAGTGAGGACCGGCGGCCCGCCTCCGGGAGAGGGCGGGCCGCCGTCGTTATCAGCTCGTGTCTATCCGTTCCACACCACGGCCGCGTCCAGGGCCTCGATCTGGGTGCCTCGCGCTCGCAGCGGGTTGACCTCGACGGCTGCCATGTCGTCACCGAGCGAGACGGCCAGCGCGGCGATACGGCTCAGGATCTCGACCAGGGCGGAGAGGTCCACGGGCTCGGCGCCCCGGACGCCGTCCAGCAGCGGCCAGGCCCGGAGCCGACGCAGGGCGGCCTCGAACTGGGCGGGAGACGCCGGCAGGGCGATGCGCTGTACATCACCGAATACCTCGGCCCAGATACCGCCCAGGCCCACGGCGAGCACATGCCCCCACCCGGCCTCGTGGATGACGCCCACCAGGAGGTCGACACCCGGTTCGCGCATCGGCGTGACCAGCACCCCGTCGATGGTCGCATCCGGCACAGCGGCTGAGACCCGGCGCAGCAGCGTGGTCGCAGCATCCTCGACCTCGTCGGGTGCGATGTCGAGAGCGACGCCTCCGACATCGCTCTTGTGCACGATGTCGTCGGAGACGACCTTGAGGGCGACGCGGCCCTCCCAGTCCGCTGCGGCTGCGGCTGCGGCTGCGGGCGATGCCGCGACGACGGCAGGGACCACCGGCACACCGGCTGACTCCAGCAATGCGCGACTCGTCGCCTCCGACCACGTGCCCTGGCGGGGCGCGGTGATCGACCCGATGTCGATGGTGAATTCCTCGGCCTCGGTCGACACGGCTCGCGTGGTCCACTCGCCGATGGCGGCGATAGCGGGGAGGATGCGGCTGACCCCGCCGAAGACTGTGGGCGCTGCGGCAGCGGCCCTGATCTCGCGCACGCGCTCGTTGACATAGCGGACGGTGGTGTTGGCGAGGATGGCCGGACACGCCGCAGCCGCGGCCTCCGCGCTGAGCCGTTCGAGGGCCTCACGTCCCCAGGCCAGGTTCTCCGCCTGGTGATCCATCTCTTGGGCGACGAGCACGACGCCCACTCCGGGGTCCCGAGCGACCACGGCGAGAGTCCGCGCCATCAGGGTTGCGTCGGTGACGGCGGCACCTGTGACGTCCAGCGGGTTCTGCGCCGCGGCCAGCTCGGGGAGCACCTGCTTGAGCTCGGTCACCGTCTCACCCGCGAGCTCTGCGAGCTCCAGGCCGATGTCCTCAGCCGCGTCCGCGACGATATCGCAGGTGCCACCGGAGATCGTGAGCAGCGCCATGGCGCCGTCGATGGGTCCGGTGTGTGCGAAAGTGTCGGCGACGACCAGCAGATCCTCGAGTGAGGAGACGCGCACGACCCCTGCGGAGCGCAGGAAGGCGTCGATCACGGCGTCGTTGCCGACCAGTGAGCCGGTATGAGCCAGGGCGGCACGGGCTGCGGCCTCGCTGCGACCCGCCTTGAGGCACACCACGAGCTTGCCCGCCGCGCGGGCGCGTCGACAGGCGGCGAGGAAGGCGTGCGGGTCGGGGAAGGCCTCGGTGAACACCGTGATGACCCGGGTGGCTTCGTGGTCGACCAGGAAATCGACCACGTCGGCGATGCGGACGTCCATCTCATTGCCCGTGCTGACGGCGAGGCTCACCCCGATGTCGAAGGATCGCGCCATGTTGAGCAGCTGGACGGTGACATTGCCGCTTTGGGAGACCACGGCGATGGACCCCGACCGCAGGGGCTCTCCAGGTGGGAAGGGTTTGAGCGCCACCCTCGCATCGGTGTTGACATAGCCGAGTGCGTTCGGGCCGAGCACGGTGATGCCGTGCTCGGCGGCGAGGGCGCGAAGCTCCTCCTGAGCGCGGCGTCCCTCGTCCCCGAGCTCGGCGAAGCCGGAGCTCAGAACGATGGCCGACGTGATACCGGCGCGGGCGATATCGCGCATCGCCTCGAGCACGGCGGATGCCGGCACCATCACGAAGGCGAGGTCCGGGGTCTCCTCGATATCGGTGACGCTGCGGACGAGGGGTTGTCCATGGGCTTCACCGCCCTTGGGGTTGACATAGTGCAGGGCACCGTCGTAACCGATCACGCGCAGACCGTCGACGATGCGATGCGACCAGTTCGATCGGTCGCTCGCGCCGATCAGCGCGATCGACCGCGGCTCGAAGAGATGTGTGAGCCGTGCCGGGGATGGCGCGGCGGAATCAGTGGCCATGGGGTTCCTCTCAGGGGATCAGGGGTGGGTGGGGACGGATATCGGGCCGCCCGAGCCGTCTCGATGACGTGGTCGCGCTGTGACAGCCGCCCCCGTGCGCGTCGCGATGGCGGATAGGGGTGATGGCGGATAGGGACGCCGGCCGATGGTCTTGCCCATGTCGTTCCGGCTCCTCTCACCCCGCCTCACCAATTGCTGATCATCAAATTAGCCCACATATGTCGCCTGCGTCACGTTCTTTTCTCACGGGAACCGGCGGGCGGGTGTCTCGAAGACGTGATGTGTGGCACAATCATGCATATCAATAGCAGCAAACCTGTGGGAGACATCATGCCGCTGACCTTCGGCCTCGCCATCATGAACGACTTCCCGACCGATGTCGTGCCCGCGGACCGCATCGCAGCGATGCGCGAGCAGGTGCGTGCCGCCTCGCAGAGCGGGATCTCCTCGGTGTGGGTGCTTCAGCACTATCTGGGCGGCATGCCGACTCTCCAGCCGGTTCCCACGCTCGCCGCCCTCGCCGCGGATGCCGGCGACATGCACCTCGGCACCAATATGTTCATCCTTCCGCTGCGTCACCCGGTCGAGGTGGCCGAGGAGTTCTCGACGCTCGATCACATCACCGGCGGACGTGCGATCGCAGGCTTCGGCATGGGCTATCGCGAGAACGAGTTCGAGTCCTTCGGTATCGGGCTCGACGAGCGAGTCGGGCGCTTCGAGGAGAGCATCGCGATGATCCGCGATCTGTGGAGCGGCGAGTCGGTGACCCGCGACGGTGAGTACTACCGCATCAAGGACCAGCACATCAGCTTGCGTCCCGTGCAGGACGGGGGTCCCGAGATCTGGATCGGGGCCGGCCCGCACAAGAAGGGTGCCCAGCGAGCCGCGCGCCTTGGTGATGCCTGGATCGTTCCGCCCCACGTCGACCCTGAACGTCTCAAGGTGGTGCTCGGGCACTATCGCGCGGAGAAGGAGCGTCTCGGCCTCCCCGTCAAGAATCTCGTCGTCCGGCGTGAGCTGGTACTCGATCACGACCCGGAGCGGGCGCGAGCCATCGGCCTTCAGGCCCGCGGCGATGTCACCGCACAGTACGCGCAGTACAACGCGCCGCAGCAGGGTGCGGGCTACCGCCACCTGCAATCGGCCAAGACCGCGACCGAGGTGGCCGATGCGTCCTATCTGTTCACCGATCCCGAGGGAGCCATCGCGGCGCTCAAGGACCTCGAGTCGCAGGGACTGACGTACATCGTGCTGCGGATGCAGTGGTATGGCCTGCCGCAGGAGCAGGTGCTGGCCACCCTCGAGTTGTTCAAGAACGAGGTCCTGCCCGCCTTCCGCTGACTCCCGTCCCGACACCTGAGGAGCACCCCATGACCGATGCTGTCATCGCCCCCGACCTCGCTGATCGCAGCCGCCTGTTCATCGGCGGCCACTGGTCCGACACCGAGGGCGGCAAGATCATCGACGTTCTCAACCCGGTCGACCAGTCCGTCGTCGGCCGATCGGCGGTGGGCACAGCCGTCGACATGGACCGGGCGGTGGACGCCGCCAGGACCTCCTTCGAGGATCGCCGCTGGCGCGACCTCCCCGGTTCCGAGCGAGCCGCCGTCATGCGCCGCGCCGCCGACATCCTGGAGTCACGGCTCGACGAGATCGCGGTCCTGCTGACCTCCGAACTCGGATGCCCGCTCTGGTTCAGCCAGCAGGCGCACGTACCCAATCCGATTCGTCACACTCGCTACTACGCGGATCTGGCCGAGTCATATGAGCTCGATGAGGTGCGCACCGATGTCAGTGGGCTGCGCAGCATCGTGACACAGGAACCGGTCGGTGTGGCCGCCGCGATCACCCCGTGGAACGGCCCGCTCAGCACACCCAGCATCAAGATCGCGCCGGCGATCGCCGCGGGCTGTTCGGTGGTCCTCAAGCCGCCGACGCAGACCCCGCTGTCGGCCTTCGCCTTCGCCGACGCCTTCGCCGAGGCGGGTTTGCCCGAGGGCGTGCTCAATATCGTGCCGGCCGATCGTGAAGCGGCGCAGTCGTTGATCGAACATCCGCAGGTCGACAAGCTCGCCTTCACCGGTTCGACGGCCGTCGGCCAGACGCTGATGCGGGCCGCGGCCAATCGGATCGCCCGGGTGACTCTCGAACTCGGCGGCAAGTCGGCCGCGGTCGTCCTCCCCGATGCGGATGCCGAGACCGTGGCCAAGGCGGTCCTGCCGATGGCATTGGTCGTCAACGGACAGCTCTGCATCGCGCAGTCGCGCATCCTGGTGCCACGCGGTCGCGAGCGCGAGTTCACCGAGGCCTTCGCCGAGGCGCTGCGCGAGTGGACCGTCGGGCATCCGATGGACCCTGCGACCAAGATCGGTCCCCTCGTCTCCAAGAACCAGCTGGACACCGTGCAGGGATACATCTCGCTGGCACGCGACGAGGGCGCCCGGATCGTCTCCGGTGCCGAGAATCTCGTGCTGCCTCCCGAACTGGAGAACGGTTGGTTCGTGCCGCCCACGCTGCTCGCCGGTGTGGACAACTCGATGCGGGCGGTGCGTGAGGAGATCTTCGGCCCCGTGCTCGCGCTCGTGCCCTACGACGATGTCGAGGAGGCGATCGACATCGCGAACGACTCACCCTATGGGCTGTCGGGTTCGGTCTGGGGTGCCGATGTCGACGAGGCCGTACGGGTTGCGCGCCGTATCCGCACCGGCATGGTCAGCATCAACGGCTTCCCGCAGGCCTATGGCTCGCCCTTCGGTGGGTACAAGATGTCGGGCATCGGCCGCGAGATGGGGCCCGAGGGCTTCCGCTCGTATCTGGAGACCAAGTCCATCGCCATTGGTCCCGCCTGAGCCGCATCCACCCGAGACGAAGGATGTGACTCGGCGGTCGTCATGGCAGCCGTAGAATCACATCCTTCGCCGCTGGTGTCTCGCGAGCGATGAGAGAGCGGGCACTCGGTGGTTGATGACTACCGCCCACCGGAGGACGCACGAACGCCCCCGAGTCAGTGCTCGGGGGCGTTCGCCAACGTGCGGCGGGTCGGAGTCAGCGGCCGGTCCAGCGGGGCTCGCGCTTCTCGACGAAGGCACGGGCCCCCTCCTTGGCGTCCTCGGACTCACGGATCGGATTGACGATCGCCTCCTGGCGATCGAACTTCTCCGGCAGCGGCCAGTCCACCGACTCGATGAGGACCCGCTTGGAGGCGGCGAGCGCCAAGGGCGCGTTCTTGGCGATCTCCTCGGCGAGCTCGAGTGCCGCGGCGAGTGCCTGGCCGGGGTCGGAGAGGCGGCTCACCAGGCCCGCCGAGTGAGCCTCGGGTGCCGGCCACATCCGTCCGGTCAGCACGAGCTCCATCGCCAGGTGATAGGGGACACGGTGCTGCAGGCGCAGCAGCCCGCCGGCCGCGGCGGTCAGTCCCCGCTTCACCTCGGGCAGCCCGAAGGTGGCCTCACTGGAGGCGACGATCAGATCGCACGAGAGCACGATCTCGAAGCCGCCCGCGAGCGCATACCCCTCGACGGCCGCGATGATGGGCTTGCGCGGAGGACTCTTGACGATGCCGGCGAAACCGCGGCCCTCGACCACGGGACGCTCACCGCGCGCGAAGCCCTTGAGGTCCATCCCGGCGCAGAAGGTCCCCCCTCCGCCGGTGATGACCGCGACGCTCAGATCATCGCGCCGGTCGAAGTCCTCGAGGGCTTCGGCGATCTGATGGGCCATCGCCATCGACATCGCGTTGCGCGATTCGGGGCGATGCATCGTGAGCACGAGCACGCGACCGTGCTCCTCGACGAGGAGCTCACGGTCGGAGGTGGGGGTCTCGGTCATTTCGGGGCCATCCTGATCGCACCGTCGAGGCGGATCGTCTCGCCGTTGATCATGGGATTGTCGATGATGTGCAGTGCCGTGCTGGCGTATTCCTCGGGGCGGCCGAGGCGCCGCGGATGGGGGGTCTGCGCCGCCAGCCTGTCGCGAACCTCCTGACCGAAACGGGCCAGGATCGGTGTGTCGAAGGTGCCCGGCGCGATGGTCGCGACGCGGATCGCCTTGCTGGCGAGGTCACGAGCGGCGACGAGGGTCATGCCCACCACACCGGCCTTGGCCGAGGCATAGGGGATCTGTCCGATCTGTCCTTCGAAGGCCGCGACCGAGGCGGTCAGGACGATGACACCGCGTTCATCGTCGACCACGTCCAGGCGTGCCATCCGCGCGGCCGACAGGCGAAGCACGTTGAAGGTGCCGACCAGGTTGAGGCGGATGAGCTGCTCGTAGGTCTCCAGAGATCCCGGCTGCCCGTCGCGTTCGACGACACGGACCGTGCCACCCTTGCCCGCGCAGTGCACGACTGCTCGCAGGGGTCCCGCAGCCTCGGCGGCGTCCAGCGCGGAGTTGACGGCGGACGTATCGGTGACATCGGCGAGCGCGAAGGTGCCGCCGATCTCCTCGGCGACGACCCGGCCGAGGTCCTCGTTCAGGTCGACGATGACGACGTGTGCGCCACGAGCGGCCAGGGCGCGGGCGGTGGCTTCGCCGAGACCCGATGCTCCTCCCGTCACGACCGCCGAACCGTGGGCGATATCCATGAGCGTCCTCTCTTCCTCTGAGTCAGAGGCGTTCGATGATGGTGGCATTGGCCATGCCGCCCGCCTCGCACATGAGCTGCAAGCCATAGCGGCTCCGCTCGTCCTCCAGCGCGTGCAGCATGGTGGTCATCAACCGGGCACCGGAGGCGCCGAGCGGGTGACCGAGTGCGATCGCGCCTCCGCGGGGATTGACCCGTGCGGGATCGGCCTCACCGAATTCGGCCATCCAGGCGAGTGGTACCGAGGCGAAGGCCTCGTTGATCTCGATGTGATCGATCTCGTCGAGGGTGAGTCCCGAGCGGGTGAGCACGCGATGCGTCGCCGGGATCGGCGCGGTGAGCATGAGCAGTGGGTCGTCGCCGACGACCGACATCGTGTGGATGCGGGCCCGGGGCGTGAGCCCGAGCCGGGCGGCACGCTCGGCGGCCATCATGAGCAGCACGCTGGCGCCGTCGGTGATCTGTGATGAATTGCCCGCGGTCGTGTTCCATTCGACATCGGGGAACCGCTCGGCGAGCTCATCGGTGCCGAAGACGCTCTTCAGGGTCGCAAGCTTCTCGACCGTGCTGCCGGGGCGAACGGTCTCGTCCCGGTCGAATACGCCGGTCGGGGTGGTGACGGAGATCGTCTCGCGGGCGAAGGAACCGTTCTCGAGGGCCGCGGCAGCACGGCGATGTGACTCGGCCGCATAGCGGTCGAGGTCCTCGCGCTCGAGCTTCCATCGCGCCGCGACGAGGTCTGCGGCGACACCCTGTGCGACCAGTCCGGGTGAGTAGCGTTCGGTGACCATGGTGCCGAAGGGATCGGCATCCATGCGCGCTGATCCCATGACGACGCGGCTCATCGACTCCACGCCTCCGGCGATGGCGATGTCATAGGAACCGGCGGCGATGCCCTGAGCAGCGAAATGCACCGCCTGCTGGCTCGACCCGCATTTGCGGTCGATCGTCGTGGCGGGCACATGGGCGGGGAAGCCGGCCCCGAGCCAGGCCATCCGGCCTGGGGTGGCCGATTGCTCGCCCACCTGGGAGACGCAGCCGATGATGACATCGTCGACCTCGCTGGGGTCGAGCTCGGGGGTCCTCTGCACCAGCTGCTGGAGCGTCTGGGCGAGCAGGTCGACCGGATGGATCTCGGCGAGGCCACCGCCGGTGCGGCCCTTGCCGCTCGCGGTGCGGACGGCGTCGACGATGACGATGTCGCGGGGCTGGAGTGACATAGCTAACTATTATCATGATAGTCATCTGTGTGTCACGTCGTCCGGATCCCTGTTGACCCGGGTCGGCTAAATCAGGATAATCATTACCACTTGAGGAGGTGGTCGTCGTGGCTCACGATGATCTGGCAGAGATCCGGTCGCTCGCGGCGCAGGTGGCACGTGATCGGTACGCGCCGATCGCGGAGGAATTGGACGTGCAGCGCAAGGCGATCACACGCGAGCAGCGAATGGAGCTGGGGGCTCTGGGCTTCCTCGGCATCGCCCATCCGGAGGCCTATGGGGGTTCCGGCGCTCCCCTAGAGCAGGCGCTAGCCGTAGTCGAGGAGTTCGGCAAAGTGTGCCGCCCGGCCGCGTTTCAGGTCTTCGAGGCCAATACCGGCCCGGCGCAGGTCATCTCACACCTGGGCACGGAAGAACAGAAACGGCGCTGGTTGCCGGACATCGTCACCGGTGCCAAGACGATGGCGGTCGCGATCTCGGAACCGGATGCCGGCTCGGCGGCGACCGACATGGTCACCGCCGCCAAGGCCGAGGCTGATCATCTCGTCATCAACGGCGCCAAACGCTGGATCTCCAATGGTGGCGAGGCCGACCAGTACCTCGTCTACTGCCGGCTCTCCGATGCGCCGGGTGCGAAGGGCATCGGCGCGGTCCTGGTCGAGAAGGGCACGCCCGGGCTGAGCTTCGGTGCTGGCGAGCGCCTGATGGGCTTCCGGGGCATCCCCTCAGCCGATATCTACTTCGACAATGTCCGGGTCCCAGCCGAGAACATCGTTGTTCCCGCCGGTGATTTCTCCAAACTCTTCGGGGTCTTCTCCGTGGAGCGCCTGGGCAACACGACGATGAGCATCGCGATCGGGCAGGCCGCACTCGACAAGACCGTGCAGTACGTCCAGGAGCGTGAGCAGTTCGGCAAGCCGCTCGTGGAGTTCCAGAGCGTCCAGGTGCTGCTGGCGGACATGGCACTGCAAGTCGAGGCCGCTCGGCTCCTACGCGATCGGGCCGCCGCCTCGGCGGGTGTGGGGCTTCCGGACTCGTATCAGGTCTCGTTGGCCAAGTGCACGGCCAATGAGATGGCCAAGCGCGTCACCGATATCGCCATGCAGTTGCATGGAGGCAATGGTTACACCGAGGAGTACGGCATCGAGCGGCTGCATCGGGACGCCCATGGCTGGGCGATCGCCGGCGGCACTCCCACGATGCAGCGGATCCGTATCGTGTCGGAGCTGCTGGGTCGCAAGTTCGATCAGCGAGCCTGAGAAAGAGAGCCATGTTCGATCTGACACAAGAGCAGCGCGATATCCAGTCGCGTGCGCGCGCCGTCGCCGAGGCGGTTGCTCCCTATGCCGCCGAGGCCGATGAGTACACGCAGGTGCACCCGGGTGTGCTTGCGGAACTGCGTGAGAGTGGGCTGGCGCGGCACGTGGTGCCGGCGGCCTATGGTGGTGCGAGCGAACGGCTCGACCCGCTCGCGATCGCCGTGGTCCGTGAAGCGTTGATGTACTCCTCCGCTCACCTCGATTCGTTATTCGGGATGCAGGGCGTCGGCAGCTACTCGCTCTCGATGGGAGGCTCGGAGGAGCTCAGGGAGCAGTGGCTGCCACGGGTCGCCACACTCGACGCCATCGCGGGTCTGGCCCTGACCGAACCGGATGTGGGATCGGACCTCCGCGCGATCACCACGAGCCTGGTCGCCGACGGCGATGATGTCGTCATCGACGGCCGCAAGTCCTTCATCACCAACGGCGGGGCGGCTGACTTCTACTGCGTACTCGCGCGCGAGGACGACGGTTATTCGATGGTGCTGGTGCCCGCCGAGAGTGCTGGGCTGAACATCCAGCCGGGGGCGGACCTGATGGCACCGCACATCCTCGGTGAACTCACCTTCGACCAGGTGCGCGTGCCGGCTGCCAACCGTCTGGGCGTGCCGGGCAAGGCCTTCTCACTCATGCTGCAGACGCTCGCGGTCTTTCGCGTCACGGTCGCCGCCTCGGGTGTCGGGCTGGCCCAGGCCGCGCTCGACGAGGCGGTGCGCCACGCACAGGAGCGTTCGCAATTCGGACGCCCGCTGGCGGAGCTGGGTGCGGTCTCGCAGTCGCTCGCACTCTCCTGGACGGAGATCGAGGCCGCCCGCTCATTCGTCTACCGTGCCGCCGCACTGGCCACGGATGATCCACTGGGTCATCTGGACTTCTCCTCGATGGCCAAGGTCAGCGCGACTGAGACGGCCGGCCGGGTCGTGGACCGTTCGGTCCAGACGATGGGGCGTTTCGGGCTCGTGCGCGGCAGCACGATCGAGCGTCTCTACCGCAATGCCCGTCCGCTGCGGGTCTACGAGGGTGCCACGGAAGTCCTGCTGGACTCGCTCGCGCGTCGCCTCGTCAAGAAGGGAAGCTGAGATGGAACTCGGACTGCGCGACACCGTCGTGCTGGTGACGGGTGCGAGCCGAGGGCTCGGGGCGGCCATGGCCATCGCGCTGGCGGCCGAGGGCGCTCACGTCGTCGCGGCGGCACGATCAGTGGCAAGCCTGGAGGAGGTCGCCGCGCAGGGGCATGGCCGGATCAGCACGATTCCGGCCGATATGAGCGAGGAATCCTCGGTATCGGCCGTGGTGCCCGAGGTCATCGCTCGACACGGGCGGATCGACGGTCTGATCAATAACGCCGGGGTCGCCCCCGCAGGGAAGTTCGTCGATCAGGATCCGCAGATATGGCGGGATGCTCTGACGGTCAATGTGGTGGCGCCGATGTTGCTGGCTCAGGCAGCCGGACGTCACATGATCGCCCAGGGCGGGGGCCGCATCCTCAATATCGCCTCGACCACCGGCGTGCGCGGCAAGCCCTATCTGGTGGGGTACTCCACCTCCAAGGGTGCTGTCGTCCGGATGACCGAGGCGCTGGCGGCCGAATGGGCCCGGCACAATGTCCAAGTCAACTGCATCGCCCCGGGTGCCTTCGTCACCGAGGCGCAGAAGGCCGTCACCGAATCGGCGGACCTGCATGCCCGTCGGGTGGCCAAGATCCCCGCCGGACGGATGGCGGACCCGGCGGAACTGGTCCCGCTCGCGGCCCTGCTCGTCTCACCGGCCTCGCCCTTCACCACCGGTGGCATCTTCGTCGTCGACGGCGGAGAGTCAGGAAAGCTGTGATCCGATGATCATCGATGCACATACCCATGTCTGGCCCGACAAGATCGCCCACGCCGCCCTGAGCGGGAATCGGCTCCCCGGACTCGTGGCGCGCGGCGACGGGACCGTCGACGGCCTCACCCGGGACATGTCCGAGAGCGGCGTGGACGCATCGTGCTGTCTCGGCATCGCGAATGAGGCACGGCACGTCGACCGGGTCAACGAATTCGTCGCCGGTTTGCGCTCGCCGGAGCGCTTCGGCTTCGGCACGGTGCACGTGGATCTCTCGGTCGAGGACAACCTCGCCAGTCTGCGCCGGCACGGCATCACCGCGGTCAAGATCCATCCTCTGTTTCAACGCTACGCGTTGAATGATCCGCGCCTGTGGTCGATCTTCGAGGCCTTCGGCAGCGAGATCGCCGTCATCACCCATGTGGGAGAAGGTGGCTCACCGGAGGCCAATGCGCTCTCGAATCCGGGCATGATCCGTGACATCGCCCGGCAGTTCCCGGATCTTCGGCTGATGGCCTGCCATTTCGGCGGCTACAAGCTCTTCGACGACGCCCGCGAGATCCTGGAAGGGGTCGATGTCGTCCTGGAGACCTCATGGCCGCCGAGCCTGGCGACCTTGCGGCCCGAGCGCGTCCGACAGCTGATCCAGCGGCACGGTGCTGAGCGCATCGTCTTCGGATCGGACTGGCCGATGACGAGTCCCGCCGAAGAGATCGCGGCGATCGAGGCGCTGGGTCTCAGCGATGACGAAGTCAAGCTGGTGCTCGGTGGCACCATGGCACGCATCCTCGATGTCCCGTCGCCCTGGCGTCGCTGAGGGGCATGCCCTCGGTGCGGTTCAGTGGGCCCAGGTGATGGGCTCATCCAGCACATCGGGGAACTTGCGCTCCGCATAACGCATGTACTGATCGATGTGATCGGTCATCGCCTCGGAAGCCGCCAGCGGATCGCGCGCGGCGATCGCTTCGTAGATCTGCGCGTGTGCCTCCTGTACGGCTCCGCGGCGGACCTCGGGATAGTCGATACCGATCGCCGAACCGTCGAGGATGTCGAGCAGCGCGTCCACGAGATAACCGAACATCGCATTGCCGGAGCCGTGAGCGATCACATCATGGAACCGCTTGTTCTCCTCCAGGAAGACCCGTTGGTCGCCCAGATGGAGTTTCATGGTGTCGACACTCGCCTTGAGATCGGCGAGTTGATCGTCATCCATGCGCTCGGCCGCGAGCCGCGCCATGATCGGCTCCAGGCCCACCCGTGACTCGGCGATCGTCCGGAAAGGGGCATTCTCGAATTGCAGAAGGAGGGTGAGCGATGTTGCCAGCGCGCTGGAGTCGGGCTGCTGGACCACCGGGCCCCCACCGGGTCCGGGGCGTAGACGGATGACGCCCTGGAGTTCGAGGAAACGCAGGGACTCACGGAGCGTTCCGCGTCCGACGTTGTACTCCTCGAGCATCAGACGCTCCGGCGGCAGGCGGTCGCCGACACGGTTACCCCGGCGATTGATGTCCGCCACGATCTGCTGCGCGAGCAGCATCGCCGTCTTGGGCGGACGTGAATTGGCCACAGACACTATCGATCTTCCTTCGTTGGACCCTGATGTCGAACTGCCGACGGCTGGTCGCTCACCGAATCATATGCATCAATCCACCCCGGGTGCGAACTCTGCGTGACACGGGAGAGCGGAGGACCCGCCGGACGCGCTACGGAGCCGCCGTGGGTAGGTGGCCGGAGTCGACGAATCTCGCGATGTCCACGACCAAACGATCGCGAGCGGCACGTGCCCCGGCGGAGACACCCGTCGAGCGGAGGAAACCGTGGCAGAGGGCGGGCTCATGCCGATGTTCGACGCCGACGTCTAGGGCCGCGAGCCGCTCCGCATAGGCGAAACCCTCATCGCACAGCGGATCATGTCCCGCGGTGAGGAGGAAAGTCCGTGGATGATCGGCTCCGATGCCGCGGAGAGGACTGACGCGAGGATCGTCGCGGACATCCCGGGGGGCGTAATGGTCGAAGAACCACGCCATGTCGGCTGACCCGATCGGGAAGCCCTGGTCATTCTCTCGATAGGACATTCGTGTCTGGTCGTGATCCACCACCGGATAGATCGCGATCAGCCCAGCCACCTCGTCGCGTCGTTGTGCGATCGTCGCGGCCAGGTTGCCGCCGGCGCTGTCGCCTCCCACGTAGACGGGTTGATCGCCACCGTGGATCACCGCCCAGCTCAGCGCGGTGTCGACATCCTCGACCGCAGCCGGGAAGGGATATTCCGGGGCCAACCTGTAGTCGACGCTCAGCACCTGCAGCGAAGCCTGACTCGCCAACTGACGGCAGAGTTCATCGGCATACTCCAGATCTCCGGTCACCCAGCCCCCGCCGTGGGCATAGACGAGTGTCGCCCGCGATGCGCCATCGTCATAGCGCCGGATCCGCAGTGCCGGAGCGTCACCGATATCGATGTCCTCGATCACACGCACTGCGGGACCGTCGTCACAGGCGCCATCGCCAGCACTGACCCGCTCGCGGGCCTCCGCCGGGGAGAGGGAGCTCAGGGGTGCGGCGCCGGAGGCGCGGACGTGATCGCGCAGGGCGGCGATGGCGGGATCGAGAGGCTCACGCCGAGATGACATGGCGGCTGGCCAGTTCCTCGAGTCGGCCATCGTCGTAGCCGAGTGATCGCAGGATCTCGGTGGTGTGCTCGCCGACGGCCGGAACGCCGTCGTACCGCGGTCCCTCGTAACCGGCGACGTGCAGCACCGGGCCTGGAGTCAGCGCCGGGCCCAGAACGGTATCGCCGAGGTGTTGCAGGGTGCGCTCGAGGAAGTGCGGGTCCTCGCTGATATCGCGCGAGTCGTTGACCGCCGCCGCGACGACTTCGTGATCCTCGAGGATCTTCAACACCTGGTCGCGATCACGTGACCGCACCCACTCGCTGACGATCTCCTGCAGGGAGGCGTTATTGGCCATGCGCGCGGTATTGGTGGCGTAGCGTTCGTCCGTCTTGAGGTCCGGACGACCCATCGCCTCGAATAGCCGCATGGCGATCGCCTGGTTGGAGGCGGCAATGGAGAGCCAGCCGTCGTCGGCGGCCTGGTAGATTCCTCGCGGTGAGGCGGCCCCCGATGCATTGCCGTGACGTTCCATGATCGTCCCCGTGGCGGTGTAGTTGATCACCGCATCGCCCAGGATGAACATCAGCGGCTCGTACAGGGCGACATCGACCTCCGAGCCGATCCCGCCAGACATCTCCCGGCGGAAGAGTGCCATTGCGGTGCCGAATGCCGCCGAGATGCCGGCGATCGAGTCCGCGAAGCCGAAGGGCGGGGCGGTCGGGGGAGTCTCGGGCCAGCCGTTGAGGAAGGCGAACCCGCTGGCGGTCTCGGCCACCGTCCCGAAACCTGGGCGGTGGCGATACGGGCCGGTCTGGCCGAAGCCGCTGACCCTGGTCATCACGAGGCCCGGACGATCGGCGCTGAGCTCGGCATAGGACATGCCCCACTCTTCGAGCCGACCTGGACGGAAGTTCTCGATGAGCACATCGGCCCCGCGGACCAGATCGCGGACGATATCGCGCCCCGCCTCGTCGCGCAGGTCGATGCCGATCGACCGCTTACCCGAGTTCAACCGGGCGAAGCCGATCGCCATGCCCTCGTGTGCAGGTTGCCACTGGCGGGCGAAATCACCCTGGCGTGGGTCCTCGACCTTGATGACCTCGGCACCGAAGTCGCGCAGCATGCGGCCCGTCGTCGGGGCGGCGTACATCGAGCCGAGCTCGATGACACGGACCCCGGCGAGGGGTGCGGCGGAGGTGGGGACGGACATGGCAGCTCCTAGTCAGGTCGTCGCGAAACCGGCGTAGCCGCGGGCGGCGACGTCATCGCACGCCTCGCGGTAGCGACCGACTCCGCCGAGGTATAGCGAGAAGACACGCGGCTTTCCGGGGACATTGGCACCGAGATACCAGCTATTGCCCTTCATGAACAAGGTGGGCGCGGCGGTCTCATAGACGTGCTGGGTCCAGTCCTCCTGGGCCTGCTCGGAGGCCTCGGACCGCTCCAAGCCCTGGTCACGGAGCCAGGCGATGTGGTCGGTGATCCACTCGACGTGCTGCTCGATCGAGATGAGCACATTGCTGATGACCGAGGGACTGCCGGCGCCCGCGACGAAGTACATATTCGGGAAACCGTGCGTGGCCAAGCCCAGATAGGTGCGTGGGCCGTCCTTCCAGGCATCGGGCAGGGTGAGACCGCCGACCCCGGTGATGTTCGCGGAGAACAGCGCGCCGGTCAAGGCATCGAAACCGGTGGCGAACACGAGCGTGTCGAGTTCGATCTCGGTCCCACTGCGGAGCACGACTCCGTGTGGCGCGATCCGTTCGATCGGGTCGGCGTGAACGTCGATCAGCTCGACATTGTCACGGTTGTAGGTCGTGTAGTAGTCGATCTCGAGGACCAGTCGCTTCGAACCGAAAGGGTAGCCGCGTGGGCAGAGACGCTCCGCGGTGGCGGGATCGTGGACGATCTCACGGATCTTCTCGCGGACCAACTCGCCGACGCGTTCGGCGGCGCGCTCATCGGTGCGTAGATCGGTGTACGCGGCCAGAATATCCGGGCCGCCCTGGTCCCAGTAGGCGTCGAAGGTCGCTCGCAGTTCCTCCTCGGATACCTCGAGGGCGGACTTCGTGCCGATCTTGCGATGTGTCCCCCCGGGATGATGTCGCGCGATCTCGCGGTACTCCTCGAAGCGCGTCTTCAGGTCCTCGGCATATTCCCGGTCGAGCGGATGGTTCTTGGCCGGCATCACGAAGTGAGCCGTGCGCTGCAGCACCGTGAGCGTGCCGGCCTGTTTGGCGAGCTGGGGGATCACCTGGACACCGGAGGAACCTGTCCCGATGACCCCGACCCGTTCCCCGGTGACGTCCACGCCCTCGTGGGGCCACGCGCCCGTGTGAAGGGTGCGCCCGGCGAAGTCCTCGATGCCGGGGATCTCCGGCAACTGTGGCACCGCGAGCTGTCCCGTGGCCATGATCACGTGGGAGGCGGTGATCTCATCGCCATGATCGGTGGTCACCGACCACTGACGTGCCTCCTCGTTCCACGTCACGCTCTCGACACGGGTTCCGAAGGTGAAGTCGTCGCGCAGCTTGAACTTGTCGGCGACGAAGTTGATGTAACTCAGGATCTCCGGTTGAGCGGGATAGCGTTCCGTCCAGTCCCACTCGCGGACGAGCTCATCGGAGAAGGAGTAGCAATAGTCGACGCTCTCGATATCGCACCGAGCACCGGGGTAGCGGTTCCAGTACCAGACTCCGCCGACGTCCTCACCCGCGTCGACGCCGTGTACGCGGAAACCGAGCTCACGCAGTCGGTAGACGCTGTACAGGCCCGAGAAGCCGGCACCGACGACGAGAACGTCAAGGTCTTCGGGAACTGCGGAGTGCTCGGAACGAGTCGCCATGTTTTCCTCCTTTAATGATGCATATGAATACTACGGATTAGGCGACGTGACGGCAACCACAGTTTTAGTGGCTGGTGTGCGCGATATAGACATCACACGGTGCGTGATGGGCTACTGCGGTCGCGATACTGCCGAGGACCCGGGCCACCGCGCTCTGTACCCGGCGATTGCCGACGACGATCAGATCGGCCCCGAGTCGTTCGGCCTCGCTGACGAGGGCATCGGCGGGGCGACCCTTGACTCCGCTCGAGGTGACGCTCGGGACGAGGTCGCTGAGTGCTGCGGCCGCTTCCTGGGCGATCTGCTCGGCCTCGGCCGCCACGTCGACTTGGACGTGGTGCTGACCGTCCTCATAGTCGACCGTGTCGCGCGGGGTGGCGGAGATCACGTGCAGGCGTGCCCCCATCGTATGGGCGAGCGAAGCTGCCGTCCGGGCCGCAGCGAGGGCGGTGTCGCTGCCGTCGACGCCGACGATGATCAGGTTCATGTCTTCCTCCTCGGGAAATCTATGACTATCGTATACCTCAAATCGTCGTTGGTGTGAGGAAGGTCTCCTTCAATGCCCTATGTCATCACCCGGAGTTGCTGCAATGACGCCTCGTGTGTCCCGGTCTGCCCGGTCAATTGCATCCACCCGACTCCGGAGGAGCCGGACTATCGCACCGCGGAGATGTTGTACATCGACCCGGATGTCTGCATCGAATGCGGCGCCTGCATGGACGTCTGTCCAGTCCAGGCGATCGCCCCGGACTACGAGCTCCCCGAGTCGATGGAGCGCTACCAGGAGATCAATGCGCGGTACTACCTCGACCCGGAGCATGCCGACTATCCGCAGACCGCCAATGCGCCCCGCAGGCGGGAGTGGGATGGCGACTGGGGTGAGCCGTTGCGCGTCGCTGTCGTCGGTTCGGGACCCTCCGCGTGCTATGTGGCCGAGGAGTTGCTGGAGACGAAGGGCCTGGACGTGGAGATCGACATGTTCGAGCGGCTCCCGGTCCCCTTCGGCCTCGTGAGATACGGTGTGGCCCCGGACCATCAGGACACCAAGGTCGTCGCCGAGCAGTTCGGCTCGCTGTTCCGCAGGGCCGGCTTCCGGTTGTTCCTCAATGTCGATATCGGTGTTGACCTCACCTTCGAGCAGCTTCAGGATCGTTATCACGCCGTCGTCTACGCGGTCGGTGCGATGCGTGACCGGAGGCTTGGAATCGAGGGGGAGGATCTCCCGGGCAGCCACTCCGCCACTGACTTCGTGGCCTGGTACAACGGACATCCCGAGGCGGTCGGCCACGAATTCGATCTCAGTGGTGAGCGCGCGGTCATCATCGGCAATGGCAATGTGGCTCTCGACGTCGCCCGCATCCTGACGGCCGATCTCACCACGCTGGAGCGCTCTGATATCGCCGACCACGCGCTCGAGGCGCTGCGTTCGTCGGCGATCCGCGAGGTCGTGGTCCTGGGCCGCCGGGGTCCGGCGGAGGCCGCTTTCACCACCCCGGAGCTGCTCGGATTGCTCGCCACGCGCGGGGTTCATGTACGGGTCGAGGGTCTCGACGGTGTGCTCGGTGAGCCTGTCGATGACATCGCACGGCTCAAGGTCGAGGTGCTCGGCGAGGCGGCGGCGACCGAACCCGAGGCCGATGATCGCATCGTGACCCTGCGCTTCCTGAGTTCGCCGACCGGGGTGCTGGGCGACTCCCGGGTGACCGGTCTGCGGATCGCCCGCAATGAACTGGTGGAGGAAGGGGGCCGCATGGCCGCGCGTCCCACAGGGGAGATCGAGGATATCGACTGTGGTCTCGTCCTGCGATCCGTCGGTTATTTCGGTGAACCGGTGCCGGGGCTCCCTTTCGACGGCGAACGAGGTGTGGTGCCCAATAACGAGGGCAAGGTGGTCGATCCGTCGGGTCAGTGGACGGGGCGCGCCTATGTCGTGGGCTGGATCAAGCGAGGTCCCTCAGGGGTCATCGGTACGAACAAGTTGTGCGCCCAGGAGACGGTGGCCGCCCTGTTGCGCGATGTGCGCGAGGGGTTGATCCCCCGGGGACTGGCCATGGGCGATGATCTCGAGACGCTCGTGCCCGATCGGCTCGATGCGGCAGCGTGGAAACGCATCGACCGGCATGAGCGCTCGGCCGGTCGTCCCGAGGGTCGTCCGCGGATCAAGAGTGTCCGAGCCGAGGACCTCGTCCAGATCGGTCGCGGGGATGTCTGATCCCGCTCAGGTGGCGGTGGTTACGGGGGGCGCCCGGGGGATCGGCGCCGCGATCGCTCGCCGGGTGGTGGCCGCCGGCGGACATGTCGTGCTCGGTGATCTCGCGGTGGAGCAAGGTGAGTCGCTCGCGCGCGAGCTCGGTCCCGCGGCCTGTTTCGTCGCCGCCGATGCCACCAGCGAGGCCGACACGATGACGCTGTTCGATGCGGCATCGTCCTACGGCGCAGTGGACGCCGTGTACGCGAATGCCGGAGCGGTCGGTGTCACCGGCCTCCTGGAAGGCACCGCGGTGGACGACGCGCGGGCCACGATGGACCGGCTCTTCACGAGTGTGTTCCTGGCCTTCAAGCACGGCGTGGCGCACATGCGCCCCCAGGGTCGCGGAGCCCTCGTGGCGACGGCTTCGGTCGCGAGCGTGCGAGGCGGTCTCGGTCCCCATCTGTACACCGCGGCGAAGCACGCGGTGAAGGGCCTCGTGGAGTCCGTGGCCGTCGAGATCGCGCCGTACGGGCTGACCGCCAATGCGGTGGCTCCCGGTGCCACGGTGAGCTCACTGTCGGCCGGCCTCGTCGGCACCGGGCCCGCCGATGTGGAGCGCGCCTACGAGCAGCTGGCCTCACGATCCTCGTCCGGCGTGCCCACCACGAGCGAGGATGTCGCAGAGGCCGCGTACTTCCTTTCCCGTGCCCACCGGGTCAACGGCGCGACCGTGGTCATCGACGGCGGTGATGCGGTGCCCGGTTCCGCAGGCAGGGCGTACTACGGCGGCGTTCCACATCCTGCGTCCTGATGCATAGTCGCGATCGCGTTGAAGAGGCACGTCCGCCGCTTACCTGCGGGTGTAGGCGGCGGCCCCCGCGAGGACGAAGTCGACCATCGCAGCGGCATGGCGTGCGAGCGCATCCTGTGTCAGGTGATCGGCAGGCACTGCGACGGGATGGAGCATCGCCGCGCCGCAGAGGCTGTCGAGGAGGAGGGCGACCGGGGCATCGGTCGCGAGCTCACCCCGCTCGACCGCCCGGCGGACGATCGCGCGGGTGGTGGCGATCTGCTCGGACCGTACGGTCGCCCAGCGATCGCGCACCGTCTCTGTCACCTCCGACTCGACGACGATGCGTCGCGCGGCCGTTCCGCGCACCCCGTCGGCATAGAGGGTCAACAGGAGGGCGGCGAGCTGTTCGAGGTCGCCGCGCAATGTGCCGGAGTCGATATGGGCGATCGGTGCGAACACGGCCGCCATGGCATCGGTCAGTAGTGCCTCCTTGTCGCTCCAGCGCAGGTAAATCGAGGCCTTCCCGACCCCGGCGGTGCGCGCGACGGCATCGAGGCTGAAGCCGGTCCACCCCTGCCGGGCGAAGACCTCGACGGCAGCCGCCGTGATCCGCTCGTCCACGGCGGGGTCGCGCGGCCGGCCCGGGGAGGTGCTTTCCACAGCGCGAGGGTACCGCTTGTATTTCAGACGGCCATCGTTCAGTATTTCGTTCATGAACGATAGTCGATCAGTAAATCCCGAGGTTCGCGATTTCGTACGGTCGGTGGAGGGCGCGCTCGAAGCCGTGTGGCCCGATGCCACTGCAGCGCCGGTGGCAGACCTCGAGAAGCTGCGCGCTGTGGCGGCACAGCAGGGATGGTTCGAACTCGGCTCCGCCGGAGCGATCGACTGTCTCATCGCCGCCGAGGGCATCCTCGGCGAGCGAGCCTGTCCCCTCCCGCTCGCCGACGCCTATGTCGCGTCGCTCCTGGTGCCCGGCCTGGACCTGGAAACCGGTACCGTCCGTCCCGTCGTCTGTGTCGGCCGAGCCGCCGAGGCGCTTGTCCCGGTCGAAGCGACCCATGTGATCGAACTCGATGCCATCGGACCGGGGGCACGACTCCTGCCGGTCGAGCGCTCGACTCCCGCGCCCGGTCTCCCCGTGCCCGACTGGTCTCGTGTGACGGTGGGTACCGCCGAAGACCTGCAGGTCGATCCCGGTCTCGTGGAGGAGAGCATCGCCGTGCTGCGGCTCGCGTCCGCTGCGCGACTCGGCGGCGCCTGCCGTCGCGCCCATCGACTCGCGGTCGAGCACTCCACTACGCGGCGCCAGTTCGGAAAGGCCATCGGTTCCTTCGGCGCCGTACAGCAGAGAGTCGCCACCGGGCAGATCGACGTGCTTGCCCACGATGCGCTCGTCGAGGAGGCCACGCGGAGTGCGATGCGAGGTCCGGCGACGCTCGCCTGCGCCCTCGCCGCGCGTCACGCCCGCGATCACGCGGTCGATGTCCTCGCCGGGGCCCAGCACACGCTCGGCGCGATCGGATATTTCGACGAGCACGAGGTGGCGTGGCTGTTCCGCTTCGTCCACGCCGAGGTGTCGCGACTGCGTTCGCTCGAAGGAGCTGTCGCGGCGTCGTACGGACTCCCCACCTTGCTCCTCGCCGAAGGCGGTGGTCTGCCATCGCTCGATCTCGGGGAGAGGGCCGAGCGGTTGCGCCGGGAGATACGCGAGCTCCTCGATGCTCACCGGCGAGAGGACGGTTTCGACACTGAGGGGGTGCGGGCCGCTGCCGCCGCCGCGGGCCTCTTCGCCCTCTCATGGCCGCGGGAGCACGGGGGACGTGCCGCTTCGTTGGAAGAGCAGGTGGTGCTCAACGAGGAGATGAAATACGCCGGCGGTCCCGTCGACCGGGCGATGAGCGCGACCATGCTGATCGGGCACTCGCTGCTGCGTCACGGCAGTGCCGAGCAGAAGGCGGACTTCCTGCCCCTCCTGCGGGAGGGCCGCATGGCCTTCTGCTTGGGATATTCCGAACCCGAAGCCGGCTCGGATCTCGCTTCACTCAGCACTCGAGCCGTGCGTGAGGGCGATGACTGGGTGATCCGCGGGCAGAAGCTGTGGACCACGCGTGCCCACACGGCCTCACACGTATGGCTGGCGGTGCGCACGGATCCGGAGGCGCAGCCGCGTCACGCCGGGATCACGATCTTCCTGGTGCCGATGGACACGCCGGGTATCACCGTGCAGCAACACCGGGCGCTGTCCGGGGAGATCTCCTGTTCGGTCTTCTACGATGATGTCCGTGTCCCGGACACAGCTCGCGTCGGTGAGGTCAACGACGGCTGGCGGGTCATCACCGATGCCCTTGCCGCCGAACGCGTGCTGATGGGCGGTATCGCCGCGACGCTCCTCGGCCATTTCGATGCTCTGCTGCGCGAGGTGCGCGGGCGTCGCGATATCGACCCGGTCGCCGTCGACCGGCTCGGGTCGGTAGCAGCGCGTCTTCAGGCGGCTCGGGTCCTCGTGGTGAAGGCCACCCGGGCGATGGACGGTGATGAGGCCCGGATTCTCGGACCCGTGTCGGCGGTGCTCAGCGGGCATCTTGCCGAGGAGTTCGGCCGCACGGCACTCGATCTGCTGGGTCCCGAGGCCGTCCTCGAGGGCCGTTATGAGGCCATGTTGAGACTGGCCCCGATGTACGTGATCGGTGGCGGCACCAATGACATCCAGCGAGGCATCATCGCTCGGGCGATGGGGCTGCCGCGGTGAGTGTGATCGTCGACACGCGGTTCACGAGGATGCTGGGGCTCGATCTCCCCCTCGCCGGGTTCAGTCGATCACCCGGTGTCGTCGCCGAGGTGAGTTCCGCTGGCGGTCTGGGCGTCCTGGCGGCCACACCGTACGGCCCCGATGAGCTCGATCGTCACCTCACGTGGATCGCGGAGCGGTGCGGTGGGGCGCCTTTCGGGGTCGATCTCCTCGTGCCACCCGGTCCGATGACGGAGTCGGCGAGGAGTCCGCTTCCCTCCTCGCACATCGAGTTCGTCAGGGATCTGCTTGCCGAGCACGGGATCGAGGCACCAGGGCTCGGTGCGCTCGGTCATGGCTCGACGACGACCACCTCGATCTCCTCGGCCGGGGTGGAAGCGCTGCTCGACGTGACCTTCGCGCATCGTCCGGCACTCGTGGCCAATGCCCTCGGGCCGGCCCCGGCCCGTCTGGTCGAGCGTGCCCACGCCGAGGACGTGCTGGTGGCGGCGCTCATCGGCTCCTCCGCACACGCTCGCCGGCAACTCGATCTCGGAGTCGACCTGCTCGTCGCCCAGGGCACCGAGGCCGGTGGCCACACCGGCTCGATCGCCACGATGGTGTTGACCCCGGAGATCGTCGACCTCGCCGGTGACGTGCCGGTGCTGGCGGCGGGCGGGATCGCCGACGGACGGCAGCTCGCCGCGAGCCTCGCGTTGGGGGCGGCCGGGGCCTGGTGCGGTTCGGTGTGGCTCGCGAGTGAGGAGGACGTCACGCCGATGACGGTGAAGCGGCGGTTGCTGCGAGCCGGCAGCGGCGACACGGTGCGTTCCGCCGCCCGGACGGGCAAGCCCGCGCGTCAGCTCAGATCGGCCTGGCATGATGCCTGGGAGCGCTCGGATGCGCCCGAGATCCTGCCGATGGACCAACAGCTGCTGTTGTCGAAGGATGCCTGGGCGCTCATCGAGGCTGCGGCGGAGGAGGGCCGCGATGTCGGTGACCTGACGTCCTTCTTCGTCGGCCAGGTGGTCGGCCGGATGACCGAGCTCCGCCCGACGCGGCAGATCGTCGACGACATGGTGGCAGGTTGCCTCGCGGCGATCGGCGAGCTCCGCGGTCCGCACTGACCCAGCGGCGCGGTGCCGGCCGCTCACGTGCTCGCAGGGTCTCCTCGTGCGCCACCCCGCTACTTCGACGAGGCCGCGATTATCGGTGCGCCCTAGCCGTGAGGCCTTTCTATATATATCGTTAGCATGGATTAGGAGGCCAGTATGCGTGGACTGAACCAAGCCGTGGTCATCGTCACCGGAGGTGCTACCGGGATCGGTGCAGCGACAGTCGCCCGGTTCGTCGACGAGGGCGCCCATGTCGTCATCGCCGACGTGCAGGCCGACCCTGCTCGCGAACTCGCCGGTCGGCTCGGTGACCGAGCCGAGTTCGTGGCCACCGATGTCACCGATGAGAACAGCATCGCCGGACTCGTCGATACCGTCCAGGAGCGGCATGGGCGCCTGGACGTCTTCGTCGCCAATGCCGCCGTCTTCGGCGCGATCGGCCCGATCTCCGAACAACGCACCGCCGATGTCGATCTGACGATCGCGGTGAACCTGCGCGGTGTCATCCTGTGCCTTAAGCACGCTGCGCGCGTGATGCAGCCGCAACGCAGCGGCAGCATCATCGTCACCGCCAGTCCCGGTGGGATCATCGGGGGAGCCGGACCCCACGTCTACAGCGCCACGAAGGCGGGTGTGATCGGTCTGGTCCGCTCCGTCGCGGCCGAGCTGAGACCCTTCGGCATCCGGGTCAACACCGTCGTGCCCGGAGCGGTGGTCTCACCCATGACGGCGGCGGCGATCACCGGCGATGCGACGGCCCTCGACCAGGCCACGGAGACGATGACATCATCGGCGATGCTCGACCGCGCCGGCCAGCCCGATGACATTGCCGGAGCGATGGCCTTCCTCGCTAGCGAGGACGCCCGATATATGACCGGCAGCGAGGTCTTCGTCGACGCCGGCTACACCCATGCCTCCGGTTCGGCCGCCTTCGCCCAGCCGACCCACGCCGGCCGCGGCGCCCTGCTCGAAGGAGGGCGGACCTCATGACCTCGAAGGGACACGACATGCTCGATGGCAAGCGCATCCTCATCACCGGTGCCGCACAGGGGATGGGGCGCGAGATCGCCCTGGAGGTCGCACGCCGCGGAGCCGCCCATGCCGGCATCGCCGACCGCGATGTCGACGGTCTGCGCACCCTCGCAGTGGAGCTCGAGGGCCTCGGTACGCAGGTCTCCGAGATCGAGGTGGATCTGGCGCGTGGTGAGCAGGTCACCGCGATGGTCGACGACTTCGCGCGGCGGGCGGGTGGCCTGGACACGCTCGTGAACAATGCGGGCGTGCTCGACCACGTGTTCACCGATCCCGATCGCGTTCGCGTGCACGAACTCGAGGAGACGGCGTGGGATGCCGTCATGGACATCAACCTCAAGGCCGTCTGGCTCGCGATCAAGGCGGCCACGCCCTACCTGATGGAGTCTTCTCGAGGTCCCTCCATCGTCAACGCCGCGTCCGTCGCGGGCATGAACGGCTCGCCGATGACGGCCTACTCCGTCAGCAAGGCGGCCGTCCTGCAGCTGACACGGACGGCGGCGGTCGGCCTGGCACCGCACATCCGGGTCAACGCCTTCTCGCCCGGCTCGATCCGCACGCCGATGAGTCAATCGCATCTGGACGCCGCCGACGACAAGATCGCCCGTGCCCGCGCCATGTACGGCACGCATCTGCTACCGCGCTTCGGTGAGGTGGAGGAGATCGCCGCCGCGGTCTGCTTCCTGGCCAGCGACGATGCGTCCTTCATCACCGGTGCGAACCTCCCGGTCGACGGCGGCACCACCGCATGGCGAGGGGTCCGCGACGACGTCGAGGTCGACTGAACGCGACACTGAGGTCATGCAGAACATCGTGGTGCTCACCGGCGGGATCGGGGGAGCGCGTTTCCTGGAGGGCATCCGCGCGGCACGTCCCGATGCCGATATCACCGCCGTCGTCAACACCGCGGACGATCTCTGGATCTTCGGCGTCCGCGTGTGCCCCGATCTCGACTCGGTCATGTACACCCTCGGCGGCGGCATCGACCCCGAGAGACGCTGGGGCCGCCAGGATGAGACATGGAATGTCCGGCAGGAGCTGGAGTACTACGGAGAGGCCGAGTCCTGGTTCGGTCTCGGCGATCGGGATCTCGGCACCCACCTGGTCCGGTCCAGTCGACTGCGCTCAGGGCTGACGCTGTCGCAGGTCACCGAAGGCCTGTGTGACCGATGGCGTCCCGGTGTCCGCCTCGTTCCGATGACCGATGACGAGGTCGCCACGCGCCTGGTCGTCGAGACTCCTGAGGGCGAGCGGGACGTGCACTTCCAGGAGTATTGGATCCGCTACCGGGCGCAGGTGCCGATCCGGTCGTTGAGATATGAGGGTATCGAGGCGGCGGTCCCGGCCCCGGGCGTCATCGAGGCCGTGGAGGATGCCGACGCGATCGTGATCGCTCCGTCGAATCCGATCGTCTCCATCGCCCCCATCCTCAGGGTGCCGGGGGTGCGGGAGCTCCTGCGGCGTGCGCCAGCACCGGTCGTCGGGGTCTCGCCGATCATCGACGGCGGCCATGTACGCGGCATGGCCGATCAGCTCCTCGGCGGGCTCGGTCTCGAGGTGAGCGCCGCGGGTGTCGCCGAGTTCCACGGCGCCCGCCTCCATACCGGGGTGCTCGACGGCTGGCTGGTCGACACCATCGATGCGGGGGACGTGCCGCGGATCGAGTCCGCCGGTATCACCGCGCGGGCCGTCCCGCTCTATATGAGCGATGACGACAGGACCTGCACACTGGCCGAAGATGCGCTGGAGCTCGCCCGGTCGTTGGCGAAGGAGCGCTGAGATGGTCAAGCTGATCCCGGTCGAAGGCATCGGCGAGATCGTGCCGGGTGACGATCTCGCGGAAATCCTCACCGCCACCGCCTCTCTCGCCGAGGGCGATGTCGTGGTCGTGACGAGCAAGATCGTCGCGAAGGCCGCGGGGCTTGTGACCGAGCGGTCGCGCGATGAGGTGCTCGCGGACGAGACGGATCGTGTCGTGGCGCGTCGCGGTGGCACGTCGATCGTGCGGACCCACCACGGGTTGACGATGGCTGCGGCCGGTATCGATGCCTCCAATGTGGCGGATGGACATGTCATCTCTTTGCCGTCCGATCCCGATGGTGATGCGCGGCGGTTGCGCACCCGGATCGCGGAACTGGCCGGTGTCACCGTGGGCATCCTCATCGCGGACACCGCGGGCCGTCCGTGGCGTCAGGGACAGACGGACATGGCGATCGGGTGCGCGGGTATCGTGCCGATCCGGTCCTTCGCCGGACAGACCGATGCACATGGCAACCCGCTCGTGGTCACCGCGCCGGCGATCGCCGATGAGATCGCCGGCGCTGCGGAACTGGTGTCCGGCAAACTCGGCGGTCGACCATTCGTCATCCTCCGCGGGCTCGATCCGACCATGCTGACAGCTGACGACGGGCCGGGTGCAACGGCGCTGGTGCGCGACGAGGGACACGACCTCTTCGGTCTCGGGTCCCGTGAGGCGGTGCTCGCGGCCATGCTGCGTACGTCGCGGCGAGGCTTTCCCGATCCGGCGGGCGAGTGGGAGTCCGTCGACGCGGTGCTCGCGGCGGCTTCCCCGCGGTGCCGCCGTGAGGGCAGCAGGGTGCTGATCGAACGGGGTGACGACGATATCGAGGCCGGCGCTCTCAGCGAACGGGTGAAGGCCGTGGCCTTTGCCTATGGGCTAGCGATCGAGGTGAAGCTGGCGTGAGTGATGCACGGTCCTCAGAAGAGCACGACTACGCGAAGATGGGTGGAGAGATGACGAAACATCGGATTGCTGTGGTGGGTGGGACGGGTCCGCAGGGCCGTGGTCTGGCGTACCGGTTCGCGTTGGCGGGTCATGAGGTGGCTATCGGATCCCGGGACGCGAGTCGGGCGAGGGAGAAGGCCGACGAGATCGCCGAGAAGGCCGGAGTAGCGGTCACGGGCGGTGAGAATGCGGCGGTGGTCGCGGATGCGGATGTGGTCTTGCTGGCGGTCCCGTGGGATGGTCATGGCGAATTGGTGACCGGGCTGGCTGAGGCGCTGGCGGACAAGGTCGTGATCAGCTGCGTCAATCCGCTCGGATTCGATCAGGATGGTCCCTACGGCCTGGTCCTGGAGGAGTCCGCGGCCCAGGAGGCGCAACGCCTGGTGCCCTCGGCGCGCGTGGTGGGGGCGTTCCATCACGTCGCGGCGCTCTCCCTGTGGAAGACACCCGATGCGTTGAGCCACGAGGATGTGCTGGTCTGCGGCGACGACGCCGCGGCCAAGGATCTGATCGCCGATCTCGCTGTCGCCGTGACGGGCAAGCGAGGCATCGATGCCGGTGGTCTGCGTCTGGCGCGTCAGCTGGAGCCGTTGACGGCCGTGCTGATCTCGATGAACAAGCGGTACAAGACCCGCTCGGGCATCGCCATCACCGGAGTCGACACGGCAGTGTGAAGGAGTAGCGTGATGGTGACCGAGCGAGAAGTCTCCCGGGCTGTAGCCCGGGCTGAGGCGGCCAAGACCCTGAGTCGCGATGAGATCGCGGCCCTGTTCGCCGCGCGTGGTGCGGACCTGGAGCGTTTGATGGTCGCTGCCCGCCGCGTGCGTGATGCGGGGTTGGCCGAGGCTGGCCGATCCCAGGTGGTCACCTACTCGCGCAAAGTCTTCATCCCGCTGACCAAGCTCTGCCGGGACCGTTGCCACTACTGCACGTTCGTCGAGTCACCGGCAGTCCTCGCGGCGAAGGGTGAGTCGCTCTTCCTCTCACCCGATGAGGTACTCGAGATCGCGCGGCGGGGTGCCGCGATGGGGTGCAAGGAGGCGCTGTTCACGCTCGGTGACCGACCCGAGGACCGGTGGCCCGAGGCGCGGCGGTGGCTCGAGGAGGCGGGATACGAGTCCACCCTCGAGTACGTGCGGGCGATGGCGATCCTCGTATTGGAGGAGACCGGTCTCCTGCCCCATCTCAATCCCGGGGTGATGAGCTGGGCCGAGTTGGCCCGGCTCAAGCCGGTGGCGCCCTCGATGGGCATGATGCTGGAGACCACCAGCACCCGACTGACGGAGAAGGGACAACCGCATTACAAGAGTCCGGACAAGGATCCGGCTGTGCGGGTGCGAGTCCTGGAGGACGCCGGCCGTCTGGCGGTGCCGTTCACGACCGGTCTGCTGATCGGGATCGGCGAGGACGAGACCGAGCGGGCCGAGAGCGTCATGGAGCTGCGCCGGATCAGCCGCGAGCATGGTGCGATCCAGGAGGTCATCGTCCAGAACTTCCGCGCCAAGCCGGACACCGCGATGCGACATGCCGATGACCTCGGTGTGGAGGAGTATCTGGCGGCGATCGCCACGTGCCGGGTCGTGCTCGGTCCGTCGGTGCGATTGCAGGCGCCCCCGAATCTCGTGGAGCTCGATGAGTGCCGTTCGCTGCTGGACGCCGGTATCGACGACTTCGGCGGCATCAGCCCCCTGACCCCCGATCACGTCAACCCCGAACGGCCCTGGCCCCAGCTCGACCGGCTCACCGAGCTGTGCGAGTCCGAGGGCTTCGCGCTACGCGAGCGGCTGACGATCCACCCGCCCTATCTGCGCGAGCCATGGCTCGATCCGCGGTTGCGCGGCCATGTCGACGCGCTCACCGCACCCGACGGCCTCGCCGATCCCGCGGCGCAGGTGATCGGGCGACCGTGGCAGGAGCCGGACGGCGGCTGGACCGACACCGGGCGCACGGACCTGCACACCACGATCGACACCACGGGCCGCACTGCTGACCGGCGGGGGGACTTCGACGAGGTCTACGGGGACTGGGCCGCGCTGCGCGAGCAGGTGCGTTCGGCTCCCGCCCTCGCCGGCGAGCATCTCGGCTCGGCCGAGATGGCCGCGGCGCTGCGGGCGGCCGAGGCCGACCCCGCGGGGCTCAGCGCCGAGCAGGCGCTCGCGCTGATGACGGCCGAAGGGCCCGCACTCGACGCCGTGTGCTCGCTCGCCGACGAGCTGAGGCGCGAGGCGGTGGGGGACGACGTCACCTATGTCGTCAACCGGAACATCAACTTCACCAATGTCTGTTACACCGGCTGCCGGTTCTGCGCTTTCGCGCAGCGTGCGTCTGATGCGGACGCCTACACGCTCTCTCTCGATGAGGTCGCGACGCGCGCCGCCCTGGCGGTGGACGTCGGTGCCACCGAGGTGTGCGTGCAGGGCGGGATCGACCCGGCGATGCCCGCGACCGCCTACGAGCAGATCGCCCGTGCCATCAAGGACGCCGCGCCGTCGCTGCATCTGCACGCCTTCAGTCCGATGGAGATCATGAACGGGGTCGCGCGCACCGGCCTGTCCGTCGCCGAGTTCCTCGTCTCGATCCGCGAGGCCGGGGTCGACTCGCTGCCCGGCACCGCCGCGGAGATCCTCGACGACGACGTGCGCTGGATCCTCACCAAGGGCAAGCTCCCCACCGCCCAGTGGATCGAGGTCGTCACCACCGCACACGAGTTGGGCCTGCCGACCACCGCCACGATGATGTACGGACACGTCGACCAGCCACACCATTGGGTGGCGCACCTGCGTCTCATCGCCGATATTCAGCGCAGGACGGGCGGATTCACCGAATTCGTGCCGCTGCCCTTCGTGCACCAGTCGAGCCCCATCTACCTCGCCGGGGTCGCCCGGCCGGGACCCACGACGCGCGACAACCGGGCGGTGCACGCCATGTCTCGCATCCTGCTGCACGGTCTCGTCGACAATATCCAGTGCTCCTGGGTCAAACTCGGCCCACCCTTGTGCGCTCAGGTGCTCGACGGAGGCGTTAACGACCTCGGCGGCACGCTGATGGAGGAGACCATCAGCCGCATGGCCGGCTCGACCAACGGTTCACGCAAGTCTGTCGCCGAACTCGAGCAGATGGCCGCCCTCGCCGGCCGACCCGCTCGACAGCGCACCACCCTCTACACCCCGGTGCCGGCATGACCGACCTATCGAGGGCCCCCCAACAGCGGGCGGTAGACCATCAACCTCTCGGTCGCGTCCGCGGTACACCGTCAATCCCATCGGTCGCCGATACGGTTGTCCACGTACCGCCACCGCAGGGAGCCGTCCGATGACCCGCAACGTGGCGGGACCGCGATGGACCGTGATCGTGCCGGTCAAGCCCTTCGACCGGGCCAAGTCCCGGCTCGCGCTGGAACCGGACCGACGTGCGCGCCTCGCGCGCCGGTTCACCGACCATGTCCTCGGCGAGCTGAGGCGGATTCCGGCGGTGGAGACCGTCGTCGTCGTGGGCATCGCTCACCCGGCCGCGGATATCGGACTCGCCGACCCGGGGACCATGGCCGCGGCGGTCGACCGGGGCCGGTCGTGGGCTGCCGCGCATCGTGCGGAGTACCCGATCGCCGTGATCCCCGCCGACCTTCCCGCTCTCACCGCGGCCACCCTGGGCGCGGCCCTCGACGCAGCGAGCGGCCATCGGCGTGCCTTCATGCCCGACCGCAGCGGAGAGGGCACCACCCTGCTCACGTCGTCATCGCCGGCCGAGCTGGCGGCCTCCTACGGTCCGGGGTCGGCCGATGCGCACCGCTTGCTCGGCCTCGTCGAGATCACCGGGGACTGGCCTGGCCTGCGCGATGATGTCGACACCCTCGCCGACCTGGAGCGCGTCGCCCGTCAGGGGCCGACCCAGGAGATCGGCCGTCTGATCGCCTCGTGACGCCTCAGGCGAGCTCCAGAACGATCCTGCCGTCGATGTGACCGTCCTTCATCTCCGCGAAGATCTCATTGATCTCCTCGAGCCGTCGCGTGTGCACCGTGGGGCGGACCTTGCCGGCGGCGAAGAACTCCAGCGCCTCCACCATGTCCTGGCGGGTGCCGACGATCGAGCCGCGGATCGTCAGCCCCCGGAGCACGGTGTCGAAGATGTCCGCCGGGAAGTCACCGGGCGGTAGTCCCACGAAGACGATCGTGCCGCCGCGCCGCGACATGGCCGCCGCCTGGCCGAAGGCGGAGGGGTGGACCGCGGTGACGAGCACGCCGTGAGCCCCGCCGATCTCCTCCTGTACGGCCTGCCCGGGGTCGGTATCTCGGGCGTTGATGACGAACTCGGCTCCGTGGCGGCGGGCGAGATCGAGTTTCTCGTCATCGATGTCGACCGCGACGACGCGCATGCCCATGGCGATGGCGTACTGCACGGCGACGTGGCCGAGACCGCCGATACCGGAGATCACGACCCACTCGCCGGGTGCCACCTCGGTCTCCTTGAGGGCCTTGTAGACGGTCACCCCGGCGCAGAGGATCGGGGCGACCTCCACGGGATCGACGCCGTCGGGGATCCTCGCGGCGTATCTCTCGTCGACGAGCATGTACTCGGCGAAGGACCCATCGACGGAGTAGCCCCCGTTCTCCTGCTGCTCGCAGAGGGTCTCCCAGCCCTTGCGGCAGTACTCGCAGCGACCGCAGGCCGACCACAGCCACGCATTGCCGACGCGATCGCCGATGGTGAGCTCGGTGACCTCGTCGCCGAGGGCGACCACCTCGCCGAAGCCCTCGTGCCCGGGCACCAGCGGACGCTTGGGCGGGACAGGCCAGTCGCCCTCGACGGCGTGGAGATCGGTATGGCACACGCCGGTGGTGAGCACGCGGACGAGTGCTTCACGCGGTCCGGGGGTGGGGACCTCCACCTCGTCGATCGTCAGCGGTGCCCCGGCCTCGCTGCTGACGGCTGCGCGCATGGTGCGGGGAATGCTCATAGTGACTCCTTCGATCGTGCTTCGACGGTACGCCGCCCAGGGGGTCACCGGCGTCGCTACTGATATCGCCTGAGTAGCCGACTAGGCTGGTGGAGTGTACGAGAGCGTGATCCAGGACCTCATCGAAGAGCTCGGCCAGTTGCCGGGCATCGGTCCCAAGAGCGCTCAGCGCATCGCCTTCCACCTTCTCGATGCCGACCCCGAAGACGTCAAGAGGCTTGCCGCCACCCTCGTGGACGCCAAGACCCGCGTGCACTTCTGCGCGATCTGCTTCAACGTCACCGTGGAGACGGAGTGCCGCATCTGCGCCGACACCCGCCGCGATCCTGCCATCCTGTGCGTGGTCGAGGAGAGCAAGGATGTCATCGCGATCGAGCGCACCCGCGAGTTCCGTGGGCGCTATCACGTGCTGGGCGGTGCGATCAGCCCCCTCGCGGGGGTCGGGCCCGATCAGCTGCGTATCAAGGAGCTGCTGGGGCGGTTGCAGGACGGTGCCGTCACCGAGGTCATCATCGCCACCGATCCCAATCTCGAGGGCGAGGCGACGGCAACCTATCTCATGCGGATGCTCATGCCGCTGGGACTGCGGGTCACCAAGCTCGCGAGCGGGCTGCCGGTCGGCGGCGACCTCGAATACGCCGACGAGGTGACCCTCGGCCGCGCCTTCGAGCACCGGACCTCGATTGGGAGCTGAACCTCTTCTCTCCGGCTGAGGCGTCCAGGACCTCATGTGGGTCGGCAGCTGAGCCCTTGCGGGCTGGGACGGATATCACGCCCGCAGCGCGGATGCGTAGACTAGGGGCGGCGCAGCGTGGCGTTCAGTTTCCTCAACGATCCGAAGGAACCTCCGTGGGCATTGTCGTGCAGAAGTACGGCGGCTCGTCCGTGGCCGACGCCACGAGCATCAAGCGAGTCGCCGGAAGAATCGTGGCGGCCAAGAAGGCCGGCCACGATGTCGTCGTCGTGGTCTCGGCTATGGGCGACTCCACCGATGAGCTGATCGACCTCGCCAACGAGGTCTCGCCGATCCCTCCCGCCCGTGAGCTCGACATGCTGCTCACCGCCGGCGAGCGCATCTCGATGGCCCTGCTTGCGATGGCCATCGGCAATCTCGGTCAGGAGGCGCGCTCCTTCACCGGCTCGCAGGCCGGAGTCATCACCGACGACTCGCACGGCCGCGCCAAGATCATCGACGTCACCCCCGGTCGTCTGCAGAATGCCCTCGATGAAGGTGCGGTCGTGATCGTGGCGGGCTTCCAGGGCGTCTCGCAGACCACCAAGGACATCACCACGCTCGGTCGTGGTGGCTCGGATACCACGGCGGTCGCATTGGCTGCGGCCCTCAAAGCCGATGTCTGCGAGATCTACACCGATGTCGACGGCATCTTCACGGCCGACCCGCGGATCGAGCCCCGCGCGCACCGCATCCCGGCCATCTCCTATGAGGAGACCCTCGAGATGGCCGCCAATGGCGCCAAGATCCTCCACCTACGGTGCGTCGAGTACGCCCGCCGCAATGACATGCCCATCCACGTGCGCTCCTCCTTCTCGGAGAAGACGGGCACGTGGGTCGTCGCCGCCGACCAGGTCGCGCGGCACCTCGAGCAGGAAGGTGACTCCGACATGGAGCAGGCCATCATCTCCGGCGTCGCGCACGATCGCAGCGAGGCCAAGATCACCGTGGTCGGCGTCCCGGACCGCCCGGGTGAGGCCGCGGCGATCCTGCGCGCCCTCGGCGACGCCGAGATCAATATCGACATGATCGTGCAGAACGTGTCGGCCTCGGCCACCGCGCTGACCGATATCTCCTTCACGCTGCCGCGGGCCGACGGCCAGACGGCCATGACGGCGCTGGCGCGGCTGAAGGATCAGGTCGGCTTCGAGCGGCTGTTGTACGACGACAGCGTCGGCAAGGTATCGATCATCGGCGCCGGCATGCGTTCGCAGCCAGGCATCACGGCCACCTTTTTCGAGGCTCTCGCGGCCGCGGGAGTCAACATCGCGATGATCTCCACCTCGGAGATCCGCATCTCGGTGACGGTATCGGAGACCCATGTCGACACGGCCGTTCGCGCCGCTCACGAGGCCTTCGGGCTCGGGACCGGCGAGGTCGAGGCCGTCGTGTACGGAGGGACGGGACGATGAGCCTCTCGATCGGAGTCGTCGGCGCGACCGGGCAGGTCGGCGCCGTCATGCGCCAGCTGCTGGAGGATCGCGACTTCCCGGCCGATGAGGTGCGCTTCTTCGCGTCCAGCCGTTCCGCCGGATCCACCCTGCCGTGGAAGGGCGGTGAGATCGTCGTCGAGGACGCGGCCACCGCTGATCCGTCCGGACTCGATATCGCGTTGTTCTCCGCCGGCGCCACGATGAGCAAGGTGCAGGCTCCGCGCTTCGCGGGGGCCGGCGTGACCGTGATCGACAACAGCTCGGCCTGGCGCAAGGACCCCTCGATCCCGTTGGTCGTCAGTGAGGTCAATCCCGGCGACATCCCCTCGGCCGACGGCCCCGGTGGTCGAGGCATCATTGCCAATCCGAACTGCACGACGATGGCCGCGATGCCCGTCCTCAAGCCCTTGCACGAGGAGGCTGGTCTGGAGCGTCTCGTCGTCAGCAGCTATCAGGCGGTCTCGGGCTCGGGGCTCGCCGGTGTCGAGGAGCTGCACGGTCAGGCCCTCGCCGTGGTCGAGAAGGCCGATGCGCTGACCCACGACGGCCGTGCGGTCGCCTTCCCGGATCCGGTCAAGTACGTCGCGCCGATCGCCTTCAATGTGCTGCCGATGGCGGGCTCGGTCGTCGATGACGGCTCGAATGAGACCGACGAGGAGCAGAAGCTCCGCAACGAGAGTCGCAAGATCCTCGGCATCCCCGAGCTGCTGGTCTCCGGCACTTGCGTGCGGGTACCGGTCTTCACGGGCCACTCGCTGTCGATCAATGCCGAGTTCTCGCGGGACATCACGCCGGAGCGGGCCGAGGAGATCCTGGCCGCGGCCCCCGGTGTCACGCTCACCGATGTGCCGACCCCGTTGGAGGCCGCCGGCCGCGACGAGAGCCTCGTCGGCCGTATCCGTCAGGATCGGTCGGCCCCCGGGCAGCGCGGTCTCGTGCTCTTCGTGGCCGGTGACAATCTCCGCAAAGGCGCCGCTCTCAACACCATCCAGATCGCCGAACTCCTCGTCTGACCCTGGAACCCGTTGAGTGTGACGTTTGGACGGTAGAAACGTAGGTTTTGCCGTCCAAACGTCACACTCAACGGGTTCCGGTCGGGTCAGGTGAAGGCGGAGTAGTCGTCGAGGACCTCGGGGTTCTGCAGGGCCCCCTTGGCGGCGGCGTCGCCGATCGGTGTGCCACGCAGGATCCTCTTGACCGGCACCTCGAGCTTCTTGCCCGACAGGGTGCGCGGCGTGCCCCGGACCTGATGGATCTCGTCGGGCACATGTCGCGGTGAGAGCCGACTGCGCAGTTCATCGCCGATCCGCGCGCGGAGGTCGTCGTCCAAGGTCGCGCCCTCCGTGAGGGTCACGAAGAGCAGGAGCCGTCCGGCGCCGCCCTCATCGTCCTCGAGGTGCACCACGAGGCTGTCGGCGATCTCGGGCAGCGACTCGACGACGACATAGAACTCCGAGGTGCCGAGCCGTACGCCGCCGCGGTTCAGCGTGGCATCGCTGCGACCGGTGATGACGCTGCTGCCGTAGTCGGTGATCGAGATCCAATCGCCGTGGCGCCACACGCCCGGGATGTCCTCGAAATAGGCGGCGCGATACCGCGACCCGTCGTCATCACCCCAGAAGCCGACGGGGAAGGAGGGCATCGGCCGGGTGATGACGAGCTCGCCGAGCTGTCCGACCACCGGCCGGGCGTCCTCGTCGTAGGCCTCGACCGCCGCCCCGAGACAACGGCACGAGATCTCGCCGGCGTAGACCGGCACGGTGGGCGCAGAGCCGACGAAGGCCGCACACGTGTCCGTGCCGCCCGACAACGAGCACACCTGGACCTCGGACCCGAATTCCTCGTGCGCCCACCAGAACCCCTCCGCGGGCAGCGGCGCGCCGGTCGACCCGATCGTCCGCAGCGCAGACAGATCGTGGTCGCGCGCCGGGTGGAGCCCCTGTTTGCGGCATTCGAGCAGATAGGGCGCACTGGTGCCGAAATAGGTGACTCCGAGATCGTCGGCCATGCGCCAGAGCTCTCCGAGATCGGGTGCGCCCGGATTACCGTCGAACATGACGATCGTCGCCCCGGCCCCCAATCCTGAGACGAGGAGATTCCACATCATCCACCCGGTCGTGGAGAACCAGAAGAAGCGGTCATCCGGGCCGAGGTCGTTCTGCAGCGCCAGCGCCTTGAGGTGCTCGACGGTGATGCCGCCATGTCCGTGCACGATGGGTTTCGGCAGGCCGGTGGTGCCCGAGGAGAACAGGACGTACAACGGTGCGTCGAAGGGCAGCCGCTCGAACTCCAGTGATCCGGGCTCGGCGGTGAACTCTGCCCAGCTGACGGACTGGTCAGGGGACGCGGCCGCGGCGTCGAGATACGGCAGCCAGATGGTCGTGCGGATGCTCGGCAGGGCCTCGCGGATGGTCTCGACCTCGGCGCGACGTTCGATGGACTTGGCGCCGTACTGATAGCCGTCCACGGCGAGCATGGCCACCGGCTCGGTCTGCTGCCAGCGGTCAATGACGCTCTGGGTACCGAACTCGGGCGCGCAGGAGGAGAAGATCGCGCCGATGCTCGCGGCGGCCAGCAGCAGCACCAGGGTCTCGGGGATATTGGGCGCGTAGGCCGCCACGCGATCACCACGTCGCACACCTGCACGAAGGAGTCCCGCCCGGGCACGGGCCACCTGATCGCGGAGCTCGGCGGCGGTGAGCGCGATGTCCCCGCGTGACTGCGAGCGGGCGACGACCACCACCTCGTCGTCGGCTCGGCCGGGCAACCGCAGCATCGCCTCGGCGTAGTTCACGGCGACATCCGGGAACCACCGGGCGCCGGGCATCGCCTCGTCTGCGAGGGCCGTGGTGGGGTCTCCGTCGGAGGGGATCTCCAGGTACCGCCACACCGCCGACCAGAAGCCGTCGAGGTCGGTGGTGGACCAGCGCCATAGCGACTCGTAGTCACCGGTGTCGACGATGCCATTCTCCCGCAGCCAGCGCTGGAAGTCCTCCAGTCGGCTCGATCCATCCAATGGCGGCTGCCAGAGCACGGGCGCGGTCACTCGGCATCATCTCCGGGTGCGTCGGCGGCGAGGGATAGGACCCGGTCGGCGGCGGCGAAACACCCGGCGCCGAGAAGCGGGAGGAGCAGGAGGGCCCACGCGGAGCCGACCGGCCCGAGGAAGAAGGCGAGGACGAGTGTCAGGACCGCGATCATGCCGAGCGCCGGCACGGTCCACGGCCGCCGGAAGCCGACCGACCGCAGGAAGAGCGCGCTGACGACCACGACGAGGATGAGCAGCAGGACGACGAGCAGGAGGCCGGTGCCACCCGCTCCGCCGGCGACGCCGCGAACACCGGAGACACCCCACGTGGTGACGGTGCCCAGCACTGCCAGGAGGAGGCCGGCGGCCGCTCCGGTGACCGCGGCCGTGACATCCGGCGGCCAGGCCGGCCAGCGCAGCGCACGGATTTCGCCGATCAGCAGGTCGAGTCCGAGCCGGGTGCCCGCCATACCCCGACGGGCGATCGCCGCGCCGCGTTGACGGAAGGGAACACGCGGCGGCCGTGGGTATCGTTCCTCGCGGTCGCGGCGTGGAATGCGAGGGCGCGTGAGGGTACGGGTCTGCTCTGGTGCGGGCTTCTGCGCGTTGGGCTGCTCGCGGGTGACACGACGGATGACGACCTTCTTCACGCGGGGCGCGTCGTCCCTCTCGGCCATAGCAGCAGTGTCGCACATCACGCCAGCGGACGTCCGCTTGTCGCGCGGGCAGGGCTCCAGACGCTATTCGACGAGTCCATCGAGCGCTACAGCCACCACCGCCCCCATCGATCACTCCCACACCGAGCGATCCCTGGCGCGCGTTACGACGCACTCCCCAAAGCGCTCCCCGCGGGCAACCGCGACACCCAGACCCACACCTGAATCCGCCACGACCGCATCGATACCAGCGGCGTCGTCACCCTCCGCGTCGCCGGATGACTCCACCACATCGGCATCGGCAACGCCACTGCCAGCGGACTCGGTCCGCGAGCTCATCGTCGACACCAGCGGCGACTCCCGCCACGACAGAAAAAGAGCCCGAACCCACGTTCCGTGGGTTCAGGCTCTTCCAGTGTCCTACGACATCACACATGGTCGGGGTGACAGGATTTGAACCTGCGGCCTCGTCGTCCCGAACGACGCGCGCTACCAAGCTGCGCCACACCCCGTGGCCGATTCGATTGCTCGAACCTCATCGAGTCTACCCAGTGAGGGTCAAGAGCGTCGCCTCGGGTCGGCACGCGACGCGGATCGGGGCGTACGGCGAGGTGCCGAGGCCGGCGGAGACGTGCATCCACGAGGCATCGTGGCCGGGTGTCTGGTGCTGGTGGAGGCCTTTGGCGCGACGGGTGTCGAGATCGCAGTTGGTGACCAGCGCCCCCCAGCCCGGCAGGCACAGCTGGCCGCCGTGGGTGTGGCCGGCGAGGATCAGCGGGTAGCCCGAACGGTTCCAGCGGTCCAGGACGCGCAGGTACGGCGCATGGGCGACGCCGATGGCCAGATCGGCGGAGGGGTCGGCGGGAAGATCGTCGAGCTCGTCGTACTCCAGATGGGGATCGTCGACCCCGACGAAGGCGAGCCGCCGACCGTCGACCGTGAGATGGTCGTGACGATTCGACAGATCGAGCCAGCCGCGACTCGTGAAGGCGGAACGGAGCTCCTCGAAGGGCATGTCCCGGGGGCGTTCCCAGTCGCCTCCGGCCTGGGTTCCGCTCCCTCCGCGCAGGTAGGCGAGGGGGCTCTTCCGTCGAGGGGAGAAGTAGTCGTTCGAGCCGAAGACGAACACACCGGGCAGGTCGAGCAGTTCGCCGTAGGCGTCGAGCACGGCGGGCGCGGCATCGAGGTGGGCGATGTTGTCGCCGGTGTTGACGACGAGATCGGGCTCGAGGGCGGCGAGGCCGCGCAACCACTCGGCCTTGCGATGCTGACCGGGGAGCATGTGCGCATCGGACAGATGCAGGAGGCGCAAGGGGCGGGACCCCGGCTCGAGGACCGGCACCGTGAATCGCCGCAGCGTGAACGCCCGGACCTCATACAGTGCGCCGTAGGCGAGCGTCGCGGCACCGACGACGAAGGGCGCGGCGAGGGCGAGGGCACGGGCGGACGGCACCCGATCAGCTTACTGAGGCCGTGCACGGGAGACGGCTCGCCGATGCGAGGCGAGAAGGTCGCGAGTGGCGCACATCTGACCGCGAGTGATGCAATTTCGTCCCGGAATCCGGCGATCGGGGGCGAAATTGCACCACTCGGCGGACGGTGGCGGACGGACGGCGGACGGCGGACGGACGGTGGCGGAACGGGAGGGGTCGGCTCAGATCCAGCCGTGCTGCCAGGCGATGTCGGCAGCGGCGTGACGAGAGTCGGTCCCGGTCTTGGCCATCGCCGACGACAGATAGTTGCGCACGGTGCCCTCCGCCAGATGGAGGGTCGCGGCGATCTGCTGGACCGGCAGGTGGGTACGGGTGAGCCGCAGGGCATCCAGCTCGCGATCGGTCAGCGGACACGCCTCGCTGTTGAGGGCCTGTGCCGCGAGATCGGGATCGACATAGCGGCGACCGGCCGCGATATCGCGCACGACGACGGCCAGCTGCTCGACGGGGGTCGACTTCGGCACGAAGCCGGTGATGCCGGCCGCCATCGCCCTCCGCAAAACGCCGGGTCGCGCGTGCCGCGTCATCAGCACGATGTGCGTGTCCACCGAGCCGAGGATCTGCCGGGCCGCCTCGATACCGTCCGTCGGAGGCATCTCCAGATCGAGCAGCACCACGTCCGGGTGGTGGGTGCGCGCCAGGGCGATGGCATCGGCGCCGTTGTCGGTCTGCGCCACGAGATCGAGATCCTCTTCCATCGCCAGCAGGGACACGATCGCGGTGCGGATCATCTCCTCGTCATCGGCGACGACGAGCCGGATCATGAGCCGCGGCCGATCGCGACGAACTCGAATCGGTCCTCGGCGTGCTCGGTGCGCAGATCGCCACCCGCGGCGGCGAGGCGCTCAGCGAGGGACGCCAGACCGGATCCGCGGCCAGCGGCGACCGTGCCGACCCCGTCGTTGACGACTCGCAAAGTCGGCGGACCGACCGAGCCGGTGATGTGGACCCGTCCGGCCTGGCTGTGCCGCAGGATATTGGTCGTCGCCTCGCGCAGGGCCGTCGCGAGCAGGGGGTCATCCAGGTCGTCGGGTATATCGACCTCCACGATCGCCCCCGCCGCCTCCAGCACCGAGGCCGCGTTGACGATCTCGTCGCGCAGCGACACCTGCCGATATCCGTGCGCCAGCGTGCGCGTCTCCTCCAAGGCTGTCCGCGCGATCTGCTGGGCCTCGTGGATGGCGCGGCGGGCCTCCTCGGGGTCGCGGTCGATGAGACGCTCGGCGAGCTCGGTCTTCAGCGCGAGGACCTGCAGGTGGTGGCCCTGGATGTCGTGGAGATCGGCGGCGAAGCGCAGTCGTTCGCGGACCCGGGCGAGCTCGGCCTTGGTCACCCCCGCATCACGGACGCCGATGGTCAGCTCCCACACCCACATCTGCACCCATGCCGCCGCCGGCAGGAACAAGCAGAAGAATCCCAGGAGGTACCACGCGGCGAAGTCATCGGGCAGGTAGTCACCGAGGTCACCACCGCTGACCACGAAGACACCGAACCGGAGCGCGGCGAGCGCCACGGCCCATGCGACGAGCCACATGAGGTAGCGCGAGCGGCCGAAGTCCAGGCCGAGCACGGTGGCAGCGGCCCAGGGGACCAGGAGATAGCCGATCGGTGCCGCCGGGTCCCAGCCGCTGAGGATCACGAAAGGTATCGACAGCGCGATGACGCCGATGAAGGCTGCCCGTGGAATGACCCCGCGGCCGCGCCCGACGATGAGCCGTCGCGCCCACCACCCGGCCCAGCCGATGATGGCCGCGATGAGGGCGAGGACCACAACGCGGCGTAGGGTGCCGAACGGAGCCAGCCCGAGGGCATTGGCCACGGCCCCGAAGGAGCCGAAGACGAGATAGATCCACAGTGACCAGTAGTTGTACCGCCACGTCTGCTGGAAGCTGTCGCGGCGGGGTGGTCGGTCCAGGTCGTCGGAGACGGTCAGCGGCTCGGTCATCGCCCTCAACGGTAGTGCAGATCGACGGTGACATATGTCATCGGAAGCCGTGACGGCCGCACACTACTGCGCGCTGCCCGGACCGCAGAGGGTGGAGACATGACCACGACACCCGACTTCGCGATCCAGGCACACGATCTGCGCTGCGCGTATGGCGACTTCGAAGCTGTACGGGGGATCGACTTGGAGATCCGTTCCGGCGAGATGTTCGCCCTGCTCGGCACCAACGGCGCCGGCAAGACCACCACGATGGAGACCCTGGAAGGACATCGTCGTGCCGACGGCGGCACGCTCAGCGTCCTCGGACACGATCCCTACACTGAACGGCCGCGGGTGCGCCCGCGTGTGGGGATCATGCTGCAGGAGAGCGGTTTCGCCGGGGAGCTGACCGTCGCCGAGACGGTCGACATGTGGCTCGCACTGTCCTCCTCGCCCCTGGGGGAGAGGGGCCGGCGTCCCGACACGGCGGTCGAGGCGATGGAGCGCCTCGACCTGGCCGATCGGACCGATACGCGCGTGGTGCAGCTCTCCGGTGGTCAGAAGCGCCGTCTCGACCTGGTGCTGGCGACCATCACGCGGCCCGATCTGGTCTTCCTGGACGAGCCGACGACCGGCCTCGATCCGGAGTCGCGACGTCGCACCTGGGACCTCATCGAGACGTTGCGCGGATCGGGGACGACGATCGTCCTGACCACGCACTATCTCGAGGAGGCCGAGCGTCTCGCCGATCGCATCGCGATCATGCACGCCGGCCGCATCGCCGTCGAGGGCACCCTCGCCGAGCTGGTCCACGACCGACCGACGCAGATCTCCTTCCGGCGACCCGCGGAGCTGTCGAGCGCCGACATCGACCGTGCCTTGCGCACCGTCGTCGGACCGCAACGGTTGGAGACGGTAGCCGGTGACGGGGTCGTCCTGGATGTCACCGATGCGCAACAGGCGCTCGGGCGACTGCTGGGCTGGGCCGACTCCCAGGGGCACCGTCTCGAGAACATCACCGTCAGTCAGGCGTCGTTGAGCGATGTGTTCGCACAGATCGCCGCCGGCCAGCAGAAGCAGGAGGAGCTCGTATGAGTACCGCACGGCAGACCAAGGTGATCGCGCGGACCGAGTGGAAACTGATCGCCCGCAACAAGACGGTATTGTTCAGTGCCACGCTCTTCCCGTTGGCGCTGACCGCGCTCTATCTCATCCAGGACGCCGAGGGGCCGATGGCGGCCGCGGGCCTGACCTCGATCATGGTGGCGATCTTCTCCAGCATGACGGTCTACATGACCGTCACGCTGACGGCGGTCTCGCGGCGACAGGACCTCTACCTCAAGCGGCTACGCTCCGGCGAGAGCAGCGATGTGGCGATCTTCGCCGGGATCACACTGCCGACGGCCCTGCTCTGCCTGGCACAGATGATCGTGGTCGTGGTGGTGCTGGCGATCATCGGCTTCGAGGTTCCTGTCGAGCCGTGGTGGATCGTGGCGGCGGCACTCGGGTCGATCGTCTCCTGTCTGGCGATGGGCCTTGGCACCGCATCGGTGACTCCCAATGCCTCGGCCGCGCAGATGACGACGGTCCCCTACTTCCTGTTCGTCATCGGCTCGGTCTTCGCGACGCCGTTCGCGGACAGCCAGCTGATGGATCTCACACCGGGCGGTGCGGTCGTCACCTTCGCGCGGCTGGCATTCGACGTGCCGACCCCCGGGTCGGCTCTGACCGCGGCAGCGGGACTGGTGATCTGGACGGCCGTCGGCACCGAGATGGCGCGTCGGTTCTTCCGCTGGGAGCCGCGTTCCTGACCCTCCCTGGGTGTGCGCGGCTCCGTCCCGGTTCCGGGGCGGGGCCGCCGCGTCATACTGGAGCCATGTCAGCTCTCAAGGACCGCCTGCGCGCGGAGCTCACCACGGCCATGAAGGCTCGCGATTCCCTGCGTTCGTCCACGATCCGGATGGTCCTCACGGCCATCACCAATGCCGAGGTCGCCGGATCCGAGGCACGTGAGCTGAGCGATGAGGACGTCATCGCCGTGTTGGCCACCGAGAGCAAGAAGCGCCGCGAGGCGGCCGAGGCCTTCGACGACGGCAACCGGCCCGAGCTGGCGCAGAAAGAACGCGACGAGGCCGCCGTGATCGCGGACTTCCTGCCAGCCCAGCTGGGTGAGGACGAGCTCCGCGAGCTGGTCGCCACCGCGATCGAGCAGACCGGTGCCGCCGGGGAGGGGATGAAGGCGATGGGTCGCGTCATGGGCGTCGTGACGCCGCAGACCAAGGGACGTGCCGACGGAGCACAGGTCGCTGCTGAGGTGCGTCGTCAGCTGACCAGCTGACACCCCGGACGGTACGAAAGATGTGCTTCGGTGGTCGCTGGGACAACCACCGAGACGCATCGTCCATCCGGCCGTGACGAAGGGAACGAACGGAGAGGCCGCCGGACGTGCGCATCTCGTCAGTCGTCGTCGCCCCCATCATCGCCCCCATTGTCCCCGCCGTTGTCAGGCTGCGGTGCCGGCGCCTCGGGCCGGGGCGGCGGCCGGTTGGCCGGCTGGCGGCGCGGCGGCGGAGCGAAGTCCACCGGCGCGAGCTGACCCTGGATCGCCCGCATGGCCTGCCCCCACATCGGTCCGGCGAGGCCGGAGCCCGACGCGATGCCGCCCGGTACCCGTCCCTTGATGACGATGCCGCGCAGATCGTGCGGCTGGCCGGCCTGGTTGGCGCCCGCGATGATCGCCGCGGTGGCGAGCTCGGGGGTGTAGCCGGCGTAGGTCACGCTCATGGTGTCGTTGGTGGTACCGGTCTTGGCGGCCGAGGGTATCGAGAGGCCGGCGGTCTGATGGCCGAAACCGCCCGGCTCCTGGACACCCCGCAGGATGTCGTTGATCTGCGCGGCCTCCTCATCGGTGAGCACACGATCGCACTCGGGCTCGTACTTCTTGAGAACATTGCCCTGGCGGTCGAGGATCTCGTCGATCGGCTGCGGCTTGCAGTACATGCCGCCGGAGGCGGGCACCGCATAGGCGGCGGCGAGATCGAGCGGACTGACATCGGTCGCGCCGAGCGTGAACGGACCGACCTTGTCGCGATCGGGAACCTGGATGCCCATCGCCTCGGCCATCGACACGGTCTCGCACAGGCCGGCATCGCGTTCGAGCTGCGAGAAGTAGGTGTTCACCGACTGGCGGGTGGCCGTGTACATATTGAAGGTGCCCGAGCCGGTGGAGTTGGCCAGAGGCCACGGGCCGACGCCATTGCCCTCGCAGGTGAAGTAGCTGCCGGCCGGCATCGTCATGGTCTGCGGCGAGTTGTAGCTCTTGCTGACGGGGATGCCCTTGCGCAGGGCGGCGGCCACCGTGAACATCTTGAAGGTCGAGCCCGCCTGGAAGCCGTTGGCATCGCCCCACTGCTTGGGGACGGTGTAGTTCAGATAGGACTGGCCGGCCTCGGCGTCATCGCCCATCGGCCGAGACTGGGCGAGGGCGCGGACCTTGCCGGTGCCCGGCTCGATCATCGCCAACGCTCCGATCGCCTGGTCCGTGGGGTCCACGTGATCGGCCGCGGCCGCATTGGCGGCATTCTGCATGCCGATGTCGATATTCGACTTGATCGTCAGGCCACCGCGCTGGAGCTGCCGTAGCCGCTCGTCACGGGTGTCGCCGAGGGCCGGCTCCTCCAGCAGCAGGCGCTGGATGTAGTCGCAGGAGAAGGCCGCCACCGAGCCGTAGCAGCCGTTGGCGAACTCCGTCTCGTTCAGGCCGAGGGGTTCCTCGCTCAGCTGCGTAGCCTCCTCGGCACTGATCTTGCCGCGCTGGGCCATAACCGCAAGGACGGTGTTGCGACGCTGGAGAGCCCGCTCGGGATAGACCCGCGGATCGAACTGGACCGGGTTCTGCACCAGGCCGGCGATCAGCGCTGCCTGACCGGCCGTGAGCTCTGCGGGCGATACCGAGAAGTACCGCTGCGCGGCCGCGTTGACGCCGTAGGCTCCACTGCCGAAGTAGGCGATGTTCAGGTAGCGCTCGAGGATCTCGTCCTTGGTGTACTTCTCCTCGAAGTTGATCGCCAGCTTGAGCTCTCGCACCTTGCGCGCGACGGTGGCTTCCACCGCCGCGGCCCGCTGCTCGGCCGTGGTGGCCTGCTGCAACGTGGTCAGCTTGACGAGCTGCTGGGTCAGCGTCGAGCCGCCCTGGGTGGAGCCGCCGCCGGTATTGTTGACGAGGGCACGCAGTGTGCCCTGCAGGTCGAGGGCACCGTGCTCATAGAAGCGGTAGTCCTCGATCGCGATGATCGCGTCCTGCATGACCGGGGCGATCTCATCGAGCGGGATGTCCTGGCGGTTCTCCTCGTAGAAGTACGCCAGCCGGTCGCCATTGGAGGCGAACAGTTCGGTGGTCTGGGGATTGGGGACATCCTCGAGGGTGAGCGGGAGATCCATGACGTCCCTGGTGACCTCGCGCGTGGTCATGGTCGCGGCGGTCGCCGCCGGGACTGCCACAGCTGCCACGATCAACCCGGCGAGGGCCGAGAGCCGCGCGATCGAGAACAGCGCTGACGACGTCGAGCCGGCTTTGGGCTGTGTCTGGGCAGCCTTCTTCATCGTCGACTCGATATCTCGCCATGCCATGCATCGAGGATAAGCGATATGGCCAATGTCTCGGCGGTACCGCCGAGGCAGGTCGTCGATCGGATCGCCGATGGCGTCGTCCGTTATGGAACATCGAAGATGGCCCATTCGGGCTATGAGGAACCATCCCCCGGGATCTCAACTGGACAGCGCTCTCCCCTTAGGCTGAAGCGGACGAATCACTTCGGTCTCCCTCGGGGGCCGGTTTCTCGGGAAGGGCTCGACGATGTGGAATGCCCAATGGGCCCAGGAGGCCGCCTGCCGCGGCCGCCCGGACGATCTCTTCGTCCAGGGTGCGGAGCAGAACCGCGCCAAGCAGCTGTGCAATGCCTGCGAGGTCAAGGCCGAGTGCCTCGCCGAGGCCCTCGACCACCGCATCGAGTGGGGTGTCTGGGGCGGCATGACCGAACGGGAGCGTCGTGCTCTCCTGCGCCGTAGGCCCCACGTCACCCGCTGGCACGACGTGTTGAAGCCCGCGCGGGAGGAGCCTGAGCGCGGCACCGATCGTCAGACGACGCGCTGACCGAACCGTCCGATGCTCAACGTGGCGCGGTGAGGTGCTCGGCGATCGTCCGCAGCCCGTCGAGATCGTGCACATCGGCCGAGAGCGCAGGGACGACCGCGGTCGCGACATCGCCGTGGGCGGCCGCGAAACGGCGACGCACCCGGCCCTCGCGTGCCGCGAGACGGACACGGTCGGCGTGGACGGCCAGCAGGTCCGAGGTCAGCTGGTCGGTCGCCGAGCCCGACGCGAGCCGGGGCGATGCCGACTCCGCATCGGCTGCCGTGATGCCCGCGGCCCGTTCGTCGTGGCACCGGTTGACCACGAGACCGGCCAGAGGCATCTCATCGGCCTCCAACCGCTCTACGAAATAGGCGGCCTCTCGCATCGGTGCGTCATCGGGCACCGCGACCACCAGGAAAGCGGTCTCCTCGGCCTGCAGGAGGGCGTAGGTGGCCTCGGCACGCTGTCGGAATCCGCCGAAGAGAGTGTCGAAGGCCGCGATGAAGGTCTGCATGTCCGTGAGGATCTGCGCACCGATCACCTTGTTGAGCGCCGCCGTCACGACTCCGAACCCCGCTGTCAGGAAACGGGCCGGTCCCTTGGCCGGGGCGAGCATCAGCCGGATGAAGCGGCCGTCCAGCATGGAGGACAGCCGTTCCGGCGCGTCGAGGAAGTCCAGCGCGGACCGTGAGGGTGGCGTGTCGACCACGATGAGATCCCAGCGTCCCTCGGCGTGCAATTGCCCGAGCCGTTCCATCGCCATGTACTCCTGGGTGCCGGCGAAGGAGCTCGAGAGCGCCACGTAGAAGGGGTTCTGGAGGATCTGCTGCGCCTTCTCCGGCGACGCGTGGGCCTCCACGACATCATCGAAGGTGCGCTTCATGTCGAGCATCATCGCGTCGAGGGAACCGCCGGCACTCGTGTCGATGCCGTCGACCGGACGGGGCGTGTTGTCGAGCTCGGTCAGTCCCATCGACTGCGCGAGTCGGCGGGCAGGGTCGATCGTGAGCACGCACACGCGGCGACCGCGTTCGGCGGCCCGCAGGGCGATCGCGGCAGCCGAGGTGGTCTTGCCGACACCCCCGGAGCCGCAGCAGACCACGATCCGCGTGCGATCGTCGTCGATGAGCCGGTCGACGTCGAGTGCGGGGGCCGTGCCGCGGCGTGCCTGTCGACCGCCCCGCGCGGTCGAACGGGGGCGGGTCTGCGCGGGCCTGGTCATCGCGTCATCTCCTCGAGGTCGTCGGCGAGGTCGTAGAGGGCGCCGAGGTCGATGCCATCGGCCAGGCGCGGCAGGTGCACGATGTCACGCCCGGTCGCCGCCAAGAGGGAATCTTGTTCGTCTTGCAGGCGCTGGCGCTCGAGGTGCGCGGTGCCCTCATCGAGCAGGTCCTGTGCCGCCGCGGAGGGGAGGCTCACACGCGCCAGCGAGACCGCCACCTCGTCGACGTCCACGGTCGCCGCGTCGAGCGCCGCGGCCGATTCCTCGCTGAGCAGGCTCGGGCGCACCATGTTGACGACGATGTGCCCGATCGGAAGGGACGCGGCGCTGAGCTCCTCGATCCCGTCGATGGTCTCCTGGACGGGCATCTCCTCGAGCACCGTCACCAGATGCACCCGGGTCTGCTCCGAGCGGAGCATCGTCATGATCGACGTGGCCTGGTTCTTGACCGGACCGACCTTGGCGAGTCCGGCGACATCGTCATTGACCCCCAGGAAGCGGGCGATCCGCCCGGTGGGCGGCGCGTCCACGACGATCGCGTCGTACACGAAGTCGCTCTCAGGCCCGTCGGTCCGCCGGCGTGCGGCCTCGTAGACCTTGCCGGTCAGCAGCACGTCGCGGACACCCGGCGCGATGGTGGTCGCGAAGTCGATCACTCCGAAGCGATCGAGGGCCTTGCCCGCGCGGCCGAGCCGGTAGTACATGGCGAGATACTCCAGGAGAGCCGCCTCGGCATCGACCGCCAGCGCATAGACCTCGCCCCCACCCCGCCCGGTGCCCGCGATCGGGCGTTCCTCATAGGGAAGCGGGGGGATATCGAAGAGCTGCGCGATCTGCTGCCGTCCTTCGACCTCGCAGAGCAGCACCCGGCCTCCGTCGGAGGAGAGGGCGATCGCGAGGGCCGCCGCCACCGTGGTCTTGCCGGTGCCGCCCTTGCCGGTCACGATGTGCAGAGGGGTCGAGAGAGCCACGTCCCGAGCGTAGGCGGTCCGAGGTCGTCGTGCTGTGGAACCGGTGTACGGCCCGAGGGGCCGTCAGTCCATTAGAGTCGGCACATGACCAAGTGGGAATACCTGACCGCGCCGGTGCTCGTGCACGCCACGAAGCAGATCCTCGACAATTTCGGCCAGGACGGATGGGAGCTCGTGCAGATCGTGCCGGGACCCAATCCGGAGAACCTCGTCGCCTATTTCAAGCGTCCGGTGGCCTGACGTGACCGCGGTGGAGGAGCGCCTGGCCGAGCTGGGTCTGACGGTGCCCGCCGTTGCCGCACCGGTCGCCGACTACGTCCCGGCGCTGCGCACGGGTGCCTATGTGTACACCTCGGGGCAGTTGCCCTTCGTGAACGGCCGGCTCGACGTGACGGGCAGGGTCGGCGCGGGCGTCTCGCTGGAGGAGGCGGTCTCGGCTGCCCGCCAGTGCGCGTTGAATGCGATTGCCGCGGTCGCCTCGCAGGTCGCCCTGGATGAGGTGGTGCGGGTCGTCAAGGTCGTGGTGTTCGTGGCGAGTGATCCGTCCTTCACCGACCAGCCGAAGGTCGCCGACGGTGCCAGCGAGCTGATCGGGCAGGCCTTCGGCGAGGCGGGGCAGCATGTCCGCAGTGCCGTCGGAGTCGCGGTGCTGCCTCTGGGATCGCCGGTCGAGGTCGAGATCGTGGTCGAGGTGGGCTGATGCTGATCCCGCTGCCGGGGCGCCTACGGGAGTATGCGGAGCGGGCGACGTCCCCGGTCCCGGCGAAGGATGCGGCCACGATCGCCGTGGTGCGCGACGGGGCGGAGGGGATAGAGGCGTTCCTCATGCGTCGTCAGTCGTCGATGGCTTTCGCGGCGGGCATGTACGTGTTCCCCGGTGGCGGTGTCCACGAGGACGACTTCGGCGTCGTCGACTGGACCGGGCCGTCTCCCGAGGAGTTCGGTGAGCGGCTCGGCTGCGCCCCCGACCTCGCCCACGCGCTGGTCGTCGCCGCCGTGCGCGAGACCTTCGAGGAGACCGGTGTCCTGCTCGCGGGTCCCGATGCCGACACGGTCTTCGGTGACACCACGATCCCGGAGATGACCCAGGCTCGCGAGGACCTGGAGGACCATCGTCTCGGCTTCGCGGAGTTCCTGCGTCGCGACCGCCTCGTGCTGCGGGCCGATCTGCTCGGAGTGTGGGCGCACTGGATCACCCCGGCCTTCGAGCCGCGACGTTATGACACCCGCTTCTTCGTGGCGGCCTTGCCCGATGGGCAGCGGATCGACAGTGTCAGCGGGGAGGCCGACCGCTCCCTGTGGGCGCCGTTGACGAGGGTGCTCGAGCGCGTCGATGCCGGGGGTGCGGCGATGCTGCCGCCGACCGTGGCCACCTGCCGCGAGCTGGTCGAGCACCGAGCCGGTGAGATCCTCGCCGCGTCCTTGCAGCGGACGGTCACGCCCATCGAGCCGCGTATCGTCGAGGTGGACGGCGAGATGTACCTGCAGACCGAGAGTCAGGAGCACCTGTGAGCGAGCGAACGATGGGGTATCTCATGCCGGGGCCTGTCTATCGCTGTTCTTCCTGGCAGGTGGCGGCATGAGCGAGTCGCGGGAGACCCGGGTGACCGAGCGGGCCTCGGTCGTGCGGGCCGACAATCCCGGGATCATGACGCTGGACGGCACCAACACGTGGATCCTGCGTGAGCCGGGTGCGCGGCGATCCGTCGTCGTCGACCCGGGTCCGGCCGATGAGGACCATCTCGCGGTCGTGATCGAGGCGGCCGGTGAGGTCGGGCTGGTGCTCTACACCCATCATCACGCCGATCACACCGAGGCCTTCGACCGGATGCGGGAGCTGACGGGCGCGCCGGCGCGCGCGATCGGCGAGCAGTTCTGCTCCGATGCCGAGCCGGTCGCCGACATGGAGGTCATCGAGGTCGACGGGCTGCGCATCGAGGCCGTGGCCACCCCCGGTCACACGATGGATTCGCTGTGCCTCGCGCTCCCCGCGGAAGGATCGCTGCTCAGCGGCGACACGATCCTCGGCCGTGGCACCACCGTCGTGGCCTGGCCCGACGGCGCGCTCGGGCCGTATCTCGACTCCCTCGCGCGCCTGCGCGAGATGACCGAGGAGGGGCTCGTCCGGCAGATCCTGCCCGGACACGGTCCGGTCATCGAGGATCCCGCAGCGGTGCTGGACTTCTACATCGTGCACCGCCAGGAACGGCTCGATCAGGTACGTGCGGCGCTCGCCGCGGGCGACACGACGGCACGCGAGGTCGTCGAGCGGGTCTACGCCGACGTGGACCCCGTCCTGTGGCCCGCCGCGGAGCGCAGCGTGGAGGCTCAGCTCGCCTACCTGCGCGACTGACCTGGACCGAGCGCTGGGCCACCACTCCGGGGCGGTGACTTACGCACCCCTCAGCGTCCCGGGCGGTGGGCTGCGCACGTGTCAGCGCTGTTGAGAGGTGCGTACGTCACCGCTCACCCTCGGGATCGGAGCCGGGATCAGCGGGCGCGCTTCTGCAGACGCTCGAGATCGAGGATGACGACGCTGCGGGGCTCGAGACGCACCCACCCGCGGGACGCGAAATCGGCGAGAGCCTTGTTGACCGTCTCGCGTGAGGCGCCGACGAGCTGCGCCAGCTCCTCCTGTGTGAGGTCGTGGTTGACGTGGATGCCGTCCTCATCCTCACGACCGAAGCGATCGGCGAGATCGAGGAGGGCCTTCGAGACGCGACCGGGGACGTCGGAGAAGACCAGATCGCCGACGACCTCATTGGTACGGCGCAGACGCCCGGCGAGCTGGTGGAGCAGAGCCTTGGCGACATCGGCGTGATCATTGAGCACCGGGCCGAGCGCATCGTGGCCGAGGCTGCGCAGCTCGACATCGGTGACCGCGGTGGCCGTGGCCGAGCGTGGGCCGGGATCGAAGAACGAGAGCTCGCCGAACATCTGACCGGGGCCGAGGATCGCGAGCAGGTTCTCACGGCCATCGGGCGAGGTGCGTCCGAGCTTGAGCTTGCCATCGACGACGACGTAGAGCTTGTCGCCATCATCGCCTTCGTTGAACAGGATCTCGCCGCGCCTCAGCGACAACGACTCCATCGAGGACTCCAAGGCGCTCGACGCGGCATCGTCGAGTCCGTTGAACAGGGGTGCTTGGCGCAGTACGTCGTCGGTCACTGGTTCTTCCTTCTCGGTCACGGCCCAATGGGGTCCGTGTCACAGTTTTTCACACTCGACCACATGACGGGCGGCGCAACGCCCGCCGTGCGGCGATTCCAACGGAGAACGATAGTCTCCGCGCGTCCCGCGCCCGCGGCGGAGGACCTCGACCCTTCGCCGAACCTCTACGCTGTCGGTGTGACCACGACCGAGACTGGCCGCCGCGACACCGCCCTGGTGCGCCGTGCCCGCAAGGTCGATCGGGTCCTCGCCGAGACCTACCCCGATGCTCGCCCGGAGCTCGACTTCTCCTCACCCTTCGAGCTGCTGGTGGTCACCGTGTTGTCGGCGCAGACCACCGATCGTCGGGTCAACGCGGTCAGTCCGGCGCTCTTCGCGGCCTATCCCGATGCCGCCGCCCTCGCCGCGGCCGATCGGACGGAGCTCGAGGAGATCATCCGACCCACCGGGTTCTTCCGGGCCAAGACCGAGAGCCTTCTCGGGCTGGCGGCGGCGCTCGTCGAGAGATTCGACGGCGAGGTGCCACCGCGCCTCGATGACCTCGTGACGCTCCCGGGAGTCGGACGCAAGACGGCCAATGTCGTGCTGGGCAATGCCTTCGGCATCCCCGGCATCACCGTCGACACCCATGTGGCGCGCCTGACCCGCCGGCTCGGCTGGCTCGACGAGGCCACCGCTCGACAGCCGGTCAAGGCCGAACACGCTCTCGGAGCCCTGTTCCCCCGCCGGGACTGGACGGACATGTGCCAGCGGCTGATCTGGCACGGCCGGCGACGGTGCCACGCCCGCACACCGGCGTGCGGCGCCTGCCCGGTGTCGCGCTGGTGTCCCTCGTACGGCATCGGACCCACCGATCCGGTCGAGGCCGAGAAGCTCGTGACCACCCAAGGACGCGCATGACCACGACCCTCCCCGGCTGGCTCCAGCCGCTGGCCGATCTCGCCGGCTCCGTCGAGGCCGAGCAGCTCGCCCCCCGCTTCCCGCATCCGCCGGCCGATGCGCGCCCCTCGGCGGTGCTCATGCTGTTCGCTGAGACGCCGCGCGGACACGAGCTGCTGCTGACCGAGAGAGCGAGCACGCTGCGCAATCACGCCGGGCAGATCTCCTTCCCCGGCGGCCGCGCCGACCCCGGCGATGCCGACCCAGCGGCCACGGCCCTTCGAGAGGCCCACGAGGAGGTCGGACTCGATCCGGCCGCCGTGCAGATCTTCGGCGAGCTGCCGACCCTGTGGGTCCCGCCGAGCAACCACGCGGTGACTCCCGTACTCGGCTACTGGCGTTCCTGGAGCCCGACACTGCGTCCGGTGAGCGTCGCGGAGGTCGCCGAGGTGCTCTGGACGCCGATCGAGGAGCTGATCGACCCGCGACGGCGCTTCAGCGTCGTGCACCCGTCCGGGTGGAAGGGCCCCGCCTTCGATATCGGCACCGAGACACCGCTCTGGGGTTTCACGGCGGGCATCGTCTCGCGGGTGTTCGAGCGGGTCGGTTGGTCGAGGCCCTGGGACGAGTCCATCGTGCGCCCGCTGCCGGAGATCCACTGACATGAGCCGGCATGGACCGGGCGCCCACGGGGCGGCGGCGTGAACAGTCTCGATCTGATCCTGCTGGCGCTCGTGGTCCTGTACGCGGCCTCGGGCTTCGTGCACGGTTTCGTCGTCAACCTCATCGAGGGCATCGGGCTGGTCGCCGGAGGCGTGATCGGCATCATCGTCGCCCCCTTGATCTTCGGCAGCGGCGATGTCGCGCACCCCCTCCTCTCGCTGCTCCTGGTCGTGGCCTTCCTGCTGCTGGGGCAGTTCCTCGGGCGTCTCGTGGGACGCGATCTGCGGGTGACCGAGGGGCCGTGGCGCGCGATCGACGCCGTCGCGGGAGCCGCGCTGGGAATCGTCGCGGTCCTCGGCGCCGCGTGGGCCCTCGGGTTCGCCGCGAGCGGGGCATCGCTCCCGTATCTGAGCCAGGCGGTCCGCACCTCGGTGATCCTCGAGCGGGTCGACCGCGTCATGCCTTCTCAGGCCTCCGATGTGCTCGCGGCCTTCAGCCGGTCGCTGACCGAGGACGTCTTCCCGCGGTACCTCGAGCCCTTCGAGCCCGAGGTCATCACCTCGGTGGAGCCCCCGGACGAGGCGACCCTCGCGCAGCCCGGGGTCCGGGCTGCGGCGGGCAGCGTGGTCAAGATCATCGGCTCGGCCGAATGCGGCCGCGGTATCGAGGGATCGGGCTTCGTCTACGCCGACGGCAGAGTCATGACCAATGCCCACGTTGTCGCCGGGGTCAGCGATCCCGTCGTCCAGATCGACGGCCGGTCCGTGGACGCCGTGCCCGTGCTCTTCGATGCCGAGATGGACATCGCGGTGCTGCGCACCCGACATCTGGACGTCCCGAATCTCCGATTCGACCTCACCGGGGCGGCGGGAACCGAGGCCGCGGTCCTCGGTTATCCAGAGAACGGCCCCTTCGATGCTCGCGCCGCGCGTATCCGCGACCTCACGACGATGCGCGCGCCGGACATCTACGGCCAGGGGGAGCATCCGCGCGATGCCTTCTCCGTGCGGTCGCTCGTGCGCTCGGGCAACTCCGGGGGACCGCTGGTCTCGGCGGCCGGTGAGGTCTATGGCATCGTGTTCGCCGCCTCCATCAGCGACTCGTCGACGGGTTACGCCGTCACGGCCGAGCAGGCCGCGGGCAACGCCCAGGCGGGGATCGAGGCGACCGACCGAGTCTCGACAGGAGGATGTGTCCGATGAGAACTCTGACCTCGGTGGTCTGCTGGGTGATCGCCGTGCTGGCCGGGATCGTGGCCCTGCCGGTGACCTGGATCGCCGACAATGTGGCCGAGGAGAGCGGCTATGTCGAGCTCGTGCGCGATCTCCGCGATGATCCGCGGGTCGTGGAGGCAGTGGCTGACACGGCGGCCGCGCGGGTGGCCGGTGATCTTCCCGAGGCGGTCCGCGATCAGGTGGCGGCCCAGCTGGGCCAGGCGCTCGGCGCCCTCGAGGAGGTGCCCGGTTTCGGCGAGGCCTGGGACGATTCGCAGCGTCGCAGCCACCAGCTGTGGTTCGGCGGGCGGTACATCCCGGAGCAGTTGCAGGTCGACGTCACCCCGCTGGTCGATCTCGCGCTGCACCAGGTGAACACGGCGCTGCCCCTCGCGATCGAATCCCCCGAGGAGGTCCGCGTGCCGGTCGCCACCGCTCCGCCCGGGCTGCGTTTCGTGGAGACCACGCCGACCTGGAAGTCGATCACATTGCTGGCGGCGGGTGCCGCCGCGGTGCTGTGCTTGGTGTTCGCGAGACGTCGGTCGGCCGGGCTGGCCTGGGTCGGGGTGGGTGCCCTCGCCATCGCGGGCGTGACCTATGTCGGCACGCGGGTCACGGTGCCGGCCGTCCTCGATCGTGCCGCATCGGGATCCTCGCAGTTCGGCCAGGTGCTGACCGATGCGGTGGCCGACCGCTTCACCGCCTCGCTCGACGAGTGGGTCGAACAGCTCGCGCTGGCCGGTGTCGCGGCGATCGTGGTCGGTCTGGTGTGCCGGGGGATCGTGGCGCTCTGGGAGCGCCGGCGCCGACCGGCCTGACCCGATGCCGGGGTCTCGGCGGGCAGCCGGGTCCGGCGTCCAGCCGACGTGGACGAGGGCGAGGCGATCAGGCGACCTTGCCCTTGAGGGCGGTGGGGATCTGCTTGGCGGTGTCGATCGTCTTCTGCGGGACGGTGACCTTCTTGAAGCGGCGGATCCCGATGAAGGCGAGCAGGAGGGCGAGCAGCAGGTAGCCGCCGGTGACGATGAGGAATGCCCACGCGGGGTGCAGTCCGGTCATCGTCAGGAAGAAGCCGATGGTGATCGACGCGAGGATCACGACGAGCAGCAGGAGGAACGCGGCGACCGCGAGCAACGCGGCTCCCATTCCACCGGCGCGGACGCTGACCTTCATCTCCGACTTCGCCAGCTGGATCTCGTGCTGGATCAGCGAGGAGAGGTCGCGCGTGACATCGGCGACGAGGTGGCCGATGGTGGGTTCCTCGGAGACGGGCTGCTGCTCACTCATGCGATGAGCCTACCGAGAACCGGCCGTGAGGACAGCGCAGCACTCCACCTGTCCGATCTGCGCGATGGACGATGTGCTGTCGAGGCGGCTATGGCGACCACGGAAGCACATCGTGGCCCGTACCTGACCTCCGGCTGACCTCCCCGCTCTCCTCTCCTGGCCGCGCCGCACAGGCGTGTGCCCCGGGGCCGAGGACCCCGGGGCACACATATCGACGGGCGGATCAGTCGTCGTCGGCGCCCTTCTTCATGCCGGCGGTGATCTGGTCCATGACCGAAGAGTCCGCGAGGGTGGTCGCATCGCCGACTTCACGGTTCTCGGCCACATCGCGCAGCAGGCGGCGCATGATCTTGCCCGAGCGAGTCTTGGGCAGCTCGGCGACCACCATGATCTGCCGCGGCTTGGCGATCGGTCCGATCTGCGTGCCGACATGGGCACGCAGCTCCGCGACCGTCTCCTCGCCGCTGTCGACCGCCGACTCGCGCAGGATGACGAAGGCGACGACCGCCTGGCCGGTGGTGTCGTCGGTCGCTCCGACCACCGCTGCCTCGGCGACGCTCGGGTGCGACACCAGAGCGGACTCGATCTCGGTGGTCGACAGCCGATGCCCCGAGACATTCATGACGTCATCGACGCGACCGAGCAGCCAGATCGCTCCGTCCTCATCCTTCTTGGCACCGTCGCCCGCGAAGTACACATCGGGGAAGCGCGACCAGTAGGTGTCAACGAAGCGCTGGTCATCGCCCCAGATGGTGCGGAGCATCGCCGGCCACGGCTCGGTGAGCACGAGATACCCGCCCTGGCCGTTGCCGACGGGGTTGCCCGCATCGTCGACCACCTCGGCACTGATCCCTGGCAGCGGACCCATCGCCGAGCCCGGCTTGGCGGCGGTCACGCCCGGCAGCGGACTGAGCATGTGGGCGCCCGTCTCGGTCTGCCACCAGGTGTCGACGATAGGGGTACGGCTGCCGCCGATGTTCTCGCGGTACCAGACATAGGCCTCAGGATTGATCGACTCGCCCACCGTGCCGAGGATGCGCAGGCTCGACAGGTCGAACTCGGCGGGGATCTCGGCGCCCCATTTCATGCAGGTGCGGATCGCCGTCGGGGCCGTGTAGAAGAGCGTGACGCCGTACTCGGCGACGATCTCCCACCAACGGCCCTTGTGCGGCGTGTCGGGTGTGCCCTCGTAGAGCACCTGCGTGGCGCCCTCGGCGGTGGGCCCGTAGACGATGTACGAGTGGCCGGTGACCCAGCCGATATCGGCGGTGCACCAGTACACATCGGTGTCGGGCTTGTGGTCGAAGACCGCATGGAAGGTGTAGGAGGCCTGGGTCAGATAACCGCCCGAGGTGTGCAGGATGCCCTTCGGCTTGCCGGTCGTGCCCGAGGTGTACATGACGTACAGCGGATGCTCGGCGTCGAAGGCCTCCGGCGTGTGCTCGGGTGACGCTGCATCGACCACCTCGTGCCACCACACGTCGCGGCCCGCAGTCATCGAGGTCTCCTGGCCGGTGCGGCGGACGACCAGCACATGCTCCACGATGCCGTCGACCTTGCCGAGGGCTTCGTCGACCGCCGGCTTGAGACTCGAGGGATTGCCGCGCCGGTAGCCGCCGTCGGCGGTGATGACGACCTTGGCCTCGCAGTCGGTGATCCGGCTGGAGAGCGCGTCGGAGCTGAAGCCGCCGAACACGACGGTGTGGGGCGCGCCCAGCCGCGCACACGCGAGCATCGCGATGACGGCCTCGGGGATCATCGGCAGGTAGATCGCGACGCGATCCCCCGCTCGGACGCCGAGATCGGTGAGGGCGTTGGCTGCCTTGCTGACCTCGTCTTTCAGATCGGCATAGGTGAGGGTGCGCGTGTCGCCGGGCTCCCCCACGAAGTGGAAGGCGACCTTGTCGCCGCGACCCGCCTCCACATGGCGGTCCACGCAGTTGTAGGCGACATTGAGCTTGCCGTCGGCGAACCACTTCGCGAAGGGCGGGTTGCTCCAGTCCAGTACCTCGGTGAAGGGGGTCTGCCAGTCCAGCCGTTCGGCCTGCGTGCGCCAGAAGCCCAACCGGTCCGCGGCGGCCTCCTCGTATGCGGCCGCCGTGACGTTCGCGTGCTCGGCGATCGCCGCCGGCGGCTCGAAGACGCGATCTTCACGGGCGAGGTTGTCGATGCCTGTCTCGGTCACGGGATGTCTCTCCTTGGATGGGTTCCTGTTCATGATTGTGTCGCACACCACGCCGGCGGGCGAAGGGGCCGGGGAGCGCCCACCCCCGACGGGGCGCTCCCCGGGGTCTCACTTCTCGGCGCCTGCCCCGGTGAGGGCGCGCACCTCCAGCTCGGCGAACCGCTCGACCGAGCCCTTGTCCGAGGAGGTGACCGTGCCCAGCCAACCGAGGAAGAAGCCGAGCGGGATCGACACGATGCCCGGGTTCTCCAGTGGGAACCAGCTGAAGTCGACGCTCGCGGGGAAGAGCGACAGGCTGGCGCCCGTGTCCGGGTCGACCTTGCCGGAGACGACCGGGCTGAAGAACACCAGGCCGACCGCCGAGATCAGGCCGCCGTAGATGCTCCACAACGCACCGCGGGTGTTGAAGCGCTTCCAGAACAGGTTGTAGAGCAGCGCGGGCAGATTGGCCGAGGCCGCGACCGCGAAGGCGAGTGCCACCAGGAAGGCGACATTCAGGCTCTGGCCCGGGATGGCCAGGGCGATCGCGACGCCGCCGATGATGAAGGCCGAGATCCGCGCCACCTTCACCTCGTCCTTCTCGCTGGCCTTGCCCTTGCGCCACACATTCGCGTAGAGGTCGTGTGCCACCGAGGAGGCGGAGGTCAGGGTGAGGCCGGCGACCACGGCGAGGATCGTCGCGAAGGCGACGGCCGAGATCAATGCCAGCAGCACCGCGCCGCCCAGCGTGCCGGGACCACCGCCGATGGCCTCGGCGAGCAGCGGGGACGCGAGATTGCCTCCCGATGCCGCGATCTGATCCTTGGCGTCACCGGTGACGAGTGCCGCGGCACCGAAGCCGAGCACGAGGGTCATCAGGTAGAAGGTGCCGATCAGGCCGATCGCCCAGAGCACCGAGACACGTGCCTGCTTGGCGGTCGGCACGGTGTAGAAGCGCACCAGGATGTGGGGAAGTCCGGCGGTGCCGAGCACGAGGGCGATGCCGAGGGACAGGAAGTCGATCTTGCTCGTCGTCGAGATACCGTACTTCAACCCGGGTTCGAGGAAGGCCTGGCCCTTGCCGCTCGCCTCGGCCGCCGTGCCGAGCAGGTCGGAGAGATTGAAGCCGAACTTGGCGAGGACCAGGACGCTGATCAACAGGGTGCCGAACATCAGCAGGACGGCCTTGACGATCTGCACCCAGGTCGTGCCCTTCATGCCGCCGACGACGACATAGAAGATCATCAGCACGCCGACCGAGACGATGGTGATGTTCTTGGCCGCCTGCGAGTCGACCCCGAGCAGCAGCGAGACGAGCGCGCCGGCGCCGACCATCTGCGCCAGCAGGTAGAAGATCGAGACCACCACGGTCGAGATCGCCGCGGCCTGGCGGATCGGTCGCTGCCGCATCCGATAGGCCAGCTGATCGGCCATCGTGAACCGTCCGGAGTTGCGCAGCAGCTCGGCGATGAGCAGGAGCGCGACGAGCCAGGCGACCAGGAACCCGATCGAGTACAGGAAGCCGTCGTAACCGGAGAGCGCGATCGCCCCGGAGATCCCGAGGAAGGAGGCGGCGGACATGTAGTCGCCGCCGATGGCGAAGCCGTTCTGGACGCCGGAGAAGGAGCGTCCGCCCGCGTAGTAGTCGGCGGCGGTCTTGGTGTTCCGGCTCGCCCAGAAGGTGATGCCCACGGTGAGGACCACGACCAGGCCGAAGAGCGAGGCGGTCAGGGCCTGATTCGACTCCTCGCTCGCGGCGAGGAGGACGTCGGAGGAGAGCAGTGAGGTGGTCACTGGCCGACCTCCCGTTCGAAGCCGTCGCGCAGATCGTCCGCGAGCGGGTCCATCTTGCGTGCGGAGTACCGGGCGTACCACCAGGCGATGCCGAAGGTGGTGATGAACTGCAGCAGGCCGAAGAGCAGCGCGACATTGATCGTGCCGAAGACCTGCGTGTTCATGAAGCCCGGCATCCAGTTCGATGCGATCACGTATAGCAGGTACCAGACCATGAATGCCACGGTCATCGGCAGCACGAAGCTGCGGTAGTTGTTCCTGAGCTCGGCGAACTCCGCGGTCGCGTGGACGCGCTCATAGGCGGCATGGGTCTCAGGTGAGATCGGTTCGGCCATGGCTCCCCCTTTCGTTATCGGCTCGGCGCGCGGCGGTGGCGCCGTGAGCCGACGCTAGGACCGTCGCGCGGGGGTGTGCCAGATGGTTCGCGGGCTGGTCGCTCAAGGGCCGATCGAGGTCGATATGTGGCGTGGGTCACGCGATGAGCGGTGTCCTGGGAACGACGAACGGCACCGCGGATCGAGTCCGCAGCATGTCGGACTCGCTCACACGCGCCGCATGCGCTCGGCGAGGATCTGGTCGCGGGGATCGTCACTCGCGTCCAGGCCCTCCACGACACCCTGGCGGTCGGCGGCGGAGCGGTTCTGGCTGAGCTTCGCCTTGGCGGCGACGTCCTCGATGCGGATCTCGAGGCCGACGATCCCCCGCAGCTGGCCCTCGACGAATCGCTCGGGCGCGTCGCTGACCTCCCAGGAGTCGGGCCGCCGACGTTCATGGGCTTCCGTGAGAGCGGTGACCGCCCCCCGGAGCCAGTCGGGATCCTCGATGACGCGCGCGCGACCGCGTATCTGCGCCGATTCGTAGTTCCAGGTGGGCACGACGCGGCCGTGCTCGCGCTTGCTCGCGTACCAGCTCGGCGAGACATAGCCCTCGATGCCGCCGACGATCACGAGGACGGGGGATCCGTCGGCGATCTCGCGCCAGTGGTCATTGGCGCGCGCGAAGTGGGCGATGAGCAGGTCCTCGCGCCATACGAGCGGGAGCCGGGTGGAGCGGGGAAAGCCGTCGTGGCCCGAGGTCACGACCTCGCCCGCGGCTACCTCGGCGACGAAGGAGCGGATCTCAGCGTCGTCGTCGACCCCGGTGAACGGCGGACGGTACATGGCGCTCATTCTAGGAAGCTCCGCTGCGCAGGTGGCGGTGCCTGGCCAACCCTACGGATCGGGTAGGGGGACCGGGCCGACCCCATCGGGTCTCGATGAGGTTGACGGTCTACCGCCTCGTCGGAGGTCAGCCGCGGTCGAGGCGAAGCCGCTCGGGGGTGTGCAGCCGGACCATCGTGTGGGTGACATCGGTGGGGACTCGCGACCGGGTCAGCAGAGAGCCCCCGATCATCAGGGCGAAGCCCAGCGGCACCGACCAGGCCGCCGGCTGGGCGAGGAGCGTGCCGAGCCAGCCGGACGGGGCGACGGTGAGGGTCAGCAGGGGCGCGGCCGTCGCCGCGAGCCCGCCACCGACCAGTCCGGCGACAGCACCCGGCGCGGTCAGCCCCCGCCACCAGATGCCCAGTACCAGCAGCGGACAGAAGGTCGACGCCGCGAGGGCGAAGGCGAACACGACCGAGTTGGCCACCGGGATCGGCTGGGCGAGCAGTCCGAGCGCGAGAGGCACGGACACGCACGCGGCCGCGGCCCACCGGAGCGCGGCCACCTGGGACCACCGCGAGGGCCACCAAGAGCGGCGGCTGAGGCCCTGCCCGACCACCCCGGCGAGCGCCATCGTCACCCCGGATGAGGTCGAGAGGAAGGCCGCGAACGCCCCGCCCATCAGCAGCGCGGAGAGCGCATCGCCCGCTACCCCGTCGATCATCCGGCCCGGCAGTTCCAGGACGACCGTGTCGGCCTGGCCCGCGTCGACCAGATCGGGGGCATAGATGCGTCCGAGGACGCCGTAGACGGTCGGCAACAGGTAGAACACGCCGAGCAGTACGAGCACGATCAGCGTCGTCCGACGCGCCGCCCGACCGTCGGGATTGGTGTAGAAGCGGACCACCACATGTGGCAGTCCCATCGTGCCCAGGAAGGTCGCGATGATCACTGCATAGGTCGTGTAGACGCTCTGCGGGGTGGCGGCGCCCAGCGGGGCGAACCACTGCTCCGGGGCGACCGGACCCGGGGCGCCGTCCGAGCGCCACACCAGCAGCAGGAAGGCCAGCGGCACCAGCATCGCGGCGAGCTTGACCCAGTACTGGAAGGCCTGCACGAAGGTGATGCTGCGCATGCCGCCGGAGAGCACATTGACCACGACCACCACAGCAACGAGCGCCGTGCCCACCCAGGAAGGTGCCCCGGTCGTCGCCTGTACCGTCAGCCCCGCGCCTTGGAATTGCGGCATCAGATAGAGCCATCCGACACCGACGACCAGCCAGGTGCACGTCAGTCGGACCCCGCTCGATCCGAGTCGCAACTGGGCGAAGTCCGGGATCGTGTAGGCCCCCGAGCGCCGCAGGGGAGCAGCGACGAAGACCAGCAGCAGCAGATAGCCCGTGGTCCACCCGATCGGATACCAGAGCATGTCCGCGCCGAAGGTCAGTACGAGACCCGCGATGCCCAGGAAGGACGCCGCAGACAGATACTCGCCGCTGATCGCCGAACTGTTCAGCCCCGGCGACACCGTCCGCGAGGCGACGTAGAAGTCACTGGTCGTGCGGCTGATCCGCAGGCCGAGGGCACCGATGGTGACCGTTGCGACCGTCACCACGAAGATCGCCGCGACCGCGGCACCCGAGTTCACGGCTCCTCCTCCTGGCCGGAGGTCTCCACGAGGGCGGCGAAATCCAGCTCGGCCCGCTCGGCGAAGCGCACGTAGAGCCAGCCGAGGACGAGGATCGCGGGGTAGACGGCGACGCCGAGCACGATCCAGGGCAGTCCGATACCGGCGACGGTGGTGCGGGAGAGGTCGCCGAACACCAGGAACACGAGAGGAAGGAGGCCGATGGTCAGCGCCACAGTCGCCACGACAGTCAGTGCCGCGCGCAGCTGCGAACGCACGAGGCTGCGGACATAGACCTGACCGACGCCGGTCGACTCATCGATCTCCTGTCGCACGGTGCGCGGCACATGGGTCCGCGCACTCGTCAACGGGCTGGTGATCCGCTCCCTCCGCGGCTCGCTCATCCGTTCCCTCCCCACGGCTCCGGTGGCGGGGTCATGGGCTGAACTCGCCGATGAGCTCGCGCAGGTCGCGCAGGTGCCGACGGGACACCGGCACCTCAGTCGTCCCGTCGCCCGAGGGCAGCACCAGGGTCGCGCCACCGCCCTGTGATCGGGCCTCGACGAGATGGGCCCGGTTGACCACGATGCTGCGGTGCACGCGACGGAAGCCCGCGCTCTCCCACTCGTCGGCGAGTGCGGTCAACGATGCGCGGATCAGATGGCTGGTACCGTCGAGCAGATGCAATCGGACGTAGTCGCCCTGTGCCTCGGCATAGGTGACGTGCGAACGCGAGACGAAGCGGGTGACCCCGGCGAGCTCCACGGCGATCGTGTCATCGGCGTCGTGGACCATGTCGCGTTCGGCCGACGCACGGCGGATGCTCTCGCGGAGTCGTTCCTCGCGCAACGGTTTGAGCAGGTAGTCGACGGCGTCGAGCTCGAAGGCCTCCACGGCGTGCGCGTCGTGTGCGGTGACGAAGATGATCTGCGGTGCCTGCGAGAAACGTCCCAGCAGCCGCGCTATCTCGATACCGCTCAGCCCCGGCATCGCGATGTCGAGGAAGACGAGGTCGATATCGCCCCTCTCGAGCCGGCGGAGCGCCTCGGTGCCCGAGTGCGCTGTGGCGATCGGGTCGGCGATGCGGTCGTCGCGTCCCAGCAGCCAGACGAGCTCATCGAGCACCGGCTGCTCGTCATCGACCACGAGCGTGCGCAGGGCAGTCACCTTGGTGATGGTAGTCACATCCGGCCGTCGCGTCGCGGCCTCAGGCTGTGCGGCGGAACATTATGGTGGAGGAGTCTTCATGTCCCAGGTCGTCGTGCACAACTTCTCGATCTCCCTCGACGGCTTCGGCACCGGCGAAGGCCTCAGCTTCGAGGACCCCTTCGGGCACGCGGGAGAGCGGTTGCACGAGTGGATGTTCGCCACCCGCTTCGGCCGCAGGATGCTCGGGGAGTCCGGCGGCAGCAACGGCGTGGACGAGTCCTTCGCGCGACGGCACGAGGACGGGGTCGGTGCCGAGATCATGGGGCGGGGCAAGTTCTGGCCCCTCACCGGACCCTGGCCGGACCTGGGCACCGAACAGGAGTGGCGCGGCTGGTGGGGACCGAATCCCCCGTTCCACACGCCGGTCTTCGTCCTCACTCACCATCCCCGGCCGTCGATCGAGATGGAGGGTGGGACGGTCTTCCACTTCGTGGACGCTCCACCCGCCGAGGCGCTGGCGCTCGCCCGTGAGGCCGCCGGCGACCTCGACGTGCGCGTCGGGGGAGGGCCGACGACGGTCCGTGACTTCCTCGGCGCCGGTCTCATCGACGTGATGCACGTGGTCCAGGTGCCGATCGTGCTGGGGCGAGGTGTGCGCCTCTGGGACGGGTTGGAGTCGCTCGAGGAGCGATACGACCTCGAGGCGGTGTCTTCGCCGACCGGCGTGGTGCACCTGACGTTCACGCGTCGCGTCTAGCTGCTTGATGCAGGGATAGGGACCTCGTGTGGCCGTGTGGAGGGGGGTCCAGGTCGGCAGCACATCCTTCGTGCGCGGCCCGCCCGGAACCCGACAACCCGCTCGACCTGTTCGAGACGCGCAGGTCACCGTTCCCGCCGAGGTGGCCCACTCATCGGTGATTCCCTAGTCGTCGAGACCGCGGGCGGCGAGCGCGTCACCTGTGGCATAGGCGTGGGCCACGACTCGGATGACGAAGGGCACGAGCAGTGCCCGAGGACTGCGATCGAGTCCACGCGCGCGGGCCGCCGCGCGTGTCTCCCGCGCGACCTCCAGGACCGCGGGCAGGGCACGGAGCACGAGAGCGAAGGCGAGGGCGATCCGCTCGGGCCGCAGGCCGACGAAGCGCAGGGGAGCGACGAGCCGTTCGACGGTGTTCAGCAGATCATCGGCTGCCGTCGTGGCGGTGAATGCCAGACCGATGAGGAAGAGGGCCAGCAGGCTCGACACCACCGCGATCGCGACGTCGACGCCGCGCTGCCAGGTCTGGAAGGCGGCGATGAGTGTGAGCATCAGGAGGAGCCCGCGCATCGTCCGCAGCGACCGCCGCAGCCGGAGTCCCGACCACGCGGCGATGACGACAGCGACGGCCACGAAGATGGGTGACGCGACCGGCCCACGTAGGGCCACGACCGCGATCGACCAGAGCGCCAGGAATGCCAGCTTCGGTCCGGGGCCGGTGCGGTGCAGCAGCGTCCTCCCCGGGCGGTACACACCCAACAGCTCAGTCATGTCGCCACCGCATGGAGATGTGCTCCCTGTTCGTCAATCGAGAGCGCGAACAGGGAGCAGATCTCGGTTCTTCGCCGGCTCATGGGGTCGCCTCGGCCAGAGCGATGTAGTGATCGACGGCGGCGTCCGGGGCCCCGTCGAACACGACTCGCGCATCGTCGACGACGAGGACCCGGTCGCATCGGCGGGCGAGGTCGAGATCGTGGGTCACGAGCACGAGCCGCTGGCGGAGCCCGAAGAGCCGGGCGGCGACGAGGCGGGCGTTCCTCAGATCGAGCAGCGTGGTGGGCTCGTCCGCCACGACGAGCTCGGGCTCGGTCGCCAACACCCCCGCGAGGGCGAGTAGCTGCTTCTGCCCGCCCGACAGCGCGTGCACCGAGACATCCGCACGATCGGCGAGTCCGATCTCCGAGAGCACCTCACGGGCCCGTTCGCGGCGTTCAGACTTGTTCGCGACGCTCCGGCGCAGGGAGAGGGTCACGTCCTCCAGTGGTGTCGGCATGACGAGCTGGGAGTCTGGATGTGTGAAGACGAAACCGACTCGGCGACGCACCTCGCGGCCCTCTCGTCCGGTGTCGAGTCCGTCGATCAACACCTCGCCCGTCGCCGGGAGGACGAGGCCGTTGATCAGGCGGACCAGTGTCGACTTGCCCGAGCCGTTGGGACCGATGATGCCGATCCGATGCTCCGTCAGGCTCAGACTCGTGGGGTGGAGCAGGGTGATCGGGCCGTCGGGGGAGTCGACGACGACGCTCGCACTGTGCAGCTCGATCACGGGTCGACGTTACCCGCGCAGCAACTGAGGGAACGCCCGGTGCACCGCGGCGGCCACGACGGCAGCGAGGGCGCCCTTGACGATATCCACCAGGAAGAAGGGGGTCGCATAGCCCCACGCGACGCCGAGGGGAACGTCCATGGCGCGCGCCATGCCGAGGGTGCCGAGGGTGCCGACGACCGCGACGGTCACGACCGCCGCCACGAGTGCCACGGTCACGGTGAACACCGCCGGACCACGACGCGCCACGAGAGCGGCCGCAGCGCCGACCAGCAGCGCGGCGAAGGGGAAGGCGAGCAGGTAGCCGCCGGTGGTCCCGGCCCAGACGCCCGGTCCGGCCTGGCCCTGCGTGAAGATCGGCACGCCGGCGGTCGCGACGGCGAGATAGAGGAGGACGGCCAGGAACCCGCGGATGGGGCCGAGCAGTGCACCGGCGATGAAGATGCCGAACATCTGCAGGGTGAAGGGGACGCCGGCCACGCCGGTGATCGCGGGAAGGACCGCGCAGACGCCGATGACGGCAGCGAAGGTGGTGATGAGGGCGAGGTCGGCCGCCGACGAGCGGCGACGGGCCGGGCTGCGGGTCGTCATGGATGGACTCCTCATAGGAACTGAACGGTGTTCACCTGAACGCCGTTCAGGCTACCCGATAGGATGCTGCCATGGCCAACAGCCTCCCCGATGTCGTCGCAGCGGCTCTGCGCGTGCTCGACTCCTATGGGCTGGAGTTCTGCTCGATGCGCCGGGTCGCATCCGAGCTGGAGGTTCAGCCCAGCGCCCTCTATCACCATGTGCCGAACAAGCAGACATTGTTGGCGCTGATGGCCGATGAGCTGGTGTCCGAGGTCGACGGCGAAGATGCGAGATCGTTGTGCCATGCCCTGCGCAGCGCCATGCTCGCGGTGCGCGACGGCGCCGAGGTCGTCGCCACTGCCTCGGCTTTCCGGTTGGGGGTGTCCGGGGTCGAGAAGCGGCTCGCCGATCTCGTAGGCGATGACGGGGCGCGCACGCTGCTGCTGTTCACCTTCGGCCACACGCAGTCGACGCAGACCCATCGCCAGGCCAGCGCCGTCGGTGCCATCGAGGAGGACGCTGACCTCGATAACTCCTTCGACCGCGGACTCTCGATCATCCTCACCGGCCTGGAAGCGCGCCCCGCACGCTGAGTCACCGCCCCTCGTCGGTCGTGCGTGGTGGAGATTATCCACAGTCCCGTGATACGGCTCTGGCCAGATCCGTATTTCCTTGGGATGACTGGTTCCATGACGCGCCCCATCCCTCCCGAGCTCATGGCCGGACCCTTCACCCATGCGATGGCACGCGAGCTCGGAGTGACCGAGAAGATGCTGCGTGGGCGGCGATTCGTTCGGCTATTTCCCCGTGTATGGAGTGTCGCTGGGGTCGGCATGGACGTCCACGGTTGGATTCAGGCGGCGCGACTGGCGCTGCCGGAACGCGCACACGTGAGCCATCTCAGCCGTCTCCATGACCTCGGCCTGCTCCTCGGCGATCCCCGCCCGATCCACTTCACGGTGAGCGGCGATCTGCATCTGCGCCTGCCCGGCGTCTTCGTTCCTCGGACGGAGGTTCTCCCTCCCTGCGACGATCGCGGAGTCACCCTCGCATCGGCCTTCGTTCAGGCCTGCGCGACCGGCCGACTGCTGGACCTCATCGTCATCCGCGACTGACTGCTCCATCGCGAGCACGCGACGACCGATGAGATTGCCTGGATCGCCCGGACTCAGTCGTGGCGTCCAGGCGCGGCGCAGAGCCTGCGAGTCTTGCCGCATCTGGATGCGCTCAGCCGTTCGCCGAAGGAGTCACGGGTGCGCGCATACCTCGCGTTTTCGGGACTGCCGGCACCCGATGTCAACGCACCCGTGTACGACGGCGCGCGCGAGATCGGGATCGTCGACCTGCTCTATCGCGTGTGGATGTTGGCGATCGAGTACGAGGGCCGCCAGCACGCGGAAAATCCGCGGCAGTTCGCGAGGGATGTCGAGCGTGGCTACCAGGGTCCAGCACCCCTCTTCGCCCGACGCTGGCACTCGTTGTTCGCTCCCGTCCGAGGAGGCCGGTGAGTAGGCGTCCTTTCCTGGCTTGAGAAGGGCGCCTACACACCGCTGTGCTGTGGGAATGGTCGCCTACTCACCGTTCCGTGGCGGGATCACCAGCTGGCGTGGAGGGGGCGTCCTTCGTCGTAGCCTGCGGTCGACTGGATGCCGACGATCGAGCGCTCGCGGAACTGCTCCAGGCTGCGCGCACCCGCATAGGTGAAGCTCGAACGGACACCCGCGGTGATCTGATCGATGAGGTCCTCGACACCCGGGCGCTCGGGATCCAGGAACATCCGCGAGGTGGAGATGCCCTCCTCGAACAACGCCATACGGGCCTTCTCGAAGCCCGCCGCGTCGCGCGTGCGGTTGGCGACGGCGCGCGACGACGCCATGCCGAAGGACTCCTTGTACGCGCGGCCGTCCGAGGCGATCTTGAGGTCCCCGGGACTCTCGTGCGTGCCGGCGAACCACGAGCCGATCATCACACTGCCCGCACCTGCCGCGAGGGCGAGGGCCACATCGCGCGGGAAGCGGACTCCGCCGTCGGCCCAGACGCTCGCGCCGAGCACATCGGCGGCCTCGGCGCATTCGAGCACGGCGGAGAACTGCGGACGCCCGACACCGGTCATCATGCGGGTCGTGCACATGGCACCGGGGCCGACTCCGACCTTGACGATGTCGGCTCCGGCGTCCACCAGCTCCCGGGTGCCGTCCGCGGAGACGATATTGCCCGCCGCGATCTGGACGCGGCGACCGATGCGCTCGGCGAAGGCGTCGCGGGCATCGGCGACGACGCGCAATGCCTCGATCATCTTCTCCTGATGGCCGTGCGCTGTGTCGACCACGAGCACATCGATGCCGAGGTCCAGCAGCGCATCGGCCTTGCCGCGGACGTCGCCGTTGATGCCCACCGCGGCCCCGATGAGCAACCATCCCTCGGCATCGACCGCGGGGGTGTAGATCGTCGAGCGCAAAGCGCCCTTGCGGGTGATGACACCGAGCAGGTCGCCACCGTCGAGCACTGGCGCGAAGGGCACGTGCTGGGCGGAGAGCTCGTTGAAGTACTCGCGCGGATCGAGGCCGGCATCGACCGTGAAGGTGTCGGTGCGCATCACCTCGCGGACTTGGGCGAAGCGGTCGATCTCGGCGCCGTCGCGCGGAGTGACGATGCCGACCAGCTTGCCCTCGTCGACGACGACAGCCCCGCCGTGCGACCGCTTGGGGATCAAGCTCAATGCCTCGCCGATCGTCATCGACGGGGACAGCGTGACCGGGGTATCGAAGACGGTGTGAGCGCCCTTGACCCGGCGGACCGTCGCGGCCACGACGTCCACGGGGATGTCCTGCGGGATGATCGCGATGCCACCGCGACGCGCGACGGTCTCGGCCATGCGTCGCCCGGAGATGGCGGTCATGTTCGACACCACGAGCGGGAGGGTCGTACCGGTGCCGTCGCTCGCCGAGAGGTCGACGTCGAAACGGCTGGTCACGTCCGATCGGCTCGGCACCATGAAGACGTCGTTGTACGTGAGGTCGTGCGTCGGCTGCTGTCCGTTGAGGAACTTCACCCCGTGAGTCTACGGGGCGCGAGTGGGGCCGGACGGCCGTCAGTCGACGCCGGGGGCGAACTTCGGCACACGCATCGTGACCTTGGTGCCGAGCCCCGGGCCGGTCTCGACCACGATGCCGTGGTCGTTGCCGTAGACGGTGCGCAACCGCTCGTCGACATTCGCCAGGCCGACCGAGATGGAGTCGCCGTGCCCGGAGAGGACGCTGCGGACGACATCGGGCTCGGCGCCCACTCCGTCGTCCTCGATCCAGATCAGACATTCGGCCCCGGCGTCCTCCGCGACGACCGTGATCGTCCCTGTGCCGTCCTTCTTCTCCAGTCCGTGCCGCACCGCGTTCTCCACGAGCGGCTGGACCGACAGGAAGGGCACCGTCACATTGAGCACCTCCGGCGCCACCCGGGTCATGACCCGCAGCCGGTCGCCGAATCGCGCCTTCTCCAGGACGAGATAGCGCTCGATCGAGCGCAGTTCCTCAGCGAGGGTCGTGAACTCGCCGTGCTGGCGGAACGAGTACCGGGTGAAGTCCGCGAACTCCAGCAGCAACTCGCGGGCTCGCTCGGGATCGGTCCGGACGAAGGAGGCGATCGCTCCGAGCGAGTTGTAGATGAAGTGCGGGGAGATCTGCGCCCGCAGCGCCCGCAGCTCGGCTTCCATAAGCGCGGTGCGGGAGGCATCGAACTCGGCGAGCTCGAGCTGACTGGAGACCCACCGGGCGACCTCGGTCACCGTCCGTGCCAGTCCTGCCGAGGGGGCGTCGTCGGCGACGACGAGGGTGCCGACGACCCGGCCCTCCACGGTCAGCGGCGCGGCGAAGGCATCGCCGGCGGCCTGAGGTCGCCCGCTGTCGAGCACGTCGCGGACCGCCTGTGCGGTCTCGGCCCAGGCGGGATCGCCCTCCCAGGCCAAGGGCCCCTGCGCGTCGGTGAGGCCCGCGGTCCGGGCGCCGATGAGTGCGCGCAGATGCGGCACGGCCCGGCCGGCGCTCTCGGCCGTGAGCCCACCGCGCAGCGCCGGGGCGGCGAGGGAGGCGGTGTGCAGGGTCGTATAGGTGGCCCTCTCCTCGGGGGATCCGAGCCCTCGCCGACGGCCCAGATAGCGCCAGCGGATCAGCAGGGCCGCGCCGAGCCCGGCCACCAGTAACACGGCGGCGAGCGCCAGATCGGTCATGTCACCGGAAGTCGATGAGGACGGTGTCGGGCGGATCGGGCTCGGCCGCGAGCTGTGACTTGTCCACACGTGCCCGCAGGCAGATCGTCTCGTGGCGCAGCCTGAGGGATCCGGTCTGCTCGCCGTACTCGCGCCATAGGTCGCGCACGGCGCCGAGGGCGGAACCGGGCACCGACGGGTGCTTGGTCGTCTCCGCGAAGCGCATGAGGGTCGGGAAGTCCAGCTCCTCCCAGGCATTGAACTCCTGGCGCTCGGGCACGTTGAAGAGTCCCGAGGCGGTGAACGTGGCGACGGGTGTGACGTCACCCGAGCGGTCCCCGGTGATGGTGCGCAGCTTGCGCATCCAGGGGATCGAGTCGTCATAGCGGCGGGCGATGGTCGACAGCAGGCCGTCGTCGGTCAGGACCCGCGCGTACTCGCCGAGGGCGGTGACCTCGTCGTCGATCTCGGGCGCGACGACGGCCTCGAAGCTGCGCGAGCGGAAGGGCAGGAGGTCGCCCTGAGAACGGACATAGGAGATGTGCTGGTGGCGGACGGTGGTCACGTCATCGCCGACGATCGTGACATCGTGTCCTTGGTCAGCCAGCTCATAGGCGAGGGGGCCGTCGCCGACATGCAGCACGAGCGCCAGGTGGTCGCCGACCAACCAGTTGAGGGCGCGTGCTGCGGGCGCGACGGGGTTCACCCCTCGATCGTAACTGTCCTCATGGCCCGATCGGGTCAGATCCCACGCGCCGTGGTGGCCGTCGCCGGGCCCCTCCGGTGCGGTGGGGCAGCGTCCGTCCACCCGGCGAGATGGCGATACGCTGCCGTGGTGTCCGATCCGTTCATCGCGGCCGCCTCGCTGGAGGGTGTTCCGTCCGCCGCCGCCGCAGCTCGAGACGGGATCGACGCCGTGCTGCGCGACCGCGGCCTGCGCAAGACCGCCCCGGAGGACACCGCGCAGGCACTGCTGCTCGGCGCCTGGGCCACCGCGACTCTGGAGGGCTCGGCGTACACGGTCGATGAGCTCGCCGCCGGCGCCGGGGACGCGACCGCCCGGGGCGCGGTGCGATTGTCGACCGAGCTGCTGGGGCTGCTGCCGGCCTGGCAGCGTTCGCCGGTGCAGGCCCTCGCCCGCATTCACGCGATCGCCGCGGCCGGAAGCATCGACGACGCCGAGCTCGGCCGTCCGGTCAACCCCGAGGGCGTCGCCCGGTTGACCAATCTCGCGCGGCTCCTCGGTCAGCCGACGGAGGCGCCGGGCTTGGTGGTGGCCGCCCTGGTCCACGCGGAGATCGCCGATGCCGGGGCGTTCGTATCGCACAATGCCGTCGTGGCGCGTGCCGCCGAGCGTCTGGTCTGGGTGGCCAAGGGCATCGATCCGGCCTCGGTCACCGTCCCCGAGGCCGGACATGTCGCCGACGCCCCGGGTTATTTCGCCGCCCTCGAGGGCTATCGGTCCAGTGACGGCACAGGCGTGCATCAATGGCTGCTGTATGCCGCCGAGGCCGCGACCCGCGCCGCGGAGGCGTCACCGCTCTCGCGCTGACTCGCTTGCGGTGTCGTGCGCATCTCTCGACCGTATTCGGCGCGCTGCTCATCGCATCACCCAGGTGAGTGATCACGCACTTTCGGCGCGCAGGTGCGGAATAGCTCACCACCCGATGCGCTGGCATGGTCCAGCCACGGCGGTGGATCTCGCTGGGCACAAGGCGGCGGCGCCACCCGCGTAGGGTGACGCCGCCATCAACCCGGTGATCGGCTACCAAGCGTGCCTTCGTCGAATCATCGCCGCGGGGCCGCTATGCGGATGTCCCGAGACGACTGCCCTGTGGGACGGGAGATCGCCGCGTGGGTACCGGGACCGGGTCGCTGTGGAGTTCTTCTTGCCATGCCCAGCATGCCCCACTATGAGCCAGTTCACAAGGGGTAGGGGAGGAGGCCATTCGGCATTGTAGTTAGGTTAGCCTGTCTTCGGTCGGCGGCAGTGAAGGCCGATCGACTCGTTAGCCGTCCGCCAGAAGGAGAAATCGATGTCCTTGCGCCGTCCGATCGCGACACTCTCAGTCGTCGCGGTGTCCGCCCTCGTCCTCGCGGCGTGCTCCTCGTCGGGCTCCGACGACGACACGCCGGCGAATGAGAGCAGTACCGTCGAGGTGGAGGACAACAACGGCACGCAGACCGTGGCCTCCCCACCGGCCTCGGTCGTCGCCCTCGACAATCGAACCTTCGAGACCCTCGCGGACTGGGACATCGAGCTGAGTGCCGCGGCCGTCTCGCTCATGCCCGACACCATCGACTACACCACCGACGACTCGATCATCGACATCGGCAACCACCGAGAGCCCGATCTCGAGCAGATCGTCGCCGTCGAACCGGATCTGGTCATCAGTGGCCAGCGTTTCGTCGACTACGACGACCAGATCGCTGAGCTGGTGCCTGACGCCGCTGTCCTCGAGCTCGAACCGCGCGAGGGCGAGCCCTTCGATGAGGAGCTCAAGCGACAGGTCACCGTGCTCGGCGAGATCTTCGACAAGCAGGACGAGGCTCAGCAGCTCGTCGACGACTTCGATGAGGCCGTCGAGCGGGCGAGGTCCGCCTACGATGAGGGACAGAGCGTCATGGCTGTCAACACCTCCGGGGGTGAGATCGGCTATCTCGCTCCCACGGTGGGGCGCACCCTCGGCCCGATCTTCGACATCCTCGGCCTGACACCCGCGCTCGAGATCGACGGGGCGTCCGACGATCACCAGGGCGATGACATCTCGGTCGAGGCGATCGCCGACTCCAACCCGGACTGGATCCTCGTGATGGATCGTGACGCGGCCGTCGGCGAGGGCGATGTGGAACCCGCCGCCGACATCCTGGAGAACTCCGAGGCGCTCGCGGGCGTCACGGCCGTGCAGAATGATCAGATCGTGTACATGCCCGCCGACACGTACACGAATGAGGGCATCCAGACGTACACGGAGTTCCTCAACGACTTCGCTGACGCGCTCGAGGGCGCCAACAGCTGACATCGTGCATCGTGGAAGCGAAGTGGCGGTGGGACCGGCCGGCCGGTCCCACCGCCACTTCGCCCGTCCTGAGGAGGAACGATGAGCGGGGCTGAGACCTCCCCCCCGTGCGCCCCCCGCCCCCCCCCCCCCCCGCCCCCCCGCCGACCCGTTTTCACCCCCCTCCCCCCCCCCCCAC
>NZ_MIJB01000014.1 GCF_002174305.1 Aeromicrobium sp. PE09-221 | reverse complement strand
GGTCATACGTCTTCGCCGCAGCACTCGGCGAGAACGTCAAGCACCGCCGGACACGGCCATACCGGCCCCAAACCAACGGCAAGGTCGAACGCTTCAACCGAACCCTGATGGACGAGTGGGCATACGCCCAGATCTACCTGTCTGACGAGGACCGCTCAGCGACCTACGCCGACTGGTTGCACTCCTACAATCACCACAGACCCCACACCGGAATCGGAGGCTTCGTCCCCGCCGACCGCGTTCACAACCTCCCGGGGAACTACAGCTAGGGCGCTGAAACTTGCTCGTCGCGACCACCTCGCAGCGGATCCCCTCCGAGGCCAACGTCCGATACAGCCCGAACCCCGTCGGTCCGGCCTCATCGGCCTCGACCACCGGGCCATATAAGCCGTCCAGCCAGGATCGGACATGCTCATGCGACGGCGCCAATCTAGCCTCGACCAGCTCACCCGTGACGCCATCGATCGCTGCGGTGACAACCGATCGTGCGTGCACGTCCAGTCCCACACTCGTACGCTCCGTAAACACCGGGGCTTCCCACAATGTCAGATAGCGAGCAGGACGCCCCTGTTCGGTAACCCACGAATCTTTTGAGCGAGGCCCCGGCCCGCCCCCCCAGCAGCCCTGAGCGGTTACTTCATACCGCCTAGATGTACTCGGCGGGGACTGTGGGTTTAACGGTGTTTCCGGCCTGACGCGCCGCGCGTGATGCGTGGCGGGAAAGGTGCCGTGATGACAACGACACTGGAAGTTGTGAGTCCGAAGAAACACCACGATGATGATCGGTCCGCGGAGGCCGCTGCGGCGGCAGAGCTGGTCCGGCTGGCCAAGGAACAAGGCCTGGCCTTGACCGGCCCCGACGGGTTGTTGAAACTGTTCACGAAGAACGTGCTCGAGACCGCGCTAAACGAGGAGCTCACGGAGCATCGCGGGCATGAGAAGAACCATGCTGACCCGGATGGCGAGGACAGGAACGTGCGTAACGGGACGAGACCCAAGACGGTGCTGACCGAAGCGACCGGGCAGGTCACGATTGATGTGCCGCGCGACCGTGACGGGTCGTTCGAGCCGCAGATCGTGAAGAAACGTCAACGTCGGTTGAACGGGGTCGAGGAGATCGTGTTGTCGCTGTATGCGCACGGGCTCACCACGGGTGAGATCAGTGCGCACTTCGCGCAGATCTATGGCGCCAGCGTCTCGAAGGAGACGATCTCCAGAATCACAGACAAGGTCATCGAGGAGATGAACGAGTGGTCCTCGAGGCCGCTGGATGAGGTCTATGCGGCGATCTTCATCGACGCGATCGTGGTGAAAATCCGCGACGGGCAAGTCGCGAACCGGCCCATCTATGCCGCGATCGGTGTCACCCTCGCCGGCGAGAAGGACGTCCTCGGGCTCTGGGCTGGCAATGGTGGTGAGGGAGCGAAGTTCTGGATGAGCGTGCTCACTGATATCAAGAACCGGGGTGTCAAGGACACGTTCTTCCTCGTCTGCGACGGGCTGAAAGGCCTGCCCGAGGTCGTCGGGAATGTGTGGCCGCTCACGACGGTGCAGACCTGCATCATCCATCTGATCCGGAACACGTTCCGGTTGGCGTCGAAGAAGGACTGGGATGCCCTCAAACGTGACGTGAAGCCGATCTATACCGCCCCGAACCCGAACGCCGCTCGGGCCGCGCTGGAGGACCTCGACGAGAAGTGGGGCAAGAAGTACGCAGCGATCATCCGGCTCTGGGATTCCGCGTGGGAAGAGTTCATCCCGTTCCTGGACTACGACATCGAGATCCGCCGTGTGATCTGCTCGACGAACGCGATCGAGTCCCTCAACGCCCGATACCGGCGAGCAGTCAGAGCTCGGGGCCATTTCCCGACGGAGCAGGCAGCGATCAAGTGCCTGTATCTTGTCACCAGGTCACTCGACCCGACCGGTGCGGGACGGGCCCGATGGACGATCCGATGGAAACCCGCTCTCAACGCATTCGCCATCACCTTCGCTGACCGCTGGCCGGCCGCGGAGACCTACTAAATGAAAACCGCCGGAAACACCGTTACCGAGATAGTCCCCGTCATGGGCAGTGTATTTGCGCTTTTCTACGTGCTGCGCGATTGGCGCAGGCGTTCGGACGCGAATCGCAGTGCGTCCGGGCGGGCCGCCGCGTGGACACCGTGGCCCGTCCAGTAGGAACGCATCCGGATGTCGGAGCCGGCGGCGCGGCTGTCCCGCACGTAGCGCCCGGTGAGCGGCCACGGCACCACCGGGTCGAGCCGCCCCTGACCCACGAGCACCGGAGCCAGATGAGCCACCGCCGACGGCAGTCGCGAGTGCTCGCGCAATCGGCGCACCACCGACTTTCCGAGCGGGCGGCGCAGCAACGACCCGACCGACCACGAACGCGTCCGCTCCACCAGCTCGGCGTAGTGGTACCACGGCGACGAATCGACCAAATCGCGCCCGCGCTGCGTCAGTACCCGGTCGAGTTCCTCGCGCACACCCGGATCGGCGCTCTCGAAGCCGTGGAGGATGTACCCGAAGTACGCAACCAGATCCTTCACCGGAAGCCAGGGCACCCACGGCCCCGCCAAGTAGAACTGCGGACCCAGATCGGTGGGCGGGCAGAGCGCGACCGTTCCGATCAGCTCCAGCCCCGGGGCCCGCGTCGAAACCAGCGACGCCGATAGGGCCGCGTGCCCACCCTGGGATCCACCGAACACCATCCACCGGTCGTCCAGTCGAACGCCGAGGTCCGGCGCGAGCCGATGTACCGCACGCACCGAGTCGACGACTTGGCGCCCCGTGCCGAAGTGGTTGAGGTAGGCATGAGGACCTTCACTGCCCAGACCGGCGTAGTCGACAACGACGAGCGCGAAGCCCAAGGCTATCCACGGTGCCAGGAACTCCCCGATCGCCGGGCCGACGCCGCGCGAAACGGAGCACTGCTCCCCCACCCCCGTGGTGCCGTGGCAGAACACCACCACGGGGCGCTCCTGGCCTGCACGCACCGGCGCCTGGAACGACGCGGTCGCCACGCGCGGCTCGCCCGCGGAGCCGGCCGATCGATAGCTGAAGAGCACACCACGATCGGCACCGGGAACCAGCAGGCCGGGTTCCAACTCCTCGGTGGCGACGACCGTGCCGGCCAGCGGGTCAACACTCATGAAGGCCTCTCATCGCACGACGAATGGGACGACAGTGATCGCCCAGATGATCAGCACGGCCAGACTGTCAGTCACGGACCACGGGCGACCGGCACGCTCGGTACGCATCGGGTAGGCGCCGAATCCTCGCGACTCCAGCACGAGCGCCTGGCGTTCGGCATGTCGGATCTGCGAGGCGAGCAACGGCACGACGGGTTCGAGGAATCGCTGGACCGGACTCCACGGACGACCGCGGTGGGCGCTACCACGGACGGCCCGCGCCGAGCGCACCAGCTCGAGCTCGGCGGCCACGGCGGGAAAGAGCCGCGCTCCGCTCAGGCCGGCGTACCCCCACCGGTACGGCAGCCGCAGGTTCGTCACCAGCGAGCGCACGAGATCGCGTCCTGAATGTCCCGAGAGCGCGACCAACAGCGTCAGCACCATCATCGTGATCACCCGCAGACCTGCCGCCAGGGCAATGGCCCAGGGCTCACCCTCGACCCGGTCGGCGGAAATCCACGGACGCAGCGCGAGCGTCAACAGCGTCACCATCGCCGCGGCGCCCGCCACCACCGCAGCGATGCGGCGCCACGGCGCCCCGGAGGCCACCAGCAACCCGAAGCCCAGCCCCAAGAAGCACGCAGGAACGGCCACTCCGCGCGAGAACAGCACCAGGATCGTCGCCGGCAGCACAGCCGCCACCAGAGCGAGCGGATCGACCCGACACAGCCAGGCGCGCGTCATGACTCGGCCTGCCCGTCTCGCACCGAACGCCACCATGACGATCCACCCGGGACCGTGGACATGGCACGATCCATCGCCGGGCGCCGCAGTCCGGCACGCTCCAGCGCCTCATCGTCGGCGAGCAGGTCGAGCGCCGTGCCCGACCGCACGACGGTGCCGCCGGCCATGAGCGCCACCGCCGTCGCCGTGGACTCCACCAGGGCGAGATCGTGTGTCACCACGACGATCGTCGTGCCGCGGGTGTGCAGGTCGAGCAGCAGGCGACGCAGCCGCGCGCCGTGGTGCGGATCCTGACCGTACGTGGGCTCGTCGAGTACCAGCAGCGACGTTCCCGTGCCCAGCGCGGATGCCACCGACAGCCGACGCTTCTGCCCTCCCGAGAGGGTGAACGGATGCTGATCGCTCATGTCGGTCAGTCCGACCAGACTCAGCAGCGGCTCGACGTGCGCGGCGACCTCTTCCTCGGTCAGGCGGGCCCGTCGCCAACCGTGGGCCAATTCGTTGTAGACGGTCGATCCGACGAACTGGTGCTCGGGATTCTGGAACACCAGGCCCGCCCGGTGCCCCCGTGGCACGTCGGGCGCCCAGACGATCTCCCCTGCGGCTGGTCGGTACAGACCCGCGAGCGTGCGGGCGAGGGTCGACTTGCCGACACCGTTGACCCCGATCAGCGCCGTGATCGAACCGCGAGCGACCGACAGGTTCACGTCGGTGAGCACCATCGCACGGCCACGACGCACGCTGACGCCGCGCACACCGACCAGTTCCTCACCCGGCTCGGCCGATGGCTGGCCGCCGGTCTGGACCGGAAGGGGCCGCGGATCGGACCGGACTTGGCGAGCTAGTTCCACCGGCTCGGTGGTCTGCGAAACTTGCCAGCCGAGCTCGCGCAGCAATCCCGCGGCATGGATCGGACCGGGGACGGCGACGCCAGACTGCCTCAGCGCGGCGAGGCGCTCGGGCGCATACAGCAGGTCCGGCGGGCCGTCGTCGACGATCCTGCCGTCGGAGCCCAGGACCACGATCCGGTCGACGATGTTGATCACGAGGTCGACATCGTGCTCGACGATCACGATGGCCGGGGCCGTCTGCGGCTCGCTGACCGCGAGGCCACCGAGCAACGCGTAGAGCTCGTCACTCGCCACCGGATCGAGGTTGGCGGTCGGCTCGTCCAGGATCAGCAGCCGGGTGCCCTGCGCGAGCGCCCCCGCCACGGCGAGCCGCTGACGCTGGCCTCCCGACAAGCGCGACGGGTCCGCGTGGCGCTGCTCCCACAGACCCATTGCTCGTAGGGCGTTCTCCGCCCGCCGCTCGATCTCGGTGGCATCGACGCACAGGTTCTCGGCCCCGAAGCACACCTCCTCGAAAACCGTCCCGGTCACCGACGGGCTGTCCGCGTCCTGGAACACGACCGCCACGTGCTCTGCCAGGCGCGGCGTCGAGGTCGTCGCGACTGGGTGCCCGGCGACCTCCAGCGTCCCGGTGACGGTCGCGGCGATCGACTGCGGGATCAGGCCGTTGATCGTCAGCAGCAACGTCGACTTGCCAGAACCACTCGAACCGGCGAGCAGCACCACCTCACCGGGATCGACCGTCAGATCGACTCCATCGAGCACCCGTCGGCCGCCGAAGTCGACGCCGACCGATTCCATTCGCAGCACCGCAGCACCGTCGCTCATGCGGCGCTCACCCCGACACCGGCCAGCGCCAAGCGCGAACGCAGCGCGAGGGCGGCCAGCGGCCAACCCAGGTAGGACAGCACCACCACCGCGATCGTGACCGTCGCGTACACCGTGTTCATGGACGCCAGGTCAAGGGCGACCCAGACGCCCGCCGCGTGCACCACGCCAACGCCCAAACACGCCACCGGCCAACGCCATGTCTGCCAACGTCGGTAGCCGTCGACGGCGAACAACGCCTCCAGAAACAGTCCCTGCAACGCCAGCGGCACCAGCATGGCCGAACCGCGCGGGGTCAGCGGCATGATCGCCAGTGCGCCGATCAGCGAGGTGGCCAGCGCCACCCCACCGCGCTTGAGCATCGACTGCGCGAGGACCGGGCCGAACAGGATCGCTCCCGAGAACACCGCGTAGAGCCCGGGCACGGCGACCGCCACGGTGGCCTGCATCCACAGCGCGGGCACCAGCACGACCGAGGAGACCACGGCGATCGCCGAGCACACGAGCAGTTCGCGCGTCGACATCGACCACGTGGACGCGACACTCACGACGACCGAGGAGACTCGCGCTGGGCGGCCGGATCGGATCCGGTCGGCGCCAGATTCGCACGCGATGCGGTCTCTTGGGGATCAAAGCCGATCTCGCGGCGGTAGGCCAGCACGAACCCGGCCACGCTCTGATACCCCACCCGGCGCGCGACGACCTCGACCTGCTCGTGGCGGCACAGCAGGCTCAAGGCAACGCGCATCCTCGCGCGCATTCGCCATGCGCTGAAGCTCAGCCCCGTCTCGGAACTGAAGGCGCGCTGGACGGTCTTGGCACTGACGAACACCTCTTTGGACAGTTCCTCCAGACTGCGCTGATCGGCGGGATGCTCACGGAGCGTCCTGGCGATCCGTGCGGCGGCCGAGTGCTGGGGCATCCGCAGGATGAGCCCGTCCCGTTCCAGGGCGGGCAGCAGTTCGACGATGCGAGTCTTGGCCGGGTTGGGACCGAAGTAGCCGTCGCGGACCTGACCGTTGCCGAGGTAGAGGTCACTGATGTGATGCTGCAGATCTTGGATCGCGAGCGCACGCAACCGGGCGGTGACGCGCAGTTCCGCCAGACTCGACCAGCCCGCGTGGACGTCGCGCGGGCGGGTGAGACCGATCGGAGAGACGAGCGAGCCATCGTGCAAGGTGACGTGATGGTCCGTTCCGGCGGGGATCCACAGCGCGATGTGTGGATTGAGCTCGAAGTAGCTGTCGTCGCAGCGCATCGTGGCCGATCCCTCGATCACGACCGCCAACTCGTCGGCGTCCTCGTGGACGAAGCTGCCGGAGACGGTGCCGATCGTGCTGCTGCCCAGCGCGCGACGCTGCCTCGGACCCACGCCCCTGCCACCTCCCAGCCGGCCAACCGATCGATACTTAGGCAAGCCTAACTCATGTCGTCCGACGCTGGTCCCACGTGCGCGCATCGTGGGACGCCCGGCACTCACGCTCATCGTGGCCTTCCTTTCATCAGCAGGCGCGCCCGGCGACCGGCGAGGACGCCGTAGACGACGGCCACGACCACGACGGCGATGCCGGCCGCCACGAGCGTCTGCTGCGGGATGAAGATCCCCGGTTCGCGCGACTGGTCGCCCGTGGCCGAGACCTCCCTAAACGCCTCGACCGACTCATCCACGACGGAGGTCGCCTCGGTCGTCGCCATGACCTCGGTCTCCGCCGGGGCAGTCGGCTCCTCCACCACGGCCGAGGCTGATGCCGATGCCGTGGGGGTCGTGAGAGTCGTGGCCGTCGGCGCCTGTTGCGCCGCGGCGCGAACCGGAACCTTCGCGATGACCCGGTCGATCTCGCGGGTGTAGTAACAGAACAGACCGATCTGCTGACTGCCCGCCTCTCCGTACACCGTCGACATCGCCGTGAAGGCCACCTTCGCCGGCTGCCCACCGGGCTTCGGATTCGCCACCGATCCATTGCGCGGGAACTCCACCACCACCTCTCCCGTGGCACCGGCCGGAACCGTGAAGGCCGGGACGCTGACCGGCGCCGAGACGGTGAACGGCCTGAGGATGCGGGACTTCGGCGTCTGGATCCGCGACGTGCGGATCAAGGTCGTCTTGCCGCCGACCGTCACCGGGAGGGCGACCGTGTCCGAATAGCCCTGCACAGCAGTCAACTCGGCGGCTGCGGCCGCAGCCCGCACGTTCTCGGGCAGCCGCAGGGTGATCGTGCCCTTGATCGAGACCTTCTCGCCCGGCGAGACGGAATCGGGCACATCAACGCTGAGCAGGATGCCGATGCTGCTCTCACCCGGAACACCCGCGACCTGACAGGTGTAAGTCACCTGTTTCGTGACGGTCTTCGCCGTGGCGGCCGGGGCACCGGCCACCACGATGCCGACCGAGCCGAGACCGGTCAGCAGGGGCAGCAACACTGCCCATCTGACGATGGAGTTTCTCATCCTCGCCTTCCTTCTCTCACTGTGTCCATATCGGCCTATCCGCTCATCGTTCGCGCCGGCTGACTCGAGATGGCCCCGGCGACCGCCCGCGCGGTGGCCCATCGGGCCGCGAACACCACGAGCACCACGACGGCACCGAGCGCGAGCCACCCGAGGCGAACCTCGGGGATCAGACCGAACGTCGCGGCCACCGCGTGCACGGCCCATACAGCGACGGACCCACCGACGAGAAGGCCAAGGGCCGAGCCGAGCGCTGTCAGCACCGTGGCCTCCGTCGTCAGCAGGGCGCGCAGTTGCTCGGTGTCGAGACCCAGCGCCCGCAGAAGACCGTTCTCGCGGCGGCGCTCGACCACCGACAGCACCATCACGTTGGACACCCCGATTACCGCGATCACCAGGGCCGCGGCCAGCAGCGCCATCGTGAACGCCACGACGAGATCGACGACCGTGTCGATCCGCACCGTCAGCGGCAGAGTTCCGCCGACCGCCTGATTGCCGCCGAGGACGGCCTCGGCACGCACGCGGTCGAGAACGCCGGCACGATCCGCCTCAGAATCCAGGCGCAGCCACACCGACCGCAAACTGCTCGAACCGCCCAACTCGTCGAACAGTTCGGGGGCGATCATCGCCGGTACCGGAAGGTCCTTCACGTACGCGACGCGCACGCCCGCCACCGGTCCGGACGGACCACTCAGCGTGACTCGCGCACCGGATTCGAACGGCGGGTAGGCAGACTCCGTCAGGTAGACGACCGGGCCCGACTCACTTTCCCCCAGGTCGAACGGCACGTGGGTGGCCCGGTCGAGTTGCTCGCCGGTCAGCGCGGCGACGGCAACCTCCCACGACATCTGACCCCGCTCGCTCTCGACCCGCAGACCAGAGTCGTCGAGGGCCGCATCGAGGTCCGACACGTCTTGGTTCGCGTCCGCGATCTCGGCGGCCTTCCCGCGGATCACGACCTGGTCGGTGACGACGACCGGTTGGGCCGCGACGACGCCGGGTATCCGCGCCACGTGACTGGCCGTGTCGGAGGTGATCCGCCCTCCCCCATTGCCGTCACCGACCACCACGTCGATGCCCGGCTCGCTCAGCACACGTTCGACGGCGATGTGGCGCAACGACTGCAGGCTGATCCAAGCACCCGAGCACACCGCGACCCCGATGGCGACCGTCAGCACCACGGCCGCACTGCGGACCGCGTTGCGCGCGATGTTGGCCGACGCCAGCGCCGCCGAGGGCCAGCGAACCCAACTGGCGACGTGACCGAGCGACGCCGAGGCGACTCGCACGACCGGGACGAGACCCAGCGAGACGATGGCGCTGAGGAGCCCGGCGAGGACGGGATGCGCCGGGCGAGCGCCCACGCTGGCGCCGAGGGCGGCGACGGGAGGCACGCGCGTCGCGGTCCAGCCCGGTATGACGGCAGCGATCACGGCCAGCACGACCCCCGCGAGCCACGGGGCCAACACCGAACCCGTCGGCGCGATGGTGACGTCGGCGATGGACACGACGCCGGTCAGAGCGCCGATCGCTACCGCCGCCAGCCAGGTCAGGACGACGGCGACAATCACACCGGCGAGCGCAGCCAGCGCTCCGACGAGGGCGGCCTCGACCACCACTGATCCGAACACCTGTCCCCGGCTCGCGCCCACACAGCGCAGCAGCGCCGACTGGCGGCTCCGTCCCGCCACGGTGATGGTGAAGGTCGTCGCGAGCACGAGCGCGCTGACGATGAGCGAGACCGCGACCAGCACGATCGTCACGCGTTCGAGGACGTCGAGTCCCAACCCGAACAGGTCGGCCGTCCCGGAGGCCAGTTCGTCGGCCGTCATCGGCCAGCCACCCGGCGAGAGAGCATTGACGGCGTCGACGACCGCCCCCACGGACACACCGTCTGCCACCGACAGGCGAACCTCGCTGAACCCGTCGATGCCGGCCAGCCGCCTGGCCTCGTCGAGATTCACGATGCCGTAGGCGGCAGTGACGTGGCGCGAGGATCCGCGAGTGTCCACGATCGCGGAGACCGTGAAGCCCTGTGCGTCGACGCCTTGACGGCCGAGCAGCACCCGGTCGTCGACTCCGACGCCGAGACTGCGCGCCGTCTGAGCCGAGAGGGCGATCTGCGCGTCGCCGCCGGAGAATTCCCCGCTGCTCGTGCCCTGCCAGGCCAGCGGCCCGGCCCACGGGCTCTCGATCTCGATACCGCGCACCGTATCGCCGGCACGGACGACCGCGGCGCCGCGCGCGACGGCGGAGACCGCCTGGACCCCGTCGACGTCACCGATTGCACGCACCTGCTCCGGCGACATCGACGCGCCCACCGACTCGCCCGAGGTCGTGGACTCCGAGCGCGTTCCGGCCGACACTACGATGTCCGCTCCCTCGTACTCGACGTGGAGTCCACGGTCCACGGTCGTCCGGGCCGTGTCCGACAGGATCGAGGTGAGAGACAGCAGGCACACCCCGATCGCGATCGCGACTCCGACCGCGATCGAGCGGGTCCACCCCGTCGCGACCGAGGTCCACGCGAGGCGAAGGATCATCGAGTCCGCCCGTCGACGACCTGGATCGTCCGGTCGGCGTACGCGGCGGCGGAATCTTCGTGAGTCACCAGGACCACCGACTGTCCTTCACGATCCACCGCATCGCGCAAGAAGCCAAGCAGTTCGGCGCTACTGTGCGAGTCCAGAGCCCCGGTGGGCTCGTCGGCGAAGACGATGTCGGGCGCCGGCAGGAGAGCGCGTGCCACGGCGATCCGCTGCTGCTGGCCTCCCGACAACTCACCGGGCCGGTGGGAGAGACGATCTGAGATGCGCAGCACCTTCGCCAACCGGTCAAGCCGCTGCGGATCGGGGCGCCGCCTGGCCAACTCGAACGGCAGGACGATGTTCTGCGCGGCCGTCAACTGGGGCAACAGGTTGAATCCTTGGAAGACGAATCCGATGCGTTCGCGACGCAGTGCGGTGAGCCGGCGGTCGGACATCCCGGTGATGTCCGAACCTGCAATGGCGATCGTTCCGCTGTCGGCCCGGTCCAGGCCGGCGAGCACGTTGAGCAGGGTCGACTTGCCGGCTCCCGACGGCCCCATGACGGCGACCATCTCACCGGCCTCGACCCGTAGGCTGACGTGGTCCAATGCCAGCACCGGTTCGGCATCCACGCCGCGATACGACTTGCAGACGTCCCGCGCCTCGACCGCGGCGACCGCGCGGCGCCCAGCCACCCCACTCATCGCGAGACCAGCCTGGTGGTCCGCTGAAGCTGGCTCATCGCGCCGACTCGTCGCGCAGCCGGCGCATCGTGCGGCCGTGGGCCGAGATGATCGCTCCCAGCGCCACCGCACCAGCGGCCACGACGCCCCAAGTCCACACCGAGAGGCCCGCGACGACGGGCTGCGGGCCGGCCGCCGACAGCGGCGCAGTCAGTTCCGAGACGCTGCTCACCGGGACTGTGCGTGCGGGCGTGACGAGCACGTCTTCGGGCACACTGCCCACGTCGTTGCCGAACACCACGTCGTTGGGGATCGAGCCGACCGGAGTCGAGTCGGTGCCAGAGTCCAGGCGACCGCCCTTGACGGTGAACGACAGCGTGCCGGTCCGCAGGGTCGACGACTCGCGGATTCTCACCACGTGGGTGCCGTCTCGAAGTCCGAGCGCGCCGATGTCGACGCCGAAGCTGGCGGTGCCGTCCTTCTTGGAGGTCACCGTGGGCAATGTCGTGCCGATCGTGCTGATACGGGGCACCAGCGGCACCTTGCCGTTGGCATTGCTGACCAGGACGGTGAATGCCGAACTGCCCGACGACAGGTCTGCGGTGTCGATCTCCATCCAGATCTTGCCGGTGGCGCTGTCGTTCTCCACGACCGGCACCTCGGGGTTGTCGATCGCGATCGGATCGTCGTTGACCAGCGCGGCGTCGGGGTCGATCGTCACACTCATGGCGGGCGCCGTCACGCCCCGGGGCAGCGTGCACACCAGGACCGCGTAGAGCGGAGTGGCATAGGCCGGACTCCTCAGTTGCGCGTTCAGCGTGAACGACACGCGGCCGCCGATGTCGGTTCGCGGGTGCGGGATCTGGCTGGAGCCGGGCGGGGTCAGGTCGACGGTGCCGCCGGTGACGTTCCGGGGCACCTCGACCCGGACTCCGGCCGATGCGGCGGTCAGCGTGAACTCGCCCTTCTCCGGCAGTTTGCCCTCAGCACTGATGCGGGCGAACCGGTGAGCGGTCGTCTTCTTGGCGATGGTGGCGTTGAGTTCGACGTTGTCGGTGTATCCCCAGACCGTCTCGAACTGGCCGTACCCGGACGCCATCTCGCTGAGCATCGCAGGCAGCCCCAGGTCGAAGGTGAACGGGACCCGGAACTTCGAGCCCGGCGCGACGCGCTCGGGCAGGGTCGCAGTGCCGGTCAGTTTGACCGTGGTCTTCACATTCGACCCCGAGGGTACGCACGCGTAGGTCGTGCTGAAGGTCTTCTTCACCTGGGTGACCGCCGGCGCCGAGGTGTCGGGCGTGACCGCGACCTGGCCGAACGTCCGCTCGCCCGCCGCCGTGCACTCGGTCGGCTGGAAGTCGCCTTCGACACCTGCCCTCCGGTAGCCGATCTGGAGCTTCAAGTTCTCCCCGAGGGCCAGCGCCGCCGTGCCCGAGCCCGCCGCGGGCATCACGAAGGCCGAGAGGGTGCCCTCGACCTCGCCGACGACCCCCTCCCTGGCCCCCTGCCCGGTCAGGTCGATCCAGTCCGACGCGCTCTCGCCGATGGCCGCTTCCTCCACGACAACTCCATCGTCCAGGACGTTGAGCCACGCCCCCGCGATCCCGACCTTCACGGCATCGAACGCGAAGCCGTCGCTGAGCTCGGCGCCTCGGGCGAACAGGTCACCCACGTGAAGGGAGAAGGTCGCGTCACGGGACACGACCTCCTCACCGGCCGTCACGGCGTCAGGCAGTTCAGTGCGAACGCGCACCGAGAGCGGCCAGGTCTCGACGTCGCCCCTGAAGACACGGTTGCACGTGAAGACCACCTCGGCGTCGACAACGCTGCGCGCGGTGGTCGACGCCTCGGCCGTCACGGTGGCGGCCCCGAGAACCACCGACACCAGACCGAGCACGACCTGACGAACCCGAATGGCATTCATGATGACGACCTCGCGACAGAATCTGCGCCGAGCACGGACAGCGAGAACGCGATCGCGTCGGCGTTCGCCTTGCTCCCGACCTGATGGCCTGACACATAGCGGTGAAGGGTGAACTGCTGCCCGCGGCGACGCGCTCGGGCGACGAACCTCTCCGCCAGCGGCGCCGGGCAGATCGGGTCGAACACGCCCGCTGCCACGAGAACGGGCACACTGTAGCCCTCGGTCGGCAGATGGGTCTGCTCGTCGAAGGCACGAGCAACGGGCGTGCGCCGGAGTCCGCGCCGGAACATCGTTCCGACGCCAATCCCGCGGGTACGCTCCACCATCTGCGCGTAGCCGTACCACGGCGCCTCGTCGACGAGGCGCTGACCCAGCGGGGTGAGGTAGGGCGAACTGTCGACGTCGGGACGCGAGACCCGCAGGCCGGCCAGGATGTAGGCCAGGTAGGTGACGAAGTCAGGCACCGGCAGCCGTGGCACCCACGGGCCCGCCAAGGCGACGAACCTCGAGATCAGGAGCGGCGGGCACACGGCGATCGCGCCGACGTGGCGCAGGTGCGGCGCCCTGCTGGCCGACAGGTGCGCCGTGGCGATCGCCGCCTGACCGCCTTGCGATCCGCCCATCGTCACCCAGCACACTGAGAGCTCAGAGACCATCGATCGCGCCGCACTGACGCTGTCGATCACGTTCGCCCCCGACGCGGCGGAGGAAAGATAGGGGTGACCGCCGGGTGTGCCGATGCCGGCGTAGTCGGTCGCGACCACGGCGAACCCACGCTGGATCCACGGTGCCAGGAGGTCCCCATGGAGAGCCAGAAGGTTCGAGACAGTGCAGTGCTCACCGACGCCGCTCGTGCCGTGGGCGTACGCCATCACCGGCCAGCCACCTACCGGGGCAGTCCCTTCCGGGACCTGCACCACGGCGGTGACCGGTCGGCGCTCCCCCGAAGCTCCCTGCGAAACGTAGGTCATTCGAATCCCACGGGCGGCCCCCCGCACGAGCTCGTCGGACTCGATCGTCTCGTGGTTCAGCACGTCACCAAAGACGCGAAGGCTCGCTTCGTTCGATCCGGTCTCGACCACGCTGTGCAGGCTCACTTCGTGACCTTGAGCTTCTTCCTGATGGACTTCCTGACGTGGTTGGCGTCGCCGGCATAGGCGGCGGTCACCTTCCAGGCGCCCTTCGCGAGTTTGGGCAGCCTCACGCTCGCCTGGCCGTTGGCGTTCACCTTCGCCCTGACCCTCTTGGTCTTCTTGCCCTTCTTCAAGGTCACCGTGACCGTGCCACGCGGCTTGGTTCCGGTCACCGACCGCACCGTGACCACGGCCTTGCCTTTCTTCTTCGACGTCGGCCTCTTCAACACGCGCACCGACGCGCGAGTGCCGGCCTTCGCGACACCGACCCGGACGGCGATCGGGCTGGGCGACGCGTAGTTGCCGTCCGCCGGGACGAAACTGGCTCGGTAGGTCGTGGTGCCGGCCCGCAACGTCTTCGGCACGGTGAACGCGAGGCCCTGGCCGGCGGTCGTGGCAGTCTTCGTGCCCAAGCCAGCCACCGTCACCGCGCCTGCGGCGGGCGCCGTGACCGAGATGGTTCCGCTCCTGCCGTGCACGATCGAGGCGCCCTTCGCCTTCAGCGCCGCCGACGGAGCTCGGGCGACGGTCAGACTCGCTGCGGCGGCTCCCGGACCGTAGATATCGTCGCCGTCGTAGATGGCCGAGATCTGGTGGGTACCTGCGGCCAGATCGCCAGGGAGCACGACCGCGGCACTTCCGCCCTGGAGTGTCACGGTCCGGGTCTCACCGGCACCGACGACGGTGACCTCACCAGTGGCGCCCGGCACCGAGACCGACGCCGTGGCAGCCCGCCCGTGGACGACGGACGCGGGCACCAGCAACGCCACCTCGGGCGCGATCAGTGAATCGTCCACCTCGATCGTGGCGATCTCGGGGCCTTGTAGCGCACTGTCGCCGACACCGCAGCGCGCCGGGGCGTCGTAGTCCAGTCCGGTCTCGTCGGAGACCAGGTTCGCGAACATCGTGAAGGCGACGAACATGGTGTCGCTGGCGCTCGGGAACCACGGATCCTGGGTGTTGTCATTGTCGGGCAGACGGACCTGGATCACCGAGCCGTCGGGGGTGCCCGCCGGCACGTCGATCGCCGACAACGTTCCGCTGGCGGTGACGCTCAGGTCACGTTCCCCGTCGAATTCGTACGAGGGCGTCGTCACCTCGGCGATCGCGTGCTTGCCCTCGACACCGTTGATCGTGGTGTTGAGAGCCAGGGTCCCCGCGCGGCCGACCAGCCGGGTGAACGGCCCCAGGGGGTGGTTGGCGCCGAACTCCAACAGTACCCGCGGCAGCGTGATGTCGATGCTGAACGGGCGCGCCGGAATGCTCGTCCCCGGCGCCACCTTCCTGGGCAGAGCCATCCGCGCGGTGGTGGCGAACTCGTACGGATTGCCGTCCTTCAGTTCGTTGATGCTCAGGTCGCATTCGTACGTGTGACTCACCCCGACCGGCTCTGCGCGGGCGGCACCGGCGGTGGCGCCCAGCAGGCCCACGACCAGCGCAGCAGCCGTGACCGTGGCGAGTGGTCCTCTCACTTCTTCACCTTCAGTTTCTTGACCTTGACGGTCTTCTTGAGATGGTTGACGTCACCGCCATACGCCGCGGTGAACTTCCACGTGCCCTTCGCGAGCTTCGGCAACCGCACACTCGCCTGACCCCGCGCATTCACCCGAGCACTGACCCGCTTGACCTTCTTGCCCTTGCGCAAAGTCACCGTGACCTTGCCCCGCGGCTTCGTACCAGTCACCGACCGCACCGTCACCACGGCCTTGCCCCGCTTCTTCGACGTCGGCCTCTTCGACACCCGAACCGACGCACGCGTGCCCGCCTTAGTCACCACCAACGTCTTCGAAACCGCGCCAGCCTGATGCGAGCCATCACCGGCATACGCAGCCTTGAGGCCATACCGCCCCGGCCGCAGCGTCCTCGGCACCACGAACGACACCTTCCCACCCGACAGACTCCGCGACTGCGCAGCGCCCGCACCGGTCAACGTCACCGCGCCAGTCGCACCCGGTACCGACACACTCACGACACCGGCGCGGCCATACGCCACCGACGACGGAACCGACAGACCCACCGCACCCCGAGCCACCACAGGGACCGAACCCAACGTCCCATCACCCTCGAGTTGTTCGATGAGGAACTCGCGCATCTCGTCGGGGACCTCCGCTTCCGATTCGGTCAGCATGATCGAGGGGTACCGGCTGACGAACTTCCAGTCCAGGTCCGCGTTGTCGAGAGCGAGAGTCAGCTTGCCGGAGGCGTCGGCGGGAATGGCGAACGCGCCCAGCTCGAGTCGATAGACATTGCGCGAATAGACGTTAGGCGTCGGCGGGGCAACGGTGATCGGGACCTTGATCCGGTGCCGCCCGACCGTGGCCGTGGCCGTGAAGCCCTCGTGCCACCGCGTATTGAGTGCTCCGCCGTCGTTGGGCTCGTCATATTCCTCTGCGGGTTCATGGGCCACCACCGAGATCGCCGACACCTTCTGACCTGCGTAGACTTTCTCCGGAAGCGCGCCGAAGAAACTGATCGGGTTGTCCTGACCCATGAATTCGTTGTGCAGGTTCAGTGTCGCCAGCGGCTCACCGGTCGGCCGGTCCGCAATGGGATCGGAGTAGCGGCTCACCACGATCGGCGATGCAAGCCGGATCCTACCGTTGTACTCCTCGTCGCAGGTCGTCGAGATGCTCGTCGGCTCGGTCTCCCCTTCGCGGACCACGCTCGCCGTCACGGTGAACGGTCCGGTCAGTGATCGCTCCGACCAGCCGTCGGCATTGGTGTCCGATGCGGTGTAGGCCGGCAGGAGAAACTCGCGGTCGGTCCACCGGACCGGGCTGAACTCGTTGACCGGCGCGGGGATGCTCTCCAGTTCCACGGCCGGGAGGGCGACCGATCCGCCAGGAGCTCCCTCCGCAGTCAGCCGCATGCCGTCGATCGTCAAACCGACATCGGTCGCCTTCATGCTGTTCTTCATGAACTGCGCGTTGAGAGCGAGCGTCACGGTGGCTGAGATCGCCTGCGCCTCGATCTGCTCGCCGTCCTTCACCTCGGTGGGATAGTCGTAGCTGAACGGATAGAAGTTGAGATCTACCGTGGCAGGCTCCGTCACGCCGGGAGCCAGCCATGGCGTCGCATCGCAGGACAACTTCTGGGTCGAAATAGTGTGGACCACCGTCGCGGTGGTTGGTTCATCGGCCCGTGCCGTACCCGTCATTGCGCCGAGTAGTCCGGCGGTCAGCGCTGCGGCCGCAGTCGCAGCGATCGTCTTGTATCCGGTCGACGTCTTCACTTCTTCACCTTCAGTTTCTTGACCTTGACGGTCTTCTTGAGATGGTTGACGTCACCGCCATACGCCGCGGTGAACTTCCACGTGCCCTTCGCGAGCTTCGGCAACCGCACACTCGCCTGACCCCGCGCATTCACCCGAGCACTGACCCGCTTGACCTTCTTGCCCTTGCGCAAAGTCACCGTGACCTTGCCCCGCGGCTTCGTACCAGTCACCGACCGCACCGTCACCACGGCCTTGCCCCGCTTCTTCGACGTCGGCCTCTTCGACACCCGAACCGACGCCCGAGTACCCGCCTTCACCACCACCAACGTGCGGCTCACCGTTCCGGCCTTGACGTCGCGATCGCCGGCGTAATTGGCCTTCAGCGTGTAGCGGCCGGCCCTGAGCGTCTTCGGCACCACGAAGGATGCCTTGCCGCCGGACAGGCTCCGCGTCTGCGCAGCGCCCGCACCGGTCAGCGTCACCGCGCCAGTGGCACCCGGCACCGACACTGCCACCGCTGTGGCCTTGCCGTGCCTCACCGACGTGGGGGCGCTCAGCGCCACCTTCGCCACAGTTTCCGTCCCCGCGACGTCGACCTTGCCGAGTTCGGTGCTGCCTGGATGGCGCGATTCGTAGGCCTTGCAGAACAGGACCGCGAACAAGGGCGTCGCGTCCGGCGTGGCCGAGTTGTATATCTGGGCGTTGAGTGTGAAGCTGATCTGCTCCCAGCCCTCGGGAACCATGCTGGGGTTGGCGGCGAGCATCGGGTGATCGATCTGATCGGCTTGCGGCATCCGGATCTCCACGTCCGTCGCCGAGTTCTGCGGGACGTCGATCCACGCGCCTCCGGAGGTCGCCTCCAGGGTGAACGCCCCCGATGTCGGCATCGGGCCATCGGTGAGGACGCGCGGCAACCGGGTGGAATGTCGTCCGTCGGCGTCGTAGCTGGCCACGTCGATGTTGTCGCTGTAACCGCGCACGCGGTCGAAGTCACCGAATCCGCCGACCATCGTCGACAGGATCGCGGGGAACTCTACCGACAGCGTGAAGGGCACCCGGAACCGGTCTCCCGGCCGAGCCAGCGTGGGTACGGTCGCGGTGGCGTTGATCTTGATCACCGCGTTGATGCCGGTCGATCCGGAGATCTTGCACTGGTAGATCGCCTGCTTGGACAGCGTCTTCGTTGCAGCGGTGGGAGCGGGCTCGCCGACGACGTCGATCGTGGCGATGGTCAGATCTCCTGCGGGCTTGCACTCGTCGGCGGTGAACACGCGCGGAACGCTGCCGGTGACCAGGGTGATGTCGCGGCGCAGGTGGTTCGCGAACTGCAGTGAGATCTCACCGCTGGCGTCGGCGGGCACCGTGAAACCCGGGAACAGCCCCTCTCCCTCGGCGACCACCGCACCGGGCAGCTCGCCGTGGATCTGGCTGTCCGGGTCGTCCACCGGGAGGGTCACCGGTTCGAACTCGGCCTCCTCGCCGACCGCGCCGCCCGAGACGACCTCCAGCCAGCCACCCTGCAGGCCGAACGTCGCCGAGTCCGGGTGCAGCGCGGTGGCGTTGGGCCGGTCGTTGAGACCCCGCAGGTAACCCCGGTCGTTGATGCGCCAGGTCGCCGTCCGTGATGCGACGCGTTCACCGGGCGCGACACTCGTCGGCAGGTCGACGGTCACTCCGATCTCGTAGTCGTACATCTGGGAGTCGCCGTAGAAGATGTTGCACTTCCACTGCGTCGTGACCGAGTGCGTGTCGGTGGGCGTCTCGGCCGCTTCGGCCGGCGAGACGATGGAAGTCAGAGCCACGGGCGCGACCAGGGCGACGAGCCCCGAGGCGACGAGGGGGCGGCGGGAGAATCCCGAGAACATGATGACCTTCCTGTCTGGCGCACCCGACGGCGCGGCGCACGACCGGGGCACGAACAACCGCTCGAGCCCCGAGAAACCAAGGTGAGCCTAAGCATCCTCAGGATTCGGAGTCCAGACTGGAGGAAAAGTTGTCTTCTGCGCAGTCGTGCGACAAGTCAGAGGACATTTCCGGCGCTCGATCATCACATTGCGGCCGCGACCCCTCATGATCGAACCCAGCGACAGACCGACGACATCTTGAGGAGAGTCACGTGCCCCGCACCCGACGCGAGCAGAGGATCTACCCGATCAGCGTGCGCGAACTGACCGTCTCCCGGGTGGTCGATCTGGGACCGGGGATGCGCCGAATCACGCTGACCGGTGCGCAGTTCGGCGCCTTCGCGACCGCCGACGGCATCGCGGTGCCCCCGCTGCGCAACGAGGGCTTCGACGACCACGTCAAGCTCATCGTTCCCGGCAACGGCCAGACCGCGGCGCGGCCGCCGAGACAGGTCGAGGGGCACCTGGACTGGTCCGGGAGTTCCCCGGCGAAGGACTACACCCCACGCCGCTGGGACCCGGTATCCGGCGAGCTCGATCTGGATTTCGTCCGCCATGGCACGGGATATGCCTCGTCCTGGGTCGAGACCGTGCACCCCGGGGACACCGCTTTCATCGCAGGACCGAAGAGCTCGGCGCTGCTGCCCGAGGGGGTCGAATGGATCCTCGCCGGCGGTGACGAGACGGCGCTTCCCGCGATCGCGCGGCTGCTCGAGGAGTGGCCCGCCGGCGTGCGCGGCCAAGTGTTCATCGAGATCGCCGACGACACCCACCGCCTCGACGTCGCCTCGCCCGAGGGCGTCGACGTCACCTGGCTGCCACGCGACGGTGCCGCCCCGGGCACCAGCGATGTCCTCGAGCGCGCGATCACCTCCGCCCCCTGGTGGCCGGGAGTGGTGTTCTGCTGGCTCGCCGGAGAAGCGATGCGACTCAAACCGTTGCGCACCTTCCTCAAGGTCGAGCGTGAGGTCCCACGCGACTGCCTCGACATCACCGGTTACTGGCGTCGGACCGCCACCACGCCTGACGAGTCGAGCCGTCCGGCCGACGCCGTCGATCTGGACGCGGCCGAGGAGGCCGCCGTGGAGGAGGCGTTCGACATGACCCGGCCGGTGGTCCTGCGCGCCGCCGTCGCGACGGGCGTGCTGGCGCGCCTGGAACGGGCACCGGCTTCCGTTCCCGCGCTGGCGCGTGAACTGAACCTCGACGCACCCGCACTGCGGGGCTTGCTGCGCTACCTCGCGACTCTCGACGTGGTTGCCCTGGATCCCGCCGACCCGGCGCTGGTCGGCGACGGTTCACTTCGGCTCGGGGCAACGGGCGAGCTCATCGCCACTGCGCTGGACGAGCTGGGCGATCCGGCACTCGACGCTCTCGACATGACTCCGGAACGACTCGTGGCGACGCTTCGCACGGGAGCGGCGGCCCCCACGGCGACGGCCGTTACCTGGCAGATGTCCTGTCCGCTCCGACCGACGACAGCGACAAGGAACTCGCCCACGCGATGACCGAACGCGACCACCAGGATTCGCGCTGGGCCGCTCCGTCGATCGTGCACCATCACGAGTGGACGTCCTACGCCGCGGCACGTCTCGTGGGCGCCGGATCGTCGGCGCTGCGGGACGCCCTGCGCGACGCGCACCCCGCCCTGACGGTGACGCTTGCCGATGATCCCACTGCCGCGGCGACCGGCGGAGCGGATGTGATCGTCGCGACCTGGCTGCTCGAACGCCTCACTGACGAGACCGCCGTCGCCATGCTGCGCAAGCTCGGCGGGGCACGAGTACCGGTGCTGCTGGCCGAGCGCGTGACCGAGACCGGCGACGAGGTGCACGACCACGACGCCGAACTGGACCTGAGGCTGCGCGTCGCCTACGGCTCGGGGCTGCGGACCCCCGCCGGGATCGAGGCCCTGGCTCGTGCCGCGGGGCTCACCCCCGGCGAGCCGAGGGAACTCGGCTGGGACATGCGCCTGTGGAACCTCGGGCCGTCGCAGGGCTGAGCCCTGGCCTGCCCGGGCCGAATCACGACCGCGACTGTCCTGAGCGGCTGCCTCAACACACCCAGAGGACGACCTGCGCCGCGACCGTCGCGCATCGATGCTGGCCGAACTAAGGTGAGGATTACCTAAGAGGGGAGCACTATGCTGGTGGTGGAGGCCGAAGGGCTGCACAAGCGATTCGGCGAGGTCGAGGCCCTACGCGGGGTGGACCTGCAAGTGTCCGAAGGAGAGATCCTGGGGCTGCTCGGACCGAACGGCGCGGGCAAGACAACGACGATCAACGTCCTGACGACCCTGATTCGTCCTGACGCGGGGACCGCACGGGTCGACGGGATCGACGTGATCGCCGACCCGGCCGCCGCACGCGGTCGGATCGGACTGACCGGCCAGTTCGCGGCCCTCGACGACGGCCTGACAGCCCGGGAGAACCTCGTGCTGTTCGGCCGACTGCTGAAGCTGGGTTCGGCCGGTGCCTGGGCACGGGCCGACGAACTGCTCACCGAGTTCGGGCTGGCCGAGGTGGCCCACCGCCGCACGGGCACGTTCTCCGGCGGGATGCGCCGCCGACTCGATCTGGCGGCCTCGATGATCGGCCGCCCTCGGGTGTTGTTCCTCGACGAACCGACGACCGGCTTGGATCCGCACAGCCGCAACGCGCTGTGGGAGGCCGTGCGGTCGCTGCGCGCCGAGGGCACGACGATCGTGCTGACCACGCAGTACCTGGCCGAGGCCGACGAGCTGGCAGACCGGATCGTGGTGATCGACCACGGCAAGGTGATCGCGGACGGCACGGCGCATGAACTCAAACAGCGCACCGGCGGCTCGACCTGTCAGGTCGGCGTGGCCGAGTCAACGGTCGACCGGGCACAGCGAGTCCTGGCTGAACGGTGGGAGGTCAGCCGCGACGAGTTGCTGCTCACCATCCCCGCCGCGGGGCCGCAGACCCTCGTCGAGGTGTTGCGACTCCTCGACGAGCACGACGTGGCCCCGACCGAAGTGGGACTTCGGCAGCCGACGTTGGACGACGTGTTCCTCGCCCTCACCGGACGAGCCTCGAACCCAGCGACCCCCGCCACCGAGACGCCCGCCGGGGCGACCGCGCCATGAGCCCGACCCTCATACCGACGCCGCAGCCGTCGTTCGTGAGCGACACGGCCCAGTTGGCCGGTCGCCACCTGCGACTGATGTCGCGCCGACCCTCGTCCATCATCGGCGCGATCGTCCTGCCGCTGGTGTTCGCGTTCCTGTTCTTCACCGTCCTGAACGGGGTCATGGAGCGGGCGGGAGTCGACTATGCGCAGTACGTGATACCCGCGGTCGTGCTCCAGGCGATGTTCTTCAGCGCAATATCGGCATCGGTATGGGCGGCCGAGGACGCCTCGGGGGGCATGTCCGCGCGACTGCGGTCGATGCCGATCTCGCGGACCGCGCCCGTGCTCTCACTCCTGGTCGGCGAACTGGTACGCGCGCTGCTCAGCCTCGTCGTGCTGGTGATCGCCGGCTACGGTTTCGGATTCCGGTTCGAGCGCGGGGCCGGATACGTGCTGCTCTTCGTGGCGCTGGCGATCGGTTGCGCCGCAGCCGCGTGCGCCGGCTACATCGTGCTCGGCTTCGCGATCGCCAAGGTCGAGCAGGTCCAAGCCATCGGCGGACTGCTTTACTACCCGCTGCTCCTGGTGTCCAACCTGTTCGTTCCCGCCGAAGCCTTTCCCGGCTGGCTGCAACCCCTGGTCGAGAATCAGCCGGTCTCGCGGATCGCCGACGCACTACGCGCCGTGTCGACTCTCGGTCACGAGGACCTGGGGCGCACCATACTCATCGCCGTGCTCTGGATCGCCGGACTGCTGACGGCGTTCACGTTCTTGGCACCACGCGCTTTCGGGAGGGTCCGATGAGAAACCATGACACAGCTCCGCACCCCTCGCTCTGGACGGACACGGCCGTCCTGGCCGCACGCAGCGCCCTGCTCATGGCCCGTTCCCCCACGACCCTGCTGATGGCCGCGGCATTCCCGGTGATCCTGCTGTGCTTGCTGTCGGTCTCGTTCGCCAAGGTCGTCATGCCAGACGCGTCCTATGCCCACTACATCGACTACACCGTGCCGCTGTTCGCCACGATGGGCATCACCTTCGCCACCTTGTCCACGGCCATCGCTGCCCACACCGATCGAACCACCGGCTTCGACGACCGACTGCGCACTCTGCCGATCTCACCGATCGCACCGCTGGCGGGTCGGATCATTGCCGACACCATCCGCAATCTGGCCACCCTGCTCGTCGTCACGGTCGTGGGAATCGGCTTGGGGTTCCGGTTCACCGAAGGCATCACCGGAGTCATCGGCTACCTGGTCGTCCCGCTGATCTACGGCTTCGGCCTGGCGTGGTTCATGGTTGCCATAGCGTTGTCGGCCGCGTCCGCGGAGTCCGCGGTCGCCGTGCTCAACGCCGTGTTGCTGGTGCTGTCGTTCCTGTCCACCGGATTCGTCACGATCGGCGATCTGCCCGGCTGGGCCCAGCCTGTCGCCGAGGCCAATCCCATCACCCATGTCATCGAGGCGATGCGAACCTTCGCCCACGGCGGCGAACCCGCCGGACTCCACGTCTTGGCCACCCTCGGCTGGGCGCTCGGCCTGACCCTGCTGGCCGGATACACCGCAGTGCGCGTCCGCGCCCGGCAGGCATAGTTGCTCGAGTCCACCGCCGCCACGATGCGCTGCGCCGCCGACCGCCTGCACCACCACCCGGATCATCCGTTGAGCCCTAGTCGCGATGTCTCGACGAGGGCCACAAAGACCCTTGCGAGCCACCATCAGTGACGTGCAGGGAACAGACTCGTGGATCAACGCAATCGCCTTCGTCGTACTCACCGATGCCTGTCGGTTCGCGAAGGGCACTTTGAGCGTGGCCCACCCCTCATCGTTTCACTCACATGTCTACGAGAGCCTGCCATCGCCACGCATCCTCAACCGCGCCTATTGGCGCACGTCCTTACTGTACGGAGGGGGTTTCGTGGGTGGCGATGTCGAAGGACTTGGGGACGAGGCGGTGGACCACGATGGCGGCGGCGAGCATGATGAGTCCGCCGACCAGCGAGGTCTGCACGATGGACTGGGTGAATGCGTCGATCGCGGTGGTGGCGAGGGCGGGGGTGTCGGTCTGCTCGGCCACGGCTAGGGCTCCGACGATGGACTCGCGTGAGTCGTGGGCCAGTGTCCCGGTGATGCCTTGATCGGCGAAGTCGCCGATGGCCAGTTGGGTGCGGTAGATCGCGGCGGCGATGCTGCCGAGTACCGCGATGCCCAGGACGTTGCCCAGGTCGTACATGGACTCCTCGATCGCGGCGGCGTTTCCCGCCTTCTCGGTGGGGGTGCTGCCCATGATGATGGCCGAGGCGATCGCGAGCGATCCCAGACCGGCGCCGACCAGGGCCATCGCGGGTGCGAGCTGCCAGTAGGTGAAGGTGCTGCCGATGCCGAACAGCAGCAGCATTCCGAGCCCGGCGATCGCCAGACCGCCGGCCAGGACGTTACGGGCGCCGATCCGGATCGCGAGTGTGGGCGCGAATGGCGCGAAGACCAGCGACCCCAGGACCATCGGCAGCAGCGCCACGCCCGCCACGACGGGTGAGAGGCCTTCGACGGCCTGTAGCCATTGGGCGACCAGCAGGATGAGGGCGGCCATCCCGAACATCGATGCCATGGCTGCGAGGGTGCCGGCGGTGAAGGGCTTGCTCTTGAAGAGCCGCACGTCCAGCAGCGGGTCCGACCGGCGCAGGCAGCGCAGCACGAACCAGGTCATCAACGCCAGCGAGGCCGCGATCGCCGCCCACGAGCCGATATCGCCCCAGCCGTGCTTGGCCAGCTGCTTGATCGACCACACCAGCGCGGACATTCCGGCGATGGACAGCACGGTCGCCGGCAGGTCCCAGCGTGGCGGGTTCGGGTCCCGTGCTTCCGGCAGGAGGATCAGGCCGGCGACGATCGCCACCGCCACGAACGGCACGTTGATCAGGAAGGCGGCATGCCAGTCGAAGAACTCCAGCAAAGTTCCGCCGACCAGCGGGCCAATGATCGCTCCGACGCCGGAGACCACCGACCACACCGCCAGTGCCGTCGCTCGTTCTTTGGGGTTGGTGAAGATGGTGCGGATCATCGACAAGGTGGTCGGCATGATCATCGCCCCGCCTGCGCCCAGCAGGGCGCGCAGCACGATCACGTGCACCGCGCTCGTGGCGAACAGCACCAGCACCGAGACCACACCGAAAATCGCGAACCCAGTCAACAGAACCTTCTTGCGGCCCCAGCGATCGGCCAGAGCGCTCATCGGGATCAGCAACCCAGCCAGGATCAGCGAGTAGATGTCGATGATCCACAACTGCTGAGCACTGCTCGGTCCCAGATCCTCGACCAGGGCCGGCAGTGCCATGATCAGGATCGTCATGTCCATCATGACCACCAGCAGGCTTCCGGCCAGCATGAGCAACGCGGCCCAGCGCTGCCGCGTGGTCATCGACTCGGCCGTCCGAGAGGTCAGCAGGCTACGCATTCGTGTTCTCCATCAGTCGTTCAATCGTCATCTCCAACTCCTCCTCGCTCAGCGCAGTGTCGTGCAGCATGGCGTGCAGCATCGCCCCGTCGCCGTACACCGCGACCGCCACGGCCGTCTGCTGGTCGGTGATCCCGGACAGGATGTCGACCAGGCCGTCGAACCAGCGTGTCGCCAAGGGACGCAGCCCCGGATCCTGGGTCGCGACCACATAGAAGGCCGCGTCGGCTCGGACTCGGACCGGATCACTCAGATACTGGTGGAACACCCGAGCCAGCACCCGCGCAACGGACTGATCCCCAGCCAGTTCTCGGCCCAGCTCGGCCAGGCCGGAGTCCATCATCGCCGCCAAGAACTCCAGTGCCGCGTCCCGCAGATCGGTCAGCGACTCGAAGTAGTGGGTCGTTGAACCCAGCGGCACCCCGGCCCGGGCCGCGATCTTGCGATGCGTCAACCCACCCACGCCATCCTCTACGATCAACTCCGCCGCAGCTTCGATGATCATCCGCCGACGTCCCTCGGGATCCCGCGTCGTCCGCTTCCCAACACCCATGTGCACAAGAGTACATGTACGTTTGTACACGATTAGCGGGTGGCTGCCTCGCTGGTGGTCTCGATCCATCTCGCCGACCGATGCTCCCGGGCCGATAGGCAGTAACTGAACTGGATGTCCGGTATAGTTATCGGCGACGCGCGACGGAGGAGGAACATGAGACCGAGTTCGAGGGACGCGGTCCTCGACGCCGCGTTGCGTGTCGCGAGGCGCGACGGGTTGAGCGCGGTCACGTTCGACTCGGTGGCGCGCGAATCAGGCCTGAGCCGCGGTGGCGTCATGTATCACTTCGACACCAAGGACGCTCTGCTGGAGCAGATGCATGCGCACAGCGCCGCCGCTTGGGAGTCGCAGCTGATCGCCCTGCTGGACCGAGACGTGGAGGACTCGACGCCGGCCGACCGACTCCACGCCTACCTGCAGGCATCGATCGATCCGGTCACCCCCCGGGACCTGTCGCTGGTTATGGAGGCCTCCGCAGACGCCGAGGACGGATCCGCTGCACTGCAAGTCGCCAATCGATGGGCCCCGGACCTGATGACGCCACCCACCACTCGAGACGAACTCGACGCCCTCGTGGCACGACTGGCCTCCGACGGCCTCTGGGTCTTCGCCGCCCTGACCGGGCAGTCGCTTCCGGCCGAGGTGCTCGACGCCGTACTCGCCCGGATCCGAGAACTGATCGAACCGCCCGCCGGGCCGGGTTCCTGAGATGAAAGAGAACAAGCACATGAAACGTTCACGAGCAGCCTCGGTCCTGACCACCGTCACGATCACCGGCCTGACCCTGGGAGACATCAGAGGCCGCGGGTCGGCACCACGCGAGATCGACGCGTGGCTGGAGAACTTCCACCGCATCGACCCCTACGCGTCCATCGTCGGCAATGGGGTCCATGCCGCCGGAGTCGCCCTCGTGCTACGCGAGGCCAGACGCGCCTATGCCGCGCGTGATGGACGCGCCACCGCACTGTTCGCGACGGCAGCAGGGGCTTTCGGCTCCTCACTGCTGATCACAGCCACCACCAACGAGCCGTTGAACCGCAAATTCCGCCGCCTGCGCCCACTCGGGTCCGCACCGCGATTCGGTGTCGCACCCACCGAGAAAGCCCATCAGGAACTCGACCCGCTCCAACTCCGCACCGCCTGGGAATCGGCGAGTCGTGCTCGGGCAGCACTCCACGTTGCCGCTTCCCTCGCAGCCCTGGCTGGCACCCTCCGCCGCCGACCCCAACAAACGCGATGACGGGACCCCGGGTATGTCCGATAAACGGTGTTTGGGGTCGGCCAGGCCGAGGTGCACCTCCTTCGGTCGGTTCCAGGCAATCGCCTCGTGCGGCCGGACCTGGTTGTACTCGATCGGGTACTCCTCGGCGTGCTTGGCGAGCATGACGGCGTCGTCGAACTCGTCAATGAAGAGCCGCTCGTACTTCAGCGCGCCGAAGCCGCGTTCGCGTGACCCGTTTGACCCGGGGACCTCACTCGAGTCCTCACGTGGTGCAGCTCGGGATGGTCGAAGAGGAAATTCTCAACCGGAATAACCGGAACGGGCCGCCGTTGTCAGCCACGATGGTCACGACCGGCAGCACTTCGCCGGTCTCGACATCGACCTGGCATTCCTCAACCAGCCGGTGGCCGAACATTGCCTCGTAGTCGGCCAGCGCGAGCTCGACGGCATCGATCGCGTCGAGCTGGTTCGCCGGCGGTGACACGTGGAACGGGTGCTCGTATTTGGACCAGTAGTCCCGGCAGCCCGCCAGCCGCCAGCTTCCGCCGGTGGTTGTACATCTTCTTTACACACACGATCTCGCCGACGCCGCGTGCCTCATAGACCTGCGCAGGCGTGACGTTGCTAACCCCCCGAGGTGACGGATCGAGCCCTCCTGCTGCAACTCGACCAGTGCGCCGAACGCCTCCGCGATGGATGCAAGCTGCGGACCATTGGCGTCACCCATACGCATGTTGACCAAGTCGAGGCCAGCGTCGACCCGCCGGTCGGGTCAGTCGGCGACGCTTACGCCCTGGCCGAGTCCCAGATCGGTCTGCTCAAGACCGAGCTCATCCCCCCGAGTGCCCCTGGTCCCCGGGGGCGAGCACGCCGAGCTCGAAACCCTGAACTGGTCGACTGGTTCGACAGCGAGCGCACCCACAAGGCCATCGACGACCTGACACCGGTCCAGGCCAAGCGGGTTCACTACACGGCAAGAAACCGTCTCACGCGGACCGGCTGAGCCACCAAGCAGGGCCTCCGGACATCCCGGGGGGCAGGCCCCGCCAAAATGATCGACGTTCGTTCGGAGTGGGACGGACGAGTCGGAGGAAGAGTTTGCTACACGATCTCCGAAGGCTAGCTGGCAGCCTTCGGCGACCGTGATAAGGCAGTTACTACATAGCCGGGCCAGCTCTTTCGCAGTCGCGCTAGGTCGGGGGGAGTCGGCGAGCCAGTCGAGTCATTCGGTTGCGGCTGGGCGCTCAACGCGCCGCCGAGTGCGAGAAGGCACAGATCGGATCCCTTCTAATCTCGTTTCAGCCGAGCGGGGTGGTGACGTCCCGGCTGGTGGTGTAGTTCCGCTGCTTGTCCTTGATGAGGTGAGCCATCGTGCGATGGTCAGTGAGAACCGACCAAGGAACTCACGGATAGGACACAACGCACGATGGCTCTTGACCAGTCTGCCCTCCTCGAGCTGCTCGGGGAACTCCACTCAACTGATGTCACCGACCGGGTCCGCGTCGCGACTGAGAAGCTCTATCAGGAGCTGATCGATGCCGAGGCTGCTGCGGCGATCGTCGCGGCGCCGTTCGAACGCTCTGCGGATCGGACCGTTCACCGCAACGGCACTCGGCCCAAGACGGTCACCACGACCGCCGGCCAGTTGGATCTGCGGATCCCGAAACGGCGGACGAGGTCGTTCTTCCCCTCGCTCCTGGAGCGCCGACGCCGGGTCGACCAAGCGTTGTTCGCGGTGGTGATGGAGGCTTATGTTCACGGCGTCTCGACCAGGAAGGTAGACGACCTGGTCCGTGCACTCGGTGCAGACACGGGCATCAGCAAGTCCGAGGTCTCCCGGATCTGCCAGAACTTGGACGAGGATGTCGCCGAGTTCCGGCAGCGGCCACTCGATGCCACGGCCTATCCGTATGTGTTCGTCGATGCGACCTACTGCAAAGCCAGAGTCGGTCGTCGGGTCGTGTCCCAGGCGATCGTGATCGCGGTCGGGGTCGCCGCCGACGGACGGCGAGAAGTCCTGGGATTCAACGTCGGTGACACCGAGTCCGAACCGTTCTGGACCGACTTCTTCCGCTCCCTGAAGGCCAGCGGACTGTCCGGAGTCCAGCTGATCGTCTCCGACGCCCACACGGGCCTGGTCGCCGCGATCGGCACCTGCTTCGCCGGTGCCGCCTGGCAACGCTGCCGGGTTCACTTCATGCGCAACGTCCTCGCGAAGGTACCCAAGGTCGCCGGCCCCATGGTCGCCGCGATTATCCGCACGATCTTCGTGCCCCGCGGCAAACGCGACCTGGTCCGCGCACAGTTCGACGAAGTCGTCACCATGCTGACCCGCTCCCACCCTCATGTTGCGGACATGCTCGACGACGCCCGAGAAGACCTCCTTGCGTTCGCGGAGTTCCCGCCCGCTCACTGGCAGCAGATCTGGTCGACCAACCCGCTGGAACGGTTGAACAAGGAGATCAAACGCCGCACCAACGTCGTCGGGGTCTTCCCAAACCCAGCTGCGCTGCTGCGCCTGGCTGGGCACGTGCTGATCGAGCAGCACGACGAGTGGGACTCAGCTGATCGCCGCTACTTCAGTGAGGGCTCTATGAAGCTCCTGACCGCTGATCCCGAGGAGGTGGCCATCGCCGCGATCGACGCGGCATAGACTCAAGCCACTGACCGCACGGTGTCGAGAAACTCCACCACACAGCGGGACGTCACCGAGCCGGGTCGTCGGGTCGTTCGATGAGCGGCCCCGCTTGGCCGAACCAACAGCTCAGGAGAAGCCGGCCGTGCCTTCATCGAGCGGAACCCTGAAGGAGTTGAGCATCGAAGCCGTAAGGCGATAGCCGCCTACCAGGACGACGAACTCCATCACATCTTCCTCCGACCAACGCCGACGAAGAGCGCTCCAGGTCTCGGTCGAGAGGTCTGCATCGCGAGTGAGTTCGTCCGATGCGACAAGAACGAGACGGTCGTCGTCCGACCACGCCGACACATCCTCTACCGCTACGGCCTCCACCTCTTCTTCGGAAATGCCCGCATTAGCGGCATGGCGGCGGTGTTGAGCCCACATGTAGTCGCAGTCTGCCCTCCAGGCAGTCCGCAAGATCGCGAGCTCCCGCTCGCGCGGCGGAAGTTGCCCGTCGAACAGCAGAGCATGCGCAACCGATCGCCAAGGCTCGAACAACCGCGGATGCCTGACAAATGTGGAGTAGATGTTCACCTCCACTGGAGTCTCCGCCTCGGCTTTAGCCGGGTTGGCTCTCGTCGCAACCAATAACTCCCTCACGACCCGCGGGGTCCATTCGGCGGGTGCCAGGGGCAAGATCCGCGGCTCGACCGCTGTTTCGTATCCCTGCATGCATGTCTCCTAGCGACTCATATTTCTAACGTAGCGTCAGGTTAGTAGTACTGGCATTTCAGTCTCTAAGGCAGACGCGTAACCCTAGATATTGACATTATGCCAAATTTCTAGTGAGATCGGAATCGCTTACTCGCACCGCACGCATAAATGCCTGATCCCTGAGGAGGGTCCATACCGTGAGCAGAGTTTTCGGCACTCCGCGCCAGATCGCCTACATCGTGAAAGACATCGAGTTGGCGATGAACCATTGGATCGAGAAGCTAGACGTTGGTCCGTTCTTCTATCGCGAGCGCGCGGAAGTCGTGGAGATGAGGTACTACGGGATCCCAGTTGACACTTTTCCGAACCTGTCCTTCGGCATCGCCAACTCAGGCGAGATGCAAATCGAGCTCATCCAGCAACACGACGACGTGCCCACGGTTTACAACGCGTTCTTGGAGCATTCCCCCGGCGGTGTTCAGCACACCGCCTATTGGACGACCGAGTTCGACGAGAAGTGCCGGCACCTCACGGATCGCGGGTATGTCAATGCGATGGATGGCCGAATGGGGACGAAGGGCAGGTATGCGTACTTCGAGCATCCCCAAGATCCTGGCAACTTCATCGAGATTTCAGAGCAGACCGGAGGCAAGGCCGAGTACTTCGCCTCGGTCGCAGAGGCAGCGCGGACATGGGACGGCTCGGACCCGATCCGCGTGGCGGGTGGCAGCCGGTGACCACCATGCGCGCACTCCTCGGTGGAGACGGTCCCGCATGGGTGCCTCGTGAAGTTGAGATCCCTGAGCCCGGAGCCGGCCAGGTGAGGGTCGCGGTCAGAGCAGCGGGCCTGAACCGCTCAGACATCTACATGATGGACGGAAGCTACACGCCAGCGACCAAGTCCGGCAATGCAGCGACGTTCGTACCGGGCTTGGAATATGCCGGAATCATCGACGCCTTGGGGACCGGGGTCACGGGGTGGTCCGAGGGCGATCGCGTCATGGTCTCGAGTCTCGGCGGAATGGCGGAGTACGCTCTCGCCGATCACAGGAACCTCCTGCCGGTGCCGCTGGGCATCTCGTGGGAGGAAGCAGCTGCCCTGCCGATCGGCATGGGCACGGAGCACGATGCGGTCGTCAGCCAAGCCGGATTGTCACAGGGTGACTCGGTGCTGTTCGTCGGAGGAACCTCGGGCGTCGGCCTTGCGGGGATCCAGATTGCAAAGGCATTCGGGGCGGGCAAGGTGATCGCGACCACGACATCGGCGACGAAGATGGGACTACCGACTACGGTTGGGGCGGACGTTGTCGTGGACACCACTACGCAGGATCTCACTCAGACTGTTCTGGATGAGACTGAGGGCCGGGGCGTGGACATCGTCGTGGATCACGTCGGAGGCCCTGGGTTCAGTCAACTCTTCGGGCTGACCAGAATCGGAGGCACCGTCATCAACATCGGTCGCCTCGCGGGTCCTGATACGACGATCAATCTGGACCAACTGTCGTTTCGGCGCATCCATCTCATCGGAACAACCTTCAGCGTGCGCACTCCCGAAGAACGAGCGGCTGTGTACGCGGCCGTGCGCGATAACGTCGTTCCCTTGATCGAAAAGGGACTGATCAGGGCCAAGATTGACCAGGTGATCGCATGGGAGAATGCGCCCCAAGCACTGGAGATACTACGCACGAACCGTAACGCTGGAAAGCTCGTCGTGAAGGTCAGCTCGGTCGACTAGTGCGAGCGTTCACGTGGGCCCAGCATTCACTTGCGACGGGCCCACGTGAAGTCTCATTTCGACGAATGACGTGTCTGCCACATGCGCTCGATCATCTCCAGGACATCTGCATCGAGCTCAGACGCCTCACGGCCCAGGGATGAGGCGAAGGCCTTGCGGTACAACGCCCATCCATAGGCGGCTGCTAGAACCCCTGCCTGAAGTGCATCCGGATCTACGTCACCGGTCAAGATCCCCGCGTCGACATCGCGCTCGAGGTTCGCTCGCGTCTCTTTTGCGTAGGGCAAGGCTACAAACTCCTCGGCACCGTCCAAGATCAAGAGCGCAAGGATGCGAACGCTCACGGGGTCATCGACGAGCCCAGGGACAAAGGTCCGAATACGCTCGGGGCCGGGAATCTCTCCACGCCGAATCACGGTCGCACGTCGGTTTCGCGCGAACCGCTCAAGCGCGGATCTCAGCAGCGACTGACGCGTGCCGAAGTGGTGGTAGACCAGACCACGGGTGACGCCCGCGACATCGGCCACCTCGCGCAGGTTCAACCCGGCTAAAACACCATCGCGTTCAAGGAGTTCGAGCGCTGCCATCTCAAGTTTAGCGATAGGTGAACCGTCAACTTCCGCTGGTGTCACCTGCCCGTACCTTTCAGAGAACTCCGAGTTCCACGGACCATCGTAACGCGACGACGTAAGCCCGCGCGTATTGGTTTCTGGCCGCGCATGCCGCTTACTCATGAGCACTCACAGGCGGTCTGCCGATAACGCCACTCTAATGGCGTGCCGAAGGTTCGCAACGACATCATCGTACCGGAGTAGAAGCCAAGCATCACGGTGAAGGCCACGAGTTGATCCACATCAAACGTGCCAGAAAGCACGCCCCATGTCGTAGCGGAGATCTGACGGTCATCCACAATCTCGTCGGCAGCGCGGACCAACGCCGCCTCGAAACCGTCCCAGTGCGGGTCCCCGCTTCCTTCCCTGATCGCCGCGAGCGTCTCCTCATCGACTCCCGCAGCCCTGGCGCGACCGACGTGGTGGACCCATTCGTACTCGCACTCAGTCCGCGTCGCGAGGCGAAGAATCGCGATCTCGCTCGCCCGCCGGGGAAGCGCGTCGCCGGCAAGGAACTCCTTTGCAAGAGCAACCCAGGCCTCGAACATCTCCGGCACACGCACAAGGGTCGAATAGATGTGGACCTCGATCTCGCGCCCGCCCAAGGCTTCCCTGAGCATAAGGCTCTGGGTCGCAGTCAGCTCAGCCCGTTCAAGGGGGGCCACGTTCATGTTCGGTGCTTCAACGGTCACGTCGTCTCTCTTCGTCCGGAAGGCTTCCGCATGCCACCGCTAAGTTCGTACATCATGCGAGCGGTTAAGCACATCGGCTGCAGTCATAAGATGCTTGTCCTGAGACTAGAAATCTACTAACGTTCTGTCAACTGCGCCTGACCGCACGAGGTTATTCTTTACCGTTCTGAACCACCCTCGATCCATACGCGAAGGCCATTCATGATTGACGCTATGCCAGCCTGGTTGAACGAAGGGATCACAGAGTGACAACGTTGTCCTTGGCTTCGGTGTTGCGGGAATCCGCGATGCGCCACCCGTTTTCGACGGCACTCATCGACGACGATCAGGAGCATACGTACGCCGAAGTGTGGCGCGCCGCCCTGAACGTCGCTGAGGATCTTCGTGCCGACGGCGTCGCATCTGGGGACGTGGTGGCGCTTCTGGCGGGTAACGGCCGCGATTTCGTTGCGGGGTACTTTGGAATCTTGGCCATGGGCGCGACGGTTGCGCCCATGCCAACCATGTTGAGGCCAGCCGAGATGGATCACATCACCAACACGGCGAATGCCAGTCGACTGCTTTACGACTCTGCCCATGCGCGGATCGCTCAAGCATGTGCGCTCGGCGCCGACCGTGCCCTGCAGATTTCGTTCCGGGCCGACCAAGAGCCCCAAAGCACCATCGTTATGACCGAGGCGGAGTCAGCTGCAGTGGTGTTCTTCACCAGCGGCACCATGGGAAGGCCCAAAGGCGCCGTACTGAGCCATCTCAACCTGGTTATGAATGCAACCGTGAACGCATTCGACTTGAACCGTTACACCCCCGAAGACATCGTGCTGGCTGTGCTGCCGTTGTTCCACACCTATGGCCAGACCGTCAGCATGAACGCGACCTTCCGCGCGGGGGCGACGATGCTCACCCAGGCCAGGTTCAGCGAAATGGAGACCTTGAGGTTGATGATCGATAATGGGGTCACTGTTTTTTCCGGGGTTCCGACGATGTATATCCGCATCTTGGAAGCAGCGAAGCAAGTCGATGACCGACCGCCCTTACGCCTAGCTACGGCCGGCGGGGCCGCCCTTCCTGTTGCAGTGCTGGAGCAGTTCGAGCGCGCGTTCTCCGTGCCGATCCTTGAGGGCTACGGCTTGTCGGAGACGTCGCCCACCGCCACGGTCAATCAGCCCGAGTTTGGTTTGCGTGCCGGATCGGTTGGACACGCGATATGGGGCGTCGACGTCGAGATCGCGAACTCAACTGTCGAGGAGCGGATTGAACTGGTGGAAGCCGGTGAACATGGTGAGGTCGTGGTGCGCGGGCACAACGTTTTCTCCGAGTACGTGGGTGACCCCGAAGCAACCGGTGCCGTAGTCCAAGAGGGCTGGTTCCGGACAGGCGACATCGGCGTCAAAGACGCCGACGGCTTCATCTTCATCGTCGATCGCAAGAAGGACTTGATCATCCGTGGCGGATACAACGTCTACCCGCGCGAAATCGAGGAAGAACTCGCCAGGCACCCCGCCGTGCTGCACGTGGCCGTCATCGGCATTGACGACCCGATACTCGGAGAGGAGGTGTGTGCAGTTGTCGTGCCGAAGAGCGGCTCCTCCATCGATCCCCACGACTTGCAGTCATGGTCGAAGGAGAGGCTGGGAGGGCAGAAGTATCCGCGGCGAATTGTCGTCCAAGAAGAGATGCCGATGGGTCCCAGCCAGAAGATTCTAAAGCGGGAGCTCAGGAAGACGCTGAAGACAGCTAGGCCGTGTTGCTAAACCGTTTTGGGTGGCTGATCGGCGAGGCTTGGAGCGTGTCGCGTGATGTCGTCTCTGATGAGGCGTGGAGTGTGATCGGTCCGTTGTTTCCCGCGTCGAGGTCGACGGGGCGTCCGCCGGTGGATCGGCGGATCGTGGTGGAGGCGACGGCGTGGCGTTTCCGCACCGGTGCGCCGTGGCGGGATCTGCCGGAGCGGTCCGGGAACTGGAACACGATCTACAAGAACTTCAATCGGTGGGCTGCCGACGGTGTCTGGGCGCGGGTGCTCGAGCAGGTCCAGTCGAGGGCCTACGCCCGTGGCGATCTGGACTGGGTCGCGTCGATCGACTCGACGATCGTGCGGGTCCATCAGCACGGCGCGACTCTGCCCAGGGACACAGGGGGCGGGATCGAATTACAGGAAGTTCGGGCTTGAACCGGCCGATCACGCGATCGGCCGGTCCCGTGGTGGCCTGACCACCAAGAGCCATTTGGTCTGCGACGGCAAGGGACGCGCGCTCGCGTTCATCCTGACCGGTGGGCAGGTCGCCGACACGACCATGCTCGCAGCGACCGTGGACCAGATCCGGGTTCCTGGCCAGGCACGTGGCCGTCCGCGGTTGCGGCCGGACCGGCTGATCGCGGACAAGGGCTACCCGTCCAAGACGAACCGGGCCTGGCTGCGCGAGCGCGGCATCGCCGCCCCGATTCCCGAACGCGACGACCAGATCGCGCATCGCCGCAAACGCCCCGGCCGACCGATCGACTTCGGAGATCAGCAGCAGGACCGCTACAAGGGCCGCAACGTCGTCGAACGCTGCTTCAACAAGCTCAAGCAATGGCGCGGCATCGCGATGCGATCAGACAAGACCGCCAGCAGTTACCACGCCGGACTCTGCCTCGCCGCGACACTCCACTGGACCGACACCACCTTCCTAGGTAGTTGCCTGACCTTCCACGTCTCCACCGGGCCGCTCAGGCTCCCCACCCGACTTGGAAGGCTCCCCCCGATCGGCTTCGGGTTCCCACATCCGGTGCAGCATCTCCAGGACGCCGTCGTCCAGTTCATCTGGCGTGCGCCCCAATGACGCTGCGAACGACTCACGAAACAGGGCCCATCCATAGAGCGCAGCCAGGAGTCCGGCCTGCAACGAATCCACACTGAGATCGTCCGCTAGAAGACCCGCCTCGACATCGCGTTGATCGGCCTTGCGAGTGATCTGCGCGTAGGGCAATGCGTTGAATCCCTCATCTCCATCGAGAAGCAAGAGAGTGATGAGGCGGACCGTCGAAGGGTCCGACATCGTGGAGGCGAAGTAGGACTCGAGTCGTGCCCGCGCCGGAAGCTTTTCGCGGCGAAGAACTGTGGATCGGCGGCGACGGGTGGATCGTTCGATGGCCGAACGGAGAAATGACCGTCGGTCTCCAAAGTGGTGATACACCAACCCGCGTGTAACCTTGGCCTCGTCAGCCACTTCGCGCAAGTTGAGACCGGCGAGTACCCCATCACGCTCAAGGATGCGGAGGGCCGCCCGCTCAAGTCTGACCTCGGCAGTCTCTTCCTGCCTGACTGCCTTGCGCCGGTTCACGACCGCCAACCCCGCTTCTCCCATGGAAGTAAATCGATGGCCGAAAGCTGCAGTCGCACCGAGGCTTCGGTAGGTCCGAGCACCAGACACTTGGACCTACTTGACTGACGCTTTGACAAGAGCATGGCCACCTCATGTACGTCTAATCCCATTCCGAATTTCGCTCATCCAAATCATAGATGATTGGCCGCACGCACAATGGCGACAGCACCAGACTCCTCCGTGCACCGACTACTTGCCCCGCGTAACGATCTCCGCTAACGATCTGTCGGAGGCGAGGACTGATCGATTCTAGGTCCGGCATGAACAGGGTCGACAGTTCGGTCCAATCGAACCGGTCCGACGCCGCCGCTCCATCAAGCCTACTGTTGACCAGTTGCGCGGCGGCGGAACTCCGCGCGGGCCATCGACGACTTGTGAACCTCGTCGGGGCCATCAGCGAAGCGGAGCGTACGAACCTGAGCGAAGGCTTCTGCAAGTGGGAAGTCCTGGCTGAGCCCTCCCGCACCGTGCACCTGGATCGCCTTATCAACGATCCATTCAACCGTGCGGGGGGTAGCGATCTTGATCGCCTGAATCTCACGATGGGCGCCCCTGTTGCCCACGGTATCCATCAACCAAGCTGTTTTGAACACTAGGAGTCGCAACTGCTCAATCCGCACGAGTGATTCCGCCACCCAATCCTGCACGACTCCCTTGTCGGCGAGAGTCGAGCCGAAAGCACTCCGCTCCAGCGCGCGTGAGCACATGAGGTCAAGCGCACGTTCCGCGATGCCGATCAGCCGCATGCAGTGGTGAATTCGACCTGGGCCGAGCCGCGCTTGAGCAATCGCGAAGCCCTCCCCTTCGCCTACAAGAATGTTCGCGGCCGGCAAACGAACCTCATCGAAGTGAATCTCGGCGTGACCCCCGTGGTCGCTGTCGTCATATCCGAAGATCGTCATGCCACGCACAATGGTGATGCCCGGCGTGTCACGCGGCACCAGGAGCATGGACTGCTGGCGATGCCGTGCCGCGGCGGGATCTGTCTTGCCCATGACGATGAAGATCTTCGCATCCTTGCTCATGGCGCCAGTGATCCACCATTTCCGGCCGTTGATGACATAGTCGGCTCCATCGCGGACGATCGACGTTTCGATGTTTGTCGCGTCGGAAGACGCGACCTGCGGCTCTGTCATGGCGAAACTTGATCGAATCTCAGCCTCGAGGAGTGGGCGCAGCCATTGCTCCTTCTGAGACTCAGTGCCGAAACGGGCCAGAACCTCCATGTTCCCGGTATCCGGCGCGGCACAATTGAACGCCGCCGGAGCCAGCGCGAGGCTCCGACCCATCTCCTCAGCCAGGCTCGCGTACTGAAGGTTCGTCAAGCCAGCGCCGTGCTCCTCACCGGGCATGAAAAGATTCCACAGCCCCTGTGCTCGGGCTTCGCCTCTCAGCCGGTCGATCACAGGAGGCGCCAGCCACGGTCATCACGCGCATCCAGTTCGAGTGCGAACTGCTCTTCCGCCGGATAGACGAACTCATCCATGAACGTACGGATCCGGCGTTGCAGGTCGAGGGTCCGGTCATCAAGCTGAAACTGCATTACTCCTACTTTCCTCGCGAAGTGATCGATTTGTACAGTGGCGGGTACTCAGGCATTCGGCTGAAGCTGAGGAGCAGGGCGAACGGGGAGGGGCGAGAGCGATCAGGTCGCCGAGGTGATCACCTTCGTGTCGCTATGGTCCTGACGGGACAAGCTGCGTATAAGCCGCACGTATCGCGAAGCGAGACGTTCCGCCAGGTCCTCGATGACCGGCGCAGCATGGTGCCCCGAACGCCAGGCGCACCATGCCTGGACTTCGACGACATCACCCTTCGTGCGAAGCGGAACCGCGCGGAGCCCAAATCTGGGCATACTCGTCGATACTGCGACGCCTCGACCTGCCGCAGCCAAGGCCTGCGCAGCCAGCGGATTCGGAGAGCTGAGAATCTCGTCTCCCCTCTGCGATACGCGATTTCGTCCGCGCACTAGCAGCTGCCGGGTCCGACTGGCTCCCTCCAGAGCAATGACCGTCTCGCTCGAAAGCTCCGTCATATCGATCGAGTCTTGGCATGCGAGACGATGCCCACTCGGCATCTGCGCGAACAGGGGTATTGTCCCCAGTATTCTTGAGATATATCGCGACGGAGCAGGCGCGAACGCGATGGCGATATCCGCCCCTTCCTCGAGGGGTGTGAAGCGCGCTGTAGTCGGGACCGGAGTCACATCGATCATGGGATCACTTGCCCGCAACTCTGTCGCAATAAAGGGTGACACCAGATCGTCGACGATCGTGGGCGGCGCATGTACGACAACTCGCTCAGTGAGACCATCGGCGAACCGCCTCGCAATTCTCTCGACCGATTCCGCGTGACTGATGAGGCTGCGGGACTCCTGTGCGAAAACATAGCCAGCGCTGGTCAGCGACAAGCAATTCGATGATCGGTCGAACAGGGGGAAGCCCAGTGAGTACTCGAGCTTCCGCAACTGACGCGACAAGGACGGTTGCGCGACTAGAACCAATTCCGAAGCCGCAGTGAGGCTTCCTTCGTCGGCAACGGCCACCAAGTACCGCAGGACCCTGAGATCTAGCATCCGGAACGGCCAAGACCTGCGACGCTTTGGCCACGCGCGCTCCTACGCCGGCGCGAACCGATACCCGATCCAGTCAACTCTCGGTCCTCCAGCCACGCTGAACGTAGGAGTCGACGGCTCCGACAAGTCCATTCGCGACCAGTCCCAGCAGACCGATAATGACCATCAACGCCCAAACTGAAGCCGCTTCGTACAACTGCTGCTTCTCGACCAGCACGCGCCCGATTCCCTCTCCGGAACCGATGATGTCGATGATCAGCGCGATGATCAGGCCCTGGGACGCCGAGACACGCGTTCCGGTCATGATCGCCGGCAGTAGCGAAGGGAAGACCACCTTGCGCATCTGATCAGAACGACTCAACCCCACAACATGGCCCATCTCCAGTCGCACCGGCGTGATCGTCCTGCGGGCAGTCGTGGTGGAGAGCAATACCGGCCAGATAATAGCCGTCAGCATGACCACGATGCTCATCCGCATACTCACACCGAACAGGACTGTGGCCACGGGGACAATCGCCACGGAGGGAGTCGATCGGATGAACTCCAGGATCGGATTGAGAGCCTGATGGAAGCGAGTCGACGCGCCGATCAGCCAACCAAGTGCTGAACCCACCACGATGGAAGCCGACAGCCCGAGGACGAACGTGAGCACCGTACGCCGAAGCGCGGGAGCCAGCTCGCCTGCCTGCCACATGTCGCTCGCAGCGGCCCACCAGCTGGACGGGCGGGGAAAGGAGAAGGACTGATCGGTGCCCAGTGCCTCCCACAGGGCCAGGCCGAGAACCAACGGCAGGAGCCCGACGAGCATACGGCCGGCTCCCCGAGTATTGCGTCGCTTCACCTTGAGCCGGCGTCCTTTGCGCGGGCTGGTCGCCAGCGCCAAAGTCGAATCCACTTGCGTACTCATCGGGCTCCTCCGGGCTGAAGATTTCGGGCGATCTGGGTGAGTGCGATGCTGAGAAGCCATCCGATCCACCCACAGACCACGACGACCACCCACATCTGGGCCATCTGAATCGCATTCTGTGCACTGATCAACGCCCAGCCGAGCCCGGTCGGAACAATGATCATTTCAGCGAGGAGCGTCGCCAATAAGGCAGTAACAACGGCCAACCTCGCACCGACGAGCAGGTTTGGGACGACCGCAGGCAGCGTCAGTCTTACTGCTACTCGCGTCCTGCTGAACCCGAACACCTGGCCGACCTCAGCGAGGCGCGGATGGACCGAGCGGACTCCGTCGGCGGCATTCACCAGCATCGGCCAGGTCGCGGCAATGGATCCGGCAATGATCTCCGTGCGCGGCTCCGGGCCTAGCAAGAGCAGTAGGACAGGCATGATCGAAACCGCTGGGATCGTACGCAGCACGTCGAAACTGCTTTGGGTCACCAGCCGAAAGGCCGACGAAGCCCCGAGAAGGAGTCCCAGCACGGTTCCTGCTGAGATAGCGACGACCGCGGCGAGCAGTGCAATCCAGAGCGTATGCACGACCGCCGGAATGAGCGAGCCATCGGAGAGCAACTCTCCGAATGCCGCGACGATCTCACCTGGGCTCGGAAGTGCGTCCAGATCCGCGAGAGGTCCCCACCTGGCGGCCACTTCCCACAATCCGATCACCAAGCCGATGACCGCGGTCCCAAGAAGGTTGAGATTTCTCACGCCTCAACCTCTCGCCAAGTCGATCGCATCGCCTAACGTATGTCGCAAGAAAAGATAGTCCGGCGACTCTCGCGTGCGAACTTGGTGTCGTGGTCGAGGCAGCTCCACATCAAGTTCGAGTGAGAGATGACCGGGATCTCCTGCACTCACATCGCCAGAAATAACGAAGGTACGGTCGCTCAGATAGATCGCCTCATCCAAGTCGTGTGTGATGAAGATGATCGTCGCGTCGTTGTGACTATGTAGGTCGAGCAAGACGTCTTGAAGGGACGCCTTGGTCAAAGCATCCAAGGCCCCAAATGGCTCATCCATCAGAAGTACAGCAGGGTTGACGGCCAACGCCCTGGCAATCTGTACCCGCTGTTGCATGCCTCCCGACAGGCTGTTCAGGTAGTCATTCTCGCGACCCCGGAGCTGCACAGAATCAATCGCCCGGTCAACGCGCTCACGAATCTCAGAGCGCCGCATCCGACCTTCGAGAGGAAGTGCGACATTCTTGGCAACAGTGCGCCAAGGGAGCAGCGCGTTGCCATAATCCTGAAAGATCGTGACGACGCCCTCGGGAGTACCCGAGATCGGCTCCCCGTTCAGGAGGAGTTCCCCCGCCGCGGGTGCCGTCAGTCCCCCGAGAGCACGCATCAACGTGGTTTTACCCGTTCCAGAGCGACCGACGATTCCCACGATCTCTCGCTGGTGGACCGTTAGCGAGATGTCCGACAAGATCCGACGAGTGCCAAGCACGCCCGTCAGATCAACCGCCACCTCCTTCAACTCATACACGGGCGAGGACGCCGACTCCTCCGGCTCGTCATTCGTCTGTGCATCACCAGCCATGGTGGAACGCCTCATGTGCGGCTCCCTGCCTTCATTCCCAGCGCTCTCACTTATGGATCTTCAACTTGTCGAGCGGGAACTCACCTTGAACACCACCGTTGTTCTTGAGGATGTCCCACGTCCCGAGCATGTGGGTCTCGATGAGCTCGGCGTCGACCTCCTCCTCAAAGTCGGGAATGATCACCTGCGCCGCGAGGTCGTCAGAGAAGTTCAACCACTGAGTGAGGATCGCGCGCGCCTCTTCCTTGTTCTCATTCGAGAATTTCGCAGCTTCCTGCACGGACTTGACCCATGCGTTGACCACATCAGCGTTCTTTTCCACCCACACGGTGTTCGCGCAAAACATCAGCGGGGACGCGGTCTTTGACTTTCCGTTCGTGACCGCGGCCATCGCAGCAGCCGGAACATCTTCAGGGAAGACGTGGAACCCGTCCTCTGCAAGGCCCGGGAAGTACGGATTAGCCGACAGCACCGCATCGACGTTGCCGGCCTTCAAGTTATCTGGGTGTGCGCTGTATGGAAGTTGGATGAGCTTGATGGAGTCAGGAGAAAGCCCCGCCTCCGAAAGCAGGTACTTGAGTCCATCCGGCGACGTTCCGGTCAAAGCAGTGGCGCCGATCGTCTTGCCTTCAAGATCAGCGAACTTGGTGATCGGATCGCGCGACACGATCGGGATTGACAGGTATCCCTCACCCGACTGCGTCATGTTGTACAAGACCGTGTTATCCAGACCCTTGGCGACCGACGGCCCATAGTTCGCCGGCGAAGTCACCACGATGTCAAATTGCTTGCCGACCGCGGCCTGCCACGCGGGAACATCGGACCCCTCAGTCAACTCGATTGCGAGGCCATTCTCCTCGAAGATGCCATTCTCCATCGCAATTTTGACTGGGAGCGAGGAGATTCCAGAGTTCACCGCAACACGAAGAACTGTCAGGTCGTCAGCATTCCCTTGCCCAGACTCACCGCTCCCACATGCCCCCGCAGCCATGATCGTACTCATCGCCGCGACCAGAATGGCTGCCTTCTTCAACGCACGCTTCATCAGAATTCCTTCTCATTCCCATGACGAGAGCCGCTGTACGGGATTCACAGCGATCACTGGTGTGATGCTAGACACAATCTTGACATATCGTCAATCAAGGACGCGGTATTGGTTCATGGCACACATTGCTCATGCCTCGTAGGCATCAGCTTTATGGATCGCCGAATTCGCAAACTGGTTGGCGCACTGTCACCTCTGACACGACGTGACCGTCGCGACGGACCAGCGCCCAGGTCTTGCGATGACCCGGCACCGGGTGAGCAGACGCGTGCGCCAGGACCCGATCTCGTGCGGCGTCCCAGGCTGGCTACGGCCACGGACCACGCGCTGGAACGTCACGGCTGGCTTTGGCCTGCCAACGTCGCCCGTTCCGTTCCGGGATGTCAAATTTCCTGCACCACCTCGCGGTCGACATCCCAAACTCGCGCCTGATCACCTCGAGGTCCCAAGCGGCCCTCGGCGCTCTTCTTCCAGACCCGGATCTCCACGGCCGCCTCACCGAGGGCCTGCGTCAGCTCGACCACCTCAGCCTCGAGCTGTTCTTCTCGGCTCGACGGCGCACTACGACCAGCCGCCAGCGCGGTCTTGCCGGCATCGAGGAACTCAGCCTTCCAGCGACTTATCGACTACTCGCTGACTTTCTCGCGACGAGCAGCATCAGCGATCGACAACTCGCCAGCGATCACGCTGAGCACGATCCGGGTCTTCTGCTCCACCGGAATCTGCGGGTGTCTTCCCATCTTCAAATTCTCCTTCAGGACCTACATAACGACCCTGCCAAAATCTTGACGCGCGACAGCGACACAGTAGCTGACCCGAGGGGATGCGGACTGGCGTCGTGATCTGAACGACGCCGCGATAGTCCTCCAATGTGATCACTCTTCGTCGTCGACAAACAGTCGACCCTGAAACAAAGTCAGGCGGTGCCGACTTCGTGGGAGGCGAACTCCCATACCCGGCGGGCGGCGTCCGGGTCGCTTGCTGCGGCGGCGCGTTCGACGGTTTTGGGGTAGCCGCGCAGTTCGAAGGGGCCGCCGGGGCCGATGTAGCTGCCGGGCGTGAGGTGTTGGGTGGCGGCGTAGAGGGTGGGCAGGGCGCCCATCGCGGGTGGCTGGCCGATGACACCGGCAGCCCATCCGATGACCGGGTTGCCGGTGGGGTTGGCGACGGCGGTGGGTGACCAGCCGGGGTGCGCGAGTTGCATGTCCACACTGGTGCCGTCTGCGAGGAGGCGGCGGTTCAGCTCGTATCCCCAGAGCATGTCGCCGAGTTTGGACTGTGCGTAGGCGGTCCCGGCTTTCCAGGGGCGGTGGCGGAAGTGCGGGTCGTCGAAGTCGAAGCGGGCCCGCTTGTGCGCCATCGACCCGAGGATCACCACCCGGCGCCGCACCTGGGGAAGCACGAGGTGGGTGAACAAGAAGGGGCCGAGGAGGTTCACGCCCAGGTTCGCCTCGAATCCGTCAATGGTCTCTTCGCGCTGCACGGTCTGCGTGCCGGCGTTGTTGATCAGCACGTCCACCTCGCCGGTCCGCGCTGCGGCTGTGCGCACGGCCTCTAGGGAGGACAGGTCGAGCGGGAGGACAGTGGCGCTCGGCAGGGTGCGGGCGATCTGTTCGCCTTTGTCGGGGTTGCGCACCGCGAGGATGACTTGTGCGCCGTGTTCGGCGGCGGCCCGTGCGGTGGCCAGACCGAGTCCGTTGCTGGCGCCGGTGATCAGCCACCGCTGTCCGGTCAGATCGGGCAGGTCGGTGGCGGTCCACTTCTGCGGGGTGCTCGATTCATTGTTTGACACATGACTAATATGACGTATAATTAGACACGTGTCAAATCCAAGTCGTGGGCGCATGCGGGCTGAGGATCGTTCCGAGCAGATCGTCCGGGTCGCCGCTGAGCACTTCACTCGAGATGGTGTCGCGGGCGCGTCGATGAGTGCGATCGCGAAGGACGCCGGGGTGACTCGTGCGCTGGTGTATCACTACTTCTCGGGCAAGGAGGCGCTGCTGGAGGCGGTGCTTCATGCGGAATCGGATCGGTTGCTGGAGGCGACCAGACCGGATCCGGCACTCAGCGCTCGGGAAAACCTGCAGCGGGCCTTGGGCGCCTACCTGAACTTCTTCGCAGCCAGTGGCGGCGCCGTGCGGGAGTTGTACACGGCGGCTGCGGCGGTGCCGACGGTGCAGGAGTTGTCGCAGGCCAATCACCAACTGCACATGCGTTGGCTGCTGGAGCACGCCGGTCAGCCGGACACCCCGCGTACCCGGCTGGCGCTCGGAGGGTGGCTCGCGTTCGTCGAGTTCACCGCCCGCCAGTCCGTCGAGGCCGGCGGCCTCGTCCGTGAGCAGGTCATCGATTTGTGTATCACGACCTTGGAGGGAGCCCTGGAGACGTCCTTTGACGTCCCGGAGCACACCGCTATCAACGTTATGCAGAAGGAGTCGCTATGAGAATCGTCGTACTGGGAGCGACCGGCAATGTCGGATCGCGTTTCACCACACAAGCAACCGCAGCAGCACATGAGGTGGTCGCGTTCGCGCGCCGCCCCGATGCTGTGCCGAGGAGCAAGGGCGTCACGATCGTCCAGGGATCAGCCGAGGACACCGCTCCCCTCGCTAGCGCTGCGAAGGGCGCCGATGTGGTGGTGGTGTCGATCACCGGCAAGACCAGCGATGGAACGTTCATGCAGCAGCGCCTCCCGAGGGTCATCGACGCGGTCAAGCAGGCCGGCGTCACCCGCCTGGTGCTTGTGTCGGTCTTCGGCGCCGGCGACACCGCCGAGAAGGCGTCGGGGCTCGCCAAGCTCGTCTACAGGACCGCGCTGGGCAAGTTCCTTCACGACAAGGCTGCCGCCGACAAGATACTGCAGGCCTCCGGGCTGGAGTGGACGATCGTGTACCCGGTCAACCTCAGGGACACGACTGCCCTCACGGAGAAGGCGGCCGTCAAGCGGCTCGATCAGGTCGGGAAGGTCCCGGGCCTGCCGACCCTCCCGATGGACAACGCCGCCGAGGCGCTCCTCGATGTCGTCACCGACCCGAAGACCGCAGGGCAGCGGCTGCTGATCACCACCCCGACCGGGTGGATGCCCGCTACCGGGGGCGGCCGCTGATGCTGGTCGGACACTTCGCCGCCGGCTTCGCCGGCAAGGCGGTCGACAGCCGTGCCCCGCTGTGGAGTTACCTCTCCGCCTCCCAGACGCTGGATCTGGCCTGGGCGCCGCTGATCATCGCCGGTGTCGAGGTCGCCCGCGTCGACGCCGACCTCCCAGGATCCCCGATCCACCTCGACTACATGCCCTTCACGCACAGCCTGCCTGCCGCAGTCCTCTGGACCGCGCTGGTGATCGGCCTGGCGAGACTGTTCAAACTTCCGTGGCGACCATCGATCGTGCTCGGCGCCGTGGTGTTCTCGCACTGGATCCTCGACCTGATCGTGCACCGCCCCGACCTCGACCTGTGGTTCGGCGGGCCCAGGGTGGGCTTGGGCATGTGGGACATCCCCGTCCCGGCGGCGACCCTGGAGATCGGGCTGCTGGGCGCGGCGGTCATCGTCTGGGCCGTGTTCCGCTCACGCATGGGCATGAGTACCCGCTCCGCCGTCGGAATCTTCACCCTCCTGATCGGCATCCAACTCCTCTCCCAACTGGCCACCCCGCCGGAGAACGTCAAGCTGCTCGCCGCCACCACCCTCACGCTCAACCTGATCGTGCTGGCGGTGGGGTGGTGGATCGACCGGCCGAAAGCACGTGCGACGGCAGAACAGGGCACGACCGGATGACGTCCGCTGATCTGATCACCGTCTCGAACGTAACCAAGACCTACGGGGAAGGCTCGTCTGCCTTCACCGCGCTGCGGGGAGTCGATCTGAGCATTGCCCGTGGGGAGTCGCTGGCTATCGTCGGTAAGAGTGGATCGGGCAAGTCCACCCTCATGCACGTCATGGCGTTGCTGGACACTCCCAGCACGGGGACCATCACGCTGGACGGCACCGACACCACCAGACTCTCCGCGTCACGGGTGGCCCGCACCCGCAACGACACCTTCGGGTTCGTGTTCCAGCAGTTCTTCCTCATCGCCGGCGCATCGGTCCTCGACAACGTCGCCCTCCCGCTGAGCATCGCCGGCGTCTCCCGCAAGGAACGCGAGCGCAAGGCGCTGGCGGCGCTCGAGCGCCTGGACATGGCCGACAAGGCGCGGAACCGCGCCACCGATCTGTCCGGCGGGCAGAAGCAGCGGGTCGTGATCGCCCGCGCGCTGATCAACGACCCCGAGGTGATCTTCGCCGACGAACCCACCGGCAACCTCGACACCGCCACCGGGCAGGCCGTCGAGGACACCTTGTTCACCCTCAACCGGGAACAGGGCATCACCCTCGTCATCGTCACCCACGACCCCGACCTCGCCGCCCACTGCGACCGCGCGGTCACGATCGCTGACGGCCGTGTCGTCGCCGACGAGAGGAGGGCGGCATGAAGACCCGTGACCTCGTCCGCACCGCCGTCGCCGGCACCTTCCGCAACCGGCTGCGCACCTCCCTGACCGCGCTGGCGATCGTGATCGGCGCGTTCACCCTCGCCCTCACGCTGGCAGTCAACAACGGGCTGAACAGCTACATCGACGACACCGTCGCCACCGTCGGCTCCGAAGACACCCTCACCGTCACCAAACCCGCAGGCGAGGTCGAAGGGGACATCGTCCGCTACGACCCCGACGCCCCGACCGTCGGCGGGATCGGCAGCTCCGGATCGGTGCTCCTGGGCGCATCCTCCGGGCAGACCGAACTCCTCACCACCGACGACCTCGACACCCTGCGTTCCCTCGACGGCGTCGAGCGCGTCCACACCGTCCGTCCCGTCCGCGTCGACTACCTGCAGCTCGAAGACGCGCCCGAAGCCGACCGATGGAAACTCTCCCTCAGCCCCGGCATCCCCGGCGTCCGATTCCCCCTCGCCGCCGGCACGCAACCCGACCTCGACAGTGACGAACCGCAGATCCTCCTGCCACGCGACTACGTGAAGATCCTCGGACTCGACAGCGCCGACGACCTCGCCGGCCGTACCCTCCTCCTCGGCGTCACCGACCCGACCGGAACACAAGAGACCCTCACCGCCACCGTCGTCGGCGTCACCGACCCGGTGCTGACCTTCAGCACACCCGCCGCGACGCCCAGCGTCGCACTCGCCGAAGCGATCTACGACATTCAGGCCCGCGGACTGCCCGACGAGCAGAAGAACCGGTGGGCCCTCGCAGCCGTGACCGTCACCACCGAACAAGGGACCCCTGTCGCGGACTCGGTCGCCGCCGTCCAGGAAAGACTCGACGAGACCGGGTTCCAGGGCCGCACCATCGACGACATCCTCGGCCAGTTCCGCGCCTTCTTCGACGCGATCCTGCTCATGCTCATCGGCTTCGCCGCGATCACGCTGCTGGCCGGCAGCCTCGGCATCATCAACACCCTCCTGATGAGCGTCCAGGAACGCACCCGCGAGATCGGACTCCTCAAAGCCCTCGGCCTCACCTCCCGACGCGTGTTCACCCTGTTCAGCCTCGAGGCGGTCACCATCGGCGTCCTCTCCGCCACCATCGGCATCACCACCCCCGTCGCCCTCGCACCATGGGTGAACCAAGTCCTCGCCGAAGGCCCCCTCGCAGACCTCCCAGGACTCCAACTGATCTCCTTCACACCAACCCTGATCGCTGCGGTGGCTGCCGTCATCATCGGCATCGCCTTCACCGCAGGCACACTCCCCGCCATCCGCGCCGCCAGCAAGGACCCCATCGACGCACTCCGCCATGAGTAGCGGTTCCATTCCGGTGGCGGCGGGAATTGGGCACGCCGTAACTGTCCGTGGAGCACTTCATGTGCCTATCGTTTGGCTTTCGAGTGCCATCGTCCGCCAAGGATCACCGTGGCCTAACGCCGGTCACTCGTCGCACGGCGTAAAAAGCTAAGGACGAAGCTGATTATCCAGCGAGTCAAGCAGGAGCGCGAGACCGAACTCGAACTCCGTCTCGTGGTCGATCACAGCCAGGTGCGCGGCAGTGGCCATCACTGCAGGCAGTCCCGAAGCTCGCAGATCGGCTTCCCGCTGCCGGCTCGCTTCAGAGTCGCTGGCACTGAAAGTCGGCGCTGCCCCAACTTCCCTCATCAACGCTCCAATCAGGAAGGCGAGGACGGAGCGCAGAGCATGAACCGCCTTGTCCGATGGATAGCCGGCGGCAAGCAGCGGACCTATCACGGCTTCGATGGGAGCCAGCGCGACGATCGACGGAAGCTGTCGGGTCAGCACCACAGGTGCCGCTCGCGGATGGTCCAGCATGGCCTGCCGGAACTTCCGCGCCATGACCTCCATGCTCTCCCGCAGCCCCTTGTGCTCGCTGTCACCAACGGTCTCGGGAAAGCCGATGGAGGACAACATCATCTCGGCGATGCCGTCGAGCAGTGCGTCCTTACCGTCGACGTGATTGTAGAAACTCATCGGATCGACATCGAGGCGCAACGCCAGCTTGCGCATGCTGATCGCATCGAGGCCCTCCTCGTCAACGAGCGCGAGGGCGGCCTCCAGCACCCGCTGGCGGGACAGGAGCTCGCTCCCCCGCGGCGGGCGTCCTCGTCGAGCGGGCTTGGCTTTGACGCTGCTCATTGGTCCATCATGCCCCACCGTTGCTATTCCTACAACGTAGGTTTAGTCTGTGGCGTGTGTCACCTACAGCGTAGGTTTTCGTTTCATTCCATGCCTGAGAGGAAGTTCCACCCGATGTCCGCCTCCGAGTTTCTCAACAAGCTCCCCGCCGCCTACGACGCCGACGCCGCAGACGGCGCCGAGGGAACCGTCCAGCTCAACGTCTCCACCCCCGCCTACGTCGTCCTCACCAGCGACGGCCTGACCGTCCACGACGGCACCGCCGCCGACCCCGACGTCACGCTCATCGCCTCCGACGAGGACCTCATCTCCGTCCTCCGCGGCGACCTCGACGGCGTCGAGGCCTTCCTCGCCGGCAAACTCCAGGTCGAAGGCGACCTCCAACTCGCCAAGGACATCCCCACCTTCTTCAACCAAGACCAGCTCGCATGAGCCGGATCTTCGGTGCGGTGACCCAGAACGGCTACGTCGTGCGAGACATCCAGACTGCGATGCAGCACTGGGCCGAGAACCTGCATGTCGGCCCGTGGTTCTATGTGCACGACATCCCGATCATGAACTTTCGCTACCGTGGCGTTCCCTCCGATGCCCGGATGAGCGTGGGCATCGCCTACGCCGGCGACCTGCAGATCGAGCTCATCGAGCCGACCAACGACGCTCCGTCGATGTACCGCGACTTCCTCGCCGCAGGCCACGAAGGCCTGCAGCACATCTGCTACGGGACCAGCAACTTCCAAGCCGACTACGACAAGGCACTCGAACTCGGCTACGTGGTCGGCCAGGAGGGCTGTGTGGGCGGCGAGCAAGGTCGCTTCGCCTACTTCGACACCCAGACCCATCCCGGCACCGTGCTCGAGCTGTCCGACCACGGCGGCCCCAAGAAGGCCATCTTCGACTTCATGCGCAAGACGGCTGCCACCTGGGACGGCTCCAGACCCATCCGCCACATGAACTGAGCAGCGGCACCGACATCAACCCACGACTACCAGAAATCGAGCGCCACATGACCGACGCCCACATCCCACTCCCCACCAACGAGCAACTGACCGAGCGAGAGCTCAAGCTGCTCAAGGGCCTTCCGGAGGCCAACGTGTTCCGGATGGTTGCGAACACCTCGGCAAGCCTCAAGCCGTTCTTGGACTTCGCGGGTTCCGTGCTGCTCCAGAACAAGTTCGACCGGCGCCTGCGCCAGCTGGCGATCTTGCGCGTGATTGCGATCTTGGGCTCTGAGTACGCACGGGTCCAGCATGAGCGCATCTCCAAGGTGGTCGGTGTGCCGGAGCAAGACATCGTCACCGCGAACACTCCGGGCTCGACCGAGGGGCTGGACGAGGAGACGCTGCTCGTCCTCGAGGCCGCCGAGGACATCACTCGGAACATCAAGCTTCGTTCCGACCTGCTCGAGCGCCTGCTGGAGCGCTACGGGCGCGAGCAGACCACTGAGTTCGTGCTGGCGATCAGCTTCTACAACCTCATTCCGCGCTTCCTCGAGTCCGCGCGGGTGCCGCTGGAGAGCGAGGCCCTGCTGTGAGTGCACCTGCCACCCCCCGATGGGACCTCGACGACATGCCCGACCTTACCGGCCAGACGTGGCTCGTCACCGGCAGCACCAACGGCCTCGGCTTGGAGACTGTGCGGGTCGCGTCGAGCCGCGGCGCGCGGATCATCCTGGCGGTACGCAACGAGGCCTTGGGGCAGAAGGTTGCCAGCCAACTCGGCGACGCCGATGTGCTGAGGGTTGACTTCTCCTCACAGGCGAGCGTCCAGTCCGCAGCCAACCAGGTCACTGAGCAGGTGGACGTGCTCATCAACAACGCCGGCGCCGCAACGAACTCCCGCCAGGTGAGCGAGGACGGCTTCGAGATGAACCTTGCGGTCAACCTGTTCGGGCCGTTCCGCTTCACCAACCTGGTGCTGCCCCGAGTCAAGCGTCGCGTCGTCGTCGTGGGCTCGATGGCCCACAAGCAGGCCACCTTCGACCTTGACGACCCGCACTTCGAGCGCAGGAAGTGGACCAAGCCTGCAGCCTACGGTCAGTCCAAGCTGGGCGACATGATCTGGGGCGCCGAGCTGTCCAGGCGCATCCACGCCCTGCGGCCGGGTGTCGACGTCCAACTCTCGCACCCCGGCTGGGCTGCAACGAGCCTGACGAACCCGACACCGAGCAAGGCACTCAACCGCCTCTTCGACGTCGGCGTCGCCATGCTCGGACAGCCGCCGACGAAGGGAGCCCTCACCACCCTCTACGCCGCTACCGAGGTGCTGCCGAACAACAGCTACATCGGCCCTGATCGCCTCTACGAATTCCGTGGGCACCCGAAGCCGGTAGGGCGCACCAAGGAGGCATCAGACCCTCGCCTTGCCGCGCACCTATGGGATCTTGTTGATCACGCGACTTCGACGGCCGACGTGGTCGAGACGAAGCCATGAGCAACTTCTCTGACTTCCAGCTCGGTGTCTATCTCGAAGGAATCTTGGGGCAGGCGCCGACCATGCCGTTCACGTTCTCAGAGCTGGAGGCGCAGGCCCAAGAAGCCGTTGTCCCGGACCTGTGGGACTACGTGGCCGGAGGCGCGGGTGACGAGCACACTCAGCAGGGCAACGTCGCAGCATTCGAGCGGCTCGGCATCCGGCCGCGCATGCTGGTCGGGGCTGGACAGCGTGACCAATCAGTCGACCTGTTCGGCATGTCCCTGCCCTCACCGGTGTTCATGGCACCGATTGGTGTTCTCGGTGTCTTGAGCAGCGACGGGCACGGCGACATAGCGGCCGCCAAGGCAGCTGCGGCGACCGGTGTTCCGCTGGTGGGTTCAACCCTGATGCAGGATCCACTCGAAGAGGTTGCGGCCAACTTGGGACAGACGCCTGGCATGTTCCAGCTCTACACCCCCAATGATCGAGAACTCGCCGTGAGCCTCATCTCGCGGGCCGAGTCGGCCGGCTATCGAGCGCTCGTCGTCACCCTCGACACCTGGACGCTGGGTTACAGGCCGCGGGATCTGCGGCACGGCACGTTCCCCCAACTGGGTGGAGCCGGGCTGGCCAACTACACCAGCGACGAGGTCTTCCTCAGACGCCTGCCCGCCGAGCGCCGCGACGATCCGGCCGCGGCGGTCGAGCAGTGGGCGGGAGTCTTCGGCAATCCCACCCTCAGTTGGGCCGATCTGGACTGGTTGCGCGGCAGCACCAGCCTTCCCCTCATCCTCAAGGGCATCTGCGCGGCCGAAGATGTTCGCCAGGCACGTGACGCTGGCGTTGACGGCATCTATTGCTCCAACCACGGGGGTCGTCAAGCCGCGAGCGCGCCGGCACTGACGTTCCTGCCCGAGGTCGTCGCGGCTGCGGGCGACTTGCCCGTGCTCTTCGACTCAGGCGTGCGCAGCGGAGTCGACATCGTGAAGGCACTCGCCCTCGGCGCGACCGCCGTCGGAATCGGTCGTCCGTACGGCTACGGAGCAGCGCTGGGCGCCACCGATGGCATCGTCCACGTCCTCAAGAGTCTCCTCGCGGAGATGGACCTGACCATGGCACTGAATGGGTACGCGAGCATCACGGAACTCCACCCCGACATCCTGCTTCCAGTGCCATGACGAGGACCCGGGTCTGGCTCGTCCTGACCGGCCTCGGTCTCCTCGGAGCGCTCGTCGTACGCGCGCGACAGGTGCGACGAGCAGCACCTGAACTACGAAGAAACGTGCTGCTGTGGTTGCCGACGAGCGTGCGATCGACGGCCTCGTTGCAGATGGCACGACGGGTCATGGGCCGACCGACGCCGCTGATCGGGTCCACGCGCGCACGGCGACTCAACGACCTGCCCGAGGGTCGCGCCATCCACCTGGTCGACGCAGAGGACAGGAGCGGTGTCACGGGCGCTCTCCTGTGGATCCACGGAGGAGGACGGCTCTTTGGTTCGCCCAGATCAGAGTACGAGAAGGGCAGCTTCCTTGCCGTCAAGGCGGGCGTCCTGGTCGCGCTGCCGCAGTATCGGACCGCGCCTGAGGACCCCTTTCCCTGCGCAGTCGACGACTGCATGGCCGCGCTGCGCTGGTTGCGCGCCAACGCCGCGGCCCTCGGGGTCGATCCTGAGCGCATCGCAGTCGGTGGGGACTCTGCCGGCGGAGGCCTTGCGGCCGAAGTTGCCCAGCGGGCGCAGGACGAAGGGATACCGGTCTCGTTGCAGATGCTGCTCTACCCGATGCTTGATGACCGCACCCGCGCATCCCGCGGTGGACGAGGGCGATTGATCTGGACGGCGGCATCCAACCGCTTTGCCTGGGCGCAGTACCTGCAGGACGCGCAAACCCTCGAAGGCTCAGCCGCCAGGCGAGAGGACCTTCGCGGACTTGCGCCTGCTTGGATCGGAGTCGGGGATCTCGACCTTTTCTACGACGAGGTGCATCTGTACGGCGCACGACTGCGACGAGCCGGCGTGCCCTGCGAGGTCCACACCGTTCCAGGCATGTACCACGCCGCGGATGTGATGGTGCGTCCACAGCCGCCGACGATGACCGCGCTCTGGGAGACCATGGCCAGGACCCTGCGGGAGGCCGTGGGGCACGAGGGTGAGGTGACGCGGCCCTCATGACACGCACGATCGTCGACCGAGTCATCTCCGCCCCGCGTCCACTGGTGTTCACCTGGCTCTCCGACGCTGGACGCTACTCGTCTTCCAGCACGGTGCTGCGCGCCCGATGGCTAGCCGCTGGCGCCCGGTTCCCCTTCGGTGTCCATGCAGTACGCAGCCTCATCAGCTCGACTGGATGGTTCCGAGAAGAGATCACCAGCTACGTTCCCGGCGACTCGATCGGCTACGTCATTCGAGCGGCCTTCCCTCCCGTCCGCGGCTCAGGCCATGTCCGTCTGCTCGATGACGCACAGGGCACCAGGGTAGTCTGGTCGTCGCACATCGAGCTCGCTCTGCCCGGCTGGGCTCACGGGCCGGCCGGGTACCTCGTCCAGCGATCCGCGCAGCGCCTACTCAGCGGAATTCTCGACGCGGCAGAGCAGGAACTTGCCACCTGAGCAGCTCTCCCGGGTTGAAATATCTACGCCGTATGTTTATGGTGTGATGTGCATTACCTACGCCGTAGGTTCTTGAACTGAAAGGTCCCACCCCGATGTCCGCCTCCGAGTTTCTCAACATGCTGCCCCCCGCCTACGACGCCGAGGCCGCCGACGGCGCCGAGGGAACCGTCCAGCTCAACGTCTCCACCCCCGCCTACGTCGTCCTCACCAGCGACGGCCTGACCGTCCACGACGGCACCGCCGCCGACCCCGACGTCACGCTCATCGCCTCCGACGAGGACCTCATCTCCGTCCTCCGCGGCGACCTCGACGGCGTCGAGGCCTTCCTCGCCGGCAAACTCCAGGTCGAAGGCGACCTCCAACTCGCCAAGGACATCCCCACCTTCTTCAACAAGGACCAGCTCGCATGAGCCGGATCTTCGGTGCGGTGACCCAGAACGGCTACGTGGTGCGCGATCTGGACTCCGCGATCAAGCACTGGGTCGATGCCCTTGGAGTTGGCCCGTGGTTCTACTTCGAGGACGTCCAGGTCGAGGACTTCCGGTACCGCGGCGAGCCATCTGACGCCCGGATCAGCGTGGCTCTGGCCAACTCCGGCGATCTGCAGATCGAGCTGATTCAGCCCAGCAACGACGCCCCGTCGATGTACCGCGACTTCCTCGCCGCCGGCCACGAAGGCCTCCAGCACATGTGTTACTGGACCACCGAGTATCAGGATCTCTACGACAACGCAATTGATCTCGGCTACGTGGTTGGGCAGGAGGGAAAGATCGGGGGCGAGCACGGGCGATTCGCCTACTTCGAGACTCAGGGACATCCCGGCACCGTCGTGGAGATCTCTGACGTCAGCGGCCCCAAACGGGCGGTGTTCGACTTCATCCGGAAGTCGTCGATCGGCTGGGACGGGTCCAAGCCGATCCGCCCGATGGGAGGCAAGTGACCATGCGTGCCATCATTGCCGGAACCAATGGTCCGGCGATCGGCGAGTTCGACAAACCCTCGCCTGGCCCGGGATTCGTCCTCATCAAGCTCCGCGCTGCTGCACTCAACCGGGCTGATCTGTCGATGCTCACTGGGGACAGCCACGGCCTCATGGGGGGTGTCGGACAGCCGCTCGGCCTCGAATGGTCCGGAGAGGTAGTCGAGCTCGGAGACGGCGTCACCTCTGCCTCGGTTGGCGACCGGGTCATGTCGGCCGGGCCACGTGCATTCTCGGAGTATCTGGTCACCAAGCCCGAGTGGCTCCACCCGATCCCCGCCACCCTCTCCTACGAGGAGGCGGCCGGGCTTCCGGTCTCGATGCAGACGATGCATGACGCCGTGGTCACGCTCGGCGGCCTCGTCGCGGGCGAGTCGGTGCTGATCCAAGGTGCCAGCTCGGCGATGGGTCTCATGGGTCTGCAGGTCGCCAAGCGCTTCGGTGCGGCCACGGTCATCGGCACCTCCACCACAGCGGCGAGACGGGAACGACTCACGGAGTTCGGGGCCGACCTTGCCCTGGACCCCACGGACCCCGAATGGGTCCGCGGCGTCCTGCGCTCGACCAAGCGCAAGGGCGTCGACCTCTCCGTCGACCTCGTTGCGGGACGACTGGTCAACCAGACGATCCAAGCCACCCGCGTGGCTGGACGGCTGATCAACATCGGGCGCATGGGCGGCAACAAGGTGGAGATCGACCTCGAAGAGCACTCGGCGCGCCGCATCCAGTACTTCGGGACCACGTTCCGCAGTCGAACCCTCGGCGAGATCGACGAGGTCATCGCCAGCGCCCGCGAGGCGCTGCTGCCGGGTATCGCCGACGGGAGCTTGCGGATGCCGGTCGACCATGTCCTCAAGGCAACCGAGTACGAGGCTGCGTTCGCCCGTATGGCAGCAAATGAACATCTCGGCAAGATCATCATCAACCTGGAGGACCTCGCGTGACCAAACCATTCATTCCTCTGCCGACCGACGAGGAGCTTTCCGAGAAGGAGTTCAAGCTGCTCAAGGGCATTCCCGATGCCAACATCTTCCGGGCTGTCGCCAACACGACTGCGAGCTTGAAGCCGTTCCTTGAGTTCGCCGGCTCGATCCTGTTGCAGAGCAAGTTCGACCGACGCCTGCGTGAGCTCGCGATCCTGAGGATCGCGACCATCACCAGCTCGAAGTATGAATGGGTCCAGCACGAGCGGATTGGCAGGATCGTCGGTCTGAGCGACGACGAGATCGCACGAGTGAGCGTTGACGGACCCGTGCGTGGGTTCGACGAGGAGACGCAGTTGGTCCTCGACGCCGCTGAGGACATCACACTCAACATCCGACTGCGCGATGACCTGCTGGAGGCGCTACTCGATCGCTACGGCCGCGTGCAGACCACCGAGCTGGTCCTGTGCGTCAGCTATTTCAACCTCGTGAGTCGGTTCCTGGAGTCGGCGCGGGTGCCACTTGAGGACAGTGCGATTCTCTAGCGCATCTGAATGCGAAGAGGGCCTGGCGAGCACTTCCGCCAGGCCCTCTTCGCGTTCCCGCCTGTTTCCCTCCCGTCAGGGAGCAACCTTCACGGGAACGCGGCGGTAGTGCAGTTGAGGATCGGTCACAGGTCCGTGGCGTAACAGTTTCGTGTCCTTGCGGTAGTCCTGCGGCATGACCCACGGAGCGTCAGCCCCCTGGCGGGGAAGTCGATCGATCGCGCGCTGGACGTAGCCCGCGTCGAAGTCCATCAAAGGGCGAGTCGCGAACTCGCCACCAGGGAGCTCTGGCGCCACAACGTCATAGCCGTGAACGTCCATGTAGTCGAGGATGCGAACGAGATGCTCGGCGACGAGCCCGACCTTCAGGGTCCACGAGATGTTGGTGTAGCCGATGGCGAATGCGAAGTTGGGAGCACCACTCATCAGCATCCCCTTGAAGGCGACCGCCTCGGTGAGGACCAGCGGTTCACCGTCGATGACGAGGTCCATGCCCCCCAGTGCGAGCAGATCCAAGCCCGTAGCCGTGACCACGATGTCGGCCGGAAGCTCCTCACCCGATTCAAGGAGAAGGCCGTCGGCGGTGAAGGTCTTGATTCGGTCGGTGACGATGGAGGCGCTGCCTTCAGAGATGGCCGTGAAGAGATCTCCGTCTGGCACCAGGCAGAGCCGTTGGTCCCAAGGGTTGTACGGCGGGTTGAAGTGCGCGTCGACGGGATAGCCCTTCGGCAGCTTCGACTCAGTCAGCTTGCGGATGGCCTTGCGAACTATCGACGGGTGACGCTGGGAGACGTTGAAGATGCCTCGCGCTTGGGCGACATTCTTCTGCCGGGCAATGGCGTGGCCGCGCTTGGGTCCGAGCACCCTTCGCAGGCCATTGGCGATGGGGTCACCGCCCGGAACCGGAAGGATGTAGCTCGGAGTCCGCTGCAACATCGTGACGTGACCAGCGAGGGGCGCCATCGCAGGCACGAGGGTGACGGCGGTCGCGCCGCTACCGATGACCACAACGCGCTTGCCTGCATACTGCAGGTCGTCCGGCCACGCTTGGGGATGGATGATCTGCCCGTTGAACGACGCCGCTCCCGGGAACTCCGGTGAATACCCTGCGTCGTAGTTGTAGTAGCCGCTGGCGCAAAACAGCCACTTGGTTCGCAGGAGCACCGTCTCTTCGCCATGTTGAGCGGTTACCTCCCAACAGCCGTCCTCACTTGTCCATACCGCGCGGATGACCTTGTGGTTGTACCGGATCGTGGGAGCGAGGTCGTACTCGGCCACGGTTTCGCGCAGGTAACTGAGAATGGCCGAAGCGGGTGCGATGGCTCGTTTGTCGGTCCACGGCTTGAAGTCGTAGGCGAAGGTGTAGAGGTCGGAGTCGGACCGGATCCCGGGGTACTTGAACAGGTCCCAGGTTCCTCCGATGGCGTCGCGGGCCTCCAACATGACGAAGCGTGTGCCCGGCCTCTCTCGTTGCAGCGTCGCTGCGATGCCGATTCCAGATAGGCCGGCTCCGACGATGATGAAGTCCAGTTCGTCGACTTCCACGTTGAGCGTTGTGTCGCCCATGTCTCCTCCACGCGTTCGGAAATACCTACAGCGTAGTTTACCTACGGAGTAGGTAAAAGTCTATGAGTCAGATTCTCCAGGCCTCGACGTTTCGCCAGCGCGTCCACCGTGGCGCCAGCTCGGGTAGAAGCACGGCGTAATCGAACGACGAGTTGGCTAGCAAGAACCTGACGTTCGTGCTGCCGGCACGCGGTCACAGCAATCGGCCGGGCACACCTACTCGGCGGGACTGCCCGACCCGCCAGTCCTGTCGACCAAAAGAAGCCCGCGCTACAACGTGCCGCGCAGAAGGGCGCTTCGGCTCCTCATCGCGGCCTCTGAACTCGACAGCCACGGATGCCTCCCGGCGACCGCCTAGAGAAGTTGGACGTCACCGCGCCGGCCAGCACTCCCATACGCATTAGCGATCGGTACCGGATCTGCTTCGCCTGGACCGACACCGGTCCAGACGACGTCGAGATCACCGACTACCACCGTGCACCACCAGAGGAGACGAACATGGCCACCACGACGAAGGCACACGACCCGATCACCCCGGGTGAGATCCTGCTGACCGAGTTCCTGAAGCCGCTGAGCATCAGCCAGTACCGCCTCAGCCAGGCCACCGGTCTCCCCCAGACCCGCATCAGCCAGATCGACCGAGGCAAGCGCGCCATCACCACCGACACCGCCCTTACCGACTACAACGTGGAGGTCGAGCGCGATCTGCACGCCGACGAGCTCGGTAAGGTCACTGCCTTGGTGGCGAGCTGAACTCGTCAACGTGCGGCCCCGTGGGGGCCCCAACTCAAGCTCAGACGGTGTTTGCCCAGGTCAGCCTTGGTGGGTGGATCACTATGACGACATCTAGGACGTAAAGCGCCTCTGACCTGCACAAACACTGTCTGAGCAGGTCGTCAGTCCTCAATCTGTCCTCGGCAGCAGCCGAAAAGAGGGCCGGTGGGAGTCGCCATGACTCCCACCGGCCCTTCGACAATTCGCCGGCGCCACCCGGTCCCTCAATCTGCGTTAGCCATGTCTGCGCCATCGGCGCCCGAGCATCGTCGCACCTCTTTGTCATCGCGGCGGTGAGGTGCCTCTCTGGGCGTGAACCCACGACGGCATCTGCTCAGGCAGCCGGCTGCGTTGCCTAGCACGACTGTCGGTCCGGACCTCGGCTTCCCCAGCCGAGAGCACGCCGAGGTCCTCGAGAACGTCCTGGGCACTGGTCACCATCGTGGCCAGGCCGGCGCGAAGCAGATCATGCGTGCCTGCCGAGGTGATGCTGCTGACGGGGCCGAGAGCTCGGGGACCAGCAGCTCACCGCCGAGGCTCTGGCCGCGCAGGTCGAGGAGCTCGGCGAGGAGCCCATCGTCCGCCCGCAGACGACCGGCCTGCTCGACCCGCTCACCCGGCTTGTGCCCGGCTTGAACCGCCCCGGCGAGTCCGGAGACTTCGACCCTTGGGAAGGATGGAGTCATGTCAGGGAGAACGTCTACGAGGTACCCGGTCGAGTTGCGTGAGCGGGCGGTCCGGATGGTCACCGAGATCCGCCGATCACGAGTCGGAGTGGGCCGCGATGACCAAGGTCGCTGAGTTGCTGGGCGTCGGGACGCCGGAGACGGTGCGCAAGTGGTGTCGCCAGGCGGAGGTTGACGCTGGTCGGCGGTCGGGGATGACGTCCGAGGAGTCGGCCGAGTTGAAGCGGTTGAAGCGGGAGAACGCCGAGCTGAAGCGGGCCAACGCGATCCTGCGGAGCGCGTCGGCTTTCTTCGCGGCCGAACTCGACCGGCCACAGCGCTGATCGTGCGTTACATCGACGAGCACGTCGGTGTCCGCGACGGCGACGGTCTGCGATGGGGTGTCGAGTCGATCTGCGACCAGCTCACCAAGCTGGGCTGCAAGATCGCCCCCGCGACCTACTACGAACACCGCGGCCGCCGGCCGACCGCTCGTGAGCAGCGCGATGCCGAGTTGAGGCCCGCGATCGAGCAGGTGCATGCGGACAACTACGGCGTCTACGGAGCGCGGAAGGTCTGGTTGACGCTGAACCGCCAACGGCCCGCCGGTGCGGCGCCGATCGCGCGGTGCACGGTCGAGCGGCTGATGGGCGAACTCGGGCTGGCCGGAGCGGTCCGCGGGAAGGTCAAACGCACCACGATCAGCGACCCGAAGGCCCCGAAGCCGCTGGACTTGGTCGACCGGAACTTCGCGCCGCTGGCGCCGGATCGGCTCTGGGTGGCCGACTTCGAGCGCCACGAGGCGTTCTTGGACCTTGTGGTGGTGAAAGGACACCGCTGGATGCCTGTCGCAGCAGGCATCTGATAGCTGGAGGACGGTCGTCTGCTCAGGCATGTGGGCGGGTGGTGGAGCAGTCCTCGACAACGACGAGTCGTATCAGTACTGCCAGATGGTGCGGGCTCGGCTAGCGAGACGGAGAGGCATACGTGAGGAACCAGTGGCTGAAAGCCCCTCAATCCAACCCACCAGCCCAAAACCTGGCGGACATGGGCTGGGTCGCATCGCGCACCTGGGCGGCTTCGGTCGTGCGGGGAACTCTGGGAGTGGGTGATGTCGCCGGTCCGGAGGCCACGATGAATGCCTGCGGCGTAGTCGTGGCGATGGTGCAGGGGCATAACTGGGTGCCGATCCCGTCGAATGGTCCAAGAAGGAACGTGGGAACTGTCCCGGCTCTGCCGGTCGTCTGCCGCAGCCAGCGGCAGACGACTTGGCTGAACGCATGGCCTGTTGATCGGGCCGGGATGGGGCGGAGGACTCGTAGTAGTCCGGGGTCGGGAAAGCCGACCACATGGCGAAGGGGTCCAGCATGTTTCGCAGTAGCGGATGCAGGCAAGGAGACACACTGGTGAATACGGGTGTTTCGTGGCCGGTCGACACGCAGTCGGCGTGGGCGCGAGTACTTGGGATGCAAACGAAACTGCACCGTTGGGCGGCGGCCGATCCTGGTCGTCGTTTCGATGATGTGTTCACCCTCGTCCATGATCCTGCGTTCCTGATGGCAGCGTGGGATCGGGTGCGGGGCAACAAGGGCGGCCGCACTGCCGGCGTCGACGGGGTCGTGCCTTGTTCGATACCGGCCGACCGTGTGGTCGCGATGCTCGCCGATTTACGTGAAAGCGTGAAGTCGGGAGCATTCACGCCTGAGCGGGTCCGGCAGAAGCAGATCCCCAAAGCGAATGGCAAGACGCGTTCGCTGGGGATACCGACGATGACGGACCGGATCGTGCAGGCGTCCCTGAAGATGGTGATGGAACCGGTCTTCGAAGCCGACTTTGAACCATCGTCGTATGGTTTCCGGCCGAGAAGAAGAGCGCAGGACGCGATCGCTGAGATTCATTTCTATGCCTCGGGCACCCGGAACTATGAATGGGTGTTCGAGGCCGATATCAAGGCGTGTTTCGACGAGATCGACCACACGGCCCTCATGGGCAGGGTGCGAGATCGGATCGGGGACAAACGTGTGCTGCGGCTGGTCCGCGGGTTCTTGAGAGCAGGTGTCCTCTCCGAGGATGGCCTGAGCAGGGACACCATCACCGGCACCCCGCAAGGAGGGATTCTGTCACCGTTGCTGGCCAACATCGCCCTGTCCGTTCTGGACGAGCACTTCGCTGCGAAGTGGGATGCTCTCGGTCCGGAATGGACACGCGCGAAGCACCGGCGTGCTGGAGGCGCGACAATGAAACTCATCCGCTATGCCGATGACTTCGTTGTTCTTGTCCACGGCAACCGCGCCGATGCCGAAACGCTGTGGGGTGAGACAGCAGCGGTGCTCGAACCGATGGGTTTGCGCCTGTCGGCCGAGAAGACCCGCCTGACACATATTGACGAAGGGTTCGACTTCCTCGGCTGGCGCATCCAGCGTCGGCATATTCGAGGACACTCGGCCGAGAAGACTGCGGTCTATACCTACCCATCGAAGAATTCGCTGGCTTCGATCAAGGACAAGGTCAGACGCATGACTCGGCGAGCATCACATCGAACGCTGGCAGACCTGCTGCGCCGGTTGAACCCGGTGCTGCGGGGCTGGTGCACCTACTTTCAGCACGGGGTATCGAAACGCGTCTTTGACTATCTCGATCACTTCGCCTTCTGGCGGATCGTGGGCTGGTTGAAGAAACGTCACCCCAAACTGAACATGGGCACCCTCATCAGGCGTCACCTTCCCGGATGGGAGATCCGCGCCGAAGGGATCGAGTTCTACCGCTGCTGGCAGCATCCAGTAACTCGCTACCGGTATCGAGGAACGAAGATTCTCACACCATGGGGACCAGCAGCCACGGCATGAACATGTGGAGAGCCGGATGCGGTGGAAGCCGCACGTCCGGTTCGGAGGGCGGGCAGGAGAAACCCACCAGCCGAAAGGCTGACAGGGCGCTCCTGTCCGACCCCTACACCTACTGCTCAACGTGGTCGGGCTGGTGCTACACCGCGTTCGTGATCGACGCCTACGCCCGCCGGATCCTGGGCTGGGCGGTCTCGACCACGATGACCAGCCAGTTCGTCGTCGATGCGGTCGACCAGGCGATCTGGACCCGGCACCGCGACGGCCGCGACCTGGCCGGGCTGATCGCCCACCACGACCACGGAGTTCAGTACCTGTCCGTGGCCTACACAGAACACCTCGCCACCGCTGGCATCAAACCCTCGACCGGAGCAGTCGGATCGTCGCACGACAACGCCCTGGCCGAGTCGGTGATCGGGCTCTACAAGACCGAACTGATCAGAGCCCGTCGTCCTTGGAAGGGGCTCGACGACCTCGAGATCGCGACCGCCGAATGGGTCGACTGGTTCAACCACCGACGCCCGTTCGAATACTGCGACGACCTCACACCCGTCGAAGCCGAACGGGCACACTACGCTCACCACCAGACCCCAGCACCCGCTGGAGTCTCAAACTAGAAACTCTCCGGACTCGCCGGGGCGGTTCAGCTAGGGCGTGGCTCCTTAATCGAGCGGGGTTGGGCGGGGATGGTTGACGTATGTCGCGTCTTGCCGTGTTGTCGGATGCTCAGTGGGCTCGGATCGAGCCGGTGATGCCGTCTTCTGATGGGCAGCGTGGTCGGCCGTTTCGGGATCATCGGCAGGTGGTCGAGGCGATCATCTATCGGCTCCGCACGGGGATCGCGTGGCGTGATCTGCCGGCCCAGTTCGGTCCGCATCAGACTGCTTCGAAGCGTCATCGGCGGTTCAGTGCTGACGGAACGTGGGACGCGATCCATGCCCGGCTGGTGGCTGAAGCCGACGCCGCGGGGGAGGTCGACTGGACCGTCAGCGTGGATTCGACGATCAACCGTGCCCACCAGCACGCGGCAACCTTGGGCCGCCTCGAGGAGCCGGCTGGCCGCCGACCCGCACGGCGCACAGGGGGCTGAGTCGAATCACACGAATCTGCGCGCCGAGCCACCCGATCACGGCCTCGGGCGTTCTCGTGGCGGGCTGAGCACGAAGATCCATCAGCTCGTCGACGGTCGTGGCCGTCCATTGGTGATCGCCGTGACGCCGGGCCAGGCCGGCGACTCGCCGATGCTCGCGACGCTGCTGTCACACCTGCGGGTCAAACGCCTTGGTCCCGGGCCGGCCAGGACCAGACCCGATGCGCTGGTCGGGGACAAGGCCTACTCCTCGCGGGCGATCCGTGCCGACCTGCGGTCGCGGCGCATCACCGCGGTGATTCCGCAGCCATCTGACCAGATCCGCCACCGCCGGGCCCGCGGATCAGCAGGCGGCAGACCACCGGCCCTCGATGCCGAGATCTACCGCGGACGCAATGTCATCGAGCGTTCCTTCAACGACCACAAGCAGTGGCGCGGCATCGCCACCCGCTACGACAAACTCGCCCGCGTCTACCGAGGAGGCGTCGTCCTGAGAGCCATCACCCTCTGGCTACGCGAATAAGGAGCCGCACCCTAGGTGTGGTGTCCGGGCAGGTTGTTGAGTCTGCTGGCTGGTGGTTGGCCGCCGATGGCGGAGTGGGCTCGGTGGTGATTGTAGTAGTGCAGCCAGTGCGGTAGCGCGGTTCGGCGTTCGGTTTCACTGGAGTAGAGACGGGCGTAGGCCCAGCCGTCGGCCAGGGTGCGGTGGAACCGTTTCGATCTTGCCGTTGGTTTGGGGCCGGTAGGGGCGGGTTCGTTTGGGCGTGATGTCCAGTTCGGTGCAGGCGTCGCGACATGCGTGGGAGATGTAGGCGCTGCCGTTGTCGGAGAGCACCCTTTCGACGGTGACGCCGCGTTCGGCGAACCAGGTGACCGCGCGTTGCAGGACCCCGATCGCGGTGACGGCTTTCTCATCGGCGCAGATCTCGGCGTAGGCGAGCCGGGAGTGGTCGTCGATGACGGTGTGCACGAACCCGGTCCCGAGTCGTGGTTCGGAGTTCTTGCTCCGTCCCGCGTCGGCGGTGGCGATCCGGTTGGCGCGGCCTTGGGTGACGCCCACGAACCGGTGCCCGCCGCCGTCAGGGATATTGCCGAATTTGGTCACGTCGACGTGGATCAACGAACCCGGATAGGGGTGTTCGTAGCGACGGATCGTCTCTCCGGTGGAACGATCCAGGTAGGTAAGCCGGTTCAGCCGGCATCGCACCAGCACCGCGTGGACCGTCGAGGGCGCCAGCGCGAGTTCGTGGCCGATCTGGACCGGCCCCAGCCGGTGCCGCAGCCGCCGCCGCACGATCTGGCGCGTCAGTTCCAGCGAGGTCTTGGTCGGGCTCGAGTGCGGACGGCTCGACCGATCGGTCATCGCGGCCATACCCTCAGCCCGATACCGTGCCGCCCACTTGCGTGCAGTGACAGTCGAGATCATGAACATCTTTGCGGCCGCCACGACCGGCCAGCCGTCATCAACGATCAACCTGGCAAGACGAAGACGAGCTTTGGGAGTGAGCGCAGCGTTAGCGTGGACCATGAAGGCCTCCTGGGTGAGAAACGGTTCTTAGACAGCTCCACCCTCACCCGGAGGCCTTCACCTATCCAGCACCCAACCCGAAACAACGTCCCCGGACACCACAGCTAGCGTGGTCCGGCCGGCACGGACGGGGAGGACGGCGCACCCGGCGAGCCCGGCGTCATGGGCGAGCGCGGACCGCCCGGAGAACCCGGAGCCAACGGGGAGCCCGGAGCTCAAGGGCCCGGCGGATCGACCGGCCAAACCGGCCCCGCCGGCCCCCAGGGCGCACGAGGCGAGACCGGACCGCGCGGCGAGCAGGGCCCCACCGGCCGCGGCGTCGAGCGGTGCGACTGCATCGACGGCGACGTGACCGCCACCTACTCAGACGGCACGACGCAGCCCGTGCCCGGCCTCGTCTGCATCCCAACACCAGAACCACCAACAGAGGAGTGAGAGATGAACCCCGAAATCCCCACACGCCCGGAGGAGCCGGAAAGCTTCGACGATCCAGCACTGCTGGCCGACGACGAGGAGACCGACGATGAGTAACTGGCGACACGTCTCAAGCAAGCTCGGCAACATCGACCCCGCCACCCGCTCGGTCGCGAAGGAGATCTACAACGCAGCCCGCAAGCCCGGACACGAGATCTGGTTCATGTGGGGCATGGGCTCCATGCGGCGAGCATCGCACCGGCCGTGCCCTGGACCTGATGGTCCACAACAAGGCCGCTGGCGACTGGATCAACGCCCACGTGTGGCGGCATCGCGTCCGGCTCCGGCTACAGCACGTCATCTGGTGGCAGCGGATCACCTTGACGACCAACCGGCCCGGCGTCGCGCGGCTGATGGCTGATCGGGGTAACTCCACGGCCAACCACAAGGACCACCCGTACATCCTGCTGAACCCGGGCCGGTACCGGGCCCCGAAGGATGCGGGCGCTCAGTACACGGTGAAGAAGGACACGATCGTGCGCACCGGTCCCGGCGCACACCACGCTGCCGTCCGTTCTGGTGGCGGGCCGAAGCGAGCTCGGAAGGGCTCGACGTTCACGGCCGTGGGATCAGGGCGTGACCGGAAGGGCGCGGGCTGGCGCGAGGGCGTCAACGGCGGGTGGCTCCCGGTCCGTCGACTCAAGAGGGGAGGAAGTGAATCATGGACGTGAGGAACACCATCGAGCGCGAACCAGTCGCGCTGTCCGGCGCGGTCGTCGGCGTCGTCATTGCCGGTGTCGCGCTGTTGACCGCGTTCGGGATCAACGTCACCGAGGCGCAGGCCACGGGGATCGTCGGGTTCGTCTCCGCGGGGGCGGTGCTCGGGTCGGTGCTCTACGCACGCCGGAAGGTGACGCCGATCGCGCCCGGGAACGGGAAGCGGATGAAGCTCGACACCGAGTGACCCGGCACAGCACGAGGCCCCCACCATCGGGGTGGGGGCCTCGTCACGTCTGCGTCAGTCGATCAGCAGAGCCCGAGCAGCGTCGGGCGTCGACAGGTCCGTGCGGAACGACACCGAGTCGCTCGACGTGACCACCGTCAGGTCGGCCAGCGCGGGGCCGAACTTGGTCTTCACCGAGTTCACCCGCGACCGCGGGATCGTCACCGTCTCCCGACCGAACCGGATCCACGGCCACGCAAGGAACGCCATACCGAAGGAGCAGATCAGGATCAGCTTCGTGATCCAGTTCGCGTACCGACGCTCGTACGTCAGCTGCAACGCTGACACCCGCACCACTGGACGCGTCCCCAGCTGCACCAACCTGAACTCGACCTGATCCGTCATGGCCTGCACCCTCTCATGTCCGCGGCTCACGCCGGAGCCGCCATCATCGCCGCACGCACATCGTCATCCGGCACCAACGTGTACGCAGCCGTCGTCTCGGGCCTCGCATGCCCCAGCAGCTCCTGCACTGCCCGAAGGTCACGAGTCACCCCGTACGCCACCGACCCGCAACGGTGACGCAGCGCGTGAGCCGAGTAGTCCCCGAGCTCAGCAGACATCAGCTTGGCCAGATGGTGGCCGGTCAGGTGACCACCGTGCGCTGACGGGAACAGCCATCCGGCCGGCCCGGCACGGATGACCTCGGCGAGCTCGGCCAGCGCGGGCACGACACGCACGTGGCCACCCTTCCCCGTCACCCGCAGCGACCAGCCCACGAGATCCCTCACGAGATCCTCGCGGCGTGCTCGCGCGATCTCCGACCGTCTGAGACCCATCGCCCCACCGAGCAGCAGAGCGAGCCGTACCCGCTCGTCAGCAGACGCGAGCGCCGCCCTGTACGTCGCCTCGTCCACCGGGCGCGGGTTCCCCCGCGGCACCCGCACCGGCGGCAGCAGATGGGCCGGCGACTCCGTGACGCGGCCGGTGGCCATCGCCCACGAGCAGAACGACCGCAACGACTGCCGGTACGACTTCCGTGTGTTCGCAGCCCAACCCTGACCGGCGAGCCACTGCACGAGGTAGTCGAACGTGACGGTCCACGGTCCGCGGGTCATGTCGGCGGCGAGGCGCTGTAGGTGGTAGGTCCGCAGGTTTCGGGTGGTCTCGGGTGCGCCCGCGGCGGTCATGTAGGTGGTCCAGTCCTCGATGGTCTTTCTCCCAGGTATCCATCCCGGATGCTAGGGAGAGCCGTGTCACAGTTGCACCCTGAGTGTTCGCAGCTCCCCCTGATCGGTCGATGTGGGAAGGCCGTCGGGCAGGCACAGTCGGCATGCACGGTCGCCGGTACGACGGTTCTCGGGCGGGGACCAGTCGAAGGTCAAGCGGGGCCAGCGCTGGCACCCTCGCCGGTGGACGAGGACGACGCCCTGCGCGCTCACGCCGTACCTGAACTCACTCATCACGCCCTCCGTCTGCACTATGCTCCGAGTCGGTCGATAGAGGGTCCCGTGGTAGCCCCAAATGCTCACGCCAAGCGCGGTGTCTCGGGTTCGCGAGGTCGGCACGCATCTTCTCGCGCCACTCGGCGATGTACCGCTCGGCACGATCGACAGCCTCCTCCCGGGTGGCGTAGGCCAGACCCTGCACCTGCCGGGTGCTGGCACGCCCGTGCTCGTCGATCGACTTCAGGATCGGCACGTAGGGCCACTGCGGGTTCCGACCGCGCTTCACAGCCGGAGCAGATCCGAACTCGTACTCCGCGACCACTACGTCGATCTGATCGCCGATCGCGTCTCGGATCGCGGCGGTCCGGTCCTGCTCTCGCTGCTGCATCTCGTCCCACGCACTCATCGGATATCAACCTGATCGGTCGATCGAAGGCGACGCGCGCGACGGGCACGGCACCCGGCCGCATCCACGCACAACCAGCAATCGGGAGCCGTCAACAGCCGCACCCACCGCAGGCCAGCCGTCGCACCACAGTCCTCACATGCCCGACCGAGCAACGGTGAGGCGTGGGCGTACCCGTAGAAAGCGTCCTCGTCGTACTCCACCAGCGCGCCGCTCATGCTGCACGCTCCGCGACCGCGACCCGCCGACGTCCATGCAGGTCAGAGACGTTATCTCCATGATCCGCGGGTTGTGGGTTCGAGTCCCACGGGGCCAACCGTCACCGCTCCTACGCATCACTTCAGATACCACCGCAGCTCGGCCATGGCCTCGTCGAGCAGGGTCGTGATGCTGCTGCTCTGTTGTTCGAGCCAGGATTCGTAGGCCGACAGAGCCAGCGCGAGGCTGACGTGGCCGACGGTACGTGGGAGTGCGTCGGTCGGGTCCTGGCCAGTTCTTCGTGCCACGAACTCGACAATCACTCGTCGCCAGTCGGCGTAGCGCAAGACCGAGTGGGCTTGGAGCGACGGGGTGGACAGGATGAGTCTCATCCGGTCGCGGTGGGGCGGGCGCGCGTCGTCGGGGAAGGCGTTAAACGTCACCACGCTGCGGTGCACTGCTTCGTGCAGGGCGATGTCGCGCGGCGCCTGGTCCAGGATGAGCCGGAATGCCTCGAGTGTTCGGTCGAACTGCCCCCACGGGATGTCGTTCTTGGACGGAAAGTAGCGGAACAGTGTGCGCCGGCCGACCCCCACTGCGTCTGCGATGTCACCCATGGTGGTCTGGTCGAAGCCGCGATCGGTGAACAGGTCGAAGGCGGCCTGCTCGATCTCAGCGTGTGAGGTGGCGCCGGGGCGGCCGACCGTCGTCCGCGGCGGTGCGCTTTCCGGCGTCATGGCCGGACGATAGCAATGTGCTGCAGACCCTTGCATTGTGGCGCTGAGTGCCATTAATGTGTGGGCCACATCACGATCCACACGATGGAGGAGTCATGGAGCCAACTTCCACGCAGCACGACGCCGCCGATACCACGACCGAGGTCGAGGTGGAGTCCTTGATCGAGGAGGTCTCCATCGACGGCATGTGCGGCGTCTACTGAGGAGATCGAGATGGCCGAGATCCTCGACGAGGCCTGGAGTCTCTCACCATCGGTCGCCCTGCGCCCGGAGCCTTTCGGTGCATTGGCCTATCACTTCGGAAACCGCAAGCTGACCTTCCTCAAGCGTCCCGAGTTGGTGACCGTGGTGCGTCTGCTCTCAGACCATCGTGACGTGCGCGACGCGCTGGACGCTGCCGGCGTCCCCGAGGGTCAGTACGGGACATACGCCGCTGCACTGCAGGCTCTGGCCGAGACTGACATGATCCGACGTCGCGACCAGGAGGCGGCATGACCATCCTGCAGACGCGTCCGGAAGCTCTGCGACCGTCCGGTGGGACGCTCATCGAGCAGTTCGAGTACGGATTGGATGCACCGATCTGCCTGACGTGGGAGTTGACCTACGCGTGCAACCTGGCCTGCGCGCACTGCCTGTCGTCGTCGGGGCGGCGCGACCCGCGCGAGTTGAGCACCGAGCAGTGCAAGGCAGTGATCGACGAGCTCCAGCGCATGCAGGTCTTCTACGTCAACATCGGCGGCGGCGAGCCCACCATTCGCCCGGACTTCTGGGAGCTGCTGGGGTACGCCGTCGATCACCAGGTGGGCGTCAAGTTCTCCACCAACGGGGTGCGGATCACTCCCGAGCGCGCGCGGTGGCTGGCCTCGACCGACTACGTCGACGTCCAGGTTTCTCTCGACGGCGCAACTGCTGAGGTGAACGACTACGTCCGGGGGCCGGGTTCCTACGACACTGCGTTGCGGGCGTTGGCCAACCTGCAGGACGCGGGTTTCGCCGACGCCAAGATCTCGGTGGTCTGCACACGGCAGAACATCGGCCAGCTCGATGAGTTCAAGGCGATCGCCGACCGCTACGGCGCGACTCTGCGGCTCACCAGGCTGCGACCCTCGGGCCGTGGAGCGGACGTGTGGGACGAGTTGCACCCGCTGCCAGAGCAGCAGCGCGAGCTCTACGACTGGCTCATGGCCAACGGCGAGTCCGTGCTGACCGGGGATTCCTTCTTCCATCTGTCGGCGTTCGGTGAGAGTCTGCCGGGACTCAACCTGTGCGGCGCCGGACGGGTGGTGTGCCTGATCGATCCGATCGGTGACGTCTACGCCTGTCCGTTCGCGATACATGAGGAGTTCCTTGCCGGAAACGTGCTCGCCGACGGTGGGTTCGGCCAGGTCTGGCAGCGCTCGGCGCTGTTTACCGAGCTGCGATCCCCCCAGACCGGCGGCGCGTGCTCGTCCTGCGCGTTCTTCGACAGTTGCCGGGGTGGCTGCATGGCAGCCAAGTTCTTCACCGGCCTGCCCCTGGACGGACCCGATCCGGAGTGCGTCCAGGGCTACGGCGAGGCCGCGCTCGCAGACGACCGCTCGATCCCGGCGGCCAGCCAGGATCACTCCCGGCGGATGCCAACTCGCAACGAGCCGGTCATGCTCACGCTGCAGCGCCGCGAGGACGCGGTCGTCGCGGCGGCGACGCCTCCGGTCTCGGCTTGCGCGGAGAACCCTCTGGCGGGGTTCGTCGCTCCCTTGGAGGGGATCACGTCATGAAGTTGAACCCCTGGAAGCAGAACCCGTGGTTCGAGTCCGTCGCCGTCGCCCAGCGACGAGCGCGCAGGCGACTGCCGCGTCCAGTCTACGACGCGCTCGTCGCCGGGTCCGAGCGTGGCCAGTCGATGTCTGACAATGAGGCCGCCTACACCGAGCTCGGACTTGCTCCCCATGTGGCCGGGCACCAGGCCAAGCGCGACCTGGCCACCACGGTGATGGGCCAGCAGATCTCCTTCCCGGTCGTCATGTCCCCGACCGGCGTCCAAGCGGTTCACCCCGACGGCGAGGTCGCGGTGGCCCGCGCCGCGGCGGCACGCGGCACAGTCATCGGGTTGAGCAACTTCGCCAGCCGGTCGGTCGAGGATGTGGTGGCCGCCAACCCGCAGACCTTCTTCCAGATGTACTGGACAGGTGACCGCGATGTGATGATTCAGCGAATGGAGCGTGCATACGCTGCTGGCTCGGTGGGGCTCATCGCGACCTTGGATTGGTCCTTCTCGATGGGTCGCGATTGGGGGAGCCCGGAGATCCCGGAGAGGGTCGACTTCAGGACAGCTGTGAGGCTCGCGCCGCAGGTTGTGCGAAAGCCGCGTTGGCTCACCTCGTTTGCCCGCAATCTGCCCGACCTCACGGCACCGAACCTAGCTGCGCCGGGTGAATCAAAGGGGCCGACCTTCTTCGGTGCCTACTACGAGTGGATGACCACCCCTCCGCCGACGTGGGACGACGTGGCGTGGATGCGTGATCAGTGGAGCCAACTGAGCGGCAAGCCGTTCATGCTCAAGGGGGTCTGCCGCGTTGACGACGCCCGGCGAGCGGTGGACTGCGGCGTCGACGCATTGTCGGTCTCCAACCACGGCGGCAACAACCTCGACGGGACGCCTGCCCCGATCCGCGTGCTCCCATCGATCTCGAACGCGGTCGCAGACCAGGTCGAGGTACTCCTCGACGGCGGCATCCGTCGCGGCAGCGACGTCGTCAAGGCGCTCGCGCTCGGGGCGAGGGCCGTGATGATCGGACGTGCCTACCTGTGGGGATTGGCTGCCAACGGCCAGGCCGGTGTCGAGAACGTGCTGGACATCCTGCGCAGCGGCATCGACTCGAGTCTCCTCGGCCTAGGGCGCTCGTCGATCCACGAGCTCTCGCCCACTGACGTGGTGGTCGCCCCGGGCTTCAGGCGCGAACTCGGTCCGGCGGGTACGTCATGAGAATCAGTTTGGCTGAGGCAGTGTGGACCGAGATCCCGGCACGCCCCACGGTCGTCGTACCAGTCGGGTCGCTCGAGCAACACGGACCGCATCTGCCATTGGAGACCGACACCGTGATCGCCCAAGCCGTGTCCGACGCCTTGGCTGAGGCCATGGACGAGGTCGTACTCGTGGCTCCGCCGATCAGCTACGGGTCCAGCGGCGAGCACCAATCGTTCCCCGGGACGAGTTCCATCGGCGGCAAGGCGCTTCACGGTGTCGTGGTCGAGCTCGTGCGCTCGATCGCCACCTGGGTCGGTCGGACGGTCTTCGTCAACGCCCACGGCGGAAACAGCAGCACTCTCGGTTCCGCCGTGGCGCTCATGGTCGACGAGAGGCATGAGGTGGCCTGGGTACCCTGCGTGACGGAGGGTGCCGACCTGCATGCTGGAATCACCGAGACCTCGCTCATGCTTCATCTCCGACCGGGTACGGTCAGAACGGACATGGTCGAGCCGGGCGAGACCCGGCCACTGCGCGAGATACTCCCCTTGATGATGGCGGGAGGCATCGGCGCAGTGTCGCCCAACGGCGTGTTGGGCGATCCCACCGGCTCCACGGCGAGCCGCGGAGAGGCCGAGTTCAATGCGATCGTCGCCGACGTCACCGCCCGTGTCTCCGAATGGCGGCGAGACGACCACGGCATGCTCCGCAGTCGTACTGGAATCAGGGTGTGAGCGAGGTCGTCGAGCGCGTCGCTCTGGTCACCGGCGCGGCCCGCGGGATCGGCGCGGCCACCGTCGACTCTCTCCACGAACGCGGCTACGCGGTCGTCGCCCTCGACTCGTGCGCGGGCCCGGACGGACCCGGCTACCCGTTGGCGACACCGCAGGAGTTGGCAACCCTGCGTGCCGGACGAGAGGACAGGATCATCACGGTCGAGTCCGACGTCCGTGACCATCACGGGATCGCGCAGGCCGTGGACGCCGCGATCGCACGGTGGGGACGACTCGACGTCGCCGTCGCTGCCGCAGCCGTGATCGCCGGTGGCCGACCTCTGTGGCAGACACCCGCGACGGACCTCGAGCTGCTCTGGGACGTCGACGTCAAGGGAGTGTGGAACACCGCTGCCACCGCCGTACCCGCCATGCTGGCAGGCCCCGACCCGGCGGGCTGCCGGTTCATCGCCGTGTCCTCAGCCGCGGGCACACACGGGCTCTTCCGGCTCGCCGCCTACAACGCTGCCAAGCATGCAGTCGTCGGCTTGGTCAAGGGTCTGGCTGCGGACCTGGTCGGCACCGGAGTCACCGCTGTGGCTGTCTCACCCGGCTCCACCGATACGGCGATGCTGCGGGCCACCGTCGCCCTCTACGACGATGTAGGCGGCACCGGGGAGCTCGGACGGCATGGACTGATCCGCCGCGTGATCGCACCCCGCGAGATCGCCGCCACGATCGCGCACTGCGCTTCGCTCGACGGGGGCATCCTCAACGGCACCACCGTCCACGCCGATGGCGGCTTCGTCCCGTGACCCTTGGCCTTCCGGACGATGCACGCGTGCGACTTCGCGAGGACGTGACCCTCGACGGCTGTCTGCTCTCGGGGGGCTCGCCCCATCGAGTCGCCCGGCTGTCTCAGCGCGCTGTGGCCATGTTCCACTGTAGGGAGGTCCTGGTCGACTCGCCAGCGAGCAGGGCCCTGGCCGAGCGGCTCATCGACCTCAACCTCGCCTACCCCCTGACCGGTTCCCTGCCCGAAGCTCCGGAGCTCACCGTCGTCATCCCCGTCCGCGGACGGGTCCGGGCACTCGACCGCCTTCTGCGAAACCTCGGGGCTGAGCTGCCCGTCATCGTTGTCGACGACGCCTCCGACGACCCCGCTGCTCTCTGCGAGGTGACCCGCAGGCACGGCGCATCGATCATCCACTTGCCCGACAACGTCGGACCGGCACAAGCGCGCAACATCGGCCTCGCACGCGTGCGAACTCCCGTCGTGGCCTTCATCGACAGCGACGTGACCGCCCGGGCGGGTGATCTGCGTGACCTCGCGCGCCACTTCGCCGACCCACAGCTTGCACTCATCGCCCCCCGTGTGCGCGGCATCACCTCCGGTGGGGCACCAACCTGGTTCCAGAGCTACGAGGAGGCCGTGTCGTCGCTCGATCTCGCCGACAAGCCGTCCACTGTGAGGCCGTGGTCGGCGCTGTCCTGGCTGCCCAGCGCCTGTCTGCTGGCCCGCGTGGACGACATCGGTGACGGATTCGATCCCGCCCTCAGAGTCGCCGAGGACGTCGACCTGGTCTGGCGCACGATCACTGCGGGAAAGCGAGCCCGCTACGAGCCGACCATCCAGGTCACCCACGACGCCAGGGCGATGCTGACCTCCTGGCTGGCACGCAAGACCTACTACGGGACCGGCGCCGCCCCGCTGGCACAGCGCCACGGAGACCTCGTCGCCCCCGCCGTGCTCACACCGGCACCCACGATCGCGATCCTCGCCCTCGCCGTGCAACGACGATGGTCCTTCCTTCTGGCGATCGCCGCACTTGCCACCATCTGGCTCCGCACCCACCGGTCCCTGCCGACCGGCACCCGGAGACGACGCCATGCATCGAAACTCACAGCGCTCGGCGTGCTGTCCACCGCGGCCCAACTGTCGGAACTCGCGATCCGCCACGCCTGGCCCGTGACGGCTCTGGCCTGCACCATCAGCCGACCGGCGAGAAGGTGGGTCGCCATGATGACCGTCGTCGACGCTGCGCTCACCTTCCAGCGACACCGACCCGACCTCGACCCCGTCCGATTCGCCCTGGCACGCCGACTCGACGACGCAGCCTACGGACTCGGCGTCTGGACCGGTGCTTGGCGAGCTCGCACGCTACGTCCGCTGATCCCCAGATGGCATATGACCGGACGAAGTCGTTGAGGTGTCTTGTGGCCCCGGGAACGCACGGTAGCTGAGACGTCGGGCGCGCCGCCGTGGGACGTCGGAGCCCTCAGGCGGTCGAGGCCGGCTCGCGGATCGCCCGCCCCCACGCCGTCAGGTCGAATCCCGGAGACCTGGCGTCGCTGGGGGTCGGCAAAGCGGACGCTCCGCTCAACAGGCGGCGAGCACTCATGTGTTCACCCGGGAGGTTGACCGTCTCGACAGACGCGAGTTCATCACCGCGGAAACACAGCACGAACTTCTGTGTGTCCTCATCTGCGACCGGCAGTTCGACGATGTCCTCGTAGCCGTCGGCGAGTCCGGCGATCTGCAGTTTCAGATCACCCTGGTCGGACCAGAACCACGCGAGGCCGCCGTACCCGTCGGCTGTGGCCCCGATGAGCCGGGCAGCGACGTGCCGCGCCTGGTCCGCGGCGTTCTGGACCGACTCGAGCCGGGTTGGCGCGTAGCCGAGTTGCGCACATGGGAAGCAGGCGGCGTCGCCGATGGCCGAGATGTCAGGATCGCTGGTGAGCAGGTCGGCGTTGACGACGATGCCGTTGTCGACCCGTAGGCCGGCTTCTCGCGCGATCTCCGCGTTGGGCAGCACACCGATGCCGTAGACCACCAGATCGGCTGGCAGCACGCGGCCGGTCGTGGTGACCACTGCCGTGACATGACCCTCGGTCTCCTTGATCCGGGTGACGCCTTCGCCGAAACCGAAGGTCACGCCCCAGCTTTGGTGCCGGTCCTGGAAGAAACGGGAGACGGGCTCGGAAACCGCTCGGGCCATCGGCCGATCGGCGAGGTCGAGCACGTGGACCGACGCCCCCCTGTGGGCTGCCACCGAGGCGAACTCAAGGCCGATGAATCCCGCCCCGACCACCACCACGCGGGTGCCGGGAACCACCAGCGGGGCGAGGCGATCGGCGTCGGCCTGCGAACGCATCCCGATCACCTCGGGCACGTCACTTCCGGGGATCTCGAGAGTGCGATTGCGTGCTCCGGTAGCCAGGACGAGATGGTCATATCTCAGGCGCGTGCCGCTTCGTAGCACCACGACGCCGTCGTGTCGGTCGACCGAAACCGCTTCATCATGGATCAGTTCCACGCGCTGGTCGGTGTACCAGCTCCCCTGGCGCAGAGGCAGCCTCGAGGCATCGAGCTTGCCCAGCAGGTATGCCTTGGACAGGGGTGGGCGCTGGTAGGGCAGGCCAGCCTCGCCGTTGACGAGGGTGATGGTCCCGGTGAATCCCTTCTGACGCAGTGAGGCTGCCGTCTGGTAGCCGGCTTGGCCGGCACCCACGATCACCACGGTCTCGACGGACATGTCAGTCTCCCTCTGTGCTCGTGCCGGTGCCGCTGCGCATCTGAGGATCGCGCCCGGCGTCGTGCTGGGTGTCGGGCATCGGGTTCCTCATGAACGCCGCGGGATGATGACGTGCAGATCCTCGTACCCCTTGGCGAAGCTGTTGTACGAGAGCCGGGGGGGCCTGAGCACCTGGATGTCGGGGAAGCGCTGCAGGATCTCCTCCCAGATGATCTTCAGCTGCATCTCGGCCAGTCGGTTGCCCAGGCAACGGTGGATCCCGAAACCGAAGGACATGTGCCGACGGGCGTTCTTGCGGTCGATGATGTAGTCGTTGGGGCGGTCGATCTTGGTCTCGTCGCGATTTCCGGAGACGTACCACAGCGCCAGCCGATCTCCTTCGGGGATGAGCTTTCCGGCGACTTCGACGTCCCGTGTGGTCTTGCGCATCATGTGGGCCAACGGGGTCTGCCAGCGGATCGTCTCGGAGACCATTGAGGGGATGAGGCTGTGGTCGGCACGCAGCTTGTCGTACTCCTCGGGCCGGGTGTTGAGCGCGTAGACGGAGCCACTGATGGTGTTGCGGGTGGTGTCGTTGCCGCCGACCAACAGCACCGCGATGTCACCGAACAGCTCAGCCGGAGTGAACTCCTTGGCATGGGGGCTGTGCGCCATCAGTGACAGGAAGTCCGGCTGGGGATCCTTGCCCGCGCGCTCCATGAACATCCCTGCAAGGGAGGTGAAGAACTCACGCAGAACATCCATCTGTTCCTCACGGGTCTGGACGATCTGGCCCGGACCGGGAGTGCAGACCGCGACGTCGGACCAGTAGGTCAGCTTGCGGCGGTCGGCCTGGGGGAAGTCGAACAGGGTCGCCAGGGTCATCGCCGTCAGCTCCATGGAGACCTGGTCGTGCCAGTCGAACTCCTCACCGATCGGGAGCCCGTCGAGAATCTGGCCGGCACGTTCACGGATCAGCGGTTCGATGCTCGTGAGACGAGCCGGCGAGACCCCCATCGACACGGCGTTGCGGTGGACCTCGTGGTCGGGCGGATCCATGCTCAGCAGTGACTGCAGACCACGCTCCTCGTACTGCTTGATCTCTTCCTCGCTCAAGTTGCCGCCATCGGCGAAGGGCAGATTCACTTCCTCGTCGGCGCCGCGCGGCCGGCGAAGCATGATGCTGGCCTCGTTGGAGAACACCTCGTGGTTGGAGTCGATGGCGACGATGTCGTCCCACCGGGTGACCGACCAGTACGGTCCGTAGACGGTCTGGTCGCCAGGGGTGAAGTGTACCGGGTCCTCGGAGCGCAGCCGCTCGAACTTCAGCCACATCTCACCAGATTCGAATCCGCCGGGGTCGCCGGGGTCGAGCGACTCCAGCGGCGCGTTGTAAACCTTCTGGCGCATCTGCTCGCGTTCCTCGGGGGTGCGGATTCCTGTTTCGGGGGTGGTCATCGTCATGGTCTGGCCTCTCCTTTGGAGTTGGTCACGGGTCGGGGGCACCGCGGTGCGGTCCGGGTCTTCAGCTGTCGGCGACCTCGACGACCATGCCGTCGAGATCCTCGGTCACGTCGATCTGGCAGGAGAGCCTGCTGTTGTCTCGGACCTCGAAGCTATTGTCGAGCATGGCTTGCTCCAGCGGGGTCCGTTCTCCGGTTTGTTCGTCCCACTGCGAGTCCACGTAGACGTGGCAGGTCGCGCAGGCGGCCGCACCGCCGCAGTCGGCGTCGATGCCGGGGATGGAGTTGTTGACGGCGACTTCCATGAGGCTCCAGCCGGGTTCGGCGTCGACCACGCGCGCCGTCTGATCCTGCAGGATGAAAGTGACTTTCACTTCGGCACCTTTGGTTGGTTTCCGGGGTCTTGTGTGCTGCCTTCGGTCAAGGATCTCAAGAAGAACATTGCCACTACTAAAATCTACCTCTAGAATTAATTTGTGACAAGAGTCACTGTAATGTCGGGCAGGCTCACCAACGGCCGCCCGCTCGAGTTCCGGAGGCCAAGGAGTGGCGTCGTTGAATCTCTTCAAGGATCGCAGTCGGATCCATGTAGGCGGGCAGTGGATCGACTCGACCGCCGACAGCCGGATCGACGTACTCGATCCGGCAACGTCTGAGTCCATTGGCATGGTCGCGGACGGCACCGCCGAGGACGTCGACCGCGCCGTTCGCGCGGCGCGTGCAGCCTTCGCGGACTGGTCGCAGACCACGGGTCCCGAACGAGCTGCCTACCTGCGCAAGGCGCACGAGCTCCTCCGTCAGAGAATGGCGGACCTGGGGCACGTGGTCTCACGCGACCTGGGTATGCCGATCGACTGGGCGCAACTGGTGCAGATCGGTTTGCCGGCGGCCAACCTGGCGAACTTCGCCGACCTCGCTGAGCAGTACGACTTCGACGGTGAGACGGTCGGAAACTCTCTGGTCGTTCGTGAGCCCGTGGGAGTGGTCGGTGCCATCACCCCGTGGAACTATCCTCTGCACCAGGTCGTGCTCAAGGTCGGGGCGGCGATCGCGGCGGGCTGCACCGTGGTGCTCAAGCCCAGCGAGGTCGTCCCGCTGATCAGCTACGAACTGATCGACATCTTCGATGAGATTGGCCTCCCGGACGGCGTGGTCAATCTCGTCAGCGGAGTCGGGCCGGTCGTGGGCGAGGCCATTGCCTCGCACCCCGATGTGGACATGGTCTCCTTTACGGGATCGAACGTGGCGGGCAAACGTGTCGCTGCGCTGGCCGCGACAACGGTCAAGAAAGTCGGGTTGGAGCTCGGCGGCAAGTCGGCTGCCGTCGTGCTGCCCGATGCCGACACGGAGACCGCCGCCACCCAGGTGGTGAACAACTGCATGCTGAACTCTGGGCAGACCTGCTCGGCGTTGACCCGCATGCTGGTGCCGCAAGACCGGATCGACGAGTACGCGGCTGTCGCCGCGCGGGTCGCGGGTGAGCTCACGATTGGCGATCCGCAGAGACCGGGCATCGTCCTCGGCCCGCTGGTAAGCGCTCGCCAGCGTGAGCGGGTGGCCCGCTACATCGAGACCGGCATCGAGGAAGCGGCGACGCTGACACTCGATGGCCGCGCCCACGATCAGGCTGTGGGCAACTTCATCGGCCCCACGATCTTCAGCGACGTCACGCCGCAGATGACCATCGCCAAGGAAGAGATCTTCGGCCCGGTCCTGTCGGTCATGGCCTATCGCGACGTCGACGAGGCCATCGACATCGCCAACGGCACCGACTTCGGCCTGTCCGGGGGCGTGTGGTCAGCCGACGAGGAGCGAGCCCTCGCCGTGGCCCGGAGGTTGCGCACCGGCCAGGTTCAAGTCAACTCCGGCGGCTTCAACACGCTGGCGCCTTTCGGCGGCTACAAGCAGTCCGGCACCGGACGCGAGGCCGGCCGCCTGGGCCTTGAGGAGTTCTTGGAGGTCAAGGCGATCCAGCGATGAACCCCTCATCGGCGTGGAGCACGAGTGACGCGCACCCAGCGCTGGAGTCGATCAATGAATGGAGAAGACCGCGATGACACGCACCTACTTGCCGCCGGGCCAGCCCGGGTTCCACCTGGAGTACCCACCAAAGGGTGTGATCGGGGACGTCCTCGCCGGGTCGGCTCGTCGTTACGGTGACCGCGTCGCGATTCGAGACGGCGACCTCTCTCTGACATACACCGAGCTGTACGACGCGGCCCTGAGCCTGGCTGCTGGCCTGCGCGAGCGAGGAATCGGGCTGGGTGACGTCGTCTCGCTGCACCAGCCGAACTCGGCGTGGTTCACCGTGACCTACTTCGGGGTGCTGCTTGCCGGAGGGGTCGTCACGCCCACCAATCCGACGCTCCCGCCTCTGGCACTCAAGGAGCAGTTGGAGGAGGTCGGCGCGGCTGCGGTCATCAGCCACCCCAGCACGGTCGCCACCGTGCGGGCCGCAGATCCTGCAGGGCTCCGGCTCACCGTCGTCGTCGAGTCCACCGAGGCCGCACCCGGTGACATGCCTGCCGAGGTGGAGGACCATGTGCCGCTGCGCGACCTGCTGGCGCATCCACCCGAGCCTGCCACTGCGGTCAGTCCGGACGACCTGGCTCACCTGTCATTCACCGGCGGTACGACCGGCGTCTCCAAGGCCGTACGGCTTCTCCATCGCAATGTGGTGGCCAATGCTCTGCAGACCGTGTGCTGGCGTACCGGATCGCGACCCGTGCTCGATGAGGAGGGCGGAATCGGCGTCGAGCCCATCGCCGAGGCAGCCACTGCCTACACCGGCCGTCGTGGTGACGAGGCCTCGGTGGCGATCGCCCCGCTCTACCACGCCCTGGGTATGGCCGGACAGGTCGGAGGTGTCTTGGCCGGCGGTCAGACCACGATGTTCGGCCGTTTCGACTCGGTTCGCCTGGCCCGGGTCATCGAGGAGCGGGGCATCACCTCGATGGGTGGATCACCGGCCCTGTTCCATGCGCTCCTGGCCGTCCCGGGCATCGAGGAAGCCGATCTGCGGTCCGTGCGCAGCATCCTGACCGGCGCGGCCCCGATCGATGCGGCGACACAGGCGCGGATTGCCGAGATCTTCCCCAACGCACTGATCACCGAGGGGTACGGATTGACCGAGGCCACCACGGTGTTGACGCTGCACCCGCTCGTCGGTCCAGACGAGGTGCCGGAAGGCAGTTGCGGTGCGCCGATCTTCGACACCGAGATCTCCATCCGTGATGCGTCGAACGGTCAGGAGCTGGCACGCGATGAGGTGGGCGAGGTGTGGGCACGTGGTCCACAGATCGCCGACGGCTACTGGAACCACCCCGAGCGCACCGCCGAGCAGTTCCCCGGCGGCTGGCTGAGGACGGGAGATCTGGGTCGCATGGACGCCGACGGCTGGCTGTACCTCGTCGGGCGGGCCAAGGACCTGATCATCTACAAGGGTTACAACGTCTACCCGGCCATGCTCGAGGGCCACCTGGCGAGCCATCCGGCCGTCGCGCAGGCGAGCGTCATCGGTGTGCCGGACTCCGACGCCGGCGAGATTCCGGTCGCCTACGTCATGGTGCGCCGAGACCATGAGCCGTCGCCGGACCTGGCTGCGGAACTCCTCGAGCACGTGGCAGCGCGGGTGGCCCCCTACGCACGCCTGCGTGGGATCGAGTTCATCGAGGGCCTCCCGACCACTCCCTCCGGAAAGGTGCTCAAGACCCGGCTCCGCGAGATGCACGTGCTGACCGACTGATTCAGCATCGACCACACCGTTCGAAAGGAAGTCACCATGTCGCAAGCTCTGGTCGTCGTGATGGAGGAGCGCCGATATCGGCGTCACCGCGCGACCTCGACGGTTGCCGCGTTCGCCGCGTTCGTCATCGCCTCGTTGTCGATCGCCTTCGGTTTCGTGGTGGTGCCGGGTACCAAACACTTCGGCGTCAGCACCGCACAGTTCCTGCTCTTCTACTCGATCTTCATCCTGGTCTCGGCCATCTCGATGTCGTTCGTCGGCTCGTGGATCGTGCGCCTGGGAGTGCGCAGGCTGATGACGGTCAGCGGCGTGGTCGGATCGGCATCGGTGCTGGCGATGGCGTTGGCGCCGAACATCTACGTGATCTACCTCCTCGCCGTCCCGCTGGGCGTGGCCGTCGCAGGGTCGACCCTGCTGCCGGCCAACACCTTGGCCACCGGATGGCACACCCACCCGCGTCGTGGCACGGTGCTGGGGATCGCGGCCGTCGGCACCGGACTGGGAGCGATGACCTGGGGTCTGGTGTTCCCGCCGATCATCCAGACCTGGGGATTCCAAGGCGGCGTCATCACCATCGGCGGCATCTTCTGCCTGTTCGGGATTCTGCCGGGCTTCCTGCTGGCCAAGAACCCGCCCGCCGGACGGGTCATCTTCACCGACGGGACAGCACCGATCGACGTGAACGTGCGCGAGTGCAACGATCCGGCGATCACGGACGCGGCACCGAACGAGATCCGCCGGCCGGCCGAGGACGAAGAGGCAGGCATGACCGAGGCGGACCGTGGCGGGAGCCGTGCCGGGCTGGCGGGCTACGGCCTCGTCGCCTTCCTGCTCGCGATGGCCGCACTGCTCTGTGCACCTGAAGGCGCGTTCAACTCGGTCCAGCCGGCGGTCTACGAATCGGTGGGGCTGGATGCGACGTTGGCGGGCTATGCCTTGTCCTTCAACGCACTGTGCGGCATCCTCGCCAAACCGGCGCTCGGATTCATGCACGATCGGCTAGGGACCAGAGCGCTCTTCGTCATGCTCACCATCTTGTTCATCGCCGGTCTGCCGCTGATGGGTCTGGTTCTCCAGGCGGGCTACGTTCAGCTCCGTCTGCTCTTCCCGATCCTGGCGGTGACCGCACTGTCCATGGCAGTCACGACCGTGATCCTCCCGCTCATCGTGGTGGAGGCTGCGGGCCGCCAGCGATTCCCAGCCATCTACGGTGTCGTCCTGACCGGTTACTTCTGCGGTCTGGCGATCTCGGTGCCCGGCTGGGGCCTGGTCTTCGACATCAGCGGAGCGTACTTCATCGCGATGTACGGCTCGTGCGTCGTCGGCCTCATCGGTCTGGGCCTGCTGTACCTGGGGTTGCAGCGGGGTCATCGCCGCACACGCCTGCAGTCGGCCGACGATTCCACGGCGCCGGCCGACACCTCGGCCGAGGCGGACGGCCCGGCCAGTCTGGCGCGGTCCTGAGTTGCCTTGCAGGCCGTGCCGCGTGGTGCCCTGTGCCTTCACCGCGCGGCACGGCTGCCGCATGCGCGCGACAGCCGTTGTCGAGATTCTTCACAGGTGAGGTGATCTGTGGTGGCCCGTGACACCGCCACGAGGGAAACGACGTCTCGCGAAGCGACTCTCAAGGGAACGGTGGCTCGTGGCGTCGTGGGGACGACGGACGCCACGGAGCGAAAGCCTGGTGCGGCGGCCTGGCTCGGCTTGTTGGTCGTCTGCCTGGTGAGCATGCTGATCGCCTTGAACGTCAACATGCCCAATCTCGCGCTGCCCTCGGTCACTCGTCACTTCCAGGCCAGCGCCTCACTGGGATCGTGGCTCCTGCTGTCGTACCTCGTGACCTTGACGGCCTGCCTGCTGGCCTGCGGCCGTCTGACCGACCTGCTTGGACAACGACGGCTCTACCTGGCTGCGCTGGGCATCTTCTCTGTGACCAGTCTGCTGTGCGGATTCGCGCCGAACATGCACGTCCTGATCGGGCTTCGGGTGATGGCCGCTCTCGGCGGCGCGGTCCTGATGGGCAGCGGTGCGACGCTCGTCCACCGTGCCTTTGCCGGCTCACGCCTGGGCCACGCGATGGGGCTGTACACAGCGTCGTTCTCAGTGGCTAACCTGATCGGTCCCTCCGCCGGCGGCGCTGTGGTGGCGCTGTGGGGCTGGCCGTGGATCTTCTGGTTCAACGTGCCGCTGTGCGTGATCGCTCTGGCGCTGGCGTGGTGGGTGATCCCCCGCGACGGACCGCGCCAGCGGTCATCGCTCGACGGTGCCGGAAATGCACTGATCATCGTGATCTTGGTGATGATCATCGTCGGCATCTCGCAAGTCACCTCCCAAGGGTGGTTGCATCCCACCGTATGGGCACCGCTGGTCGTCGGGGCCGTGCTCGTCGCCCCCCTGGTGTGGGTCGAGCGGCGAAGCAGAAATCCGGTACTCGGTCCCGATGTGCTCACCACTCCGGGTGTGCCGTTGATGTACCTGTCGGGACTGCTCAACGGTGCGGCTCGCTTCCCAGTCGTGGTGCTGATGAGCCTGTACTTCCAGTCGGTGATGATGCAGGATCCACTTCATGCCAGTCTGGCGATCCTGCCCCTGCCCGCGGCGACGATCGTCGCCTCGCTCACCCTCGGGCTGCTGTCGTCGCGGTTCACTCCGGCCGCCCTGGCAATGGCGGGGTCAGGACTCGGCATGACCGGGGTCTTCGGACTGACTGCCGGCGTCTTCGTCGATCAGCCCTGGTCGTTGCCGGTCTCGTTGGTCCTGGTCGGAACGGGCACGGGCCTGTTCCTGGGGTCCAATGCCACTGCCCTGCTCGACAAGCTTCCATCTCACCATGCAGGGGTGGGCAATGCGATCCGGCTGACCCTGCTGAACACCGGCAATGTCGTCAGCTTGGCCCTGGCGCTGAGCATTCTCACCACCAGCCTTCCGAGCCGGCTGCGCGACGCTGTGTTGGCGGCGACGGCTTCGCGCGACGAGGTCCCGGTGATCCTGCTGGGCTTTCAGCACGCGTTCGTCTTCATTTCCGTCGTGGCGCTGATCGGTTTCCTGGTCAGCGTTCAGGGACTGCGCGGGGAAAGAGCAACCGCGGCCGCCACCACGGCACGGTCGAACGCCCGTTCGCGAAGACCACGTCGGGATCGAGCCGAGTCCGGCGAGCGAGCACGCGATCTCGTATGATTCGGCGCAGGCGTCCCGATCCGCAGGACACCTGAACCCGATTTCATCGAGGAGTGGCGAGATGTTCCAGAGTTGGCCGCCGGCCCGCGCGTCCCAGATGCGGTGGCTCCGGATCTCCCGATCGTGGCCCGAGCTCCTCGGACAAGGCGAGCGCACCTGATGTCCACCGGGCAGTCCGAGACCGGTCAGGAGTCTGACGCGACGGTTGAATTGGAGCAGAACCGTTCCTCGTGGAGGTGGAGCCGTACTGCCGATACCCAGCGCATGTTGCTGGATGCGGCACGAGAGGTCTTCATCGAGCACGGTTACGCCAAGGCCAGCGTTGCCGAGGTCGTCGAGCGCGCTAACTCCAGCGTGGGCAGCCTCTACCACCACTTCGGGGACAAGACCGGCCTGTACATGGCGCTGTGGGACCAGTGGATGAGCTCCCAGGAGGAGCGAGCGGCCGAGGCCGTCGCCGTTGCGCGTCGCGCTGGGGAGTCTGACTCGATGACGTTGTTCGCGGCGGGAGCCCGCGGATACCTGGAGGGTGCGTGGGAGACTCGATCTATCGGCCGGTTGTTCTACGACCGTGACGGGCCGTCGGGTTTCGATGCGATGCGACGTCAGCGTCGCTACAGATGGCTCAAGCAGAACACCTTGCTGCTGCATTCGCCGGACCAGCCAGCGGGTCGGCTCACCGTCGCGATTCTGACGACCATCATCGGTGAGGCGGGTCAGGAGATCATGGGCAGTGCCGATTTAGGTGAGGCCGAGCAGCTGACCGACGCTGCCGTCTCGATCATCACCCACCTGGTCAAGGCTGAGGTCGTCTCCGAGGTCCTGGGAAAGTCCTGAACGTCATCGATTTGCATAACCCCGCCCATCCCGGCCGGGGTCAGTCCGTTGCTGGCTCTGACGGCTGACGGAGCATGACCTCCTGTTGGACGGTCGCAACGATTCGGCCATCGCGGTCGAAGATTCGGCTCCCGCACAGCGCGCGGCCGTGCCCTGCCCAGGTGCTCTCCATGTCGAACAGATGCCAGTCGTCCAGGTCAGGTGTGCGATGCAGCCACACGGCGTGGTCCAGACTGGCGCGGGCCACGTTGTCACGGCTGGCCACAGGCACGTGCGGCATCATCGCGGTTGAGAGAAGGAACAGGTCCGAGACGTAGACCATCGCACAGGCTTGGGCGAAGCGATCGCTCGGCAACGGGTCGCGTGAGCGCAGCCAAGCTCGAAGACGGGGTGGGTAGGTGCATTCACCTGAGAGAATCGGGTGCAGGGTGTCGACAAAGCGGAACTCGAAGGGATGGCTGTTCCTGAGGTGATCCAGCCACCGCTGCCCCGCATCGGAGAGGGTGAGCAAGCGGTCCTCGAGCGCCGGAACATCCTCAGCGTCGGGGGCGTCCGCCGTGGGGACCTGATGTTGCCAGCCGCTCTCGGGCAGGTGGAAGGCGGCGTCCATGGTCAAGATCTTTCGACCGTGCTGCTCGGCCACGACCGAGCGGGCAGTGTACCTGCGGCCATCCTGGGTCGGTGTCACCTCGATCTGCGTGGGCGCGGTGGTGTCACCGTGGCGCAGGAATCGACAGTGGACTGCGTGGACCTCGCGGTCCTGCTCGACTGTCTGGGTTGCCGCCCAGAGCGCCTGGGCCGCGGTGCCGCCTCCGAAGGCGTGCTCACGGACCGCGGCTCTCGGCCCGGCCTCGAAGAGCCCGGGAGCCAGCTGCCCAACGGTGTCCAACAAGGACTCCATGGGCAGGGGGCGATGCCCGGTGCGATCGAAGGTGCTGACACCGCGCTCGGTCACGACGGCCTCCAGTGCGATTCGAGTGATGAGGTCGGCCAAGTCGCCCGACCGTCGAGGTGATCAATCGTCGAAGACGACCAGGCCGCGGATGTTGGTCCCGGCGTGCATGTCTTCGTAGGCTTGGGCAACTTCCTCCAGGCGGTAGCGGCGGGTGATGAGCTCATCGAGCTTGAGCACGCCGTCCTGGTACATCCGGAGGAGCTGGGGGATGTCGAAGCGAGCATTGGCTTGGCCGAAGAGGCTGCCCTGGATGCGCTTCTGGTAGAGCGTGAGCTCGCTGAGCATGATCGGTGCACCGACGTCGAAGAACGGACCAAGTGCCGTGACCACCACGGTGCCCGCCTTGCGCACCGAGGCCAGGGCCTGGGCGATGTGGTCACCCTTGACGACTCCCACGGTGACAATCGTGGCGTCGGCACCTTGCCCGTTGGTGAGCGACTTGGCGCATTCGGTGGCCTCTTCGATCGTGGCGAAGGCGTGGGTGGCGCCGAAGGCGGGCGCGACCTCACGCTTGAAGGCCACCGGGTCGACGGCGATGACCGTGCGTGCACCAGCGTGCACCGCCCCCTGGAGTGCCACGGCGCCGATTCCACCCACGCCCATGACGATCACGACTCCTCCGGGGGTGATGTCGGCGGAGTTGACCGCCGATCCCCAACCGGTCGGAACTGCGCAGCCCAGCAGTGCGGCAGCCTCGAGGGGGATCGTCGAGTCGATCTTGACCGCGGAGTCCACAGAGACAGTGGTGTACTCGCTCAGCGTCGAGATGCCCATGGCCTGACCGACCGCAGTGCCGTTCTCGGACATGCGGTAGGAACCGGGCTGGCCGGGGCGGGCCCCCATGAGCACGTCGGCCCCTCGATCGCAGAGGTTTCCCAAGCCGCGGGCGCAGAACTCGCATCGACCACAGGAGGCGAGGAAGGAGAAGACGACGTGGTCACCTGCCTCAAAGCTCCCCGTGTGCGGCCCGACCTCGACGACGACGCCAGCCCCCTCGTGCCCGCCGGCCAAGGGGTAGACCCCGGCGGGGAGGTCCCCGGTGGCAAGGTGGTCGTCGGAATGACAAAGGCCAGAGGCCGCCATCTTGACCAGGATCTCGTCCTTGCGCGGCTCATCGAGCTCGACGGTGGCCAGCTCATACTTGCTTGGTGCATGGCGAAGCAGACTGGCTCTCGTGGTCACGGACATGGGGCTTCTTCCTTCGGGCGGACAGGGCTACCTGAGAACGACAATTTCAGAATTATATTCTGAAATTGATCAGACTTGTCAAGGACTGCTTTCAAAGCTCACGGCGGGTCGGAGCCGCGTGCGCCGTCGGGAGCGGGTGAGGCGAGGAACATGATCTGTTCCTCGGTGTAAGTGCGGCCGTCGTGGGCAGCGGCCAGATGCTCATTGACGAGGTCGACGAACACCGCGTCCGCGGCGACGATGGTCTGCCCGCACGGGCATTCGATCTGATAACGCATGACGTCCCTTCCGTCGCCTGTGGTGAGCTTTGGTGTGTTGTCGGATCGTGAGGGCGTTCAGTCCGTGCCGACCAGGCTCGCGAGGTGGCGCAGGTGGTCGTCAGTCGAACCGAAGGTTCGGCTGATTGCGGTGAGGCGGCTCAGGAAGTGACTGGCCGGGTACTCGCGGGTGATGCCGATCCCACCGTGCATCTGGACGGCCTGCTCACCGACGAAGACCGAAGCACGGCCGACCTGCAGTTTCGCACGGGATGCCAATACCGGGTCCACGATCCCGTCGGCGAGCGCCGCGGTCGCCTGGAGGGTGAGGCTGTTGGCCAGCTCCACGGCCTCATACATGTCCGCGGCCCGATGGGTCAGGGCCTGGAAGGTCGACAGGGGGACTCCGAACTGCTGTCGGGCCTTCAGGTAGTCGACGGTCAGTTGCAGTACCGCTCGCATGGCTCCCACGGCCTCGGCGCACTGCGCTGTCTGGGCACAGATGTACCCTTCGGTGACCAACGCCGTGACCTCGGCTCGCTCCGCCAACGGCTCGGCCGGGACCTGGTCAAACACCAGTTCGGCGCCTCGCCGTTCGTCGTGGGTGCGGTAGACATGGCGTTGCAGCCCTGCGCTGCCGGCATCCACGGCATACAGTCCGGTAGTGCCCTCGGTCGTCAGTGCTGAGACGATGAGCAGGTCGGCGCTGTCGGCAGCGGCGACCGGGCGCTTCCGGCCGGTCAGAAGCACTTGGTCCCCGTCTTGTTTCGCCTGGGTCTGGACCCGGTTGGTCGGCCAGCGTGATCCGGGCTCGTCGTGGGCGAACGCGGCGCGGGTGTCGCCGGCTACCAACGGGGCGATCATGCGCTTGCGTTGCTCGGGGTTGGCGGCACGCGAGATCAGCATGCCGGGGAGGTAGACCGCTTCAACGAAGGGCTCCGGGGCGAGAACACGGCCGGCCTCCTCCATGGCAACCGAGATTTCCACCGGCCCAGCTCCCATGCCCCCGTACTCCTCATCGAACGGCAGGCCGAGCAGGCCCATCGTGGCGGCTTGACGCCAGAGGCTCTCGCTCCATCCCAAGTCGGTGGAGGAGACGGCATTGCGTTGCTCGATGCTGTCGTAGTGGTCGGCGAACAGGTCTCTGACCGTGGCCCGGAGGGCCAACTGTTCAGGGGAGAGGTCGAAGTCCATGGCGTGTCCTCACAGTCCCAGGATCGAAGAGGCGATGATCGAGCGCTGAACTTCGCTTGAGCCGCCGTAGATCGTCGACTTGCGGTTGTTCAGGTAGGTTCGCGCGGTGCGCGGGGCCCAGTCGGGCGCAGAGGTACTCCCGGGCTCGAACAGTCGTGCGTCCGGTCCGGCGACGTCGAGCAGAAGTTGGGTGGTGTCCTGGTGGAGTTGGCTACCGCGCAGCTTCAACAATGACGAGATCGGATTGGGCCGACCGCTCTGCGATCCGGCAACGACGCGAAGGCCGGTCACCTCCAGGGCCTGGGCGGTCGTCTCCAGCTCGGCGATGCGGGCCCGGAAGAGCTGGTCGTCCAGCAGATTGCCGCCGCCGCAGGGGATCTCGGCGGCGGCCTGCTTCGCCTGGGCGAGGCGACGGCGAACGACCTGGGACATGGCGAAGCCACCGCGCTCATTGCCGAGCAGGAACTTGGCGCAGGCCCAGCCTTGGTTATCCTCGCCGATCAGGTTCTCCGCCGGCACCCGGACGTCGTCGAGGAAGACCTCGTTGACCTCCTTGGCGCCGTCCAGCAACTCGATCGGCCTCACAGTCACTCCCGGACTGGTCATGTCGATCAGCAGGAACGAGATGCCCTGCTGCTTGCGCGGGGCGTCCGGGTCGGTGCGCACCAGCGCGAACATCCAGTCGGCATAGTGGGCGTATGTCGTCCAGGTCTTCTGCCCGTTGACGATGTAGTGGTCATCTTCGCGGACCGCACGGGTTCGCAACGAAGCCAGGTCCGATCCGGCCTCGGGCTCGGAGAATCCCTGGCACCACCAGATGTCCAGGTTGGCGGTTGCGGGCAGGAAGCGCTGCTTCTGTTCCTCGGTCCCGAACTCAGCGATGACGGGTCCGACCAGGCTGGTGTTGAAGACCAATGGCATCGGGGTGGCGGATCGCTGGAGCTCATCGGTCCAGAGGTGGCGCTCGACTGGCGTCCAGTCCTGCCCACCCCACGCGACGGGCCACTGTGGTACCGCGAGTCCGTGGGCGTTGAGTATCTGCTGGCTGCTGACGATCTCCTCCCGGGAGAGTTCGGCACCGGCAGCGACCTTGTCGCGGATCTCCTGGGGAACGGCGATGGAGAAGAAGGAGCGCATCCTGTCTCGGAAGGCCTCTTGTTCGTCGGTCAGTTGCAGTCGCACGGATATCGTCCCTCGGCTCGTCGTCGGCCAACGGCACGACGTCCACATGTATTTCTAGAAGAAAATTCTAGTTCTATCTTCGATTGTGCCGAGGATGATGTCAAGAGAGTGGCATTTCGGCGTCCCGCCGTAGCCGCGATGGCCACGGCAGCTTCGCCGAGTCTTGATGGAAATCCCGGAGACGGCGAGTCATCCGCCGAAGACCGCCGCGCATCTGGCATTGCGCAGCAACCCCAGTCGGCAGACCAGTTCCATTGCGCCCAGTCGTTGCCGTGTGCCCGGATGCAGGTACGATCGCAGCGATCGCGGTCCGCAAAGCCGGCCGCGAGCTCGCGCTCCGCCGCCGACTCGTGCTGGCGGCGCGTCCGGCTATGCCGGTCGCCGAGGTGTGAGAGCGTCGTCATGGTCCGACAGGAGGGTGTGGGGTGCGTATCGCTTTGCTGTCCTACCGCACGAAGGAGCACAGCGGCGGGCAGAGTGTCTACGTTCGCCAGTTGGCGGGCTCCCTGGTCGAGCTGGGGCATGAGGTCGAGGTCTTCTCCGGCCAGCCCTACCCGCACGCCATCGATCCTCGGGTGCGCGTGACGAAGGTACCCCAGCCTGGATCTGTTCGCCGAGGCGGAATCCGTGCGCACACCACGTCTCGGCGAGCTCGGGGACCCATACCATCTGCTCGAATATCTGCTGATTAGCACGGGTGTCTTCGCCGAGCCACTGACGTTCAGCCTGCGGGTCGCGGGACTGCTCAAGGACCGGGCGAGCGACTTCGACGTCGTCCACGACAACCAGTGCCTGGGCTACGGGATGCTCTAGATCGCGCGCCGCCTTCCACTGGTGACCACCATTCACCACCCGATCACCCGTGACCGCAGGGTCGAGATCGATGCCGCCCGAGGCTGGCGCAAACTGTCGGTGGCCCGCTGGTACGGGTTCGTACGCATGCAGGGTCGCGTGGCCCGGCAGCTCGACACGATCGTGGGGGTCTCCGGAGTATCGGCTGACGACGACACCGCCGATGACTTCGGACTCGACCGTGGCCGGGTGCAGGTGATCCCGCTCGGGGTCGACACCGAGCTGGTCGCCCCGGCTCGCGAACGTCGGCCGGGCCGGGTCGTGACGGTCGCCAGCGCGGACAAGCCCCCTCAAGGGCGTCCCGCACCTGCTGGAGACCGTCGCGAAGCTGCGTACCAAGCGCGACGTGACGCTCGACCTGGTCTGCTCGCTGGAGCCCGGCGGTCCCAGTGAGCGCCTGATCGCCGCGCTGGGCCTGGGCGATCATGTCCGCGCGCTGACCAGCATCAGCGTTGCCGGCTCGCGGACGTTCTTGCCTCGGCCGAGGTCATGGTGGTGCCCTCGCTCTACGAGGGGTTCTCCCTGCCGACGGTGGAGGCGATGGCGTGCGGGACGCCTGTGGTCGCCAGCGATGCCGGGGCCCTGCCCGAGGTGGTGGGGACCGGCGGCGAGGCCGGGCTCCTGGTGCCGCCAGGGGACGTCGAGGCCCTGGTCACCACCGTCGGCGCTCTGCTCAATGACCCGCACATGCGAGAGACGATGGGCCGTGCTGCGCGGGAGCGGGCGATGGAGAGCTTCAGCTGGACCGCCGTTGCCAGGGCAACGGTCGAGGCCTATGAGTCCGCCATCGCCACGCACCACGCATCGAACCAGAGAGGAAGCCGCCGTGCTCACCGTTGACTTCGATCGGCTGGGGGTCGGCCCCGTGACGCGCTTCATCGAGGTCGGCGCGGGAGCCGGCCGGCACTCCTACGAGGCCCTGCGGCGCGGTGCCCAGGTCGCAGCCTTCGACCTCGACGAGGTGGAGCTCAAGGGCGTGGAAGAGATGTTCGGCGCGTTGCGTGCCGATGTCGAGCTCCCGCCCGAGGCCACGGGCGTGGTCGAGGCCGGCGACGTCCTGCAGATGCCCTACGAAGACGCGACGTTCGACGTGGTGCTCGCCTCGGAGATCCTCGAGCACGTACCCGAGGACGACCGGGCGATCACCGAGCTCGTGCGGGTGCTCCGACCCGGTGGACTCCTGGCCGTCACGGTCCCGTGCTGGCTGCCCGAACGCATCTGCTGGGCGTTGTCCGATGAGTACCACGCCAACGAGGGCGGCCACGTGCGCATCTACCGGGCCGACGAGCTGCGCGAGAAGATCACCGTGACGGGCCTGACGTCGACCGGCAGCCACCATGCCCACGCCCTGCACTCGCCGTACTGGTGGATCAAGTGCGCGGTCGGCGTCCAGCGTGACCAGCACCCCCTGGTCCGTGGCTACCACCGGCTGCTGGTGTGGGACATGATGAAGGCACCCGAGATCACCGTTTCGCCGAGGCACTGCTCGACCCGGTCATCGGCAAGAGCGTCGCCCTCTACTTCCGCAAGCCGGAGTGATCCCGATGCCGCGACTGTCGCTGCCCGGCGTGCTGACCGAGGCCGAATGCGAGCGGACGGCCGATTGGATCGCCTCACTTCAGAAGCCCTCTGGCCAGGTCCCGTGGTTCGACGGTGGGCACGCCGATCCGTGGGACCATGTCCAGGCGGCGATGGGCCTGACTGCTGCCGGACGCGTGCAGGAGGCCGAGCGAGCCTATGAGTGGCTGCGCAGGGCCCAGCGCCCCGACGGCACCTGGGCGGCTCGCTACCACGGCGACACTGAGCAGGACCCCACCACGAGCGCCAACTTCTGTGCCTACGTGGCCACCGGGGTGCGGCACCACTGGATCGTCACGGGCGACGACGGCTTCCTGTCCCACATGTGGCCGACGGTCCGCTCGGCGATCGAGGCCGTCCTGACCATGCAGGCCCCGAGGGTGCGTTCCACTGGGCCAAGGACCCGGCGGGCCGGCCCGCCGAGGAGTCGCTGGTCACCGGGGACGCCAGCACCTACCTCAGCCTGCGCAACGCCGCCGCCCTCGCCGAGGCGTGCGCGGCCCCGGTCCCGGACTGGGAGCTCGCGGCGTCGTCGCTGCGACACGCGCTCGATCACCACCCGGAGCTGTACACGCCCAAGGACCGGCACGCGATGGACTGGTACTACCCGGTGCTGGGCGGCATCCTGCCCCGACAGGTCGCCGCCGGGCGCCTCGACGCCAGGTGGGAGCAGTTCGTCTGCGACGGCCTGGGTGTGCGGTGCGTCCACGACCATCCGTGGGTCACCGGCGCCGAGACGTGTGAGCTGGTGCTGGCCCTGGACGTGATCGGATGCTCGGAGCAGGCGCGAAGCATGCTTGGCTCGATGCAGCACCTGCGCGACGACGACGGGTCCTACTGGACCGGCTTGGTCTACCGCGACGGCAAACGGTGGCCCGTCGAGCAGTCCACCTGGACCGCAGCCACGGTCCTGCTGGCCGTCGACGCCCTGTCGGCCACCACCGCGGACGCCGGGCTGTTCCGGGGCGAGGGCCTGCCGGCCTGCGACCTGAAGGAGTCCTGCACATGCCCGACCGGATGAGCACTGCCCTGCCCGACGAGCTGCGTCGCGTCGCTGAGGGCGTCAAGGGGTTCATGCCGACCGAAAAGGGCCTGGCCCTGCACCGGGCAGGCCTGGAGCACCTCACCGACGGCGGTCTGGGCGTGGAGATCGGTTCGTACTGCGGCAAGTCGACGGTCTACCTCGGCTATGCCGCCCGGGTGCGGAGGGCCACGATCGTCACGCTGGACCATCACCGTGGGTCCGAGGAGCATCAGGCGGGCTGGGAGTACCACGACGCCGAGCTCGTGGGCGAGGACGGGCGGATCGACACCCTCCCGTGGCTGCGGAGCACGCTCGCCGCCGCCGGTGTGGAGGACGTCGTGACGCCCGTGGTCGGCCGCTCGGCCGACGTCGCCCGATGGTGGCGCACACCGCTCGACCTGGTCTTCGTCGACGGCGGTCACACCGACGAGCACGCCCGCAACGACCTGCTCGGCTGGGCGCCCTGGATACGGGTCGCAGGTGCCCTGGTGATCCACGACGTCTTCGACGATCCCGCCGACGGCGGCCAGCCCCCCCCCCCCACCGCATCTATCGTGAGGCGCTGGCCGGTGGGGAGTTCGTCGAGCACGCGGTGACCGGATCCCTGCGGGTCCTGCGACGGGTGGCGCCGCCGGACAGCTGATCACGGCTCTGGCGAACCGCGGCAGCCCGGCCGGGTGAGGAAGCTGCCGGGCTTGTCGGCTGCGCCCGCTCGGGATGAACGGGTCTCGGTGCGGAGGCGAGGTCAGATCGATCGACGCAGGAAGGCCACGATCTCGTCCAAGGCGGTCTCCGCGGCGGGGGCGGCACCGGGAAGGGCTGTGAATCCGTGGATCGCGTCGGGGAAGTCGCACAGCTCGGCCGCGACGCCGGCGGCCCTCAGCGTTTCGGCGTACCGCGTCCCGTGGTCACGCAGGGGGTCGTGCCCGGCGGTCAGGATCAGCGTCGGGGGCAGGCCCGTGTGCGAGGTGGCCCTGATCGGAGAGGCCTGCCAGTCCTGTGTGTCCGCGGCATCGGCCAGATAGGTGCGGGTGAAGGTGCGCATCAGCGACGAGGTCAGCAGGGGTGCCAGGGCGTTGGCGTCCTCAGAGGGCCAGCGCTCGTGGACCTCCACCACCGGATAGATGAGCACCTGGGCGCTGAGGTCCGGTGTTCCGGTGTCACGGGCCATGAGCGCGGTGACGGCGGCCAGGTTGCCTCCGGCGCTGTCGCCCATCACGGCGATCCGCCCTCGATCGCCTCCGAGGTCGGCGGCGTGTTCGTGGACCCACTGCAGGGCGGCCCAGGCGTCCTCGGTCGCCGCCGGATAGGGGTGTTCCGGGCCGAGTCGGTAGGTCGGCGAGACCACGACGGCCCCGACCTGACCGGCGACCCGGCTGGCGAGCCAACGGGACTGCTCGGGTGATCCGATGCACCAGCCGCCTCCGTGGTAATTGACCACGATGGGCAGCGAGCCACCGGCGAACTCCGGAGAGTGCACTCGCAACCTGGTCTCAGAGTCGCCGCCGATGGTGAGCTCGCGGACCCGGACCCCGGGTGCGTCGGTTCCCACGATCGCCCGGCCGAGGCGCGTCGAGAGCAGTCGCTGGCGTTTGCGACGTAGGGCGAGCAGCTGGGCCGCGTCGGTCTGTTCCTCGGCGACGGCCTTCAGCAGCATGGCGAAGAGCCGGGTCCGCACCGGCAGGGGTTGAGTGGTCATCGGTTCCTTCCGCACGGTGCAGGAGAGGTGATCGCGTCGCTCGACGTCTACGTCGTTGGTTGTCGGTGGGTGGGTTCAGGAGCGGCTCGGCGACGAGGTGGGCAGGTCGAAGGAACTCGACAGGCCACTGCCGTGGTACCAGTGCAGCGGTGGACCGTCGATCCCGAGCGTGCGCAGCGTCGCCGCCTCGGCCCCGTCGCCGATCGCGGCAGAGGCAGTCTGCCGTCCTGCCCTAGGTGGTCGCAGGCTGGTGTGCTTGGCGAGGTCGCCGGACAGACGTGATCGGCTGCGCACCAGAGCCCCGTCGAGGCGTGAGTAGATCCAGACCGACGACTCGCTGTGTGCCGTGGTACCGGTCCGGGTCGGGACGCGCAGCTGTAGGTATGGGGCGCCGTCCTCGCCGAAGGCCGTGGCGACCAGGGCGTCCGCGTCCTGCGCGATGTCGACGCGCCGCGTCGTCTTGGGCAGGTTCCAGATCCGGTTGCCCCGGAGCTGGTTCTCCCTGGAAGTGACGGGCATGTCGACGACGAGGTGACCGAAGGAGCCGAAGCGTCGCTGCAGCAGCAGTGGCAGCAACGGCGGGTGCCAGCGTCCGCCGACCTGTACGGGGATCACCACCGCCATCTCGTGATACGGCGGGATCTGACGTACCGACCGGTAGTCGTAGGCCGCGACGGCGACGGCCGCCCGGCGACGGTCCAGGCACACGGGCCGGACGCCTGGACCGAGCCGGTCGCGAACCAGGGAGCGTGCCGCGGTCAGGTCCGCACCGAAGACGGCCGCTGCCGTGGTGACGTCACCGTAGAAGGTGGGGAACAGGTACTCGCGTTCGATCTCGTCGGTGAGACGGTAGGTGGCCGGGCGCTGGCGTTGCCGCGCGAAGAACGGGTCGGCGAACGCCGGGTCGTCGGTGTTGTCCAGCTCGTGGGGCGCGATGTGCGTGGTGGTGTGCACGGCGGTAGTCAGCCGACGACGTCGACGGTGCGCAGGTTGCGCTCGTCGCTGTACAGGCGCCAGTCGCGCGAGAACCGGATGAGCAGTGGTTCCTCGGAGAACTCCAGGTCCGCCAGGATCCTGCCCAAGGGGTGGTCGCCGAGGGCGAGCCGGGCCTGCGTGGGCTGCGGCTGTGGGACCTCGACCGCCACGGGATAGGTGAGCAGGTTGATCTTGCCGTTCTTGAGCGTGGCGACGGTGTTGTGGTCGCTGTCGTAGTCGTGGTGATCGACCTCCGCTGGCACCTGCACGGTCAGGGTGAACAAGTCCTGCCCACCCTCGCTGACCCGGACGCTGCGGCTGGTGTCGGTCTCGGTGAACTCGATGTCACTGATGAACTTGTTGTAGCCCAGGATCTCGTTGCCCAGGATCTCGGAGAGCCGGGTGTCCACGATGAGGTGACGCAGGAACAGCACCGCCCCGCCCAGCTTCGGCTCCAGGAGGGACTCGACGGTCGGAGCCGCGGCGCCCACGCCGAGCGCGACGGGGATGCCGACGATGATCTCGTTGTACGGATCCATGTTCCGGTTCGCGTACTCGATGGCCGTGACCGTGGCGATGCTGCGGCCTTCGGGCAGTTCGGCGGGCACCAGGTCGGGCCGGGGCAGCAGGTCCAGCACGCGCTCGCGCGAGACGGTGTGAATGGCCGTCATGGAGGTGTTCTCTCGGCTGGTCAGGGGCATCTCTACGATCTCCCCGGTCGAGGGGATCGTGACCTCGCGGAAGGTCAGGTCCTCGAGGAACAGATCGAACTCCTGGCGGGTGATCGGGGGCATGCGATCTCCTCTTTACTAGTTGGCTGACCAGCAAGTTAGCACGGGCCCGGGTCCAGCCGGCTGATCCGCCGCCGATACCCTCCACCCATGACCTCGACGGCCGGGACGGCACCTCGGCGCACGCAGGTCGAGCGTCGCGAGACAGCTGAGCGGCGTCTGCTCCGGGCGGCGGCCGAGCTGACCGCCGAGGTGGGCCCGGCGGCGATGACACTGGCGGCGGTCGGCGAGCGCGCCGGCTACAGCCGAGGACTCGCATCGCACCACTTCGGGACCAAGGCGATGCTGATGCGCCGGCTCTCGGAGTCGGTCACCGAGTGGTTCCAGGAGCGACTCGACACCACTCTCGGCGATGCTGACCCGCTGGTCAGGCTGGACCGTCTGGTCGGGGCCTATTTCGAGATGCTGGGTGACTTCACGCCGATATACCGTGCCCGACTCATGCTCTGGGCCGACGCGGTCGCGCGACCCTCCAGTGAGCTGCGACCGATCGTGGTGGAGGCCGACCAGGCCTTTCGTGAGAAGATCGTCCAAGGCGTCCACGACGCCCGCGCCCGCGGCCTGATCGACACCGAGGTGGACGCCGACGGCGTCGCCACCATGCTCATCGGCATGCTCCGCGGCATCGCGATGCAGTCGCTGGTCGCTCCGATCGACCTGGAGGCGACCCTCGTCGAGGTGCAGCGGATCCTCGCCGCGTCACTGACGCCTGCTCCCTGACCCGTGCACAGGATCAGTGCCGAGGCCAGGCGCTGCCATCCCGGGAGCCAGAGGCTCCTACAATCTGCGTAGTGCGGATGGCTCCTGACGATGCACAGGCGCGGATCTGAAGACATGCCCATCTCCAACGGTCTGACGCCTTGATGATCTCGCTCTCGTCGTCAACCGGACCGCGTCTTGGACTCGATCCACGTCCGGCGTTAGATCCCGCCGATTGGCTAACAGCAGTGAGTATGAGGTGGACAAGGACTGTGAAGATCAGTGTGCTGGCGGCGTGTGCGCTCATCGGGATACTGGGCGCGGGACCCGCGTCAGCGAACTCGAATGAGGAAGTGGGGTCTGATGAGATCGGTCGTATCCTCGTGCAGGAACTCCAACGGCATCCGGGCGGGATCATCGTTGGGAACGAGATTCACTATGCCGACGGTGATGTGTTCGTCGCGGTCGAAATGGGCGTGTACTCGCTCTCGCAGTGTGGGTCAGGGAAGTTCTGCGGTTGGGCGTTGTCGAACTACACGGGGAGTTTCTACTCAACGTCCGGAAGCGGCGTCACCAAGAACCTGAGCTGGAATGCCCGGTCGTACTCGAACAATCGCTCGCAGGGAGCTCGCCTGTACAACAGCAGCGGCTCGGCTTCAGTCTGTTTCTCCCCCGGCCAGGACCGCCCGACGATCGCCTCGGCGTACTACAACCCGAGCAAGGTGAAGCTCTCCAGCACGTCCAGCTGCTAGACCCGCCGATCTCACGTCGCCGCGCAGCCCTGCGCGCAGCACTCTCGATGCCAGACCTAGACTAAGGAGGTCTTCTGAAGGGGGGCCGGGCGTGGAGGTACCGGACTTCAATGACTTCTTCCGGTCCGTCTTCCCCGACTTGGTGCGCTACGCACAGAGGCAAGTGAACTCGGCGGAAGCCGAGGACTTGGCTCAGTTGACACTCGAGGTCATCTGGAACAAGAACGTCCAGTCGCCTCGCTACGACCTCGAGCACAAGAAGCTAAAGAACCTTGCGTATCGGGTGCTCGAGGGTCTGCTACGGAATCGGTGGCGGGCAGAAGTTGCCTATCGCCAAGCGATCGATAGAGTCGGAAAACTCCCTTCGGAACGCACGAAGGATCTGATCGAACTGGTCGTCTTCGACGAGTGGCCGGAATGGACCAGGTCGCTCTCGCTCACGGATCGGCAAGTACTGGAACTGGTGATCGACGGATACAAGGTGGCCGAAATCGCCATCATCCTTGACTGCACGCCGGCCGCAGTCAGCATGCGGCTGCAACGAGCACGCAAGAACGCCAAAGCATTGTGGGCCGACCGGGAGGTGAACCGTGACTCATCACACTGACCCAGAGGAGTTCGCGGACGAACTCCGCCGTCAACTTCTCGAAGAGGGAGCAACCCCACGCGACCTAACGGCCCTTCCAGGCCAGGACACGCGGGCCGAAGAGTACTTGGCCCGGATCGTGTCGAGCGCTCCCATGGCACCTCCGTACCTGAGGACCAGGACCGGGCACAAGCACCGACGTCGAGCCCTGGCCCTCCTCGGCGCGGCGGTCGCGATCATCTTGGGCGTAGCAATCTTGGGGCCCGGGTGGCTAGGGTCAACTCCTCACGCAGTCGCCGCCACACCACCCCTACTCACGTTCCCCAATGTCGCGAACGGACAGCCCCCTGACTGGCAACCCGCGCGAGAGCGAATGCAGCAGCTGGCGACCGTCGCGGAACAACAACCCGCGCCTGCCCCAGAACCTGTCCAACGAGTCGTGGTCAACGCATGGTTCACATCGAGCGAGCACGAAGCAGACGGATCCATCAACAGTTCACTGGTCTCGGTCACCCGCGAATCGAACTTCGCTCCCGACGGGACCATGCACATCGTGGAAAGCCGCGGCTCAGATCTCGACCAGCACGGCCGTGTCACGAAACCAGCAGACGAACCGGGCGCGCCAACGACCGTCAACGAGTCCTTCGAAAGCAACGACCCAGGCCCGGGTTTCGCCGACGAACTCTCCACCGACCCTCAGCGACTGCGGCAGCAACTCGACGCCAGGCAAGACCCGGAGACCTGCGCCGGCACGCCCGCATCCTGTCTGGTCATCGACACCATTGATCTGTTTCACAGTTACGTCGTGCGACCCGAACTCGCCGCTGCACTCTGGCGAACGCTAGCGAGCGAGCCCGAGGTCACCTACCTCGGAGAGGTCAACGACCGACTCAATCGGCCCGCGGACGCGTTCGTCGTGCCAGGGCTCGATCAAACCACGCAACTACTGATCTTCCTCGACCCCGAGACCGGCCTCTATCTTGGCGACGAGGAAATACTGATCGAACCGTCGGAAGCCTTCGAGTTCGAACCACCGGCAGTTCTCTCATTCAGCGCTCTGGTAGAGGCTCGACGAGTCCCGGCCACCTCCAATCGCGCGCCTCAGTAGATACATCGCCTTCCCTCGGCAAGTGGGATACCTACCCACGAACGGCATGGTGCATGCGCGTTAGATTCGCGCGGCTTGGTGACATCAGTAGTTAAGGGCGCATCGTTCGCAGTTCCCGTTACTCATGCAGTTTCTGTGGAACAGCTCGACAAGGGAACCGCGCGGTGTTGCCCCACATGCAAGGGCAATAAAACACACGAGCCGGCTAGGTACAGGGCGCAGCGAGGAGCACTATGGTCATCTCTAGGAACAGCAGGGAGAAGACGCGCAACAGGCTCGTGCGGTACGTCCTGTCGCTTCTGCTAACGGTCTCCGGACTCGCGATCACCACTGTTGCGACGGCGACGCCCGCCTCAGCGGCCTGCCCGGGAAGCCTTGGTTACCGCGACAAGACCTCCGTCGGCGAGTTGGTTGCCTACTACTCATCCGGATCGGGTGGAACGAACTGCCCGCAGATGAATCATCTCGGCACAACCTATGGCGTCAGTTCCTGGACAGAGGTGTGGCTCTCAAAATGCACTCAGACAAGCCCCGCGTATAGGTGCCTGATCTCCGGCGTCTCGACTTCTGACACAGGCAACTACGCGTACTACGCCGGGCCGGTCTACAAGTACAGCACCAACGGCAAGTGCATCGCCACGACTGGAAAACACAAGGGTGTGATCTACGGCAGTATCGCCGCCATCATGTGCGGCTAAGACTCCTCGCCGCCGAACGACTGCACCGCTTCGACCAATGTCGACACGCCGAATGTCACACAGACACAACCCGTGTCCCTAGGTCCATCGAATGGCCGCCAAGTCGACGCACGGACACTCCGGGTTCGGCTTGTCTCATCAAACACAGATCCACCATGCGCTCGGAGGGTGGAACTGAGGAAGGAGCATCATGAGCGTTTCTCGTTCGGAGGGACACCCGAGTCCGAGGAACCGGCTGATGCGGCTGCTCGCGTCCGCGATCCTGGCAACAGCCGGGCTTGCCCTAACTCAGGTTGCACTGGCAGGCCCAGCATCGGCCTGCTCAGGCACCCTCGGCTTCCGGAACCTTCATCCCAACAAGGGTGAATTCGTTGTCTACTACTCCAGTGGTTCGGGTGGAACGAACTGCGCACGAATGAATCACCTCGGCTCCTGTTACGGTGCCACTTCCTGGACCGAGGTATGGCTCCTGAAATACAAAGAGACCCGGCCCAGCCTTAGTTGCACTGTCGCGGGCCCAGCGGTCAAAGACAGAGGCAACTACGCCTACTACGCCGGGTCGGTCTATCAGTACAACACCAACGGCAAGTGCGTCGATGGCTGGGGCGTGCACCTGGGCCTCAGGTACGACACTCCCTCTACGATCATGTGCGGCTAGGTGGCTTGACATGACGAGAACCCGCGCCACTAGCTTGACCATCGCCGTCTGCGCAATGCTCAGCCTGTGCCTGCTCACGGCGTGCGAAACGGACAGCACCAGTTCCCATCCGGGCAATGAAGTCGATCCTTCCAGCCTGTACAGCGCCTCGAACGACGACGGCACGACAGGCACCCCTACCGTCCTTCCGGTCGTCTCTGACGACAAGGCGATCCCGGCCGGTCAGACGGGAGAACTCGTCCCCGGAGTGTACGCGGCGCTCGGTGAACTGAATCCCGAGCAGAAACTGATTCTCAACAAGGCCTTCCATCTGCAGGTGAAAAGATGCATGAAGGATCAGGGCTTCACGCTGCTCGACCCGCCACCGGAGTTGGAGGTCTCAGAACGGTCCCCAATCCTCTTCGACGGGTACATCGGCATCCTCGATGTCGACTATGCCCAGCGTTTCGGATACCAAGCCGACATGGAAACCTTCGCAACAGGGGCGGATGATGACAACCCCGTCGGCATCCGCGAAGGCGGCAACGAAAGTAGATCGACCCCTGAGTATGAGTTCGCGCTGAAGGTCGCGAACGACGGCGGCTGCCGCGGGCAGGCGATGAGGTCAATCGAGCAAGATCGACCGAGCGAGGACGAGAGCACGCCGGTACTAGCGAGGATCTATCAGGAGTCCCTGAAGGCAACCTACGCCGACCCGGACTACAAGAAAGCGATCAGTTCGTGGTCGTCATGCATGCGCGAGGCCGGCTTCAACTACACGACCCCGGAGAATGCGTTCGCTGCGTTCGACGGGTTCTTGGTGACACATGAGAGGCCGGCCCCCACGGATGAAGAGATCAACACTGCGCTGCAGGACGTGGAATGCAAACGCTCAAGCCGTCTGGCGGATGTGTTCCGCCGAGTGTTCTGGAGCCATCAGATGGAGATGGCCGAACAGGACCGTCCGATGCTAGAAGTCCTCGACGAGGTCAACGATCAACTGCTTCGGAACGCCCAGAAGATCATCAGGGACCTCGGTTGATAAGACCCCATCCGCTTGGCCGTGCGGGGACAGTCGGACAAGGTTGCGCACCTGACGTTAGGAGGCACCTGGGGGTGGTGCATGGTGCACGAACCTGGTCATTCGAAGGAAAGCAGGTGCAGGGATGGCGACTTTACGGAGAACGCGCGTGCTCGCAACAGCACTTCTCCTGGCAGTTCTTCCGGGGTGTTCAGAGGACAAGGAGAGTCCGCCTCCGATCGGGCCGTCTTCAACGCCAACCTCAGCGCACACCTCAACAGTTCACCCGACCGAGGCGGAGCATGCGTCGCGAGCGGTAGACGCGAAGATTCGCGAGTTCTATGCCGTTCTGAGTCGACTTCGGCAGGACACGCGTCAGGATTTGGGGAGGCTGGAGTCCGTTGCTATCAGTACTGAGTTGACCGCTCAACGGCAGTTCGTAAGGCAGGAGCACCGCAAAGGTAGGCGCCAGGTCGGCGAGACGAAGATTGCCAACCTGGCGATCCAGTCGGTGAACCTCGATAGTTCAGACCCGAAGTCCGGCAAGGTCCCCGCAGTCCTCGTCGATGTCTGTTGGGATGTCAGCGACGTTGACGTGGTGGACAAGGAGGGCAACTCGGTCGTCTCGCCAGACCGGCCCGACACCGGGTGGACTCGTCATATTGTCGCGAACTTCAACTGGTCCGAGGACCCCGAAGGCGGTTGGCGGGTCGCCAGCGGCGAGGACCTTAAGAAGATGCCATGTTCTCCCGTGTCCTGAGCCGACTGCTCGTTGTCACTGCAGTTGTCGGCTTCGGCACTACTTTGTCCGCTGTCGCGTCCGAGACGACGTGTTCGCGTGTTGATCCGTCGACAGGAGAGTGTCTCATTTGGGTCGATCTCCCCGGAACCCCTGGCGATCCAGCGAGCCCGGACAGCGAAAGTCAGAAGGACTCGGGATCAGGTTCCAGTTGCTACTGGGACGGCAGGGAGCAAGGTCACTCGAAGCCGCCTCCGGGTCCTGTTCCTTGCAGTGTCGAGTTCGGCTACTGGTCGAACGCGTGGAACTGCTATGTGCGGCTGGCTGATCCACAGCCGCCGGTGGGACATCCGGCGTGGCACGGACGCAATCCTGGTGACGGCGCTGTGTATGAGTGCTGGCAGCCCCAGACCGATATGCAATTGCAACTCTGGTCAGCGTCTCCGCCTCCGAGGTCCGGTACTGGGCCCAACCCCCGTGAGGTTGCACAGCGCGCGATCGCCGACATGAAGCTCACGGCGATCAACATCGGGATCGCGCCGAAGGCCGAGGACGGCAGCGTGGGGCTTGTCGGGATGCCGGTGTGGATGTGGGCCGCGAACCCGGGCGAGCACACATGGGGACCCATCACCGCCTCGGCGACCGCTGGCGGCATCACCGTCACGGCAGCAGCTCGGGTCCACAAGGTCACCTGGGACATGGGTGACGGAACCAAAGTCACCTGCACCAAGCCGGGCACGCCATACAAGCCGGCGTACGGCAGCAAGAAGTCTCCCGACTGTGGCCACGTCTACACGACCTCCAGCTCGTCTAAGGCCGACCACAAGTTCGCGGTCACGGCCACGTCGGAGTGGGTCATCGAGTGGGAGGGCGCAGGACAGATGGGAACCATCCGGCTGAACGGACTCGTCCGAGAGGCCCAGATCGCCATTGGAGAAGCGCAGGTGCTCGTGCAGTAACCGGCAGAGGAAGGCAGCGAGGTATGAGCAAGACAGCCACCCGAGACGACAGGACCCTCGACCCCGAGTCGAGTCCCGCCGCCAGCCAGCTTGTGCCGCCACCGAAACTCCGCCGACGCCCCGCACTGGCCCTCGTCGCCATCGCTGCCATCCTGCTGGGTGGCTTGCTCGCTGCATGGGCGTGGTCGGCAACGACCAACACGCAGGAAGTCCTTGTCGCCCGGCACACCATCGAGCGTGGCTCCGTCATTGAGGCCAACGACCTCGCTCGAGTTCGGCTCAGCGTGGACCCCGCGCTCAAGCCGGTGGCGGCAAGTGAGTTCGACCGGGTGGTTGGGCAACGTGCGGCGTACGACGTCGCAGCCGGAGCGATGCTCACGCCTGACTCGATCACGACTGCGGTGGAGCCGACCGGGAACAACTCCATCGTCGGTGTCGCTGTGACCCCTGCGCAGGCTCCGGGGCTCGCGCTGGTCACCGGCGACCGAGTTCGAGTGATCGTGACTCCGGCTCAGGGCGAGGAGCTGCCCGCCGGAGCGCCGACGTTCAGCGAGGCGACCGTGGCCGGGGTCCATATCTCCGACGAAACCGGCCAGACGATCGTGGACCTCCTCGTCCCTCACGCCGACGCAGCAGTTCTGGCCGCCCGCACGGCCACGGGCAACGTCTCGTTGGTCTTGGACTCGCGGGAGCGCTGATGGCTGTCATCGCACTTGCTTCCGCGTCCGGGTCGCCCGGCGTCACCACGACGGCGCTCGGCTTCGCGATGCTGTGGCCACGCCCGGTGCTGTTGGTCGAGGCCGATCCCACGGGCGGCTCCGGCTTGTTGGCGGGCTACTTCCGGGGCACGCGCGAGTACGAGGCGGGGTTGATCGAGTTGGCGCTGACCGCGAGCAGCATCCACGACGGGCTGGCCGAGATCGCTCAGCGCATCGAGGGAACAACCGTCTCGTTCGTCGCGGGCACCCGGTCACATACGCAGGCGCCTGCGCTGCGCGACCTGTGGCAAGCACTGGCCGATGAGCTGGCGGACTTGGAGGGCACGGGTCAGGACGTGATCGTGGACGCCGGGCGACTCGGACTCCTCGGGTCACCCGAGCCGCTGCTCACGAATGCAGACCTGACGCTCCTGGTGACCCGGACGACGCTACCTGCGCTATCTGCCGTGCGGTCGTGGGCCGACGCGATCCAACGCGGCACGGTTCACTCGCAAGGTTCCGGCGCCTGGCAGCAAGCTGGCGTCGCGGTCGTCGGCGACGGCCAGCCGTACAAGGCGAGCGAGGTCAGCCGCGTGCTCGGACTTCCCGTGGTCGCCACCCTCCCCGACGAACCGGATGCGGCTGCGGTCTTCTCGCGCGGCGCCCAACCTCCGAAGAGGTTCGAGACCGGCCCCCTAGTTCGCGGCCTACAGGCAGGGATCGCCTCGATTCATTCGACGGTCTCCAGGCGGCGGAGCGAACTGCTCGAAGGAGTGCGGCCATGACGAGTGAGAGCCTCGATGAGACACAAACCGAAGTGGCAGATCTGACCGCACTGCCGTTGTTCGCGCAGCCGATGCCCACCAATGGCCAGTCCGGCTCGCATCGGAGCCAGTCCGGGCCGCGACTGGTCAGGCCCGTCGACTCGGCGGGCGACGACGCGCCTGCGGCGGGAGTTGACTGGTCGCTGGTTGCGGCACTGCGTGCCCAAGCCTCCGAGCAGTTGAGTCAGGCGGTGGCCGCCGACCGGGCGCGGCTCGACAAGGCCGCGCAGGAGGAGCTCGGGCGCTCGATTGTGCTGGACCTCATCGAGGCCACTGTCGCGGATCGGGTGAATGCTGGGAACGCCGCGTGGACGACCACGCAACAGGACGGGCTCGCCCGCGCCGTCTTCGACTCGCTGTTCCGGCTGGGGCGCCTTCAGCCCCTGGTCGACAACGACGACGTGGAGAACATCATCATCGCCGGCCACGACAACGTGCTCCTGGAACTCATCGACGGGTCGCTGATCGACGGCCCGCCGGTGGCGGACTCGGATGAGGAGTTGATCGACTTCCTCGTTTTCCTCGCCTCCCGGTCCGAGGTCAACGCCCGTGGGTTCTCCGAGGCTCAGCCTCGGCTTCACTTGCGTCTGGACGGTGGTTCGCGTCTGGCAGCGGCTGCGTGGGTGACTCCGCGGCCCTCGGTGGTGATCCGTCGTCACCGGCTGATGGAGATCACTCTCGACAACCTCGTTGAGCGCCAGATGCTCACCCCGGTCGCGGCTTCGTTCCTTCGGGCTGCGGTCAAAGCGCGCAAGAGCATCGTGGTGGCCGGGGCACAGGGCGCGGGCAAGACGACGCTGGTGCGGGCGCTGTGTGCGGAGATCGACCCTCTGGAGGCCATCGGCACTTTCGAGACCGAGTACGAGCTGCATCTGCACGAACTCGCGCGGCATCGGATCGTTCATCCGTGGGAGGCCCGCCCCGGCTCGGGAGAGCGTGGCCCCGACGGGCGCATGGCCGGTGAGTTCACCCTCGACGACGCCCTGGTCGACTCCTTCCGGTTCAACCTGTCGCGCCAGATCGTCGGCGAGGTCCGGGGCAAGGAGATCTGGGCGATGATCAAAGCGATGGAGTCCGGCACAGGTTCCATCTCCACTACCCACGCTTCCGATGCCGTCGCGGCAGTCCGCAAGTTGGTGACCTGCGCGATGGAAGCCGGGCCGCACGTCACTCATGACCTTGCCACGTCGAAGCTCGCGGCAACGATCGACCTGATTGTCCAGCTCGACTTGCGCACCACGACCGTGAACGGGAGCTCACAACGTCATCGCCGTGTTGCGGAGGTCATCGCGCTCGCTCCCGGTGAGCGGGAGACGGGGTATGCGACGACCCACATCTTCGCCCCCGACCCTGACGGCACCGCACGACCTGCCGTGCTGCCCGATGAGTACCGGTCTCTCGCGCAGTTCGGGTTCGACCTGTCCGGCTACCTCATGGGACAGGAGCCCCGGCCATGATCGCGCTCGTCCCAGCCTTGGCGGGCGCGCTGATCGTCGCCGGAGTCATCGGTCTCATCCTCGGGCTCCGTCCGGCACCGGTTCGCCAGAAGCGTCCCGCAGCCAGGCGGATGCGTCGTCTGGGCGAGTTGGACCGGACCACGCGGATGCTCCTGCTCGGCGGCATTGCTGGTGGTGTGGTCGCGTGGCTGGTCACCGGGTGGGTGCTCGCCATCGTCGCTGTGCCCGTGGCAGCGGTCGGCCTGCCGATGCTGCTGTCGTCCGGGTCGGCTGCATCGCGCATCGCTCGATTGGAGGCGATGGAGGAATGGACTCGTTCGCTGTCGGGGGTGCTGACCGTGGGAGTTGGGCTTGAGCAGGCCCTCGTGGCGACGCTGCGGTCCACTCCGGCAGCGGTCGCGCCCGAAGTCACCCGGCTGGTGGCACGCCTGCGGGCACGCTGGGGGACCGAGGACGCGCTGCGAGCGTTCGCGGACGAACTGGACGACTCCACAGGTGATCTGATCGCGGCGAACCTGATCCTCGGGGCACGTCGTCGTGGCGCGGGTTTGGCTTCGGTGCTCGAAGGTCTGGCCGAGTCGGTCGCCGCCGATGTGCGTGCGCGGCGTCAGGTCGAGGCAGACCGCGCCAAACCCAGAGCGACGGCCCGGTGGGTGACGCTGATCAGCGCGGGTGTGCTGGTGATCCTCGCGGTGTCCGGCACGTATGTCGCGCCGTACAGGAGTCCGCTCGGGCAGGTCATTCTCGTCGGCCTGCTGTCGGCCTACGTCGCCACCCTGATCTGGATGAAGCGCATGGCGATGGGCCGCAACCTTCCCCGCTTCCTGGACCGACCGCAGGCTCAGTCACCGGCTCGGAACGTGGCATGACGACCGGGCTTCAACTCGCTCTGGCAGCCGGCGCGCTCGTTGCGTTCGGCGTCGTGCTGTTGGTCGTGCGTCTGATGCCAGCCGAGCCTGACCTCGCCGAGGCGTTGGGGCGGCTCACGCCGACCCGTGGCCGCGCCAAGACCCTCGGCCCGACCACGGCGAGTGGGGGCAAGGAACGGCTCGGTGTGTGGGCGATGAAGGCCCTGCCTCCGGGGATGTGGGTGCGGACACCTACCCGCGAGCTGGCGCTGCTGCGCGTCCCGTTGGCCCGGTTCTATGGCGAAAAGTTGACGTTTGCGTTCCTCGGGCTGCTGATTCCACCGCTCTTGGCGTGGTTCTTCGGCCTGATAGGTCTCGGGTTCCCGGTGGCGATTCCCGCGCTCGCTTCGCTCGGTCTGGCGGTGGTGATGTTCTTCCTGCCCAACTACAACGCGGTCGATGACGCCCGGAAAGCGCGGCTTGAGTTCACCCGGGCACTCGGCGCCTACATCGACCTTGTCGCATTGGAACGCCACAACGGCTCCGGCGTCCGTCAGGCAATGGAGTCCGCCGCCGAGGTCGGGGACTCCTGGGTGTTCACCCGGCTGTCGGAGGAGTTGACCAGATCGCGTTGGTCAGGGCTGCCGCCTTGGGACGCGCTGCACACGTTGGCTGAAGAACTCGGACTTCCCGAGCTCGACGACTTCGCCGACATCATGCGCCTCAGCGGCGAGGAAGGGGCATCGGTCTATGCCAACCTCCGCGCCCGGTCCGCCGCCATGCGCACCGCGATGCTCAACGACGAGATCGCCGAGGCCAACGCGGTTGGTGAGCGGATGACCATTCCCGGCTCATTGCTCGGCGTCATCTTCATGGCCTTGCTCGTCGCCCCGTCGTTGCTGCGGATGTTCGGCAACACATGACAGCCACGACCCCACGAAAGGGAACCCATCCAGGAAAGGAAACACCACTATGTACCGATTGCTCACACTCCTACTCGCCCTCCATCTGAGTCTCGACGCGCGACTCCGTGTCCGCGACGAGCGAGGCTCTGTGACTACCGAGCACGTCCTGTGGGCGGTGGCCGTCATCGCCATTGTCGGGATCGTGGTCGCTGCGGTGAAGGCTTATGTCGAGAGCCAAGCCGGCAACATCAAGTAGCGGGCCGCTGGCGCGTGGAAGGAAAGAGCGCGGCTCGGTGTCCATCCAGCTCGTGATTCTGTTGCCTGCCCTCTTCGCGGTGATGTTCCTCGGGATGCAGGCCGCGTTGTTCTACCACGCCCGGACGGTGGCAATCGCTGCTGCGCAAGAAGGCGCGAAAGCCGCTGGCGGAGAGAACGGGAAAGAATCGGATGGCGTACAGGCCGCTGCGGCGTTCATCGCCGACGCAGGCGGCGACGGCGTGCTGACCGGCGCAACCACCACGGCAAACCGGACCGGCACCACAGCAACCGTGGTCGTCCAAGGCCACTCCCTCAGCGTGATCCCAGGCTGGTCGCCCGTGGTCCGCCAAGTGGCATCTGTGCCCGTCGAGAGGCTGACCGCCCCATGACACATCTGCGGACCAGACGCCGAGTCCAGGTAAGGGACGAGCGGGGCTCGGCTGCGGTCGAGGCCGTCGTCGGCGTGCCTGCCTTCGTGCTCTTCGTGGGACTCATTATCTTCGGCGGGCGGACCGCGACCACCCATCAGTCCGTCGAGACCGCCGCCGCCGATGCCGCCCGTGCCGCGTCCATCGAACGCACCGCGACCGTCGCCAAGAACAAGGCCATCGCGGCAGCGACCACCAGCCTGACCAACCAAGGCATCGGCTGTCTCGACATCGACGTCACCGTGGACACCAGCCAGTTCAACCGCGCGGCCGGCGAAACCGCAACCGTCACGGTGACCGTCCGATGCCGTCTCGACCTCTCCGACCTGTCCGTACCGGGAGTGCCCGGAAGTCGCCTCATCAAGGCAACCATGTCCAGCCCGATCGACACCTGGAGGGAGCGCGTATGACGGCCAGAACTCGCAGCCGTGTCCGGGATGAGCGTGGCTCGATCTCGATCTGGCTTGTCACCTCCAGCTTCGTGATGATGATGCTCGTCGGACTCGCTGTCGACCTCGGCGGCCAGGTCCACGCCAAACAGCGCGCCCACAACATCGCCGCCGAAGCCGCTCGAACCGGGGCCGAGCAAGTGGAGGCCGCTCCAGCCATCCAGGGCCAGTACGTCCGCGTCGACGCCACTGCCGCGCGTACCGCAGCCGAGCAGTACCTCGCCGCTTCCGGCATCGAAGGCACCGTCACGGTGACCGACGGCGACACCATCCACGTCGCCGTCACCGGCACCTACACGCCCACCTTCCTCGGCTTCATCGGCATCGGTGACCTCACCGTCACGTCCGATGCCTCTGCCCGCATCGTCCGCAGCCTGGGAGGAACCGAACAATGAGACCCACCACGCCACAACGCTTACGCGAACGGCTCTCAGGACTCGGGGCCAGTCTGCTCATCGCCGCCTTCGCCATCGGGATGCCGCCATTGCTCCTCGCCATCGGCGCGACCCCCTGGCGCGAGAGCAACATCGGGACAATCCTGACCAGCCCGGACGACGGCACCCTCCTGCTCCTTGTCTTCGCAGTCGTCGCGTGGCTCGTCTGGGTACTCCTAGCGCTGCTGTGCGCCCTCGAAGTCGTCGCCGTCATCCGGGGCGTACCCGCCCCACGACTCCCCGGCCTCGGACCGCTCCAAGACCAGATCGGGCGCCTCGTGGCCGTGGCCGCCCTTCTGTTCGTTGCCGCCCCCGCAGTCGCACCAGCGTTCACGCCACAGCCAGCGCACGCTGCCTCCGAAACACCCCAGCAGGTCGCACTCTCAACGGTGGCGGCCCCGCTCACCGAACCCGCGACCGCTGCCGCCCCCGTGGCCAGCGCCGACACCGATGTGGCAACGACGACCGTCGACTACACCGTGAGACGCGGCGACAGCCTGTGGAAGATCGCCGAAGAACAGCTCGGGGACCCAATGCGCTTCCGCGAAATCGTCAACCTCAACCCGGATGCGCTCCAAGGACGCGCCGACTTCATCAACCCCGGCATGGTCCTGCGCCTGCCCAGCGATGCAGCAACAACCAGCGAGGAAACCGACGAGACACCCCTTGCCGAGGAGACCTACCTCGTGGAACCCGGCGACACCCTGTGGGAGATCGCCGACGAGAAACTCGGCGCAGGCGAGCTCTACCCCGAGATCTTCGAGGCGTCGCGCGATACCGTCCAAACCGGCGGCCAACAGCTCACCGACCCCAGCCTGATCCGGCCCGGATGGGAGTTGACCGTCCCCAGCACCAGCACAGCCGTCCCTGCGGTCGTCGATCCGCCGATCGGCCCCGAACCGACCGAACCCGACCCGGAACCCGAGTCGGAGCCGGAGCCGGAGGCAGTCGAGCCGGACAGCCGGGAGGTCACGGACAGCACGAGCCCCGACGCCACCGGACAGGACCCGGCTGCCGACGTGCAGGCTGAGGACTCCGACCCAGTTGAGGCCAGTGGCTCACCTAGCTGGTTGGTTCCAGGACTCGCCGGAGCCGGTGCAGTCCTTGCTGCCGGACTCCTCACCGCGTTGCGCCGACGCCAGCGCACCCAACTTCGCTACCGGCGCCCCGGCCACATCGTCGTGCCGCCGCCTGCGTCACTGAATGGCTTGGAGAAGACACTTCACGTCGAAGGGTCCTCGATGGCCACTCAGATCGCGGCGCTCGACCACGTTCTACGGCGGCTCAGCGACAGCCCTCACGGTCTACCCGAGGTGATCGCGGTCGCCCTCTCGGCTACCGAGACAACGCTCCACCTGGCCGAGGCGAGCGCGGATGCGACGCTCCCTGAGCCGTGGACCGGGGCAGGCCGTACCCGTATCGCCCCGCTCCAAGGCGACAGCGACGAGCCACGCGAGCAGGGCGCACCGCCGTACCCGCTCTTGGTCGCTGTCGGCCAAGACGACGACGGGACGGTCTGGTTCGTCGACCTCGGTCACACGCCGCACGTCGCCGTGACGGGCGAAGGAGGCATTGGTGAGGACTTCCTTCGCCAACTGGCTGCCGAACTGGTGCTCAACCCTTGGTCTGCGGAGGTCGACATCGACACGTTCGGACTCTCACCGATGCTCGTGGGCCTCGATCCGCTCCGGGTCCACCATCATGCCGACACTCGCCTGCTCGACAAGCTCGCAGCGGACCTTGCCCAAACCGGCGTCCCTGGCCTTGCCCCAGAACGACGCCGTGCCCTGCTGCTGGAGCGCAGCTACGCAAACAGTGATGCTGCGCATGCGATCACCTCTGCCAACAGCACCCATGCGGCTCGCGGTATCACTGTGGTCACCGTCGGCGACCACATCGCCGAGGAGTCGCTGGCGCTGGACGTGGACGAGTCCGCTCGGCTCACCATTCCCATCCTCGGTATCACCGTGGCAGCGGCGGGTCTGAGCGACGAGGAGGCATCGACGTGCGCTGCGATCCTCGACGTCACCCGGGACGCCACCCTGGCCCCGGTTCCTGTGGACGAGGCGGCTACTGGCCGCGACAAGTTGGTGGACAAGGCTGGCGCGCTGCGTGACGAACTCGTTGAATCTCGGCCAGTGGGAGCGGCGGGCGGCACAGCACTTCTTCCTCGACCGACCAGTGAGTACGCCGACGTCGCGGCGACCACGACCGACGACGTCGAGGCGCTTGCAGCGATCGTGCCCGAGGCAACTCGGGCCGCAGTCGAGGACGCCGACCCGAGCTTGGATCAGGAGGTCGCATGGTGGTTCGACCCCAACTGCAGGCTCCCACGCATCAGCGTCTTGGGACCGGTGTATGGGCGTGCCTACGGGGATACGACGGACATTGCCGGTCGCAAGCCGTTCTATACCGAGATGCTGGCGTTCCTCGCGCTCCATCCCGACGGGGTGACCTCCGGGCAGGTCGCCGACGCCTTCAGCATCACGCCCAAGCGAGCCCGGGTGGACATGAATGCGCTCCGCTCCTGGCTCGGCACGAACCCTCACACCAGCGCACGGCATCTCCCGAAAGCGGATGAGTCCCGGGCCGCACAGCAACGCGGCGGGCACTTCTATCAAGTCGACGGCGTGCTGCTGGACGCCGACCTGTTCCGTCGTCTCCGGGCTCGGGGTCAAGCGCGTGGCACGGCAGGCATCAGCGACCTCGTGACCGCGCTGAGACTGGTCACTGGTCAGCCATTCGGGCAGCTCCGACCTAACGGCTGGTCCTGGGTCTTGGAGGGTGACCGGATCGACCACATCCTCACCTGCGCCATCGTGGACGTCGCCCACATCGTGACCACTCATGCTCTCGCCGAGGGTGACCTGCCGATGGCCCACGAATCGGCTGAGGTTGCCCACCATGCTGCGCCGTACGACGAGATCACCAACCTCGACCTCGTGGCCGTGGCCTCCGCCGAAGGGCATGAGGACCTGGCCGAGCAGCTCCTCAATGAACGGATCTACAACCGCAGCGACGACGACCTCGGACCCGTCGAACTGCCACCGCGAACCCAAGACATGACCAGCCAGCGTTCGCAGAACGGCGCCCATCCGGGCGGAAACCGTCGCGTTCGGGCACCTCGCAAGGGGTAGAGCGAAACTTTCTTCAACTTTTTGGGGAACCCCCAGCTGACCTGCGGAAACGCAGAATCCAGTAGGGGGGAACCCCCTCGGGGGGAACCCATCCGGTAACCCCCTTTGGCCAACGTCGAGCACATGAACAGCTCGACCCGAGAACTCCCGGCGTGGTCACCTGATCTGCTCGCCAGCCTCGCTGTGGCACCGAACCTTGGCACCGCCGCGCGCGACTTGGCAGGGGCCGGCGTCCCGGTCTTTCCGTGTGTCCCCTTGGGCAAGCAGCCGCTGACGCGCCGGGGGTTCTTGGACGCTTCCACCGACCTTGGCAGAGTTGCGGACTGGTGGGGCCGCTGGCCGGGAGCGAACATCGCGATGCCAACCGGAGCGCCCTCGGGCATCGTGGTGGTGGACGTTGACGTCCACGCCTCCGGCTCCGGTTTCGACGCCTTCGAGCGTGCGCGGACGGCCGGGCTCGTTGATGGCTGGGCTTGGATGGTGCGCACCCCCTCGGGTGGGCTGCACGCCTGCTACCCCTCCAAGCCCGGCGTGGATCAACGTTGTTGGCAGGTGCCCAGCCAGCACGTCGACTGCCGGGGCGACGGCGGCTATGTGGTCCTCCCCCCGTCGCGGGCAACGCTGCCAAGCGGGGCCATTGCTGAGTACCGCGTCGTCTCGATCACCGACCACCAACCCGGTCCCATCGACACCACAGCGCTACGTCGGTTCCTCGACCCTCCTCGCGCGACCCCGACGACACGGACCCTGCCCCCGGCTACAGCCAGCTCCAGTCCCGAGCGGCTGGCTGCGTGGGTCGCCACCCGGCCCGAAGGCGCCCGCAATCAAGGTCTGTTCTGGGCGGCGTGTCGGATGGTCGAAGCCGGTCATAACTTCGATGCCTCGCTCGCCGTGCTCGGCGATGCGGCCCGCGCCGCCGGCCTGACCGAACGCGAGGCCGAGACCACCATCCGGTCGGCGTACCGCACAACCTCCCCGAGCCTCCAGCGGACCCCTACCGCCGGCGCGACGCCGATGGGGGTGACCGGCCCGTGAGCACGAAACTGACAAGCACCGGGTCGATGAGTCCGGTCGTTGCCACCGCCGTCTCCGGCACCGTGCTGATCGCCGCCGGAGCGTTCTGGCTGTCGTTCACATCGCTGGCCGACCTGGCCCGCCGGTCGGGCATCGCACCGGAGCAAGCATGGGCATGGCCGCTCATCGTCGACGGCATCATCGTCGTCGCAACCGTCGCCGTTGTTGCGCTCTCACTGCCCGCCCAGCCACGGGCGACGTGGTACCCGTGGCTCCCCCTCGCCGCCGGCGCGGCCGTCTCGGTCGCGACCAATGCGTTGCACGCGGTGATCGCCGCCGACGCATCAGTACCAGCCGCTGTTGCAGCGGTCGTTGCATCAGTGCCGCCCGTCGTGCTGCTCGCCGTCACTCACCTGACGGTCCATCTGACCCGCAACCTCGACACCGCAACCACTCCACGTCCAGACGACCCAACCCCTGCGCAGGACTCACCTTCATCCGACGCGGACGCCGTCGACCAGCGCACCGAGGCAGAGCAACTGCGCCTGGACGGGATGAGCAACCGAGCCATTGCCCGCCACCTCGGCGTCCACCCCTCTACCGTCGGCCGCTGGCTGGCACCCATCGACTCGACCCCCGAGTCAGCAACCGAACCCACCACGAAGGAGCCGCAATGAATCACAACCCACATGAACACAGAACCGACTGGAGCCCCGAGTCGGCATCGCGGACAACCGAAGGGCCCGAAGCCGAGGTCCCGGCACTGGCTGTCCATCGCAACCCGTCCCAGAGTCCAACAGAGCGCCGGGCACCGGAGGACGTCAAGGCCAAGAGGACGATCGCCTGGGTGCGCCCGTCCGAACTGGTGACCACTCTCGGCTCCGACCGGCTCCGTCGGGGCGTCGACCTGGAGGCCGAGTTGGCGCGGCGGGCTCGCCGCACTCCGGCACAGGCAGCGTGGAAGGTCCGGCGTCGGATCACCCGCAACGCCATCGGTCGACCCGGGTCGTCCACCCCGACCGTCACCGAGCAAGGGATTCGGCTGTGAAGCGGCCTGTCGACGTTCGTCTGCCGTTCACCGATCCCGAAGGACTGCGTGCGACGTTGCATCGCCTGCACGCAGCCGGCGAACAGAGCTGGCACGATGATCCCGAAGCGGCCGACCTGATGCGCTACTCGATGGACAAGTACGGCGCGCTCGCGCGAAAGCACCATCTGGAGCCCGAGGACGCGGCCGTCGCAGCGTTCGATGTGATGCGCTCACGAGCCGCCCGAGACGCAGAGGACCCTTGGGCTGTGGTGACCCGCGCCGTGCAGGTCACGCTCATCGCAGAGGAACGCGCCAACGGACTCCTGTGCTCCACCCACCAAGCACGCCGCCCACACGTCTCTGCGAATCACGATGCCGAGCGATTCAGCGACCGAGACGTGGCGCTGATCGAGTACCACCCCGCCTTCCGTGTGGCTGCCGAGCAGGACGACCTTGGGGAGCCCGCCGAAAAGGGTGCGGATCCGACGGGCGCGTGGCAGGCCGCAGAGCAGACCGTCGTGTTGTTCAGTCTGCTCGGCTGGCCTGTCGACACCGCACGTACGGGGATCGACTACATCTGCGCGAGGGTGATCGAGTCAGGTTCACGCAGCGCAGCGCACGAGATGCTGCGGCGCGACCGGCATGCTTGCGCGCTCCTCGACCTCAGCCGGGCGTCATGGGCGGCGCTGCTGCGCGTCGTGCTGGGCAATCAGACTCCAGACCATGCCCACACGACCGCAGGACGCGGCGTCCTTCTGCGGCTCCTCATCGGGCACGGCGTGGCCGAGTTGCTGGCCGACGACGCCCTGGTGCGCACCATCGTCACCGCTTCTCCCCGGACCATCAGGACCAGCCATGCCTGACGTGGACGCCAATGGCCACATCGAGCTTGAACGGCGCATCGACTCCATCATCGTTGGATCACGGCACCGCAAGGACCCCGGCGACACCGAAGCTCTGATGGAGTCCATCGAGGAACTCGGGCTGCTCCAGCCGATCACGGTGACGCCGGACGGGGTGCTCGTGTGTGGGTGGCGCCGCCTTGTCGCTGTGCAACGGTTGGGCTGGCGCACCTGCAACGTGTGGGTGCGTTCGGGAGTCTCGGACCAACTGAGCCGACTACTGGCACAGCAGGACGAGAACACGCTGCACCAGCCCTACACCCAACTCGAAGCCGCCGCGTTGTACCGGGAACTGAAACTGTTGATGGGTGAGGACGCTGCGCGACGTCGCGCGGCTGAGGGATTCACCCCGACGTATCAGCCCCGGTGGAACGGTGGTGCCGATTCGGCACCACCGTTGAACGAGACGCAGCCTGATGGCTCTAACGGTGGTGTCGATTCGACACCACCGTTGGGAGGCTTCTCTGGCAAGGCTCGCGTGCAGGCTGCTGAAGCCGTCACGGGAAAGTCGTCGTACACCCGGCTTGAGCAGATCGGGCGGCTCCAAGCATTGCTCGTCGATGAGAGCCAGCCGGAGTCGTTGCGTCAGATGGTGGCCGGGGAACTGGAGCGGATCGAGGTCGGGAGGCCCGTCGACCCGGCCTATCAGCGAGTCCAGGCGGCTCTCCGGTTCGCCGCTGACGAGAAGGCACTCTTGGAGGCCGCTGAACTCCGACGACTCGCGGCTGAAGCGCTTGAGCGTGCCAAGACCGCCAAGCGCCGCCGGAACCCCGCCAAGACCGATCGCGGCACACCCCAGGCTCCTACCAAGCACAGCCTGCGCTCCTTCCGGCTGACGTGGCGCGACCTCGACGGCTGGACCGAGCACTATGACCCGGCCGAGATCGCCGAGGGTCTGAGCGACGAGGAATGGGAATCCTGGGAGCGCGTCGTTGCCGAGACAGTCGCTTTCGCTGAGGCCCTGCGTGCCTCCCGTGCCGCCGCCGACCGCGAGGCGATGACGGCCTGAGCACGACCGTCGGGGCCGCGTGGACACCTATGTCGTGTCCACCCAAGTCTTCCGTCGGAAGGAACCCCTCATGCTCCGCGAAGCCCCGGATCAGTTCCCGACTCGTCGTCTCGTCGTTGCCGTCATTGTCCTGCTCGCGCTCATCGCGGCACTCGTCCTCGCCGCCGTGTCCTTTCGCTCGGGGGCGTCCACAGACACGGCGCTCGCTCCGACCACCGAGCCTCACGAGTCAGATTCGTGGACGCTCAGAGCTCCCGAGGAGACGCCAGGGGTTCTGCGGCCATTGTCGCCGACCGCTGACCCCGAGACCTTCGCGCGGCGCGTCGCGGCCGGACTGTTCGACTGGGACACGGCCAGCGCAATCAGCAGGAACGCCTACGTCGAGCGGTTGGTCGCCGTAGGAGACCCGAGCGGCGAGTCCACGCCGGGGCTGGTCGCCGACATCGCCGGATACCTCCCCAGCAACGAGGCGTGGCGCCAACTGCGCAGCTACTCCACCCGCCAGCGGATCGAGATCGAGAGCCTGAGTGTCCCGACACTGTGGGAGCAGGCCCTCCGGGAAGCAGGACCCGATGGATTCGCGCCCGGCACGACGGCCTACACCGTGACCGGCGTCCGGCAGCGGGCGGGCATCTGGGAGAGCGAACCAGTGACGAGTTCGCACGACATCGCGTTCACCGCGTTCATCGTCTGCGGGCCGACCTACCCCGAGTGCCACCTGTTGCGCCTGTCCCGGCTCGATCAGCCGCTGGGCTGAGACCAGTAGATGAGCGACGAGCAGGTGCTGTCATGAACAAGACTCTTCTGGCCGGAGGCACGGCACTGGCAACGGTGATGCTGGGGCCAGCCACCGTCCTCCTTGGCCTCGCGGCCCTCATCAACCCGGCACAAGCCGCGTGCCTGCCTACCACCTCGGCCGCAGTCTCGACCACGAACGGAAGTCCCACTGGCGCCGATGCTCCTCCCGAGACGAGTCGCGTGGTGTTTCCGCTACCCGCCGCAACGTGGGTCAAGACGAGCGGCTACGGAATGCGGGTCCACCCGATCACCGGGGTCTACAAGCTGCACACCGGCGTCGACTTCGCTGCTCCGGCTGGCACTCCGATCCTGGCGGCGGCTGACGGGCGAGTGGCCTTCGCCGGACCTGCCAGCGGGTACGGGCACCTGATCCTCATCGAGCACACCGTCGGCGGGCAGCTCGTGGCCACCGGCTACGCCCACATGTACGCAAGTGGCATCGGAGTCTCCGTAGGAGATCAGGTTCACGCTGGGGACCACATCGCCGATGTGGGCAGCGACGGCTACTCCACCGGCGCTCATCTGCACTTCGAGGTCCGGCCCGGCGGAGCGTGGGCTGCCACCGTCAATCCCGAGCCGTGGCTCGCGGGACACGGAGCCTCCCAAGTCGACCAGAACAGCAGCACGGCCATCCCGGCCGGCTGCGGAGCCGACACCGTGGCGGCCCCCGAGGAGTTCGACGGTTCCAACCCCGATGCTTTGGTCGACGACCCGACGAGCAACGGCAAGATCACCGCCCGCACCGCCTATGTCCTCGCACAAGTCCGGGCTCGGTTCCCCGAATCCTCCTGGGCCTGCTGGTCCCCGCGCCCCGGCACCAAGTCCGAACACCCGCTGGGACGTGCTTGCGACGGGACGTTCGGGAACTCCATCGGGCAAGCAGCCAAGGGACATGCACTGGACTACGGATGGGACGTCACCAACTGGTTGAAGGCCAACGCGACCAAGCTCGGCGTCGAGTACCTGATCTGGCAGGGCAAGATCTGGAGCGTCGCGCGTAACAGCGAGGGATGGCGTCGCTACGACGGTGGCGGGATGCACGATCCGGCCGCCATCACTGGAGGGCACTACGACCACCTCCACTTCACCATCGCGGCCGGGGTCCAAGCATGAACCGAATCACGACCCTCGCAGCAGCCGTCGGACCGGACTTCGGTGCGCTGGGCGGTGCTGGGACGCTGCGTTCGATGGTCGGTGCGCTCTTGACCTATGGCCTGCTGACTTCGGCTCTGATGGTCATCATCTGCGCGGCGACCTGGGCCATCGCGTCCTCGTCAGGGAGCTGGCAAGCCTCCGCGAAGGCCAAGACGGGGCTGTTCGTGGCGCTCGGAGGCGCGGTCCTCACCGGCGGGGCGTTGGCGTGGGCGAACTGGTTGCTGAACCTCGGGGCCTCGCTGTGAGCCGCCCGGCATACATGGGCGAGTCCGACGGACAGCTTGCCTTCGACATCGAAGGCATGATTCACGCCGCTGAGGTCGAAGCGGCTCCGCCGTGGACTGGAGCACCGCTGCACTTCACCGCCGACTACTACCCTCCCGGTGAGCTCGACGCCGCCTTCGCGCATTGGCAGTTCCTCAACCGTGGGGTCCTCGGCTCCTACGCCGCGAGCCGGATGTGGCATCGTGCCATCGCGGTTGCAGGCAACGTTCAGGTCGGCGATCACGGGTTCGACATGTTCACCGCCGACCTGCGCTGCAATGACGACACCCACCGGCACGGGAACTGCTCATGCCTGGGCGATCTGGTGTACCAGGCCGTGTGCGAACCCTGCGACTGGCACGCGATCACCGACGGCGAGAACGAGGCCGTCGAGGCGTGGCACGACCACGCCATCCCTGGCTGGCGCGAACTGCCGATCGTTCCCGCACACATCAGGATGGTCGACGCCAGCATGAGGCCCAGCAAGCAGGCCCGCGAGTGGGTCGAGAAGCACTACCCCGAAGCCATGCGATTCCCCGGCGCTCCGGTCATCACCGAACGCCCGAACTTCGGGCATCGTCACGTCCCGGGCAGGTCACCGTGGAACGGCTACGACCTCTCCCACACCGCCGTCGATCCCGACCGGGTGATCGCCGCACGCACCAAAGTCACCAAGCGGCCAGCGCCGGGTCGGAGTTCCCGGCCGTCTCCCGGAGCCAGGCAGGCTCCCGCCCCCACGACCGGTCTCGCCATCGGCGACTAAGACGCGACGGCGGGGACACGAGAGCACCTGACCAGCGCAACCACCCGCGCTGAATCAGGAGACTCTCATGCTCAACCTCGTCATTCCCCTCACCTCGGTGTCCACTCTCTCGAGTCGGGTCGTCGCCGTCCTGCCCGCCGACATCAACATCTCGCCCAACTCCAACGGGCTCCCCGGCATCGGGCAGCTCCGCACCATCGTCGGAGCCTCGATGACTGTCGGGCTCATCCTCGCTGTGCTCGCGCTCATCATCTCCGCGATCGTCTGGGCGCTCGGCGCCAACAGCAGCAACCCGCACCTGGCGGGACGTGGGAAGACCGGCGTCCTGGTCGCCCTGGGCGCGGCGATCATCACCGGCGCCTCGGTCGCGCTCGTGAACTTTTTCTGGAACGTCGGCCAAGCGGTCTGACGACCGCACCACACGAGAGGAGGCGGACGAATGGTCGACGTATGCGGGGTACCCGTGATCTCCACAGTCTGCGATGTCGCTGGCGACGCCGCTGGCGCCTTGGTCTCAGCACCCTTCGACTGGCTCGCCCAAGCGATGGGTGGAGCAGCCGCGTGGATGTTCGAGTCGATGTGGAAAGTATTCGACTCCACCACGATGGTCGACGTCACGAGCACGCAGTACGTGCGGGTCTACAACATCCTTTTCGGCGTCGCCGCCGTCGTCATGGTCGGCTTCTTCCTGCTCCAGGTCATCGGCGGCATGGTCCGTCGTGAACCCGCCGCGTTGTCGCGTGCCCTGTTGGGGCTCGCCAAGTCGATCCTCGGGTCATTCGTCGCCCTCGCCCTCCTGGCCACCGCCTTGGAGATCACCGACCAGATCTGCGTCGGCATCGTCCACGCGGCCGGCACCAACATGGAAGACATGGGCGACCGGATCGCCCTGCTCGCCGGAGGTCTGGCGACGCTCAACATCGCGGCCCCCGGGGTGGGCGCAATCATCACCATCTTCATCGCTGGCCTCGCTATCGGGGGCGCGGTGATCGTGTGGATCAGCCTGCTCATCCGCAAGGCCCTGCTCCTGATCGCCATCGTGTTCGCGCCCGTGGCACTGGCGGGCGCCACCTGGGACCACACCCGAGGATGGGTCAGCAAGTGGGCTTCCTTCGTCATCGCCCTCATCGTGTCCAAGGTCGTCGTGGTGGTGATCTTTCTGCTCGCCACCGCTCAGGTGTCAGCCCCCATCGACGCCGACCTGAAATCTGTCAGTGAGCCCATCGCCGGAGTCGTGCTCATGCTGATCGCCGCGTTCGCGCCCTACATGGCCTACAAGGCGATCTCGTTCATGGGCTTCGACATGTACCACTCGATGAGCATGGAGCAAGAAGCCAAGGCCGCACTCAACCGCCCGCTCCCGATTCCCACGACCCGACGCGGCGGCGAAGAGCCCAAGAAGGTGCTCGACGCGAGCAATGGCGGCGGAGGGTCCGGCTCCTCCGGTCCCGCACCAACGCCTTCCTCCTCTCCGTCGGGCGGTGCCGGGGTCGGCGGCGCGACCGCTGGAGGCGGGTCGTCTGCCGGAGGGACCAGCGCGGCAAGTGGGGCCGCTGGTGGGGTCTTGGCGGGGGCCGTCGTGGCGAAGGAAGCAGCTACCGCCGGGCCTCGTGTCGGCTCCAAGGTGGGGGCGAGCGCCGAGGGCCATGCCGACGGCGCAAGCCAGGCCAGCCAGCCTCACCCGCAGAGCGCTGGGAGCCCCCCGCCACCGGCGCCGATGGTGCCCGACGTCGCTGATCCGACACCTGCGGCTCGGCCCGGGGGTGAGAAGCGATGACTACGACGGGACAGGGCACCGAGGCCGGTCTGACGCCGGTGAAGTTCTCCCGCCTGTCCAAGCGTGGCGTCCTGCTCGGACTATCCGGCTCCCAACTCGTTGTCGTCGGCTTCGGCGCGGTCGTGCTGGTGTTCTCGCTCTACCTGGGCGGCGGCATCATCCTCGCCTACACCGCACCCATCTTGGTCCTGTGCGCTGCGTTGGCGTGGGTCGGCGTCGGAGGTCGCAAGCTCGTGGAGTGGCTGCCGATCCTGCTCCGGTGGGCCTGGCGCTCCAGCGGCGGGCAACTCGTCTACCGCCGCCGCGTGCTCAAACCCCGCCCGGCCGGAGTGCTCGCCCTCCCCGGCGACGCGGCCAGCCTGCGGCAATGGGTCGATGCCGAGACCGGCGCAGTCATGGTCCACGACCCACACGCCGCAACACTGACGGCACTGGTCTCAGTCACCCATCCGGCCTTCGTCCTCCTCGACCCGATCGAGCAGGAACGGCGTGTCACCAGTTGGTCCCGAGTGCTGGCCACCGCCTGCCGCTCGGGCCGCATCGCCTCGATGCAGATGATGGAGCGCACCCTGCCTGACTCCGGCAAGGGACTGGCCGAGTGGTGGCACCGCCACGGCCAACAGGACGGCTCATGGGCCGCGACAACCTACGGCGAGCTGATCGACCGCGCCGGCCCCGCTGGTGAGCGCCACGCCAGCACCGTCTCCATCGCGCTCGACATGAAGACCGCCTCGCGCGCCATCCGTGCCGCCGGTGGCGGGATGCGGGGCGCTGCGGCAGTGCTGAGACAGGAAATGACCACCATCACCGCCGCCCTCCGGGCCGCTGATCTCGCTCCCTCGACGTGGCTGGAGCCCGGCGACCTCGCCGTCATCCTCCGCTCGGCCTACGACCCGCAAGTCGCGGCCACGTTGGAGCGCCACGGTGACCTCGGCCGCGAGCTCGCCACCGCTGGACCGGTCGCGGTCACCGAGACCTGGAGCCACCTGCGCAGCGACTCGGCCCACCACTGCGTGCTGTGGATCAGCGAATGGCCCCGCTCGCTCGTCTATCCCGGCTTCCTGTCCTCTGTCCTGCTGTCCTCTGGCATACGCCGGACCTTCACACTGCTCTACACCCCGATGCGTGCCGACCACGCCGCCCGCGACATCCGCAAACGCAAGACCGAGCACGTCTCCGACGCGGCGCAACGTCAGCGGATGGGCCAGATCGAGGACGCCCAGCAAGACGCCGAGTACCACGACGTGCTCCGTCAGGAAGCCGACCTCACCGCAGGCCACGGCGTACTCCGCGCGACCGGCTTCATCACCGTCAGCGCCACCACACCCGACGAACTGGAACAGGCCGTCGCGGCCATCGAGCAGGCAGCCATCCAAGCCTCCTGCGAGACCCGGCGCCTCTGGGGCCAGCAGGCCCAAGCGTTCGCCACGGCGGCGCTCCCACTGTGCCGAGGCGTGTGATGGATCAGAGGGACCCACGTTCCGCTCATGTCACGTTTCCAGTATACTTTCGTGATGTGGGAAGCGTGTCCGCATCGTCGGTGATCCGTGCAACCCCGGAGAAGTCATTCGTCCGCGTCGACGAGCTCCCGGGGTCGGCGACTGCTGCGCGGAAGGCCGCCTCTCGCGCCGCCCACGACGGCCTGCTGATCCCGGTGCGTCGCGGGCTCTACTACCGAGGCCGGCGCACACGCTACGGCTTGACGCCTCCCCGCACCGAGGATGTCGTACGCGAAGTACTCGGGACTCGTGGGGTCGGCCCTGCTGGCTATTCGGCTGCTCGTGCCTTGAGCCTGACCTCGCAGATTCCTCCTGTGTTGCATGTGGCCACTCTGCGCACCGTCGAGCCCATTGCTGGGGTGAAGCAGCACGCCCGCAAGAACCTCGCTCGGGTGGATCTGAACGCCACAGAGATAGCGTTGCTGGAGGTGCTGCGAGCCCCGGAGGTCTTCGCCGAGGCGGGCTGGGATGCACTGACGGCAATGGTCCGTGAAGCTGTTGCTGAGGGGCGGGTGCGACTCGATGCGCTCACCGAGGCTGTGCCCGGCGAGTACAACCGTGCCGTTCGAGACAACTTCGCTTCCCTCACTGGCGTGCTCAAAACCTCCTCGGACATGGGAGACACCCATGCGGTTGCGTGAACACCCTGACGATCTGGCGGTCTTGGTCGGGAGGGCTGCCGACGAGCGCGGCCTGCCTGCCCCCTATGTGGAGAAGGACTTCTAGGTCACCGAGGTTCTCCGTGCCGCGTCGCAGTCGCGCGAGGTCGCCATGCCGGACGGGGCCAAGGCTCCGGTGACCTTCATCTTCAAGGGTGGAACGAGCCTGAGCCGGGTGTTCGGCATCGTGGATCGCTTCTCCGAGGACGTCGACCTGCTCGCCGTCCTGCCTCCCGAGGCGAGCCTGAACGCGCGACACAAGGTGCTCAAGCAGGTTGATGCCGATGTAACCGCACATCTGGGGCTCCCCAAGTCTGATGTGAGGGTCGGTGCCTCAACAACAGGGGTGAAGCGGTACACCACCTACCTCTACCCGACGGGCGAAAGCGCCGACTCACTGAAGGAAGGCGTGCTGCTCGAACTCGGCAGCCGGGGCGGTACTCATCCCCACTCCCAGCACTCGTTCCGCTCAATCGTCGCTGACTTCGCGGTGACAGAACTCGGCGAGTCCGACGATGCTTGGGATGAGTTCGTCCCGTTCTCCGTAGAGGTACTCGCCCCCGAGCGGACCCTGTTGGAGAAGGTCTCGGCTGTCCACGATGCCGCTGCCCGCAACGACACCGCCGCGCTGCTCAAGCACGGTCGACACTTCTATGACATCGACCGCCTCCTCAGTACCACCAGTGTCACGACAGCACTGTCAGCGCTCGGTCCCGACGGCCTAAAGGACCTCATTGCCGACATCGACGACCACAGCGAGGCCGCCGGATTCACCTGGACACCTCGCCCTGCCGGTGGCTACGCCGACAGTCCTGCCTTCGATCCGACCCATGCCTCACACGAGGCGATCGTCACCGGCTACCGGAACGCGCAGCCTCTCATCCACGGTCAGCCGATCGACCTGGAAACGATCTACGCGACGGTGGAAAGCCACCGGGACCTCTTGTAAACAGGGTCGCACTGCGCACCTGCATCTCGACCACACGTTGTCGAGATGCAGGAGACGCAGATGCCGACCTTCGAGGATGCCTTTGCTGACGCCGGCGAGGTGCAGCATGCGACCAGAGCCCTCGCGTACGCGATGCGCACCATAAGCAATCCGGGTCATGACTACCCGGTGCTGCTTTCGCTGGCGCTCGGATCGGCGTGGCTGGAGTTCTCGCTGACTCAGCTCGTGCGCTTCTACGAGACGACGGCACGAGAGCAGGCCGAGGTCCACGGCGACCGGAATGCGGGCCGTGCAACAGCGCAGCGAGTGACCGAGCACCTCCGGGCCGCGAGCGAGTGCGTAGCCCTCGCCGTGAAGTCGATGACCTACGCACACGACGCCGACTCCGAGATCACCTACACCCCATCGACCGTGGCGCACCACCCCAAGCAGGTTTCACCGGCCGCCGCGAGCGCGCCGGAACGCACTGATGAAGTGAACGAGCCGTGGCTGTGACAGCGCGGGACGGCGACCGGCTGCACAGCGCGGTCCTGGTCGCTCCACGCCGGGAGCGACGCCGTGACCGACGCGCTCGCAAGGCATCGGCGAAGTCCTTGCTGACAGCCGACCATGAGACCCGCAAGGCCGCAGCCAAGCAGAAGGCCGACGACCTGGCGGCGGAACGCCGGGCGATGGTCGTCCTTCCCAAGTCCGGAGAGCCGGGGCCGACGAGCCTTCGTACGTCGGGACGACTGCGGCTGCCGCGTCATCAGGACACCTCGGCGACCTGGGGCGGGGCGTATCCGTTCGTTGCCGAAGGAGGACTCGGGTCAGACGGGGTGTTCGTCGGACAAGACCTCTACAGCGGCGCCTCGTTCGTCTACGACCCGTGGGTCTTGTACCGCAACGGACTCATCACGGCCCCGAACGTGGTGGTTGCCGGGATCGTCGGCTCAGGCAAGTCCTCACTGGCCAAGAGCCTCTACACACGGTCGTTGCCGTTCGGCAGGCGGGTCTATGTGGCGGGCGACCCGAAGGGCGAGCACACGGCCGTCGCGCGCGCGGTCGGCGGGATGGCGATCGAACTCGGTCACGGAATGCCCGCGCGACTCAACCCACTCGACGAGGGATACCGGCCCACCGGACTCGACGACGTGGAATGGGAAGCCCAGGTCACGGCTCGCCGCCGTGACCTCATCGGCGCGTTGACCGAGACCGTGCTGGACCGTCGCCTGACGCCGTTGGAGCACACAGCGGTCGACGTCGCCCTGGCCAGCACCGTGCGGGCGGCGGAGATTCCGCTACTACCGATGGTGGTCGACCGGCTGCTCAACCCCGGCGCCCGCGACGACGCGGAGGGACGGTTGGCTGAGGACGGGCGCCTTGTCGGGCACGCCCTGCGCCGCCTCGTCGGCGGGGACCTGGCGGGCCTGTTCGACGGACCGTCAACGGTGCGGTTCGACCCGACGCTGCCGATGATCTCGCTGGACCTCTCGCGGGTCACCGAGAACGCCACGCTGATCTCGGTGCTGATGACCTGCGCGTCGGCGTGGATGGAGTCCGCACTGTTGGACCCTGCGGGCGGTCAGCGCTGGGTTGTCTACGACGAGGCATGGCGACTGATGTCACACCCGTCGCTCCTACGACGCATGGACGCGCATTGGCGGCTGGCGAGGCACTACGGCATCGCCAACATGCTGATCTTCCACAAGCTGACCGACCTCGACACTGTGGGCGACCAGGGCTCGGCGATGCGGGCGCTCGCGTCCTCGCTGCTGGCAAACGCCGAGACCCGCATCATCTACCGGCAAGAGTCCGACCAGTTGGGCGCGACCGCTGACGCGCTCGGGCTGACCGGCACCGAACGGCAACTTCTGCCGACGCTGGGAACCGGCCAAGGCTTGTGGCGGATCAAGGACCGCTCCTTCGTCTGCCAGCACCAGCTCCATCCCGCCGAGCTGGAGCTGTTCGACACCACGGCCCGGATGCGATGAGTATCAGGCGAAGCCCGGACCTGCGGGTGCTGTCCTATGGGGGCGGCACTCAGTCGGCGGCACTTGCGCTCATGTCAGCGGCCGGGCAACTGCCTCGCTTGGATGCTGTCGTGTTCGCCGACACCGAAGGCGAGCTGCCGGAAACCTACGCCTACGCCGAGTATGTCCAAAGACATCTCGATCGGGCTGGTATCCCGTTCATCCGTGTCTCCGCAGGCTCACTGGAGAGTGCGCTGCTGTCGCCGGTGCGAACGACCAGCAACCCCACTCCTCCGGCCCACGTCCGCAACCCAGACGGGAGCGCGGGCAAAGTGCTCGGGTACCGCTGCTCTTACGACTTCAAGCGCAGGGTCGTGACCCGCGAGGTCAAACGGTTGGCCAACGCCCAAGGTGGCGGGCGCGGGGCATGGAAGCGGGTACGGGTCGAACAGTGGCTCGGGTTCTCCGTCGATGAGATCGCGCGCTGCAAGGAGACGACCGAGTGCCGGTGCGGCCACCCCCGACTCCGAGCGCAACGCGGCGGAGGTGACGGTCCCGGTGGCGTCGGTGGTCATCAGCCAAGGTGTGACCGCTGCGGCTGTCAGGGATTCGACCCGTGGCAGGTGAACGTGTAGCCGCTCATCAAGGACTTCGGCCTTGCCTTTCGCCGCAGCGACACGATCCGCTGGTTCGCCCACAATGGGCACCCCACCCCGCCCAGGAGCGCGTGCTGGTTCTGCCTTATGTGGAATCTGAGAGGGGTTCCTAGCGTGCCCGTATGGCGCGCATCAACTGGGACGGATTCCCACTTCTCCGAGAGCAAGAGCAGGCATGGCGGTGGCTGCACTTCACCGCGAACATCGGCCGGGCACCGAACACGATCGACGCCTACGGGCGCGCGGTGGAGGACTTCCTTCGCTTCTGCGCGACCAGCGAGGTCGACCCGGTGGCCGCGACGCCGGATGTGGTGGCGGACTGGATCGGTGAGATGCACGCCCGCACACTGACCGCCGCCGGCCTGGAGCTGGGCGGCGTCGGGTTGGCGAACGCGACGATCCAGCAGCGAGTGGTCGCGCTGCGGTCGTTCTACGACTATCTGGTCGAGGACGGGCTGCGAGAGCGCAACCCGGTACGTCGTGGTCAGTCGAGTCGGTATGGCGGCCGTGCTCGGCACGGGCTGGTCGGTCGGGTGGAGAAGGCTCCGTGGATTCCCAACGAGTCCGCGTGGGAACGGATGCTGGTCGAGCTCGGCCGCGAGCCGTTGCGGAACAGGCTGATGGCTGCGTTCGCCTACGACGGCGCGTTGCGGCGCGAGGAGCTGGTGCAGCTCGACGTGGCCGACCTCGAGCCGGCGCACGGGCTGATCCATCTGCGGGCTGAGACGACGAAGTCCAAGCGTGCTCGTACGGTCGCGTTCGGGTCGGCGTCGGCCCAACTGCTGGTCGCCTACCTGCGGGAGCGACGTGGGGCGTTCGGCCGGGTCGACGGGCCGTTGTTCCGCAGCGTCTCGCGGCGCAACCACGGCGATCCGATCGGGGTCTGGTCGTGGTCGAAGATCATCGAGGCCGCTGCCGAACGGGCAGGGCTGGCACGGTTCTCGACCCACACCTTCCGGCACCTGCGGCTGACCGACCTTGCGCGTGCGGAGTGGACCATCGACCAGATCGCGCAGTACGCCGGGCACCGCAACCTGGCGACCACGATGGTCTACATCCACCTCTCGGGCCGAGAGATCGCCGAACGGTTCCACAAGGCCAACACGTCCCTACACATCGACCGCGATCGACTACTTGCCTCGATGCTCGCCGCCCCCGATGCGCCGGCCCGCGGCGGCGCCACTCCAGACGACACGACGTTGCCCGGTGGAGGTGTCCGGTGAACGCGGCACGTCGGATGGCGGACGAGGCCGCCGCGCCGCTGTGTGATCGACTCGCCGACCTGCGGTGCCTGGACCCAGCGCTCACCGACGTGGAGCGTGCGGCGCTGGCTCGATGGGCGGTGCGTCAGGCCCCGAGGATGACCCGGCAGATGAGGACGGATCTGGAGCGCGTGATCGAGCCCGTCTATGCGGTGCTGACCAGCCGGGAAAACTACAAGCCGAGCGGAGTGCGGAAGTCCCTGCTGCTGGCGACTCACGAGCGCGGCACCGCGTGCTGGTCCTAGGATGAGGACACCTGGGTCGAGGTCATCGAGACGACCTTGCTCAGCAACGGACACGGCCACAAGGGCCTCGGTGCGCTGGTCGCTCTGGGATATCTGCTGGCTGGCCACCATCGCCTCCACCACCGCTTCCCCTCGCTGAAGCCCAAGGACCTGGCGGCGTGGGTCTTCGGCGTCGGGGTCGCCCAGCACACGCTCGCTGACGTGCTGACCACCCTGGAGTCCTGGGGCGTCACAGCCAAGCACGAGTCAACGAGGCAGGCCCTCTACGACGCGCTGCTGTGCAACCGCAGCCCGCGGTTGGAGGACCTGACCAGCGACCTGCTCTACGAACTGGTGCAGGCTGCGCCGCCCGGCCGGAGCCGTCGTCTCGGCCTGTTCCGGCTCTCCCGGGTGCTGGCGCATCGCGGCATCATCCCGGTGCCGCTGATCGCCAACAACGACATGCGCGGACCCACCGCGGCGACCTGGGAGACAGTCCCGCAGCCCTGGCGCGACTACGCCCAGCGGTGGGCAAAGCTCTCGACCCGGGAGCCGGCTAGCAACCGATCCATGCTCTCAGGCATCCTGACCGCCGGCCGCTGGGCGGCCGAGCACCACCCCGAGGCGGTCGACCCGGCCGCATGGACCCGTGACATCGCAGCGGAGTACGTCGCGGCGACGCTCCAGGCCAAGGCTGGCCAGTGGAGCAGCGGCTTGGGCCGCAACCGCAGCCGAGAGGGTCAGCCACTCTCGGCCAGCGGCAAGGCGAACCGGATGGACTCAGTGCGCGGGTTCTTCGGCGACCTGATCGAGTGGGAGTGGATCACCCCGAGGTTCAACCCACGCCAGGTACTGAGCCTGCCGATCTCGGTACGCGCCCAGCTCGGACCCAACCCCCGCGTCATCGACGACGCCTCCTGGGCAAAACTCATGGCCGCCGGGCTGACGCTGGCCGAGGAGGACTTGAAGGTCTACGGCACACCTGCCGCCCACACTGCGGGAAAGGCGACGACGTACTACCCGATCGAGATGGTTCGCGCACTGGTTGGGGTCTGGCTGTTCGGTGGCTGTCGCATCGACGAGATCCGCCGCCTGGAACTGGAGTGCATCACCTGGGACCAAGCAGTCGATGAGACCACCGGCGAGCCCTACCGGGTTTGCCTGCTGCACGTCCCGGCCAACAAGACCTCGCGGGCGTTCAGCAAGCCCGTCGACCCCCTCGTCGGTGAGCTGATCGAAACCTGGCAGGCCGTCCGCGGCGAGCAGCCCGACCTGATGGACCGCAAGACCGGCCGATACCGCCAGCACCTGTTCTGCGTCCGGGGCCAGCTCGTCAGTCAGACCTATCTCAACGACAAGCTCATCCCGATCCTGTGCGCCAAGGCCAGCATCCCCGAGGCCGACTCCCGCGGCGCGCTGACCAGCCATCGGGCACGCACCACGATCGCCACCCAACTCCTCAACGCCCGCGAGCCGTTGAGCATCGCTGATCTTCAGCAATGGCTCGGCCACAAGCACATCGCCTCGACCCGCTACTACGCCGAGATCCTGCAACGGGTCCTCTCGGCCGCCTACAAGCGGGCGGACTACTTCGCCCGCAACGTCCGCACCATCCAGGTCCTCATCGACCGCGAAGCCATCCTCACCGGCGCCGCCGCCGGCGGGGAACAGCCCTGGAAGTACTACGACCTCGGCGATGGCTACTGCGGCTACGACTTCTTCGCCAAGTGCCCCCACCGCCTGGCCTGCGCCCGCTGCCCGTTCTACGTCCCCAAGGACTCCACCCGCGGCCAACTCCTCGCGGTCAAGGACGGCATCGGCCAGATGCTCGAACAGCTCACCCTCACCGACGACGAACGCGAAGCCCTCGAAGGCGACCGCGAAGCACTGACCGCCCTACTCGACAAGCTCTCCGACGTCCCCACCCCGGCAGGGCCAACACCGCAGGAGCTCGGCGTCGAGCCCGCCTTCATCCCAATCAGTGCTCTCACCGGCCCACGACCAGCACCACCGACCGGCTGAGCCCCAGGAAGGAGCACCTGATGAACTCGATCGCTGATGTCCCCGCACAGCGCAGGCCCAGATTCTCAATAGCCTGCCCGAACTCACGCAACGCCCGGTGGGCGGCGTTGAAGGGCCAGCATCCTGACCTGTGGGAGCGCGCCTGCGAGCTCGATGAGCACATCCGCGACGGCGGAGCGTTCAACGCTCGCAGCGGAGCGCCGTTCGCCGGCCAGATGTTCCTGCACTCCGACCGCATCCCCTTGCGCGAGGTCGACCTGCGCTCGGATGCGGAGCGGCAGATCGACGCCGGGCAAGGAACTCTCTTCGACGAGGCCGCCCTGACGGTCGACTGCATCGGCGGCGCTTGCTTCACCTGACCTGCGATTCCCCGGTCTCGCCCTGCACGGGTGGAGGTGGCGCACCTGACGTTCGGAACGTACCGACGGCAGGAGGGCACGATGGCGACGAGGACGCGGCTGAGCCGTGCGGAGCAGGATGCGAAGCTGGAAGCCCTGCACGAGCGGCTGACCGAAGCGGTCAGCGGGCTGGTCTCGGGCGAGGACTGGAAGCGCGCGATCGAGTTCGCCGCGAGGTTCCGCTCGCGGTCGTTCAACAACACCCTGCTCATCTATGTGCAGCACTACGCCGCCTTCAGCAAGGGTCGCGTGCCGGAGCCGATGCCGACCTACGTCGCCGGGTTCAAGCAGTGGCTGAGCATGGGCCGCAACGTATTGAAGGGCCAGTCGGGCTATCAGATTCTCGCCCCCGTCACGGCGCGTTTCGCCTCGGCTACTCCCGAGGTCGAGGACTCATGGCGGCGGCTCGCGCGTGGCGAGCGGCCCGCGTGGGGCGAGACAGTTCGGTCCAAGCTGGTCGGCCTGCGTCCCGCCTATGTCTTTGACATCTCTCAGACCGAGGGCGAGCCGATCCCCGAGACCACCCGACCAACGCTGCTTCAGGGGCAAGCACCCGAGGGGTTGTGGGACGGGCTCGCTGCTCAGGTGACAGCACGCGGCTTCGAGCTGAGGCTGGTCTCCAACGCGCAGGCGATCGGTGGCGCCAACGGTCTGACCGACTACGGGAGCCACGAGGTCTCGGTGCGCACCGACATGGACGACGCCGCCCAGGTCAAGACGCTCGCGCACGAGCTGGGGCATGTGATGCTGCACGGACCCGACAACAACGATGCGGTGATGCACCGTGGCATCGCCGAGGTAGAGGCCGAGTCGGTCGCCCTGATGGTCGGCGCCGCGCACGGGCTGGCAACCGATGACTACACCATCCCCTACGTCGCATCGTGGGCCTCCAGCGTGCCCGGCAAGACTCCGGTCGAGGTCGTGCAGTCCACGGCCGAGCGTGTTCGGGGCGCTGCGGCGACCATTCTCGACCAACTTGAGACCACCAAGGTCGGCGACGGCACACCCCCGGGATTGGACCGGGACGCGCTGGCGCAGGCACGGAGCACCAGACGTCGGAGTCCCGACGTGGGCCCAGGCTCCGATGCCCGGTCCTCCAGCGCCGCGACCGTAGAGGCGGTGGCACTGTGATGGGGCTCCACGCTCGGCCCGCTGCCGACGCCCGTTACCGCAAGCCGCAGGACGCCAGCCGGGTGCCGGTGGTCCTCCCGCATCTGGCGATCACGATCAGCGACGCGAGCATGACCACCAGCGATGGCGGAGCTCGGCTGAGCGCGACTCTCAACGGTGAGCCGTATCCCGTTCCGGCAGGTCCGGGCGTGGGACGCTCGGCACTTGGTGGGCTCGTGGAGCAGGTGACCACGGATTTGGGGTGCCCGGTGCGGATCGAGGTTCATGAGGTTGACGGCTCGGTGTTCACCGAGATCGTGAAGCCACCGCCGCTGCCGGTGCAGGTCGTGAGCGAGTCGCCCGCCTCTTGGGAGCGTGCCGATCTGGACGCAGCCGGTTTCGGTCGGCTGGAGGTTGGTGGCAGCGGTTTCGCTCCCGATGAGCAGGTTGCGGTCGCGGTGGTGGTGGCACACCAGACCGCTGGCCCCGATGGGTGTGCTCGGCTGCGGCTTCCTGCCGCGCTGTTGGCGTCACGGCCGGGAACGGTCGTTCTGCTGGGTCGTGCCTCCGGGTTCGTCGCTGTCAGCGGGAGCCAGGCGTGAACCCGCGTGGCCGGGGTGTCGATGACGAGCTGGTGATCCTCGGTCTGATTCTGGTCGCCGCCGCTGCCGCTCTCGCTGCGGTGCTCTGGCTTGCCGGTGTTCTCGCCGCGTTCGTGACCGGGAACCCACTTCCAACTGGCGGCATCGCTGCTGGGTTCGGTGTTCTGACCCACGCCGGCGCACCGGGTGTGGCGCTTGGCGTGCCCGGGCTGTCGGTCTGGGTCTACTGGCCGACCGTCGCGCTTCTGGTGGCCGTAGTGGTCGCAGGGGCCGTGGTCGGGTGGCGGCTGGTGTCGGGGTCGCGGCAGAAGACCTCCCGTGACCCACATCGGCTCGCAGGGGTGGCCACTGTTCGTGACGTGGCCAGCACGGCGTCGGAGAAGGCACTGTTGAAGCGGGCTGGAACGCTGCGCCCGTCGTTGACGAAGCCGCCCGCAGCACAGGTCGGATACCTGCTGGGCCGTTCGCGCGGCAAAGGCGTGTGGGCATCGGTGGAGGACTCGATCCTGCTGCTGGGGCCACCGCGCTCCGGCAAGGGGCTCCATGTCGTCATCAACGCGATCCTCGATGCCCCCGGGGCGGTGGTCACCACCGCAACCAGGCCGGACAACATCGCTGCGACCATCACCGCCCGCAAGCGCAAGGGACCTGTAGCGGTCTTCGACCCGCAACGTCTCGCGGACGGCCTGCCATCGGGGTTGCGCTGGTCGCCGGTGCGGGGGTGCGAGGACCCGCTGACGGCGATGATCCGAGCGACCGGCCTCGCCTCAGCGACCGGGCTCACCTCGGGTGGGGTGGAGTCCGGTGGCTTCTGGGAGGGCAAGACCCGTACCGCGTTGCAGGCCCTGCTTCATGCCGCCGCACTGGACCAACGCAGTCCCCGGGAGTTGTTCGGGTGGACGCTCTCACCGTCATCGGCAGCCGATGCCGTGGCCGTGTTGTCGAGCCACCCCAGCGCGGCACCGGGGTGGGCAGACTCGTTGGAGTCGATGATCCATGCCGACCCCCGGACCCGGGACTCGATCTGGATGGGAGTCTCACTCGCGTTGTCGTGCCTGGCCGATCCCCGGGTCCTCGACGCGGTGACACCGTCTCCCGGTGAGGAGTTCGACCCCACCAAGTTCCTCACCAGCAACGGGACGCTCTACTTGCTGGCGACCGGCGCCGGGGCAGGTGCGTCCTGGCCGCTGGTGGCAGCATTCATCGAAGACTTGGTGGAGACCGCACGCCATCTGGCCGCGAGCTCACCGGGCGCCCGTCTCGACCCGCCACTGCTGCTCGCACTCGACGAGATCGGCAACCTCTCACCCCTGCCGTCCCTGCCAGTGCTGATGGCCGAAGGAGGCGGAACCGGAATCACCACCATGCCGGTCCTCCAATCACTGTCACAGGCGCGCGACAAGTGGGGCGACCACGCGGCCGGTGCAATCTGGGACGCCTCCATCGTCAAGGTGATCCTCGGCGGCACGGCATCGGCACGCGACCTGCAAGACCTCTCCGCGCTTATCGGGGAACGTGACGAGCACACCGACACGATCTCGGTGGGCGACTACGGCTCGCGGTCCCTGCAACGCTCCACCCGGCGCGTGCCGGTCATGCCACCGGAGACCATCCGAATGCTGCCGTTCGGGACCGGGCTGGTGCTGCTTCGCTCAGCGCCGCCGTTGGTCACCGACCTTCGCCCGTGGACCACCCGCTCTGACGCCAATGCCTTGCAAGCTGAACGGGCCGACATTGAGGAATCGCTGCGCCGACGCTGAACCAACGCCCGAGCCTCGGGCGTTGGCGCGCACCTACCTGCCAAGAGCGGCCACCACCCCGGTGGCCCAACTAACAGCAGGGAGCAGCAGCCATGAGCATCCCCACCCAGATGAGCCTGTCGGGGTTCGTCGCCAACGACCCCCAGCTCACTCAGACCCGCGATGAGGTCGCACGGTGCTACATGCGCATCGGGGTCGAGCACTCGCGCAAGGAGACCGACGGGACCTTCACCCCGCTGGAGCCCAGCTACCACGACCTCGTGATCTACGGCGCCAGCGCCGTTCGGGCGAACTCCCGGTTCCGCAAGGGCGACAACTTCGTCGCCTCGGGCTACATCCACGAGTACGAGGTGGACCGCAACGGCAAGGCCGTGCCCCGCGAGGAGTTCGTCGCCCGCCGCATCGGTCACGACACCGCCCGGACGCGCTACTCGGTCGACCGGCCCGCTCAGCGGGCCGAGGTCGACGACCCGGGTCCGAGCGCCCGTCCCACGACACTGGGCTCCAGCCAGGCCATCGGCCTCTGAGCCGGAGCGACCCGATGACCGCGTTCTACGACAATGCCCCACCGACAGACGAGCCCGAGCCCGACGTCGACGGCCACGAAGAGCAGCTCCAGCCAATCAACTGGAACACGCTGACCGCTGAGGAAGCACTGCCCGAGTGGCTGAGCCTCAACTACTGGGTGGAGTGGCTCCGCAAGGCGTACGGCCTCCCCCCAGCGGTAGTCCCACCGTTCTGGCACCGCCACGACGAGCTGATCTGGGAACTGTCGGCGCTCCACCTTCACTGGCTTGCCTGCTACGACGCGGACTCTTCGCCGTCCATGCCGCTGACCTGGCACAAGGACTTCGCCGAGGCACGCGGACGCCTGCGGGAATGGGTCTCCACCTGCGGCACCCGGCTGGACCACGACCGGCCCACCCGCCAGACGACCTGGCCCGGCGAGTCTCTGCCTGCGCCAGCGCCCGAGCGGGAGATCAAGGACCGTGCTGAGGACTTCGCGCAGTTCGTCAACGACGACCTCCAACAGCGCCGTCTGGTCGAGGAGCGATTCCACGCCCGGAGCGCGGGTCCGGCACGCATCGACGGTCAGTAGGTGACGGGCGATGGGGCGCGGAAGAACGCGATACGACGCCGAGGGCCAACTGACCCTCGACCTGTGGGGCGAGGAACCGGCTACCGAATCGGCCGCCGAGGAATCGGCATCAGAGCTCGTCGAGCACACGGAAGGCGATGGAGTCGATGAACCGGTACGCACAACTGGCGATGACGCACTGGCAACGCTGGGCACCGAGCCGGGTGCGGGCCTTGTACGACCCGGTGGCGTTCTTCACGGACCTGGGCGAGCAGGTGCAGGCACAAGTGAGCGATCTGGCGCGCCTGTTGGCTGGACCGGACCCGGCGAGGGAGACTTACAGCCAGAAGGTCGCCCGACTCCAGACGGCGACCCGGACAGCGGAGGAGGTCGTGATGGCGCAACTGGTGTGGACACCGGCACCGGAGTTGACCTTGGCCGAGGCCCGGGAGGAATGGGAGCAGACCCGCCCCTCCGACGAGGCACTGATCTCTTGGGCGGAGCGGATTCAGGACTGCCCGGACCTGATGGGTTCGACAGCGGAACTCGAGGACAAGGCGAAGACCTGGGCGGTGACGCCGGAGTTCTTGACCTCTTTGGTGGCGGCGCCGATTCCCCGGAAGTTCGTCGCCGAGAACCAGGCAACGATGGCCGAGGCAGCCACGCTCCGGTTCTTGCGCGAAGTCCGCTAGACCCCACCCCCGCCCCGAGTTTCGTCCCGACCAGTCAGGACGACCTCGCACCGTCGGGTGCCAAGGCCCGCTACGCCGCGAACATCGAGGCGATCCGCCTCCTGCGGACCCTGACCGACGAGCAGCGACCGGCGAGCGCCGAGGAACAGCAGACGCTGGCCCGCTGGTCGAGTTGGGGCGCGGTGGCCGATGTGTTCGACCCGAGCAAGGAGAACTGGGCCTCCGAACACCACGAGCTGCGTGGACTGCTCACCGACCAGGAGTGGTCGGCGGCAGAGAGAGCACCACCTTGAACGCGCACTACACCGACCCGCTGGTGGTACGGCAGATGTGGCGGGCACTCAGCTCTCTGGGTTTCACCACCGGGACCGTGCTGGAGCCCGGCAGCGGCGCGGGCACCTTCATCGGCATGGCGCCGGCCGGAGCGCAGATGACCGGTGTCGAGCTGGACCCGCTGACCGCTGCGATCAGCCGTGCCCTGTACCCGAACGCCCAGGTGCGCACCGAGTCGTTCGCCGACACCCGCATCCGCACCGGCACGTTCGATGCCGCGATCGGCAACGTCCCGTTCTCGGACGTGAAGCTCCACGACCCGGTTCACAATCCCGGCCACGGTGCCGGACGGCACTCCATGCACAACCACTTCATCATCAAGTCCCTCGCTCTGACTCGTCCCGGCGGTTTGGTCGCGGTGCTGACGAGCCACTACACGATGGACTCCCAGAACCCCGGTGCCCGCCGTGCGATGGCAGAGATGGCCGACCTGCTCGGCGCGGTCAGGCTGCCGAACGGCGCGTTCCAGCGTGCCGCCGGCACCACGGTGCTGACCGACCTGCTGCTGTTCCGCCGACGGCTGCCAGGCGAACCCGTGCGGGCACCGGAGTGGGAGAACGTGGTCCCGGTTCAGATCGGGAACGACGAGATCAAGATCAACACCTACTTCGATACCCGTCCAGACCACATGCTCGGCGAAGTGAGCACCGGGACCGGGACCTACGGCGCTCCGATGCTGCGAGTCACCGGGAGCCTCGACAGCCTGGAGGACGACCTCGCCCAAGCCCTCGACCAGATCACCTTCACGGCCCGACGCAACGACCTGACCATGACCGCCCCTGAACTCGTGACCGGGGTGAAGGGTCCGGGCCATCCGGTGACAGGTGCTGTGGCGGCCGAAGACCTGTGGGCGGGCAGCCTCGTCGCCCAATCCGACGGCACCTTCGCCACCGTCGCCGATGGACTGTTGGAGCCGGTCAAGGTGCCCAAGAACGCCGCCAGCGAGTTGCGTGCCCTGCTGGGACTGCGTGACCAAGCCTCCCACCTGCTGACGCTGGAAGGCGCAACCGCTGAAGACACCGAGGAGATCACCGCCGCCCGCGCCACGCTGAGTCACGACTACCGCAAGTACGTCGGTCGGTGGGGACCCATCAACAGATTCACTCTGCGACGCACCGGCCGGATGGACGAGAACGGTGAGGACACCTACGCGCGCATCGTCCCCCCGGCGATCCGGCTGCTGCGGACCGACCCGTTCGGTGCCTTGGTGCTTGCGCTGGAGCAGTTCGACGACGTGGAACAGGTCGCCACCCCTGCCGCGATCATGAGCCGCCGCGTCGTCGCACCGCGTCCCGAGATCCAAGGGGTCGACACCCCAGCAGATGCCATCGCCGTCAGCCTGGACAAGACCGGCGGCGTCGACCTGCCGATGATCTCCGACCTCCTCGGACTGGACCAGGACGAGGCCCGTGAGGCACTGGCCGGGCTGGTCTTCACCGACCCCGACAGCAAGGAACTGATCCATACACCGGAGTACCTCTCGGGTGACGTGCGAACCAAGCTCGACCAAGCCCGCACGGCGGCGAAGGAGGAGCCAGACTTCGAGGTCAACGTGCAGGCGCTTGAGGCGGTGATGCCACCCACCCTGGGTGCAGACGAGATCACCGCGAAGCTCGGCGCGGTGTGGATCAGCGCCGAGGTCCACCAGGCGTTCCTCAACGAACTGCTGCGGGTCGAGGACGTGAAGGTGGAGAACCCTCTGCCGGGCATGTGGGAGGTCCGTGGCGGACGCGGCGGCCTGCTGTCCACGAGCGAGTGGGGCACCGTCCGCCGTCCAGCCCCTGATACCGCCCAAGCGGTGATGGAGCAGCGGGCGGTGCTGGTCCACGACGAGTTCGAGGACATCGACGGCCGCAAGCGCCGTGTCCTGAACCCGGTCGAGACGACAGCGGCTCAGGAGAAGGCCGACGCCCTGTCGGAGCGGTTCGCAGAGTGGGTGTGGGAGGAGCCCGAACGCGCACGCGGCTTGGTCGAGGAATACAACCGGCGTTTCAACTCCATCGTGCTGCGTGACTACACCGATGCCGGGAGCTATCTGACCCTGCCCGGCGTGGCCGAAGGGTTCACTCCGCGTCAGCACCAACGGGCAGCGGTGGCCCGGATGATCGCCGAGCCCTCGGCCGGCCTGTTCCACGAGGTCGGGGCGGGCAAGACCGCCGAGATGATCATCGGTGTCTCGGAGATGCGGCGTATGGGGCTGGTGAACAAGCCCGTCATCGTGGTCCCCAATCACATGCTGGAGCAGTTCAGCAGGGAGTGGTTGCAGATCTATCCGCAAGCCCGTGTGCTGGCCGCGTCGTCTTCAGATGTGTCGGCGGAGAAGCGCCGCGAGTTCGTCGCCAAGGCGGCAGCGAACGATTGGGACGGCATCATCTTGACCCAGACGGCGTTCGCCAAGATTCCGCTGCGTCAGGCCACCCAGGACGACTATGTGCGTGCCCAGGTCGACCAGCTCCGGTCGGTGTTGGACAACGCCGAGGCCGGGCAGGCGATGACGGTCAAGCGCATCCAGCGCAAGCTGCTCCAGACCGAGAGCAAGATCGAGTCCCGCATCGACACCGGTCGTGACGAGGGCGTGTGCTTCGAGGACACCGGTATCGACTACCTCTGCGTCGACGAGCTGCACCTCTACAAGAACCTCGCCACCGACTCCAACATCCGCGACGCCGCCATCGACGGCTCGGCACGCGCCGCCGACCTGCACATGAAGTTGGAGTACCTGCGCGCTTCGGGCCGCTCCCGTGTGGTCACCGGCGCGACGGCGACCCCGATCGCCAACAGTGTGACCGAGGCGTTCGTGATGCAGCGCTACCTGCGACCCGACCTCCTCGACGCCGCCGGCATCGGCTCCTTCGATGCCTGGGCCGCAACGTTCGGGCAGACCGTCACCCAGATGGAGATGTCACCCACCGGCGCGTTCCGCCTCAAGACGCGGTTCGCCAAGTTCCAGAACGTCCCCGAGATGCTGCGGATGTGGTCGGTGTTCGCCGACGTCAAGACCGCCGCCGACCTCGACCTGCCCATCCCGGCGCTCGCCGAGCGAGACGACGGCCAACGGGCTGCCAAGACGGTCCCGGTGGAGCCGACCGCCGAACTCGAACGGTTCGTGGAACTACTCGGGGAACGGGCCGAGGCCGTGGCGAACAAGGCGGTCCGTCCCGAGGAAGACAACATGCTCACCATCTCCACCGATGGTCGCAAAGCCGCGCTCGACATTCGCATGGTGCTGCCCGAACGCCCGTCCGGTCCCACCAAGGTCGATGTCGCCGCCGACGCTATCGCCGCCGTGTGGGAACGAACCCGCGACAACGAGTACCTCGACCCCCTCACCGGCCAACCCTCACCGATCAAGGGCGCGCTGCAACTGGTGTTCTGCGACATCGGCACGCCCAACCCCGACAGATGGAACGCCTACGACGAGCTCGCCCTGCAACTCAACGAACGCGGCGTGCCCGGGGAGCGCATCCGATTCATGCACGAAGCCAACAACGACTCAGAGAAGGCAAGGCTGTTCGCCCAAGCCAGAGCCGGTCACATCTCTGTGCTCATCGGCTCGACCGAGAAGATGGGAGTCGGGACCAACGTCCAGGCCCGCGCGGTCGCGCTGTGGCACATGGACTGCCCCTGGCGTCCCGCCGACCTCGCCCAAAGGGACGGACGCATCCTGCGGCAAGGCAACCAGAACGAGGAGATCGCCATCGTCCGGTTCGTCACCGAACGATCCTTCGACGCCTTCATGTGGCAGACCATCGAACGCAAGGCCACCTTCATCGCCCAGGTCATGCGCGGCCGACTCGACTCCCGCGAAATCGACGAAATCGACCCCGGCGCACTCTCGGCCGCCGAAGCCAAAGCACTCAGCTCAGGCAACCCACTCCTGCTAGAGCACTCCACACTGACCAGCGAAGTCGCCAAGCTCCGCCGCCTGCAACGAGCCCACGAGCGCAACCAGAACATGCTCACCCACACCGAACGCCGTGCTGAGGAGGACATCGCACGGTTCACCGAGCACATCGCCGCCCTCGAAGCAGCCGCACCGCTGGTCACCGACACCAGCGGGGACCGCTTCCGCATCACCCTCGACGTCCGCAACTACACCTCCCGGGCCGACGCCGCTGGGGCACTCGAACGCTGGATGCAGGCCAATCGACTCCAATGGATGCCCACCTACCGAGGGCAGGAGTACGGCGTCATCGGCAACATCAGCGGCTTCGACATCGAAGTCAGGACCAGCCCCGGGATGGGCGTCCTCAACGTCACTACCAGCCTGGCGGGCATCCCACGCTCCTCCTTCACTCTGACCCAGCGGGAGTTCCTCGCCGGCGGAGTCGGCCTTGTCCAGCGCATCGAGAATCGCGTGTCCGCTATCCCGACGTTGCTCACCCACGTCCACGAAGACCTCGACAAAGCCGAGCGGTCCAAGACCGAAGCAGCCCAGCGCATCGGCCAGCCGTTCAAGCGCGGCGAAGCACTCGACCAGGCCGAGAAGCAGCTCGCCACCGTCGAGACCGCCTTGGCCGCCATGCAAGAAGAGAACCGCGAGACACCCGCGACCCCGACGCAAGCGCCAGCACCGGTAACCGTCCAGACGCTCCGCGACTACGTACCTCCGATCAAGCGCGTCCTCCCTCGCGCCAACGCCGAACACGAGGACGACCAGCGCCTGTCTCCAAGCCCACGCCAGAGCAGTCCGGCCTACGAGCCGCCCAGCCTGTGACCGGGTGCTCTGACGCACCTATCCACCAGAAGAACCCGCACCAACCAAGGAGGAGATACCGATGAGCGCGTACACGAAGAAGACCGACCGACGTCCCTTTGAGGAACGGCGACTGTCGGCCCGAGCCGTCCACCGTGACGGTCCTGACCTGCACAAGCTGTGCGAGGTGCTGATCCGCCTCACGCTCCGTGAGACCGGAGCCACCCGTGCCGCGCAGCTTGCGGCGCAGGCACCCGAGACCTACCGCGACCCGACGCCGACGGCTCCGGCCAAACTGTCGGCCTGAGCACTAGAATGAAGTCGTACCACGCGCGGAAGCGTGGTGTTGTGGCCCTAAACCTCGCCGTCGGCGGGCAAGCGAACTTCGACCTCACGGTCGTTCTCTACAGCCATCAGGCTCTTTCACAAACAGCATCGCCAGCGACCAATCGGTCGCGTCTGCGGGTGGGAAGCATCAGCAACCCGCACTGAAAGAGCCGCCACCATGAGCACCGAACTGTTCGTAAAACCCACCGAGGCCACCAGCCCAAGCGCCCTGCCCGGCACAGCCCTCGCCGTCTCCTACCTCCGCGTCTCCACGCGGGAACAGGCCGAGAAGGGCGGGATGGACGAAGGCTTCTCGATCCCCGCCCAGCGCGAAGGCAACCTCCGCAAGGCCGAGCAGCTCGGAGCGGTCATCGTTGCCGAGTTCGTCGACGCAGGCGAGTCGGCCCGCAAAGCGGACCGCCCCGAACTCATGCGGATGATCGAGTACGTCAAGGAGAGCCGCGTCTCCTACTGCATCGTCAACAAGGTCGACCGGCTCGCCCGAAACCGCGCCGATGACGTCGCCATCCACCTGGCCCTCAAAGAGGCCGGAGTGATGCTGGTGTCCGCCACCGAGAACATCGACGAGACGCCCTCCGGGATGCTGCTGCACGGCATCATGTCGACCATCGCGGAGTTCTACTCCCGCAACCTCGCCACCGAGGTCGCCAAGGGCATGGGCCAGAAGGCCGCAAACGGAGGCACGAACGGCAAGGCTCCCATTGGCTACAAGAACATCCGCGTGTTCGATGAGGTCGGGCGTGAACTGCGAACCGTCGAGCTCGACCCTGAACGCGCGCCGTTGGTCGAGTGGGCGTTCAAGGCATACGCCTCCGGCGACTGGACCGTCACACAACTCCACGCGGCACTCATCGACCGTGGACTGGTGACGGCGCCCACGCCGAAGCGGGCCTCGAAGCCGCTTGCGATCTCATCGGTCCACCGGATGCTCACCAACCCCTACTACAAGGGCGACGTGATCTATCGCGGCGTGCGACACAAGGGAGCGCACCAACCACTCGTGCCCGCCGAGGTCTGGTATCAGGTCCAGTCCGTCCTGACTGCCCACAAGTACGCGGTCGAGGCCACCCAGGTCCACGATCACTACCTCAAAGGCACGGTCTTCTGCGGAGCCTGCGGATCACGGCTCGTGGTCTCCAACGCCAGAAACAAGACCGGCAACATCTACCCCTACTTCGTCTGCTCGGGCCGTCACTCCAAGCGCACCGACTGCACCCGCCAGTCCATCCTCATCAGCGACGTCGAGCACCTGGTCGAGACCTACTACGACCGCGTGCAGATCACCGCCACCCGGCGCGAAGCACTGGCCGGAATGCTCCACCACGAGTTCGACCACCTCATGGCGACCGAGACAGCAAACCTCAAGGAACTTACCAGCCGACGAGACGAGTTGGAACACGAACAGAAGACCCTCATGCGAGCGCACTACGCCGGAGCCGTCCCGCTCAACGTCCTCAAGAGCGAGCAGGACCGGATCTCGACAGAACTCGACCAGATCAACCACCAGCTCGACGCCCAGCACCGCGACTACGCCGAGGCCCGCAAACACCTCGATGAGGCACTCGACCTACTGGAGAACTGCGCCGCGATCTACTCCCGCTGCGACGACACCAACCGCCGGCTGTGCAACCAGGCGCTCTTCACCAAGATCTACATCGACGAGGACAACACCCTGCGGCCCGAGCACGCTCGCGCCTACGAGGTCTTGGTCGACCCCGAACTCAACGGCAACGCACTCACTTGGGCAGAGAAATCACACAAGGTCCAAACCCCGGCCCGTATCTCTACGGGCCAGTGTTTGAACCTTGTGCGCCGGGTGGAGCATAGGGGATTCGAACCCCTGACCTCTTCCATGCGAACGAAGCGCGCTACCAACTGCGCCAATGCCCCAGTGGCACCGAGCCTATCCCTGGCGCCCTGACCGCCCGCCCCGGGGGTCCGCCGCCGGCACTGCTCCTCGCCGCCGATCGGGCAGTCCACATTCTCGCCCTCCACGTGGCCGGCCGCCCCACACCCCCACCGGGCCACCACGACGGCCCCGCCGCGTAGACCGACCCCGCGCCGCCCCCCCCTCCCTGG
>NZ_MIJB01000111.1 GCF_002174305.1 Aeromicrobium sp. PE09-221 | reverse complement strand
CTAGGCGTGGCGCGGCACGAGCCGGCTCGCGATGGCGCCGTCGGGAGGCCTCAAGCGCCACGGTCGACACCGGGCTCCGGGCCCCGACGGCCGGCGCCCGGGGGGGGTGCAGGGGGGGGGGGGAGGGGCCGGTCGGGGTCGGCGCCGGGCGCGCCGGCGTCGGCTCGGGGGGTGCCGCTCCGGCCGAGTCCTCCGAGCCCGCCGAGGAGCCGGAGCCTGAAGAGGAGCCCGAGGAGCAGCCGGACGAGAACCCGGAGCCCGAGGCCAAGCCGCAGGCGGAGCCCGAGCTCGAGGCGAAGCCCGAGGCCGAGGAGCCGAAGCCCGCTCAGGAGCAGCCGAAGGCCGAGGAGTCCTCCGGCTCGTCGTCGGGTGACGAGGGCTATGTGACCCCGATCGTCCGCAAGCTCGCCAAGCAGCACGGCGTCGACCTGACGTCGCTCACCGGCAGCGGCGTCGGCGGTCGTATTCGCAAGCAGGACGTGCTCGATGCGGCCAAGAAGGCCGAGCAGCCCGAGCCCGCCGCGGCGTCCTCGGCTCCGTCGAGCAGCGCACCGGCTCCGAGCACCGAGGTGTCGGCACTGCGTGGCAAGACCGAGAAGCTCTCGCGTCTGCGCAAGACGATCGCCAAGCGCCTCACCGAGTCGCTGGAGGTCTCGGCGCAGCTCACGCAGGTGCACGAGGTCGATGTCACCGAGGTCGTGCGACTGCGCAACCAGCACAAGGACGCCTTCGGTGAGCGTGAGGG
>NZ_MIJB01000110.1 GCF_002174305.1 Aeromicrobium sp. PE09-221 | reverse complement strand
GATCCGTAGGATGAAGCTCAGATAGTCGGCCCCGGAGATGATATTCTCCCAGCCCTCGGGCACGAAGCCGATCAGCAACTCCACCGCCGTCGGCAGCACCCAATAGGCCGCCACCGCACCTCCGATGAACAGGGGTGCACCGAGGCCGGTCAGGACGATCGCCCAGATCTTCTCGTGGCGGTGCAATGCCGGCAGCACGAAGCCCCAGATCTGCCACATCCACAGCGGACTGGAGATGATGAGGCCCACGATCAGCGAGGTCTTGAGCTGGAACTGGAAGGCCCCGCCGACGCCACCCATGTTGAGGATGGTCGAGATGCCCTGCTCCTCGAGCGCCGGACGTGCGCGCTCGATGGGCTGGGTGAGCAGGTCGAGGATGGGGCTGTAGAGGAACCAGGCGACGACCACCCCGAGGACGATGCACAGCAGTGCACGGGTCAGCCGGGTGCGCAACTCCCGCAGATGCTCCATGAGGGGCATCTGCCCACCTGCACCCGCCGCCGCACCGGCACGGGGTCGGCGGTCACGGCGTCTCAGCACCGTCAGCGCGGATCGGTGCGATGGTCGCGCGTCACCTCAGCCGGATCGACGGTCTGCGGGCGCTGCTCCTCGGCCTCGGGCCTGCCATCGTCTGGCTTCGGACGCTGACGGCGCCTGCGGTCCTCCTGTATCTTATAAACATATGACGCTGCCGACGACCTACTCAGCGGTGACCCAGGAAGA
>NZ_MIJB01000109.1 GCF_002174305.1 Aeromicrobium sp. PE09-221 | reverse complement strand
CTACCTAATTTTGCAAGAACTCAGCAAATTGACAAAGGTTGATTTAAAGGATTATAAAGGCATTAAAACGGCATTAAACGTTACATTAGATCCAATTTTTGCAGCAGCAGCTAATATTTTTACAAACCAAGATGGATTCAATTACCTAGATCAATTAGAAGATAAGGATGGTCGTCCACTACTTCAACCAGATCCAACAAATCCGACTCGTAAGTTACTGTCAGGCAAGCCGGTTATTACTTTATCCAATAAAACAATTGCTACAGATAAGGATGGTAAAGCGCCATTTATTGTTGGAGATTTAAAAGAAGCAATTGTCCTGTGGGATAGAAAACAATTATCTATCGATATGACTAAAGAGGGTGGAAATGCCTGGAGAACAAATACTTCTGAGTTCCGAGCAATTGAGCGTGAGGACGTTACACCATGGGATACAGAAGCGGTTGTATATGGGCAAATTACGGTTGCACCTAAAACTGGAGCTTAATAAAGCAGGGGGTGTCCTTCTTGGTGCTAACATTAGAGGAAGCAAAGAAGTATCTTCGTGTGGATGGTGATGAGGATGATGACCTCATTGCCTCTTTCATAGAAGCAGCAGAAATATATATTAAGAATGCCACAAGTAAAAATGTAGATTTGAGGAGCGAGCTTGCTAAACTAGCGGCTCGCATTTTAATTGCTCATTGGCATGAAAACCGTGAAGCGGTTGGAAAAGCTGAACAACTTGCATTTAGTTTGCAGTCAATATTAATTCAATTGCAATATTGT
>NZ_MIJB01000108.1 GCF_002174305.1 Aeromicrobium sp. PE09-221 | reverse complement strand
GTCACTATCTGATAATCGATGCACAGTAAATGCTAGCGCAAATGCAAGAGCAATGACGAAAACATGACACACATGAGGAATACCTATTCTCTCATTAACATATTCATGCCAGTTATCTGTGCTTAAAATCAGAAGGCCAACCCAGATAACGATCATATACATGGTTCTCTCCAGAGGTTCATTACTTAACACTCGTCCGAGAATAACGAGTGGATCCATTTCTATACTCATCAAACTGTAGGGGTTGTAATAGTTTATCCGATTTCTCGCTGTATGGTTACACGAGAACCACCGAGCCTGATGTGGTTAAAAGACAGGCACAATCTTTACTACCGCAATCCACTATTTAAGGTGATATATGGAAGAAGAATTTGAAGAGTTCGAAGAGCATCCTCAGGATGTGATGGAACAATACCAGGACTATCCGTATGACTACGACTATTGATAAAAATCAATGGTGTGGACAATTCAAGCGATGCAATGGATGCAAGCTGCAATCGGAATGCATGGTTAAGCCTGAAGAAATGTTTCCTGTAATGGAAGATGGGAAATATGTCGATAAATGGGCAATACGAACGACGGCAATGATTGCCAGAGAACTTGGTAAACAGAACAACAAAGCTGCCTGATAGTGGCCTTTATTTTTGGCATAAATAACAGAATAAACACTGCACTGTGTATTCATTCCAACGAGTGAATACACGGAGCAATGTCGCTCGTAACTAAACAGGAGCCGACTTGTTCTG
>NZ_MIJB01000013.1 GCF_002174305.1 Aeromicrobium sp. PE09-221 | reverse complement strand
GGGAGGGGCGGTTGGGGGGTCGGGCTGGGTGCCGGACGTCAGGGATCATCCCCGAGTGCGGGGAACAGACACCCGGCGGTGTATCCGTTATTCGTGCCGTGCCGGATCATCCCCGAGTGCGGGGAACAGACGATCGCCCCACCGGCCTCGGTGCCGGACGTCAGGGATCATCCCCGAGTGCGGGGAACAGACAGTTCGCCGAGATCCATGCTCTACTCCTTCAACGGATCATCCCCGAGTGCGGGGAACAGACGCACTTCGTTCGCGGCGTGAAGGTCCAGCTCGGGGATCATCCCCGAGTGCGGGGAACAGACAGCTGCACCTGGGCACCGGGCGTGTGCTCGACCGGATCATCCCCGAGTGCGGGGAACAGACAGTCGGAGGCTGACCCAATCTCCGGTGGCGCGGGGATCATCCCCGAGTGCGGGGAACAGACTCAGCGGGCTGCCGGACGGGAAGCCGCTGGACGGGATCATCCCCGAGTGCGGGGAACAGACCGTCCGCATGGTCGCCGCCGGAGCGTGCAGCCGGGATCATCCCCGAGTGCGGGGAACAGACCACCAGGCGACCGCGGCATCCGCGTCGGCCAGCGGATCATCCCCGAGTGCGGGGAACAGACACTTGTTGACCTGCGCAAACGCTGGCGGTTGACCGGCTTCAACATCACTTTTCTACCACGACCCCACCACCTGCGAGACGAGTTGGGAAGGGTGTGGATGACGCCAGAAAATGTCACCCGGCTCCTCTACAGTGGGAACCAATCGAACATCCGTTCGACGTCAACTGGTTTCGCTGGGAAGGGGGTAGACGGGGATGGTCGCGCAGCACATCGAACCCGCCACACCGCTAGCAGCCGAGCTTAATGCGCTGCAGACGGTGATCGACCGTCTCGAACCCCTCGTCCGGAACGTACTCACCCCCACCGAAGCCCAACAGGTCACTCAAGTGGTGGGACGGGTGAAAAACCGCCTCGACGCCCTCACCCTCCGCGCAGCACGGGTGATCCACGACAGCCGCCTCGCCCGCCGGCAAGGCGCCGCCAGTACCGGTGATCTGCTCGGACGTGACCTGGGGAATGATCGTGGCGCGGGGAACCGACTCCTCGGCGTCGCCCGTGATGTCCCCGAACAGTCACTCACCGACCAGGCGTTGTCGGCCGGGGACGTGACCTTGACTCAGGCGCGGATCATCGCCGACGGACTCAAACACCTCCCCACCAACACCACACCCGAACAACGGCAGACCGCTGAGCGCACGTTGATCGACGACGCCAGTTTGTTGACGCCGAAGGATCTGCGGGCGCGTGCGGATCGGATCGCCGACCAATGGGCTAGCCCACAGGACGTCGACCGGCACGAATCAGGTCTGCTGGCTGAGCGAGAGCAGCGGGCCTGGGAGAACACGAAACTCGCCATGTGGGCCAATGGCGACGGCACCACCAGTGGCCGGTTCACCATCCCCGACGCGCAAGCCGCCATGCTCAAAACCGTGCTCGACGCGTACGCGTCACCCCGACGCGTGTCCATGCTCGGACGCGAACGCACCGACGAGTACGCCACACGAGTCGGTCGGGGGTTCTGTGAACTCATCGAACGGGTTCCGACGGATCGGTTGCCGAACCACGGCGGGAACAACGTCCTCGTGGCGGTGAACATGGACCTGGCCGACCTCGAATCCCGCCTCGAGGATGCGGCACCGGGGACGATCACCACCGACGGCACCCGCCTCTCACCCGGACAAACTCGCCGACTCGCCTGCGACGCGAAACTGTTGCCGCAGGTGTTCGACGGAGAATCCGTCCCGTTAGATCTCGGACGCGAAGAACGACTCTTCACCCGACACCAGCGGATCGCGATCGCGAACCGCGACCACGGCTGCGCCAGCCCCGGATGCGACCGACCACCCGGATGGTGTGAGGCACATCATGGAGACCGGACCTGGGCCCAAGGCGGCACCACCAACCTCAAAGAAGCCATCAGCGTCTGCGCCGAACACCACCGACAAATTCACGCCGGACACCTCCAATGCCGGCTCAACCCCCACGACGGCACCCCCGAATTCCGACAACCCGGCACCACCCAATGGAAACGCCACCGCCGATGGCGACCACAGAGAGAGGATCAGGCGAGAGGTCGCCCCAAGAAGAGCGAACCCGGCGCGTCGTCGTAGCCTGGGAGCGGCTCGACCGGCTCGCACCCGCGCGACCGGCATAAACCGACCGCCGCGACCTGCGACTCGCCCGTGTGCAGAACCAGGCGCTGAGCGCTCAGACGCTCAGCCTCCGATTCCATCCGCTCGAGCAACCGAGCACCGAGGCCCTCGCCACGCGCATCGCGGGCGACATACATGCGCTTGAGCTCGAGATCGCCACCCGCGGGACGAGAGGACCCGTTCCTCCGCAGTGCGCGTGCCCAACAGCGCCACCACATCAGGATGCTCGTACGACACCTCACACCACCGCAGCGGGCTCAGCGTCACGACCTCCGGCCAGTACGACGATTCACGAAGATCCCGATCACCACGCCCAAGAGCGTCACCGCCGTGAGCGTCAACCACATCGGCGCCCTCAGATCCATCCACAAGAACGTGATCTTCGTGTCATGGCGGTTCTGCACGATGAACACCACCGCCACGATCGTCAGGACGATCGCCTGCCAGCGATGACGAAGAAAAGCCTCCACAGACCCACCTCTCTCAGACGCATCCACGACGCGAGATCGCGCCGCTGACCGTCATCCCAAGACGACCTCGACCCGCTGGAACTCCTTCAGCTCCGTGTAACCGGTCGTCGCCATCGCCCGGCGCAAGGCGCCGATGAGATTCATCGTGCCGTCCGACACCGACGACGGACCGAACAACACCTGCTCCAACGAGCCGACCGTGCCGATATCGACCCGCTCGCCACGCGGCAGATCCGGATGCCACGCCTCGGCACCCCAATGGAACCCACGGCCCGGCGCGTCATCAGCCCGCGCGAAGGGCGAGCCGATCATCACCGCATCCGCGCCGCACGCGACCGCCTTCGCGATATCGCCGCTGCGTCCGATCGAACCGTCCGCGATGATGTGCACATAACGGCCCCCGGACTCGTCCAAGTAATCCCGGCGCGCCGCCGCGACATCAGCCACCGCCGACGCCATCGGCACCGCCACCCCCAGCACGGAGCGTGTCGTGTGAGCTGCTCCCCCGCCGAAACCGACGAGCACACCCGCCGCGCCCGTGCGCATGAGATGCAGACCCGCCTGATAGGTTGCGCAACCGCCGACGATCACCGGCACATCCAGCTCATAGATGAAGTTCTTGAGGTTGAGCGGCTCCGTCTGACCAGACACATGCTCAGCCGACACCGTGGTGCCGCGGATGACGAACAGATCCACCCCGGCGCTGACGACCGTATCCGCGAACTGCTTAGTGCGCTGCGGCGACAGCGCCCCCGCCACCGTCACACCGGCATCGCGCACCTGCTGCAGACGCGCGGTGATCAGCTCCGCCTTGATCGGCTCGGCGTAGATCTCCTGCAGCCGCCGTGTCGCGGCCGCCGGATCAATCGTGGCGATCTCCTCTAGCAACCGCTCGGGATTCTCATAGCGCGTCCACAGACCCTCCAGGTCGAGGACACCGAGACCACCCAGGCGGCCGAGGGCGATCGCCGTGTCCGGGCTCATGACCGAATCCATCGGGGCAGCCATCACCGGCAGATCGAAACGATAGGCGTCGATCTGCCAGTGCGTCGACACCTCCTCGGGATCACGCGTGCGCCGCGACGGAACGATCGCGATGTCGTCGAAGTGATATCCCTGCCGCCCCCGCTTGGCCATCCCGATATCGATGCTCATGTGGATCAGCCTAGTGGTCCCCCGAGAGCATCCGACAACCTCGTGCACCCGGCAGCCTGATGGCCACCGGGCGCACAAGGCCCTGCCGTCGGATTACCCGGCCAGGCGACTCTCTCGATCGTAGTTCTGGCCGAGGAAGCGTGGTTGGCGCGCCCAGCGGAAGGCGAACATCATCACCACGAGGGTTGCGATGTACGGGAGCATCAGCACGAACTGGTGAGGGATGCCGATGCCCGCGACCTGGGCACGCAACGCCAGCACCTCCATGCCGGCGAAGAACGCCGCCCCCGCGAGGATGTACTGCGGACGCCAGCCACCGAGGAATGCCAGCGCGATCACGAGCCAGCCGCGACCCGCGACCATACCCTCGGTGAACGTGCCGGTGTAGACCATCGGCAGGTAGGCGCCCGCCACCCCCACGAGCGAGGCTCCGAGCACCGAGGCCACGATCCGGGTACGCGCGACGTTCACGCCCAGACTGTCGGCCGACCTCGGGTTCTCACCGCAGGCGCGGAACCGCAGACCCGCATTGGTGCGGTACATGAACCAGAAGAGCAGCCCGGACAGCACGAACGCGGTGTAGACCAGCAGGTCGTGGTCGAAGAACATCTCTCCCAGGTACGGGATCTTCGACAGCAGCGGGATCGGATAGGACTCCAGCGTCGGGATGAGCGGCGGCTCCAGCGTCGTGCCGACCGCGACTCGGTACAGCAGGCTCGCGAGGCCCAACGCCGCGAAGTACAACGCCAGGCCGACGATGAACTGATCGAGCCTCCAGTTCGTCGTCATGACGCCGAGGATCAGGCCGAACAGACCCGCGACGGCCGCGGCGACGAAGACTCCCACCGCATTGCTGCCCACCGAATAGCTCACCAGGAAGCCGACGGCGGCACCGAGGACCATGAGGCCCTCCTGGCTGACGTTGAACACCCCGGCCCGGCCACTCAGCACGGTTCCCTGTGCCGCCAACACGAACGGCACCATCGCCGGAAGCACCAGCGCCACGAACTCCGCGATCTCGTTCATCGCACTCGCCTCTCGAAACGCCGACGCACCACATCGGACAGCAACAGGAACAGCAGGATCAACGCCTGCACGATCAACACCAGCTCCACCGGCACCTGCGCCGTGCGCTGCATCGAACTCGCACCGACCTCCAGCACCGCGATGCCGAAGGCGACCACCGGGATCGCCGCCATCGAACCGCGGGCCATGAGCCCGACGATGATGCCGAGGATCAGGAAGTTGGACTGCATCCCCTCGAGCATCTTGCCGTGGACGCCGGCGACCTCGATGGCACCGGCCAGACCGCCGATGCCGCCACCGACGACGATGCCGAGACCGGCGAGCCGCGAGGTCCGCAGCCCGTGCACGAGCGAAGCACGGGGGTTGGCGCCCACGGCCCGCATCTCGAAGCCCGACGGAGTACGGCGCACCCAGAGCCAGACCGCGACGCACACCACGAGCGCCAGGACCACGCCGACGTGGATCGGGGGCGGTCCCCCGATGCCCGGCAGCCGCGCCCCGTCACCGACCGGCACCGTCGCAGGGTGACCCGCACCGGCATCCGGCCACACGTGGGAGGCCACATAGTCGATCAGCTGGAACGAGACGAAGTTCAACAGCACCGTGCTGAGGATCTCGTTGACCCCGAACCTCACCATCAGGACCGCCGCGATACCGGCCCATACCGCCCCGGCGAGGATGCCCGCGACGAGCACCATCGGCAAGAGCACGATCAGTGGCAGATCCGACAACAGGATGCCCATCGCGACACCGCCGGTCGCTCCGACGAGCAACTGGCCCTCGGCGCCGATGTTGAACTTGCCGGTCGCCAGCGGGATCGCGAAGGCGTAGGCGCACAGAACGATCGGGACCCACTTGTGCAGCGTCTCCACCATTCCGAACGAGGTCGAGAAGGACGTCGTCAGGATGGACTCGATGGCCCGCACCGGGTCGTAGCCCAGGGCGACGATGATGATCGCCCCCACCACGAACGCGGCCAGAACCGAGAAGACATAGCTGCCGGTCATCCACAGCAGACCGCTCGCCTTCCTCTCCGCCGCCACGGGGGCCGGCGAAGGAGTCGGTTCGGTCGTCTGGACACTCATGCTGCCACCGCCTGGAAAACAAACACGATAGGCCGATGCCGGCATGAGGAGGTGTTCATGGTTCGCTCGCTTCGCTCACTCATCGTTCCACCCCCACTCCGGCCATGCTCTGACCCACAGCCACCTGGTCGACCGCGCCCCGCGCCCACTCGCCGACGAATTCACCGTTGTAGATCGTCACGAGGCGGTCCGACAGTGCGACCAACTCGTCGAGATCCTCCGACAGCAACAGCACAGAGCAGCCGGCGGCGGTCGCCGCGTGGACCTGCTCGTAGACGAACTGTGTCGACCGCAGATCCAGGCCCCGGGTGGGGTTGTGCAGGATCAACAGGCTCGGCTCGTGCGCGAAGGCCCGGGCCAGGATGACGCGCTGGATATTGCCTCCGGACAGGTCACCGGCCAGCGCATTCGGGCCGTTGGCCCGGATCGAATACGTGGCGATCGCCTCGGCGGCCTTCTGCCGCGCGGCCTTCCAGTCGATCAGTCCGCCACGACGGATGTCCGCCGATCGCTGGGATCCCAGCACGAGGTTCTCGGCGACCGTCATCGTGGGCAACACACCGTCACCGTCACGGTCCTCGGGAACATACGCCACTTTGGCGGCCAGCCACTCACGGGTCGGACGACCGACGAGATCGGTGCCTCGGATCGATACGCGCCCGCTCTCCGGCTGACGGACTCCGGCGACGGCCTCGGCGAACTCCACCTGACCGTTGCCGGCGACTCCGGCGACCCCCAGGATCTCTCCGCGGCTCATCGACAACGACAACCCGCGTACCGCCTCGACACCGTGATCATTGCGGACCCGCAGGTCCTCGATCCGGACCGCCCCGCTGTCGACGGGGTCGGGGCGCAACGGCTCCGCGGACTCGACCACATCGGCGACGTTCTCGAGATCCTCGACGACACCGGTCGCAATGACGGCCGCCTCCGGGACGCCCTCGTCGATATCGCGACCGACCATGATGGCCGCGAGCGCCTCGGCGTCGGTCTCCTCCCGCCGGACCGTGGCGATCCGCCGACCATCGCGCATCACCGTCATCCGGTCGCACGCCGCCATCGTCTCGCGGATCTTGTGGGTGATGAGGATGACGCTGAGCCCCTCATCGACCATGGTCCGCATCGACCTGAACAGTTCGTCGACCTCGCCGGGGGTGAGGTTCGTGGTCGGCTCGTCGAGGATCAGCGTGCCCACGCCGCGGTAGAGCGCTTTGAGGATCTCGACCCGTTGGCGCACGCCGACCGGAAGATCCTCGACGATCGCCTCCGGGTCGACGTGCAAGCCGAATCGGCTGCTCAGCTCGGCCACCTGCTCCCGCGGATCGGAGAGATCCAGCCGCCACGCCGGTCCGGGGAGCTTGGTGCCCAGGACGATGTTCTCGGTGACGGTATAGCTGTCGATCTGCAGGAAGCTCTGGTGCACCATGCCGACCCCCGCATCGATCGCGTCCTTCGGCGAGGCGATGACGACCTCCGCGCCGTCGATCGCGATGGTGCCGGCATCGGCGCGGTAGAGGCCGTACAGCACATTCATCAAGGTGGTCTTGCCCGCGCCGTTGCCCCCGAGGAGACCGTGGATCTCCCGAGGAGCCACCTCCAGCTCGGCTCGGTCGAGTGCCCTGACCGGCCCGAACTCCTTGACGATCCCGCGCATGGAGAGTCGTGGAGCGGACTGACTCATTTGGGCTCCGTCTGATCGAGTTCGACAGTGATCGAGCCGTTCTTGATGCCCTCGACGGCCTCTTCCACGGCGGTCCTCACCTCTGCCGGCACCGCGTCGCTGACGTCGACGCTCGCGCCCTTCCCGAAGCCCATCTGGTAGTAGCCGGACCGCTCGCCGGACTCGATCGACTCGAGGATCTCGGTCAGCGGCTGCTCGAAGTCGTAGAGGACCGTCGCGGCATAGTGGTCGGGCCCGTTCTTGGACTTGTCGGTGTACTTGACCGTCAGCCAGGCCTCCCCGGCGGGCTTCTGCGTCACGGCCTTGAAGGCACCGACGACACCCAGGTTGAGCGACGTCACGATGACATCGTTGCCGCCAGATAGCAGCTGCGTAGTGAGCTGCTGTGCCTTGACGGTCTCGTTGAAGTCGCCCGACCAGACCGGATTGAGGGTGACATTCTTGCCACTGTCGGTGATCGCCTGCTCGACGGCATGGACCTCCGAGTAGGAGAAGGGCAGCGACAGCCCGCCCAGGTAGCCGACCTGGCCGCTCGTGCTGAGGTTCGCGGCGAGTGTGCCGATCGGGTAGAAGACGGTGTGGAAGTTGCGGTCGATGACCCAGACATTGTCGGGCTGGTTCTCCGGCTCGCCATCGAACTCCGCGATGAACGTGACATCGGGGTTCTGCTCGGCGATCTTGGCGGTCGCATCGTAGAACTGCGATCCGTGGGTCCACACGACGGAGAATCCGTCGGCGACGTACTCGTTCAGGACACGCTCGATATCAGGGACGGGAACGCTCTCGGAATGACCGGTGCGGGCACCATCGGCCTCCGCCGCCTCGAGGGCCTTGAGCCCGAGGGCGTTGTAGTCGGCATCGGTCGTCGGTCCCGAGAAGATCCCCGCGACACTCACCTCGTCTCCGCCGCCGGACTCTCCCCCGCACGCGGCGACGAGCGTCATCGCTGCCGCCGCTGCCGTCACACTCACCACTCGGGTCCACGGGAACATGGACGCTCCTCTCGATCAGGGCCAGGTCGATATGACCTACGCCACACGGTGAGATCATTGGAGCGCCTGGAGACCGAGGCGGTCATGGTGGGTTACTGCCAAAAACTCAGGAAACTTTCAGGCAGATTTCGTTTCCGGCGAGAACCGTCAACTTTTTCCCTGACATCGCAGGGCAGACGAGACACCGCATCGGCGCCCGAAACGGAGGAACGTCGCTACTTCGCTCCGTGGCCTCTAACACGTCGATTCCGCTGCCGTTTCAAGGATTTCGCCCACGTAGCGAACTTTTTGACGCATGCCTTCTCCGCTACCACGCCAGGAAGGCTCGGGTGGCGAGACCTCAGAGGACGGTGTAGTTGGGAGCCTCGACGGTCATCTGGATGTCGTGGGGGTGCGACTCCTTCAGACCGGCGGCCGTGATCCGCACGAAGCGCCCCTTCTCCTGCAGCTCCGGCACCGTACGCGAGCCGACATAGAACATCGACTGGTGCAGTCCCCCGACGAGCTGATGCGCGACCGTGGAGAGCGGACCGCGGTAGGCGACACGCCCTTCGATGCCCTCGGGCACGATCTTGTCGTCGCTCGTGACATCGGCTTGGAAGTAACGGTCCTTGGAGTAGGACTTCTTGCCGCGCGAGGCCATCGCCCCGACCGAGCCCATCCCCCGGTAGGCCTTGTACTGCTTGCCATTGACGAAGATCAGCTCACCGGGGCTCTCCTCGCAGCCGGCGAGCAAGGAGCCCACCATCACGGAGTCGGCACCGGCGACGAGTGCCTTGGCGATGTCACCGGAGTACTGCAGGCCACCGTCGGCGATGAGCGGAACACCCGCCGGCTTGGTCGCCAGCGATGCCTCGTAGACGGCCGAGACCTGGGGGACGCCGACACCCGCGACGACACGGGTCGTGCAGATCGAGCCGGGTCCGACGCCGACCTTGACCGCGTCCACCCCCGCGTCCACGAGCGCCTGCGCGCCGGCACGGGTGGCGATATTGCCACCGACGATCTGGACCCCGTTGAAGGCCGGGTCGGCCTTGAGCTTGCGCACCATGTCCAGCAACGCGCTCGCGTGGCCGTGCGCGGTGTCGACGACGAGCACATCCACGCCCGCCTCCATGAGCCGGCCGGCGCGGTCGTAGGAGTCGCCGAAGAAGCCGACCGCCGCACCGACCAGCAGACGTCCCTCGCTGTCCTTGGTGGCCAGCGGGAACTGCTCGGACTTCACGAAGTCCTTGACGGTGATGAGGCCCGCGAGACGACCGTCGGCATCGACGATGGGCAGCCGCTCGCGCTTGTGCGCGCGCAGCAGCTCGGCGGCGTCCTCTCGGCTGATGCCCACCGGGCCGGTGATGAGCGGCATCGGAGTCATGATCTCGCCGACCGTGCGCCGCGACCATTCCGCTACCGGCACGAAGCGCAGATCGCGGTTGGTGATGATGCCCAGCAGCGTGTCGTCGGCGTCGACCACCGGCAGACCCGAGACGCGGTACTGGCCGCAGATCTCGTCGAGCTCCTCGAGCGTGGCCTTGGGGTTGATGGTGACCGGATTGGGGATCATACCGGTCTGCGTGCGCTTGACGAGGTCGACCTGATAGGCCTGATCCTCGATCGAGAGATTGCGGTGCAGGATGCCGATGCCGCCCTCGCGCGCCATCGCGATCGCCATGCGCGACTCAGTGACGGTGTCCATCGCACTGGACAGCAGCGGGATCCGCAGGGTGATGTCGCGCGTCAGCCGGGCCGTGGTGTCGACATCGCTGGGGATGACATCGGTCTCCCCGGGCAGGAGCAGCACGTCGTCGTAGGTGAGCCCCAGGCTCGCGAACTTATCCGGGATACCGACCTCGCTCATGCCGTCACCCCGTCGATGACTCGCTCGCTGCGCTCGCTCATGCACCAAGTCTACGGCGGGCGACCAGCGCGACACACCCGGCCGCCAGGCCTGTGAGCGCGAGCACAGTCCACGCCGTCGCGGGCCATCCTCCCCCGCTCCAGGCGAGCCCGAGGGCCGCGCCGAGGACACTCGATCCACCGTAATACCCAGAGACGTACAACCCGCTCGCCGCGGGGCCCAGGTCTCCGGCGACGACCGGCATCCACCCACTGGCGACGGCATGCGCCGCGAAGAAACCCGCGGTCATGATCACCAGTCCGGTGACGACGAGCGACAGCCGATCCGAGAGCGTCACGAGGACTCCCGTGCCCATCAGCACGAGTGCGGCCAGCACGCTGACCGGTCGCCCGAAGCGGTCGGCCGATCGGCCAGCCAGGACGGAGGCCGCGGTACCGGCCAGGTAGGCCAGGAAGACCAGTCCGACGAGTCCGGGCGTCAGCGAGAAGGGCGGCTCCATCAGCCGGTAGGTGAGGAAGTTGTAGACACCGACGAACCCGCCCATGAGCAGGAAGGGGATCGCCGCCAGAGCCCACACGTCCACTCGCAGCCAGGCCCGTGGATCGGGGCGCACCCGCTCGGTCTGATCGCGCCGCGGCACCTGCTCGCTGGCGGGCAGCAGGATCACGAAGGCAGCGGTCGCCGCTGCCGCGATCGCTCCGAGCGCCGCATCGGCCACACGCCAGGACGCGAACTCCGAGACCCCCGAGGTCACGAGACGTCCGATCACCCCGCCCAACGAGTTGCCCGCGACATACAGTCCCATCGCCCGCCCGATGCCCACCGCATGCACCTCGGCACCGACATGCCCCATCGCCACGCCGACGACACCGGCCAATGCGAGCCCGAGCACGACCCGCGCCGCCAACAGCAGTTCGAAGGTCGGCATGGCGGTGCTGGTCAGCTGAGCGAGCACCGCCACGACCAGCCCGACACGCATGACGGCCACGCGGCCGACGCGCTGACCCAGCCAGGTAGCGGCCACGACAGTGACAGCCAGTCCTCCGGTGCCCGCCGAGACCGTGAGCGCCGCGGCGGTCGCGGAGACGCCGAAGGCGCTACTGATCTGCGGCAGCAGCGGCTGGGTGCTGTAGAGCATCCCGAAGGCGGCGATCCCGGCCATGAGCATGGCCCAGTTGAGGCGCCGGTACCCCGCTGTTCCGGGCCGGTGACCTCCCTGTGCGCTCACCCCGGTGACGCTACCTCCGATCCGTCATCGTGGTCCGGGCGAGGGCCCTGCGTCCCTGAGCGAGGCGTGGCGGCTTGGCGCCGATCGTGACCCGTTGTGGCAAACGGAAAACGGGTCGCAACCGGCCGAATCTCGTATCAGCGACGAGCGGCGTCGAGCATCTGGGACGAGGACGCGAACTTGACGCGAGGACGACCTGCCGCAGCACCGCGGCCGCGCTCCGCGTCCTCGATCGCGAACATCCGGCGACGGCTCACGAGCGACGGGACGCGGCGGCGTAGGAGTTTGCCGAAGCTCCGGCGCGATCCTCCCGGCATCCGCAGCGCACCGTCGGCGGCGTCTTGCAGGAGCGTGGCGACCGTCTCGTGCGCACACGTGCGGTTAGTGCCGATACCACCCGTCGCCCCGCGCTTGATCCATCCGGTGACATAGGCTCCGGGGATCGCGGCTCCGGTGTCCGGATCGATCACCCGACCGTCGACATTGGGCACGGTCGCGGTCACATCGTCGAAGGGGAGGCCCGCCACCGGACGTCCCCGGTGGCCGGTGGATCGCACCACGGTGCCCGCCGGGACCTTGACGGCCTCATCGGGCCGCCCCGTCGGAGCGATCTGCACCGCCTCGACCGCATCGCCGCCCTCCACCGACACGATCTGGCCACCGAAGGCGAAGACCAGCCGCTTGCCTTCCGGGGGAGCCGCCGTCAGATCCACCTCCGCCCGCGGCAGGGCAGCGAGGAGCGCCGCCTTGGACCCCGGCTCGGCCGCGTCGAATGCGGCCTCCGTGGCCTCATCACGGGCCACCACGACATCGATGCCCTCGGGCATCATCAACAGCTCAGGACGGGTGAAGGCCGCGACCTCCGGTCCACGGCGTCCGAGCAACACGACCTCCCGGATAGCCGAACGCTCGATCTCGTCGATCGCGTGGTCGGCCATGTCCGTGCGTCGCAGCGACGCCGGATCCGAGAGGACGATCCGCGCGACATCGAGCGCCACATTGCCATTGCCGACGATGACCATCCGCTCGCCGCCGAGATGGACCGACTCGGCGGGGATGTCGATCGCCGCGTTGTACCAGCCGACGACCTCCGGCGCACCGAAGACACCCGAGAGGTCTTCGCCGGGGACGCCGAGGGCACGATCCAACCGTGCGCCGACGCCGTAGATGACGGCATCGTGATACTGCAACAACTCTTCATGGGTCACGTCCACGCCGACCTCGACATTCATGTACATCGAGGTGCGCGGGTGCCGGTACGCCCAGTCGAAGAGATTCGCGAAGGTCTTCGTCTCGACGTGATCGGGCGCGACTCCCCCGCGCACCAGTCCGCCGGGGACCGGCGACTTGTCGAGCATCGTGACGCGAGCATCCGTCGACAGGAGCAGATGACGGGCAGCATAGGAGGCTGCCGGGCCGGTGCCCACCACGGCGACGCGCAACGGACGGTCCACTACGGCCCCCATCTCCTCCCAGGTATGGGTGGCGGGGGCGACTCGCGTAGGACGTTCAGCGTAGAAGTCAGCATTCAGCTGGGCGAAGACCTCCTCACCGCCGCGCAGGACATCGACGGGCTTGATCGCCGAGACCGGGCACGCGTCGGCGCAGGCACCGCAGTCGATGCAGACCTTGGGGTCGACGTAGAGGATGTCGGTCGCGCCGAAGTCCGGCTCATCGGGTGTCGGGTGGATGCAGTCCACCGGGCACACCGACACACAGGAGGCATCGTTGCAGCAGCTCTGGGTGATCGCGTAGGCCATGTGAGGGGACTTCCTGGCTCAGAGCATGTGGACGCTGCGGTACATCCGCATCGCCGCGGGAGTCAGCAGACCGGCCTCGGACAGGAAGTCCATGAGGTGCACGCAGCTCATCCGCATCAGGTTGTGGTGATGGGTATTGGCCTTCGCCTCCGCGATCGCCCTCTCACGGGGCAGACCGACATTGGCGTAGACGTCCTTGCTGACCATCTCGCGCACGATGAAGGTCGCCGCGGCCGCGATGACATAGGCGCTGACCCGGCGACGGGTGGACGAGACGCCCTTGAGGTAGTCCACGATCTCCATCCGCGCGAACTTCATGTGCCGCGCCTCCTCGACCACATGGATCTTGCTCGTGGTGCGGACCTCGTCGAGCACGTCCTCACCGCGCATCCAGTCACGCTGCATGACGTCGAGGATCTCCTCGGCCACCAGGATGCAGCCATACGAGATCTCGCCATTGGCGACATTCTTGAGCAGCCGGGCGAGCTCGTGGACATACCGCTGTGGCCGATAGTCCGAGGCATCGAGCTTGGCGCAGGTCTTGGAGAACATCAGCGAGTGGCGGCACTCGTCCGCGATCTCGGTGAGCGCCCAGCGGAACTCCGAGCCGCCATAGGGAGCCGAGTACTGGCTACGCAGGATCAGGTGCTGCAGCAGCGTCTCGAACCAGATGCCGGTGCTCATGATCGACGCGACCTCGTGGCGGGTCAGCGCGATGCGCTGCTGTTCGCTCATCTCGTCCCACAGCCGCGTGCCGTAGAGCGTCGACCACTCGGGGTTCAGCCCGTACTTGGTCGGATCGAGCGGGGCCTCCCAGTCGATCTCGTCGTCGGGCTGGTACGACAACTGCTCGGATGACTCGAGCAGCCGCTCCAGCTCGTCGTCGTTGAGTGTGGCGCGGAAGTTCTCCGGGGCGATCGTCATGGTGTGCCTCCCTCGCAGCAATATGACATCGAAAATGTAACATGCGTTGTGGTGAGTGTCACGTGTCGCTGGACGTGGGTCAGAGCATGTGGACGCTGCGGTAGAGCCGCATAGCATGAGGGGTGAGCAGGCCCGCCTCGGACAGGAAGTCCATGAGGTGCACACAGCTCATCCGCATGAGGTTCTGGTGGTGCGTATTGGCCTTCGCCTCGGCCACGGCACGCCGGCGGTCGAGGCCCACATTCGCGTACACCTGATCGCTCACCATCGAGTCGACGACGAACTTGGCCCCGCCGGCGATGACCGCCGCGCTGGCCTTGCGTCGCAGCGGACTCGCGTCCGCCAGGTGCTCACGGATCTCATGACGCGCGAACTTCATGTGCCGCGCCTCCTCGACCACATGGATCTTGCTCGTGGTGCGGACCTCGTCGAGCACGTCCTCACCGCGCATCCAGTCACGCTGCATGACATCGAGGATCTCCTCGGCCACCAGGATGGCCCCGTACGCGACCTCGCCGCCGGCGACAGTCTTGAGTCCGCGCGCGAGCTCCTGCACGTAGCGCTTCGGCTTGTAGTGCGGGACACCCATCTTGGTGCAGGTCTTGGCGAACATCAGCGAGTGGCGGCACTCGTCGGCGATCTCGGTGAGAGCGAACTGGAACTCCGAGCCCCCGTAGACGCCGCAGTACTGATCGCGCAGGATCATCTGCTGCAGGATCATCTCGAACCAGATGCCGGTGCTCATGATCGAGCCGACCTCGTGGCGGGTCAGCGCGATGCGCTGCTCCTCGCTCATCTCACTCCACAGACGCGTGCCGTAGAGCGTCGACCACTCGGGGTTCAGCCCGTACTTGGTCGGGTCGAGCGGGGCCTCCCAGTCAACTTCCTGGTCCGGGTCATAGGACAACGTCGCCGACGACTTGAGCAGGCGCTCGAGGGTGCCGTCGGGATCGATCTGCTGTCGGAAATCCACTGCCGTCGCGACCATCGCGCATCATCCTCTCGATGTGACACCATCAATGTAACATTGAATATGTCCAGTGTCACCCGGAGTGCCGCGCCCTCGCCCGGCGGTGAGTGACGCACCGCTCCGCACGACGAGCGGTGACGTGGAGAAAACGGACAGGGCCCGGAGCCGCAGCTCCGGGCCCTGTCCGGGCAAGTGAAACGGTCAGTGGCTGTGACCGGCGTGATCGCCCTCTTCCTCGGCCGGCTTGTCGACGACCAGGGTCTCGGTCGTCAGCAGCATCGCGGTGATCGAGGCCGCATTGGCGAGCGCCGAGCGCGTGACCTTGACCGGGTCGAGGATGCCCTGCGCGAGCAGGTCGCCGTACTCGTCGGAGGCGGCATTGTAGCCGTCACCGCTCTCGCGGACCTTGGAGACCACGACCTCACCGGAGGCACCGCCGTTGCGGGCGATCCACTCCAGCGGAGCGTCGGCGCCCTTGCGGACGATCCGCACGCCCACGGCCTCGTCGCCGCTGAGGCCGAGGTCGTCGTCGAGCACGCCCACAGCATGGACGAGGGCCGAACCGCCGCCGGGAACGATGCCCTCCTCGATCGCGGCGCGCGTTGCGGAGACGGCGTCCTCGATGCGGTGCTTCTTCTCCTTGAGCTCGACCTCGGTGGCCGCACCGACACGGATGACGCAGACGCCGCCGGCGAGCTTGGCGAGACGCTCCGAAAGCTTCTCGCGATCCCACTCGGAGTCGGTGTTCTCGATCTCGGCCTTGATCTGAGCCACACGGCCATCGACCTCGGCCTGCTCGCCACCACCGTCGACGATGGTGGTGTTGTCCTTGGTCACCACGACACGACGCGCGCTACCGAGCACCTCGAGACCGACCTGGTCGAGCTTGAGACCCACATCCGGCGTCACCACGGTGGCGCCGGTGAGGGTCGCGATGTCCTGCAGGATCGCCTTGCGGCGGTCGCCGAAGGCCGGGGCCTTGACCGCGACCGAGGTGAAGGTGCCGCGGATCTTGTTGACGACGATGGTCGAGAGCGCCTCGCCCTCGATGTCCTCGGCGATGATGAACAGCGGCTTACCGGCCTGGACGACCTTCTCCAGCAGCGGCAGCAGCTCCTGCACCGCGGAGATCTTGCCCTGATTGACCAGGATGTACGGATCGTCGAGCACGGCCTCCATGCGCTCGGTGTCGGTCACCATGTAGGGCGACAGGTAGCCCTTGTCGAACTGCATGCCCTCGGTGAACTCGAGGTCGGTGCCCATGGTGTTGGACTCCTCAACGGTGATGACACCGTCCTTGCCGACCTTGTCGAAGGCATCGGCGATGAGCTCGCCGATATGCCCGTCACGGCTGGAAACCGTGGCGACCGCGGTCATATCGGCGACATCGTCGACATCGCGGGCGCGGTTGCGCAGCTCATCGGTGACGGCCTCGACGGCGGCCTCGATGCCCCGCTTGAGGCCGACCGGGTTGGCTCCGGCGGCCACGGCGCGCAGGCCCTCGTGGACCATCGCCTGGGCGAGCACCGTGGCGGTGGTGGTGCCATCGCCGGCGATGTCATTGGTCTTGGTGGCGACCTCCTTGGCGAGCTGAGCGCCGAGGTTCTCGAACGGGTCGTCCAGCTCGACCTCACGCGCGACGGAGACGCCGTCGTTGGTGATCGTGGGAGCGCCCCACTTCTTGTCGAGCACGACATAGCGGCCCTTGGGGCCGAGGGTGACTTTGACGGTGTCGGCGAGCTTGTCGACGCCGCGCTCTAGCGCGCGGCGTGCGTCCTCGTCGAACTCCAGGATCTTGGGCATAGAAGGATCAGACCTCTTCTACTGAAGGATTCAGGGGCGAAAGCGGCTCCGGCGCCGCCCCGAGGGACGACGCCGGAGCACGGGGTCAGGAGACGACAGCGAGGATGTCGCGAGCGGAGAGGATGAGATAGTCCTGTCCGTCGTACTTGACCTCGGTGCCGCCGTACTTGCTGAAGATGACCTTGTCGCCGGTGGCGACATCGACCGGGACGCGCTCCCCGTTGTCGCTGACGCGGCCGGGGCCCACGGCCACGACCTCGCCCTCCTGGGGCTTCTCCTTGGCGGTGTCCGGAATCACGAGACCGGATGCGGTGGTCTGCTCGGCTTCGAGCGCCTTGACGACGACGCGGTCCTCGAGCGGCTTGATGGTGACCGACACTGGTCGACCTCCCCTTTCGACGGTTACTGCTACGAATTCAGGTGTCCGGTGACCACGCCGTCGCGGGGGTCGGGGCCACCGAAGGAACTGGCACTCAGACTATCCGAGTGCTAAAGAGGACGATAGCAAACCTTGGCACTCACACCAAGAGAGTGCTAACCGTGGCGGCGCATCGTCTTTTTCTGGTATCGACCCCGGGGCGGCCCGAGATGGCCAAACTGAAGACGCCTTCGCCGGACCGCGAGCTCCCCGTTCTCGATCGCATCACCCGCATCGCCCGGCGCATGTTCGACGTACCCGGCTCCGCGGTGGCCGTCTTCGACGGCGATCGCGCCTTCCTCCCCGGTGCGTCCGGTGACCTCCCCACCTCGCTCCCCCGCGAGCACACTCTCTGCCGGCACACCCTCGATACGGCCAGCCTGGTCATGACCTCCGATGCCACTCAGGTGGCGGAGTTCTGCGGTCTCGCCGCCGGGGCGCAGCGGGAGCTGCTCGTCGAGAGCGAGTCCGGACGGGCCCGCGCGGCCCAGACCGCGCTGCTCCCGGAGCGTCCACTGCGAGTCGGCGAGTGGTCGGTCACGTGACGCTGTGTCGCGGCGCTCAATGTCGGTGGAGACTACTTCGCACCGCTCCACGGGGCGGGTCGCCCACGGGACCGGCCGCGCGCCGGGGGCGCCTCGGCAACGGCGACAATGGCTGGGTGGACCTCGCGACCTTCGAACATCTGCTGACCCCTGCGGGCCAACGGCTGCTCGCCGCGGTGGCCGAGGAGCCACCGGACACGTCCGACCTCGCCCTGGGCACTCGACTGCGTCGCGAACACCCCGGAGAGCTCGTCGCCGCGGCCATCACCCAGCAACGGCTCCGGGCGAAGGCCGTCGCCAAGCTGGGACCGGATGCGGCCCATCTGTACTACACCCCCGATGCGCTGGAGCAGGCAACGCGCGCGCCGGTGGCTCGCCATCGGGCCGAGCAGCTCCGCGACCTGGGCGCTCGGACCGTTGTAGACCTCGGCTGCGGCATCGGTGCCGATCTCATCGCCTTCGCCCGGGCAGGACTCACCGTGCGCGGCATCGAGATCGACCCACTGCGCGCGGCCATCGCCCGCGGCAATCTCTCGGCCCTCGGGATCGACGGACAGGTCGAAGCCGGCGACGCGCTCGAGACACCGATCTCCGAGGACGAGGTCGCCTTCGTCGATCCGGCCCGCCGCGACGGCAGCGGTCGTCTCACCCGGCTCGACCAGCTCACCCCTCCGTGGGAGTGGATCGCCCGCCTGCTGGACGGCCGGGCCGTCGCGAAGGTCATGCCCGGCATCGCCCACGATGCGATCCCCCCAGGGGTCGGCGTCGAATGGGTCAGCGACCGGGGCGACCTCGTCGAGGCGTGCCTGTGGGGTGCCGGCTGGGAACGGCCAGAGCGCCGCGCCACGAGCCTCCCGTCCGCCGAGTCGATCTCCTCGCGCGGCGTCCAGGCCCGACTCGCCCCGCCCCGGCGGTTCATCGTCGAACCCGATGACGCCGTGATCCGTGCGGGTCTCGTCGCGGAGCTGGGTGAGCGGATCGACGGCGGGCTCCTCGACCCCAAGATCGCCTATCTGACCTGTGACACCCCGCCGTCGGGCAACCTGGGGCGCTGGTTCGAGATCGTCGAGGAGCTCCCGTTCCGCGCGAAGTCCCTGCGCGCCGCCCTGCGCGAACGGAACCTCGGCACCCTCACGATCAAGAAGCGCGGGGTCGACATCGTGCCCGAACGCCTCATCGCGCAACTCAAACCGACCGGCGATATCCCCGCGACCCTCGTGGTCACTCGCGTGGCCGGGAAGGGCCGGGCCTTCTGGGTGCGTCCGGTCCGTTGACGTCTCGGCGGAAACCGGCATGGACTGTGCGATGCTTCGGCCCCGGAGACACTCCGCAGGATCGTCGGAGATGCACGATTCGCTCGTAGGCGCTCGCGGCAGCCGGCCGTCCCCGCACCGTCCGGAGGACGCCTCAGGCGGCGACGATCTGCGAGACCGGCATGCCGGAGTCGACAGGAAGGTCGAGCGAGGAGGGGGCCACCCCGCGGGCGACCAGTTCGGCGCCGAGCGCCGCCACCATCGCGCCGTTGTCAGTGCACAGCGAGGGCGGCGGGATGCGCACCTCGATCCCAGATGCCTCGGCGCGTTCGAGCACATAGTGGCGCAGCCGTCCGTTGGCGGCCACGCCTCCGCCCAGCACGAGCCGGGGCACGTCATGTGCCACACAGGCAGCGACCGCCTTCTTGCTCAGCACATCGCACACCGCATCCTGGAACGATGCCGCGATATCCGCGACAGGCACCGGCCGACCCATGCGCTGCTCGTGCTGCACGTGCCGGGACACGGCGCTCTTGAGACCCGAGAAGGAGAAGTCCCAGCGATAGCGCTCGAGATCACGTCCGGTGGTGAGGCCTCGGGGGAAGGGCACGGCGGTCGGATCGCCCTCCCGAGCCGCTCGGTCGATTTCCGGACCCCCGGGGTACGGCAGGCCCAGGAGGCGCGCGACCTTGTCGAAGGCCTCGCCGGCCGCATCGTCGATGGTGGAACCGAGCATCGTGATGTCCGTGGCGATGTCATCGACGAGCAACAGCTCGGTGTGTCCGCCGCTCACCAGCAGTGCGACCACCCGCTCACCGAACCGGCCGTGCTCCAACTGGTCGACGGCCACATGCGCCGCGAGATGGTTGACACCGTAGAGGGGTTTGCCGTGGGCCAGCGCAAGGGCCTTCGCCGCAGCGACCCCGACGAGGAGCGCACCGGTGAGCCCCGGGCCGCAGGTGACCGCGATCGCGTCGACATCGCGGACATCCAGCCCAGCTCGGCTGTACGCCTGTTCGAGGGTCGGCACCATCGCCTCGAGATGCGCGCGGCTGGCGACCTCGGGCACGACACCGCCGTAGCGCACATGCTCCTCGACACTCGAGGCGACCGCATGGGCGAGGATCTCCGTGCCGCGGACGATGCCGACACCCGTCTCGTCGCACGAGGACTCGATGCCCAGGACCAGCGGTTCAGTCACCGCGCCAGTCTAGGCGGCCGGCCAGTGACGCCCGGCCGCGCCTCAGCCGACTCAGTCGCTCCCCCGCGTCCGGCTACCGCCGCCTCCAGCGGCGCACCGAACGGCTAACCGGGTCAGTCGTCCTCGCGAGCCACGCGGCGGGCGGCGCGGGCGGCCTTCTCCTCGGCATCGAGGCGCTCGGCCTCCTCCGGGGTCGGCGCCAGGCCGCCGTAGCGCGCGGGCGCCCACCACTGACCCTCCGGGCTCACCGGATACTCGGTGATGGCCTTGTCCAGCAGCTCGCGCATCGCCACCCGCAACCGCTCGGTCTCGGCCACCGGATCCTCACCGGTCACCTCCAGCGGTGCCCCGACATGCAGGGCGATGGTCTTTCCCCGTCCAAAAAGGTCGCTGTCGTGATCCTTGGTCTTCAGCAGCTGAGTCCCCCACGTCACCATCGGGATCAGCGGGACACCCGCCTCCGCGGCGATGCGGACGGCACCGGTCTTCAGCTCCTTGATCTCCATGGAGCGGCTGATCGTCGCCTCGGGGAAGATCCCGACGATCTCCCCGGACCTCGCGTACTCCACCGCATCACGGAAGGAGGTCTCACCGCTCTCGCGGTCCACCGCGATGTGATGGAGCGACCGCATGACCGGTCCGGAGACCACGTGCTCGAAGGCCTCCTTCTTGGCCATGAAGCGCACGAGTCGCTTGCTCGGCTGAGCGGCGAGACCGTCGAAGATGAAATCGACGTACCCGATGTGATTGGCCGCCAAGACGGCACCGCCCTCGCGGGGGATGTGCTCGGTGCCGGACGTCTGGAACCGCATCCCCAGCAGCTTGAAGAGCATCTTGGCCGTGAGGATGATCGGCGGGTACGTGATGTCGCGCATTCGCCCAGCGTAGGCCACTGGCGTTACACGTGTTCACTGAACCAGGCCGCGAAGCCGGACAGATCCGGCAGCGTCGCGGCGGCACCCGCGGCGGCGAGTTCCTCCTCCGAGCACGGGCCCGAGGCGACTCCCAGTCCGGGCACCTCCGCGATGCGCGCGGCCTCCATGTCGTGGACGTGGTCGCCGACATATACACCGGCGCGATGCCGTACGAGGACCTCGGACTTGCCACCACGCCATACGCCGCCCGCGACATGGTCGACGGGCAGTCCCAGGTGCTCCACGTGCAGACGCGCATGACGCTCGTTCTTAGCCGTGACCACCATCGTCTCACCGCGCGCCGCGGCCACCGTGAGCGCGGCGAGCGCACCGGGGAGCGGTCGGACCGGCTCGATCGCGAGCTCAGGATAGAGCTCGCGATAGAGCTGTGCCGCCTTGTCGACCTCGGTGTCGGCGAACCAGTTGGACAACTCCACCTCGAGCGGCGGACCGAGCCGGGAGACGACGAGATCGACATCGATCGGCACGCCGGTGCGACGCACCAGCTCGTGGTAGGTGGCAGCGATCCCGGGACGTGAGTCGATGAGGGTCATGTCGAGGTCGAAGCCGACCACGACCGTGGGCTCACTCCTCGTCATCGATGGTGTGTACCGCAGCTTCCTCGGCGCTCGCGGCCGCTCCGTCGATCCCGGCATCGCTCCCGAGCAGTTCGGACTCGACATCCTCTCCGATGCCCGCATCGGGGTCGACGAGGCGGCCCGACCGATCGCGCCCGACCTCGCCGTCGTCGAGGTCCTCCCCGACCACCTCGGCGTAGGGATCAGCATCGGGGATCTCCTGGGCGAGACGCTGGTCCAGCGACTCCCCCTGCAGCTCCTCCTCGGGAGTCGTACCGAATCCTTCACCGGCGGACCAGCGCTCGGGAGCGCTGAAGCCCTCGTCGAGCGGATCGTCCACGCCACGTTCGATGAGGGTGTCCTCCGGCGGGTCCTGGCTGAGGAACTGCGAGTCCGCGGGCGTCTCGTCGGGTGTGTTGCTCATGGATTCAGACTGCCACTGTCGTCGCCGCTCACAACTCGAGCGGCCCGTTTGCGCAGCGCGAGATATATCACCACCACGGCCGCCACGACGACGAGCCCTCCCAGCGCCACGAGCGGCTCGCCGCGCAGCCCTCCGAGCAGGGCATAGAACGCGGCCATGCCGATCGTGGACCAGATGGTCGCCCAGGCGGCGGCCCCGGGGATCAGACCCGACAGATAGCGGTGCCAGCGCATCTCGATGAGTCCGGCCGACAGGTTGACGATGGTCTGCACACCGACCGTCAGGAAGCTCAACGCGACGACGGGGGCTCCCCAGGTCCCGACCCGGTCCATGACGGCGCGGGTGCGGGCGTGAGGCGGACGCCAGCGGATCACGCCGGCGGTGACGCCCCGGCCGATGAGATAGGTGGCACCGGCACGCAGGAAGGCCACGAGGAAGAATCCGCACCAGGCCCACGCCCATGGCCAGGACCGCATCGCCTCGATGATCCCGCTCATCCGCGTCGCTCCATCACCAACGCGTCGCGTCCCCGGTAGTAGCCGCGGCGGATCGTCAGATCGGAGAAGCCGAAGCGGCGGTAGAGCCCGATCGCCGGCAGGTTGTCCGCGTCGACCTCCAACAGCATCCGTTCCGCCCCTCGCCCGGTGGCACGGCTCCACACCTCGGCGAGCAGTCGTCGGGCGGTTCCGCGGCGCCGGCGCACCGGAAGGACGGCGATCCGCAGCAGCTCGGCGTCGGGGCCCGCGAGCGACACGGTGGCATATCCGGCGAGGCCCTCCTCGTCCTCGTCCACGATGATGATCCGCGATGTGGCGAACTCGTCGGCGAGCTGGCTCCGGCTCCACGCATCGGTGCCGAAACAGAGCTTCTCCACCTCGACCAGTGCCGGCACATCGTCGGTGGAGCCGGACCGCAGCGTCATCTCATGTCCGCGTGGCAGCGACCGGCACCGTCGCATCCGGACGCCGCAGGTACAGGGGTTCCAGGGGAAGCTCCGCGGCTCGTTCGGCGACCACGAGGCGAGCCAGCGCCGCCGCCGATGGATCGAGCGGCCCGGGCGCCCGCATCAGGACATCGGCATAGATCTCCGCACCACGGCCGATGACCGGGAGCCCGAGTTCGGCGACGGTGGCCGGCTTGTCGACCGCGGGCCCGTCCACCCGTACGCCGCCGGCGTAACGCGCCCAGTAGACCTCCTTGCGGCGCGCGTCGGTCGCCACGATCACGTCGGCCTGGTCGGTGTCGGCCGCGAGGATGTCGAGGGTGCACACCCCGTGGGGGATCAGATCGAGGGTCTGGGCGAGCGTCAGTGCCGTGACGACGCCGACCCGCAGACCGGTGTAGGGACCTGGGCCCACGCCGACCGCCACATCGGTCAGCTCCCCGGCACCCACACCCGCCTGCTCGAGGGCCGCGCGGATCTGCGATGCCAGCAGCTCGCCATGCGCCATCGCGCCATGTGCCGTGGCCTCGCCGAGCACGCGCGACCCATCGTGCACCGCCGCGGTGATGGCGGGTGTGGCCGTGTCGAGGGCGAGGAGCAGCACGACCCCAGCCTACGTGGCCCGGCCCGCAGAGCCCCAGTCGCGGGGCGGAGACAGCGTCCGTTCCACGGTCCGCATCGGACGCTGCCACGCCGGCGGCGACCAGGAACGGACGCCTACTCACCGCCCGCGGTCAGCGCAGGAGGGTGGAGCGCAGGGGAACGTCGATCCAGCGGGGTCCGCGAGGGCGGATCGTGACCACCCGCATGTCCGGAGACTCCACCCCGGAGCCCGTGCCCACCGGATCCGTGTCATCGACCGCGCGCGCCTCGATGCGCACCGAGAGCCAGCTGTCCGCCAGCTGCTCGGCCCTGCCCTCACCCCACTCCACGACCGTGACCGACTCCTCGGTCGAGGCATCCAGGTCGAGGTCGTCGATCTCGGCGGCATCGCCCAATCGGTAGGCATCCACGTGCACCAGCGGCGGACCATCGACCAGCGAGGGGTGCGTGCGCGCGATGACGAAGGTAGGCGAGGTGATCGGGCCGCGCACCCCCAGTGCCTCACCGAGCCCCTGGGTGAACGTGGTCTTGCCGGCCCCGAGGTCACCGCTGAGCACCAGCAGATCGCCCGGGCGCAGCAGGCGGGCGACATCGGCAGCCAGCTCATGCATCGAGGTCGTATCGGGGACCTCCCGCGAGAGCCACAGCGTCTTCCCCAGGTGGATCATCGGTCCGGTCTGCCCGACCGGCACGTACAGCTTGCGCGTCCAGAAGCGGACCGTGTCCGGCAGCTCCTCGCGCACGTCGAGCCAGATACCGTCCTTGCCGCGCTCCTCGGCGATGTCCTCCGCCACGCCCACCATCGCGGAGGCCACCCCGCGATCGCGGCCCTGCGGATGGACGCTGACGCGCCGCAGACCCAATAGTCCCTCGCGGGACTCGTCGAACAGGATCGCGCCCATCGGCCGGTCCCGTCGCAGCGCGAGCAGTCCCCCGTAGTCCCGCAGCGTCGCAGCGACGGTCTCCGCGGTCTCGTCGAAGGCCGTCGTCGGCGGATCGAGGGCTGGCCGAGCGGCGAAGGAACGATGGATGACGTCCACGATGACCTCGGCATGCTCGGACCCGGCCTCCACGAGGTCCAGAGCCACCCGCTCGCTCATGAGGCCTCCTTGAGGACGGTCTCGATCGCCTCGGTCACCGTGGCGGGATCCTCGAACATCATCATGTGGCCCGCGTCCTCGATCGTCACGAGCTCCGCCCCGTCGATGTGCCGGGCGAGCCATCGGCTGTGGGAGAAGGGGGTGAGCACATCCTTGGTTCCGCCGACCACCACAGTGGGGACCCGCGCCAGCGCCTCGAATCCCTCGCCGAGGTCCAGGTCCAGGAAGTTGGCATAGAAGTTCACGATGACCCGCGACGGGGCGCGCAGGATCATCTCATTGGAGATATCGGCCGCGGTCTCGGAAGCATGGGGTCCGAGCGCCCAGCGCTTGATGATCGAGAAGCTGTTGAACTCCCGTCCCCAGTCGAGCACCGGCGTCGTGGCCCGCATCAGTGTCACGATGTAACGCAGGGCGGGACTCTTGCGCATGAGCTTGCCCCCGCTCGTCCCGATGAGGACGACCCCCACGACGCGCTCATCGAAGACATCGCGGTGCCGCGCGGCGAAACGCATGATCGCCATTCCGCCCATCGAGTGGCCCACGAGCACCACCCGGGAGTCCGCGGCAAGACTCTCGAGCACCGTCAGCAGATCATCGGCGAGATCATCGAGGGAGGAGTTCGAGGCCGAGGTCACCCCGGACCGGCCATGTGACCTCAGGTCGCAGAACACCATCCGGGCCAGGCCGCGCAGGGCGAGCCGCTGATAGTGCCAGGTGTCCAGATCGCACATCCAGCCATGGAGGAATACGATGGTCGGCTCCGGACCGGCGTCGACCTCGACATGCAGCGGAACGTCGTCATGTGCGGCGAGATAGTGCGATTCTCCATGCACCGAGCCGAAGGGGGTCTCATCGCCCCGCCGCTCGAGCCGGCGCTGGGCCGACATGTTCTTGAAGACCGTCGCCGCGACCCCGGCGATGGCGAAGGCCCCTGCCGTCGCCGCGGCTCGTGTCACGTATTTCCTCATCGCCCTCCTCGGTAGGTCCGGGTCCAACGGCCCATCAACCGGGTCACGATCTCGTAACCGATCGTGCCTGCGGCGAGTGCCCAGTCCTCCGCGGAGGGCTCGCCGTCATCACCGGGTCCGAACAGTGTCACGCGATCACCCCGGCGGGCAGGCAGTTCGCCGAGATCGATCACGCACTGGTCCATACAGATCGTTCCACGCACCGGCACCCGCCGGCCCCCGTACCCCATCTCCGCCCTACTGGACGCCGTGCGATGAAGACCGTCCCCGTAGCCGACGGGGACGAGCCCGAGACGGGTGGGACGGTCGGCGGTCCAGCGGTATCCATAGGAGACGCGAGCACCCGCCTCGACCTCCTTGACCTGCGCGAGCCGGGCTCGCGCCGTGAGTACCGGGCGGATACCGGAGAAGCGCACGGCCGGGTCCGGGTCGATGCCGTAGGCGGCGATTCCCACCCGCACGAGATCGAGATGGGCGGAGGGGCGGGTGAGGATGCCGGCGGAGTTCGACAGGTGCCGCAATCCCGGCTCGACCCCCGCTCCGCGCAGTTCGTCGACCGCGGCAGTGAAGACCGCTTCCTGTTCGGCCGAGGCGGGATTGTCCGGCTCATCGGCGCACGCGAAATGCGACCAGATGCCGGTGATCTCCACGCGTCCGCCCGCCTGTGCCCGTGCGGCCGCACGCACGAGGGAGGACCAGTCGGCCCCGAATCTCGCACCGTTGCGGGAGAGACCGGTGTCCACCTTGAGCTGCACGCGAGGCCGCGACGGCGCCATGGCGAGGATCTCCTCGAGCTGATCGGCCGACGATGCGGTGACCTCGATCCCGGCGTCCACGAGTTCGGCGAAGGGCGCCCCGGGCGTCTCCAGCCAGCACAGCACCGGTCCACCGTCACCGGCAGAGCGCAGCGCGAGGGCCTCCTCGGGTCGCGCGACGCCGAGCCAGTCCGCACCCGCATCGCGCGCCGCTCGGGCGATCGGCACCATGCCATGGCCGTAGCCGTTCGCCTTGACGACCGCCATCTGCTGCGATGCCGGCGCCAGCTCGCGCAGGACACCCAGGTTCTCGCGGTAGGTATCGAGGTCGACCACCAGTTCCGCGGCCGGCGCGGGCCCGCGCATCGCTCCGCTCATCGCGCCGCCGGGAGGAGGAAGTCACCCAGCACACTCGGCAACAACTCGGCGATCCGGTGCGCGGGGAAGGGACCGGCGAGCGCCGCGCGCTCGCCTGCCGCGCCGTGCAGGAGGGCAGCGACGGCACCCGCCGAGAGGGCATCGAGCCCAGAGGCGAGCAGTGATCCGGCGAGGCCGGCGAGGATATCGCCGGCACCGGCCGTCGCGAGCCAGGGCGTGCCGGAGAGGTTCACCAGGGTGCGCCCGTCCGGCGAGACCACCAGAGTGCGGGCACCCTTCACCAGCACCGTGGCGTCCCACCGGCGCGCGGCCTCCCGCGCGTGGCTCCACGGATCGGCCTCGACCTCGTCGCGCTCCACCTCGAGCATCCGCGCGAGCTCTCCAGCATGCGGCGTGAGCAGCACATCGGGTCGTAGCCGGGGAGGCAGGTGCGTCAGTGCCGCGGCATCGAGGAGGACGGGTACATCGTCGTCGAGTGCCCTGCGTACCGGGTCGGGGTCATCGATCCCGCCGGGACCGACCACCCATGCCTGCACGCGGCCGCGTCCCGCGACGACCTCGGGTGCTCGGTCGACGACCCGGTCGCAGAGTTCTCGCCGGCCGACGAAGCGCACCATCCCGGCGGTCCCGGCCTGCGCACCCGCAACGCACAGATGCGCGGCACCGGCGTACTCCGGGGAGCCGGCCTCGATGCCCACCACCCCGCGGCTGTACTTATGCGCCTCCGGACCGGGCACCAGTCGGGCGAAGCGGCGACCGTCGGCGAGTTCGAGCGCCTCGCAGGCGGGATCCGAGAGATGCTCAGCGATGCCGATGCCGCGGACCACGATCTCTCCGGCCGCTACTCCCCCGGGGCCGATCAGCAGGCCGGGCTTGGCGGCGCCGAAGGTCACCGTGACATCCGCGTCGATGGCGAGCCCTGGCATGATGCCGTCGTCCACGCCGATGCCCGAGGGGGCGTCCACCGCGATGACATAGGGGCGGTTGTCGCGCGCCCAGCCGGCCCACTGTGCGGCCCGGCCCTCAAGCCCGGGCCTGGCCCCGATGCCGAACAGTCCGTCCACGACGTAGCGCTGCTCCGCGGGTGCCTCGACGAAGCTCGCTCCGGCCTCACGTGCCGCGGTGAGTCCGGCCCCATGGGTCTTCGCAGCGTCGAGCAGGGCGATATCGACCTGGTGGCCGCGCTTGACCAGGCGGGCGGCGGCGAAGAGCGCATCACCCCCGTTGTTGCCGGGGCCGGCCAGCACGAGCACGGTGGCATCCGAGGGCACCCGCAGCGCCACCTCGTCGGCGAGGACGCGGGCAGCGGCCTGCATGAGCCCCTCCCACCCGTGGATCTGGGCGGCGGACTCCTCAGCGGCGCGGATCTGCTCGACCCGGTACGCACTCAGCATGATCGCTGTGTCTCCCCATCCTGGTCATCGCGAGCGTCGTATCCGCGGGATGGCTCGCAATCCCCCAAGGACTCCGCAGAGCTCCGTCGAGGGAGGTGCCCCCGCGCAGGAGCGCAGACAGATTGGGGGTGCCTCCCCTTCCCCCACTCGCTGGCGCTGGCGGGAGGTACCCCCCTTCGCGCAGCGGAGTGCTTGGGGGAGACACCTCTCAGGCGCCTGCAACGCAGTGGGGCGCCCGCGGGGTGGCGCTCCGTAGGCCAGGACTTGGGTGACACAGCCATTCACTCGACGGTGACGGACTTGGCCAGGTTGCGCGGCTGATCGACATCGTGACCGAGCTGCGTCGCCAGCTCACAGGCGAACAGCTGGAGCGGGACCGTGGCCACGAGGGGTTGCAACAGCGTGGGCACGCGCGGCAGGCGGATGACATCGTCGGAATAAGGCACGACGGTGTCGTCCCCCTCCTCCACGAGGGCGATCGTGCGAGCACCGCGAGCGCGGACCTCCTGGATATTGGAGACGATCTTCTCCTGGAGCTGGTCGCGGGCCCGGGGCGGCACGACCACGAACACCGGGACACCGTCCTCGATCACCGCGATCGGGCCGTGCTTCAGCTCCCCGGCGGCGAAGCCCTCGGCGTGCACATAGGCGAGCTCCTTGAGCTTGAGCGCACCTTCCAAGGCGACCGGATAGCCGACGTGGCGGCCGAGGAACATGATGGACCGATTGGACGACAGCCGGTCGGCGAGCTTGTGGATCTGGTCGGCATTGTCGAGCACCTGCTGCACGGCCTGCGGGATGCGCGCGAGCTCGTCCAGGATGAGCTGGATCTCGTCGCCGTATTTCGCGCCCTTGACCTGGGCGAAGTACAGGGCCAGCAGATAACAGGCCACCACCTGGGAGAGGAAACCTTTGGTGGAGGCGACGGCGATCTCCGGGCCGGCGTGGGTGTAGATGACGGCATCGGACTCGCGCGGGATCGTCGAGCCGTTGGTATTGCAGATCGAGAGGACCCGGGCGCGTTGCTCGCGGGCGTAGCGGATCGCCATCAGGGTGTCCATCGTCTCCCCGGACTGACTGATGGAGACCACGAGGGTGGTGTGATCGAGGATCGGGTCGCGGTAGCGGAACTCCGAGGCCAGCTCGACCTCGCAGGGGATGCGGGTCCAGTGCTCGATGGCGTACTTGGCCACCATGCCGGCGTAGTAGGAGGTGCCACAGGCGATGACGATGATCTTGTCGACCTCGCGCAGCTCGCCATCGGACAGCCGCATCTCGTCGAGTTGCAGGCGTCCGTCGGTGCCGATCCGGCCGAGGAGGGTGTCGGCGATGGCCTGGGGCTGCTCGTGGATCTCCTTGAGCATGAACCAGTCGTAGCCGCCCTTCTCCGCGGCCGACACGTCCCAGTCGACCGTGTACTCCTTGGTGGAGACCGGCTGACCGTCGAAATCGGTCACGACGACCGCATCGGCGGTGATCTCGACGACCTGGTCCTGGCCGAGCTCGATCGCGGTGTGGGTGTACTCGATGAACGCGGCGACGTCCGAGCCGAGGAAGTTCTCACCCTCGCCGCGACCGACCACCAGCGGCGAGTTGCGGCGGGCGCCGAGCACCCGGCCAGGGGTCTGGGCATCGACGACGACGAGCGTGAAGGCGCCTTCGAGACGACGGCAGACCGCGCGGAAGGCCTCGGTGACGTCCGGCCTGTTCTGCAGCTCGCGGTGCAGCAGGTGGGCGACGGTCTCGCTGTCGGTCTCGGAGACGAAGTCGTAGCCGGCATCCTCCAGCTCGTCGCGGAGAACGGCGAAGTTCTCGATGATGCCGTTGTGGACCACCGCGATGCGCTCGGAGGCGTCGAGGTGGGGATGTGCGTTGATGTCATTCGGTGCGCCGTGGGTGGCCCAGCGGGTGTGGCCGACACCCGTGGTGGAAGCGGGGAGCGGGTTCTCCTGCAGCACACCGTCCAGATTGACGAGCTTGCCCGCCTTCTTGGCGCTGGCTATGCCGTTGGCCGTCACCAGGGCGACACCGCCGGAATCATAACCCCGGTATTCCAGGCGCCGAAGGCCGCCCATGATGACATCGACCGCCGGGCGCGAGCCCACGTATCCAACGATTCCGCACATAGCTTCCAGGGTACCGAGTGACGGACGGAATCACGGCATCGCAACAATGGTCCCCATGTCACGTGAGCTGACACCGTTCGTCGAACTGGAACGGTCCGCCTGGGCCGAACTCGCCGACGACTCCCCTGTCCCCCTCACCGAGGCGCAGATCGCCAGCGTGCGTGGTCTCGGCGAGGAACTCGATCTCGACGAGGTCGTGCAGGTCTACCTCCCCCTCACGCAGCTCATCAGCCTCCGGGTCCGCATGGCCGGCGCGTTGTACCGCGCCACCGAGCGCTTCCTCGGCAATCCGCAGGCGACCAAAGTGCCCTTCGTCATCGGTCTGGCCGGCTCGGTCGCTGTGGGCAAGTCGACGACGGCTCGCCTGCTGCGCGAACTGCTCGCGCAACGCGACGAGCATCCCCGCGTCGATCTGGTGACCACCGATGGCTTCCTGCTGCCCAATGCCGAGCTGGAGCGGCGCGGGATCCTCGACCGCAAGGGCTTCCCGGAGTCCTATGACCGCAAGGCGCTGTTGCGCTTCATCATGGGCGTCAAGAGTGGCGTGGAGCATGTGGAGGCTCCCGTCTACTCGCACCTCACCTATGACCGCACCGACGAGCGGGTGGAGATCGATCGTCCCGATATCGTCATCGTCGAGGGGCTGAACGTGCTGGCACCCGCCCGGGCGCGCGGGGACGGCAGCCCGGGACTCGCGATCAGCGACTTCTTCGACTTCGGGATCTATGTCGATGCCTCCAGCCGTGACATCCGCCGGTGGTACATCGAGCGTTTCCTGCGATTGCGGGAGACCGCCTTCGCGGACCCGGCATCGTACTTCCACCGCTACAGCTCGTTCACCGATGAGCAGGCCGTGGCCCGCGCCGAGGAACTGTGGGACACCATCAACTGGCCCAACCTGCGCGAGAACGTGGCCAGCACCCGTGGCCGCGCGGATCTCGTGCTGCGCAAGGGGTCGGATCACACCGTCAAGTGGGTGCGCCTCCGCAAGCTCTAGCCTCCGGTCGTGCAACTTTTGCCGGCGTGTGGCCCTTTTCTCGGACGCAGAAGGGCCTTAAACCGGCAAAAGTCGGACCCGGAGGGTCAGAGGGGGAGCTGGGCGCGGACGATATTGGCGAGGCGGTCGGCCACCTCAGTCGCCTCGTCCTCGGTCGGGGCCTCGACCATGACGCGCACCACCGGCTCCGTCCCCGAGGGACGCAGGAGCACGCGACCGGTCTCACCGAGCTTGGCATCGGCGGCGGCGACCTCGCCCTGGAGCACCGGATCGGTGCCGGCACGATCCTTGTCGACGCCCGAGACATTCAGCAGCACCTGCGGCAGCCGCCTCACCACCGTGGCGAGATCGCTCAATCGTCGGCCCGTCGCCACCATCTCGGCGGCGAGGTGGACGGCGGTGAGAACGCCATCGCCCGTCGTGGCGTGGTCGCTCATGATGACGTGGCCGGACTGCTCACCCCCGAGCGTGAAACCACCCGCACGCATCGCCTCCAGCACATAGCGGTCGCCGACGGCGGTGCGCACGAGCGTGAGACCGGCCTCTTCGAGGGCGAGCGAGAGACCCAGGTTGCTCATGACGGTCGCCACGACGGTGTCGTCGACGAGCCGGCCCTCTCGCTGCAGTCGCAGGGCGAGCACCGCGAGAATCTGGTCACCGTCGACCAGCTGCCCTTCGGCATCGACGGCCAGACAGCGGTCCGCATCTCCGTCGAAGGCGAAGCCGACATCGGCCCCGTGCTCCACGACCGCGCGCCGCAGATCCTCCGGATGTGTGGAACCGCAGTGCTCGTTGATGTTGAGGCCATCGGGCTCGGCATGGATGGTCACGACCTCGGCGCCCAGGGCCGCGAAGGTCTCCGGGCCGACCTCATATGCCGCGCCGTTGGCGCAGTCCAGGACGATCCTCATGCCGTCGAGCCGCTCCGGGACCGAGGCAGCGAGATGCTTGACGTAGGCGCCGAGGCCCGCCCGGCTGTCGCCGACGCGTCCGACGGACGCCCCGGTCGGGCGTTCCCACGGCTCCTGGAGACGCCTCTCGATCGCCGCTTCGATCTCATCGGCCAGCTTGTGGCCGCCTCGGGCGAGGAACTTGATGCCGTTGTCGGGCATCGGATTGTGCGAGGCCGAGATCATGACGCCCATGTCGGCCTCGAGCAGGGAGGTCAGGTACGCCGTGCCGGGAGTCGGGACGACGCCGAGCCGATGCACGTCGACCCCAGCAGATGCCAGACCCGCGACCACCGCGGCCTCCAGGAACTCCCCGGAGGCACGCGGGTCGCGGGCGACGACGGCGGTGGGACGCTGATCGGCGAAGGCCCCCGCCTCGCCCAGCACGTGGGCGGCAGCGACCGACAGATCCACGGCGAGCTCGGCAGTCAGGTCCCAATTGGCCAGACCCCGAACTCCGTCCGTACCGAAGATACGGCCCACCGGCGGATCAGCGCTTGCTGTACTGCGGCGCCTTGCGGGCCTTCTTGAGACCGGCCTTCTTGCGCTCCTTGATGCGCGCATCGCGCGTGAGGAGTCCGGCCTTCTTGAGCGTGGGACGGTTGGCCTCGAGGTCGACCGCATTGAGCGCACGGGCCACACCGAGACGCAGCGCGCCGGCCTGACCGGTCATGCCGCCGCCGTCGACACGCGCGATGACGTCGAAGGACTCCTGCAGGCCGGTGGCCGCGAGGGCCTCCTTGGCGATCTGCTGGTGCAGCTTATTGGGCAGGTACTCCTCGAGCGGCTTGCCGTTGACCGTCCAGGTGCCGGTGCCGGGGATGATGCGCACCCGAGCGACGGCCTCCTTGCGGCGGCCGGTGGCGCTGGCGGGCGCGATGATGGACGGCTTGTCCGTCGAGCCGACACTCGGGGAGGTCTCCGAGGTGTAGGCGACACCCTCGGCGTTGGCGGTGTACTGGGCGTCTTCGGTGGTGGTCTCAGCCACGGTGAACCTGCTCTTCTCGCTTACTGGGAGATCTGCGCGATCTCGAAGGACTGGGGCTTCTGGGCGGCGTGCGGGTGCTCCGGACCGGCGTAGACCTTCAGCTTGGTGATGAGCTGACGGCCCAGACGGTTCTTGGGCAGCATGCCGCGGACCGACTTCTCGATCGCCTTGCGGGCATCCTTCTCGAGAAGGTCGCCGTACGCGATCTGCTTCAGGCCACCGGGGTAGCCGCTGTGGCGGTACACGTTCTTGTCCGAACGCTTCTTGCCCGACAGCGCCACCTTGTCCGCGTTGACGATGATGACGAAATCGCCGCCGTCGACATGCGGAGCGTAGGTCGGCTTGTGCTTGCCGCGCAGCAGCGTCGCCGCCTGGACGGCGAGACGACCGAGAACGACGTCCTCTGCATCGATGACATGCCACTGACGGTCGATGTCAGCGGGCTTCGGGCTGTACGTGCGCACGGCGTGACCTTCTCGCTTGTCGGTGTTGCTGGAATCGGTGTGGGCGCGGCACGGCTGATGCCGCAGGCACCACGACGTCCAAGCCTAGCCGTTCGACCCCAAGAGGGTCAAAACGGGGTACCTGTCGCGGACCCAGGATCGCGCCGTGTGAGCACGACCACTACGTTAGAGGTGCTGTCCCACCATGAGACCGCACAACCGTCTTACGTCACAGGAGACCCAACGTGACCCAGAAGCAGACGCTGACCGTACGCGACAACCGCACTGGCGACGAGTACGAACTCGACATCACCGACGGCGCCATCCGCGCGAGCGACGTAGGCAAGATCGGAAAGACCGAGGACGAGGCAGGCCTGGCCGTCTACGACCCCGGATTCACCAACACGGCCTCTACGCGCAGTGCCGTGACCTTCATCGACGGCGACAAGGGCATCCTCGAGTACCGGGGCTACCCGATCGAGCAGCTGGCCGAGTCATCGAACTTCCTCGAGGTCGCCTATCTCCTCATCTACGGCGAGCTCCCCACCCGGGAGCAGTACGAGAAGTGGGAGCACGAGATCACCTTCCACACCTTCGTGCACGAGGACATCAAGACCGTCATGCGGGGCTTCCGCTATGACGCCCACCCGATGGGCATGCTGCTGTCGAGTGTCGGTGCACTCTCGACCTTCTACCCCGAGGCGCGCAATATCACCGACCAGCAGATCCGCCACGAGCAGATCGTGCGGCTGATCGCCAAGATGCCGACCCTCGGGGCCTGGTCCTTCCGCCACGCGCAGGGCAAGCCCTATGTCTACCCTGACAACGATCTCTCGTATGCCGAGAACTTCCTGTCGATGCTGTTCCGGATGAGCGAGCCCAAGTACGAACCGGACCCGCGGCTCACCAAGGCCCTCGAGGTCCTGTTCATCCTGCACGCCGACCACGAGCAGAACGCCTCGGCCAATGCCGTGCGCTCGGTCGGCTCGACCCAGGTGGACCCCTACTCGGCGGTCAGCGCGGGCATCGCGGCTCTCTTCGGCCCGCTGCACGGTGGCGCCAACGAGGCCGTGCTGCGCATGCTCAAGCGCATCGGCTCCAAGGAGAACGTGCCCGCCTTCATCGAAGGCGTCAAGAACGGCGACGAACGACTGATGGGCTTCGGCCACCGCGTCTACAAGAACTACGATCCGCGCGCCAAGATCATCAAGAAGGCCTGCGACGAGGTCTTCGAGGTCACCGGCGTCAACCCGCTGCTCGAGGTCGCCCAGGAGCTGGAGAAGATCGCGCTGGAGGACGACTACTTCGTCTCTCGCAAGCTCTACCCGAATGTCGACTTCTACTCGGGTCTCATCTACGAGGCGCTGCAGTTCCCGCCGGAGATGTTCACCGTGCTGTTCGCGATCCCGCGCACGGCCGGCTGGCTCGCCCAGTGGATCGAGCTCGTGGACGACCCGGAGCAGAAGATCGCCCGTCCCAAGCAGATCTACACCGGGGGTCGCACACTCGACTTCGTGCCCGCCTCGGAGCGCTGGAAGTGACCGCCGTCTGATCCCGACGAGAAGGGGGCGCCCCACCGATCGGTGGGGCGCCCCCTTCTCATGATCCGCGTCAGCTGCCGGCAGCGGCCACCGCCGCGTCGATGCGCCGCTGGACCGCGCTCTCGCGCCGGCGCCGGAGCCATACCGCTCCGCCTGCTCCTCCCGTGATCAGGAGGAGCAGGCCGAGCTGCGGAAGGGGCAGCGCCCACGCTCCGTTCGACGAGACCTGCGGCACCAGTTCGGCATCGATCACATCGTCGCCCACGAGGACCGGCCGGGCATCCACGTCGCCGAGATCCCCACCAGCCGACCACGG
>NZ_MIJB01000107.1 GCF_002174305.1 Aeromicrobium sp. PE09-221 | reverse complement strand
CACCTAGACCACCAGGGCGGTCTGCGGCACGTTCGACGCGTGCTTCAGCAGCCCGACGTTGCCCGCCATCAGGGCGGGGGCGGCGAACCGCACCACCTGCGACAGCGGGAAGTTCCACGGCATCACCGCGAGCACCGGGCCCAGCGGCCGGTACCGCACCAGGGCGCGGGAGGCGCCGGAGTCCTTCACGTCGGACGCGGCGGGCTCCTCGTCGGCGAGCAGCTCGGCCGCGTGGTCGGCGTACCAGTGCATCGCCTTGGCGCACTTCGCGGCCTCCGCGCGGGCCTGCGCGACCGGCTTGCCCATCTCCGTGGTGATCACCTTGCCGATGGCGTCCCGGTCCTCGTCGAGGACCTCGGCGGCGTGGTGCAGCAGACGGGACCGCTCCTCGAAGGTCGTCGTGCGGTACGTGCGGAAGGTGGCCTCCGCGAGCTGGAGCCGGCGTTCCAGCTCGTCCTCGTCCATGGGGTGGTACGTCTTGACGGTCTCGCCGTTCGCCGGGTTCACCGTGGCGATGTGCATCACTGGCCTCCATGGGCCGGGCTATGCTCCGACGACCTTCCCGCGCGCCGAAGGGCGCCGCAACGCGGGAGGGTCTCTCAGAG
>NZ_MIJB01000106.1 GCF_002174305.1 Aeromicrobium sp. PE09-221 | reverse complement strand
CCGTCGTCGCTCCGCGCGGGTATGGCGGGTTTTGCTAACCATGTGTCCAGCGGGGCTGTCGCATCGCTGGAGACGTCGCTCACCCGATGGGTGGTTCGCAATTTGTGGCGGAGTCGTTGTCCGAGGCGGCTGGCAGAGTAAAGACGAAGGTGCTCCCTTTGCCGTGTTCGCTCGTCGCCCAGAGCTTCCCGCGGTGGGCCTCGACGATGCACTTGGAGAGGTACAGGCCAAGGCCGACGCCAGCGCGGGCCGGCTTGACGACTTGCCAAAAGCGTTCGAAGACGATGTCGAGCTGCTCAGGTTCGATGCCCTTGCCCGTGTCGATGATGGAAAACTGTACCTCGCGCTCGACCGGCTCGATCAGGATGTCGATCGATCCACCAGCCGGTGTAAACTTTACAGCATTACCCACGACGTTGGCTAGCACCTGCAAGATGCGCTCGTGATCGCAACGGGCCAAGAGTGAGCCAGCTTTTAGTTCCGAATGTAGCGACACCCCTTTGGCCGTGGCTAGTGGCTGAAAGACCTCCAGCGTCTCACGCAAGAGCTCCGCGGTTTCCTCTCTGCGCCGAACTAGCGAAAGCTGTCCTGCTTCCATGCTCACGACATCTAGCAGGTCGTCGACCAATCGATTCATGCGGCCGGTGTAGCGCTGGATGCGTTGCGCTTCGCGCACGACCTGATCACGGGTGGCTTCGGTACCCTGAACGCTAAGCAGCGATGCAGCGCTCATCGCCATGCCGCCAAGCAGATTGCGCAAGTCATGGCTGACGATGGCCAAGAACTCGTCTCTCGAGTTGATGGCTCGGTCCGCTCGCTCCCGTTCCGAGCGCAGAGTTTCGTCCGTTCGATCGCGTTCGAGAGCAAGTAGCGCGGCCAGCGCTCGGCGGCGCGCTTGACGTTCGCGCGCCAGAACTTCGTCCGCGGACGCTCGCTCGTATTCCAAGGCCGCGTCCTCGCCCTGGCGCTCCGTTTTGAGTACCTCACCTTGCTCTTCATTGACGCGGG
>NZ_MIJB01000105.1 GCF_002174305.1 Aeromicrobium sp. PE09-221 | reverse complement strand
CCGTAGAAGAGTCCATTTCGATTGATAGAGTGATTCGGTTTTTGCGTCAGTGGAAAGGCACCTATCAAGAGATGACGAAGCAAATTAAGCAGCTTGAGCGTGAACTTAAAGAAGCAACCGAGGAATTGCGAATGTTGCGTTCCGAGAATACGAAGTTGAAGGGTGAAGTCAACGTCGTTCAAACGGATTATCGATCCATCAACGATGATTATCGTGCTTTGATTCAAATCATGGAAAGAGCACGGAAATTGGCTTTTTTATCCGAGGATGAGGATGAGAGTAAAGCGCGATTTAAGATGGACGCCAACGGCAATTTAGAACGTATTGACTGACCTGCAAATGGCATAGTCTCTGTTTAAGAACCGATGTTCTCACAAAAAAGTAACTTGGAACCGTTGTTTGTTTGTGGTAGCTAGTACTTCCATATGACAAATAAGCGGTTTCTTTGTGTGCGGATTGCTTACCGTTTGTTAGTAGGAAATCGACGTTTACCATCATTTCATCTTTTTCGATTAAAGTTTGTCAAGTGAAGAAGGAATTATTTACTTGTTGTCGAAAATAGTAACGAAGTATGCAAACAGGTGGTGCTCGTTATGGGTTTTTTGAAGTGGATAATAG
>NZ_MIJB01000104.1 GCF_002174305.1 Aeromicrobium sp. PE09-221 | reverse complement strand
TGTGTTTTGTTGTTCTGTTTGTTCTTTATTCTGTGTGTCTCGTGTCGCTCAAGGAGGTGTTTGTAGTAGAGTGAAACATGGATGAGGCTCTACTAGATGACGTTGATGGATCGATTGTGGTAAATAGGAAAAGTCGTCGAGCTAGAGCAATCTGGTAGGAATATGGAATACCGGGGTTTTCCTTACTAGCGCCTGCTGTCGTCGGTACATACATTGCTGCTGTATTAGCACTTTCCTTTGGTTTGGATCGCAAAAGAGTGATGGTGTGGATGACGATCAGCCTTGCGTTATGGACCATTGTATTAACGGTCGCCTCGGTATTAGGTGTAGATTTACTAGGATTAAATAAATTCCATGCATGATTTGGGCAATTATTCGTACGGTATGGGCATGGTGTATGTATTGAATTCATGGTAGTTTTCAGTTAGATGAAGGGCTATGGTCATTCATTGCAGATCATAAATTGGAACTGGAGCGATGTTCATGAACAATCCAATCGTGTATAATGCCCATCATTCACCAATGGGCGCTTACGCCTCATTTACACTGGGTTACCATGGGGCGAAGGGTGGACTTGGCCTGGAGTTGGACAAACCAGCAGACCAACAAGTATATATCGGCTTTGAAGCTGCCGAAGGTGGTTACTATGAATCTTTACCATTTTTCGGGGCAGGATTTGATGAAAGTCGGAGATTCGACGTAGAGAAGGAAGATGACGGGAAGCGGAAGAAGAAACGAATTATTCCGTATGCCAGTCAGGACGTTAGCAGAGCATTCAATTTAAGTACGGATACTTGGAGCACGAAGGAGTTGTCGTTTACGATTTATTCTCCTGCACATTCGATTCCAGACCCCGCTCATGCGTCAGACCATGAACTGATGGATGCGTTAGTTCCTGCTGTATTTGCAGAGCTTACGCTGGATAACCGCAATGGTAAGCAAGCTCGTTGCGGGTTTATTAGCTACAAGGGAAATGCAAGTGAGCCGTATAGCCATATGAGAAAATGGGATCACAATGCAGATGGCAAGCTTCGCGGTATCGGTGTTGGGCGTTCAACAGCAATCGTGTCGATGGATGAAGATGTAATGACCGCACAAGGCTTCAATTTGGACGATATATTAAGTGAACGTTTTCAAGAGAATTGGACATTTGCGCTTGGTGCAACGGGTGCATTACTCGTCGATGTACCTGCTGGTCAATGTAAAACATATCGGTTCGCGATTTGTTTTTATCGCGGTGGGCTGGTGACGACAGGAATCGATGCCGCCTATTATTACACACGTTATTTTAGCAAAATTGAGGAAGTCGCCGAATACGCACTCACCCACTTCGACAGACTGACTACGTTATGTAACAATAACAATCGTCTGCTAGATCAATCTGCATTGTCTGATGATCAAAAGTTTATGCTCGCCCACGCTATACATAGTTATTACGGGAATACAGAGCTCTTAATTGCCGATGGGAAGCCGTTGTGGATTGTGAATGAAGGCGAGTATCGGATGATGAATACACTGGACTTAACGGTGGATCAGTTGTTCTTTGAACTGGAGATGAATCCTTGGACGGTTAAAAATGTGCTTGATCAGTTCACATCAAGGTACAGTTATATAGATACGTTACAGTCAAATGATGGGACGGAATATGAAGGCGGCATTAGCTTTACACATGATATGGGAGTCATGAATCAATTTTCCCGACCTCAGCATTCGTGTTATGAGAAATATGGAATTCGCGATTGCTTCTCTCATATGACACACGAGCAATTGGTGAACTGGGTGAGCTGCGCAACCGTTTACGTTGCATATACGAAAGACGTCGAATGGTTACATGCCAATGCGAGCATATTGCAACAATGCTTCCAGAGCATGGTCCGTCGCGATCATCCAGATCCGACCAAGCGTAACGGCATGATGTCATTTGATAGCAGTCGTACGATGGGTGGCGCAGAAATTACGACCTACGACAGCCTGGATGTGTCTTTAGGGCAAGCCCGTAACAATATATATATCGCAGGAAAATGCTGGGCGTCTTATGTTGGCTTAGCCAACATATTCACGCAGTTAGGTTGGACAGAGCTGGCGATAGAAGCGGAACAACAAGCGAAGCGAACAGCTGCTACGATTACAGCTCACTTACAGCCGGGTGGATACATTCCAGCGGTGATCGGTGAGAACAATGACTCCCGAATTATTCCGGCCATTGAAGGTTTGATATTCCCTTATTATACTGGCTGTAAGGAAGCTCTTGCCGAAGATGGTCCATACGGTGAATA
>NZ_MIJB01000103.1 GCF_002174305.1 Aeromicrobium sp. PE09-221 | reverse complement strand
TCTACGTCCACCGGGCGAATTTATTGGTGTTGGTTTCTTGATAGCGTTGAAAAACATCATCGATCATCAAGCGAAATCGAAACAACCAAAGCCAGAAAAACCTGTTATTGAGCGTGCCCGCGTGACTAACGCTTAACAACAAAAATCTGCTGAGCTGCTCAATCGCTCAGCAGAAATAGATATAACCAATACACATAACAATGACGCTCATAAGAGCGCGTAACCGATGATACGGCCTGAGTTTTTCGAGTGTAATGAATACCCACTCTAGAGCTCTGCCCTAACTATTTGAAAGTAATGTCGCTTATGATTGTTGTAAAGGACGAGTACAAATACTTGAGCGTTTGAGAGAAAACAACCCAAAGCCGGAGACTTATCTAAATTTGAGTAGTCCTTTCGACCTTCTGATTGCGGTACTTTTGTCTGCACAGGTAACTGACGTCAGCGTGAACAAATCTACAGATAAGCTTTACCCTGTTGCCAATACTCCACAAGCGATTTTCGACCTAGGTGTCGATGGCCTGAAAGAGTACATCAAGACTATCGGTCTGTTTAATTCTAAAGCAGAAAACACCATTAAGACATGTCGTATGCTGCTTGAT
>NZ_MIJB01000102.1 GCF_002174305.1 Aeromicrobium sp. PE09-221 | reverse complement strand
GCGGGGGTGTGGCGAGCGGCTGGGAATAGCTGCAGTTCATCTCTTTGATGCTCGTCACCCCGTTGAGCTTCTTGGGCGGTAGCTTTTACTCCATCAAGATGCTTCCTCCGTTTTGGCAGACCGTGACTCTCTTCAACCCGGTAGTGTACTTGATCAGCGGTTTTCGCTGGAGCTTCTACGGGATTTCGGACGTGGGCGTGGAGTTGAGTCTAGGCATCACGCTCACGGTGCTCGTCGTGTGCATGATCCTCATCGCCTGGATCTTCCGCACGGGTTACCGCATCAAGCAGTGACCGACGGATCCCTTTTCGGAGGCGCTGCTAGTGCCGACAAGGCAAAGAAGGCAGCCATGATGGCCCCAAGCAGGAGTAGAGGGATGAGCACGAGCGCCGGCCCGGCGCTCACCCCGCGTGCTGCCATCCATACGATCTTCGCCAGCAGCGCGACCATTTGTAGTGACAAGAAGACAACGTAGACGGGGGCCAGCAGCTCACCTGCAGGCCGCTGCTTCAAGTACCAATAGCCTGCCAGCAGGGACGGGGGCAGAAACAGGGCGAGGTCGAAACCTTGCACGATGAGGGTCGTGAAATTTGCCAAGTCTGCCGGATATAGCGTTCCCGCGAGCAGCGGAGGGACCACGACACTCAGCCAAAGTAGCGCCACCAACGTGCCATTCACGAGCAAGAAGACGCCGACGAAACGCCGGCGCGCTGCCGGAAGGTTAACGGCAAAATTGGCCGTCGGTACGGCGAGCAGAAGGCGGGTCAGCGCTAGGAAAGTCAGCCCCACGAGCAGCACGTACACCAAGAACAACTCATTGTACGTCCCCATACCGAGGTACATGAAGTACTGCACGAACAGGTAGGCGACAGCCCCGCACAAAGCCACGTGTCCCGCGCGAGAACCACGCCGCGCCCACCACCACGCAAACAGCAAAAAGGGGATGCCCGCGGCGAGCGTGACGAGGTCCTGAGCAAGTCCTTGCACGGCCACGTCCGCGGGCATGTGACGATAAGGACCGATGCCATACACCTCTACTGGCTCCCCCCGTACCGAAACGTGCTGCCACGGTCCTGGGCCAGCCGTGTTCACGAACGGCACGCCAGCGGCGGTTGCCGCAAGCACGGCGATGAGCAGGACGGCTAGGGTGAGACGACGCACAGGCATCCTGGGTACTTCGAGCTTGGGTTACTTCGAACCTCAACCGTGATTCGACAACTCCGAGGCGAGTGCTTCGAGCAGCTCCAAACAACCTTCGCGCCGAGCCGCTGAGCCATCGTTGCCGTCGAGATACGCCGTATGCTCCGTCATGCGCAGTAGCGTGCCGTCGCCGTTTTCCAGTAGCTCGATCGTGCTGAGCGACGAGGAAAGAGGAGCGCCTCCGATGGTCATGGAATAAGCAAAAACCACACGCCGGTCTGGCACGAGTGTCAGGTCAAGGTAGACGCAATCGTTGGTCATGGACGGGCCCTCTCCGCAGCGAACGCGTGTGCGCTCTGAGCCGCCCACGTGAAAGTCTAGGCTGTAGCTGTCGATGACGAAGCCTTCACCTTCGGCAAACCAGCGTCGCTTCTTGGCTGGGTCCGAGAACGCTTTGAAAACTCGCTCTGCCGATGTGGGGTAGCAGCGCTCGATGGTGAATGATTGGTGAATGACGGGGTGATTCATGGTCGGCTCGTTTTTGTGTCAGGGGTGTTTTCCGCATCAGGGGTAGCTTCTTGAAGGATCGAGCCCAGGCGATCGAGGCGCTGCTCCCAGCGCGCACGGTGGCTCCGAAACCAGTGCTCGGCGACAGCTAAGGCTTCCGGACGCAGCTCGACGCGACGGATCCGCCCGGTCTTGCGCGTCACCACGACCCCGCTTTCCTCCAGCAGCTGAACGTGTTGGCCTACGGCCGAAAGCGACATCGGCAACGGGGCGGCGAGTTCGCTCATCGACGCGCTTCCCGAGGCTAAGCGCTCGACGATGGCGCGCCGCGTCGCGTCCGACAGCGCGTGAAAAACCTTATCTACCGACGAACGCTGAAGCATTCTCTTTAGTATTCGTGGGCGGTGACTAAAGTCAAGTGGTTGCTTTAGTATTCTGAACGTGTGACCTGCATTCTCTGGGTTGGCATCGGCGGCGGGTTGCCTCATTACCCGGGATATGACTCATCGACTGCACCGTCCGCGCTCTCTACGTCCCACGCGCCGGGATGTCCTGCTCGGCACGATGGCAAGTGGCGCCGCACTGTTGAGCGGAGGTTGCGCTTCCTCTCCGACCACGACGACCAACACCAACACTCCGCCCTCCCAACCGCCCTCCCAACCGCCGTCCACCTCGACGCCGACCAAGCCGTTGGGCGTCGCGTTGCTCGGACTTGGAAACTATAGCGAGACGCAATTGGCTCCAGCCTTGCGTCTCACCAAAAACTGCGAGCTCAAAGGTATCGTCACGGGCACACCGAGCAAGGTCGAACGCTGGCAGAAGGAGTACGGCATCGCCGACCGCAACGTTTACGACTACGAATCGTTGCCCCGTATCGCCGACAACCCGGACATCTACGTCGTTTTCCTCTTGGTACCGACGTCCCTGCACGCCAAATATTCGATCATGGCAGCTGAAGCCGGCAAACACGTGTGGTGCGAAAAGCCGATGGCGATGAACGTGGAGGAGTGTCAGGCGATTATCGATGCCTGCGAACGCAACAAGGTGTCGTTATCCATCGGATACCGCATGCAGCACGAACCCAACACTCAAACGGTGATCCAATTTGCCGAAGAGAAGCCGTACGGTCCCATTAGGAACATCAGGGCGGTCGCCGGAGGTTTCTCCGACGACCACACCGGCTGGCGCATGGACCCGAAGATGGGAGGCGGCGCCCTTTATGACATGGGGGTGTATAGCATCAACGCGATCCGCTACGCATCGGGCGAAGAACCCGTGCGCGTCGTGCGCGCCCGGCAATGGGCGGACCGTCCCGACGTGTTTACAGAAGTGGACGAAAACACTGAGTTCGACCTCGAGTTACCCTCGGGGGTGATCGCGTACGGCAAAGCCAGCCGCTTCGACAATGAGAATCGTTTGCGCGTGGAAGCGGAGAAGGGCTGGTACCAATTGCAACCCATGCAGTCGTACAACGGGGTCAAGGGGGAAACCAGCGACGGCAAGAAACTCAATCAAGAGATCGAGAATCAACAAGCAAGACAAATGGACAACGAGGCGTTGGCCATCCTGGAACAACGCCCGCCAGTGGTTCCCGCCGAGGAAGGCTTGCGCGATGTGCGCATAGTGACCGCCATCATCGAGGCCGCTCGAACAGGCAAGGCCGTAAACCTCCGAGCTGCGGCGGCCCGAGGTGTTCCTAGGCTGA
>NZ_MIJB01000101.1 GCF_002174305.1 Aeromicrobium sp. PE09-221 | reverse complement strand
TCCTCGGACCTTGCCGACGCCGCAGCGGCGGCAAGGACATTCCTTCCTGATGTCGCAGGCGAGTACACGGTACGCCTCACCGTCACGGCGGGCGACGCCAGCGAGTCTACCGAAGCCACATTGACGGCAACCGCGTACGACGTCGGCTACCTCGCCGTGTCTGGAGACGCGGTAACCTCGACCCGGTATGGGGCCATGGTTCGTTCTGACGGGACGAACGTGCGGGCCGTAACCTGCGAGGTCGGTCTCACAGAGACATCGGAGCAGGCATGGGTGACGGACTTCCGCGGAAGCGGCCAGTACCAACTACGGGGGTACTTGCCTACTGATCCGACAGAAACGAGTCGATTGGCGTTCGCGTACGAAAACGACGATGACGAACTGGTGATGCAAATCGCCAGCGCCCAGACCGACTGCGCCGATGACCAACCGGTGTCGACGATCGGAGGTTTCCTGCCAGTGTTCTCTCCGGATGGATCTCGCGTCGCCTTCTCGGTGCCTGGCGAGGCTTCAGCCCAGACACTGCACACGATCGGAAGCGATGGGGAAGATCTCCGAACTATACGCACGGAAGCTTCCGGCACGACCGCGATTGCCATGAGTTGGACACAGGAAGGTGAACTGATCTGGGTCGAATCGGTATCCGGCGGAGACGAGTCCTATTCGGTGGTGTACCGCACGGCCGATGAGGAGGATGCGTTTACGAACGACGCCGTAACAGACGTTCTGCTGGATTGTTCGACGGCCGCGAATCCGATCCCGACCATCACTCAAGTCGTGCTTCGGGAGGGCAGCCTGTATGTCGCGTCGCTCGTGATCAATGACTCCACGGCGTCCCGCAGCATCTGGCGCTTGACGCCGACGGCCACAAGCGCGTTCAGCTGCGACAGCGAAGCCATGACGAACTTGATGCTCGTCGACGGCAACGGATGGGATCTCGAGGTGTCCGCCGACGGGTTGAACGTTCTGTACTATTCCCAGGTGGAAGAGGCTGACCCTCCAGAGACGCAATTGTTCGTCATCGCTTCAGACGCAAGCTCAGAACCCAAGTTACTCGCCGCGGGCGAAGGAGTCACCAATACTGGCGCTCACTTCGCAGCGGGCGGTAAACAGGTCGTCTTCACCAACACCGTCTTCGAAACCGTAGATGACGCGGAGCGCCCCGTCTCCTCGTCGGTTTGGGTCGTCAACACCGATGGTAGCGCTGCGCGGAAGCTCGTCGAAACGACGTCTACCGAGACCGAGGCCCGCATGCTCCATACGGGCGGGACCAGCGCATGTAGCCTCGGGGTCAATCGGGCTTCCGGAGTGGCCTTGTCCGGTTTCCTTGTGGGATTGGCAGCACTCGTTTCCAGGTCTGTCGCTGATCCACCTCTGCCGCTGCCGACCACGAGCACTGGTGAGCAGTCCGTGTGTGGCCGATCTCTCAGAAAACGACGACTGGTGGCACAACAAAACTCCGAGCACAGCAGACTACTGCGACGCGCCGCACACGCCACCCTCTCCAAGCAAGAACAATCAGAACTCACAGACAACATCAGAACACGGAACAGAACACGCGA
>NZ_MIJB01000100.1 GCF_002174305.1 Aeromicrobium sp. PE09-221 | reverse complement strand
TCGGCGTGATGCTGTGTGCTGCGTTGTGATTAGTTCGTTGTATGTTTTGATGTCTAGACTCGGACGTCATCCGAGCTGCGCAGGTGTCTGGTGGGGTCGGATATGTTTGTAAGCGACAGGGCTTGTACCGCGTCGTGGAGTGTCCAATCGTCGGAGGAGCGGCCGCGCACTCCTTCAACTACTTCAGCTTGCGGGAGACGTATCAGTACTTCGGAGGCCGACTACTGGCGCGCGCAGCCGTCGCCGTGGCGATAAGCGGTGATTTTCAGATCGAAATCGGCGTCTGCCACGGCTGTTCACCGGTGGGCGTCGAGTTCGAGGTCACGCGAGCGGAAGGCAACATATTGTACGAGCTCGGAGGGCGAAGGGCGAGCGATGTCTGGGAAGAGATCTGCGGGAGTATCGCCGATAAAACCAATCAATCCTCCGCATTGGCCATCGGAGTGCCCCTACAGGGGGTGAGCGGAGCCTTGGACTACCAGGTGCGCGCTGGTTACTTCATCGACACGGAGTCGGGGGGTGTTACCCTTGGTCCGTCCATCGCTACGGGAACGCACATCATGCTCCACCACCGCACGACCGAGGACGTGGTCGAAGGGGCGCGGCAGATGGGTCGCGACATGGTGGCTCGCATCGGAAGTCGGCGCGTCTGTGCCTTGCTGGGATTCGAGTGCGGGGCGCGCACGCTTCCGTTCTTGGGAGCCGAAGGAACACTGAAGGAGAATCAAGAACTGCAAAGCCTGTTCGATGAGAGCGTTCCTTGGCTAGGAATGATGCCGTGGGGCGAAATCATTCCCATGGGAGGGCCGCCTACCTTTCACAACTACTCATACCCCTTGCTCGCCATCGTGGAGTAACGGTGACTGCCAACTCCGAGGCTTTGGCGATGCTTCAAGCCAAGGCCATGCTCTTGCTCCGACGCGAGCGTGAGGTGCACGAGCTGCGCAACGAACGCAGCCGCATCCTCATCTGGTCCAAGGTGCTGCACGAGCTGTCGCTTGGCTTGCACGCGGCTACGCCTCAGCCGCTGCTCGAAAAGTGGGTCGACGCCTTGGTTACGGATCTGACCTTTCAAGTTGCCGCAGTGTATGCGCTGTCTCTTATACCCATCTGACGCTGCAGACTACTCACTCACTATCGTGTCTGACGGTATCCGTCTAATAAACATAGAAACATCAACGTAGACACGTCGTACCACACTCTACTCAACGACACCTCGCTCAA
>NZ_MIJB01000099.1 GCF_002174305.1 Aeromicrobium sp. PE09-221 | reverse complement strand
CCGTGTGTGTGTGGGTGCGTTAGTGTGCTGTTTGCTGTGAGATGGGGCGGCGACAACGGGTTCTGTCGCAGCGGCTGTCGTCTGCATGGTCATATGTCTCTACGCGACACCCCGCAGAGCGCTTGCTCTCGCAAGCCCCTAGACCGTATCGCTCTTGCGAGCAGCGGTAACAGATTGTCAATCATTCACGCGGGGACTTGGTTACACGAGCGACATTGCAGTAACGAATGCCACTATCGCCGGACTACCACGCATCAAAGAAGCGTGCGCCCGCGGAGGGGTGAGTGTCGTACAGCTGGATCAGGCGATCCTCGAGCGCATGGCGCTTTTCGCTCAGTACACTCCAACGTTCGATGATTGCCAGCGCACCATGGACATGGCCTATCTCGTGTTTGCGCACCTCGAGGCAGCCGGGGACTCGTTTAGCTCGCTGGAAAAGGCCACCGTCAGGATCGGCAGTCTGTTTTCCGACATCGGCAAGACGGGACCCGGCCGCGCCAATACGGACCAGCAGCGCCTCGTCGCCGCGATGTTCTCGGTCGAGCGCGTGCCGGACGATACAATCACGGTGCTCGAGTTCTTTCGGCTTTACTTCCCTGCTGACGCTCCGGAACGCTGCCGACGCTTCGCCCCGCTCGACCTCGATCCGTCCATGCCTATCCGCCAGTTTTGGAACCTCCACAGCGCCTGGACACTGGATTTCATGCAAACGGTTGCCGTTCCTCCGGGGGCGGTGGCGGCTGCGGCCACCCATCACTTGTTGGAAAATGTGAACCCCGACTCAATCGTTGCTGCCGATGGGACGTTTACGCGACGTTTCGGCAGCAATAGTGCGTTCGATAGACCCGAGAAGCTCGTCATCGTTCTCGACAAGTACGACGCTGTGCGTCGCCGAGGGCTTCGCGACCACGCCTCTGCCATTAGCTGGCTCAAAGCGCTCGTGTTCGACAACGAACGCTTCCGCGCAGATGCTCAGTTCAACGCCATGATTGATGCGGTAGACGCGGCGTTGAGCGACAAGCACACGATATTCTACTGAACTGTCCCGGACGGCTCGTGCTAGCACATGCCGATGGCGTCGGACGAAAAGCCCCAGGGTGGAGAGCGCGCTGAGACTGACCGCAGTCTGACCGACGAGCGACGCAAGACGGACGAGGAGCTTGCCAAGCGCCGCTTGCGGGATGAGGCCGAAGCCGATGCGGTGGTGGCTACGGCCAGGCGTCACGCTGACGACGTATTGGAGCTGACGCGTGTCGAAGCCGACCGCAAGCTGCAGGAAACCCGCGTCAATGAAGAGCAAGGTGAGGTTCTCAAAACGGAGCGGCAGGGCGAAGACGCGGCCGTTGGATACGAGGCAG
>NZ_MIJB01000098.1 GCF_002174305.1 Aeromicrobium sp. PE09-221 | reverse complement strand
GGGGGGAGGGGGGGCTGTGGGGTGTTGGGGTGGGGCGACGGGGGGTAGTGGTAGGCAAGGGGGGGGGCGGGAGGTGACCAATGAGCACCGAGGCCAGAGACTGGGAGGTGGTGTTGACGTGAAGGGTGAGGTCGTGTGCCGGAACCAAGAGACGGTTACGGGGTAGCGGAAGCAGCAGGCGGACTTCCGACGGATTGCTGTCACCCTTTGAGGTGGTTTCCACCAGTGCCTGTACACCGAAGGTAAAGCGCAGACGGTCGATGTTTGCAGACGTAATGGTGCGGGTGATCGGCGTGTCATATTTCACTTCCGTACCCAGCACCGTCTCGGAGCCGGAGGATTCAAATCCCTCCGGCGGAGTCTGCTCCTGCTCACCAGCCCGGAACACCACCGTGACACCGGATATGTTGGTATTCCCCTCAGTGCCCCGCACCGGCGTCCTGTTCAGCAGCACGCTTTTTAAGCCCTCCACCGGCCCTTCAATCGTCCCTTCGCTGATGGCATCGATCACACTCAGCAACTGCGTGGACTTCAGGTTGTCCTTCGCTTCGCGCGGGGTATGCCCCTTACTGCTTCCTTTACCCATTCCTCACGCTCCATAAATGACAAAACCGCCCGCAGGCGGTTTCACATAAAACATTTTGCATCAGCGACCAATCACCACAACCTGACCACCGTCCCCTTCGTCTGCCGTGCTGATCTCCTGAGAAACCACGCGTGACCCCACGCGCATTTCCCCGTACAGAACAGGCAGAACATTGCCCCTGCCACCTAAACACATCCAAAGCTCCCAACGAAAAAGAAA
>NZ_MIJB01000012.1 GCF_002174305.1 Aeromicrobium sp. PE09-221 | reverse complement strand
CACAAGTGGCCATATCTTGGCCTCGGGCGGGGGTCAGGGGGTGGCGTCATCCGCGTCGTCGCCGGGGAGGGGCGAGAGCTCGAGCTCGGTGTAATCGCCGACATCGATGATGCGGCCGGGCCGGAAGGTGATGATCTGCAGACCGACAGGTCGGCCGTCATCGAAGGTCACGAGCGTGACCTGCGCGTCGCGGCGCAGCTTGCTGCCCAAGGCGAAGGCGTACACGGCGCCACCCGTCGAGGCGGTGGTGAGCGCGGTGGTGATGCCCTCCTCGCCCTCGGTGACATCCGGTCCGACCTGGCGATGGAGATGCCCCGAGAGCGCCAGATCGGCGCATCCCCGGTCGATCGTCTCGCGTCCCGACGCCGAACTGTGCACCATCAGGACGCCGATCCGCTCCTCGGCCGAGCACGCGGTCTCGGCCAGCTCGGCATTCTGCGCACCGATCGCCTCGATATTGTCATCCTCATTGCCGGTGTAGCCGGCGGTGAGGCCCGAGCTGCGCGGGTCGCTGTCGCCGAGGATCGAGATGCCCTCGATCTCCTCGATGCCGCCGTCCAGCACCGTGAAGCCCACGCGCTCCATCTCCTCGCGGATGAACGGCCCCTGATCGTGGTTGCCGGCGACCGCGTACACGGGCACATCGGAGAAGGCCGCCGCGAGGGACTGGATGCTGAAGTCCTCCCAGGACGCGCCATTGGAGGTGTCGTCGCCGAGATCCATCACGAAGGAGATATCAGCGCGATCGCCGACGGCCTTGGCGACCTGGTCCATGGTGATGTTGTTATGCCGGTCGGTGACCACGAGGGCGGTGATCTCGTCACCTTCAGGAGCGCGGATGCCCTCGACCTCATCGACGTCATCGGCCAGCTTGCCGTAGAAATCGACGGACTCGGAGTAGGTGGCGATCGCGCCGTCGAGCAGCGCCTTGCTCCCCGCGACCGCGGCTCCCTTGGACACCTCGACGTTCTGTAGGACGCTGAGATCGGCGGGGATGTCGCCGAGCTCAGGAAACTCGGTGGTGATCGGCACCCAGGCGACCGTGCGGGTGTCATCCGAACGATGCGGGAGGGCCACCCACGTCGAGGCGATCAGCACGACCGTCAGTGTCCCGCCGACCAGCACGGTGTGCCGTCCGGGCGGCCACGAGGCGACCAGTTGCTCACGCCGCTCCGCTCCGAGGAGCCGCCACACCAGCACGATCGCGACGACTGCCGCGAGCCCGGCGGCGACCCCTCGTATCGCCGAGGTGAGGGCGACATCGCGCAGCACGGCGGTGACCTTGGCGATCTCACCCTCGGGAGCCGCGGCGATCGCCGCGTCCTGGGCGAGGATCTGCTCGAAATTGGTGATGGGGCTGTCGCGCAGCACGATATCCGCGCCGATCCCGAGCGGAGCATCCGTACCGATCCGGAACTCCGGCAGCAGCGGCCCCGCCTGCACCGTGGCGTGGCCGTCGAGGTTGCCGGTGACCGTGGCGTTGTGCGCGCCGATGGTGACGGTGCGCTCGGTGTGCAGGAAGGACGCCGTCGCAACCCACGTCCCCACCGCGAGCCCCACGAGCACCAGACCGACGATCGCGAGTACGCGACGGGTCATCACACCTCCTGTAGCCATCGTTGCGTGGTACCGACCGTAGCGAGCCGGGATGTCGCCCTCGTCAGCACGACGTAGAGCGTGCGCCACCCGGCAGCCGACTCCGCGACGATAGCGTCAGGCTCGGACACCAGCACACCGTCGAACTCCAGGCCCTTGGTGGCCAGGCCGTCCAGGACCCTCACCCGGTCCGGCGCGATATCGCCTAGCACCTGGCGCCAGCGCTCCAGATCTCGCTGCGCGGCGACGACAGCGACGGTTCCCTCCGTCTCGTCGAGCAGCCAGTCGAGCAGCTCACGGGCGCATTCCTCGATCCGGTCGGCCACCTCGTGACGGGGTTCGGCACCCGTCCGCCGGACGGCTTCGGCAAGGTCGGGATGGTCGATCGTGCGTCTCGCCACCCGAGCGGCGAGGTCGTAGATCTCCGCGGAGTTGCGGTAGTTCTTCGACAACCGGAAGTGGTGCTGGGGCTTATTGCCGATCGCGGTGTCGCGGGCCGTGATGGTCTCGTGCGGGCGCGGCCACGATGACTGCGCGGCATCGCCGACGATGGTCCAACTCGCCAGCCGGGCCCGGCGCCCGAGCATCCGCCACTGCATCGGCGAGAGGTCCTGAGCCTCGTCGACGAGGAGGTGGGCGTAGCTGTCGTCCTCGATGCTGGAGGTGGCACGGAGTCGTTCCTCGGCCTCGTCCCGCTCGCGGCGCTCGAAGCTCATCAGCTGTTTGGGCAGGCCCGCGTCGAGATCGATCTCGGGCGGCACCTCGCCGAGCAGATGGCGCAGCTCGTCGATGAGAGGGACATCCTCGATCCGCGGGACGTCCGGGGACCAGGTGTCGCGAACGACGGCGATCTCCTCAGCGCTGAATAGGTCGCCGGCCAGCTCGGCGAGCCTCCGCGGCAGGGACCGCCAGGCCTCGACCGCGTCGACCTCCGGCCACCAGGACTCGACGAAGTCGACGAAACGAGAGTCACCCAGCATCTCCTCGATGAAGGCGTCCTCCCCCTTCTCGAGGGCGCGCTCGGCGGTGACCTGTGACCAGAGAGCGGCGAGCACAGCCGCGGGAACCTGCCGGAAGACCTGGTTGCGCGAGCCCCGCGAGAGCAGCCTCCTGCCGATACGGCGGAGATCGCGGCTGCTCAGATGCAACCGTTGATCGCGGTAGAAGCCGGTGTACTCCTGGGGAGCGCCCGGCATCGGCGATCGGGCCAGGCGTCGCAGGACCGTCGCCATCTGCTCGGAACCCTTCACCGCGGCCGCGGCGGGGACGTCGTGCTCTGCGGCGCGGATGCCGTCGACGACATCGCCGATCGCCCGCAAGGTCACGGCGGTCTCACCGAGGCTCGGCAGCACCCGGTCGATGTAGTTCATGAAGACCGAGGACGGTCCGATGACGAGCACGCCACCGGACTCGAAGCGGCGACGGTCGGTGTAGAGCAGGTAGGCGGCGCGGTGCAGCGCGACGACGGTCTTGCCGGTGCCGGGCCCTCCGGTGATGATCGTGGCGCCGCGACTGGGCGCGCGGATAGCCTCGTCCTGCTCAGCCTGGATGGTGGCCACGACCGAGTGCATCTGGTCGTCGCGGGCGCGACTGAGGCTCGCCAGCAGGGCGCCCTCGCCGATGACCACCATGCCCTCGGGGGCGTGCTCGGCATCCAGCAGGTCATCCTCGACGCCGATGACGCGATCGAGCCGCGACCGCAGGACGCGGCGTCGTACGACGCCGTGGGGCTGCTGCGCGGTGGCGCGATAGAAGGCGGAGGCCGCAGGCGCGCGCCAGTCCATCAGGAGGATCTCACGGTCCTCGTCGCGCACGCCGATGCGGCCGATATAGCGTCGGCTGCCGTCGCGGAGATCGAGACGCCCGAAGACGAGTCCCTCGTGGGCAGCGTCGAGTGAGGCGAGCCGCCGGTTGGCCTGGTAGACCATCGCGTCACGCTCGACGAGGCCGCCTTCGTGACCGATGTGACCGCGGGCCATGCCCTCGGCGACGAGGGACCGGGCGGTCACTGCCGATGCGTCGAGCCGTTGATAGACGACATCGACATAGTCCTGCTCGGCCGCGATCTCCGCGCGCTCTGCTGCCTCGGTCAACCGGACTCCTCCACGACTCGCACCGAACGCTCGATTCTAGCGAGCGACGCGAAAGACGTGCCGGGTCACTCGGGACTATGGAAGATGCGTGTCATCAATGCCTGGACATCGCGGTCCAGATAGTCCAAGCGGGTCACCATCTCGCTCCGCAGCCCGCCGATCTCGGCCCGCATCTCGGCTCGCAAGCCCCCGATCTCGGCCCGCATCACCCGGATGAACACCGCGCTCACCAGGCCGATGATCGCGACGAACGTCGTGAGCACACCCACGATCAACGTCCACGTCTGCGCATCCGTCATCGACAACACCTCTTCAGTATCGCTGAGAGGTTCCGACGATGCCAGCAACCTGGGACAACCGGGATCGCTTGTCCACAGGGGGTGATGATCCGTTCTCAGCTCGCGAGGCCGTCGATCGTGCCGAAGCCCCGGTTCCAGCGCAGGAGAGGTTCCCCACCGGTGGAGATCTCGCTACGCATCACCTCTCCGACGACGAGTGCCTGGTCGTGCACGGTCGTCACCGAGTCCGTCTCACACCAGAAGGTGGCGAGAGCGTCATCCAGCCAGAGCGGGCCTTCGGTGGATGGCACGGCTCCCACCGAGCGGAGGGCATCGAGTCGATCGGCGCGGGTACCGGGCTCGGACAGCCGCCGGGCGAGTGGCAGGTGGTGCGCGGCCAGGACCGACACCGCCCACGTCGACCCCGAGGTGATCGCGGGCAGGGCATCGCGGTGACGGCCGACGGAGACCGCGAGCGTGAAGGGTTTCACCGAGACGGTGAGGACCGGCGCGGCGATGAAGAATCGATCCTCCTCGGAGCGCACCGTCACGAGGGTGACACCGCTGCCGTACCGGGCGAAGGCGTCGTACAGCGAGGGGTCGGCCTCGGTCGAGCGGGTGTCGAGCGGGCGAAGAGACATAGAGGTCGTCACTCACTTCATCGTCGAACGTGGAGTGTTGCAGCGCTCCCGTTCGCGTTGAGTGGGACGTTTGGACGGTCAAATGACTGTTTTCGCCGTCCGAACGTCCCACTCAACGCGTGCGGGTCAGAAGATGATCTGTCCGCCGGTTGTGGCGGCGGTGAAGCGTTCTTGGGCGTCGGCCCAGTTGGCGATATTCCAGAAGGCCTTGACGTAGTCGCCCTTGACGTTGAGGTAGTCCAGGTAGAAGGCGTGTTCCCACATGTCGAGCTGGGAGATCGGGATCAGCGTCGCGGGGATATTGGACTGCTGGTCATAGAGCTGGACGATCACCAGACGCTGTCCGAGGGTGTCCCAGGCGGTGATGGCCCACCCCGATCCCTGGATGCCGAGGGCGACCTGCTCGAACTGGGCCCGGTAGGCGTCGAAGGAGCCGAAGTTGTCCTCGATCGCGGCCGCGAGCTCGCCGGTAGGCTTGTCGCCACCGTCCGGGGACAGGTTCTTCCAGAAGATCGAGTGGTTGATGTGGCCGCCGAGGTTGAACGCCAGGTTCTTCTCCAGCATGTTCACGGTGTCGAACTTCTCGTTCGCGCGGGCCTCTTCGAGCTTCTCCAGCGCGGTGTTCAGGCCGTTGACGTAGTTCTGATGGTGCTTGTCGTGATGCAGCTCCATGATCTTGCCCGAGATATGCGGGTCCAACGCCCCGTAATCATAGGGCAGATCCGGCAAAGTGTACTCAGCCATGATAGTCCTCTCGCGTGATTGCCTCTCACGCTAGAACCTCATGCGCACTTGAGGTCAAGGAGATGTGACAGCTCTCACTCGTCAGGGATGCCTTCCAGTCGGCGCGGCCCGGCGCCGGTCGCTGCGAGGGCATCGTCCGGGTTGAGCAGGGCGCACGCCTTCATCGACAGGCAGCCGCAGCCGATGCAGCCGGTGAGCTCGAGCTCCAGGCGCTCGATGCCGCGCCGGCGTTCCTCCAACTGTCGTTTCCAGGCGCGGGAGGCGCGTTGCCAGTCCTCGTGACTCGGTGTGCGATCCAGCGGGACATTCGCGAAGGTGGCCTGGACATCCGAGAGCGGGACACCGAGGTTCTTGGCGACCGCGATGAGCGAGACGCGGCGCAGCATGTGGCGCGGGAAGCGGCGCTGATTACCCGATGTCCGGACAGAGGCGATCAGATCGAGGCTCTCGTAGTACCGCAGGGCCGATACCGCGACGCCGGTGCGCCGACTCATCTCCCCGATGGTCAACAGCTCATCGGGCGCATGGTCGGGTGTCATCGCCTCTCCTCGACTTGACCTCTAGTGCACTTGAGATTCTATGGTCGAGGCGACCCGAACCGGAAGGCCCTCGATGACCTACGTGATCGCCCAGCCCTGTGTCGATGTGAAGGATCGTGCCTGCATCGACGAATGTCCCGTCGACTGCATCTACGAGGGTGAGCGCTCCCTCTACATCCATCCCGACGAGTGCGTGGACTGCGGGGCCTGCGAGCCCGTCTGCCCGGTCGAGGCGATCTACTACGAGGACGATGTGCCGTCCGAGTGGTCCGACTACTACCAGGTCAACGTCGACTTCTTCGCCGAACTGGGTTCCCCCGGCGGCGCGGCCAGGACCGGAGTCCTGCCCTACGACCACCCGCTCGTCGCGGCGCTCCCTCCGCAAGCCGACTGAGGCTCAGTCAAAGAAGCTGCTTGATCTTGGCCGCGAATTCCGGCACACCGCACCGAGCCAGAGGCTCAGGCAACGCCAGGGTCCCCAGCTCGGGAACGACGATCTCGGGCCGCCGCTGTTCATCGGCGGGAAAGAGCGCCGCAAGGTTCCGTAGACACGCAGCTCGGTACAACAGCCGCGGAACCGTCGAACAGCTAGCGCTTGCGGGAGAGGAAGGCGAGCATGGCCTCGCGCGCCTCGTCGCTGCCGAAGAGCTCGGCGGACTGCCGTGCCAGGGCCTCGCCGTCGCGGTCGATCCGCGCGAGGAGGCCGGCGTTGAGCAGCTTCTTGGTCTCGCGGAGCCCCTGAGGCGAGCCCTCGGCCAGCTCCGCCACCACGCCGACGGCCGTCTCATCGAGCGAGTCATCGGGCACTGCGCGGGTCACCAGTCCCATCGTGGCCGCCTCGGCGGCGGTAAAGGTGCGGGCGGTGAGGAAGGTGTCGGCCGCCGCTCGCGAGGAGAACCGCTCGAGCAGGCTGACCGAGATAACGGCGGGGGCGAGTCCGAGCCTCACCTCGGTCAGGGAGAAGGTGACGGATTCGGCCGCGATCACGATATCGGCCGCGCCGACGAGCCCGAGTCCGCCAGCGCGGACGGGTCCGCCGAGCACAACGACGACGGGCTTGGCCGAGGACGCGATCTGACGCTGCAGCGCGATGATGGCCTGCGCGCCCTCCTCCATGGCGCCCTCGGCCGCCTCGGAGAGGTCGGCACCGGAGCAGAACACCCGGTGTGCCGAGCGCAGCACGATGACGCGGGCGGTGTCATCGGCCTCGGCGGTCGTCAGCCGCTCGCCGAGCTCGGCGACGAGCTGCCGGCTGAGGGCATTGCGGTTGTGCTCGCTGTCGAGCGTGATCGTGGCGACCCGGTCGGCCACCTCGAGGTGTACGAGTTCAGTCATCGTCATTCCTTCCGCACCCCGTTGAGTGTGGAGGTACCCCCACACTCAACGGGTTCTTTAGTAGGACTTGGGGAGGCCGAGGGAGAACTGGGCCACGAAGTTGAGGGCCATCTCCCGGCTGACCGGGGCGATGCGGCTCAGGCGCGATGCCGCGAGGGCCTGCACGAGACCGTACTCCGTCGCAAGGCCGTTGCCGCCGTGGGTCTGGATCGCCTGGTCGATCGCGTTGCAGCCCGCCTCGGCTGCCGCGTACTTCGCCATATTGGCCGCCTCCCCCGCACGCAGCAGATCGCCTGCCGCGTACAGGGCCGCGGCCTTCTGGGTCAGCAGCCGCGCCATCTCGATGTCGATATGCAGCTTGGCGAGGGGATGGGCGATCGCCTGGTGCGCGCCGATCGGCTTGCCCCAGACATCGCGCTCCTTCGCGTACGCAACGGCCTTGCGCAGCGCCCAGCGCGCGGACCCGGTGGCCATCGAGGCCGCCATGATCCGCTCGGGATTGAGCCCGGCGAAGAGCTGGTCGAGCCCCGCGTCCTCGGACCCGACGAGGGCATCGGCTGGTAGGCGGATGTCGTCGAAGAACAGCGTGAACTGCTTCTCGGGGCTGACGATGCCCATGTCGATCTGCGTGTAGGTGAAACCCTCGGCATCCGTCGGCACCATGAACAGCGCGGGCTTGAGCTTGCCCGTCCGCGCGTCCTCGGTGCGACCCACGACGAGCAGGTGGCTCGCCTCGTCGACCCCGCTGATGTAGGTCTTGCCACCGGACAGGATCCAACCGTCCTCGGAGCGCTTGGCCGTCGTGGTGATGTTGTGCGAGTTCGATCCGGCGTCCGGCTCGGTGATGCTGAAGGCATAGGTGGCGGATCCGTCCGCGAGACCGGGGAGCCAGCGCTGCTTCTGCTCGTCGGTGCCGTACTGCGCGATGATGGTGCCGACGATCGCGGGAGACACGACCATCAGCAGCAGCGGGCAGCCAGCGGAGGCGAGTTCCTCGCAGACCGCCGCGAGGTCTCCGATCTCACCGCCCCCTCCCCCGTACTCCTCGGGGATCGAGACGCCGAGATACCCGAGCCGGCCGGCCTCTCTCCACAGCTCGGTGGTCTTACGGCCCTCGGTGGCCGCGGCGACGAAGTACTCGTCGCCGTACTTCTTGCCGAGGGCGCGGACCGCTTTGCGCAGCTCCTGTCGTTCCTCGCTCTCCACGAATGCGCTCATGCCGCCACCGCCTCGAAGAAAAGAACAGTAGGCCGACGGCGGCATTCGTTGCCACCCATCATCTGCTCGCTTCGCTCGCTCATGTCGGCACCGCCTGAAGAAGAAGCACGATAGGCCGGTGCCGGCCTGAGATGGTGCCCATTGTTCGCTCGCTCATGCGCTTACCCTTCCTCGATGACGGCGAGGACGGCTCCGGCCTCGACCTGTTGTCCGGCGCTGACGGCCAGCTCGCCGACGATGCCGTCGGTCGGCGCCGTGATCGTGTGCTGCATCTTCATCGCCTCGAGGACGACGACGGTGTCGCCCTTGGCGACCTTCTGTCCTGTCTCAACGGCGACCTCGGTCACGGCGGCGGGCATCGGCGCGAGCAGAGATCCCTCAGCCACGACGTCCGCCGGGTCGACGAAGGTCGGCACGACGGTCAGGGTAAACGCGCCGTGCGGCCCGTCGACATCGACGACACCATCGCCCCTCGTGACCCGGTAGCTCTCTCGCACGGGCCCGTCGGCCAGCACGACGATGTCGTCGTGCGCATCGGCCACCTCCACGCCGTCCAGCCAGGAGGAGACGAGTCGTCCCCCGCGCTGCTCATAGGTCACCTCGTGGTCGCCGTAACGACGGATGCGCGGCTGACTCGGCACATTGCGCCACGCGGCAGGCATACGGGAGAGCACCTGGGCGGCGGCCGCGGTCTGCGTCGCCTCGCCGATGGCGGCGGCGAGTGCGGCCTTGCGCTCGGCCCGGTCGTCGGCGGGTGTCATCCAGGTGCCGAGGCGCTCGTTCAGGAGCGCAGTGTGGACGCGCGCGGCCGCGAACTCCTCATCGTTGAGGATCGCTCGCAACAGCGCGGTGTTCGTGCGGACGCCGTGTACCCGCGCGGTCCGCAGCGCTCCGTCCAGCATCCGCAGAGCGGTCCGACGGTCGGGCCCGTAGGCGATGATCTTGGCGAGCATCGCGTCGTAGTGGATGCCCACCTCGCTGCCCGCCTCGACTCCGGAGTCCACGCGTACACCGTAGGCGCGGGGATTCTCGAAGGCGACTCCCTCGATGGCGAAGGCGCGCACGGTGCCGGTCTGCGGGGCCCAGTCGTCTGCGGGGTCCTCGGCGTAGAGGCGCACCTCGACGGCGTGGCCGGAGGGCTCGGGCGCGTTGCCATGGAGCTCTGTGCCCTCGGCGATCGCGAGCTGCCAGGCGACGAGGTCGAGACCCGTGACGCATTCGGTCACCGGGTGCTCGACCTGCAGGCGGGTGTTCATCTCCAGGAAGTAGACCCGGTCCCCGTCGACGAGGAACTCGACCGTCCCGGCACCACGGTAACCGACCGCCTCGGCCGCGGCACGGGCCGCGATGTGCAGCGTGGTGCGCGCCTTGTCCGAGAGCCCGGGGGCGGGCGCCTCCTCGACGACCTTCTGGTGGCGTCGCTGGATGGAGCAGTCGCGGTCGCCCACGACCCAGACGCTGCCGTGCGTGTCGGCGAGCACCTGCACCTCGACGTGCCGTGCCATCGGCAGATAGGGCTCGACGAAGACGGTGCCGTCGCCGAAGGCCGACTGTGCCTCCGCCTTGGCCTTGGCGAGCTCGCCGTCGAGCTGGTCGAGGGACTCGACGACCCGCATACCGCGTCCACCACCTCCGGCCGATGCCTTGACGAGAAGTGGGAACTCCTCGGGCGAGATGCCGTCGAGGTCGACATCGAGGATGGGCACACCCGCCTGGGCCATAATCTGCTTGGCACGGATCTTGCTGCCCATCGCCTCGATCGACTCGGGTGTGGGTCCGATCCAGGTGAGCCCGGCGGCCTCGACCTGGCGGGCGAAGTCGGCGTTCTCCGACAGGAAGCCGTAGCCGGGGTGGATCGCATCGGCACCGGCGGCGCGGGCGGCCTCGATGACGAGGTCGCCGCGCAGGTAGGTGTCACCGGGTGCGTTGCCGGGCAGATGCACGGCGACATCGGCGTCGCGGACGAAGGGGGCATCTGCGTCGGCATCGGAGTACACCGCGACCGTGCCGATGCCCAGGTCACGGCAGGTGCGGAAGACCCGCCGGGCGATCTCTCCCCGGTTCGCCACCAGAACCCTGCTGATCATGAGAGGCTCACTTTCCCGTTCCTCACCCCGGTCACAGGCGGAACACCCCGTAGCCGCGGGCGCCTTCGACGGGAGCGTTGGCGATCGCGGAGAGGCAGATGCCGAGGATGGTGCGGGTGTCGCGCGGGTCGATGACGCCGTCGTCGTAGCCCAGACCGGAGGTGAAGTAGGCGAGCGATTCGGACTCGATCTGCTCTTCGATGAGGGTCCGCATCTGCTGGTCGGCCTCCTCGTCGTAGGCCTGACCCTTGGCCTCGGCCGCGCCGCGCGCGACGATCGAGACGACACCGGCGAGCTGCGCCGGTCCCATCACGGCGGACTTGGCGCCCGCCCAGCTGAACATGAACCGCGGGTCGTAGGCGCGTCCGCTCATGCCGTAGTTGCCCGCACCGTACGAGGCGCCCATGACGACCGATAGGTGTGGAACTTGGGAATTCGAAACAGCGTTGATCATCTGGGCGCCGTGCTTGATGATGCCGCCCTGCTCGTACTCCGCGCCGACCATGTAGCCGGTGGTGTTGTGCAGGAACAGCAGTGGCGTATCGGTCTGATTGGCGAGCTGGATGAACTGCGCGGCCTTCTGCGCCTCGGCGCTGAACAGCACGCCCTGCGCGTTGGCGAGGATGCCGATCGGGTGACCGTGCAGTTGCGCGTAGCCGGTGACGAGGCTGGGCCCGTAGAGCGGTTTGAACTCGTCGAACTCCGAGCCGTCGACGATGCGGGCGATGACCTCACGTGGGTCGAAGGGCACCTTGAGGTCGGTGGGGACGATGCCGAGCAGGTCCTCGGGGTCGAGGACGGGTTCGGCGTAGTCGGCGGCGGGCACGGGCCCCTGTTTGCGCCAGTTGAGGCGTCGCATGATCTGGCGGCCGAGGCGGATGGCGTCGTACTCGTCGACGGCGAGGTAGTCCGCGAGCCCGGACTGCCGGGCGTGCATCTCGGCGCCGCCGAGGGACTCGTCGTCGGACTCCTCGCCGGTGGCCATCTTCACCAGGGGCGGGCCGCCGAGGAAGACCTTGGCCCCCTCCTTGACCATGACGACGTAGTCGCTCATGCCGGGGATGTAGGCGCCGCCAGCGGTGGAGTTGCCGAAGACGAGCGCGACGGTGGGCCGGCGGTCGGCACTGGCCTCGGTGATGTTGCGGAAGGACCTGCCGCCGGGGATGAAGATGTCCTTCTGAGTCGGCAGGTCGGCCCCGCCGGACTCCACGAGGTTGATCGAGGGGAGCCGGTTCTCGGCGGCGATCTGCGCGGCCCGGAAGCCCTTCTTGACGGTGACCGGATTGCTGGAGCCGCCCTTGACCGTGGGGTCGTTGGCGATGATCATGCATTCGACGCCCTCGACGACGCCGATACCGGTGACGATGGAGCCGCCGACGGTGAAGTCGGTGCCCCAGCCGGCGAGCGCGCCGAGTTCAAGGAAGGGCGAGTCGGGGTCGATGAGCAGCTCGATGCGCTCGCGCGCGGTGAGCTTGCCGCGCTTGTGGTGCCGCTCGACGTACGTCGAGCCTCCCCCGGCCAGTGCCTTGGCGTGCTGCTCGGCAAGGTCGTCGAGGCGTTCGAGCATGGCCGCCCGGTTCTCGGCGTAAACGGGCGAGGCCGGGTCGATCGTCGTCTTCATCGCTCTCCTCCAGTGGTCGGTGGTCGAGGCCGCGTCAGTATCCGAGCAGCTTGGCGGCGAGGTCGTTGAGGACCTCGGTGGCGCCGCCGCCGATGCCGAGGATGCGGGCGTCGCGGTAGTGCCGGTCGATCTCGGATTCGCGCATGTAGCCCATGCCGCCGTGGATCTGCACGGCCTCGCTGACGACCCATTCGACCGCTTCGACGGCCTGGTTCTTGGCCATCGCGGCGGCGAGGATGAGCTGCGGGTCGGCCTTGTCGCCGGAGTCCTGGGCGCGTTCGACGGCCTGGCGGGTGAGCGCGCGGGCGGCCTCGGTGCGCCGGTGCATGTCGACGAGCTTGTGCCGGATGACCTGGCGGCTGATGAGGGGTCGGCCGAAGGTCTCGCGTTCGCGGGCGTAGGCGACGGCGAGGTCGAGGGCGCGCTGAGCGGTGGCGTAGCTCTGGACGGCGAGGGTGAGTCGCTCGGTGACGAACTGCTGCATGACGAGGTAGAAGCCGCCGTTCTCCTCGCCGACGAGGTTGGCGGCAGGGACGCGGACGTCGTCGAAGGCGAGCTCGCCGGTGTCCGAGCAGTGCCAGCCCATCTTGCGGAGGCTGCGGCTGACGGTGAAGCCGGGTGTGTCGGTGTCGATGACGAGCAGGCTGATTCCGCCGTGGCCGGGGTCGCCGGTGCGCACGGCGGTGGTGACGAAGTCGGCGCGGACGCTGGAGGTGATGAAGGTCTTGGCGCCGTTGACGATGTAGTGGTCGCCGTCTTTGACTGCCCGGGTGGTGATGCCGGCGACATTCGACCCGCCGCCCGGTTCGGTGACGCCGAGCGAGCCGATCATCGTGCCGGCGAGGGTCGGCCTGACGTAGCGGTCGATGAGATCGCCGTTGCCGGAGTCGACGATGTGGGGGACGGCGATGCCGTGGGTGAACAGCGAGGCGAGCAGGCCCGTGGAGCCGCCATTCTCGACGATCGCCTCGGTGACGATCGAGATGTCGATGAGGTCACCGCCCTCACCACCGACGGACTCGTCGAAGCCGATGCCGAGGTAGCCGGCCTTGGCGGTCTGGGCGTGGAGCTCGCGCGGGAGTTGCCCGGCGTCCTCCCATTCGTCCATATGCGGAGCGAGCTGATCGCGGGTGTAGGCGGCGACGGCGTCCCGCAGTGCCACGCGTTCGGGTGTGGTCCAGCGGTCGGTCATGCGAGCAGCTCCCTCGGGATGTCGACGAGGCGGGCGCGGAGCCATTCCCCGACGGCTTTGGCTTGCGGGTCGAATCGGGTGGACGATGCCACGCCGTCGCCGAGCAGCTTCTCGACGACGAGGTTGACGGCCGCGAGATTGGGGAGCGCGTGGACGGCGATGTCGAGGCCGGCGGTCTCGGGCAGCAGTTGGCGGACGCGATCGGCGGTGAGGGTCGCGGCGAGCCAGGTGTAGGCGGCCTCACGACGGGGGTGATCGGAGGGGATCCAGACGCCGATATTGGCGGCGCCGCCCTTGTCCCCGGATCGCGCGTATACGAGCCGGCCGAGCGCCTTGCGCACCGTCTCGCCGTCGCCGGTCAGCTCCCCCGGCCCCGGTTCCGCGTTCGCGGCACCGCCGAGTGGTGCAAATTCGCCCCGTTTCGCGCTCTCAGAGGGCGAATATGCACCACTCGCGGACGAAATTGCACCACTCGCGGGGTCCTCACCGGCGACTGTCGGCGGAGGAGCGATGTCGATGCGCCGGCCATCGTCCATCACCACCACGTGCGGCACGTCCGCCTGTGCGACATAGGCCGCGCGGTAGACACCGAAGGGTGAGGCCGCGCTCGGCGGGGCGGTGACGTGGAAGCCAGGATAGGAGGCGAGGGCGAGCTCGATCGCCGCCCCGCTGAAGGCTCGCCCGGCGGCTCTGGCGTCCTGGCTCTTGACGTGGCACCGCAGGATCGCGGCGGCCTCGGGCTCGGTGGCGGGGTCCGCGCGGTCGGTGCGCACGAGCTCCCAGTCGACCTCGTCGAGCGGCAGCCTGTCGAGTGCGCTGCCGAGCTGTGCGCGGACCCAGTCGGCCTTGGTCTCGATGTCGAGACCGGTGAGCACGAACTCGACGCTGTTGCGGAATCCGCCGAGGCTGTTGAGCGCGACCTTGGTGGTGGCCGGCGGTGGCGATCCCTGCACTCCGCTCACCCGGACGCGGTCCTCGCCGTCGGCGGCGAGCTCGATCGTGTCGAGGTGGGTGGCGACATCGGGGTTGAGGTAGACGGGGCCGCCGATCTCGTACACGAGCTGGGCGGTGACGGTGTCGATGGTGACGGCTCCGCCGGTGCCGGGGTGTTTGGTGATGACGCTGGTGCCGTCCGCGGCGATCTCCGCGATGGGGAAGCCGAGGGGGCGGCTGGTGTCGATATCGGTGAAGCCGGAGAAGTTGCCGCCGGTGGCCTGTGTGCCGCATTCGATGATGTGCCCGGCGACGACGGCTCCGGCGAGCTGGTCGTGGTCCTCGCGTCCCCATCCGTGCTCGGCGATCGCCGGGCCGACGATGACCGAGGCGTCGGTGACACGCCCGGTGACGACGATATCCGCACCAGCGGTGAGTGCCTCGGCGATGCCGAAGGCGCCGAGGTAGGCATTGGCCGTCAGTGCACCCTCCCAGCCGAGTTCGGCGGAGCGGGCAATGAGGTCGTCACCCTCCACGTGCGCGACCCGCACCTCCACGCCTTGCTCGGTGGCGATCTCGCGGATCTTATCGGCGAGGCCGGCGGGGTTGAGCCCACCGGCATTGGTGACGATCTTGACCTGCTTCTCACGGGCGAGTGCGAGGCAGTGGGTGAGCTGGCGCAGGAAGGTCTTCGCGTAGCCGAGGTCGGCGTCCTTCATGCGGTCCTTGCCGAGGATGAGCATGGTGAGCTCGGCCAGGTAGTCGCCGGTCAGGTAGTCGAGATGCCCTCCCTCGAGCATCTCGCGCATGGCGGAGAGCCGGTCTCCGTAGAAGCCCGAGCAGTTCCCGATCCGGATCATGCGTACAGCCTGCACCGTTTCAAACAAACAGTCAACCCTGACTGTTTGTTACTCGCGCGGCGGAACTGATGACGATGCGTTGAGGCTGCCATCACCGCCGCAATGCATCGTCATCAGTCCCGGGAGCGCACAGATTTCGATGCCTTTGGGTCGCTATGGCAACCCAAAGGCAGCATCATCGGTCCGCGCGATGATGATGAGCGGACGACCTGGCCCATGGCCCCTGCGCGTGGACCTCTCGCCGCGTAGATTGGAGGGAGAACCGACGCGAAGGAGTGAACTCGCATGACCGTCCCCGTCTCCGGCGCCGTCGTCGTGGGATACGACGCCTCCGAATCGAGTAAGACCGCCGTCGAGTGGGCGGCGGCCGATGCGAATCGTCGCGGCGTGGATCTGGTGGTGGTGCACGCCGACCGGCGCCTGAAGGGGGGCGATGGGGCTGCCGATGCGATCGCCGAGGAGGGCGCCGTGCGCGCTCGTGAGCGGGTGCCGGGTCTGACGGTGCATGCGGTGGCACGCAGGCAGGGGCCCGCGGCGGCGCTGCAGGAGTTGTCCGCCGAGGCGGCGGTGGTCGTGGTGGGGCACCGGGGCCGGGGACGGCTCGCGGCGGGGCTCGTGGGGTCGGTGGCCTTCACGATCAGCGCGCACGCCCAGTGCCCGGTGCTGGTGATCCGTGGCAACTCCGAGCACCTGCCGGGGCCCGATCGCCCGGTGGTGGTCGGTACGGATGATTCGGAGTTCGCGACTCGGGCGGTCGCGGGTGCCGCGAGGCTGGCAGCGTCGACGAATGCCCGCTTGATCATTGCGGCGGCATGGGATGTGCCCGAGGTCAATCCGTGGTCGGCGGCATATCTGGCGAATGTCAACGCGGTTGAGGACGCGGCCCAGGCGGCCGAGGCGGAGGCGGTGTCCGCGGTGGAGCGGGCTCGGGAGATGGTGATGGCCGAGCATCCTGGGCTGACGGTGGAGGTGGGCACGCAGCGCGGCCGACCGGAGCATGTGCTGGCCGATGCATCCGAGGGTGCGGGTTTGCTGGTGGTCGGGTCTCGCGGGCACAGCGACCTGGTGGGCCTGCTGCTCGGGTCGGTGAGCCGCGCGGTGCTGCACACCGCCAATTGCCCGGTCGCCGTCATCCGCTGACGCGACGCGCGCGAGACCCTGGACAGCGCTGAGGCCGGCTCCCACCCACGGCGGGGATTCCGGCCTCCACTTCCCAATCCCCCATCAGGGGCGGGCAATGCCTCAAGAATAGCAGCGCTCAGACGCATGTCTGTCGGCATCGGGGATATCCACAACCCTTGAGTCGTCGCGCTGGCCGTCCTCGCGAATGGCTCCTAACGTGACCGCCATGAAACTGGGTCTCAACGCATGGATTGACGAATCGATCCACGCGCCATCCGCTGACCCGGGGTTCTACATCCTGGCGACCGCCATCTCCGATTCGTCACGGACTGAACGGACACGCGAACGGCTCCACATGCTGGTCTTCACCGGCCAGGAGCGCTTGCACTCGCGCAACGAGTCGCCGAAACGCCGCGTCCAGATCGTCGACGCCATCGCCTCGACGAGTCTGACCCACGTCATCGTCTTAGCGGAGGTCGAAGCCAGACGTCAGGAATGAGCTCGCCGCAAGTCTTTGCAACGGCTGCTCTTCGAACTCGATCGACGAAGCGTCGCCCACGCCTGGATCGAAGCGCGGCAGGCCGCACAAGACCGTCGCGACCAAGAAATGGTTGCCTCGTTACACGGTTCCGGCGCGATCTCGCCAGGATTTACCGTTACCTTCGCCAAGCCGCTCGATGACCCCATGCTCTGGATACCCGACGCCGTCGCGGGAATGACGCTCGCCGCCCTCCGCGACGACAATCACACCTGGCTCGCTCAACTGACCGGCAGCTACGACCTCATCATGCTCTGAGACAGGACCCCGGACAGCGCTGAGGCCGGCTCCCGATTTGCCTCGGGGATTCCAGCCTCCACTTCCCACTCCCCCATCAGGGGCGGGCGATACCCCGATGATAGCGTCCGCGAGCCGGCTCAGGAACGGGTGATGATGCGCTTCGGCCGCCATGGCAACCCTGATGCATCAAGATCGGTACGCACAGTGGAGGGACTGGAGTGGAATCTTCAGCGGCCGGGGATGAGGTCGCCCGCAGGCACGCCGATGAAGCGGCACAGGAGCACGACGGTGTCGAGGCGCAGGCCGCGCGTCGCCTCGGTCCAGACGCCTTCCTCCAGGGTGCGATAGCGGGCGGTGGTCACGCCGATCGCCCGCGCCACGTCCTCCTGGCTGTACCCGGCCTCCGCGCGGGCGTGCGCGAGTCGGCGTCCCAGCTGCTCGCTGAATGCCGACCATTCATCTATAGATTCCCTCGCCATGGCAACAGCCTGCCAGAAGGCGACCCGGGGACGTCGCCGACCCTCCCGCGAGAGCCGCCTCGCGGGAGGGCCGATCAGACGATCATCCATCTTTTCACCATCTATAGCAGCGTTTTCATGTGATTCATCAGACGATCATCTGATCTCAGATTACTTCTGAGTAGCGTGACCCGGTTTCGTGGTTCCATGAGCGTGTGGCCCATCGGGAGGAGCCGGATGACATCGCACGCAGCAGGGTTCGACCCGGCGCACTCGATCGCGTTCAGGGTTCTCCACGATGAGCAGGGATATGTCGGTTACAGCGGTCCGGTGGGTGATGTATCCACAGCACTCCTGGCCACGGGGAAGACGATCATCGTGGAGTGTTCGCGGACGAACGGCGCCGACACGTCGCCGCTCTTCGCGGTTGAGCGGGCGGTGCTGGAGGCTCACCTCGACTCGCCGATCCCCGTCTACGTCGCGGTGGCCCGACCGAGCGCGTCGCGGAGAATCCAGGTTGATCTCTGTTCGGCTCGACTGCTCGCCGAGCTGGGCGGCATCAGCCCCGAGGTGGAAACGATGCCCATCGGTCCCTGGCACCGCTTCTGGCAGGCCCAGTCCATGCTCGCCCCGGCGACGGCTCCGCCAGCACACCTCGCCTCTGCCGTTGAGCTGACGACCAGGGACCTGGCCGATCCTCTGCTGGCTGCGCGCCTTTCGTCTGACGAACCCTGTTGTGACGCGGAGGAGCCGATGCCTTCGCACCATCTCGTCGCCGCTGACGACCCCGATACGAGGTATCTGCCGTGGGTATGGCAGGTGCCCCACCCTGAACGCCCCCTCTTTCATTACGCATGGACGAGAGACGGCTATCGGCTGGCGGACACAGAAGTGATGCGGGAACGTCTACGCGACCATCTCCGACGCGTGGGGGAACTCCGTTCACAGCCAGGCGGAATGACGCTGGTGGTCACCCGCCCGTGGCGGACATTGCGGACGCTGTCTCAGCGAGCCTTGTTCATGCTTCTGATGGCCCGCGCCGAGAGCACCGCCTCGGGCTGGGCCTCTCCCATCATGGAGTTCGACAGGGAAACCGACGTAAGGGGCGACGGAGAAGGGTAGGTTTTCAGCTCGGAGCGGGCTCGCCACTCACTTGGGCGATGATCTTGCGAAGATCCTCATCAGTCCACGTCCGGGCTGTGCTTGCGCCGAACGACAGGGAACGACGAGTAGAGCCCTCGATCGAGGGGATCGTCCCCAACGAGTGCTTGCGCTGCTCATCTAGCGATTTGGCCATCGTTCCTCCTGTGCTTACGGAGCTTAGCTCGTTTTCGGATACTCGACAGACCCTTCAATACGGGTATGGCTGAAAAGTACCGCCGGGCACCGACGATGCTGGCCGCGATGGCGACGAGGAGCGCGGAGCAGGTCAGCATCGCCACACGGAGCGGGAGCACCAGACTCGACAGGACCGCGTTCGTCCGCAGGTCGAACGCTACCGGCAGAGGCGAGTGCATGGGCGGTTCGGCGTCCGAGGGTCAAGCAGGGGACATCCGAAGAGTGTTTGAGCATGGCCCCCTCATATTCGCCGTTCGTCGACACCAGCGCTGCCGTTATCCACAGACTGAAGACGGGGTGGGCGGCGTCCCCCTGACACCGCCCACCCCGCTGAGGGCAGGTCCACGCGGGGAGATGCGGTCCGCGTGGACCTGAGGCCGGTGGCGCCAACCGCTGCGTGGCGCCACCGGTCGTTCATCAGCCGATCAGCTGCTGGCGACGACGCCAGGCGGCTCCCATCGTGACGGCACCGGCGAGCAGGACCGCCAGGCCGATCGGGGCGAGGGCGGCCGAGCTGTCGGCACCCGCGTTCGGCAGGCGCCCGCCGATTCCGGGGCCGGTGCTGTCGTCACCCGGGCCGGAGCCGTCGTCCGCGCTGGCGACCGTGATGTACTGCCAGCCGATGATGGTCCCGTTGGCGTCGTAGACGGCCAGCTGGTGCTGTCCGAGTGCGACGTCGGTGGGGATCGTCACGGAGAAGGTGCCGTCCGCGCCGACCGTGGGGGTGCCGAGCTCGCGGGGGTTCGAGTACAGCATCACCGTCACCTTCTCGCCGGCCCAGTCGTCGTTCTCACCCACCTTCACCGTGATCGTCTCGCCGGGGGCGACCGTGTCGGGGGCGCTGATGCCACCCTCGCGGTCGGTCGGCGGGCCCGGCGGCGGCGTCACGCCTCCGTCGTCGTCCTTCGGCGCGACCGGGCCGACCTCTGCTGAGGTCGACTCCAGCGTCGCGTCACCACGGGTGGCGACGGTACGGAAGGCGATGGTCGCGCCCTCGTGCTCGTCGGTCAGCTCCAGCAGCGTGCCGGTGGCGCCTTCGATCACCTCACCGTCGGCGAGCCAGACATTCGCCAGCTCCGGTCCGCCGCGGAACTCCGCCGGCGTGCCGGTGAGGGTCTGCCCGACCTTCGGCGTCCCCTCGATCGTCGGCGGGCCGACTTCGAGGAAGCGATCGACGACCGGTCCAACCGGGGTCGAGGTCGACGAGACCTGCTCCCCGGAGGCCACCTCGGTGACGGTGGTCCGGAAGCGGACCGTCGCCCCGATGTGGTCGGTGGTCAGCGCGAGGGTGTTACCCGTGCCGATCACCTCGCCGGCGGCATTGAGCCACTCGTTGAGCGGCTGGCCTTCGATATCACCCGTGAACTCAGCGGCCACACCGGTCAGGGTCTGCTCCACCTCGGGCGTGCCCGTGATGGTGGGCTCCTGGGAGAAGTCCACGGGGATGTCGGCGCGGGCGATCGGGCCGAAGGGGGCCGAGTCGGCGTCGACGGTCTCCTCACCACGCACAGCCGTCGTGCGGAACACGATGTTCAGGCCGATGTGATCGTCGGTGAGCACCAGTTCCGTGCCGTCGGCGTCGGGGATCGGCGTCAGCTCGCCGCCCTCGGTCGGCTGCGTGAACCACGCGTGCGTGACCGTGTCGGGCTCGAGGTTGAACGTCGCCGGGGTCCCGGTCAACGTCTGGCCGGACTTGGCGGTACCCGAGATCTCGGAGTCTGACGTGTTGGCCAGAGGCGGCAGTTCGACCGGAGCCGTCGGCGGCGAGAAGTTCGTGGCGTTCAGGCCTGCAAGGCTGCCCTGAACGTAGAACTGCACCGTCTTGCCCACGTGGTCCTCGGTGAGGAGAAGGTCCAGCGACCCGTTGGCCGGGACGTTGATGACCTCGGTACCACCGATGAGCCAGAAGTACGTGACGTTCTCCGGCTCATAGCTGAACTCGCCGGGAACACCGGTCAGCGTGTTACCGACCAGCGGCTCGCCTTCGATGGAGGCCGCCGAGACGGTGAACTGCACGATCGGGCCGATGGGCTCGGAGTCCGAGACGAGGGTCTCGCCGGCCTCATCGGTGGCGGTGGTGCGGAACACCAGATACTTGTCCCGATCAGCCGCCACGATCCGATACGGGTTGGCGTCGGAGACCCGCGTCCATTCCTCGGCCGGGGCGTCGGCCGAGTCAGCCCGGTACCACTCGCTCGTGACCGAGGCGGGGGTGCGGTTGAAGGTCGCCGGGATACCCGTCACTTGCGTGTTCTGCACCGGGACGCCGTTGATCGTCGGCTGCTCGGCGACGCGCAGAGGCGGCACTTCGACCGGGGCGGTCGGCGGCGAGAAGTTCGTGGCGTTCAGGCCTGCGAGACTGCCCTGGACGTAGAACTGCACCGTCTTGCCGACGTGCTCGTCCGACAGGACGAGATCCAGCGAGCCGCCTTCCGGCACATTGACGACCTCAGTACCGCCGATGAGCCAGAAGTATCTGACCGTCTCCGGCTCGTAGCTGAACTCACCCGGAACACCGGTCAGCGTGCTGCCGACCAGCGGCTCACCCTCGATGGAGGCCGCTGAGACGGTGAACTGCACGATCGGACCGATGGGCTCGGAGTCCGCCGTCCAGACCGTGCCGTCCGCGTCGGTGGCGGTGGTGCGGAACACCAGGTACTTGTCCCGATCAGCCGCCACGATCCGGTACGGGTTGGCGTTGCCGACGCGGGTCCACTGGTCGGCCGGGGTGTCGGCCGAGTCGGCGCGGTACCACTCGTTGACGACGGTCTCGGTCGGGAAGTTGAAGGTCGCCGGGATACCCGTCACCTGAGTGTTCTGTACGGGGATGCCGTTGATCTTCGGCTGCTCGACGACGCCCGGGGGCTGTGCCTCGATGGGACCAATCGGCGTGGAGTCAGCGATCCACGTCTCGCCGTCGGGATCCTCGACCTGGGTGCGGTAGACGACGTACTTGCCCTGCAGGTCGGCCGTGAGCGGGAGCGGGTTGGTGTCGCCGATACGCGTCCAGTCGCCCTCGGGGGTGTCGGGTGCGTCGGCGTAGTACCAGGCGTTGCTCTCGTTGCTGGTCTCGAAGTTGAATTGCGCGGGCGTGCCGGTCAGCTCGGACGCGACCACCGGGAAGCCGTCAACCCGCGGCGGGCTGGTGACCCCGGGCTCGGGCTCTTGGTCCGCGGGCCCGAAGATCATCGCGGTGTGAGCCGAGCTGGCTGTCTCCATGGCGACCACGCGCTGAGCATCCAGGTTCACCGGCGGAGGCTTGCGAATATCCGAACCGCTGGCCCCCCAGGTGATGAACTCTCCACTCTCCGTGAGGGCGGTCTGATCAGTGCCGCGTCCGTTCGATGAGGATAAGGCGACGACTCGATCGTCCACCTGGTCGGCGGGGAAGCGCTGATCCTCGGAGATGTTGCCAGAAGCACTACCCGACCACGAGAGCACTTCTCCGGCGTCAGTGAGTGCGTAAGCAACGTTGGTGTTGAGCGAGACGTCCACGATGGTGGCGTTGCGCACCTCGTCCGGTATTCTGCCCGCCAGTCCGGGCAAAGTGCTTGTACTCCACGCGTACAGATCCCCCTGAGAGGTGATGGCGAACGCGGCATTGTTATTCGCGTCGATCTGCACGACGTCGGTGAGCGCGGGGGTTCGGGAAACAAGCCCGGAGTTGCCCCAGGAGAAGACGGTCCCGTCGCCCTTGAGCCCCACTCCGAAAGCGGTGCTGTCACTGCTTCCGCCGAGCTGGACATCTATGACCCCCGTCGGAGCGCTGGGGTTCTGGTACTCGGCTGGCGGCGCGGGCGCGTTGGCCCACGTGACGATCGCGCCGTTCTGAGTGAGAGCAGCTGCGCGGCCGCTGAAGATCTCGATTGCCGTGACATGTTGGCTACGGAGCGAGGCAGGCATGAGCGTGGCGATGCTGCCGTAGTCCCCTTGTGCGACCACATCGCCCCCGCTGGTGACCGCGAGGGTGGTGTGCCCCCCCCAGCTAAGTCCATCAACCGCGACATCCACGAATGGCGCCTGCTCGTTGGGGAAGTCCAGGGTCCAGGGTTTCGGGTCGTAGGTTCCCTCAGCACCCCAGCCGTAGACGTGGCCATCGACCACGGGCTCAGCGGCGGTAGCGATGTTGGCGACGGCGACGAGGCCGGTGACCATGGCTCCTGCGGCGACGCTGGCAGCGCATCTCCTGCCGATCGGGCTTCTGGCCCGGTGTCGTGTTGTCATCTGGGGTCCTTTCCGGGGGGTGGGGGATAGCGCGAAGAGCCGACTCCGCGAGAGTCGATCAGGGGGTGCTGAGCGTGACGGGGGCGGAGGTATTGGTCCAGGAACCCTCGACTTCGATGTCCTGGCCCTGCCCGACGCCGAGGAGCGGACAAAGGAATCCCGACGGCACATCGGCAATGACCAGTGCGGAGGCCGTCGGCTCAAGCTTCTGAGTGGCGGTATCGAAGGTTCCCTCGATTTCACCGGTCACATGGAAGGTGCAGCCCGCGACCGTCGTCTTGACCTGAACGTCCCCCAACTCACCCGGCCACACAGTGCCAGTCGGGTCACCTGTGACCGCCATAGTCCAGTGGCCGATAGGCTCGACCGTCACTGTGCCGGCGATGGGATTGCTGCAGCCGTTGGTGACGATGTCGCCCAGCTCCTTGGAGTTCGCGCCATACGGACGACTCACGCCTGGGTTCAGCATCGTGCCCACTAGATCGAACTGGTCACACGACAGCGTCTGACCTGCCTGCACGGCCGTGAAGTCGATGCCGGAGCCTTCGAAGCTCACCTGCGGCCCACCGGCCGGGGTGTAACTGGTCGCCGCCTGAGCAGCACCAGCAAGCGCCACCACGGCACCCAGTCCCGCGACTGCTGTCAACGTACGAATCCAACGCATGAGCTAACTCCTCTACCGATCAGGGGTTCTTGAGGGGGACGGGGTGGAGGTATTGGTCCAGGAGCCCTCGACTTCGATGTCCTGGCCCCGATACAGACGACCGGGCAGGAAGCCCCACGGCGGCGTGACGAGTCCCTCATGGAGTGCATGCATCAGTTCTCCTCCCAGGGCAACGGCGGCATCTCGGGGGTTTCCGGACCCGGCAGCGGGCACTGAAGCTGTCCACCGCCTTGGGTGCACCGGGTGAAGTCGTCCCAGGGAATCTCGTTCAGGCTGATTAGCGGACCCTGCACCGCCCGCACCGGGTTGTTGGGGCCCGAGGCCATCGCGGTGACCAGTGGGCTCAGGTCATCGCCGCCCGTGCCACATCCCGTGAAGGCGGGCACGTCGATCCCCGCCGAGGCCGGGATATCCCGCCCGTCGAATGCACCGAAATACAGGGGATGGTCCAGCGGGATGATCGAGCCGGGGTGCAGCCCGTCGTAGGCGCCGAGCGGGCCGCCGCCGGCAGCCGTGTAGTAACCCTCGTCGAACTCCGCCCAAAGGTCGATCTCGGCGGCGTGCTCGGTGCGGCAGGCCGGACCCACGTCCACGGGCACACCGTCCACCACCAGGTCGCTAAGCGTGACCTCGATCTGCCCCTCGACCAGCGAGCTGACCTGTGCCCCTGGTGCCCGGAAGTCCGGATCGCAGGAGCTGGCTCTCCGTGGGGCGGTGGATCGGGTAACTTGACTATCCCAGAGATGAATATAAAAGGGCTGCACCTCTCCGCTGATCCGCGGGCTGCGCATCGTCAGGGTTGCCGTCGCGGGCACCGAACCGAAGGCCACCATGTTGACCTTCATCTGAGTCAGCAAACCGACATCGGCCCCGCCACCCTCCAGCGGCCCCATCGGGTACATGCGGTGTCTCTGGTACTGGCCTTTGAGTTGAGTAGCCGGATCGCTCGTCGCGCACTCGGGCTGGTAGAAGGGGTTCGGCACACACGGCACATCGGTGCTGGGGATGCAGCTCGGCAGGTACATCTCGGGGTCCTCGACGGGCCGGTTGTACTCGCCGAAGTAGAGCCCACCCCAGATCGGATTGTCCTGTCCGTTGGTGATATACATCCTCGAGTTGTTCACGACGGTACCCTGCGAGTTGGTGACCGTGCCCATCGTCTGCGAGATGCTGCCCGGCGGAGGCACCTCGTCCTCACCCGGATACCGAGCGTCCGCTGTTCCAGCCATGGGCTGCAGCAACGCGGGCGGATCTGCGTCGGGGGCCGCCTGGCTCGGCGCGATCAACGCGCCACCCACGATGACAGCAGCCAACGCTCCCGCGCGTCGGGAGCGTTTGCTGATCTGCAGAGAGCGGGTGCGCATGGGCTTCAGGGCCTCCATTGAGGTGGTCGGGTTGTTTCTTTGTTACGGGAAAGTGATCGGGGTGCCGACATTGGTCCAGTGGCCTTCAATCTCGATGTCTTGACCGATCGCAATTCCAAGAATCGGGCAAAGAAAGCCCGAAGGATTACCTGATATTTGGAGATTAGAGGTATGGATTTCGAGCTGTTGATCGCTTGCATCAAAGGTGCCGATCGCATCTCCGGCAACATTCCACGTACACCCCGCCCACACAAAGCTGGCGGTCACTTCAGCGATCGCAGCGTCCGCGTTAGTGCTCAAAGGCGAAGGATCCACGTAGAGGTCCCAGACACCGTCCGAAGTTATCCGCGTAACACCCGAGATCGGATTGGTACATCCAGAAGTCGCTATATTGTCAAGGAGGCCGATGCCCGTGGAGTCGTTGTAGGTGCCATCAAGATCGAAATCCGGACAAGAGATTGTCTGTCCCGCTTGCACGATGGTGAGCTCGATTCCATTGCCCTCGAAGTTGATGTCTTGGACGGACGCGTTGGCGGGGGACGACATCGCCGCTACGGTCGCTGCAGCACCAATCAGCGCCGCGGCCGCTCTCCAGCTCTTCTTCACTACGTTCGCCATGACCGATGACTCCTTCACGGGGTGGGACGGGGGTGGACTCATGCCGGGGGCTGAGCACCCCGGCATGAGTCCAGAGATCAACTCCGGTTGATCGTCACGGGAGAATGATCGTGCCGCCCGTGTTGGTCCAGCTGCCATCGATCTCGATGTCCTGACCCTGAGCAACACCGAGGATCGGGCAGAGGAAGCCCGACGGGGTGTTCGAGATCTGGACCGCCGACGTGCCCACCTCGAAGGTCTGCGAGCCCTCGTTGAAGGTGCCGTTAACCGAGCCGGCGACATCGAAGACACAGCCTGCCGCCGTGACCGTAGCGGTGATCTCCGAGATCGTCGCCGCTCCGGACGAGTCACCCTCGAACTCCCAAGTGCCATTCGGGACGACCGACGTGGACCCGGCGATCGGGTTGGTGCAACCACTCGCCGTCAGGTCGTCGAGCACACCGGATCCCGTGACATCGTCGTAGGTGCCACCCAGATCGAACTGCGGGCAGGACAGCGTCTGACCCGCCTGGACAGCGGTGAAGTCGATGCCGTTGCCCTCGAAGTAGACATCCACCGTCGCGGCGCTGGCCGGGCTGGACATCGCCGCGACCGTGGCCAGGGCGCCGACACCGGTTCCCGCGGCAACCAGGGTCTTCTTGATAATGCTGTTCATCGTGTTCTCCTCACATCGTTGTGTTGTTGTGGAGTGCTGGCGCCCGCCAATCCCATGCCATGGCCAGCGCCTTTCCTCAGCGGTCTCACACACCGCCCATGCGGGGGTTCGACAGCTGCAGGTCCAGGGTGTTGTTGCTGCCCGGAACGATCGCGTTGAGCGGGATCGAACCGAACCAGGGGAAGAATCCGGGGATGTCGAAGAAGTTCAACGGCGCGCAACCGGTGAGGTTGCCGATCGTGTACGTCGCGGTCACCCGGCCGCCGTCGTTGATCGTGAAGAACTCACCCTCGGGCGTGCTCGCCGAGATGTTCACCGGATCGATCGTGCGGCAGTTGCTGCCCACGGCGAGCGGCCACCAGATGCCGAGCACGCGCGCCTTCACGTCGCTGATCTTGATGTTGTACGAGACATTCGACTCCAGCCGTGCCTTGCCGAGCTGGTCGGTCTGCAGCAGAGCACCGGTCAGCGGGCCGGCCTGGGTCATCGTGACCCGCGCCTGGGCAGGAATACCGAGGATGCTGAACTCCATGACCTGGCTCGGGATATCCATCGAGCCGTCGACGATCTCACCGGTGACGACGTCCAGCTTCGACTTCAGCGTCGTCGGGCCGATCGGCATGGAGGCATTGACCCCCGCACCGATGTGGGTGCTGCCCACCGCGTCATAGTCGACATTCAATGTGGGATTGGCCTGCTGCGCATTGGCCGGCGCGCCTGCCGCGAAGACCAGACCAGCCATGACCGCGATCGCACTCGCGACGATCGTCGACCGACGCCGCCTCGATGACACAACGCTCTTCATACATCCTCCTGTGGTGTCTGAACCTCACTCGGCCGCAGTCCGGTGCGGCGGGGGCCGGCCGGCGAGGGGAGCGGAGTGGACCGCTGCGTCCGATGTGTCATGAGCCACACCATGACCTGTGATGAACCTCACGCGCAAGCGAAATCGCCAAACTCGGATGATCGTCTGATGTCTGTAACCCGAAGTTGTCATCTGGTGATAAAAAATCGCCCTCGCGACCCCCGATCGGCTCCGCCTTCGACCCGCCACATCACCTATAGAATGACCTCGGCTGACCATCACCTGTCACGCTGGACATCGTTGAATCATCGAGCCCACACAGGGTTCGGCCTACTAAGGAACCCCGTGGACTTTCGCAGCTTCGCCGAGGCGTATCGGCCCGAGGTCCCCGAGAACCCATGGGCCAGGACGCAGCTCGCCCCCGCCGAGCTCATCGAGATGCACGACTTCCTCGCGCGGTTCGGCCAACGCCTCTACCGCCGACTCCAGTCCGGTGCCCTGATGCCCCCTGCCGACGCCAGGCGCCTCAGCGATCTCTACGTCAGTCGAGCCCTCTCCCTGGACACCGTGGTCCACCAGCACCATGAAAGAGTCCTCGCCTCCATCTCCGAGACCCCGACGGTGCCCGACCTCGACCGGAACCAGCGCGTGCTCGCCGACTTCGTCCGCGAGACCACGGAGGGACTGCCGCCCGACCGCGCCGAGCGCTACGAGGAGGAACCGCTACTCACCGTCGATCAACAGCACTACGCCCGGATCCTCAGCGGAGGCGTCTGGACCGTGCAGATGTTCGGGCACACACAATCCCAATGGCACGCGATACTGACCGGCGGCGCCCTCCACCCCGATGCCTCGCTGCGCTCACAGATCGGACTCGCCAACAACGCCTCCGTCACCATCGAGCATCGACGCCGCCTCTACGCGGCCCAAGCGCTCTACCTCCCGGCAGTCGAACCCCTCCGACAGGCCATCACCGGCAACCTCGCCGAGGCCGACGCGCTCATCACACTTCTCAGCGTGGCCCGCACCGAGCCGGGACTCACCGTGCTCCCCGCCCCTCCCCAGTTCGAGGCCTACGCAGGCGCGGCCAATGCGGACTTCCTCGTATTCGACGTCCCGCGAGCACAGGTCATCGGCGTGCAGGTCAAGTCCTTCGAGGCGTACAAGTCGCGCGAGCACTACGACCCCGACCGCATCGTCCTCGTCGACGCCAGCCTCGACCTCTTCGGCACCCTCTCGCGTAGGACCCACCTGGGCCGCTCCGACACCAGTACGCGCTCCTGGCCGGGCCAGGTGACCGGTCACTTCCTGGACTCCCTCGACATCCCCCGCCCACCCTGGCCATGGCTGAACAGGCGGGAGCTGGCCGAATCTCGACAGCGGGTACAGCCGCTCGTCGCCGAGGCGCGGAACCGCAATCACGAGGCCGAGGAGATCGTGCGCGAGCGCGTCCTCACCGCCCTCGGCCGCTGACGCCTTCTCGCGCCATCGATCCGTTCGTGGACCATTCCGACGGTTCAGCCCTCACAGAGCGCCATCCGGCGTCTCGATCACGGCGTCCTGACCCCAGCGACGCCATTCCATCGTCGAGGCCCCCGCCGAGGGGATCTCCACTTCCATACGCCGCGGGAGAAGGTCCGGTCCGATAGAGAAGACGTAATCGACGTTCCGCGGCAGCTCGATCGTGCCCTCCGGATCAAGACCCTGCGCCTCGCGCATCGCCATCGAATCGACGGTCAGCACGTAGCGCGTCGTCGAGACACCGTCGATCTCGCCGCCATCGCCGTCCTCGGAGAACCCGGTCACCGCATCACGCAGGATCTCCAGCTGGTGAACGGGGTCGGCCTGATCGAGCATCGCGATGAAGTCCTCCGCGTCCTGCGCCGAGTCACCGTTCACCTCTACGCGATAGAAGTCATCGTCCGTCGCCTGGCCCAGGTTCACATAGACGACCTCATCGACCAATCTCAGATCCAGCTGCGAAGCACCCGGACCGCCCGGGCCGGGCAGGTCCATCGTGAGCGCTGCCGCGCGGTCCCCCGCATCCTCGGCGATCACCATGCGGCCCTCCACCGCGATCTCCTGATCACCGATCGAATTGGTCCACGTCAACTCGACGGTGCCCGCCTCCACGAGTGCGGCCTTGACCTCCTGGACGAAGTTCTCCTGGGTCAACTCGAGGTCGCCGCGCGCATCCACATCAGCACTCGATTCCTGCCTGCCCTGCTGAACAGGATCCTCGGTACAGGCCGACACGACCCCGAGGGCCACCGCCACCACCGGGGCCAGCAGGATTCGTCGCATAAACGGAACCTTAGCTCAATTTCGCGCGCTCGAGCACTGAGCGATCGTCCACAGGAAGGCCGCCCGTCAAGGCCATCCACAACCCCGGGTCACCCGCTGGCTCACCGGTCGATCCCTTGGCAGGCTCGGCACCAGTAATCCACACTGGAGAGGTGATCACGTTGAACGAGGCGCAGGTTTGGGCCATGATCGTCGGCACGATCGCAGTGTTCTTCACGCTCGCCGGACTGATCACCAGCTGGTTCACGCGACTCCTCAAAGCCGAGATGGCCAGCCTTCACGCCCGGTTCGAAGGCATCGACCATCGCTTCGAGGGCATCGACCAGCAGTTCGAGTCCTTCCGCGCGGAAGTCAGCGCGAAGCTCGAGACCACGAACACGAAGCTCACCCATCTGGACCGCGATGTCCAAGCACTCACCAAGCGGGTCTTCCACCGGCCCGAATGAGGCAGTCTGGACCGACGCCACCGGACCCGGTCGCGATGGTCACCCCCGGGAGAGTATGCTCTCCACGCGACCAAGCAGGCTTGGGCGGGCACCGTGAGGTGCCCGCCCAAGTTGTTTTCGCTTCCGCCTCCAGTCGGCTATCCACAGATTCTCGAACAAGTCCAGCCATCCACAGATCACGTGAGGCCCTGGAGACCGGCTACCGTCCGGCGCTTGACTCGTGGTCATGGACGAGGAGGAGACCTACGATGGTGACCATGACCACGCCGGCCGCCCAGCCCCTGGGACTTCCGCGAGGACGGGCCCTCACGCGCGACGACCTCCAGTCGATGCCCGATGACGGCCACCGCTACGAGCTCATCGACGGCGTGCTCATCGTGAGCCCCGCGCCGCGGACCGCCCATCAGCGGGCGAGTGGAAATCTCTACCTAGCGCTGCGTGCATCCTGCCCTCCCGAGCTCGAGGTGCTTTACGCACCGGTCGACGTCATCCTCGCCGATGACACCGTCATCCAGCCCGATCTCGTGGTCGCGCTCCGCACCGACGTCACCGAACATGATCTGCCCACCGCGCCGCTCCTAGCGGTCGAGATCCTCTCGCCGTCCACCCGCTCGATCGACCTATTGCTCAAACGCGACCGCCTCGCCCGAGCCCAATGCCCTCACTACTGGATCGTCGACCCCGACGAGCCCTCCATCAGCGCCCTCACCCTCGACGACGGCGACTACCACGCGACGGCGCGGGCGGTCGGCGACGAAGCCTTCGAGACCCTCGAACCGCTCCCCGTACGGCTGACCCCAACCGAACTCCTCAGCTGACGCCTGCCCAGGCGAAGAACTCCTCCGCCGACAACACCGGTTTGCCGAACTGCTTCGCCTTGCGCGCCTTGCCCGACTGCGTCCCCAGCTCGGCCACCACCAGCACATCGCACCTCGTCTTGGTGACATTGCCCACCGGCGCGAGACCCTGACGCTCGGCGATCGCTGTCATCTCCTCACGCGACAGCACCCGCCCACCCGGAGTCATCGCCGTCCCGGTGAAGCACACCCGTGCTCCAGGCACCAACAGGTCCGCCACCCCCGGAGCCTGCGCCTGCTCGGACAGCAGGTCGTCGACGAAGCTCACCCGCAGGTACCGCTCCACCGTCCGCAACCGCTCGACCAACGCTGACGACACGCCGGGCGCGGACGACACCACGCTCGCGAGCCGCGCCGCCACCGCCTCAGGCACCACCGGTGCATGCAACTCATCGAGCGCCCCATCCGCCTGAACACCGTCGAGCAGCAGCTCACCGAGCGCCGTGCTGACCTGCACGATCGCCGAGATCGTCGGCAACCGCTCCGGACCCGGCGGCCGCACCAACCGCACCCGCGGCAGGAGATAACTCGGCTCGAGCGATGACTCGGCGAACACGAAGGCCGAGGAGGCGACCTCGGCCGGCTCACGCCGCACATGCGCCGCCAAGACCGCCTCGGCCCGCTCCACCGCATCCGCCGACCGCAACCGCAGGACCTCTTCCCTCGACAACGGCACGTCCACACCCAGCGGCATCGGCACCACCACACCGCCCCGCTTCAACTCGAAGTCCAGCTTGCCGAGCACCTCGTCGATCCCAGGCCCCACTGGCGTGAACCCCTCCAGCAGGGGCGCCAGCACCGCCCATGCCTCGGCCAGCCGTGGGGCCAGCAGGACATCATCGGCGGTGATCGCGAACTGCGAGCGGGCTCCGGCGAGATCACGCTCGGGATTGATCAGGGTGCTCACCGCCGTTCCATCGTCGAAGGCCACCGCGATCTCCACCGGACGAGGCCGCGACATCCGCCCCTCGTCACCCACGAACGCCACCTCGAAGGCGCAGAACCTCCGCTCACCCCCCGCTGCCGGCTCGTGGAGGAACCGCATCACCCGGCGGTCGATCTTCAGATCCCGAGGGAACACCGGCCGCTTCAACACCAGCCCCTCGGTCGACGTGGCCCGGCTCAACGCCACGTACACCTGGCCCACATCGAAGGTCCCCCCGGACAGATCGACCACCAGCCGATCGAGGGTCTGCCCCTGGCTCTTGTGAATCGTGATCGCCCAGGCCAGCTTGAACGGCAACTGCCGGTACGTCCCCACCACCTCATGACGCAGCGATCCGCCGTCGACGACCGGCCGCGTCACCTCCCACACATGCGGCTCCACGTCCACATACGCGCCGTCGGCGAGCTCGACCGTCACCTCCCCATCCGACCCAGCCTCGACGATGCGGCCGAGCGTGCCGTTGACCCACCGCCCCGCCTGGTCGTTGTTGAGCATCATCACCTGGGCGCCCACCTTGTAACGGATCACCCGATCAGTCGGCGGATCGAAGGTCCCGAGATCGCCGGACTCCTGCGCGAGCTGCTCGAACTCCTCCCCCGGCAGCAAGGCCAACCGCTCCCGATTGCGTGCCGTGACGATCCGGTTGGTGGTCGCCAGGGTCAGCCAGAACTCATCGGCCGGCGGCACGAAGTCCGGATCGACCCGCGCGTTCAGGTCCTCGCGAGCCTGATCGACCAGCACCCCCTCGCGGATCGCATTGAGGATCGAGGTCAGCTGCTCATCACCCTGCTGACGGAAGACGTGCGTCAGCGACACCGTCGGGAACCTCGCCCGGTCGAAGGAATCCGCCGAGAAGAAATACGGCGTGGCATACCGGGACGAGAAATGCGGCGCCTCCGCCTCCTGCACCACCGGCGGCAGCTGGAACAGATCGCCCACCAGCACCAGCTGCACCCCTCCGAAGGGCTCCCCCGGACGGGGACCGAAGCGCTCCAGGGCGGCCGCCACCATGTCGAAGGCATCCGCCCGCACCATCGACGCCTCGTCCACGATCAGCGTGTCCAGTGCCTTCAACGCCTTCGTGAACCGCCCAGGCGAGTACCGCCCACCCCGCACCTCCTCCACTCCTGTCGTCGTAGTGAAGCCGAACAGGCGGTGCAGCGTATAGCCGCCCACATTCAGGGCCGCGATCCCGGTCGGTGCCGCCACCACGACATTGCGCTCAGTGCCCGCGAGGAAATGCCGGATGAGCGTGGACTTGCCCGTGCCGGCCTTGCCCGTCACGAACACATTGCCGCCCGCTTCGAGCACCGACAAAGCCGAGGAGAACTCCTCGGTCATCTGCAACCGCTCAGCCACCATCCCATCCCTTCACCATGTCCACGATATGGCCATCCGTGGCCCGTCTGCGGTCGGGTGAGCGGGCCACAACCGGTCACATCCTGACCCTCGTCGCGGCCCTCGCTGAGGCCTTGGGATAGAGCAGGTGACCACAACCGCCAACACCCCTAGGATGAGGCACATCATCGTCCGCTTTCGTGATGGTGCAGACTCATATACAGATGGCCTCCATCAGTTGGGCCTACCGATCCGCAAAGAGAGAATCCGATGGCAGAGCGCATCATCGACTGGAACGACCACACCGACACCACCTCCGCGGTGCTACGGGCGGCACGGGAGCAACGTGGCGAAGCGGCCGAGAGCATCGCCCAGAAGGCCGGTCTGTCCTCGGTGCACTACGCCAAGCTCGAACAGGGCACGCCCCTCGAGCTCGCACCGCGGGTCGAGGCGATCGAGCGTCTCTGTGCGGTGCTCGAGATCCAGCCGGGTGACCTGCTTCCGCTCCCCTGGGCGACCGAGGACATCTCCGAGCTGCCGGACTCAGGCGAGTCCGCATGACCACCGGGATATCCCATTGGTATTCTGCAAGTGACAATTCTGAAACGGCCACCTTGAGAGGGCAGCATGAGCAGCAGCAACTACACCTGGGATGAGTTCGCGGTCGACATCGGCGCGCGCATCAAGGCCGCGCGGCTCGCCAAGGGCATGAGCCAGGAGAAGGTCGCGCGGGCCGCCAATATCGCCACCTTCACGTATCAGAAGCTCGAGAAGGGCGTCGCACGTCCCGGCGCCGCGCTGAACCCGCGACTCACCACACTGGTCTCGCTCTGCCGCGCCCTCGACGTCACGATCGACGACCTCATCCCCACCACGTGGCCCGCCGAGATCCCGAGCGTCGAACGCGGAGCCCGCTGACGGCTCCCACCACGTCATCCCGTGGGTGGACACCGGCGATCCGTGTCCGCCCGCGGACCACGTCAGCTTCCGCCTCTCGACCGACGCCTGGAACCACGGGATTTTCCTAATGTCGAGGTATGACACAGACCGCGACATCCTCCGTCCTGTCCGGCACCGCAGCACGGGCCCGTGACCTCACCAAGACCTACGGGCGCGGTAGCACCGAGGTCCACGCCCTGCGCGGTGTCGACCTCGACCTCCCCGCCGGACGATTCACGGCCATCATGGGCCCCTCGGGGTCCGGCAAGTCGACGCTGATGCACTGCCTGGCCGGACTCGACACCCCCACCGGCGGTGACATCACCGTCGGCGGCCAGCACCTCCAGACGCTGAACGACACCGCCCTCACCCGCTTCCGGCGCGACCACATCGGCTTCGTCTTCCAGGCCTTCAACCTGTTGCCGATGCTGACCGCACGCCAGAACATCTGGCTCCCCCTCGACCTCGCCGGGCGCCGCGCCGACGACGCCACCCGAGACCGCTTCGACCATGTCGTCGACGTCCTCGGCATCCGGGACCGCCTCGACCACCGCCCCAGCGAACTCTCCGGCGGCCAGCAGCAGCGCGTCGCCATCGCCCGCGCCCTCGTCACCACCCCCGATATCGTGTTCGCCGACGAGCCGACCGGCAACCTCGACAGCGAGTCCTCCCGCGAGGTACTGGACTTCCTGCGACGCTCCTGCCGCGAGTTCGGCCAGACCGTCGTCATGGTCACCCACGAGATCGACGCCGCCAGCTACGCCGACGACGTCCTGGTACTCGCCGACGGCCGCATCCGCGCCCGGCTCGAACGCCCGACCCCCGAGGCCCTCGTCGACGCGCTGCGCGGGGGACGCGCCTGATGCGTACCGTCACGCTCGCCTCCCTGCGCCTCTACAAGCGGCGTTACGTGGCCGCCTTCCTCGCCGTCGCGATCGGCGTTGCCTTCATCGTGGCCATCGGCGCCCTCAACACCTCCGCCAAGGACGGACTCACCGCCGGCGTCGGCACTCCATACCGTGGCGCCGACCTCGTCGCCGCGGACGTCTACGAACCCGACCACGCCGCTGCCATCGTCGACGCGGTCGACGCCGACGGGGGCATCGCCTCACCCATCGGCTACGCCTCCGAAGACGCGGGAACAGTCGGTGTCGCAGCCGATGACGACACCCTGCGCTGGCAGACCCTCACCGATGGCACCTGGCCTCGAGCCCCCGGTGAGATCGTCGTCGACCGGCAGGCCGCGAAGAGCAACGGTGCCGCCATCGGCGACAGCGTCGAGATCTCCGGCACGACCTTCCAGGTCGTCGGCATCGTCGATTCCGGTGAAGCCCTCATGCGAGCCGACTACTACGCCCCCTGGGACGACGTGAGTCGACTCGGCTCCTTCTGGACCGACTCAGTGCTCGTCAAGGGCTCCGCGGAAGGCACCGTCCTCGATGCCGCGCCCGATGCACGCGTCGTGACCGCCGATGACTACATCGCCGAACGCCAGCAGGAGATGCTCCAGGGCACCGATGTCCTGACCTACATGCTGCTGATCTTCGTCACCATCGCCCTGACCGTGGCGGCCATCGTCATCGCCAACACCTTCTCGATCCTGTTCGCGCAGCGCACCTCCGATATCGCGATGCTCCGCTGTGTCGGCGCCACCCACGCGCAGGTACGACGATCCGTACGCGTCGAATCGCTCGCCATCGGCATCGTCTCCGCGATGGCCGGCATCGTCGGCGGCCTGGCACTCTCCTTCGGCGCGATCAGCGCCGTCCGCGCCGCCTTCGACAGCGTTCCCCTGGGCAATCCCGGTATCCCGCTACCCTGGCTGCTCGCGGGCTTCGCCGTCGGCGTCCTGGTGACGGTCATCGCGGCCTGGTTCCCGACCCGGGCCACCACCCGGGTCAGCCCCCTCGCGGCCCTTCGCCCCGCGGAAGGCACCGGATCCGGCGGTGCCGCCGGACCCGCGCGCATCGCAGGCGGGATCGGGTTGCTGCTGGCCGGTGCGGCGCTGCTGATCCTCGCCGTGGTGAGCCAGAGCCTCGTCGCCATGCTCGGCGGCGGTGTCCTGTCCTTCGTCAGCATCCTCGTCCTCGGACCTGCCATCGTCCCGCCGATGATCCGCGCCGCCGGAGCACTGGCACGCCCCTTCGCCGGTGCCACCGCCCGCATCGCGACCGACAACGCCATCCGCAATCCGAAGCGCACCGCCACCACCACCTCGGCACTGCTCGTCGGCGTGACCCTGACGAGCGCGGTCGTCGTCGGCATGGCGAGCACCTCCAGCGCGATCGCCGAGGAGAACCGCGTCAGCTATCCGGTCGATGCCGCGGTGTCCGCCGAGACCGAGCTGCCCGCCGACACGGTCGACCGGCTGCTGACCGTTCCCGATGTCGAGGAGGTCACCACCCTCGCCGGGACGATGGGAAGCATCGACGGCATCACCACCCCGGTAGCCTCCACACCTCGGGACACGTCGATCCTGCACGACACCGAACGGCTCCCGGCAGATGGCGAGATCCTGCTGGGTGACGACATCGCCGAGCAGCTCGAGTTCCCCACCACGGTGACCCTCGATGCCGGCAACCGGCAGCTGACCCTCGATGCTCGCATCGGCGACTACGGACAGACGCCGCTCGTCTCCACCGACACGATGCGCTCGATCACCGGCACACCCGTGCCGGTCGCGGCATGGATCCGCACGAGCGCCGGGGCGGACCCCAGCGAGGTCGTCGGCGATCTCAAGGCCGTCGCCACGGGGCTCGATCTCCAGCTCAGCCAGTCGATCGAGCAGCGGGGATTCATCGAGCAGCAGATGACGATCATGACCGCCGTCGTCGTGGGACTCCTCGGCATCGCGGTGCTCATCGCGTTGGTCGGGATCGGCAGCACCCTCGGTCTCTCGGTGCTCGAACGCCGGCGGGAGAACGCACTCCTGCGCGCTCTCGGCGTGACCCGGCGACAGCTGCGCGCGACCCTCACGATCGAGGCGATCCTGCTGGCCGTGGCGGCGGCAGTGCTCGGTGTGGCGATCGGGACCCTGTTCGGCTGGATCGGCGTCGAGGTGCTGATCGGGCAGCTGACCGATGCCGCGGGCCTGAACGTGCCGGTCGGTCAACTGCTGGCGATCGTCGGCCTCGCGGGTGTCGCGGGCGTGCTGGCCTCGGTGCTGCCCTCCCGCCGCGCGGCCAAGACGGCACCGGCAGCCGGTCTCACCGTCGAGTGACCCGCAGCGGTGAGTTACGCACCCTCGACGCCGGGAGCGGTGAGATAGGCACCTCTCACCCGCGCGCGAGACGTGCGTAGGTCACCGCTCAGCCGAGGGAGAGGTGCGCAGGTCACCGCTCACGCGAGTCCCCGCCCGCGCGCGATCGATGGCGGTACGTGGTCAACGTTATCCGGGCTCTATGAGGTTGATGGGCTACCGCCGCCCACGGTAGCCCTCGAACGCCCGACCCCCGAGGCACCGACGGAGGATGTGACTCGAGGGTTGCCATAACGGCCCTCGAGTCACATCCTCGACCAGGCGAGAAACGCACGATGTGACTCCGGGGCGCTCATGGCAACCGTGGAGTCACATCCTCCGTCGCCGCAGCGGGGAGAAACGTCAGTTGGCAAGGGCGGCGATGCCGACGAGGAGGAAGGCGATGAACGAGATCGGCACCACCCACGCGGCCGCGATCGCCATCGTCACCGTGGTGCCGATCCGCGGGGGGAAGAAGTAGCGTGCCCGCGGCAGGTCGCCGACGCTGTCGATCCACTTGCCGCTCAGACCGGCCGTGTTCCAGACGCCCCGCAACCTCGAGAACACCCGAGTACCGCCGTCTCCTCCGGTGATCTGCAGCAACGCGCCCCGGGCATCCTCGACCTTGCCGCTCATGCTCACCGCGATGCCCAGCTCGGTGGCCAGCCGGTCCGGCTCGGTGACCGCCTGCAGGATCCGCCAGCGACGGAAGCCGAACATGAAGACCACGAGCCCCAGCACGAGGGCAACAGCCAGCGCCACCCACCGCACGCCGCTGCCTTCGACGATCGCGATCATCAACAGCCCGGCGATGAACGGCAGCGGCAGCACGATCAAGGCGAGCGTCGGCCACCGCAGCAGCCTGACCGCCAGCGTGATGACCTGAGCAGCCCGCACCGACGCATCGGCCGTCTGCCCGTCGACCCGGGAAGCCATGTCGTCGACGGCACGATTCGCCCGCGAGCCCATCCCGTCCTTGCCGTTCCTGCGCATATCCCCAGCCTAGTGATCCCCCGGCAATCCGCGCCGTCCCGCACACTCGCGGGCGGTGACCTACGCACCTCTCAGCGGCGTCGAGAGGTGTCTCACCCACCGCCCGCGCTGGCGAGAGGTGCGTAGGTCACCGCTCACGCTCGCAACGAGCGTGACGGGCGCCCGGGCCGCCACCGACCGGCAAGGGAACGACTAGTGTGCGGAGGTGGCCATCGCCCTGTCGCTCCTCTCCGCACTCGCCTACGGCGTCTCGGACTTCGTCGGCGGGATGACCTCGAAGCGAGCATCGCCCTGGCAGGTCGCCATCCTCGCCCAGTGCGTCTCGCTCCTGCTCATGCTCAGCATCGCGCTCGGCATCGGAGGCCGGCTGACCGGACACGACATCGCGACGGCCGTCGTGGCGGGAGCGGGCAACGGCTTCGGGACCGTGTTCCTCTACCGGGGTCTCTCCGGCGGACGTATGAGCGTCGTCGCACCCATCTCGGCCGTGGGCACCGCCCTCATCCCCGTCGCCGCGGGTCTCGGCCTCGGTGAGCGCCCCACCCTCCTGGCCGGCGCCGGGATCCTCTGCGCATTCCCCGCGATCGCGCTCATCTCGCGTCCGGTCGACGAGGACACGTCCCGTCGCAGCGGAATCCTCGATGCCGTGCTCGCAGGGCTGGGCTTCGGCACACTGTTCACGGCGCTCGCCCACGTAGGCGACGGCACGGGGATGTGGCACTTCCCCGTCATCTACGTGACCTCGCTGATCCTCCTCGTGACGACCGCCATCGCCTTCCGGCAACCGTGGAGACCCGACCGGGCATCGCGACCCGCGCTGGTCATGGGCGTGCTCAGCGTGATCGCTGGAGTCACCTTCTTCCTCAGCACCCGGCACGGACTGCTCTCCGTGGTGGCGGTGGTGTCCTCGCTCTACCCCGCCGCGACCGTGTTGCTCGCGGCATCGCTGCTGCGCGAGCGGATCGCCGCCTGGCAAGGCATGGGCTTGATCCTCGCGACCCTCGCGGTCTCGCTCGTGGCCCTCGACTGACCTACTTCAGGAACTTGCTGGTGCTGCGATCCTTGAGCGGCTTCCCACCGGTCTGACAGGTGGGGCAATACTGCAATGACGAGTCGGCGAAGACGACCTCGGCGATCGTGTCACCGCAGACATCACAGGTCTCCCCGGTGCGGCCATGCACCCGCATCCGGGCGCGCTTGGAGTCCTTGAGCTCCGATGCCGGCTTGCCCGCCGCGGCGGCCATCGCCTCGGTGAGGACATCGTGCACCGCCGACTCGAGGCGGGCGACCTCGTCGTCGCCGAGCTGCTCAGCGATCGCGAAAGGAGAGAGCCGCGCGGCGTGCAGGATCTCGTCGCTGTACGCATTGCCGATGCCCGCGATGATCTTCTGATCCCGCAACAACCGCTTGACCTGCATCTTGCGGGCCAGCAGCGGACCCAGCTCGAAGCCCTCAGCCAGCGGGTCCGGCCCGAGGGCCGCGATGCCGGGCACCTCCCGCGGATCGCGCACCGTGTAGACCGCGAGACCCTTGCGCGTGCCGGCCTCGGTGAGATCGAAGCCGAGGCGCGGGCCGTCGCCGGCATCGAGACGCAGCCGCATCGCGATGGGACCGTTGCCCATCTTGAGGCGCTTGTCGACGAGCTGATCGGACCAGCGGATCCATCCGGCCTTGGCCAAGTGGATCACCAGATGGAGTCCGTCGACATCGATGTCGATGAACTTGCCGTGCCGGACGACATCGGTGACGGCGAGTCCCGTGAACGCCGAAAGCGGCGGATCGAAGGTCTTGAGCACGGCGAAGGAGGCGAGCTCGATGTCGGCCACCACCGCCCCGACACACCGCTCGCGCAGGAAGCCGACCAATGCGTCGACCTCGGGCATCTCGGGCATGAGGTCAGCTTAGAGCGCGCCGCCGACGAGCGTCAGTCAGCGCGGATCTGGGCGTTGACCGCCGCGGCGGCACCGGACGCATCGTCGATCACGATGGAGAGAGGCCGCGCATCGCGACGGTGGATCACCACGGCCTCGCCTCGCTGGTACGCCAGACTCGTGCCGCGCGGAGTCATCCGCAGGCCCCAGCCGCCGACATCGCCGGGGCCGATGGTCGTCAGCTCGGCTCCCGTGATCCGGTCCGCGGTGACCCGCCACACGGGCCAGGGGAGGAAAGTGCGCAGCCGCACCCCATGCTGGTCGATGCTCACGCGCCACCAGGCCGTAGCCAGCAGCGGCAGGCCGGTGAGTACCAAGATGACGCCGATCATGAACCCGAGCGAGGGCAAGAACAGCAACGCAACACCCGCCAGGGAGATCACGCCCGAGATGCCCAGGAACACCTGGCTGCGCACGACACCGGACCAGTTCGCACTCGACGCGGCAGGGACAGGATCGTCGGGACGACTGCCCTCATAGCGATCGCGGGGTGTGAGGAGAACACCGGCGACGCATCCGATGACGGACGCGCCGATCGCGACGAGGAACCACCAGGTCGAGAGCTCGACATCGCTCGCGTCCTCGAGACCCCGCTGAGCGCCCGTCGTCGCCAGGTCGAGTCCGATGACGAAGGAGGTCAGCCCCACCGTGATCGCGGCGGTCACGCGACTGGGCACCTTCAGGGCCCAGATCACGGCTCCCGCCAGGAGCGCGAGGCCGGGACCGACTGCCAGCGTGGTGGCGATGGATGCGGTCAGCGAGCTGAACCCGTCGGCGGCTCCCGATCCACCCCAGTGCCGGGCGATCTGGTCCGGCAGATCACCTGACCAGCTCCAGACGAGGCCGGCTCCGGCGAGCCCGATGATGACGGGAAGACCGAACACGATCCAGGCGGCACGAGGATGTCGGGTCATGTCCCCACGCTATCGAGGGCTCCCGTCGGTCCGCGGGCACCCGCCGAGCGGTGCAATTCTGCCCGCGAGTGGTGGAAATTCGCCCCGGATTCATCGAGTCCGGGGCGAATTTGCACCACTCGGCGAGCTGCCCACCTCGCAACGTCGGTTTCCTTGCGAGCGCGACGGAAGATCGGCGCGCTCGCCGGGTGGGTCAGACCTGGGCCGGGCGGCGCTCACCGCTGCGGCGCCGGTTGCGATTACGGTTCCGGTTGCGATTGCGGTTGTTGCCGTTCGCTCCCGGACCCTGGGCACTGGGCCCGCCCCGGCGCGCCGGGGTGTCCTCCACTGGGGCCGGCCGACCCGCGCCCGAGAGCGCATCGACCGTCATCGGCGACGGAGCGGTGGCGGCATCGTGATGACGCGCCTCCACCCCGGCCTTGCGCTGCAGGACGATGACGTCCTTGAGGTTCTCGGGAGTGGCGACCGTGACCACGGTGCCCTTCTCCCCCGCGCGCGCCGTGCGGCCCGAGCGGTGCAGGTACGCCTTGTGCTCGGCCGGCGGATCGTAGTGGACCACCAGGCCGATGCCGTCGATATGGATGCCGCGTGCGGCCACATCGGTGGCGACGATCGCGGTCGCATCACCGCGCGTGAACTTGGCGAGATTGCGCTCGCGGCGACGCTGGTCGAGGTCGCCGTGCAGGTCCACGGACTCGACTCCCCGTTGCGTCAGCTGACGCGCCAGCCGCGCCGCGCCACGCTTGGTGCGCGTGAACACGATCGTGCGGGGATTGGCCTCGAGCAGCGAGGTCAGGGTCGTCGACCGCTGGTCACCGGGGACCAGCAGCACATGGTGCTCCATCGTGACGGGCTGTCCCGCCAGCTCGTCGAGCTCGTGCAGACGATGCTGCGGCAGGTGCTTCTGCACGAGCCGGTTGACATCGCCGTCGAGGGTCGCCGAGAGGAGCAGTCGCTGACTGTCCTTGGGCGTCTTGGACAGCAGCGCGTCGACGGGCTTGTAGAAGCCGAGGTCGCACAGATGGTCGGCCTCGTCGAGCACGGTCATCTCGACATCGTCGAGGCTCACCTGGCCGCGATCGATCAGGTCGCCGAGGCGACCGGGAGTGGCGACGAGGATGTCGACCGGACGGGACAGGTCGCGGATCTGACGGTTGATCGGCACACCGCCGTAGACCGTCAGCACACGCAGCCCCAGCGGGATCGCGAGCGGCTTGATGACCTCCTGGACCTGCGTGGCGAGCTCACGCGTCGGCAGGACGATGAGCGCCCGCGGACGCTGCCGGCGGCTCGATCCATCGGCCAGGCGGGCCAGGACGGGAAGGCTGAAGGCCAGCGTCTTGCCCGAGCCGGTGCGTGCACGCCCGAGGACGTGGCGGCCCTCCAGCGCGTCGGGGATGACGGCGGCCTGGACCGGAGTGGGGCTGGTGATCTGCTGACGCATCAGCGCCGTCACGAGCGGCTTGGGAAGATCGAAGGAGGAAGAAAAGGTGGGCAGCACGGGGCTGCCGGAAGGGTGATTCACAGAACTCTCAGACGTTGCGGATGCCCGCTACCAAGTCACGCAGTATTGCGCAGTTTCGTCGGGCCGAGCGTCAGCCAGCGTGGTCGCGGCGCGCTCGTTCCGCATCAGTCTACCGCCTCGCCCAACCTCCGTCGAGGCCGGGCGAGGCGGAGCCGCTCACCACGAGGACTTGGTGATGCCCGGAAGCTCCCCGGCATGGGCCGACGAACGGAACCGGATCCGGGAGAGTCCGGCCTTGCCGATGTGCCCGCGCGGGCGACCGTCGACCTGGTCCCGGCGGCGGAAGCGCACCGCCGCGGAGTCCCTTGGCAGCTTGGCGAGAGCCCGTGACGCGGCCATCCGCTCGGCCATCGGCCGGGACGTGTCCTTACTGGCGCGCCGGAGCTCGGCCCGGCGTTCGGCATGTCGCTCCACCAGCTCACGACGCCGCTCGTTCTTGACGATCTTGCTGCGCTTCGCCATCAGCGCTCCTCCCGAAAGTCGACATGTCGCCTTATCACCGGATCGAATTTGCGCAGCACGAGACGATCGGGGTCGTTGCGGCGGTTCTTGCGCGTGACATAGGTGTAGCCCGTCCCGGCGGTCGACCGGAGCTTCACGACCGGACGGACATCGGAACCCTTGGAGCTCATAGGCGCTCCCCTCGGGCCCGGATCTCCGCGACGACGGCGTCGATACCGCGGCGATCGATGGCCTTGATACCGCGCGCGCTCACCGTCAGCGTCACTCGACGGCTCAGGCTCGGCACCCAGTAGGTCTTGCGCTGGATGTTGACGTCGAAGCGCCGCTTGGTGCGGCGATGCGAGTGCGAGACCGCATGGCCGAAGCCCGGACCCGCTCCCGTCACCTGACAGATACGTGACATATGATCTCCTTATTGAGAATGACTCCCATGACGATATCATCGTCAACGATCCTCCAGAAAGGTCCTCCATGAAGCGCGACATCCACCCCGCCTATCGGCCCGTGGTGTTCCGCGACCGCGCCGGCGGCCTCACGCTGCTGACCCGATCGACGGCCACCAGCGACGACACCATCGAACTCGACGGACGGACCTATCCCGTCATCGATGTCGACATCTCCGCGGCCAGCCACCCCTTCTGGACCGGCCGCGGACGCGTCATGGACACCGAGGGCCGCGTCGAGCGTTTCAACCGACGCTACGGAGCGGATCGGTGACCACCCCCGTCGCGATCGTCACAGGCACCCGCGCCGAGGCGGTCGAACGCACCGTGCTGACCCTCGCGTGGGACACCCCCGGCGCCGTCGCGGTCCACCACACGATCGATGTCGCCCACCAGACCCTCACCCGCGTGGTCGCCGACCGCACCGGCATCGTCGAACGCGAGGAGATCGACCTCGACCACGCCTGCGCCAGCTGCGCGCTGCGCGAGGACATCCTGCCGACACTGGCGCGACTCGCCCGCACCGAACGGTGGACGTCGATCGTCGCCCACCTGCCGATCAGTGCCGACGCGACCGGCATCTGCCGCGTCATCGACTACGACCCGGCGTACCGCGATCTGCTGCGGATCAGCGAGGTCATCGCCGTGGTCGACGGGCCCGAATGGGAGAACGACCTGCTCGGCGACGACCTGCTGATCGAACGCGAGATCCATACCTCGGCCGAGGACGGGCGCAGCGTCGCGGAGACCCTCAGTTCGCTGATCGAATACGCGGACACCGTGCTGGCCGTCGGCGAGCTCCCCGAGGAAGGCGTCGACCTGATCTCGGTGCTGGCCCGCCCAGGAGCTCGGCTCGTCCCCGACCACCTCACCTACGCTCTCGACCCGGGCCGGACACGCCACCACGACGCCGCCGAGGACTGGGTCGATCCGATGGGCACCCGGCCGATCGGACTGATCGAGCATGGCACGGCCTGGACCGTGGAGCTGCGGTCCGAGCGGCCCTTCCACCCTGCGCGGCTCCGCGAGCACATCGCCGAGCTGGGCGGCGGCCCGCGCCGGTCCCGCGGCTGCTTCTGGCTGGCATCACGCCCCGGGCAGACCTGCGAATGGTCGGGGGCGGGCGGGCAGCTGAGCGTCGGCACCGCGCTGGCGCAACCCGACGGACCACCGCACACCCGGCTGCTGGTCACCGGCCTCGACGATGAGATCGACGAACTCGTCACCCTGTTCCACCGCTGCCTCGTCACCGACGAGGAGATCGCCCGGCGCGGCCTGGCCTGGAGCATGGCCGATGACGGATTCGACCCCTGGCTCGGCCCGATCCAGCGCGCCGCCTGACACCCACGGAGGAGACCCATGGCCGTACCGAAGCGCAAGACCTCACGCAGCAACACGCGGCATCGCCGCAGCCAGTGGAAGGCCAAGCCCGTCGACCTGGTCCCCGTGACCGTCGACGGTGAGACCGTCCGCATCCCGCGCCGCCTCGTGGCGGCGGTCCACGCGGGACTCGTCAACCCGAAGGAGCACCGATGAAGGTCCGCAACTCGATCCGCTCGCTGAAGAACCAGCCCGGATCCCAGGTCGTCCGCCGCCGCGGCCGCACCTATGTCATCAACAAGCAGAACCCCCGGCTCAAAGCCCGCCAGGGGTGACGGGGGCTAAGAGATCGCGCCGATGGGCCCGGCTACTGCGCGCCACCCCGTGGGCGCTCTATCGGCGCGAACTCTAAGCAAGCGCTTAGAGTGGGCTGCGTGACCACAACCACGCAGCAGATCACCCTCGCCCAGCGACCGACCGGCCTCCCCGATGCCTCGACCTGGTCGCTCGACACCGCCCGCCTGCCCGACCCCGAGGACGGCCAGTTCCTGGTCCGCATCGACCACATCTCCCTCGACCCGGCCATGCGCGGCTGGCTCAACGATGTACGTTCCTATGTGCCGCCGGTCCAGATCGGTGCGGTCATGCGGGCCGGCGCCACCGGACGCGTGGTCGCATCGCGGCATCCGGACTTCGCCGAGGGCGATGCGGTCACCGGCACCTTCGGCGTCACCGAATACGCCCTCAGCGACGGCAATGGCGTCAGCCGCATCGACCTCGGGGTCGCCGACGCCCCCACCTGGCTCGGTGCGCTGGGCATGCCGGGCATCACCGCCTACTTCGGTCTCACCGATGTCGGCGATCTGCGCGAGGGCGACACCGTCGTCATCTCGGCGGCCGCCGGTGCCGTGGGCAGCGTCGCGGGTCAGATCGCCAAGGCGCGCGGCTGCCGGGTCATCGGCATCGCCGGAGGCCCGGAGAAGACCGCATGGCTGCGTGAGATCGGCTTCGACGAGGCGATCGACTACAAGAACGAGAACGTCCTCAAGCGTCTCCGCGCCGTCGCTCCCGATGGTATCGACATCTACTTCGACAATGTCGGCGGCGACATCCTCGACGCGGCGCTAGCCAATCTGCGGCGCGGTGCCCGTGTCGTCATCTGCGGCGCGATCAGCCAGTACAACGCCGAGTCGCTGCCTCCCGGACCGAGCCGCTACATGTCATTGCTGGTCTTCCGCGCCCGGATGGAGGGCTTCGTCGTCTTCGACTACGAGGATCGCTACCCCGAGGCGATCGAGGCCATCAGCACGATGATCACCGAGGGCTCGCTCCAGGCCCGCGAGACCGTGGTCGACGGGGGCGTCGCGGCCTTCGGCGACACCCTCCTCGGACTCTTCCGCGGCGACAACACCGGCAAACTGGTGCTGCGCGTGGCCTGAGCTGCGGGCCGCGTCGATCGGTGGTTGCCTGGGTACTGGACCAAGCAGCCAGCCGATCGACGCGAAAGGTTGAACGATGCCTGCACCCGACACCACAGAACCCGCACTCTCGCAGGGATTTCCCCGCCAGCAGCAGGAGCCGCCCGGCTCAACCCATGAGATGACGCCCCGCCCCGATCACGGCGAGGACACCTATGAGGGTCACGACCGGCTCCCCGGCAAACGCGCCCTCGTGACGGGAGGCGACTCGGGCATCGGACGCGCCGTCGCGATCGCCTTCGCCCGCGAGGGGGCCGATGTCGCCTTCACCTACCAGCCCGAGGAGAACGACGACGCACGCGAAACCGCGCGCTGGATCGAGGATGCGGGGCGCACCGCACTGCCGATCGAGGCGGACCTGCGCGATCCCGCGACCTGCGAGCGGGTCGTGCACGAGACGGTCTCGCAGCTCGGCGGGCTCGATGTACTCGTGAACAACGCGGGCTTCCAGTACGCGCGCGGCGACAGCATCACCGACATGAGCGACGAGCAGATCGACCGCGTGCTCGACACGAATCTCAAGGCGATGTTCGTGCTCACGCGCGAGGCCTTGGAGCATCTGCGCGCCACACGGGGCAATGTCATCAATGTGTCGTCGATCCAGGCCTATGAGCCGTCGACGTCGCTGCTGGACTACGCCTCGACCAAGGCGGCGATCAACAACTTCACCGTCAACTTCGCCCAGGAGGCGGGGCCGCACGGTGTCCGCGTCAATGCCGTCGCGCCGGGACCGATCTGGACACCGCTGCAGCCGGCGACGCAGCCACCGGAGAAGCTCGAGCAGTTCGGCCAGGACACGCCGCTCGGTCGCGCCGGTCAGCCCGCCGAGTGCGCTCCGGCCTTCGTGTTCCTGGCGAGCGACCAGACCGCGAGCTATGTGTCGGGCACGGTGCTCGGCGTGACCGGCGGAAAGGGGGTGTTCTGATGGCCAGGAAGGACAATGAGGAGAACCCGAGCCTGAAGAACCCGGACATGTACGAGGAGCTCCGCGACGACGGAGCCTCCAAGGAGAAGGCGGCGCGCATCTCCAATGCGGCCGCCAATGAGGGCAAGAAGAAGGTCGGCGAGCGCGGCGGCAAGGCCGGTTCCTATGAGGACTGGACCGTCGAGGAGCTCAAGGAGCGTGCCAAAGAGCTCGGCATCGAGGGCTACTCGGATCTGAAGAAGGACCAGCTCATCGACAAGCTCCGCAACCACTGAGCCCGCCTACGCGTTGAGTGTGACGTTTGGACGGCTGAATCGGGGGAATCGGCGTCCAAACGTCACACTCAGCGGGTGGGTCAGGCGTTGCGCTGACGCGGGAGCGACTGGTTGGCGACGCGGTTCTCGGCGTCGATCATCCAGGCGAGCTGCTCGATGCGCTCCAGGATGTTGTGGATGATGTCGGCCGTGGTCGGGTCCTCGGCGTCGACATCGTCGTGGATGCGACGCGCGGTCGCCGCGACGGCGTAGAGAGCACCGGTGATGAGGTCTACGGTCTCCGTGGTGTCGACCTCGTCAGCCGGGAACTCCGGCAGACTGGACTGCGCCGCCACGGTCTTGATGCGGCCGTCCGGTGTGATGTAGATGGCCCGCATGCGCTCGGCGACGGTGTCGGAGAACTCCCGCGCCGCGTCGACGACCTCGTCGAGCTGCAGGTGCAGGTCGCGGAAGTTCTTGCCCACGACATTCCAGTGCGCCTGCTTGCCCACGATGTGCAGATCGATCAGGTCGACGTGCAACTGCTGCAGCTGCTCGGCCATCTTCGCCGAAGCGGTGAAGGGCGGGTGCGCGGTGTGGGTGGCGGTGGTGTCAACAGCGCTCATGATCATTCCTCTCACGATTTCTTTGAATGACTCAATCAAAGCACGGTAAACACTGCAATTCCAGCAAGGGAAACCTCATCAAAGTGAGGTTTGGCTAGCTTGGCGAGACGACAGGGGCGGGGGGCCCGAGCGTCAGACGAGGCGCTTCACCAGGCCGAGGGGCGCGTGCTTCATGACGGGAGCGAGGGGGGCCCAGGGCAGCGTGGGCACGCAGGCCTCGGCGACCTCGGACTCGATCTTGGCCACGAGCGCCCGGCTGCCCGTCTCGGTATCGACCATCAGCTTCGCCTCCTGCTCTACACCCGCGTTCATCTCCGAGGCGATATAACCGGGATAGAGGGTCGTGACCTTGATGTCCAGGCCCTTGCGACCGATGAGATCCATCCGGATGCCCTCGGCCAGGTGCGCGACGGCTGCCTTGGTGGCCGCATAGGTGGTCATCGAGGACGGCATGCCGCGCATCGCCGACATCGACGAGATCAGCACCAGGTGACCGCTCTTGCGGTCATAGAAATGCTCCATCGCGGCCTCGCACTGCGCGAGGGCTCCGAGCACATTCGTCTGAGCCGTCTCCAGGTTGGCCGCGAACCTCCCGGTGCCGATCCGGCCACCCTTGCCGAGTCCGGCATTGACGATGACGCGATCCAGCCCACCGTGCTCGGCAGCCGCCTCGCCCACGATCTGGAAGACCCGCTCGTGGTCGTTGACATCGAGGGCGTGCACGCTCACCTCGATACCGGGGTGCGCCGCGAGCAGCTCGGCCTGGAGCGCCTCGAGCCTTTCCGTGCGCCGCGCGGCCAGCGCGAGATGACCACCCTTCTCCGCCAGCACGCGCGCCATTCCCTCGCCGATTCCGGAGGAGGCTCCCGAGATGAACGTGGTACGACGCATGCGGACTCCTCGAGGTGTGGCGGCTGTTCCTTGGAGTATGGCAGCGGCACCCAGGGTCGCGGGCGCGAACATGTCAGGACAGCGATCGTGGACCGCAGCGGGCGAGGTGCTAGCGGTAGGTGACCAGATCGCGGGCGAGGTGGGTGTGCTCGTTGAAGCTCAGCAATCGAGGACCGGTCGATCCGGCGATGACGGTGGTGACGCTCGCATTGATGATGACATCGTTGAGGCGCTGGAACAGCGAGTCGTCACCGGTCAGCAGGTGCGACACGACCATCGCGATCGGTCCACCGGAGGTGAACACCGCCACGCTGCGGCCCGGGCCCGCCAGCTCGACCGCGGCTTCGAAGGACCCCATGACACGACCGACGAAGGCGTCATACGGCTCGTCGTACTCACCCACGCCGGAACGCCAGTCCGCGATTGCCTGATTGAGCAGCCGCTGGAAGGCCTTGCTGTCCAGACCGAGCGCCCCGGCATCGTGCGAGGTGGCGATGCCGACATGGTCGTACTCGTTCCAGCCGGCATCGATGTCATAGCCGTCCGGCCCACCGCACGCATCGATCGCCGCGATCGCGGTCTGCGCGTGCCGCCTCATCGAACCGGCCACCGCGTGAGTGGGGACGAATCCCCCAGCCTCCCACCCCTGACCCAGAGCACTGGACTGCGTCTCGCCGAGCGACGACAACACGTCATAGTTGTCGCTGCCGAACGAGGCCTGACCATGACGAATGAGATGCATGACGCCCACGGCGCGACACTACCGGCAGGTAGCAGCACGGCGACGGGCGGCGTGCTCCTCACCCGGTTCGCCACGCGTCCGTAACCACACGGAGAATGTGTCTCTGTGGTCGTAGCGACCACCCCCACGGCGCATCCTCCGTGGGCGGCCGACGAAGGATGTGCCTCTGCGGTTGCCCCGACAGCCACGAAAGCACATCCTTCGTCAGCGGCGCGCCGCCTCCGTTCGCGCCGATGCGGAACCCGAGGCTAGTCTCACGTTCATGAGTACGTCGGGAGTGAGATTTCCAGGCGACAGCACCTCGGCCACCGCGCGGGAGGTCGTGGCCGAGGCGTTGCGCGATGTCGACGCGGTCGGCGCGCGAGCTGTCGAGAACGAGACCAACTGGCGTCGGGGTTATCTGGCGCACTTCACCCGTCTCGTGGAGGCGGGCATCGGATCGCCGGAGGCCGCGGTCGCCATCGCCGAGGCCGGACTCCAGGCCGCCACCGAGCGCTTCCGCTTCGATGACGTGCCGCTCAGCAAAGCCACCGACAGCGCCCGGGTCACGCAGGCCTTCCACACCCGCACCATCGAGGGTGGCGCCGAACCGGAGACCGAACTGACCATCCCGTACCGCGGCGAGCGGCTCCGCGGGCGCCGGCTGACCGACCAGCTCGACGCGTGGGTCGCGAACGGTGTCATCACCGCCTCCTGCGCACAAGCCGTGACCCGGGTCCAGCAGAACCCCGAGTGGCTGCGCCTTGAGGGCGATACCGTCGCGGTGCTCGGCGCGGGCGCCGAGATGGGTCCCTACCGCGCATTGTTGCGCTGGGGCGCGGAAGTCGTCGCCCTCGATCTGCCGCGCCACGACATCCAGGAGCGCATCCGCGAGCACGCCGAGTCCGGCGCAGGTCGCGTGCACCTGCCCGCCCGCATCGTCATCGACGACGCGAGCGAGGCCGGGGCGGACATCGTCCACGAGCTCCCGGCCATCGCCCAGTGGCTCGAGGGAATCGACGGACGACTCGTGCTCGGCAACTACTGCTACGCCGACGGCGGCACACACGTCCTCGTGTCGATGGCGGCCGATGCGCTCGGCACCCACGTGCGTCAGCGACGCCCCGACACCGCGCTGGCCTTCCTCGCCACTCCCACCGACGTGTTCGCGGTCCACGGCGCGGAGGTCGTGACGGCCAATGACCGGTACAGCCACGGCTCGCGCTTCCTGCGGACCCCGTTGCGGGTCGTGAGCGGCGGACGGCTCCTGCAACGCAACTACCCGCCGCGGGCCGACATGGGCATCTGCGACGCCCTCGTCCCCCAGCAGGGCCCGAACTACGCCTTCGCGAAGCGGCTCCAGCGATGGCGTGCGACCTCGGCGCGACACGACGGAGCACTCGTATCGCTCAACGTCGCTCCCGCGACCCGCACACGATCGGTCATCAAGAACAAGGCCCTCGCGGCCGCCTACGCCGGTGCGCACCGCTTCGGGGTCGAGGTCTTCGACCCCGCCACGAGCAATGTGCTGATGGCCGCGCTCCTGGTGCACGATCTGCGTGCCGGGGAGACGCCGCAGGCCGAGCCGTGGATGGATGAGGCGCAGAACGCCGCCCACGGCGGACTCTGGACCGCCGCGTACCACCCGCGCAGCGCCCTGGGCCTCGCCGCCGTCCTCGGTGTCGGCGCCCTCCGCGGCTGAACCTCGCACCGCCGGTCCGAGTGCCGGGCGGCCCGGTCGAGGCGATCCATCACCCTCGTCAACGGAGCCCTCGTGCCTACCTTCGGGGACTGCGGCGAGAACGGCCTGCGGTCAGTGGCCGGTGAAGCTAGCGGCGCGTTTCTCGACGAAGGCGGCCTTGCCCTCGGCGTGGTCGGCAGTAGCGGCGAGCTCGGTCTGACCCGCCGCCTCGCGATCGAGGCTCGCACCCAGTGTCGGCAGGCTGGCGGCGTTGACCGCCTCCTTCGTCTTCGCATAGGCGCGGGTCGGCCCGGCCGCGAAGCCCGCCACGGTCTGCTCGACCGCGGCATCGAAGTCGTCATCGGGCACCACCTGGGTCAGCAGCCCCCATTCGAAGGCCTGCTCAGCCGCCAGCTTCTCGCCGCTGAGCATCAGCCGCATCGCACGGGTACGGCCGATCGACGCCGCCAGCAGCTCGGTGGCCGCGCCGTCGGGCATCAGACCGATGTTGACGAAGGCCTGCAGCACATAGCCCGAGGTCTTCGCGACGGAGACATCGCAGGCCACCACGATGGAGCAGCCCACACCGGCCGCGATGCCGTTGACGGCCGCGACCACCGGGAACGGAGCCTCGGTGATGGTGTGGATGAGGCGGTCGATCGCCTCGAGGATGCCGGGATTGACCGTGTCCTTGGCCATCGCCGCACCCGACGAGAAGGCCCGCCCCTCACCGGTGATCACCGCGACCCGCACGCCCTCGGCATCCGCGAGAGCATCGCTGATCGCCTCGACCATCGCGGTGTCCAGGGCGTTGAGCCGGTCGGGACGGTTGATCGTGATGCGCAGGACGCCACCGCGGCGATCCACCAGTACATCGGTCATCGTGCCTTCTTTCATCGCGTGGGTCTCCATTGTCCGAGCAAGGTCTGCAGTGCCGCGATCAGCGCGACGGGCTGGTCCAGCATGATGTGATGGCCCGCATCGGGGATGACGGTCACCGGCACGGTCCCGCCGAGTCGCTCGCGCACCGTCTCCGTGATGTCGATCGTCGCCATTCCCCGCTCGCCGCGCAGCAGCGCGACATCGCAGGCGGCCCCGCGCAGGTCCTCAGGCTCCATCATCGAGTTGACGAAGACCCGTGGGTCGAACTTCCAGCGCCACCCCTCGGAGTCCTCGATCACCGATCCCTCCGCGACATGCCGCACGACATAGTGCAACTGGACGTCGTCCTCGGGAAGCGTCCGGAAGCGGCCGAGGATCGTCTCACGATCCGGGTAATGCCGCGGCTTCTCATCGACCCTCCGATCGCTGCGCGCACTCGACTCCGGAGAGATCTTGTGCACCGGCGAGTCGATCGCCACGGCCCCGCGGAGCCTCTCGCCGTGGTCACGAGCCGCAGTCAGGGCAACGAACCCACCCATCGAGTGCCCGTAGACCACAGGTGGCTCATCGGACTCGGCGTCCGCCACCGCCACCACCTCGCGTGCCCACGTCTCCAGGTCGTAGCTCTTGCGGCGCCCGCTGTCGCCGTGACCGGAGAGGTCGATGGCCAGGACTCGGTGCTCGGCGGCCAGATGCGGTCCGATGTGATCCCACCAGCCGCCGTGCGCCGCGCCGCCGTGGACCAGGACGACGACGGGCGCACCCTTCGGCCCCCAGGCCCGGTAGCGGATCGAGGTGCCCTCGACCTCGAGCGACACCACCTCGGGATGCTGCGCGAGGGCCGCGGAATACCAGTGGGGAATGTCGCTCACCCGCTCACCGTAATGGGTCAGGTGCTCACCCATGGAAGCGGACCGCCTCGGCGACGGGCACGCGATGGCTGCGGAAGGAGTTGGCCGGATGCCCGCGATCGGGCCGGCCGAAGGAGATGGCGCAGACCAGACTTCGGTCCTCGTCCCAATCGAACCATTCGCGCAGGAAATCGGCCTTCTGAGCGAGCGCCGCCTGCGCGATCGCGCCGAGACCGTGGGACTCGACCGCCAGCAGGAAGGTCTGGACATAGGCTCCCGCATCGGCCAGTGCGTAGACGCCCAGCGCCGTCGGCACCGTGATGAAGGCGGCATGCGGTGCGCCGAAGAACTCGAAGTTCAGCATCGTCTGCGCTCCGGAGGCCGCCCGGTCGCCGCGTTCGACGCCCACAGCGTCGTACAGCTGCCACGCCACCTCGCGACGCCGGTCACGATAGACGCCCTCATAACGCTCGGGAAAAGCGAAGTCGCTCCCCCAACGCCCATCCTCGGCGAGGGCCTTGCGCAACCGGTCGAGCTCTGCACCGCTGACGATCTCGGTGTGCCACGGCTGGGTGTTGCACCAGGAGGGAGCCCGCTGCGCCGTGGTCGCGATCGCCTCGAGGATCTCCTGGGGGACCGGCTCCGGCTCGTAGCCGCGGCAGCTCCACCGCGCGGCGGCGAGCTCGTCGAAACTCCGCAAAGAGGTGACCATGCGCCGACCTTAGGCCATGCTGGTAGGACATCCGACACGACGGAGGTTCTCGATGTCCCTGGCAGGTACGACGATGATCATGTCCGGCGGCAGCCGCGGCATCGGCGAGGCGATCGCGGTCCGCGCGGCACGCGACGGCGCGAATGTGGCCCTCCTGGCCAAGTCCGCCGAGCCGCATCCCAAGCTCCCCGGCACGATCTACACCGCCGCGCAGGCGATCGAGGAGGCCGGCGGCCAAGCGCTTCCCCTCGTCGGCGATATCCGCGACGACGCCTTCGTCGCCGATGCCGTCGCCCAGACCGCCGAACGATTCGGCGGCATCGACCTCGTCGTCAACAATGCGAGCGCGATCGATCTCTCGCGCACCGAGGACCTGTCGATGAAGAAGTACGACCTGATGACGCAGATCAACAGCCGCGGCGCCTTCCTGTTGTCGAAGCTCTGCATCGAGCACCTGCGCGCCTCGGCCAATCCACACATCCTGACGCTCTCGCCGCCGCTGCTGACCGATCCGAAGTGGTTCGGGCAGTACACCGGCTACGCGATCGCGAAATACGGCATGAGCCTGGTGACGCTCGGGCTTTCCGAGGAGCTGCGCGCCGACGGTATCGCGGCCAACTCGCTGTGGCCGCGCACCGCGATCGACACCGCCGCCGTGCGCAATGTGGTGGGTCCGGGACTGGAGACCTCGTCGCGGACACCGCAGATCATGGCCGACGCCGCATACGCGATCCTCACCAAACCGTCACGCGAGGTGACCGGCAATTTCTTCATCGACGACGATGTCCTCGAGGCCGAGGGAGTCACCGACTTCTCCGTCTACCTCAACGGAGGCCGCGACGAGGACCTCGCCTTGGACTTCTGGGTCGAGGCCAAGGGTGCCGTCGGCGCCGACCCGACGAGGAGGCTCTGATGCCGCTCGACCCCCAGCTGACGGGTCTGCTCGATCTCGTCAACGCCGGTCCCGGGATGCCCGAGCTCGGCGTCGACGGCGCGCGGGCGGCGATGAGGGCGTTAACCGTCGATGCCCGCACCCCCGATCAGGTCATTCCCGTCGGCTCCGTCGAGGAGACCGTCATCGTCGAACGCCCGGCTCGGGTCTACCGTCCGGAGACGTCCGGCCCCGCGCCCACAGTGCTGTTCCTGCACGGAGGAGGCTGGGTGGTCGGCGATCTCGACACCCACGACAATGCCGCACGAGCCATCTGCCGCGGTGCCGAGGCGGTCGTCGTGTCGCTCGACTACCGACTCGCACCGGAGCATCCCTTCCCGGCTGCCGCCGATGACGCCGTGACAGCGGCCGAGTACCTCGCGACGCGCCTCGACGAGTACGGCGGAGACGATCGCTTCGGGGTGGCCGGGGACAGCGCCGGCGGCAACCTCGCCGCTATCGCGGCGCAGCGCGTGCCGACGGTCACCGCCCAGTTCCTCATCTACCCGGCGGTCGACCCTGATCCGGCGGCCGACTACCCCTCCCGCGCCGAGAACGCCCACGGCTACTTCCTCGATGCCCCGACGATGGCCTGGTTCATGGAGCAGTACGCGCCGGGCACGCCGCCGGTCGAGGATCCGCGTTACGCGCCCCTGCGGGCTGAGAGCCTCGAGGGACTCGCACCCGCTGTCGTGCTGACGGCGGAGTTCGATCCCCTCCGCGACGAGGGCGAGGCCTATGCCGCCGCCCTGGAGAAGGCCGGGGTACCGGTGATCCTGCGCCGCTATGACGGGCTCATCCACGGATTCCTCGACATGGGCATGGTGTCCCGGGCCGCGCAGGAGGCGGTGGACGAGTCGATCGTGCTCTTCGCGGACGTGCTCAGGAGCTGAGCCCGGTGGTCACCGGCGTGCCGAGTTCGACCGTGCGCGAGACGGTGCAGAGCCTGTCGTGCGAGCGCTCGACCGCGGTGGGCAGGCGCTCGGTCATCTGCCGGCCCGCGTCGTCATCGGGGAAGGTGACGTCGAAGCCGATGACGATGTCCTCGAGGCGATTGCCGTCGGCGTCGGCGACCTTGATCCCCGAGGCCGAGACATCGAAGCGCGAGGGCTCGCTCTTCTTGGTGGTCAGGAAGTCGACATCGATCGCGGTGCACCCGGCGATCGCCGCGAGCAGCAGCTCGACGGGCGTGAAGTCGGCATCCTCGCCGTGCCCGATCTCGAGCACGCCCCCGCGGGGATTCTCGATGCGGTACCGGCCCTGGGCTGTCCGCGAGAGGTGGATGCTGCGCAGATTCGACTCGTCGCTCATGACGGCACTGTCCCACACGACAGACGTCCGCGCGGGGTGGGCGGGGCGGTGGTTCACCACGCACCGCTATCGCGATCTGCTCGCCGGCCACCAAGGGCGGTGAGACAGCGTCCTTCCCGGCGAACGGACGGACGCCTACTCACCGCCCCATCGCGTGAATGGACGCCTACTCACCGCCCAGGGTGGGTGAGCGCTTCACCCGGCAGCGGGTGCGAATCGTGACACGATGGACGGGTGCCCGCTGGGAGCCTGCTGACCGTCGTCATCGCGTTCACCGCCAACCTCGTGGTCGCGAGCGCGAAGTCGATCGCCGCCGCCATCACCGGCTCGGCCTCGATGGTCGCCGAGTCCGCGCACTCGTGGGCCGACACCGGCAATGAGATCTTCCTCCTCGTCGCCGAGAAGCGCGGCTCGCGCCGTCGCGATCGCCAGCACCCCTACGGCTACGGCCGCGAAACCTATATCTGGTCGATGTTCGCGGCCTTCGGGCTGTTCACCATCGGATCGGTCGTGTCGATCATGCACGGCGTCCAACAGCTGACCGCCCCGGAGACCGAGGCCGACTACACCATCGCCTACATCGTCCTGGCGATCGCCTTCGCCCTGGAGGGCACCTCCTTCGTCCAGGCGCTACGACAGGCGAGCCGGGGCGGGGAGCGGATGAAGATGCGCACCCTCTCCTACGTCAGCCGGACCTCCAACCCGACCTTGCGGGCGGTCTTCGCCGAGGACGCCGCAGCCCTCCTGGGCCTCCTGTTCGCCGCCGGCGGCCTCGCGCTGCACCAGATCACCGGCGACGCGATCTGGGACGCAGCGGGATCCATCCTCATCGGCGTGTTGCTGGGCTTTGTCGCGGTCTTCCTCATCACCCGCAACAGCGAGTTCCTGCGCGGCCAGCGAGTCGCGACCACGACCCGCGTGCAGGTACTGCGCCAGCTGCTGGACCATCCATCCGTCGATCGCGTCACCTATCTGCACATCGAGTACGTGGGACCCGCGCAGCTGTTCATCGTCGCCGCCGTCGACATCGCCGGCGATCGTCCCGAACACCAGGTCGCCGAGCGCCTCCGCTCCTTGGAAGCAGAGCTGGAAAAGCACGAGAACGTGACCGAGGTCGTGCTCACCCTCTCCACGCGCGACGAGCGGAGTCTCGTTCCCTGACCCAGACTGGCTAGATGACACGCAGTCTGGTGACCGGAGCCACAGGATATATCGGCGGGCGACTGGTGCCGCAGCTCCTCGATGCGGGCCATGATGTGCGCGTCCTCGTCCGCGACGAGGCCAAGGCCCAGGCACGCGAGTGGTCCGGACGGGTCGAGATCGCCCAGGGCGACGCGACCGCGGCCGATGACGTCCGCCGGGCCCTCCAAGGTGTCGACGTCGCCTACTATCTCCTGCACTCCATCGGCACCGGTGGCGGCTTCGCCGAACAGGAACAACAGATCGCCCAGACCTTCGCCGATGCCGCACAGGACGCCGGCGTACGCCGCATCGTCTACCTGAGCGGCATGGTGCCGAAGGATGAGGAACTGTCCGAGCACCTACGCTCACGGACGCAAGTGGCGCAGACGCTGCTCGACTCGGGAGTCCCGACCGCGGTGCTCCAGGCGGGCGTGGTCATCGGCTCGGGCTCGGCCTCCTTCGAGATGCTGCGCTACCTCACTGAACGGCTGCCGGTCATGGTCACGCCGCGGTGGGTGCACACACGGATCCAACCGATCGCGGTCCGCGACGTGCTCCGCTATCTGACCGAGAGCGCGGACCTCCCCGATGACATCAACCGGCGCTTCGACATCGGCGGCCCCGATGTCCTCACCTATCTGGAGATGATGCAGCGGTACGCCCACGTGGCCGAGCTGCCGCGACGACGAGTTCTGCCCGTCCCCGTGTTGTCTCCCTGGTGGTCGAGTCACTGGGTCGGCCTGGTGACCCCTGTGCCCGCCGCTCTCGCCCGGCCCCTCGTCGAGAGCCTGCGCAATACCGTCGTCGCGAGCGAGCACGATATCGCCGAGTACATCCCCGATCCTCCCGAGGGCCTCGTCGGCTTCGACCGGTCGGTCGAGCTGGCCCTCACCCGCATCCGGGACCTCGACGTCCCCACTCGCTGGTCCTCGGCGGCCACCGCGGGCGCCCCGAGCGAGCCGCTGCCCTCGGACCCGGACTGGTCGGGCGGGACCCTCTACACCGATGAACGCACCCGTGAGGTGTACGCCTCACCCGAGCACCTCTGGCAGGTGATCGACGGGATCGGCGGTGACAACGGCTGGTACTCCTGGCCGCTGGCCTGGGAGATACGCGGCCTCGTGGACCGCTTCATCGGGGGTCCCGGGCTGCGCCGTGGACGCCGCGACAGCGCCCGGATGCGCGTCGGCGACGCGGTGGACTTCTGGCGGGTCGAGGAGACGGATGGTTATGCCTTCGTGCGGCTGCGTGCGGAGATGAAGCTGCCGGGTCTGGCGTGGCTGGAGATGAGGGTCGGGCAGGCCGATGGGGGCACCACGACCTTCCACCATCGGGCGATCTTCCATCCCAAGGGCCTCCTCGGCCACCTTTACTGGTGGTCGATCTATCCCTTCCACGGGATCGTCTTCGGCGGCATGCAACGCAATATCGCCCAGGCCGCCGAGACCCTCGAGAGAACCCGTTGAGTGTGACGTTTGGACGCCGAAAACCCCGATTTCACCGTCCAAACGTCACACTCAACGGGGTCGGGTCCGGGGCCGGGGACGGGGCGGCGCGCTAGCGTGAAGGCATGGAGTTTCGATACCTCGGCAACAGCGGTCTGAAGATCAGCGAGATCATCTACGGCAATTGGCTCACCCACGGGTCGCAGGTGGAGAACGATGTCGCCACCGACTGCGTCCGTGCCGCGCTCGACGCAGGCATCACCAGCTTCGACACTGCCGATGTCTACGCGGCCGGTGCCGCCGAGACGGTCCTCGGCAAAGCCCTGAAGGGTGAGCGCCGCTCGTCCCTGGAGATCTTCACCAAGGTGTACTGGCCGGCCGGGCAGAGCGGCCCCAACGACATGGGCCTCTCGCGCAAGCACATCATGGAGGCCATCGACGCCTCCTTGTCGCGACTGCAGACCGACTACGTCGACCTCTACCAGGCGCACCGCTACGACTATGAGACGCCGCTGGAGGAGACCATGCAGGCCTTCGCCGATGTCGTGCGCGCCGGCAAGGCCCTCTACATCGGTGTCAGTGAGTGGACCGCCGATCAGATCCGCGCGGCGCATCATCTGGCCAAGGACCTCGGCATCTCGCTGATCTCCAACCAGCCGCAGTACTCGATGCTCTGGCGCGTCATCGACGAGCGCGTCGTGCCGACCTCGCGCGAGCTGGGGGTGTCCCAGATCGTCTGGTCGCCGCTGGCTCAGGGCGTGCTCACCGGCAAGTACACGCCCGGCGGCGAGCTGCCCGCCGGCTCACGCGCCACCGATGAGAAGGGCGGCGCCGACATGATCAAGCGCTACATGAACGACGAGACCCTCGAGGCGGTGCAACGGCTGAAGCCGATCGCCGACGGCCAGGGGCTCACCCTCGCTCAGCTGGCCCTGGCCTGGGTGCTCAGCAATGACAACATCGCCGGCGCGATCATCGGCGCCTCCCGCCCCGAGCAGGTCGCCGACAATGTCGAGGCCGCCGGACGGACCCTCGATGCCGACACCCTTGCCGCGATCGACGACGTCCTCGGCGATCTGCCCGAGACCGATCCGGACAAGACCCGCTCCCCCGCCACGCGCAGCCAGTAGGGCTTACCTCCAACGAAGTTCAGACTATGTCAAACTTTGAACTTCAACTCTGGTGAGATGCCGATGGCCCCGGACTCCTGTGAGTCCGGGGCCATCGTCGTCAGCGAAACGTCAGGCGAAGTTCTCGCCCGCGGCCGCCTTGTCGAGCAGGAGCTTCGGCGGAGCGAAACGATCACCGTACTGCTCAGCCAGCTGCTGCGCGCGCTCGGTGAACGCCTGGATGCCGATGCGTCCGTCCGCCGCCTCGTAGCCATTGGCGTACTGCAACGCACCGCCGTGCAGGGGCGGGAATCCGATGCCGAAGATCGAACCGATATTGGCATCGGCGACCGTGCGCAGCACGCCCTCCTCCAGGCACCGGATGGTCTCCAAGCTCATGATGAACAGCAACCGCTCCTGGATGTCCTCGACCGGGATGTCGACATCATCCTTGACGAACAGGTCCCAGAGGCCCGGCCACAGGTACTTCTTGGCGTCCTCGGGGTACTCGTAGAAGCCCGCGCCCGCGGCCTTGCCCTTGCGGTCGAGATCGACGAGCTTGTTGACGACGTCCATCGCGGGGCTGTCGGGGAAGGCCTTACCTTCGTCCTCGGCGGCCTTCTTGGCCTCGGCGTTGATCTTCTGCGGCAGGGTCAGCGAGACCTCGTCGATCATCGCGAGCGGTTGACCGGGGAAGCCGGCGAGCGAGGCGGCGCGCTCGATGCGGACCGGGTTGACACCCTCGCCAAGCAACTGAGCGCCCTCCATCACCAGCGTGCCGAACACCCGTGAGGTGAAGAAGCCGCGGCTGTCGTTGACGACGATCGGCGTCTTCTTGATCTGCTTGGTGTAGTCGATCGCGCGGGCGATGGCCTCATCGGACGTCTTCTCGCCGACGATGATCTCCACGAGCGGCATCTTGTCCACGGGGCTGAAGAAGTGGATGCCGATGAAGTCCTCGGGCCGCTTGACGCCCTGCGCGAGCAGAGTGATCGGCAACGTCGAGGTATTGGAGCCCAGCAGGGCATCGGGCTTGACGACCGGCTCGAGGTCGCCGAAGACCGAGTGCTTGAGCTCGACGGACTCGAAGACCGCCTCGACCACGAAGTCACAGCCCTCGAGGTCGGCGTAGTCGGCGGTCGGGGTGATGCGGGCGAGCACCTCGTCGGCGGCCTCCTGTGTCATCCGGCCGCGTGAGACTGCCTTGTCGAGGAGGTTCTTGCTGTAGGCCTTGCCCTTCTCTGCCGCCTCCAGGGAGACATCCTTGAGCACGACCTCGATACCGACCTTGGCCGACACATAGGCGATGCCCGCGCCCATCATGCCGGCGCCGAGGATGGCGAGCTTCGTGGCCTTGGTCGGCTCGATGCCGTCCGGACGCGACTTGCCGGCGTTGATGGCGCCGAGATCGAAGAAGAAGGCCTGCGTCATGTTCTTGAACTGCTGGCCGACGAGCAGCTCCACCAGGTAGCGCGACTCGATCCGGCTGGCGGTGTCGAAGTCGACCTGCGCTCCCTCGACCGCGGCCGACATGATCGCCTTCGGCGCCTTGTAGTCGGCGCCCTTGACCTGCTTGCGCAAGTTCGCGGGGAAGCTCGGCAGGAAGGCGGCCAGCTTGGGATTGGAAGGCGTGCCGCCGGGGATCTTGTAGCCCCGTTCGTCCCACGGCTGCACTGCGGCCTCCGCGTTGCCGGCGTTCTCGTTCACCCAGGCGGCGGCCCGGTCGAGCAGCTCATCCGCGGGCACGATCTCGTCGATGAGGCCGATGCTGAGCGCCTTCTCGGGCTTGTTGCGCTGGCCCTGGACGAGCACCTTCATGAGGGCGTCCTGGATGCCGAACATGCGAACGGTGCGGGTCACGCCGCCGCCACCGGGCAGCAGGCCGAGCGTTGCCTCGGGCAGGCCGATCTCATAGCGGCCCTCCGCGGCGATGCGGTGATGGCAGGCGAGGGCGATCTCCAGGCCGCCGCCGAGCGCGGCGCCGTTGATGGCCGCGACGACCGGCTTGCCGAGGGTCTCCAGCTTGCGGAGTGTCGCCTTGATCGACTCGACATTGGTGAAGAGCGCCTCGGCGTCCGAGGGCTTGGCCTGCGTCATCAGCTTGAGGTCGCCGCCTGCGAAGAAGGTCTTCTTGGCGCTGGTAACGATGACGCCCTTGATCGCATCGCCGCCCGAGGCGATCTCGGAGGCGAGGCGGTCGACCGCGGCCTCCATCGAGGCGCGGTAGGTCTCGTTCATCGTGTTGGCGTTCTGGTTCGGGTCGTCGATCGTGAGGGTGACGATCCCATCGGCCACGTCGTAGCGGACCGCATCAGTACTGGTCATGCCCATATCTCCTGTAAAGCCTGTGGAATTCGGTCCGGCGCTCAGATGCGCTCGACGATGGTGGCGATGCCCATGCCGCCGCCGATGCACAGCGTGGCCATGCCGTAGCGCTTCTGACGGCGCTCCAGCTCGTCGACCAAGGTGCCGAGGATCATCGCGCCTGTCGCGCCGAGCGGGTGGCCCATCGCGATGGCGCCGCCGTTGACATTGGTCTGCTCGTGCGGGTAGTCGCCGAGATCGCGCATGAGCTTCATCGCCACGGCGGCGAAGGCCTCGTTGATCTCGATGAGGTCGATGTCCTCGATGGACAGGCCGGCCTTGTCGAGGGCCTTGCGGCAGGCGGGGCCGGGGCCCGTCAGCATGATCGTGGGCTCCGAGCCGATCACGGCGGTGGAGACGATGCGGGCGCGTGGGGTGAGTCCGTGCTTCTGGCCGGCGGCCTCGTTGCCGAGCATGACGAGCGCGGCGCCGTCGACGATGCCGGAGCTGTTGCCCGCGTGGTGCACGTGATCGATGCGCTCGACGTCGACGTACTTCTGCAGCGCGACGGCGTCGAAGCCGCCGAGATCGCCGATGTCGACGAAGGAGGGTTTGAGGCCCGCGAGCGATTCGAGCGTGGTGCCCTCGCGGACGAACTCGTCGTGGTCGAGCACGGTCAGGCCGTTGCGGTCCTTGACCGGGATGACCGAGTTCTTGAAGTAACCGTTGGCGATGGCCTTGGCGGCACGCGCCTGGGACTCGACGGCGAAGGTGTCGACATCCTCGCGGCTGTACCCCTCGATGGTGGCGATGAGGTCGGCGCCGATGCCCTGGGGCACGAAGTCGGTCTGGAAGGAGGTGCGCGGGTCCATCGCCCAGGCGCCGCCGTCGGAGGCCATCGGCACGCGGCTCATCGACTCGACGCCGCCGGCGATGATGAGGTCCTCCCAACCGGACTTGACGCGAGCGGCGGCCTGGTTGACCGCCTCAAGGCCGGAGGCGCAGAAGCGGTTGAGCTGCACGCCCGCGGTCTCCTGCGCGAACCCGGAGGCCAGCACGGCGGTGCGCGCGATGTCGGCACCCTGGTCGCCGACCGGGGAGACGACGCCCAGGATGACATCGTCGACCTGGTGCGGGTCGAGGGAGGAGTTGCGCGTCTGGACCTCGTCCAGCAGACCCGTCACGAGATCGATGGGCTTGATCTCGTGGAGCGAGCCGTTCTTCTTGCCCTTGCCACGCGGTGTGCGGATGGCGTCGTAGACGAAAGCTTCGGTCATGACCGTCCTCGATTGCGGATAGAGACACTGGCGCCACCTGCCTGGTGTGCGCCGCTGTTCTCGATTGTGACACCATTACTGTCAGAGTGGTAGCGCCGGGGGTGAGCGAAGTGGAGACAGTCTGATGGCCGATGGTGATCCGAGCGAGAATCTGAGCGTCGAGCAACTGGCGTCCCGGGTGGGCATGACGGTGCGCACGGTGCGTTTCTACGCCGGGCGCGGGCTCATTCCCTCGCCGCGCCGCGAGGGACGGCACGTCTTCTACGGCCCGGACCATCTGGCGCGGTTGGAGCTGGTGCGCGAACTCCAGGCCCACGGCTTCACCCTCGCGGCGATCGAGGGCTATCTGGAAAAGATCCCCGCGGATGCGTCCCCCGCACAGGTGGCCCTGCACCGGACCCTGCTCGCCCCGTGGAATCCCGAGCTGCCCGAGACGCTCACTCGCGAACAGCTGGTCAAGCGCGCCGGCCATGAGCTCTCCGATGACGACCTGGAGCTCTTCGCCGCCCTCGGAGTCATCGAACCGACCCCGGTCGAGGATGTCTTCAGCGTGGCCACGGCGCACCTGGGGGTCGGCGTCGGGCTGTTGGAGATCGGCATGCCTCTGGAGGCCGCCCACGAGGCGCGGCGGATCTTCGCCGATCACGGCACCCAGGTCGCCGAGGAGCTGACCGGGCTGTTCAAGCGGGCGGTCTGGCCGCATATCAAGCAGTCGGGGCAGACCGCCGAGGCCACCGCGGTCATCGAGCGGTTCAAGCCGCTCACGATCGCCGCGCTGGTGACCGCCTACGAACAGGCCGTCGACGAGATGAAGCGCGAGGCAGTCCGCCGCCGCTGAGCGGTAACGGGCAAAGGGTCGCTGGCTTCGAAACAAAGACCAGTGCGCTCTCCCCGAAATCGGCGCGGGCCGTTGGGGGCTGGCGCGTGACATAGGTCATGAATCATCCCCGTTCGGGGTTCAGCGATATCATCGGCACCCCGATCGGTCGAGGTGATGCCAGCCTATGAGGAAAAGGCGCGGCCCTTATTGATTTCCGAGTCATCATGATCCTTAACTCACCCTCTTCGACCCTTGCGGCGACGGCTCCGGGGCCTTGACCGTCGTCATCGTCGTCGGCTCGAGTTCACCCCGGCAAATAGCGCGGATATTGCATCCTTTTATCTTCCGCCGTACAGTGACGGCGTGGCCAAGAAGACAATTGAGAAGTTCTTTTCAGATATCAGCGGTGAAGAGATCGACAGCAGCACGCCGACGTTGTCCTTCGGTTTCGACGGAACGTCCTATGAGATCGACGTCACCGAAGCGGAGAAGGCTGAGATCGAAAAGGCTCTCGCTCCGTATATCCGGGCGGGACGAAAGGCGACCGGTGCCAATGCCCGGCGTCGCGGCCGCCGCTCCGGCGGATCATCCTCGGAGTCACCGGCCAAGCAGGTGCGGGAGTGGGCCAAGGGGCAGGGCATCGACGTCCCGGCCCGCGGACGGATCCCCTCCGACGTGCTCGACAAGTACAACGCCGCACACTGAACCTTCCCCTGCGATGCCCCGGCCCGATGGGCCGGGGCATCGTCATGTCAGGGCGCGTCCACCTCGGGGATCAAGATGGTCGCGAGGCTGAGGCGACGGCGGTCGTCGTCGGGATCGGGCAGGTACGGCGCGAGCAACTCAGCGAGTCCGGCCTGGAGGGTCGCAAGATCCTCGGTGGCGACGTAGAGCGGGCCGCGGCTGAAGCCGAGGAAGCGGTCGAAGTCACCGGCGAGATCGCCGCGGAAGGCCAGGAATGCCGAAGTCCTCGCCGCCATGCAGGCCGAGGACTTCTCGGATCGTCGCAGCAGACCTGAGCATCATCGGCATCCACTACGCTGTCCGGGTGGTGAACTCCCGGCCGTCGCTGACCGTGGGCCTCGGTGTCACGATCCTCGCTCTAGGGGTGGGCGTCCTGGTCCTGCTCGCGCTGCGGCCGGCACCGGCCCCTGAGAACGCAGGGTCCAGCGTGGGACCGCACACCGCACAGTCCCCTTCCCCGTCGCCGCAGGGATCGCCGACGAGAGGGGCGGGACAGGTGATCGCCTTCATCGGCGACGACCACCTGGAGGACTGGGCTGACGAGGCGGCAGCGGAACTCGACGCGCAAGCGCGCGTCGAGAGCGGCGTGACGCTCTTCGAGGACATCACGGTGGCCGCCGCGCTGGAGGATCCCGCCCCCGATCTCGTCGTCCTCAGCATCGGCACCGCCGATGTCGTGTGGGCCGATGACTTCGCCTTCGGCGTGTCCCTCGCCCTCGATGAGATCGAGACCACCTGGCCCGAGACCACGATCGTGCTCATGCGTCCGGCGTGGGACGAGCCGGATGATCTCCAGGCCGAGAAGATCGACAGCGTCCAACAGGCCGCCGAGGCCCGGGATCTGATCTACCTGGACGCTCCGGCCGATGCTGCCGGCTTCGTCGACGCCTGGACCGCGGCCGGCTTGTAGCTGCTAGCCCGGCTCGCCGGCGGCCGCCTCGCGGCGGGCCCTCTTGTCGCGCTTGCGCTCCGCGCGCGAACCCGGCTGGGCGTCCGGGCCGTACCCGTATCCATAGCCGTAGCCATATCCGTAGCCGTAGCCATATCCGCCGGCGCGGCGCTTGGGCTGCGGCGACATCGTCACAATCGCTCCGCACAGGCGGGCATCGACGGCGGCGAGCCGGTCCAGTGAGCTGGCGTACTGTTCCGTGGTGGTCGAACCGTGCCGGATGATGACCAGTGCCCCGTCGGTGACGGAGGCGAGCAGAGCCGCGTCCGTCACCGGCAACAACGGGGGCGCGTCGATGAGCACGATGTCGTACTCGGCCCGCGCCTGGGCGAGCAGCTTTCGCATCTCAGCGGACTGCAACAGCTCCGCGGGATTGGGCGGCACGCGACCCGAGGCGAGGAAGTCGAAGTTCGCCGAGATCGGCTGGATCGCATCGTCCAGGTCGATGCGCCCGAGCAGGATCGTGGTGACTCCGACCCCCGATTCGACGTTGAGGTACTGCGCCGCGCGGGGTCGGCGCAGGTCCGCCTCGATCAGCAGGACCCGCTGGCCGCCGTCGGCGAGCATCTGGGCGAGATTGGTGGTGGTGCTGGACTTGCCCTCGCCGGGCAGCGCGGAGCTGACGACATAGGCCTTGTGCTCGGCGCCCGGGTCGACGAAGGACAGATTGGTGCGCAGCACCCGGAATGCCTCCATCCGCGGATGGTGGCTGGACAGGCCGCGCAGCAGCGGCTGACGGACGGCGTCCTTGTCGTAGAAGATATTGCCGAGCAGGGGGATGTCCTGTCCGGAGACACTGGTGATGTCGTCGAGCGAGCGGATGCGGTTGTCGAGCACCTCGCGCAGCACGGCCAGGCCGGCACCGAGAAGCAGTCCGAGCACGAGTCCGAGACCGAGATTGCGGACCGGCTGGGGCGAGATCGGTGTCGAGGCGACGGTGGCGCGGTCGACGATCGAGGCCTTCACCGGAGCATCGACCTGACCCTCGGGGGTCTCCAGCTCGCGCACGTAGTCGGTGAACACCTGGGCGACGGTCTGGGTGAGCTCCTGGGCGCGCTCGGCGGAGGGGTCCTGCACCGACACCGAGAGCACGACCGTGTCGAGCTCGACGCTCGTGCTGATCTTGCCCATCAGCGTGCTCGGGTCCTCGTCGAGGTTCAGTCGGTCGACGACCCGGCGGGCCACCTCCTCACCCTTGATGAGGGTCGCGTAGGACTTGACCCGCTGCTGGGAGAACTGGCCGCCGGACTGCAGCTGCCCGTCCGTGGCCGTCGATGGTGTGGAGACGAACAGCCGGGCCGTCGACTGGTACTGCGGTGTCGCGGTGATCGTCACCAGCGCGGCGACGGCGACCGTGAGCAGCGTCGTGACGGTGATGAGGACCCAGCGCTGGCGCAGGACGCGCAGGTAGTCCTTCAAATCCATGCGGTGGTGCCTCCCGAGAGATGGTCGATGCTGACCAACCCTATCCTTTCGCTACGCTCTCGCCATGACCTTCCGGGTGTTGACCGTGTGCACGGCGAATGTGTGCCGCTCCCCGCTGGCCGAGGCGTTGCTGCGCGATCGCCTCGATCCGGGTCGTTTCGTGGTCGAGAGTGCCGGGGTCCGGGCACTCGACGGAGGTCGTACCGATGCGAACGTGGTGCAACGGCTGACACGGCGCGGAATCGCCACGACTGATCTCGTCCCACGGCAGCTGACGCAGTCCATCGCCCGGCAGGCTGACCTGATCCTTACGGCGACACGGGACCATCGCGGTCAGGTGCTCGAGGTGTTTCCCGCCGCATTGCGTCGCACCTTCACGGTGCTGGAGTTCGCGGCCCTCGCCCCCCGGGCCGAGGGCGCCGATCCGACGGCTCTGGTCCGATCGGCGGCGATGCAGCGCAGCGAAGGTCCCACGGAGGCGGACATCGACGATCCCATCGGACAGTCCGATGGGTTCCACGATGCCGTCGCGACGCAGCTCGAGGACGCGGTGACCGTGATCGCGGAGCGTCTCAACGGATAGACGATCTCCTCGTTCCCCGTCGACGCACGCGCTATCTGCCCTACTCTATGGCTGGGAAATCGAGCGCTGCGGCGCTAGGCGAAGGGACCTCCGCGATGTCGCGTCTGCGACGGTTGGTGCGCCGGTGGCGCTGTCGAATCCGTTATGGGCACCGCTGCCCGCACCGGGAGGTGCACACGCGCTAGCGTCAGGCAGAAGCGCCAGCCCCATGGTCTCCCCGTCTCCCGGACGGTTGATGGCGACGTGAGGCCGAAGTCTGCTCCCATCACACGCCTCGCTCCGATTGTGCCCGAGTCTGCGACGCGTTACTCCTCAGCAGCCGTCCGCACAGCACGTCTTACCCCTCCACGCCTCGAGGCCCTCCCTCGCCGCGACACCGGCGATGACCAAGGCCGCGAGCGGGTCGGCCCACGACCACCCCAGTGCCGAGTTGAGCAGCAGGCCGATCAGCAGCACGCCGGACAGATAGGTGCACAGCAGAGTCTGCTTGGAGTCGGCGACCGCCGAGACCGACCCCAGTTCACGACCGGTACGGCGCTCGAACCAGGAGAGGAAGGGCATGATCGCCAAGCTGAGCGACGCGAGGACGATGCCCACGGTCGTGTGCTCGGCTTCCGCCGCTCCGAACAGGACACGCAGACTGTCGACGGCGACGAACAGTGCCAGTCCGAGGAAAGACAGAGCGATCAATCGTAGTGCGCGACGCTCACGTGCCGCCGGGTCCGCACCGGCGAACTGCCAGGCGACGGCGGCGGCCGAGAGCACCTCGACGAGCGAGTCCAGTCCGAAACCGACGAGCGCCGATGAGGAGGCGACCCGTCCAGCCGTGATCGCGACGACTGCTTCTATCAGGTTGTAGGTGATGGTGGCGGCGACGATCCATCGCACACGGCGTTGCAAGATGGAGCGACGCGCCGCGCTGAGCGGTTCCGGGCCCTGGGTGCCCGGGACCGTCACGCGTTGCACGAGCAGCCCCCTGGCGCGCAGCACCCGGGCTCGACCTCGAGGACCAGCTCGAGCATGGAACCGAGGACATCGCCGAGTTTCGGGTCGGCGAGCCGATACCAGCTGCGGCGGCCGGCGGGGACCTTCTCGACCAGACCGCAGCCGCGGAGACAGGCAAGCTGATTGGACATCACCTGTCGACTCACGCCGAGCGCCTCGGCCAGGTCGGAGGGACACGCCGGTGCATCACGCAGAGACATCAGAATGCGTGTCCTGGTGCTGTCCGCGAGCGCGTTACCGAGGCGGGTCAGGGCATCCATATGACTTAGCGTGGCGGTGGACATGACAGAATAGTACACGATTTCCTGTACTATCGGCGAGACGCACGCAACTACCCGCGGAATCCGCGCGAACCCCTAGGATCGTCGGGTGACCAACCCTCTGCTTCCCACCGCTGCACGTTCGGCCGGTCGCGTGTTCCTCTGGGTCCTGGCCGCGGCCGCGATCATCGGGGTGCTGTGTGCGGTGTGGCTCGGGGTCCGCGGTTACCTCGCTTATGGGCACCTGCGCGATGCGGAGCGGACGGCCCAGCAGATGCGGGAGCAGATCACCGATACCGAGGCGACCGCATCCCACGCGGCCAGCCTTGCCGAGGACACCTCGTCGGCTCGCTCCCTGACCTCCGATCCGGTGTGGCGTGCCGCCGAGCTGCTGCCGTGGGTCGGGGATCAGATGAACGCGGTGGCCGAGGCCACGGCCGCCGTCGACGATGTCGCGTCCTCGGCCCTGGAACCCCTGGTCGAGGTGGCACAGGACTTCTCGATGGACGATCTGCGGCCGACTGACGGCCGGGTCGATGTCAGCGGGCTGGCTGGCCTGCACGAGGTAGCGACGCTCAGCGCCGAGCGAGTGGGAGCCGCGACGGTGCGCGTCGACGCGATCGACCGTCGGACGCTGCTCGACCCGGTGGCCGAGCGCATCGACGGCCTGGGCGATCAGCTGCGTGCGGCCGGGGCCGGGGCCGATGCGGTGAGCCGCGCCTCGGTGCTCGCGCCCGCGATGCTCGGACAGGACGGGCCGCGTGAGTACCTGCTGGTCTTCCAGAACAATGCCGAGTGGCGATCCCTGGGCGGCATCGTCGGCGCGACGGCCCTGCTGCGCACCGACGGCGGTGCGCTGTCATTGGAGGATCAGGCGTCGTCGAGCGACTTCTCGCGCCATGACGAGGCGGTCCTGCCACTCGATGAGGAGCTGCGGCAGATCTACGAGGACCAGCCGGCGCTATGGATCCAGAACGTCACGCAGGTTCCGTCCTTCCCCACGGCCGCGCGTCTGGCGCAGGCTATGTGGGAGCGTGAGCGCGGTGCCCGCGTCGACGGAGTCATCGCGATCGATCCGGTCGTTCTCTCCTATCTCCTGGAGGCCACCGGCCCGATCACGCTGCCGACGGGCGATGAGATCACTGCCGACAACGCCGTCTCCCTCCTGCTCAACGAGGTGTACCTGCGGTACGGGGACCCGGCACAGCAGGACGAGTTCTTCCAGGCGACCGCCGCCGCCGTCTTCGATGCGGTGACGAGCGGCGGCGCCGATCCACGCAGGTTCCTCGACGCGCTGACGCGCGCCACCGATGAGCATCGGGTGCTGATCTGGAACGAGAATGAGAACGACCAGGCTGCCCTCGACGGCACCGGACTCCAGGGCCTGCTGCCGGTTACCGACGGCCAGCGCACATCCTTCGGGGTATACCTGAACGACGGAACCGCCTCGAAGATGAATTACTACTCGCGACTGGAGTCGGGGGCCAGCTGGTGCACCAACGACACCGGAGGCACGGATGCGCTGCTCCGGGTGACGCTGCGCAACGACGCGCCCGCCGATGCGGCGTCGCTCCCGCGATACATCACGGGCGGAGGCGTGGTCGTGCCCCCGGGCGTGACCCGCACGGTCGCCTATCTCTATCTGCCCGAGGGCTCCGAGATCGTGTCGGCGACGGATTCGAGCGGTGCGGGGGTCGGACGCGGTACCGACAGTGGACGACAGGTCCTGACCTGGGAGTCCAGCCTCGCTCCAGGTGAGCACGCCTCGGCCACCGTTCGCGTCAGCACCCCCTACACCAATCGACTCGACGTAGTGACCACACCGACGGTGCCCGGTGCCTCGACGTCGGCGGCTCCCGCCTGCGGCACCACCGAGGCCGGCTGAGTCGGTCGGACACGACGAAGCCCCCAGATCATCGAGATCTGGGGGCTTCGCTCAGTCGAACCGAGGGCGGCTCAGCTGTGCAGACGCTGGCGACGAACCGCCACGCCGGCGACGCCGAGACCGGCGACGAGGAGCGCCGCGCCCGCGACGAGCGCGATGGTGGAGCTGTCGGTCGAACCGGTGTCGGGCAGGCCGCCATCGCGGTCACGGTCTCCACCGCCACCGCCGGAGCTGCCGACCTCGATGAGCGCCTCGGCGCTGGCACCGGACTCCGAACCGACAGCGGTCAGCGTGTACGTCCCCGTCGCGTTCTCCGGGAGCGTGACCGTGACGCTGGCGGCACCGTTGGCGTCGGCGGCCTTGGTGGTGGATGTGCTGTTCACCACCGTGGCGAGCGACGCGAGCGTGGCGCCCGCGGCATTCTCGCCGGTGAGCGTGAAGGTCACGTTCTCGTTCGGCTCGAAGCCGGTGAACGGGATCGTGGCGCTGCCACCCGGGGCGATGATCACGGCACCGCCGGCGGGTCCGCCGGGGGTGTACTCTGCATTGGCCGCGGCGGGCACAAGGACGAGGGCTAGTGCCGCGGCGAAGGCCGCGACTATCTTCATACGGAACTTGGTCATGGTCGTTCTCCAACCGGTACTGATGGTCTGGTGGAACCCGAGTTTGTTGCTTTTCCCCAGGCGTTCGTTCGGTCAAAGGACGAGTTCGAGGGAGTCTCGCACCTTCTGAGAGAAACCTTAATGACCTTCTGTCGCATATCGCAAGCTGAACCGTGAAACCCCCAACCTCAATGTGATACATGTCATAACAATGTGAAGGTGGCCATTCAGGTAAGGCCCGCGCCTCCGCCGTCCCCCGTCACCATGAGGGCGATGAGCCCGAGGCTCACATAGGAGGCGTTGAATGCCACATGCATGATGAGGGCGCTCCAGATCCGGCCCGTGAGCAACACGAGGAGCGCGCCGACGAGAGCGACGAGGGCGATCGAGGCTGGTCCGCTCCAGTGGTCGTCGAGCGCATCTGTGAGCAGGTGGGCGAGCACGAACAGAGCTGTGGTGATGAGCGCGGTCACTGTGCCGGCTGCGAGCCGTGACCGACTCGCACGACGGAAGACGGTGTAGAGCGCGACGAGCAGGAGGGCGTGGAAGAAGAGCTCCTCGACGATGGGGCCGACGAGGGCGGGGGCGAGGGCGTCGCTCCACCAGGAGTCCATGGTGGGCCAGGTCGCGAGAGGTGCCATCCACCCTGCGATGACACGGAGAGCCAGGCCGGACATGATCCCGAGGAGGAGGTCGTGGGCGCGGAAGCGCAGGAGTCCTCGGGGGATGGAACGGCGGAAGGCGATGACCACGGGGACGAGCATGGCGATCCAGATGAGACCGGGCGCGTCGGGCAGGAGGATGGCGGCGGCGATACCGGCGCCGAGTGCGGCGATAGCCCAGGCGACGAGGTCCCAGTCCCAGGTTTGGGTGGACGTGCCGCCTTGCAACCAGACGCGCCGGGGACGATCGGATCGCGGGGAGCGGCTGCGCATCGGCTCGCCGGTCGCCACTCCGTAGGGATCATTCACAGCCCAGACTCTAGGTGACTCGGGTCTAGGCGACGAGTGGTCGGTAGCGGGTGTTGCGGATGGGCATGGTGGATCCGGGTGGGTGGAAGTCGGGGAGCCGGTCGCGTGGGTTGATGACGACGCGCCATCGGGTGTGGTGGATCTTGTGGTGATGATGCGCGCAGAGCAGGACCCCATCGTCGACACTGGTCGGTCCGCCCTCGGACCACGGCCTCACATGGTGGGCTTCGCACCATGACGATGGTCTGTCACAGCCTGGGAACGCGCAGCCGCCGTCTCGCAGCGCTAAAGCGCGTCGTTGTTTCTCGGTGTGGAGCCGCCCGCTGCGGCCGAGGTCGAGGGGTACCGAGTCACCGCCCATGATCACGGGGAGGATGCCTGCTTCGCAGGCGATCATCCGTAGCTGCCCGGCGGAGATGTGGGTGCCGTGGTCGGTGACGCCGGCCTGATCGGTGCGACCGCGTAGGGCATCTTCGGTGACGGTGACCATCAGGGTGGCGGCGACGCCGCCGTGGTTGCCGTAGCCGTCCTTAGGCAGGTGCCGCAGCACGTCGCAGAACGCCCGGCCAAGCTTCTCCGGGTACGACGGTTGGTCGACGACCTCGTCAACCAGGGCTGTCTCGGGGCCTTGGCTGTCAGGGGCGCCGCGGTAGCGCGGTGAGGTCTTGGATTCCAGGACGGAACGGAGGATGTCGCTGGTGAACGCGTCGATCTCGAATCCACCTTTGACCATGCCGTCGTCATCGGGACGGGTCATCCAGAAGCTGGCCTTGCGCCGTGCCGTCTGTTCCTGGCGGGTGAGGGTGCGGTCTTCGATCGCGTCGGCGCGGGGCTTGTCGACGATCTCGACCGCGCGGCGGGCTTTGCGCCGTAGTTGTTCGAGGCTCATGCCGGGTGCCGCCTCAGCGAGATCGCGTTCGACCAGACCACGGTCGACCGTGGACAGGTCGCGAGGAAGATCGTCCATCGCGCGAGCGACCACGTGCGCCTTATCGGTGGACATGCCGGGCTTGGTCAACTGTTCGGCCAGCACCGGCGCAGTCTCGAGACGTTCGGCGAGCTGGCGCTGACGGACAGCGTCGCGCCGCGTGATGCCCGAAGTCTCGGCGATCAGAGCATCCATGGACGGCGCGGAGGTCTGCTCGTGGGCTTTCTGGCGCGAGCCCTCGGCCGTGACCGCGAGCAGGAACGCCTGCACCTCACGCAGAATCGACTGCCCCACCCGATGCGCCTCCACGAGCTCGACCGCATCCAACTCGACCAGCTGCGCCCGTGCAGCAGCGATCGCGGCCGGACCACCGGCCAAACGATCCACCACCACGCTCATCGGAACCCCCACATGTTTCGAACTGATGTTCCCATCATCACAGATCCCACCGACACGTCCAGCGACTTTCCACAGCAGGGGTTTTACGCGGTCATTTCAGTCGTAGATCGCCGGCGCGTCGATGACATCGAAGAGCTCTCGGGCGACCCAGTAGAGACGACCGCCCCGTCCCGAGGCTCCGATCTTCTCTACCCACCCCCGCCGGGCGGCATCGTTGATGAGATTGCGGGAACCGTGGTTGGTGAGGCCGAGCGTCTTCTCGACTCGAGCAACCGTGAGGAAGGGGTTGACGAAAACCAGTGCCACCAGAGCGGAGAGGTTCGAACGAGTCGTGGCCGCCCGTGAGAGGTATCGCTCCCGCAAGTCGACCAGCTTCTCGGAGCGCACGACCGCGTCCTCCGCCGAACGCCGGACCGCGGTGAGGAAGAACTGGAGCCACTGTTGCACCTCGCCCTTCTCGCGAACCCGCTGAAGTCGCTCGTAGTACTCCATACGATGCTTCTCCAGGTAGCCGGACGTATAGAGCAACGGGGTCGTGAGTCGGCCTTCCTCCGTCAGCATCAAGTTGATGAGGAGTCTGCCGATGCGGCCGTTTCCGTCCAGGAACGGGTGGATCGTCTCGAACTGATAGTGCATGAGGGCACACCGGATTAGCACAGGCGATTGATCAGGTTCGTTGACGCACTTCTCCCAGTCCGTGATCGCGGCCGGCAGGTCGTCCGGGAGTGGTGGCACATAGAGTGCGGTCGTGGGATTGTCGGTCGGTGACCCCACCCAGACCGGGGAGCGACGGAACTCCCCTGGTGACTTCTCTTGGCCTCGCACTCCGGACAAAAGGGTGGCGTGGAGCTCGAGGATCAGCCGCTGGGTGATGGGCAACTCTCTGATGAGTTCGTAGCCTTGCATGGTTGCGGCAAGGTACCGCTCGACTTCCGCAACGTCCTCCGAAGACGTCGGGGTCCCACCGGCCTCGGCCTGAAGCACTTCCGAGATGGATGTCTGGGTTCCCTCGATGCGGGAGCTGGCGACTGCCTCCTGTGTCAGATATGGACCGATCAGGAGTTCTGGATCCCTCACGAGAGCCCCCAGCCCTTGAAGACGCCCCAGCGCAGCGTCCGCCTCGGAGAGAGCGCTGACAGTGGCCGAGTGGAGGGGAAGGTCGCGCGGGATCGGCGCGGGCCTGAAGTACCAGAAGGCTGACTTCTTGCCCGGCTCGCGGATCGCCTCGCCGAAAAGTGGTGCAGTGAAGCGGTCGGGATCCACCAGAATACCAACCGAATCGGCCTTTTAGTTGGATGTTCCCCCTCAGGGACCCACTCCAGTTGGAACGTGGGGCTTAAGATCCAACGTAAACCCCTTTACACTTGGATCTTTGAAGCCTCTGCCCAACCGCCGTTGGAACGTCACAGCGAGCTTCCAACGCAGAGTCCCGTTCACTGTGATCCTCTGCATCCGAGTGCAGCGGTCTCGCCGCCGAGATCGTGGAGCCAGCCGAGGACGTCTCCGCCCGAAGGCCAGGGTTGATGCCTTCGTCCCAGCGCTGGCAGGCATGAGCGACCGCGTTACCAGCGGCTCTCAGTAGGCGCCTTGTTTGGCGACCACCGCGCGGATGGTGCGCCAGATGATCTGCAAGTCGCGCATCATGGACCAGTTCTCGACATAGTCAAGGTCGAGGCGCACGGTCTCCTCCCAGTCGAGATCGGAGCGTCCGCTGACCTGCCAGAGCCCGGTGATGCCTTGCTTGACCAGGAGGCGTTTGGCGGCGAAGTCGTCGTAGGCGTCGACCTCGGTGCGCAGCGGCGGTCGCGGACCGACGACGCTCATGTCGCCGCGGAGGACGTTGATGAACTGCGGCAGCTCGTCGAGGCTGTACCGGCGCAAGAACCTGCCGACACGCGTGACACGCGGGTCGTCGGCCATCTTGAAGAGCACGTTCTTGACATCGTGGGCGTCACGCAGCGCTTGCACTTCCAGATCAGCGTCCTGGCGCATGCTGCGGAACTTGAGCATGGAGAATGCTTCACCGTCCTTACCGATGCGCTCGGACTTGTAGAGGACGGGACCTTTGGAGTCGAGTTTCACAGCGATGGCGATGGCCAGCAGCATCGGGGAAATGGCGACAAGCGCCGAGAAAGCAAAGATCCGGTCGAAGACCTTCTTGGTGATGGTCGCGGCGGCCTTGAACTGGGGCTCTTCGAGGTGCACCAGCGGCATATTGGCGACGGCGCGCACGTGGACGCGTGGTCCCGCGACGTCCATGATGTTGGGCGACACCATGAGGTCGATGTCGAGGTCGTGCAGATCCCAGGACAGTTGCCGCAGTCCGCGATGGCCGAGATGTTCGGTGTCGCTGACGATGACGGTGTCGGCCTCGGTGAGGTAGAGGGCGTCGTCGAGATCATGGTTGGAGCCGAAGACGGGGATGAACTGGTCGGGCACGTCGAGCCATTGCCGCGGACCGGTCTCGGAGTCGGGCACCCATACGCCGCTGACCCGATAGCCGGCGGTGGCGTGACGACGGAGCCAGCCGGCGATCTCGCGCGCGGTGTCGACGCCGCCGATGATCATGACGTTGTGCGAGGCCTTGCCCTTAGCCCGTTGCTTCTGCAGACGCTTGCGCCAGAACTTGCGGTTGAGGAGCAGCGCGAGAAGTCCGATGGGTAGCGCGATGCCTAGGTAGCCGCGGGACGTCTGAAACTGGAATAGATAAGAGACGATGGCTACGAGGCCGAAGAGGAACAGGCTGACGTTGAAGACCTTGGTGTACTCCTCCGGCCCATCGCCGAGCAACCGCTCGTCATAGGTGCCCGCGAGATGCAGTGCGAGCACCCATGCGATGGTGAGAAGCACGGTGATAGCCACGTAGGTCGTGGCGGCGTCACCGAAGCCTTCCGTGACGACGCTGAACCTGATCATCAGGGCGATGACAGCCGCCGCGTACACGACGAAGCCGTCACCGATCATCACGCATCGCGCATAGGCGTTCGCCCACTGCGGCGGCCTACGAGTCGACGGAACTTCTGTCTCCAAAGCGTCACTCGGACGCTTGGACTGCTGCGGTACCCGGGTCACCCCACCCTCCACCTCTCCTCGCCCACACATTAGTGTGCCGCAATACAGCGCTCACCACCGCCAGCGTCTCAACCCCTGGCCGGGATTACCCCTCGTTTTCCCTGCCGTTCACGCAACGAAACCAGTCGTTGACATCGCGCTGGTGTCGCACCTAGAGGGATGAACATTCCCCGCTCAAGGCGCCGCTGTACGATCAGACATAGATCTCCACTCAATCCTCGGAGGAACCGTGCAGAGATTGGTCCAGGATCTACGTTTGGATTTCTCCGTCAATCATCGTCTGCTCGATCGCATTACCGTTACTGCTTTCCGATTCAACCAGTGGGCCTACCGAGGGCGCCTTCGTCCAGTGAAGCGCTTGGTGGCGAAAGCCATAGATGCTCTCTGGATGCAGGGCGTAGTCGGGGCCGACATGCCCGGAAGAGTCGCCTGCGGTGCTCCGTTGCGGTTACCGCACGGAGGACGCAACGTCGTTCTGCACCCGAACGTGACGATAGGAGCCAGCGTGACGATCTACCACGGCGTTACTCTCGGGGTCTACGGCCCGGACCCGTCTCACGTGCCCACGGTTGACGATGGCGCGTACCTCGGCACAGGCGCCGCGGTCATCGGGCGAGTGCATGTGGGTAAGGGCGCGAAGGTGGGTGCCAATGCGACCGTGACCAAGGATCTTCCCGCAGGACACACCGCAGTGAGCGCACCGATCCAGCTGCGCGTACCAAAAGGGACAGCTACCGCTAGTTGACGAGCACCCGCCGCTCTGCCGCGGACGCCGCACCGAGGCGAATCGCCCTGAACCGAGAGCGCGAACGTCCGAAGCACAGGGCGCGGGACGTGCAGATGCATGGGAGACGCCGGCCCATCATCACCATTTCTCGCCGAGAGCCACGCGTCCCACCGGTAGAAGGCGCATGACCATCACCACTCCGATCGAACCTATGATTCCGACGGTCGAGCAGAGGCCGAACTGCAGCCATGGGTCATCGGCACCCACCTGAATCAGCAGTATGCGCGTGGGCGCCACGACGAATGGATGAATGAGGAAGATCCCCGAAGAGTAACCGCCGATCCACGCAAGCCAACGCACCCTGATCGACAGCGACAGCCAGGCGACGGGAAAAGCAACACCCAGGAGAACCCCGATGATGTCACGACGCGAGTCCACATCGGGAACGACACCGAAGATGCCTAGTTGTGTGTAGGCGAAGAGCAGCACGAAACACACAACGAGCATCACACGTAACCGTCTCGGCACGCCCAGGGTCCAACCGAACCGACTGACCGCAACCCCTGACAAGAAGAATCCGTAGAGGGTGAAGGCCGTGCCTAGTTGCAGAAACTCGCCGCTGTATGCGGGAAGTAGCTGATTGAGCAGAACGATCGAGGTGATGACTCCGACGAGAACTCGTGGATCACGAAACAAGCCGAGACCATCCACGAGCGCGGTGACCGCGAACATCCAGAATGTCGCGAGCAGGAACCAATAGGGCGATATCGAGTACACGAGCCAGGACAACGGATTGATCTCGACGCTCGTGTTCGCTCCCGGAGTGACTGCCAACGTCAAGCCGATCGCCGGGACGAAGATGAGATAGGGGATGAGCAGCCGCCGTGCCTTCTTCCCCATGAATCCGCTGTAAGAGCTCAGGTCGGTCAGCGGTCGCCAGGCGTATACGAAACCCGAGAGGAAGACGAACAGCGGCATGCGCAGGTATCGGAATGAGTCGCCGAACCACCGCAGAGGGTGGTCATCCGGCACCCCGATGCCACTCCCCTCGTTGAATCCGGCAACATGCACGGTGACGAGGAGAATACAGGCGATTCCACGCAGGGTATCGACGGACAGATGACGAGCCAACCCGCTTTCCCCGGCTCCGATGGGGGTGCGATAAGTCATCGGCGCACCGTTCGCAGGGGACCGAGGGGTTCCTTGGGCATGAGTCCTCCCATCACGACGAACGAAACCAGCATCACCACCCAGTAGTGGGACTGCGTGTAGAGGGAGGACGTGAGGCCGAATACGAGCATGGAGACCAATATCGCCGCAGGGGCGAGAACACCGGTCCTGCGGATGTACCGGGCGGACGCCATCACGAACATTGCACTGATAGTCGTGAGAGCGATGAATAGCAACAGACCTCCCTGGAACCATCCGCGCAGTAGATAGTTGTGCACCACGAGGCCAGATTGGGTCGTTGACTGATTCATCGTGTCCATGCCCACGCCCATGATCGGATCGCCGGCGATCGAATCTATCGCGTACTGATAGGCACCGAATCGGATGAGCAATGAGGCCCGGTCTCCGCTCGGATCCGTCACCTCGGAGACGCGAGCCTCGAGCGATTCTGGAAGCAACGAGATCAGATTGCCGTTTGCCGTGACAAGCACCCCGACGACAGCCACGATCGCCAGAGTGCCCAGGAGGTACCGGATGGCCCCACGAGCAGCAAAGACATAGAACATGAGTCCCACCGCGAGCATGAGCATCGAGCTGAGGCTGGCCGAGCCGAGAATAGTCACTGCGTGGACCAGCAATAGCGCCACGCCAAGCACACGATTGATGACTCCACGACGCATGAGATCGAACAGGATCAGGATCGCGATCACCGACATGATCCCCAGGATGTTCGGGTGCCCGGCGAGACCCCGGGCTCGGCCGGCGACCGCGACGACACCCAGAACGGATCCGCCCGCCATCTGCACGATGGCCGCCAACGCAGAAAGGGTCTGGACCCCGAGGAAGGCAACGACCACGTTCCTCAGAAAATTCGGGTAACGATTCAACTGAAAGGCGACCGCCGGAGGGAGAAGCGCGACGAGCAGACCGAGGGTGACCGCCACTTCACCGCTGGCCCGCAGGTTGCTGTTCATTCCCGATATCAAGCCGGCGATCACGATCAAAGCGGCAACGACTACCAATACCCGCTGTCCATGCACCTTCACCACCCGAACGGTCATAAGGCTGAGGAGAGCGGCAGCCAGCGGGATCGCTCGAACTTGAGGAGAGACCATCGAGTACAGGAGCTGCTGCAATGGTGAGGTCGCGATGACCACAACCCACACCCAGCCATCGATTCCCATCCGGACAGGGCGATCCGACATCGCTTCATGCCGCACCTTCCACTGGCGAGGCGACCTCGTGACCATCATGGACGCTGTTCCTTCCGGGCGAGTGTTCGGATGGTGCGGCGTACGCTGGTTGAACGCCACGCCACCACCGCATACCAGCAAATGGTGGCGGCGACTCCAGACCCGACAGCCAGCCAGTCGTGCTGAAGGAATGAGCACAGGTAACTGAGAAGACCGACGGGAAGAACAAGGGTCGCGAACCCCACGCCGACCTCCCGCAGCTGGGGCCCGAGCTCTGTGCCGCAAACCTGTGCGCACCGCACCACGGCGAGTAGCCAGTACAAGGCATACCCGATGGAGTGCCCGACGGCGACACCGAACGCCCCCCATGGCAAACCGAAGGCCATGCACACGACGATAAGAGGCTGAGCCCACAGCGCGAACCGGAACTGAGCACCAGTGTGGTCTGTTGCCAGAAAAGCCCAGAAATTCGCCTGATTGAGTGCCTTGAAGATGCCACCGATACAAAGCGCCTGGAAGATGGGGACCATAGCTCCCCACTGATCCCCGAAGACGATCATCACCAGCTGGGGAGCCAAGGCGAAGGCGAAGGCGAAGCCCCCGCCGAGCACGAGGATGTTCATGCGGATAATCGACCGAAGGAAACCGTTGAGAGCCCCCACATCGTCGGAGACCCGCGAGAGCACAGGGACTGCGACTCGAGTCAGGGGCGCCATCAGCTGGTTGATCGGCAGCATGAGCAGTTGGAATGCGCGGCTGTAGATTCCTAGCGGACCCGCGCCCCACACAGCGCCCAACATGAGGTTGTCTCCGTTGCGCGCCGCGTAGGCGACGAGTTGCGTCCCGAACAGCCCACCGCCGTACCTTGCGAACGAACGCACCTCTCCTCGCCGACTGGGAAGCCCTGGATACCAGCCCGCAAGTGTCACGGCCGCGATGAATCCGAGCAGATGCGTCGAAAGCTGTTGCGCTACCAACGCCATCTCAGTGGGACTTGCCATGGCCCAGGCCACCGCGACGCCGAACCCGAGGATCGGCGGTCCGGACTCCACGATCGCGAGCCGCCCGAACTGCAACTTGCGGTTGATCTCAGCCCTGAATTGAGCCGATGCACCGTTGAGTAGGAACATCGGAGAGGTCCAGATGATCATGGCCTGAAGGGACGGTTCGCCGAACAACGATGCGAACGGACCGGACAGCACGATCGCCAGCGCCATGAAGACCGCACCGAGGCATGTGTTGACCCAGAAGAGGTTAGTCTTCTGGGCTTGCGTGATCGTCGTGGACCGAGCGGCGGCAGTAGTGAGCCCGAAGTCCCGCAGCAGTTCGCCGAGGGCAGCGACGGACAGCACGAGCGCCATCAACCCGAAGTCGTCAGGAGCAAGCAACCGTGAGAGTACGGCGGTGCCCGCGAGGTTGACGAGGACGCGAGCGAGTTGACCCGCCGTGACCAGCTTCGCCCCCCGACGCCCGTGCCCACCGAGCTCTTCGCGTGTCTGCAACGGCGCGTTCACTTCTCTGTGCGGGGTGTGACGACCTCATCCGCGATCACTTGTGCATCTCGGATCCGCGAGCGCGCACCGTCGACACGCCTCGGCAGAGAAGCGCTCCAACGAACGAGGTCCCCATCGGTGATATCGGGCAACTGGGCCGCCGATTTTCCCTCGAAGCGCCCCACCTCCGGCATATCGACAACATCGAAGTGTCGAGCGATTTTGCCTCCGCTCGATTCGACCCATCCCAACGGAATGGCGCCTTCCGTCGCTGCGACGATGAGGCCGTGTAACCGATCTCCCACCGCGATGACTGACTCGCGGTACACCTCCCGCACACGCACCTCGTGATCGGCATGCGTTGCCGTCTCCGCGAAGAGCACGGATTCCCCACCGGTCCGGATCGCAAGACGTTCCGCGAGGTCATTGTCGCGACGAACTTGGGCAACGAAGGTCGGAGTCAGACGGTGCGCCTCAGCCAGATGCGAAGCCCACTCGAGCCACTCCTCGGATGGCTCCCGACGGTCACCGCGAAGGATGAACGCGGCACGGCTTCGGAGCGCAGCACCTGACCATTCACTCGTCGGGCTACCGAGCGCAAACGCCCAGTCGGGAGCGGTTCGTCCCGCGCCCAACAGCATGACAGAGTCAGCGTCCCGGAATGTCGCGAATCGGGCGCCTCTCGCAAGAAGCCTGTAGGGCACCGACCAGACCGTCCGATCTCCTGGGACACCTGCACCCATCCACAGAACTCGCACATGCGGCAGGAGCGACACTGCCCACAGCGAGGCAAGGCGTGCTGCACCACGCCGCGAGACCTTGACTTCACCGGCGTTCGGGATCAGGAGAGTCGGTTGACGTACCCCGCGCCTCGCAGCAGCGGCCAACCAGGGACGAAAGGCCCGATAGGAGACATCGCCCGGCGCGAGCCCGAGCCCTGTGTCGAATGTCCGTGTCGACTCTCCATGGAAAACATGAAGACGGGTGCCACGCGCACGCGCATCGGCGAGACTCGGGCGGCGGAGAAGCGAATCCCCGATATTGTCATCCTGGCCCGCTGCCCACTCGAAGACCTCGACGGAGGCTTGCCCAGCGCCCCCTGTAGTTCGCGGCTTCTCGATGAACGAGAGCCCGCCCTCCGCATAGGCGAGCGCCAGGCGCGCGCCAGCGCGCAAGCGGTGTCCGGCCTGTCGATTGGCCCGGGCGATCCGCTTGTTCGCTGCCGCGCGCCGCCGCCACGTGGACATGAGCTGGATTTCTATCCCCCAGGCAGAGGCGTAGTGCTCCCGAATCTGTTCCTTACACTTCAACGCGCTCTGAGCAGAGCGCACGGACTTGCCACCCGACATCTCATAGCGCATGGCAACCACGTCATGCCGAAGAATGCTTCCGGACCGGGCGAGACGGACGAGCATCTCGTAGTCCTCGGCGAAACGGGGCCTGAGGGCCGCTGGCTCGAGGGTTTCGGCTGCGCGCAGCTTCGCGACCCTTATCACCGCAGCTGCGGGCGGCCAGGCGCTGTATCCCTTGGTCAAGAGCGTCTCCACGGTGACCTGGGGAAAGGTCACCGGCAGTAGGGTGCCCTCTCGTTGACCCGGGGCGAAACCCACCACCCTTCCCCCCGCTGCGGCCGCATCCGGCACCTCGGTGAGCATCTCGATCGAGCGGGCGACACCCGGAGCCACCAACAAATCGTCTGCGTCGAGGAACACCACGAACTCGCTGTCAACGCTTGCTCCACCACGCGCCCGCGCAATCGCCGCCCCTGTGTTCTCCTGGCGTAATACATCGGCACCCGCCTTCTGAGCCCGGTCGGCGGTTTCGTCGGTCGATCCATCGTCAACGACAACCACTCGTGCCGCACCGGCGTCGAGAGCCGACGCGACTGCATCGGCGATCGTTCGCTGCGCGTTATAAGCGGCAATGACAACAGTCAGACGTTCGGAGTCACCCGAGTCCCTCATGCGCTCCCCCTCATCGTCCGCACTCGATCGACGATCGCCGCGCGAGCAGCCTCGATCCTCACGGATGCCGACTCGATGCGCGCATCGTACTCCGCACGAATGTCCGCATCCGTGAGCAAGACGTTCACCTGCTCAGAGACCCTCACTGGATCGAAACGGTTGACGTTATGCACCCAAGGATCGAGGTCGAGATCACCGAAAGCTCCGAAGCCTTTCCGCTCGTAGGCCAAGTGGACCACATAATGACCTGCGGCGAGCGCCATCAGAGCAGCATGCAATCGCACGGCCACGACGACCCGCGGCGCGCCTGTGGAGCCCATCAGCTCGGTGCGGGGCACGGTGCGTAGTGGCGAAAGCGTCGATGCAGCCGGACGATCATCGTTCCCCCCCGTTGTGCTCTGGATATAACCGTCGTACTCGCCCAGCCGCTCTGCGAGACGGTAGATGTCCGGGTTGACTCGACCATGCACGGCCCGAATCGACAGCACGGGCACTGGGGCCACCTCACTGCCCGGCCTGCGTCCACGAACGACGGCAGCCGTCGCCAGGTCGGGCATCCGCATCACCGTGGGACCCGAGAACTCGTCGACGCTACGATCATCGCGCAGCATCACACAGTCGATCTTCGAGAGTCGCCGACGCAACAGCGAACGCATGCCGGGACGTACCGGCCCCACGCTCTGCGGCAGATAGAGCGTAGGGACGCTCGCTCGTGACGCCGCGAGGAGTTGGGGGCCGTGAACCAGAGCAGCCTTCAAAGTTTCGACGAGCGTTCCCGCACGCAGATAACCGCCGCCTACGGCGATCACCGCGTCGAAGCCGTTGATCCCCTTCAGCACCGAGCGAGTACGTGGATCCCAGCCTCGCTTGGTCGGGACAGCCGGTAGTGTCACAACATCAAGATCTAAGAAGGTCTCGGGCCGAGCAGCGACGAGAGTGATGGGAATGTGGCCGAAGGCCTCGCGCACCAAACTGATGGTCTCGCGGACGAGCAGACCATCGCCCGCGTTCTCCGCCGAGTAGCCGTGGAGAATCAGGACCCCCCGTCCGGTGGCTTCTTCCTCGTTCTGCGGTGTCGACGCCTCCGTGAGCCCGGTCACGATCCTGCTGGGAGCCTCGGGATCTGCCAGCGGTCCAGCAACGACCTGAAGGTCGTGGAACCACTTGCCGCGAGTGTCCTCATCCACAGCGAGCCGATGCACGGCTTGAGCGATCGAGCCGTTCTCCGCAGACAGAATCACTCCGCCGTCTTTCGCGAGGTCTCGGAACGCCGGGATGGGGCTCGTCAGAGCCCCCCTCCCACGCTGCCGGCCCTCCCAGAGGAACATGGGGTTGAGCTCCGCGCGACTCGGCATGAAAAGCGCATCACACCAATCAATCTGCGCCCGCACATCCTCGAGCTCTCCGAGGAAGGTCACGGTATGCCGCTGAGGGAGACCGACCACTGCCTCACGGATTCTTTTCTCCTCCGGCCCCGCCCCAGCAATACGCAACTCCACGGGCCGGTCGACCTCCGCCAGTAGCGCGGCGATGCGATCGAGACCCTTTTGCTCAGTGAGGCGCCCGGCAAAGAAGAGCCGGACTGAGGCGAGTTCGCCCACCCGAGGAGCAACAGGAGGCTCGGAGACAGGAGCGAGCGCGTTCGGCTCATAGACAATGCGCTGTGGCTCGTTGAAGCCCGCCGCGCAAAGTTCCTCAACCGCCCGAGGCAACGGCGCAGTGACAAGCGTTGCCCGTCTGACCGCCCTACGGACGAGCACGTCCTCCGCCCACCCGCGGAGCCCCGCGGAATCCGCGCTGGGCAACTGATGAAATGTGGCGACGAAAGGCCGGCCGGAAGGAAGGAGAGTCTTCGCCCTCAACCCGAGAACTAGATGACTACCGCGCATTAAGGAGTACACAGCATCCACCTCGGAGAGGTGCGGCTCCACGGTTCGCGCTGCCGCCAGGACACCGGCTGGTGACTTCGAACAGTTCAGCTCGACGACACGTGCAAAATGGGGGCGCATCACATCGACACCCGTGCTGCCCGCGAAGAGGACGATCAACGTCGTCTCCGCGCCCGCGGCATGAAGTTTTTGCGCTATGCCGAGTAAGGCCGCCTGCGCGCCGCCACCGAAGAACCACGGTGCGACCACCGCTACACGGCGGGGGTACGCCACCGACGCGCTTCCAGGATCACTCTTTCGGATGGGGACCCCTCAGGTAGTCGAGTAGAGATCAACGAGAGCGCGCCGTTGAGCCTCAGGACTCATCTTGTCATTGAGGGTGCGTGCAGCGGTAGTAGCCGCCGCACGCATCTCCGGGTCGGTGAGGAGCCGGCACACGAGGTGGGCGGCGTCCAGCGGGGTGGTGGCAGACGGTATACCGAGCCCCTCGAAAGCGGGAATCCGGCGGCTAGCTGTAGTTCCCCGGGACGTTGTG
>NZ_MIJB01000097.1 GCF_002174305.1 Aeromicrobium sp. PE09-221 | reverse complement strand
GTGCGTCATTCGTCGCATTCAGATCATTGCTGTAACAATCAAATGGAGTCACATACGGACCGATGATCGCCATAATGGCAATCCAAATCATCATCCAAAAGCCAGCCATCGCTGCCGGATTACTGCGTAATCGATGCCAAATGTCTTTCCATGCAGAAACGCTCTCTCCACTCATGTTCACTTTGTTGTCTTGTTTCAACACGAGTTGAAAATCCGCAACTGTTAACTCCACTCGTTCCTTTTCTGTATGTGACTCCCTTCGCTCTGACATGCTACAGTTTCACCTTCCCGCTCACTAGCTTCATTCTTGGGTCAACAACCACATAAGCGATATCGGTAAGTAGTCTGGCCATCATCAGAAGCAGACCATAGAACAATGCTAACCCCATGATCAACGTATAGTCCCGATTCATCACACTGGAGACGAAATGCTTGCCTAATCCGGGAATGCCAAATATTCGTTCGATCACAACTGAACCCGTAATGACGTTCGCTGTTAATGGTCCTACATAAGTCACCACAGGTAAGAGTGAATTCCGTAACGCATGCTTCATCATAATGACAACGGCAGGTAAACCTTTTGCTTTTGCAGTGCGAATATAATCCGCATGTAGCGTTTCCAGCATGCTCGATCGCGTCAGACGAGCGATAAACGCAATCGGCATTGCGGATAATGCCAGCACTGGCAACCCATAATCAAGTGGCTCATGTAGACCTGCTACATGAAACCACGGAATTTTCACACTAAATACGTATTGCAATAAGTTAGCCAGCACAACACTTGGGATCGAAATCCCCATAATCGCCACCAACATCGTGACATGGTCAAGGAGCTTACGGTGCTTTAACGCCGCTACCTAGCCCAATCCAATGCCAACTATGAATGAAAACAAAATGGAAACGCCGCCAAGCCTAGCTGAGTGTCCAAA
>NZ_MIJB01000096.1 GCF_002174305.1 Aeromicrobium sp. PE09-221 | reverse complement strand
CATTCGTTACTGCCATGTCGCTCGTGTAACCAAGTCGCCGGGTGAATGCTTGAAAATCTGGTACCGCTGCTCGAACGAGCGATACGGTCTGTGGGCTTCCCATCGCCAGAGCTTTAAGGGCTAGGACCCCCGTCAAGCCCGGTTGCTGCGGCCGCCTTGCGAGAACCCCCAGCAGCGAGGTGGTCGCAGCGACCGGGATCGGCGGGGGTGGTTTGCGCTTAAGATACCGGGGATGGTCGGCTTCCTCGTCCTTTTCCTAAACCTTTGGCGAGGCGATCCGTTGCTGAAGACGTGCGCTCGGCTGCGTGGTGGTTGGCCTATTGCGCACGATTGCACGGCGCGTTTCCAAGTCACCTATGGCCATATTCGCTCATACTTCCGTAAGCACGACCGCAGATTCCTTACAGGCGGGACGAGAATTGGGTCAGACGCTGGCCACGCAGGGCCGCGAGCTGGAGCTCGTGCTGACATACCTGACCATGAACCACGATCACGCTGCGTATCTACGTGGACTGCGTGAGGCACTCGGAGAACGAGTGTCGGTGCTAGGGTGTTCAGCGCAAGGAGTCGTGGGACGCAACTTCGTGCGCGAGCAGGGCTACGCCGCCGGGGTGCTAGGGCTCGGGGGCCTAGGCGCGTCGGCGGCTATGGTCGAGGACATTTCAGCGGATTCTTCCGCAAAAGGTGAACAGCTCGGCCGCGCCTTGCTCGCGCAGCTCTCCGCTCCTCCGAAAGCCGTGGTGCTCCACTACGACGCGCTGTGTGGCGTCGACCCCGAGCGTTTCGTCGCTGGCTTGTACCGCGTCGTGGAG
>NZ_MIJB01000095.1 GCF_002174305.1 Aeromicrobium sp. PE09-221 | reverse complement strand
TCAAATCACCCTGAGTGTCCATAAAGCTCAATACCGCTTCAAAGCTACCATCTGAGATTGTTACGTTAGTTTGTCCACCGAGCAGAGAGCTGATGGCATCAAGTGGAGGCAGAGTACTTGCAGGACGGTCAATCACCACACCGCCGCTGCCGATCGATTTAGATAAATTCGACCAACTGATCCCCTGTTGGTAGCCATCACTCAGAGTCACTTCCATGATTTTGGCTTCAAGGATAACTTGGCGCTGCAAACGTTGTTGAGAAACACCTAGGAACTCACGAACCTCGCGAATTTCATCAGGGAAAGCTCGCACGGTAATCACACTCGCTTGTGGCGTCACGACAACACTTTGCCCATCACCAGAACCAATTAGGTGCGCAACCGCAGCTTCAAGTTGTGGCCAGAAATCACTTTCAGATGTGGTCTCAATCTCAGTACCACCGTTCGAGGTAGAGTTTGAGTTATTTGAAGAGTTCGATGAATTTGAGTCAGAGCTTGAAGAGCTCGATGAATTGTTATCTGAGTTAGAGATCGTACCCGTCGTTATCGTCGTCAATGAGCGACCCGCGCGCTTAACTTGTAAGTAATCGACTGGGATTGTCACTGTGCGAAGGCCTGCAGGGTAGACTTGAATCACCTTGCCACGCTTTTCAATATCGTAGCCATACATGTCCTGAGCCACAGCCAGCACTTCATCTAGCGTCACATCCGTTAGGTTTAACGTAAGCTTTCCAGACACGCTAGGATGAATCGCTGCACTGTATTCTGTGCCTTTCACTAAACTAGCAAAAAAGGTTCTCGCTTCTACACCCTTTGCTTGAATACGAAAACGCTTCACTGTCTCCATTCCCGGAGACATAGCATCGGAATTAAGCTGAGGCATAAGATCATCTTGTACAGATGAAGGCAGCTCGTGAAGCGCCTTGCTATTCGCTTCATTAATAGATTCGTTTAAAGACTCTTTTATCTCAACAGGATCACGATGTCCCATCGAACAGCCGACCAAAGATGACACTAGGA
>NZ_MIJB01000094.1 GCF_002174305.1 Aeromicrobium sp. PE09-221 | reverse complement strand
CTCTTGTGCTCGTCGTTGTTGTTATTCGATGTCTGGAACCACGGTCCCACTCGTATCGTCGGTCTGATTATTAGTCTGGGACCACGGTCCCACTCGTATCGTCGGTCTGATTATTAGTCTGGGACCACGATCCCACTCGTGTTGTCGGTCTGATTATCGGTCTGGGACCACGGTCCCACTTGTATTGTCGATCAGACTATCAGCGTGAGACTACGATTCCATCAATGCCTGTCAAGGGCAAGTATTGACATGTCGTCGTAACCTGTAGAACGGAGTAACCTCGGTGTGCGGTTGTATGCCTGCTGTGGATTGCTGCTGTGTCCTGCTTATCCACAACATTTTGCGCACGGTTATGTGGACAAAATACCTGGTTACCCAGGCCGTGCCGGCACGTTAACCGGGCTGCATCCGATGCAAGTGTGTCGCTGTCGACGAGCTCGCGAGCTCGGACATGAGGTTGCCCCGTATTCAGTGTCGCTGATTTGTATTGTCTGAAGTTGCTTTTACGTTAAGTTGATGCAGATCAATTAATACGATACCTGCGTCATAATTGATTATTTGACGTGGTTTGATGGCCTCCACGCACGTTGTGATATGTAGATGATAATCATTATCACTTTACGGGTCCTTTCCGGTGATCCGACAGGTTACGGGGCGGCGACCTCGCGGGTTTTCGCTATTTATGAAAATTTTCCGGTTTAAGGCGTTTCCGTTCTTCTTCGTCATAACTTAATGTTTTTATTTAAAATACCCTCTGAAAAGAAAGGAAACGACAGGTGCTGAAAGCGAGCTTTTTGGCCTCTGTCGTTTCCTTTCTCTGTTTTTGTCCGTGGAATGAACAATGGAAGTCCGAGCTCATCGCTAATAACTTCGTATAGCATACATTATACGAAGTTATATTCGATGCGGCCGCAAGGGGTTCGCGTCAGCGGGTGTTGGCGGGTGTCGGGGCTGGCTTAACTATGCGGCATCAGAGCAGATTGTACTGAGAGTGCACCATATGCGGTGTGAAATACCGCACAGATGCGTAAGGAGAAAATACCGCATCAGGCGCCATTCGCCATTCAGCTGCGCAACTGTTGGGAAGGGCGATCGGTGCGGGCCTCTTCGCTATTACGCCAGCTGGCGAAAGGGGGATGTGCTGCAAGGCGATTAAGTTGGGTAACGCCAGGGTTTTCCCAGTCACGACGTTGTAAAACGACGGCCAGTGAATTGTAATACGACTCACTATAGGGCGAATTCGAGCTCGGTACCCGGGGATCCCACGTACAACGACACCTAGACCACTTAGTTCCGCCCGAAGCTTACCGTTCATCGCGGTGTGTCGGACTTTGCCCTAGAAGATCCCAAATCCCCACTGCTGCATCGGCTGTTGATCGTCGACGACAATCCAACGATCCACGAAGATTTCCGGAAGATCCTGGCGCCGGACTTGGCGCCGACTTCGGAGCTGGAGGCGCTCGAGCGTGAGTTGCTGGGTGAAGCTCAGGACGCCTCCGCGCTACCTCCTCATCAACGCTTCGAGCTCCAATCCGCTCACCAGGGAGAGGCAGCCGTCGAACTCGTCGCACGAGCTTGTAGTGAGGGACGTCCCTACACCCTCGCCTTCGTGGACGTGCGCATGCCCCCGGGCATCGACGGTATCGAAACGGTAGCCCGCATGTGGTGCGTCGATCCGCATCTGCAGGTGGTGATCTGCTCAGCTTACTCTGATCATACGTTTGCGGACATCGTGAGCGAGTTGGGCCACAGCGACGGACTGCTGGTCCTGCGCAAACCCTTCGAGGCCATCGAGGTGCTGCAAGCTGCGCACGCTCTGAGCCAAAAATGGACCATCTCCCACCAGCTGCGCGAACGCCTGATGGACCTCGAGGCCATCGTGCAACGCCGCACCAGTGCTCTCGAGCAGGCCGTGCGTGAGTTGCGCGAAGAGGTAGAGCAGCGCCGCCGCGCCGAAGCGGAGGCCCGCTACGTGGCAACCCACGACGCCTTGACCGGCATTCCCAATCGTCATCTGTTGCGGGAGGCTCTGGGGCGGGCACTGTCGCGCGCACGCCGGCGAGGGACGTACGCCTCCGTTCTGCTCCTCGACTTGGACAACTTCAAAGAGGTGAATGATACCTATGGTCACGCCGCGGGCGATGAACTCTTGAAAGAGGTGGCGCGGCGCCTGCGCAGCTGCGTGCGTGAGTGTGACATGGTGGCGCGTATGGGAGGCGATGAATTCGTGCTCTTGCTCGAGGACCTGGCGCAAGCGGAAGAGGCTTCCCTGGTAGCTGCGCGGGTGGTGGAGAGCTGCAAAAAGCCGTTCTTGGTTGCAGGTGAGAACGTGCATACCCCGGCGAGTATCGGCATTGCTATGTTTCTAACGGGTTGTGGCGACGGCTGGACACTACTCAAGGTCGCAGACGTAGCCATGTACGAGGCGAAAACGGAGGGTAGGGGTGGCTTCCGCTACTACACCGAAGGCATGCTAGCGAACTCCGAGGAGAAGCTCAGGCTTCGGGAGGAGCTGCTGCGGGGTTTGACGAACGACGAGTTCAAGCTCGTTTACCAGCCGCTGGTCGACGCTGAATCCGGCGCCATCTGCGCCTTCGAGGCATTGGTTCGCTGGGAGCATCCCCAACGAGGCACGGTTGCTCCTCTCAAGTTCATTCCCATCGCCGAGAAGTCAGGCTTCATCATTCAGCTCGGAGCGTGGATCCTGCGTACGGCCTGTGCGCAACTGGCGGAATGGCGGCGCAATGGTGAAATAGACTTGCGCATGGCCGTCAACGTATCCGCGCGCGAAGTGCATGCACCAGGCTTCGTGGAGCTCGTGACCGAAACCCTGCGCGAGAACGGACTGCACCCAAGCGCGCTCGAGCTAGAGCTAACGGAGAGCATGGCCACCATTGACGTCGAGAAGTCATCGCGGGTGCTCGTGGAACTCACCGACATGGGAGTGCGCCTTGCCATCGACGACTTTGGATCTGGCTATTCGTCTCTCATGCGGCTCAAGCAAATGCCCATCAGCGTCTTGAAGATCGACCGCTATTTCATCCGTGATATCACCCACAACC
>NZ_MIJB01000093.1 GCF_002174305.1 Aeromicrobium sp. PE09-221 | reverse complement strand
AAACACTTGACCCATACTATCCTGCGTAATCAATTGTCGGATTGCTCGATTGCGTTTGGCAATCGGATGGAAGGGGTCTGATTCATGATGCGACTGCAATCGCTCCAATATTCCGGAACGTAATAAAAACTGCTGTTGCGTCTCATATGTCCAACGAGTTAGGCCGACGGATTGACCCACTTCAATACATGAACTGAAATTCACATGACTGGTTATATCCTGTTCACCAACACGCTGATAAGGATTCGTATTCGCCTGATGTCGATAATAGCACATCAACGTTCCCTCCATACGTGCTGGAGCATATAACACCTCTGCCAGCTCACCATAATCAATCGTTACCAGCATTCCTGACTGCATCACACTTGTTACCTGCTTTATCCAATCCGCCACATGACGATTATATTCGATCACCTGTCCGTCAGCTAATTTGATCTGTTGTGGCACAAACTCGGATACAGATTGATCCTCGACACGCAATCGGTGTTCAACGAATCGCTGCTCGTCTTCATCCCAACCAACGAACAACTCGTACCAATTCCCGGTTTGATAGGAGTAGCGATGAATTGGAAATGCGTCCAGCAATTCATTGGAAAGTATGATGCTACATGGGGGCAACCCTTGTTCCTGTCCAACGTTATCCCACTGTTCAGGCGACACCACTCGTATACGTTCACGATGAGGTTGCAAGCTGTTCTTTTGTAACCATTGATGATACCCACTGCGATCGACAATCGTATAACGAATATGTTCATATCGCTCGGGATAGCATTGCTGGAGCTCGTCTAATATTTGACTTGCTAAACGACCTGTCCCTCCTCCCCATTCCACAATCCAGCAGGACAGATGTTCTGGAATGCCGCATTCACGCCAATAGTGAACAAAAGTTTTCGCTAGCATCTCACCCATTAATGAACCAATCGAGGAAACCGTATAAAAATCTCCGTCCTTACCAATCTTCGGTATCGAATTTGAATAATAACCGTACTGTGAATGATATAGACATAATGCCATATAATCATGGAATGAGAGCAATTGATTACTCGTTTCCGACATCCTTGCTACAATTTCATCAACCAATTGCGGATTGCCAAGTTCAATGTGAGTCACCAACTATCCCTCTCTTCTCTTTAGACAAAGTAAGCTTGAAACGTTATAATGGGGTAATCAAAACGATTCAATTGTAAACCAAACACGGAATGGAGCTAATCTCTAACTATGAAACGAACGACTACAATCACAATCATGATTATACTGCTCACCTTCATCGTGACAAGCTGTGTAGATCGACAACAGCTTAAAAACGAGTTGATCGGAGCTCTTCAACAACAATCCTTGATGGAAAACTACCGTTTCCATGGTACATCACAGCTCACAATTGATTCACCTACAGGTCAATATAGCAGTCAGCCGCTATCCAATTCGGTACTCTCGTGTTCCTAGGCTGTTTCCTGG
>NZ_MIJB01000092.1 GCF_002174305.1 Aeromicrobium sp. PE09-221 | reverse complement strand
ATCAGTAGCTAGGTACGATGGAAGGCGTGTAAGAGCCATCCTCTATCGCTTCAACAATTTTGTCTGCATCTTGATTTAACTGCTTATATTTCGGTTTTTCAAAACGATAGAGCACGGAAAGCTCGGATTCAGAGGCGATAGGCACGTTAAAGTCTTTAGCGATCATTGCCCATACATACGCTTCTTCCATATTACCTAAGCTGTGGTTAATACTGGCCATCGACTTAAAAATTTCAGTATTGACGTTCGAGATACTCGATAGGGTTAATGCGTTATTAAGCAGTTTTAATGTCTTAACATGGTCTCGAGTTGTGTAGAAAGTTGCTAGGGCATACTGCATTTCTGCCGTATTTAACGCTTCCGTCCCTTCCAGTTGTAAGAAACTGCGTCTAGCGTTGGTGTCTCCGGTTTGTGACCACAAGAAGTAGAGTGTTTCTGGCGTGTCTGATTGAGACAGTTCACTGACAATACGTTCAGATTCTTCGATGCTGTGCATTAAAGAAGTAAAACGACGTTCTTGAAGCTTAGATTGATCGATCGTTTCTATCTGCGCGGCTAGCTCAAGACACTTTTTATAGGCTGTGACTAATTCGAACTCTTTGATCTTATTGATTTCGGTTGGATGTTTTTGAACTTCAAAGCGATGCCAGATAAGGTCGGTACGCGCTACGCGGCACTGTCCATCATTCATGTTCAGCTGTTCACAACGCAATCCAGGAT
>NZ_MIJB01000091.1 GCF_002174305.1 Aeromicrobium sp. PE09-221 | reverse complement strand
TTCCTAGGCTGTTTCCTGGTGGGATCCTCTAGAGTCGACCTGCAGGCATGCAAGCTTGAGTATTCTATAGTCTCACCTAAATAGCTTGGCGTAATCATGGTCATAGCTGTTTCCTGTGTGAAATTGTTATCCGCTCACAATTCCACACAACATACGAGCCGGAAGCATAAAGTGTAAAGCCTGGGGTGCCTAATGAGTGAGCTAACTCACATTAATTGCGTTGCGCTCACTGCCCGCTTTCCAGTCGGGAAACCTGTCGTGCCAGCTGCATTAATGAATCGGCCAACGCGAACCCCTTGCGGCCGCCCGGGCCGTCGACCAATTCTCATGTTTGACAGCTTATCATCGAATTTCTGCCATTCATCCGCTTATTATCACTTATTCAGGCGTAGCAACCAGGCGTTTAAGGGCACCAATAACTGCCTTAAAAAAATTACGCCCCGCCCTGCCACTCATCGCAGTACTGTTGTAATTCATTAAGCATTCTGCCGACATGGAAGCCATCACAAACGGCATGATGAACCTGAATCGCCAGCGGCATCAGCACCTTGTCGCCTTGCGTATAATATTTGCCCATGGTGAAAACGGGGGCGAAGAAGTTGTCCATATTGGCCACGTTTAAATCAAAACTGGTGAAACTCACCCAGGGATTGGCTGAGACGAAAAACATATTCTCAATAAACCCTTTAGGGAAATAGGCCAGGTTTTCACCGTAACACGCCACATCTTGCGAATATATGTGTAGAAACTGCCGGAAATCGTCGTGGTATTCACTCCAGAGCGATGAAAACGTTTCAGTTTGCTCATGGAAAACGGTGTAACAAGGGTGAACACTATCCCATATCACCAGCTCACCGTCTTTCATTGCCATACGAAATTCCGGATGAGCATTCATCAGGCGGGCAAGAATGTGAATAAAGGCCGGATAAAACTTGTGCTTATTTTTCTTTACGGTCTTTAAAAAGGCCGTAATATCCAGCTGAACGGTCTGGTTATAGGTACATTGAGCAACTGACTGAAATGCCTCAAAATGTTCTTTACGATGCCATTGGGATATATCAACGGTGGTATATCCAGTGATTTTTTTCTCCATTTTAGCTTCCTTAGCTCCTGAAAATCTCGATAACTCAAAAAATACGCCCGGTAGTGATCTTATTTCATTATGGTGAAAGTTGGAACCTCTTACGTGCCGATCAACGTCTCATTTTCGCCAAAAGTTGGCCCAGGGCTTCCCGGTATCAACAGGGACACCAGGATTTATTTATTCTGCGAAGTGATCTTCCGTCACAGGTATTTATTCGCGATAAGCTCATGGAGCGGCGTAACCGTCGCACAGGAAGGACAGAGAAAGCGCGGATCTGGGAAGTGACGGACAGAACGGTCAGGACCTGGATTGGGGAGGCGGTTGCCGCCGCTGCTGCTGACGGTGTGACGTTCTCTGTTCCGGTCACACCACATACGTTCCGCCATTCCTATGCGATGCACATGCTGTATGCCGGTATACCGCTGAAAGTTCTGCAAAGCCTGATGGGACATAAGTCCATCAGTTCAACGGAAGTCTACACGAAGGTTTTTGCGCTGGATGTGGCTGCCCGGCACCGGGTGCAGTTTGCGATGCCGGAGTCTGATGCGGTTGCGATGCTGAAACAATTATCCTGAGAATAAATGCCTTGGCCTTTATATGGAAATGTGGAACTGAGTGGATATGCTGTTTTTGTCTGTTAAACAGAGAAGCTGGCTGTTATCCACTGAGAAGCGAACGAAACAGTCGGGAAAATCTCCCATTATCGTAGAGATCCGCATTATTAATCTCAGGAGCCTGTGTAGCGTTTATAGGAAGTAGTGTTCTGTCATGATGCCTGCAAGCGGTAACGAAAACGATTTGAATATGCCTTCAGGAACAATAGAAATCTTCGTGCGGTGTTACGTTGAAGTGGAGCGGATTATGTCAGCAATGGACAGAACAACCTAATGAACACAGAACCATGATGTGGTCTGTCCTTTTACAGCCAGTAGTGCTCGCCGCAGTCGAGCGACAGGGCGAAGCCCTCGGCTGGTTGCCCTCGCCGCTGGGCTGGCGGCCGTCTATGGCCCTGCAAACGCGCCAGAAACGCCGTCGAAGCCGTGTGCGAGACACCGCGGCCGGCCGCCGGCGTTGTGGATACCTCGCGGAAAACTTGGCCCTCACTGACAGATGAGGGGCGGACGTTGACACTTGAGGGGCCGACTCACCCGGCGCGGCGTTGACAGATGAGGGGCAGGCTCGATTTCGGCCGGCGACGTGGAGCTGGCCAGCCTCGCAAATCGGCGAAAACGCCTGATTTTACGCGAGTTTCCCACAGATGATGTGGACAAGCCTGGGGATAAGTGCCCTGCGGTATTGACACTTGAGGGGCGCGACTACTGACAGATGAGGGGCGCGATCCTTGACACTTGAGGGGCAGAGTGCTGACAGATGAGGGGCGCACCTATTGACATTTGAGGGGCTGTCCACAGGCAGAAAATCCAGCATTTGCAAGGGTTTCCGCCCGTTTTTCGGCCACCGCTAACCTGTCTTTTAACCTGCTTTTAAACCAATATTTATAAACCTTGTTTTTAACCAGGGCTGCGCCCTGTGCGCGTGACCGCGCACGCCGAAGGGGGGTGCCCCCCCTTCTCGAACCCTCCCGGTCGAGTGAGCGAGGAAGCACCAGGGAACAGCACTTATATATTCTGCTTACACACGATGCCTGAAAAAACTTCCCTTGGGGTTATCCACTTATCCACGGGGATATTTTTATAATTATTTTTTTTATAGTTTTTCGATCTTCTTTTTTAGAGCGCCTTGTAGGCCTTTATCCATGCTGGTTCTAGAGAAGGTGTTGTGACAAATTGCCCTTTCAGTGTGACAAATCACCCTCAAATGACAGTCCTGTCTGTGACAAATTGCCCTTAACCCTGTGACAAATTGCCCTCAGAAGAAGCTGTTTTTTCACAAAGTTATCCCTGCTTATTGACTCTTTTTTATTTAGTGTGACAATCTAAAAACTTGTCACACTTCACATGGATCTGTCATGGCGGAAACAGCGGTTATCAATCACAAGAAACGTAAAAATAGCCCGCGAATCGTCCAGTCAAACGACCTCACTGAGGCGGCATATAGTCTCTCCCGGGATCAAAAACGTATGCTGTATCTGTTCGTTGACCAGATCAGAAAATCTGATGGCACCCTACAGGAACATGACGGTATCTGCGAGATCCATGTTGCTAAATATGCTGAAATATTCGGATTGACCTCTGCGGAAGCCAGTAAGGATATACGGCAGGCATTGAAGAGTTTCGCGGGGAAGGAAGTGGTTTTTTATCGCCCTGAAGAGGATGCCGGCGATGAAAAAGGCTATGAATCTTTTCCTTGGTTTATCAAACGTGCGCACAGTCCATCCAGAGGGCTTTACAGTGTACATATCAACCCATATCTCATTCCCTTCTTTATCGGGTTACAGAACCGGTTTACGCAGTTTCGGCTTAGTGAAACAAAAGAAATCACCAATCCGTATGCCATGCGTTTATACGAATCCCTGTGTCAGTATCGTAAGCCGGATGGCTCAGGCATCGTCTCTCTGAAAATCGACTGGATCATAGAGCGTTACCAGCTGCCTCAAAGTTACCAGCGTATGCCTGACTTCCGCCGCCGCTTCCTGCAGGTCTGTGTTAATGAGATCAACAGCAGAACTCCAATGCGCCTCTCATACATTGAGAAAAAGAAAGGCCGCCAGACGACTCATATCGTATTTTCCTTCCGCGATATCACTTCCATGACGACAGGATAGTCTGAGGGTTATCTGTCACAGATTTGAGGGTGGTTCGTCACATTTGTTCTGACCTACTGAGGGTAATTTGTCACAGTTTTGCTGTTTCCTTCAGCCTGCATGGATTTTCTCATACTTTTTGAACTGTAATTTTTAAGGAAGCCAAATTTGAGGGCAGTTTGTCACAGTTGATTTCCTTCTCTTTCCCTTCGTCATGTGACTTGATATCGGGGGTTAGTTCGTCATCATTGATGAGGGTTGATTATCACAGTTTATTACTCTGAATTGGCTATCCGCGTGTGTACCTCTACCTGGAGTTTTTCCCACGGTGGATATTTCTTCTTGCGCTGAGCGTAAGAGCTATCTGACAGAACAGTTCTTCTTTGCTTCCTCGCCAGTTCGCTCGCTATGCTCGGTTACACGGCTGCGGCGAGCGCTAGTGATAATAAGTGACTGAGGTATGTGCTCTTCTTATCTCCTTTTGTAGTGTTGCTCTTATTTTAAACAACTTTGCGGTTTTTTGATGACTTTGCGATTTTGTTGTTGCTTTGCAGTAAATTGCAAGATTTAATAAAAAAACGCAAAGCAATGATTAAAGGATGTTCAGAATGAAACTCATGGAAACACTTAACCAGTGCATAAACGCTGGTCATGAAATGACGAAGGCTATCGCCATTGCACAGTTTAATGATGACAGCCCGGAAGCGAGGAAAATAACCCGGCGCTGGAGAATAGGTGAAGCAGCGGATTTAGTTGGGGTTTCTTCTCAGGCTATCAGAGATGCCGAGAAAGCAGGGCGACTACCGCACCCGGATATGGAAATTCGAGGACGGGTTGAGCAACGTGTTGGTTATACAATTGAACAAATTAATCATATGCGTGATGTGTTTGGTACGCGATTGCGACGTGCTGAAGACGTATTTCCACCGGTGATCGGGGTTGCTGCCCATAAAGGTGGCGTTTACAAAACCTCAGTTTCTGTTCATCTTGCTCAGGATCTGGCTCTGAAGGGGCTACGTGTTTTGCTCGTGGAAGGTAACGACCCCCAGGGAACAGCCTCAATGTATCACGGATGGGTACCAGATCTTCATATTCATGCAGAAGACACTCTCCTGCCTTTCTATCTTGGGGAAAAGGACGATGTCACTTATGCAATAAAGCCCACTTGCTGGCCGGGGCTTGACATTATTCCTTCCTGTCTGGCTCTGCACCGTATTGAAACTGAGTTAATGGGCAAATTTGATGAAGGTAAACTGCCCACCGATCCACACCTGATGCTCCGACTGGCCATTGAAACTGTTGCTCATGACTATGATGTCATAGTTATTGACAGCGCGCCTAACCTGGGTATCGGCACGATTAATGTCGTATGTGCTGCTGATGTGCTGATTGTTCCCACGCCTGCTGAGTTGTTTGACTACACCTCCGCACTGCAGTTTTTCGATATGCTTCGTGATCTGCTCAAGAACGTTGATCTTAAAGGGTTCGAGCCTGATGTACGTATTTTGCTTACCAAATACAGCAATAGTAATGGCTCTCAGTCCCCGTGGATGGAGGAGCAAATTCGGGATGCCTGGGGAAGCATGGTTCTAAAAAATGTTGTACGTGAAACGGATGAAGTTGGTAAAGGTCAGATCCGGATGAGAACTGTTTTTGAACAGGCCATTGATCAACGCTCTTCAACTGGTGCCTGGAGAAATGCTCTTTCTATTTGGGAACCTGTCTGCAATGAAATTTTCGATCGTCTGATTAAACCACGCTGGGAGATTAGATAATGAAGCGTGCGCCTGTTATTCCAAAACATACGCTCAATACTCAACCGGTTGAAGATACTTCGTTATCGACACCAGCTGCCCCGATGGTGGATTCGTTAATTGCGCGCGTAGGAGTAATGGCTCGCGGTAATGCCATTACTTTGCCTGTATGTGGTCGGGATGTGAAGTTTACTCTTGAAGTGCTCCGGGGTGATAGTGTTGAGAAGACCTCTCGGGTATGGTCAGGTAATGAACGTGACCAGGAGCTGCTTACTGAGGACGCACTGGATGATCTCATCCCTTCTTTTCTACTGACTGGTCAACAGACACCGGCGTTCGGTCGAAGAGTATCTGGTGTCATAGAAATTGCCGATGGGAGTCGCCGTCGTAAAGCTGCTGCACTTACCGAAAGTGATTATCGTGTTCTGGTTGGCGAGCTGGATGATGAGCAGATGGCTGCATTATCCAGATTGGGTAACGATTATCGCCCAACAAGTGCTTATGAACGTGGTCAGCGTTATGCAAGCCGATTGCAGAATGAATTTGCTGGAAATATTTCTGCGCTGGCTGATGCGGAAAATATTTCACGTAAGATTATTACCCGCTGTATCAACACCGCCAAATTGCCTAAATCAGTTGTTGCTCTTTTTTCTCACCCCGGTGAACTATCTGCCCGGTCAGGTGATGCACTTCAAAAAGCCTTTACAGATAAAGAGGAATTACTTAAGCAGCAGGCATCTAACCTTCATGAGCAGAAAAAAGCTGGGGTGATATTTGAAGCTGAAGAAGTTATCACTCTTTTAACTTCTGTGCTTAAAACGTCATCTGCATCAAGAACTAGTTTAAGCTCACGACATCAGTTTGCTCCTGGAGCGACAGTATTGTATAAGGGCGATAAAATGGTGCTTAACCTGGACAGGTCTCGTGTTCCAACTGAGTGTATAGAGAAAATTGAGGCCATTCTTAAGGAACTTGAAAAGCCAGCACCCTGATGCGACCACGTTTTAGTCTACGTTTATCTGTCTTTACTTAATGTCCTTTGTTACAGGCCAGAAAGCATAACTGGCCTGAATATTCTCTCTGGGCCCACTGTTCCACTTGTATCGTCGGTCTGATAATCAGACTGGGACCACGGTCCCACTCGTATCGTCGGTCTGATTATTAGTCTGGGACCACGGTCCCACTCGTATCGTCGGTCTGATTATTAGTCTGGGACCACGGTCCCACTCGTATCGTCGGTCTGATAATCAGACTGGGACCACGGTCCCACTCGTATGGTCGGTCTGCTTATTCGCCCACACACCGTCTCACTTGTACCTCCAG
>NZ_MIJB01000090.1 GCF_002174305.1 Aeromicrobium sp. PE09-221 | reverse complement strand
TCCGATCTACGGTTATCGCTGGTGACTCTGAAGAGACGGACGCCGGCGGCGATCTACGTAGAGTTGATCGTCGGCAGCGTCAGGTGTGTGTAAGAGACAGCGTTGTACGTGAAGGGCTCGAACGACACCGCCGTGCTGACGGCCACCGAACGGTCGAGACTCAATGAGGCATTGCGACATGTCGCGGCGTGTGGTGGGCTCGGTGATGTCGTCGAGCTGGACGTGTCTTTCGGTGCCGAACGAGTGTGGACGATCGGGGGAGACATCGACGGCACGGTGAGGGTGACACTCACGCTGGGCGCCGCCGGCACCTGCGCGAATGACGACCTGTACGCCTCATTCATCAGCGACGCGGCAAGGATCCTCGACGAGCAGTCCATCGAGCACTCCATCGACATGCTCGGTTGTCCGTAAGCACCTCAGATCCAGCGACTCACGGGGCCGCGCAGCAGGCCTCTACGGCAGTCCGGCCATCCCCTGACCGGTCATCGGACGCGTGCCGTTTCACCGGTCAGGGGATGGCCGGACTGCCGTAGAGGCCTGCTGCGCGGCCCCGTGAGTCGCTGGATCTGAGGTGCTTACGGACAACCGAGCATGTCGATGGAGTGCTCGATGGACTGCTCGTCGAGGATCCTTGCCGCGTCGCTGATGAATGAGGCGTACAGGTCGTCATTCGCGCAGGTGCCGGCGGCGCCCAGCGTGAGTGTCACCCTCACCGTGCCGTCGATGTCTCCCCCGATCGTCCACACTCGTTCGGCACCGAAAGACACGTCCCGCTCGTCGGCGTCACCTTTGCCCTAGCCCTTATAC
>NZ_MIJB01000089.1 GCF_002174305.1 Aeromicrobium sp. PE09-221 | reverse complement strand
CGACAGCCTTCCCGGCTCCCTTGGTCCCTCGGCCGGTGTCGTCGTCGGTCGTCTGCCCCGTGTCCGTCGTTTCCCCTTGCGTCGAGGTGCCGGACGAGTCGTCGTCTGACGTCTCACCAGAAGTGTCATCCGATGCATCCGGTCTTTGTGTGCCGCCATCGGTGACCGAGCTGCCCTTCTTGTCGTCGGAGCCGCAGGCCGCGACGAGTAGTGTGAGGCAACTGACTGCTAATCTTTTGCGCGTAGTATGCTTGGAATGTTTCACAAGCAGCACGCTAGTGGTGAACGTGCTTCACTGCAAGGCAGTCGCAGGCCTACGATGATTTGAGGGCGTGACTGTGGGCACCACCCCTACAAGCTGGTCGGGACGCGTCAGACGTCGAAGTACCACGTCCGGTAGCGTCGGCAGCCGAGCTCGAGCTGCAACAACAAGCGCGCGCCCTTCAGTGGCGTCGTGCCGCGATGAAAATAGTAGGGATCTCCTGCGAAACCCAGCCCCGCGGCACCGCAAACCGTAACGAGCTGCTTCGTTCCATAAGTCTGCAAGAGTTGAGCCTCAGACAAGGAAGCACAGCGCTGGCCGAGCAGTTGATGCAGAGCCGTGCGCTGACGGGGATTCTTCTTGATGTACGCGTGGGGGCCGTTCTCCGGACCCACGTCGGTCAAGTAGAAGAAAAACTTGAGGGTTTTGTAGTCGTTGATGTCGCAGTGCAGCACCTGGGCAGCGGCACGTTTATCCGCAGCCGTTGCCCTGTACGGAAAGCTCCACGCCAGTTCACTCCTCAAATACACGGGTTCGCAGCCGAGGTAGGCGCGGGATACCGCCTGAAGCAGCGGATCTTCTCGTAACTGGCGGAAGATTGGCCACTCTTCCTGCTGCTTGAAGTAGCTCGCGAGCTTGAGGGGGCGCCCCAACCGCCGCTCGAATTCTTCACGCTCTCCGATGCGCAGAGCCAGCGCCGGGTCGCGATCCCCGTAGCACGTCGTTTCTTCGCTGTGTGCGACCAGTTCGGCGAGCACTTCGGGCGCAAGCTGTAAGCCCACGTAGTAGCCTTCGTTGCGCAGGGTAGACACGACCTCCGCTGCGTCATGCTGTGACTGCACGATGGCCGACGTCGTGCCAACAGGTTCCCGCCTGCGGAATGGTGGCTCGCGCGTAACCCATTCCCGCGCCACTTCGAACCGCGCGACCGTCTTCATCAAGAAAAAGCCGGGATCCTTCTGTAAATAGCGGTAATTTTTCAGGACGTAGGCCGCAGATTTACGGCTTATAGCCAACGGGAGACGCAACTGTGACGTGTCTTTGGTGCCCATATCCCCTCCTCGAGCCATGGGTTGGCGAACCGGTGAACGGGAACAAGTTAGCCCATAAGGACCAGTTTCCGCCAGCAGTTTTTGCGCTTCCGAAACAACCTCCTAACACCAACGCAACACTCCACCTGCACTGCAGCGCGAGCTGCGAGGAGTTGTTGGCGCACCTCATCCTGCATGCTCCCCGATCGGCTCCCCCCGCAAAGCCGTGACTCAGCCTGCACAGCGGCCCGCAGCGCCCCGCCACCGCCCGCTCTGGTCACCAGAAGCGGGCGGGCGCCACGGGTGGTGCCTAGAGCTCGGTCGCTTCGATGCGCCGATTCTTCTGACGGCCGTCCACCGTGTCGTTCGCCGCAAGCGGCTGGCTCGTGTCTACATGTCCTAGCGTCCTCGACTGCGGTCGCACCTCGCATGCCTTTGGATATCAAGTAATCCCGGCACGCCTGGGCGCGCTTTTCGGACAATACCTTGTTGGCCTTGGGGTCGCCCACGTTGTCGGTGTGTCCCGTGATCCGAATGCGAGCGCTCTTCTTGTGCTTCAGGTATTCGACCACGTTGTCCAGCTGGGGGAACGAATCCTTCCGGATGCTGGCCTTGCCGGTGTCGAAGTTGATGCCGTGGAGCACGATTCCGGAGGGCGCCGATCCCGAACCCGACCCGGTGTCGATGTCGTGGCGCTTGTAGCGCAACGTCAGGCGAATGTTTTGGTTGGGTTCATCAGTGACGGGCACGCTGGCGGCGATGTCCTTCCGACCGAGACTCAGGTACACCAGATCGTATTTTTGACCGACGGGAACGAGAACTTCGGCGTACCCCTTCGCGTCCGTTTCTTGCGTGTAGTACTTCTGGCCGTCAGGTGCGGTAAGTGCAATGACGATGCCTTCGATTGGACCCTTGTCCTTGTCGACCACGAAGAACTTCATGGCGGCGTGAGTGGCACTTGGTTTGATCTGAGAAGGATTAACGCCGCGCGCATCCTTGGCAGTGTCTGATTCTCGCAGCACGAACTCCGTGTCTCGAGACGCCGGGGCGTCGGAGGCCGAAGACTCAGACGTGCTCGATGCAGACCCCTCCGAGTCCTCAAAGCTTGACGCGAGGTCGTCGGCCGACTCGCCGTCGTCAGTCGAGCCCGAGATGCTTTGGTCAGACGGTGCCGCCTCGTCTGCCGGTGAAGTCGGGCCTGGGGCGCCACCTCCGCACGCGATGAGCGCCGATAAGGGGATGGTGACACTAAAGCAGGTAGCAAGGAAAGTAGGGCGCATGAGTACTCCGTCTTCAAGAGGATAGTCGGGGGCAACGTTATCACAGGCCGCGCTGTGCGGCGAAAATCAGGCGCTGCGCCCGCGAGCACGCGCCGAGGCCGCACGCGCCACCGAAGCTGATGAGCCGCCGTCGACTCTACCGTCGCTACCGGGCAGGAGCGGCTCGTGGCGGGGGGCGGACGTTTCATGTCCGGTCGAATGCTGGCGATGACTCTGCGACCTTGACCTTGGTGGCCGGACACCGCTACATCCCGCTCGCGACGCCTTGGCGCCGAGCAGAGCATGATGTTGTTCACGAGCGATCTCGACCGAGGTGCATCGGGTAGCGCCTGGGTGCGATCCGTGAACGTCGAATCGGCGTGGCCGCTGCTGTATGGCTGGAGAGCATGATATGTCACTGACTCGAGTTGTAGCGGCAAGTGTGTCCACGGTAGGGATGACCGGGACTTCATCTTCGTCGATCATCGACGTGTCGCACTTGTTCAAAACCTACAAGTCGGGTCTCCACGCCCTGAAGGACATCAACTTACAGATTGAACGCGGTGAGATATTCGCGCTCTTGGGTCCGAATGGCGCCGGAAAAACCACGCTCATCAACATCATTTGCGGCATCGTCAACCCGACGAGCGGTCGTGTTCTCGCCGACGGTCAAGACATCGTGCGCAACTATCGAGCGGCGCGCAGCAAAATTGGTTTGGTCCCGCAAGAGCTCTCGACCGACGCCTTCGAGAGCGTCATCAACACCGTCCAGTTCAGCCGGGGCTTGTTCGGGAAGCGGCCGAACCGCCCATACCTCGAGCAAGTCTTGAAGGACTTGTCGCTCTACGACAAGAAGGACAGCTCCATCATCTCCCTCTCCGGCGGTATGAAGCGCCGCGTGCTCATCGCCAAAGCACTCGCCCACGAGCCGGACATGCTATTTTTGGACGAGCCCACAGCCGGCGTCGACGTCGAGCTCCGGCGTGACATGTGGAAGCTGGTTCGGTCGTTGCGTGAACGGGGCGTAACGATAATTTTGACCACTCACTACATCGAAGAAGCCGAGCAGATGGCGGACCGCATCGGCGTCATCAATCACGGCGAGATCATACTCATCGAGCACAAGTCGGTGTTGATGAAGAAGCTCGGCCGCAAGCAACTGAAACTGAAACTAGGCGCGCCGCTGGCGTCGATCCCGGAGGGGTTGCCGGAGGACCTGGAACTGGCGGCAGGCGGACACGAACTGATATGTATACTTGATAGCTCAGAATGATGACCCGGGCATCGCTAGTCTGCTGCGACGCCTGAGTGAGCGTGGCATCGAGTACAAGGACCTGCAGACGAAGGAGGGTTCCCTAGAAGAGATCTTCGTCAATCTCGTCAAAGCGACTGCCGACCGTGAGATGAATCCGTGAACCTGCCAGCCATACGTGCCATTTATGCCTTTGAAATGGCGCGCACCTTTCGCACCATCGTGCAAAGCATTGCCGCGCCAGTGATTTCAACCTCCCTCTACTTCGTGGTCTTTGGTGCGGCAATAGGTCTGTGCCTTATGACGGATCTCGAAGGCGTAAGTTACGGAGCGTTCATCATTCCCGGATTGATCATGCTTTCTCTGATGAGTGAAAGCATCTCCAACGCCTCGTTTGGCATCTTCATGCCCAAGTATAGCGGCACAATCTACGAGCTGTTGTCCGCGCCGGTTTCGG
>NZ_MIJB01000011.1 GCF_002174305.1 Aeromicrobium sp. PE09-221 | reverse complement strand
TTATTGTATAGACGTGTGGTCGTGTCCTGACATTACCTGTGTTGTATGTAGAGTTGTTTTATCTCTGGGCGGCAATGCGCCCCGATCCGCGACGCCCTCCGCGCCCGCTGCGTCTGACGGATATAGGAGCATCAACGCAGCGATGGAGAGCTTCTGGTCGCTCCTGCAGACCAACGTCCTCAACCAGCAGCGGTGGACCACCCGGCAGGATCTGCGGCTCGCCATCGTCGTCTGGATCGAGCGGAAGTATCACCGGCAACGAGCCCAGGACTCCCTCGGCGGCTTGACCCCCATCGAGTTCGAGTCCAAGCTGGCCGAGCCGCTCACCCTCGCGGCCTAAACCACACCTGTCACCAGTTCGTTCCTCACGCCCACTCGACCGCCTCAACCGCCGTATCGACGCCCACCACGGCGAGTACGCCGACGCCCGCGCCCACCTCGAAGACGCCCTCAACCTGCTGGCCAACTGCGCCGACATCTACGCCCGCTGCGACGACACCAACCGGCGCCTGTGCAACCAAGCCTTCTTCACCAAGGTCTACGTCGAAGAAGACGACGAGCTCCGCGTCGAGTACCAGCGCCCCTACGAGATGCTGACCGACCCCGAGATCAACGGCAACGCCCTCAACTGGGCGCAGGACAGCCAAAAGGCCCGAACCCCTGCCAACGATTCGTCGGGCAAGGGTTCGAGCCTTGTGCGTGGGGTGGGCCCCGTGGGACTCGAACCCACAACCCGCGGATTAAAAGTCCGCTGCTCTGCCGATTGAGCTAGAGGCCCCTTACCGAAGTGCTCGCCCTAGTCTGCCAGCAGCCGCCGACTCTCATGCAGCTGGGAGCGCACGCGAAGGGAGTGTGGCGCACGGCACATGCGCTGGCGGAGGTGCTCGCGAGTACACTGGCCACGTCACTTTGTCTGGTACCTCGCCGAGGACTGGAACGAAAGGCAATCAGCTATGCAGCGCTCCCGTGTGGGCGTGGTCGGGGCCGGCCGTGTCGGTGCCGTCCTCGCCGCCCGTCTCCGTGCCGCCGGTCATGAGATCGTCGGCGTCAGCGGTCGATCCGATGCCACCCGGCTTCGCGTCGCCACGCTGCTCGGGGACATCCCGTTGACGACCCCCGAGTCACTCCTGCCGTCGGTCGACCTCCTCGTGCTGGCCGTTCCCGACGACTCGCTGGCCGAGGTCGCCGATCGACTGGCGCCGCTGTCGCGCCCCGGGCAATACGTCGTGCACACCAGTGGCCGCCACGGCCGTGTGGTCCTCGCCCCCTTCGCCGATCGCGGTGCCCGGACGGCAGCCGTACATCCCGCGATGACCTTCACCGGCACCGAGATCGACCTCGATCGGACGTGCGTGTTCGGGCTGACCGCAGCCGATGAGGATCGCGAGGCGATCGCCGCCTTCGTCGCGGACCTCGGCGGCAGTCCGATGTGGATCGCCGAGTCCGACCGCGTCGCCTATCACGCCGCGCTCGCCCACGGCGCCAATCACCTCACGACCCTCGTGACACAGGCGATGGACGTGCTGCGCGGCATCGGTGCGGACGACCCCGCGAGCGTGCTGCGTCCGCTGCTCGGCGCCGCCCTCGACAACACCCTCGCCTACGGCGATGCTGCGCTCACCGGGCCGGTCGCCCGTGGCGATGTCGACACGGTCCACGCACACCTGGAGGCCCTCGACGGCGACACCCGCCGCACCTACCGCGCTCTCGCGGAGTCCACGGCTGAGCGGGCGCAGGTCACGGGCCGCATCGGAGCCGTACCCGCGCGACGCCTGCACGAGCTGCTCGGCGAGGAGAGCGTGCGATGACCGGCCCGCTGGTGGTCCGCACGCGCGAGGAACTGCGCGCCGCCACCGAGGGCAGCATCGCCCTCGTGCCCACCATGGGTGCGCTGCACGACGGCCACGTCCAGCTCATGAAGCACGCCCGCCCACTCGCCGAGACCCTCGTCGTCTCGATCTTCGTGAATCCCACCCAGTTCGCCCCCGGTGAGGACTTCGATGCCTATCCGCGGACCTTCGACGCCGATCTGGAGCGTTGCGCTGAGGCCGATGTCGACATCGTCTTCGCGCCCACAGTCCAGGTCATGTACCCCGACGGGCTCGACGCCACCGTGAGCGTGGACGCCGGCCCGCTCGGGCAGATCCTCGAAGGCGCCCGGCGGCCCACGCACTTCCGCGGAGTCCTCACGGTGGTCGCCAAGCTACTCGGCCTGGTGCGCCCCGACGTGGCGGTCTTCGGCGAGAAGGACTACCAGCAGCTGACGCTCATCCGGCTCATGGCCCGCGAGCTCTGCCTCGGCGTCGATATCGTCGGCTGCCCGACGGTCCGCGAGCCCGACGGTCTCGCGATGAGCTCGCGCAATCGCTATCTGGAAGCCGATGAGCGAGAGCTCGCCGCCACCATCAACGCCGCGCTGCGGGCCGGCGTCGCTGCGGCGGCACACGGCCCCGAGGCGGTGCTCGCCGCAGCCCGTGCCGTACTCGACGAGCGGAGCATCACCCCCGACTACCTCGCTCTGACCGACCCTGATCTCGCCGAGCCCGTGCCCGGGCGCGAGGCCCGCCTGCTGGTGGCCGCGCGCATCGGCCGGCCCCGGCTCCTCGACAACATCGCCCTGAACCTGGGAGGAAACTGACCATGCTGCGCACCATGATGAAGTCCAAGATCCACCGTGCCACCGTCACACAGGCCGATCTGCACTATGTCGGCTCCGTCACCGTCGACCAGGATCTGCTCGACGCCTCGAATATCCTGCCCGGCGAGCTCGTGCACATCGTCGACATCGACAACGGTGCCCGGCTCGAGACCTACACGATCGCCGGCGAGCGCGGCTCGGGCGTCATCGGCATCAATGGCGCCGCCGCGCGGCTCGTGCACCCCGGCGATCTGGTCATCCTCATCGCCTACGCGCAGATGGAGGACGCCGAGGCTCGCGAGTTCTCCCCGAACGTCGTCTTCGTCGATGCCGACAACCGCATCATCGGCACGGGTTCCGATCCCGCCGAGGCGCTGCCCGGCACCGGACTCCTCCGCGGCGACATCGTCGACAATCCGCTCGTCGCGCACTGACCCGGACTGGCATCCGAATGAGCCTGCTCTGCCTCGATGTCGGCAATCGGCTGTCGGTCATCGGCGTCTGGGACGATCTCGACGGTCAGCCTGTGCTGCGCGGGCGCTGGACCATCTCCTCGGACGCCACTCGCACTGCCGATGAGTGGTATCTCGTGGCCCACGGCTTCGTGCGGGCGGCCGGTTTCGCCGATGACGACATCGAGGCCGTCAGCATGTGCTGCACCGTGCCCTCCATCGGGGTCGAGGTGCGCGGCATGCTCGACCGCTACTTCGATCACGTCCCGGTGTGGGTGGTGGGTCCGGGGGTGCGCACGGGCGTGGCCATCCACACCGACAACCCGCGCGAGGTGGGCACCGACCGTATCGTCAACGCGCTAGCGGCGACACATCTCTACGGTGGTCCGGCGATCATCGTCGACCTGAACGGCACGGCCACCATCGTCGATGTCGTCGACGGGCGAGGTCGTTACCTGGGCGGGGCGATCGCGCCCGGTGTCGAGGTTTCCCTCGAAGCACTCGCCCAGAGGGGGGCGCAGTTGCGGTCCGTGGAGGTCGCCGAGCCGCGGGGGGTCATCGGCAAGAACACGGTGGAGGCGATCCAGGCGGGCGCCGTCTACGGCTTCGCCGGACTCGTTGACGGATTGGTCGACCAGATGATCGACGCGATCGACGCCGAGCCGGAGAACGTCACGGTGGTCGCCACCGGCACCTTCAGCGAGGCGATCGCCGGACACTGTCAGACGCTCACCCACCGTGAGGACGACTTGACGCTGATCGGTCTGCGCCTCGTCCACGAGAAGAACCGCGACACCTGACCCCGCTGCGACGCTGCATGTCCTGACGTCCCTGTGGACAGCGGGGGACGGATGTCGGTGTCCCGGGAGAGGATCGGACTCGCCAGATCACTCATGGGTGGTCAGAATGGAAGGAGTCTGAATGTGTCGGTGCTCGATAGAGGAGTCGTGGACGTGGCTGGCGTGGCATTCGAGTGGCCGAGCGACGTGCTGCAACGGATCCCGATGTCCTTCGAGGAGTGGGAGGAGCTGCCCGAGGAGGTCCGTGCCGAGTGGGTCGACGGAGTCGCCCTCGTGAGCCCGCCTCCGGCCGTGCGGCATCAACTCGTCTGCAAGCACCTCGTCGCGCTCTTCGACCGGGACCTGCCCGGCCTCGTGTCGGTCCAGGAGGTGGGGGTCCGCACCGCCGGACGGCGCTTCCGGATTGCCGATGTGACGGTGATGCGCGAGTTGCCGGAGGACCCGGTGTGGGTGACTGAGCCGCCGGTGCTCGTCGCGGAGGTCCTCTCACCCCGCACGCGCCGGGAGGATCAGTTGCGCAAGACCGGCGAGTATCTGGCGGCCGGCATCGGTCAGTACTGGGTGGTCGACCCGGAGCACGAGGAGCTGACCGTCTTGCGAGCCACCCGCGAGGATAACGTGAACGTCTGGGAGACCGCGCTGGAGCTGGGTGGTGAGCAGCGCACGGGCGAGGTCTCCGTCGGCGAGCACGGCACCGTCGCGGTCGACCTCGATACCCTCTTCGCCCTGTGACGGCCCGGGAGTCCTCTATGCTCGCGGGGTGATCATTCGGCGAGCCGTGGCCCGGCTGTACTGGACCCTCTCGCGGTGGAACTACCGCTCGGAATCGGTCCCCGAGGCGTCCGGTGTCATGGTCGCCGCCCCGCACACCTCCAACTGGGACTTCGTGCTCATGGTCGCCGTCGCCTGGCGCAACGGGCTGACGCTGCGTTTCCTCGGCAAGCGTGAGCTCTTCGCCGGACCGATGGGACCGCTGATGCGGGCCTTCGGCGGCATCCCCGTCGACCGCCGCGATCCGGCAGGGCTCGTCGAGGAGCTCATCGAACGCCATCATGCCGGTGAGAGCTTCCACCTGGTCATCACGCCCGAGGGCACCCGCGGGCCCGTGGACCGCTGGAAGTCCGGCTTCTACCGGATCGCGCGCGCCACCGACCTTCCCGTCACCCTGGCCTATGTCGACCGCACCACGCGCACGACGGGCCTCGGACCGACGTTCCGGCTCAGCGGAGACGTCCGTGCCGACATGGATCGCATCCGCGCGTTCTATGCGGGCATGGTCGGTGTCCGTCCCGCGAACACCGGCCGCGTCGCATTGGCCGAGGAGGCGGGCGGGGCGTCAGCGCCCGATGGGCTCCAGCAGTAGCCGGACGAACTCGGTCATCCAGGAACGAGCCGTGGCGGCATCGAGTTCGGGCACGCCCTGTGCGCGTTGCGTGCCCAGCCCATCTGAGTAGGCGGCGAGCTTCAATGCGGCCTCGGCGGGTTCCACCGTTCGGAAGGTCCCGGACTCGACGCCCCGGGCGATGACGCGCGTACAGCATTGCTCCCAGTGGCGGATCCGCGCGGCATAGGGCTCAGCCAGCTCCGGTCGCCGCGTCGCGACCGTCCAGTACTCCGACCAGATCCGCCAGTGAGCCTCGACGCGGGGCGACTCATCGAAGATCGCGGCGACGAGCAGGTCGAGGGCGACCCGGGGCTCGGGCTCGTTGTCGGCCGCCGCGACGACCCCCTCGTAGAAGCGATCCGCTTCGGTCACCACCACGGCTCCGAGAATCTCGTCCACGCCGGCGAAGTGGTAGGTGACCGTGCCCATCGACACCCCGGCGGCCGCGGCGATATCACGCAATGAGGTCGCCGCGAGGCCCTCCTGGACGATGAGGGCATGGGCCGCCTCGACGATCTGCGCACGCCGCTCCGTCGGCGAAAGCCGCTGTCTCACACCGACGTCCTGGGCACACGGTCACGATAGGAGAACTCACCGACCGTCTCGCGCCTGCCATCGTGTTCGGCGATCGCGAGGACGGTGTTCTCGAGATAGAAGGCATCCGCATCGCAGGTGATGATCGAGCTGGTCTCCACCGATGCGCTCCAGCCCTGGTTGGACAGCCCGATGCGCCAGTGCGCCTCCGTCACTGGTGAGGTCGGATCGCCCTCGCGGATGCGGTACACCTCCTCGGTCCATTCGAGGAAGTCCAAGCCCGTCGGATAACGGCGGGTGCCGCCGTAGCCGGGGTCGACCTCCAGCACCGTCTCGCCGGTGGCGACATCGTGTCGCACGATGCGAGGCGGCCGGGCCTCGGGCGCCCCGTCCGGGACGCCGATCGGGATCGGCCGGGCGTGCTCCGGCTCGGCGAACCCGACGGGTACAGCGCCCGGATCCGCGAGCGGGAGCACGATGGAGCTGGCGCCGAGATCGATATCGAGGGTGTCGTCGACCGCGTGCGGCCAGATCCACGGCCAGTAGTGATTGCTGAGGGCGACGCGCAGCCGATGGCCGGGTTCGAACCGGTAGCCGGCCGCGACGAGCGGAACCTCCACATCGACGTCCTCACCGGGCGTGAGCGGATCGATGCGATCCATGCCGTCGCGCTTGAGCAGATTGAGCACACCGCGTGTCACGAGTGTCGAGGATCCGTCGGGCGCCACATCGCACAGCCGCACGATCACATGACCCCGATCGTGGGTCGATCGCAGTCGCAGTCGTGCGACGGGCTTGCCCAACAGTTCCAGGGGCTCGTCCACGGGCAGATCGACGCATAGCGACCGACCGTCCTCGGCGCGCTGATCCGGTGGCAGATCGGCGGCATTGCCGAAGGGGAAGAACCGTCCCGCGTCCTGGCCCGTCGCCCACGGCGAGCGCAGCAGGGCCCGCCCTCCGCCGAGGCCGCTCGCATGGACGGGTGCCTCGCCCGGCCAGGACACCCCGGCCCAGCGTCCCTCCTTGTTCTCAACATATGGCGCGGGCGGCTCGGGATCGTTGATCCAGGCGCGAAGATCCGGCTCGGTCTCCACACCGGTGTCGGCCCCCTTCAGCCAGCGATCCCACCACCGCAGCGTCTCCTGCAGAAAACCGATCGAAGGTCCGGGGGCGAGACCCCGGTCGGGGTACTGGTGCGACCACGGGCCGATGATCCCCTTGGCAGGGGCATCGAGATGCTCGAGCAGCCGTAGCACGGTGTCGCGGTAGGGGTCGTTCCATCCGCCGACCGCCAGCACCGCAGCCTCGATACCGCCATAGTTCTCGCACGCGCTGCCCCGCCGCCAGTACTCGTCGCGTTCCTGATGGGCGAGCCAGATCGGACCAAGGGGTCGCTGCTGCTCCAGGCGCGCGCGCCACCGCTCGACCCACCCCTCGCCGACGACCTCGGGCAGCGGGGGACGCGAGGCGAAGGCCAGCATGGTCCCAGCCCAGGCAGACATGTCGATAGCGAGCAGGGCGCCGCCCATATAGTGCACGTCGTTGTCGTAGCGGTCATCGGTGGAGCAGACGGTGACGATGGCCTTCAGGGGTTCAGGGGCGCGCTCGGCCAGTTGGAGCGAATTGAAACCGCCCCACGAGATGCCGAACATGCCGACACCGCCGTCGCACCACGGTTGCTCGGCCAGCCATCGGATGACCTCGACACCGTCATCGAGCTCGGCGGGGGAGTACTCGTCCTCGAAGAGACCATCGGATCCCCCGGCCCCGCGCACATCGACCCGGATCGAGGCGTACCCGTGTGCCGCGTAGTAGGGGTGACGCTCGCTGTCGCGGACCGAGGTCCAGTCGTCGAGCCGATACGGCAGGTACTCCAGCAGCGCCGGGACCGGATGCTCCTCCGCTCCCACGGGCAGCCAGGCTCGCGCGCGCAGGCGCGCACCATCCGGCATCGGGATCCACAGCTCGCGGACGTCGACCGTGCTGGGGTCGATATCGACCGAGGTCATCGAGTGGTCAGTGCTCCTTCGTCATCGCGGACCCGGTGGCCGTTGCCGATATCGATGAGCGGCGCATCGGGATCGAGGGTGGTGGTGCGGTGGTCGGCATCGCTGCCCGGCAGCTCGGTGTGCCCCGGTTCGATCACGGCCTCCAGCAGTGAGCGGGTGTACGGGTGGCGGGGCTCTTCGAACAGGACCGCCGTGGGGGCGGACTCGACGATCCTCCCGTCCTTCATCACGACGATCCGGTCGGCCACGCTGCGGACGACGGCCAGGTCATGGCTGATGAACAGGCACGACAGGCCCCTGCTCTCCCGCAGATGATCCAGCAGCGCGAGCACCTCGGCCTGTACCGAGACATCGAGTGCGGTGGTGATCTCGTCGGCGATGAGCAGCGTGGGCTCGGCGGCCAGCGCGCGGGCGATGCCGACGCGCTGTCGCTGTCCGCCGGACAGCTGGGCGGGGACGCGGCGTGCGAACTCCGGGCCCAGGCCCACTTCCGTCAGCAGGCGGTCCACCACCGCGGGTGTCTCCGCCCGGGAGGCTCGCCCGAACACCTTCAGCGGGCGAGCGATCGCATCGCCGACGGTTCGACGCGGGTTGAGGGCCAGGTCGGCATTCTGGAAGATCAGCTGGACCGAACGGCGGACGTCGACCGGGCGTCGAGCGGCGGCACCGAGCAGATCATGGCGAGTGCCGTCGGAGGACCAGAGCGCTGCCTCCCCGCGTTCGACATCGGCGAGACCCGCGAGGGCCGATGCGACGGTGGACTTGCCGCTGCCGGACTCACCGACCACCGCGACGGTCTCGCCGCGGAGGATCTCCACGTCGAAACCGCTGACGGCGAGCCTCGGCGCGCGCGGATAGCGGATGTCGACATCGCGGCAGCGCACGACGACATCGGCGTCGGGATCCTCACGTCCGATGATGTCGACGCCATGGACCCGCGGTGCCGCGGCGATGAGCTGGCGCGTGTACTCCTCGCGCGGTCGGTTCAGCACCTCCTGGGTGGGCCCGTGCTCGACCTCACGGCCGAGCCGCATCACGAGCACGTCATCGGCCACGGCCGACACGACGCCGAGGTCGTGGCTCACGATCAGCACCGCCATGCCCAGCCGCTCGCGCAGCTCGTTCACCAGCGCCAGGACCGCCGCCTGGGTGATCACGTCCAATGCCGTGGTCGGCTCGTCGAGCACGAGGATCTTGGGGTCGGTGGAGACGGCCATCGCGATCGCCACCCGTTGCTGCTGACCGCCGGACAGCTCGTGCGGGTAGCGGTCGATCAGCGCATCGGGCGACGGCAGCCGGACGAGATCGAGCAGTTCGATGAGGCGATCGTCGCCGCTCGGCAGACCGTGGGCATCCAAGGTCTCGCGGAGCTGAGCGCCGATCCGCATCGACGGAGTGAGCGCGTGACCGGCATTCTGCGCCACCAGGGCGACGGTGCCGCCGCGCAGCTGCCGCAGGGGCGCGGGTGCGAGGGCGAAGACATCGTCCTCGAACACCGTGACGGTGCCGGCATCGATACGCGATCCGTCCCGGAGGTGCCCCAGGAGGGTGCGGGCGACGGTCGATTTGCCGCTGCCGGACTCGCCGACCAGGCCGAGGGTCCGGCCGCGGGTCAGCTCGAAGTCGATGTCCTCGGCCACGGTGACCCGCTGATCGCCGGCATCATAGGAGACGCGGAGGCCGCGCACCGCGGCGACGGTGGAGGTGGTCATCAGATCACTCCTCGGCGGGCGCGGTCGACGCCCAGGTACTTGCCCAGGCCGTCCGCGGCGAGGTTCAGCCCCACCACGAGCAGCGACAGGGTCACGATCGGGGCGAGGGTGCCCGCTGGTGCGACGGTGAGGGCGGTGCGGTTCTCCTGGATCATCAGGCCCCAGTCGGGGGTGGGCGGGTTCACGCCGAACCCGAGGAAGGACAGGGTCGAGACGAGCAGCACGACCCAGGACGCGCGCATCGCGAACTCCACCAGGATGGTGTCGAGGATATTGGGCAGGACCTCGCGCCGGATGATCGGCAGCGAGCGTTCGCCGCGGGCACGAGCCGCGGTGACGTAGCCGGTGGAGAGCACGGGGCGGGTCGCGCCGCGCACCACGCGAGCGACGGCCGGCACGTAGACCACGGAGATCGCCAGCACCAGGACCCAGAGGCTGTTGCCGAATACCGAGACGATCAACAGCAGGGCGAGCACGGCCGGCACCGCGAGCACCGCATCGAGCACGCGGGTGGTGGCCGCGTCGACCCAGCGACCGTAGTAGGCGGCGATAGCGCCGATGAGCGTGCCGACGACGACTGCCGCGGTCGTCGCCACGAGTGACACGAGCAGCGCGAAGCGCCCGCCCTCGATCGTGCGGGAGAGGACATCGCGTCCGTACTGGTCGGTGCCCAGCCAGTGACTCCAGCTCGAACCGGCGAGGGCGTTGTCGGCATCGGTGGCGATCGGGTCGTAGGGCGCGAGCCACGGGGCGAGGACGGCGATGACGACGGTCAGGCCGACCAGCGTCAACCCGACGCGGGTGCCGACGGTCAGATCGCGTAGGCGGATCATGCGGTCGCCTCCTTCGAGGACCGGGATCTGCGCTGCGAGCTGTGCAGCGTCCGCTGACGCGGATCGGCGGCCAGCGCCAGCAGATCGGCGATGAGGTTGACGGAGACGTAGACCAGTGCGCTCAGCACGGCGATGGCCTGGAGGATCGGCAGGTCGCGGGTGGAGACCGAGTCGATCATCAGCTTGCCGAGGCCGGGGTAGTTGAACACCGACTCGACCACGACCACACCGCCCAGCAGCCAAGCCACATTGATCGAGATGACAGGAAGAACGGGCAGGATCGCGCTGGGCGCGACGTGACGCCAGAGCACGCGTCGCCTGGTCAGACCCTTGAGCTCGGCCGTCGTCGCGTATTCGGTCGCGAGCCCGTCGATCGTCGAGGATCGCATCGCGCGGATGATGTAGGCCGCCATTGCGATCACCAGGGTGATCGCCGGCAGCACGATCGCGGGGAGAAGCTCGCTGAGCGATGCGCCCGGTCCTCCGAGCACGACGGCGGGGAAGATCGGGGCGATGATCGCCAGCAGGAGGATGAGGACGGTGGCCACGACGAACTCGGGGATGCTCATCGCGACCAGCGCGATGATCGAGATGCCGGAGTCTGTTGACGTGCCGCGTCGCGACCCGGCCCACACGCCGAGGACGAGGGACAGTCCGATGCCCACCACGATCGCGGGCACGGCGATGAGCAGGGTGTGGGAGAACGCGGTCCAGAGGGTGCCGGACACGGACTCGCCGGAGACCAGCGAGGTACCGAAGTCCCCGGTGACGGCACCGCCCAACCATTCGGCGAAGCGCACCCACACATTGGCGTCGAGGCCGAGCTGCTCCCGCATCGTGGCCACGGCCTCTTCGGTGGCGTTCTGGCCGAGCAGCTGCTCGGCGACGTCACCGGGCAGCGCCTGTACGGCGAAGAAGACGAAGAAGGCGGCGAGGAATAGGGTGATGACGCTCGTCGCGAGCCGGGTGCCGATGAGTCGAAGCACGTCACGCCTCCTTCAGGCCGAGGGACAGATAGTCCATCTCGAAGCCGTACTCGTCGTAGTTCACGACGTTCTCGGACAGCCCCACGAGTCGATCGCCGAAGACAGGGGTCATGTCCGCGCCGTCGTCGATGATGAGTCGTTGCGCGTCCTGGTACTTCTGGCGTCGCGTGGTCTCGTTGGTGTCGGCGCGGGCGGCGTCGAGCAGCTGGTCGAACTGTTCGTTCGACCATGCGGACTCGTTGTAGCTCGAGCCGCTGCGAAAGATCTGGTTGAGCAGCTGGTCGACCGGGCGTCCGGTGAACCAGTAGCTCACCATCAGCGGCTCGCTCATCCACACCTGTGTGTAGTACGAGTCGGCGGCGACATTGGTGATCCGCAGGTCGATCCCGGCCTCGCGGACCTGGCTGGCGTAGGCGGTGGCGATCGCGGTGAAGTTGGGCTCATAGGCCGAGGTGTAGATGCGGGTGGAGAAGTCCTCGCGGCCGATGCTGCGCAGGATCCCTCTGGCCTTCTCCGGGTCGTACTCGCGATCGGTGTCGAGCCAGGCCTTCAGCTCGGGCGGGACCGGGTTGTCCCAGCCGGGGGTGCCGGTGCCTTGCAGGGCGGTCGAGAGGATCGCATTCGGGTCATAGGCGAGCTTCATGGCCTGCCGCATCTGGGGGTCGGCGAACTCCTCGCTCGTGGCGAGCATGGGGATGGTGTACCACTGGGCGTTGGCGACCCGGGCCACGGTCGTGCCGGCAGAGTTGGCGACCACGCGTGCCGTGGGATTGTCGAGATTGGTCTGTGAGAGCAGGTCGACCTGGCGCGCGAGGAGGGCATTGACCCGGGCTGAGGTGTCCTGGATCGAGGAGAACTCGATCCGGTCCAAGGCCGCGCGGCCGTCGAAGTAGTCCTCGTTCACTCGAACGGCGCCGGCGCCGGCGGGGGTGTAGTGCTCGAGGATGAAGGGCCCGGTGCCGATACCGGTGCGCCCGATCTCGGCCGCTGAGTCCTCGGGGATCACGTAGCACTGGTATGCGGTGAGGAGCGAGGGAAACTCGGCATTGGGTGTCGAGAGCACGAAGCGGACGGTGGTCTCGTCGACCGCGACGATATCGTCGATGAGGTCCAGCGCGCCGGCCTGGGGCGAGGCGACATCCGGGTCGAGGATGTGGCGGAAGGTGTACCGCACGTCGCGGGAGGTGAGCGGCCGGCCGTCGTGGAAGCGGATGCCGGAGCGGAGCTGGAAGTCCCAGGATGTCGCATCGACATTGGACGACCAGTCGGTGGCCAGGTCGGGGACGGTCTCACCGTCGCGGTCCAGCTTGACCACGCGATTGTAGAGCGCCCCGAGATACTCGTAGGCGGATAGCGAGCTGGCGGGATCGAGGGTCTCGGCTGCGCTGGCGGCGGGACGGGCGATGCGCAGCGTGGCGCCACGCCGGGCGGTGCCGCTGGCCGCCTGTTCCGGCAGCGTGAGCGCGGGTGCGCCGCAGGCTGCCAGCCCGAGGGCCGTGGCACCGCCGAGGATGCCGGTCAACAGCCGACGGCGGTCGAGTGAGGGGTTCACGGAGTCTCCTGGAGGCTTATCGTTCACTTGAACGATAAGCCCGAACTACCGGTTCTCCGCAAGTTCACCCACAGGCGTACCGGAATTCAGCTGCTGATGTCGGTGCTGGGATCGGCCTGAAAGATTGCTGATATATCGCGGAGGAAGTCGATGCCGGCGATCACTGCCTGGCTTGTGGCGCGGCGCCCGGATCGGTGTCGCAGAGCGAGACGACGGGAGCCGAGCCCCGGCACGTCGGCGACTTCGACGCCCTCGGGGAGGGTTCCTTGGAGGGCGAGCTGGGGGAGGAGGGTCATGCCCTCGCCGGCGGCGACGAGGGCGAGCGCGGTGGAGTAGTCGGTATAGGTGTGTGCGGCCTCAGCTTGTCCGAGCGAGGTGCGGACGCGGCGGACCGCCTGGGCTGTGGCGGCGGAGGATTCGACCCGCAGCCAGGGCACGCGCAGTCGTTCCAGTTCGACGATCTCCATGGCGGCGAGGGTCCCGGCCGGCGCGATGAGCTTCCACGGGTCGTCGAGCAAGGGGATCTCACGGACGCCAGGTCCGAGGGGCGGCGCATGATCACCGCTGTCGTACTCGATGACGATGATGTCGAGGTCGGCTGATCGCAGGTCGCGCAGCAGTTCGCCACGCGACGCCTCCGTGATCTCCACGTCGACGCCGAACAGTTCCTCGCGCCACCGGGGGATCGAGGGTGCGAGAACTGAGCTGATGAAGCTCTGGAAGCTGCCCAGCCGGACACGTCCGGTGGGGTCCTGTGTGGTCGAGGCGATGCGCTGCTCGGCCTCGTTGATCTCCCGTTCGATGTTCTCGGCGAGTTCGACGAGTTCGCGGCCGGCCGCGGTGAGTGTGACGCCGCGCGGCGTGCGTTCCACGAGTGCTTGACCGACTTCTGACTCGAGGCGACTCAGCTGCTGGGACACGGCGGACGCTGTGACATGGAGCGCATCGGCGGCGGCGAGAACGCCGCCGTTGCGGGCGATGGCCAGGAAGAAGGGGAGCCGCGATGCGTTGATCCTCACATTCAGAGAGTCTAAACCCCGGCTTGCAAAAAGTGCATTTGAGTTGAACCTTCGGGTCGCCTCAGAATTGCAGTGCGCGGTCCGCTGGGGGCCGCACATGATGATGAGGAAGGCGGAGTAGTGGACGGCATCGTGGCGGGAGTCCTCGGGTGGATGGGGACGGCTGGCACCTTTGCGGCGTACGTGTTGTTGTGGCGGGGACGGTTGATGGCGACGTCACTGACCTATGCGGCGATGAACACCGTCGGAGGCGTTCTCGCTGGGACGGCCGGTGCGCTGTACGGCGCGTGGCCCGTCGTCGCGTCCAATGCGATCTGGGCGAGCGTCGGTGCGCACACCCTTCTCGCGACGATCCGCGCTCGTCGCCGCCAGGCCATCGCTCTCTAGGGCCGCCATCGGTGGTCGCGTTTCCATCGTCGGGTGCCGGGTCGTCGGAGTTCGGGGTGCCGTCCCTGACACGTACGTCAGTGCGCAAAGCGGGGGACTGCTCACCGCTGGCCCGAGGTACGGAGGATGTGCTCCTGCGGCCGTCAGGGCAACCGCAGAGTCACATCTTGTGTCCTCACACCGCGGCGTTCCTTCGCAGCCACACCGACGACACCACAAGTCAGGTTCGACCATCCGACACGCAAGCCCCGTGCGATCATGCTCGATGCGTTGCCCGGTCACAACCAGTCTGAGCTCATCGAGGCGGCAGAACGTCCTCAGATCAGGGGTCATGAAGGTAGCGTCAGGCATGTCGAGGTCTTCCCGACGGTGAACGTGAGAACTTCCATCCTCGGGAGACCTCGACGTCTATCCCGGGAGCGACCCCGCCCACGACCTCTACACTCTCAACTGCGAAGAGAGCCCATAACGGTCCTGCCAAGAACCTTGACGCGGGACAGCTGCGGCCACGGGCCGGATGTCTGGTCGGTGCGTTGATCGAGATGGTCGCCGATCTCAGCGATCGGAGTTCGGCACGACGTCGCGGATCGCGTGACCGGTGTGGATTGGATCTCACGGCGGGTGTTGTGAACACAATGTCAGATGAGCCTCAGTTTTTCCGGACTCCCCAATCTCCGCACTTCAGATGAGTGAAGCCTCGATCACGATATTTGCGACCGCTGGAGACGACCCCGTCTGCAGGCACGTGATCAGGACAAGACGACCAGGTGCGTTGTTCCATACTCGGCTGTCGTCCGCGACTTCGGTGCGCGCTATCGGGTAGGAGTCTCTGACCGCATAGGAAGTGTCTCCGATCATGACGATCGAATCTGTCGGTAACGTCGCAATTTGCTCTTTGACATCGATGAGAAAGTTGCCGGGTGCGACTCCAGGCTCTCGAAGGGAATGCGTTACGACGACGAGAGTTCCATCGCCACCCCCGTCTGGTGTGACCCCCCTGTTCCGAACGTAGTACGCGGAGGTGAAGCCAGGTGGCGTGATTTCACCGTCGACCGATGCCAGAGACCCCAGAGGAACGTCCAGATCCACACTAGGCACGCGAAGCCTCAGTCCGCCATCTTCCTCGACCTGCATTCTCTCGACCTCCGCCTCATCGGGCATGGTCCCCGGATCGAACTGGATGGGGTTTCCGTTCATGTCCTGCGCCGCGCTGTGCCGGCCAGGCTGGCTCGAGGTCTCACTCATGGCTATGACGAGGAGTGCCACCCCCACTATCCCTGCGAGGGCGGTGGCTGCTGCCATCAGCAACCACCGCCCACGCGAACGCTGAGAACTGGAGATCATCCGCGACGACGACGGAGGAACGTCACTCCGCCAGCCGACGCCGCAATCAACGCAGCGCCCAACACACCGAGCCACAGCCCCGCCGACGCGGCTGTCTCATCCGCGACGGCCCCACCCGTGTTGACAGAGTCACCCTTGTCTCGGGCCTGGTCATCCTCCGACGCACCCGAGTCCGGCTCCGGCTCCGGTTCCGGCACGGGTTCAGGCTCCGGCTCCGGTTCCGGCACGGGTTCAGGCTCCGGCTCCGGTTCCGGCACGGGTTCAGGCTCCGGCTCCGGCTCCGGCGTAGGGACGAACTCCGGCAGCTCAAGCTCGGGGTAGTTCGGTGGCGCGTACCGCGCCTGCGACGCCTGCTCGAAGTCGTAGGCGTACCCGAGAAGATCCTTCTCCGCGAATCTCTCCGTGGCCGCGAACTTGATGCCCGACGGGCGGCTCGCTGTGTCATCCGTTCCCGTCGGCACGCCGATCGTCGCGAGCCCCAGCCGGTTGTACGGCGCGCGAGTGATGGAACCTCCGCCGATGGAAGCGTCGCTGCCTCCTGCGGTGACCGCATCGTAGGCGACCACGTCGACATCGATTCCTGCCTCGTCCATGGCCTCGTCAAACACAGCACGATTCAGAACGATGTTATCGACTTTCTGTTGGTATTCCGGTGAGAGCCCGGGCTCGAGTGGCGTATCCGTCCACGCAGGGTCAGTCACCACCCTCGACCAATTCGGATCGGCTTTGATATCCCTGATGTCAAAGACATCCGTCGGCATCGCAAAGGCCGATTTTTCCGGCTCGATCGTCGCCGGCGTCGTTGCGAAGAACCGCTGAATATCGAGGAAGAAGGTGGCGTGCACCTCTGCAGGGTGGGGCAGCCTCGGAGAGTCATGCCAGATCTGCAGCGGATCCTCGATCTGACGAATGGTCGCACCCTCGGCTTCCAGGGTCTCGATGGCCTCCCGGAAGTGCGGAGTGAAGGTGTTCGGATCGCCGGGGACACCCACCACCGTTCCTTCAAGTGCCGTGTCATCCAGGGCGTCGAGGTAGCCAGAAGTGTCAGCCCCCACGATGTCCTGGTTATTGGGGCGATTGGGATCGGGGTTCGACATCACCTCGAGCAGCAACGCCGTGTCCGCGACTGTCGTGGTCATGGGGCCGACCACGTCCTGGAACGCGTAGAGCGGCACAACGCCATCACCGGCCATGAGGCCCCAGCTGGGGCGCATGGTGACCAGTCCCTGAACGCCGGCCGGGGCGTGGAGGGACCCGTTCGTATCGGTCCCCAGCCCCGCTGGCGCGAGTGAGGCTGCGACTGCGACAGCGCTGCCGTAGCTCGAGCCGCTCGGCGCGCCACCGTTGTACGGATTGACCGAAGTTGGAGCAAGAGAACTGCCTGACATGTAAGCGAATTCAGACATGTTGGTCTTTGCCAGGATGATGGCACCTGCGTCGCGCAGAGCAGCAACGATTGATGAGTCTTCATTCGTCTGGAACGTCGACATGGTGGAGTTGCCCGCGCTCGTGGGCATGTCGAACGTGGCGAGGTTGTCTTTCAGTACGATGGGAACGCCGTGTAACGGCCCGCGCACGTTGCCGGCCGCCCTCTCACGATCGAGCTCCCGGGCTTGGTCAAGGGCTGTGGGACTGAGCGTAATGATGCTCTTCAGTTCATCGTCATATGCTTCGATTCGGTCCAGATATGCCGTGACCAAGTACTCAGAAGACGTCGATCCGGCCTCGAGATGGCTCACTATCTCAGTCACGCTGAGATCCACGACGCCGATGCCTGCATCGGGGAGTGCTTCGTTCGCGGCTGTGGCGGAGGCTACTGACAGTGAGAGTAATCCGGCGATCCCGCACCCTGCCAAGGCAGCTCGTACGCGAGATACCCTCGTCTTCCATAGGACACTCGCGCCCCTTGACCTTCCACTCTCTTTTTCGATGCGCATAAATGCCGTGCTCTCTTCCTCTTGTAGTGATGGCTGGCCCGCTCATCAAGCAAGCGCGATGAGATGCATTTCACTGACGATTGGGATACAGGGCAGCGCCCTCAAACGACCTCTGCGAGCGGATCGAGGTGCCGCAACGACCATAATGAGGAAACGTTGCATGGTCCTTTCAGAAGGATTTCCCTGATGTTGCCCATCCTGATTGGCGAAGGGCGGCGGGAGGAATTCGAGTTCTTCCCAGTTGAGGGTGTAGCGCGGGTGGTAGCGTCCGTCCCAAGATGTCTTCCCAATTAAGGGTGTAGGTCGGTTGGCGTGTCGGTCCCGGGATAGACGTCGAGGTCTTCGGAAAATGAAGGTTCCTACACGCCTCAGCCAGAAGACCTCGACGTGCCTGACGCGGCGGCGGTCCCACCCACTCAAGTTGCGCACCGACCCGGCGCTGCGGGCCCACGTCATCGAGCGGGGGCTACGGGAGCGATGGAGCCCCCAGCAGATCAGCCGCGCGCTACGCCTGGCCCCGAGGATCTGGCCCGCAGGGCCGCGACCGAAACCATCTGCCAAGCGATCTACCGCCCCGGCTCAGGGATCGTGCGCAAACCCGCCCCATCCCCGTTTGCGGACCGGACGTGACCACCGACGCGGCCAGACGAGGCAGGTGCGAGCTCAACGTCGATTCGCCCAGCCGATGCTCTCGCTCCACGAGCGTGGCCTCGACCCCGTCGACCGATCAGTAGCTGGCCTTTGGGAAGGCGACCTCATCGTCGGACCGCACAACCGGCCCGCGATCGGCACGCTGGTCGAGCGTCAGACTCGCTACGTCAAGCTGCTGCACCTCTCGGAGCACAACTTGATCGAGCTGCACGCCGCGCTCGTGCGACACTGTGAGAGCTGCGGCGGACCCTGACTTGGGACCAGGGCACCGAGATGGCCAAGCATCTGACGTCGCCGAGGACACCGGCACGAAGATCTACTTCTGCGACGCGGCAGGCCCCTGGCAGCGCGCCAGCAACGAGAACATGAACGGGCTCCTGGGTCAGTACTTCCCGGAGTCGACTGACCTCTCGATCTACACCACTCGAGACCTGGCCCGGGCTAGCCTCACTGGACCATCCTTCGTTGCGATGACGCGGGAATGCAAGCCGACGCTATGGCCTCGTTTTCAAGCGTCGCCGACACTTCCGATGACGGAAGTTCTCACACTATCCATCCGGAAGACCTCGACGTGCCTGACGCTACCTTCACGACGCGTGATCTGACGACCTTCGCGGACCTCGATGAGCCCGGGTTGGAGGTGACGGACCGCCGGCTGGAGCCTGGACAGACCCCACCACGACTACACCCTGAATCGTGAAGAGCCTACTATCCGCCAGGCTGACCACGCCGGATCGCGCGGGCGGCCAGGAGTGCCAGCGACATCACGGCGATAACCGCGCCCCCGAGAGAGGGCCAAGCCCAGCCGAGCGAGGAGGAGGCCATACCGCCTTCTCTCAGCGGATATGTGCAGTCCACCTCCTGGGTGAGGTGGTTGACGGAGATGCGAGCGCGATTGACCTCCCATTCTGTCGGGTAGGCCGGCTTGGGCTCGCCATAGAGAGCAAATGTCGCTGTCGCGCCGCTGCAGAACCCGCTGTCCCCACCGGTATTCGCTGGTACAAGGATCAGATAAGTACTCGGGCCCAGCCAGAGCGTGGTGCCGATGACCAGGCCCGTCACTGGCGCTCGGAGCGTGCGGGTTACAGGAACTCACCTGCTCACATGTCGAAGGGATGAGGCGCCACAATCTACCCGAGTACCGGCTGAATCCACGTTGCTGAGACGCGAACCGGATCGTCTCAGTCCAGGCTGGTGCGGACCGGGACGAGTTTCGCGTCCGACTCGGCGAGCTCGTCGGCCGGGACCGAGTCGGCGACGATCCCGCATCCGGCGAAGAGCCGCACCCGTGCGCCATCGTCGAGCATCTGAGCCGAGCGCAGGCCGATACCCCATTCGCCGTCCCCATTGGCGCCGATCCAGCCCACGGGGCCGGCGTATCGACCACGCTCCATGCCCTCGATCTCCTCGATGAGCCGGACCGCATCGGCGGTCGGGGTGCCCCCGACGGCAGCCGACGGGTGGAGGGCCGCGGCGAGCGAGAGCGCACTGGCCTCCTCGCGCAGCACGCCTGTCACGTCCGTGGCCAGATGCATGACATTCGGGAGGTGCAGCACGAAGGGTGACTCGGGCACGTTCATGCCGGTACACGCGGGTGCCAGTGCCTCGGCGACGGAGGCGACGGCGTACTCATGCTCTTCCAGGTCCTTGCTCGACCGTGCCAGTGAGGCGGCGAGTGCGAGATCGCGGTGGTCGTCACCGCTGCGGCGGATCGTCCCGGCGAGGACGCGAGAGGTCACCAAACCCCCCTCCAGGCGGACGAGCATCTCCGGGGTCGAGCCGAAGAACCCGTCCACGTGGAAGGTCCAACAACTCGGATACTCCTGCGCCAACCGGCGAAGCGGGTGGCGCACGTCGATCGGTTCGGTGGCGACGACGTCGACGGAGCGAGCCAGCACGACCTTGTCGAGCTCATCGGCAGCGATGCGGTCGACTGCGGTGGCGACGATGTCGCGCCATGCGGCCCGCCGGGAGTCGTCGTCATCGAGCGTCACCGCCGAGGTGCGAGGCGGGGATGCCGTCTCGAGGGCGGGGGCTGCGGTGATCGCCCGGCTGATCGTCGTGAGCCAGCAGACGCCGTCCCGCCGTCCCACGACCACCTCGGGGACGACCAGGAGGCTGCCCTCGGACTGATCGGAGAAGGTGAAGGTGCCGAAGGCGACCAATCCGCTGCCGGGCGAGTCGATATCGTCCCGGACGACCGCGCGGTTCGCGAGGGCACGCCACCAGCGATCCGCCTCGGCGAAACGCTCAGGGCCGGTCCACCCGAAGCGTGCCGCGCGCCCCCACCCGACGAGTCCGTCGCCGCCGTGGACCCACGCCAACTGGTCGGCATCCGGCAGCAAGGGGATGAGCTCCCCGGGGTCGTCGATGCGGCGGGTGCGCACGATGAGTGGCTCGATCTCCCACCGCGGGTCGGTGACGGGGTTGCTCACGTCGATCGAGCCTACTCGTGGGACAGTAAAGCGGTGAGCCGAGCCGGTCTGGACAAGGATCCCCGCGATGTCGCGCGCATGTTCGACGACGTCGCGGCGAAGTATGACCTCACCAATACCGTGCTCACCGGCGGCCTGGACCGCTGGTGGCGGCACCTGACCGTGCGGCGCGTCGACGCCCGCCCCGGTGAACTCATCCTGGATCTGGCAGCCGGGACCGGCGTCTCCAGCGTGCCGCTCGCCGCTACGGGTGCCCACGTGGTGGCCTGCGACTTCTCCGAGGGCATGCTGCGTGCCGGCAAGGAGGACCGCCCCGAGCTGGACTTCGTCGCGGGCGACGGCATGCGCTTGCCCTTCGGCGATGCCTCCTTCGATGCGGTGACGATCTCCTTCGGCCTGCGCAACTTCCCCGACCCGATCGGCGGCCTGCGCGAGATGCTCCGGGTGACTCGGCCCGGTGGGCGCGTGGTCGTCACCGAGTTCAGTACGCCGACGTGGCGGCCCTTCGAGCTCGTGTACAGCCGTGGCGCGCTGGCGGTGCTGCCCCAGGTGGCCAAGGTGGTCTCCTCGGACCCGGAGTCCTATGTCTATCTCGCCGAGTCGATCCGGTCGTGGCCCGATCAGCGCGGCCTCGCGGTCCGCATGGCCGAGGCCGGCTGGACGGACATCTCCTGGCGCAATCTCACCGGTGGCATCGTCGCCCTGCATCACGCCGTCAAGAGCTTCCGTCCGTAGGCGGGGCGCCGCGGCAGCCTCCCTGCCGGCGGAATCTCTCGGCCCTCCTGGGAGCTCTCACCATCCTCGCGGCGACGACCGGCCGGTGACCCCCGTCCGCGTCTAGGGTGCTGTATGACGGTCCCATCCGGAGTAAGTGTGACCTTAGTTACACCCCCTCTCGGGGCCGTCGTAAAGTGGCGTCTGACGGTTTGTGTGAAGCTCTTCACAAAGTCGCCCCGGCGAAAGTGAGAGGTGTCGTGAACGAATACGTGCCGATCTTGGTGCTCGGTGCCATCGCTCTTGCGTTCGCGCTGTTCAGCGTGGTCATTGCCCCGTTCACAGGACCCAAGCGCTACAACCGCGCCAAACTCGACCGCTACGAGTCGGGCATCGCGCCGAGCCCCCTGCCCGAGGGCGGCGGACGCGTCTCGATCAAGTACTTCTTCACCGCGATGATGTTCATCATCTTCGATATCGAGATCGTCTTCCTCTATCCCTTCGCGGTCGCCTTCGACCAACTGAGCTGGTTCGCCTTCTTCGCCGTCATGCTGTTCCTCGTCAACATCACCATCGCCTACGTCTACGAATGGCGGCGTGGCGGAATGGAGTGGACCTGATGGGCCTCGAAGAAAAGCTCCCGAGCGGCGTCCTGCTCTCGACGGTCGAGGGTCTCGCCGGCTACTTCCGCAAGGCCTCCATGTGGCCGGCGACCTTCGGCCTCGCCTGTTGTGCCATCGAGATGATGACCTTCGGAGCCCCGCGTTACGACTCCTCTCGTTTCGGCATGGAGGTCTTCCGCCCCAGCCCGCGCCAGGCCGATCTGATGATCGTCGCGGGTCGGGTGAGCCAGAAGATGGCCCCGGTCCTGCGCCAGATCTACGACCAGATGCCCGGACCCAAGTGGGTGCTCGCGATGGGCGTCTGCGCCAGCTCCGGCGGCATGTTCAACAACTACGCGATCGTCCAGGGAGTCGACCACGTCGTCCCGGTCGATATGTACCTCCCTGGCTGCCCGCCCCGCCCCGAGATGCTCATCGACGCGATCTTCAAGATCCACGACAAGGTCCAGCACGGCAGCCTCGGCGCCAATAAGGAGCGCGAGATCGCCGATGACGAGCGCGAAGCGCTCGCGGCCACACCCACCTCGGCGATGAAGGGACTCATGCGGTGAGTGACGACAAGCCTCAGGACCCAGCTCCCACCGACGCCGACCGCACCCAGGACCCTTCGCACGAGACGCAGAGCGAACTCGAGCGCTCCGAGGCGCGCGAGCTGGAGATCGTCGAGGTTCGTGAAGGCTCCTTCGGCGTCCGCGGCACCGGCGACACCAGCGGCTTCGGCGGTCTGCGCCGGCCTGTGATCATGCCCGGCGCCAGCGCCCCGCCCTATGGCGGCTGGTACGACGATGTCGCCGAGCGGCTCGCCGGCGGCGAGGGACTGACGGACGCCATCGAGAAGGTCGTCGTCGACCGCGGCGAGATCACCTTCTTCATCCGTCGTCCCCTGTTGCTGACGACCGTCACACATCTACGCAACGATCCCGGCCTGCGCTTCGAGTTCTGCGCCAGCGTGAGCGGCGTGCACTACCCGGAGGAGACCGGCCGCGAGTTGCACGTCGTCTACGAGCTCACCTCGATGACGCACAACCGCCACATCCGCCTCGAGGTGGTCGCCCCTGATGACGATCCCCACATCCCCAGCGTCGTGCCGATCTATCCGACGGCGGACTGGCACGAACGCGAGACCTGGGACATGTTCGGCGTCGTCTTCGACGGTCATCCCGCACTCACTCGCATCCTGATGCCCGATGACTGGCCCGGGCACCCGCAGCGCAAGGACTACCCATTGGGCGGCATCCCCGTCGAGTTCAAGGGCGGGACGATCCCTGCCCCCGACGAGCGCAGGAGCTACTCATGAGATGGTTCACCGAGTTCAAGGGCGGAACGCTCTGCTGTCGTGCTCGCTCCGCTCGCGGGGCTGCCCCCGATGAGCGCAGGAGCTGCGCATGACCATCCACGACGACCCGTACGCGGGCACCACCGAGACCCCCGAGGGACCGGTCTTCAATGTCACCGGACAGGACTGGGACTCCATCGACGTCGAGGGCATCGAGGGCGACACCCTCGTCGTCAACATGGGTCCACAGCACCCGTCCACGCACGGCGTGCTGCGCCTCATCCTCGAGATCGACGGTGAGCGGGTGCGCGGGGCGCGCGCCGGCATCGGCTACCTGCATACCGGCATCGAGAAGAACATGGAGTTCCGCACCTGGACCCAGGGCGTGACCTTCTGCACCAGGATGGACTACGTCGCCCCCTTCTCCAATGAGGCCGTGTACGTCCACGGTGTCGAGAAGCTGCTCGGCATCACCGAGGACATCCCCGAGCGCGCCCAGGTCCTGCGCGTCCTGCTGCTGGAGCTCAACCGCATCTCCTCACACCTCATCGCCATCGCGACGGGGGGTATGGAGCTGGGCGCGCTGACCGTCATGACCTGCGGATTCCGCGACCGCGAGGAGATCCTCAAGGTCTTCGAGGCCATCACCGGCCTGCGCATGAACCACGCTTACTTCCGTCCCGGGGGTGTCGCCCAGGACCTGCCCGATGGCTCGATCCAACAGCTCCGCGACACCGTAGCCCTGCTCAGGAAGCGCCTCCCCGAGTACGCGGCGCTCTGCAATGCCAATCCGATCTTCAAGGGCCGGCTCATGGAGGTCGGCCACCTGGATCTTGCTGCCTGCCTCGCCCTCGGCGTGACCGGCCCGCCGCTGCGCGCCACCGGCTACGACTGGGACCTGCGCAAGAAGCGCCCCTATTTCGGGTACGAGACCTACGACTTCGATGTCATCACCCGCAACGAGCCCGACTCCTACGGCCGCTTCCGCATCCGGCTCGACGAGATGGACCAGTCGCTGCGGATCGTCGAGCAGTGCATCGACCGTCTCGAGGCCAGCGAGGGCGAGCCGGTCATGGTCGCCGATAAGAAGATCGCCTGGCCTGCTCAGCTCTCGGTCGGTGCTGACGGCCAGGGCAACTCGCCCGAGCACATCAAGCACATCATGGGCGAGTCGATGGAAGCGCTCATCCACCACTTCAAGATCGTCACCGAGGGTTTCCGGGTCCCCACCGGACAGGCCTGGGCGGAGATCGAGTCGCCGAAGGGCGTCATCGGCTGCCACGTGGTGTCCGACGGCGGTACCCGCCCCTACCGGGCCCACTTCCGGGACCCTTCCTTCGTCAACCTGCAGGCGGTCGCCGCGATGTGCGAGGGCGCGATGCTCTCGGATGTCATCGTCGCCGTCGCGTCCATCGATCCCGTGATGGGAGGTGTCGACCGATGACCACGAATGACCCGGGCCAGTCGCCGCTGCCGGACCCGGTCGAGGGCATGGTGACCGACACGCCGACCGGTGAGGAGACACCCTTCGACCCGGCCATCGGCCCCGAGACCGTGGCTGAGCTGCGGTCCTTGGCGGACCGCTACCCCGAGGCAAGGTCCGCCCTGCTGCCGATGCTGCACCTCGTGCAGTCGGTGCAGGGCCGCGTCACCAGCGAGGGCATCGCCACCTGCGCCGAGATCCTCGGTCTGAGCGATGCCGAGGTCTCGGCCGTGGCGACCTTCTACACCATGTACAAGCGCAAGCCGATGGGCACGCATCACGTCGGCGTCTGCACCAATACGCTGTGCGCGATCATGGGCGGCGACGAGATCTTCGACCGGCTCTGCGGCCATCTCGACATCGGCAGCGACGAGACGAGCGAGGACGGCCAGATCACCCTCGAACGCGTCGAGTGCAATGCGGCCTGTGATTTCGCCCCGGTCATGATGGTCAACTGGGAGTTCTTCGATCAGCAGACTCCCGAGTCCGCCATCGAGGTCGTCGACCGCCTGCGCGCCGGTGAGCCGGTGCAGGCGACGCGCGGAGCCCGGATCACCTCCTGGCGTGAGGCCGAGCGCGTGCTCGCCGGCTTCGAGGACGGACTCGTCGACGAAGGTCCGGCTGCCGTCGGGCCTTCGCTCGCCGGCCTGGCGATCGCGCGAGAGCGTGGCTGGACGGCCCCCTCCTATGAGACCCAAGCCGGTACCGGTCGGGCCGGCGAGTCCAAGGCTCAGGCGGAGGCCGAGGCCGATACTCGGCGCGCCGAGTCCGAGACCGTGGCCGAGGAGTCCCCCGCCGACACCAAGGGAGGCAAGGGCGATGACTGACACTCTCACCCCCGTCCTGACGGACAACTGGGACGAGGACCGCGCCTGGACCCTCGCCGCCTATGAGCGGCGCGGCGGCTATGAGGCACTCAAGCAAGCGGTCCGGATCGACCCCGACGACCTCATCGCCCTGGTCAAGGATTCCGGGCTGCGCGGTCGCGGCGGTGCGGGCTTCCCGACCGGGATGAAGTGGTCCTTCATCCCACAGGACAATCCCCAACCCAAGTACCTGGTGGTCAACGCCGACGAGTCCGAGCCGGGTACGTGCAAGGACATCCCGCTGATGATGGCCTCGCCGCACACGCTCGTCGAGGGAGTCATCATCGCCTCGCGGGCGATCCGGGCCGAGAAGGCCTTCATCTACGTGCGCGGCGAGGTGCTTCACGTCGTCCGCCGGCTGCGCGCCGCCGTGCGCGAGGCCTATGACGCGGGCTACCTCGGCGAGGACATCCTCGGCAGCGGCACCCGCCTCGACATCGTCGTGCACGCGGGCGCCGGCGCGTACATCTGCGGCGAGGAGACCGCGCTGCTCGACTCCCTGGAGGGCCGTCGCGGCCAGCCTCGCCTGCGTCCGCCGTTCCCCGCCGTGGCGGGTCTCTATGCCTCGCCGACCGTCATCAACAATGTCGAGTCGATCGCCTCGGTCCCGGCCATCGTGCGCGGCGGCGTCGAGTGGTTCGGCTCGATGGGCAGCGAGAAGAGCAAGGGCTTCACCATCTACTCGCTCTCCGGGCACGTGCGACGTCCCGGACAGTACGAGGCGCCGCTCGGCATCACGCTGCGCGAGCTGCTCGACTTGGGCGGCGGCATGCGCGAGGGCTCCGAGCTCAAATTCTGGACCCCCGGCGGGTCGTCCACACCGATCCTCACGGCCGAGCACCTCGACGTCCCGCTCGACTACGAGGGAGTCAGCGCTGTCGGCTCGATGCTCGGCACCAAGGCCCTGCAGGTCTTCGACCAGACCACCTCGGTCATCCGCGCGGTGCTGCGGTGGACCGAGTTCTACAAGCACGAGTCCTGCGGCAAGTGCACGCCCTGCCGCGAGGGCACCTGGTGGATGGTCCAGATCCTGCGGCGCCTCGACAAGGGCGAAGGGCAGCCCGGCGATATCGAGCTCCTGCAGGATCTCTGCTCGAATATCCTGGGCCGCTCGTTCTGCGCCCTCGGCGACGGTGCCACCAGCCCGATCACCTCGGCCATCGAGTACTTCCGTGAGGAGTTCGAGGCCGCGATGACCACACCGTCGTGGGAGCTGTTCCCGCCGGCGGCATCCACGCTGTTCGCCAAGGAGGGGGTCGCGTCGTGACCGTCACCGAACCCGGGGCGACCGACGTCACCCCCGTCGAGCTCGTCACCCTGACGATCGACGATGTCGAGGTCAGCGTCCCCAAGGGCACGCTGGTCATCCGGGCCGCCGAGCTGATCGGCACCGAGATTCCGCGCTTCTGCGATCATCCGCTGCTGGAGCCGGTCGGCGCGTGCCGTCAATGCCTCGTCGAGGTCCCCGATGCCGGCAACGGTCGCGGGATGCCCAAGCCCCAGGCCTCCTGCACCCTCGAGGTCGCGCCCGGTATGGTCGTCAAGACGCAGGTCACCTCGGCGACCGCCGACAAGGCACAGCGCGGCAACCTGGAGTTCCTGCTCGCCAATCACCCGCTGGACTGCCCGGTGTGCGACAAGGGTGGAGAGTGCCCGCTGCAGAACCAGGCGCTCAGCCACGGCAACGGCGAGTCGCGGTTCATCGAGTCCAAGCGGCTCTTCGCCAAGCCGGTCAACGTCTCCGAGAACGTCCTTCTGGATCGCGAGCGCTGTGTCCTCTGCCAACGGTGCACGCGGTTCTCCGAGGAGATCGCCGGCGATCCCTTCATCGCGTTGCTCGAACGCGGCGCGCAGCAGCAGATCGGTATCGCCGATGGCGAGCCCTTCCACTCCTATTTCTCCGGCAACACCATCCAGATCTGTCCCGTCGGGGCGCTGACCAGCGCCGACTACCGGTTCCGTTCACGGCCCTTCGATCTCGTCTCCGTCCCCTCCGTGGCCGAGCACGACGCGTGTGGTGCGGCGATCCGCGTCGATCACCGGCGCGACAAGGTCATGCGCCGCCTCGCTGGGGACGATCCCGAGGTCAACGAGGAGTGGATCACCGACAAGGACCGCTTCGCCTTCACCTGGTCGACCCGTGAGGATCGGCTTCGGACGCCGCTCGTCCGCGATCCCGAGACGGGCGAACTGCAGCCGATGTCGTGGCCTGGAGCCCTCGCGGTGGCGGCCCGGGGTCTCGCCGGTACCCGCGCCGGTGTGCTGACCGGAGGCCGGCTGACGCTGGAGGACGCCTACGCCTATGCCAAGTTCGCGCGGGTGGCGCTCGGGACCAATGACATCGATTTCCGGTCCCGCCCGGTCACCGATGAGGAGACGGCCTTCCTCACCCACTACGTCGCGGGCACGGGCCGGGGTGTCACTTACCGGGATCTCGACCAGGCCGGCACGGTGGTACTGGTCGGCCTCGAGCCCGAGGACGAGGCCGGCACGCTCTTCCTGCGGCTCCGTAAGGCGGTCAAGAACGGCACCCGGGTCATCGCTCTCGCGAGCCACCTCACCCGAGGCCTGCACAAGCTCGATGCCGAGCTCGTGACCGTCGCACCGGGGGGAGAGGCCGAGGCGCTCGCCCAGCTCTCACTCACCGGCACCGATGTCGTGCTGGCGGGAGAGCGGCTGGGGCAGGTTGCCGGCGGCCTCAGCGCGGCTGCCGACCTCGCCCGGCGCAGCGGCGCTCGCCTGGCCTGGGTGCCGCGTCGCGCGGGCGATCGCGGTGCGCTCGATGCCGGATGTCTGCCGACCCTGTTCCCCGGCGGTCGCCCGGTCGCCGAGGCGGAGGCGCGGGCTGATCTCGCCGCCGCCTGGGGCATCGACCAGCTGCCCGATGCGAAGGGCCGCGACACGTCCGGCATCGTCGCCGCCCTGGCGAGTGGCGAGCTGACCTCGGCGGTCGTCGGCGGGGTCGAGCTGGCCGATCTCCCCGATCCCGCCGCGGCGCGTGCTGCGTTGGAAGCGGCGGGCTTCGTCGTCAGCCTGGAGGTCCGCGCCAGCGATGTCTCGCCGTACGCGGATGTGGTGCTGCCGGTCGCCCCGGCCGTCGAGAAGTCCGGCACGTTCGTGACCTGGGAGGGGCGCCGCCGACCCTTCGACACCGTGCTCGAGGTCTCCGGCTCACTGCCGGATGTCCGTGTCCTGGCCGGTATCGCCGAGGAGCTCGGGGCTCCGCTCGGCATCCGCACGGTCGCCGCGGCCCGTCGCGAGCTCGACGAGCTCGGGGCCTGGGACGGAGCACGGGCCCCGTTCGAGGCGCAGCCGGCCGCTGTGGCCGCCGCCCCGGCCGGCACGGTGGTCCTCGACACCTGGAAGCAGTTGATCGACGACGGACGCCTGCAGGACGGTGCGGACACCTACCGGCTCACGGCACGTCCGGCGCGGTTGAAGGCCAATGCCGCGACGCTGGCCGCCGCGGGCGTCGAGCCCGGTGAATCGGCGCGATTGAGTACCGAGCGCGGCGCGGCGGAGTTCATCGCCGATGTGGCCGATCTGCCCGACGGCGTGGTCTGGGTGCCCGCCAACTCCGAGGGCGTCAACGTGCGGTCCGTCCTCGCAGCGGGCCCCGGCGACCCGGTCACCCTGCAACCCGTTGAGTGGGACGTTAGGACGCCAGAATCCACGATTTCGCCGTCCAAACGCCACACTCAGCGAGAAGGTGCTCAGCGGGAAGGCGGGGTGACCGGTGATGAGTGAGGTCTTCGGGAACGATCCGATGTGGGTCGTCGCGCTCAAGTCACTGCTGATCTTCGTGATCCTGGTTCTCTACACGCTGTTCAACATCTGGTTCGAGCGCCGCGTCGTCGCCCGCATGCAGCACCGCGTCGGGCCGAACATGAACGGACCCTTCGGTCTGCTGCAGAGCCTCGCCGATGGCGTCAAGCTCGGCCTCAAGGAGGAGATCTTCCCCAAGGCGGTCGACAAGGTCGTCTATTTCATGGCGCCGATCCTCGCGGTCGTGCCCGCCTTCCTGGCCTGGGCGGTGATCCCCTTCGGGCCCGAGGTGAGGATCCCCTTCACCGAGACCTACACCGCGCTGCAGCTGACCGACATGCCGGTCGCCGTGCTCTACGTCCTGGCCGTCACCTCGATCGGCATCTATGGCATCGTGCTCGCCGGCTGGTCCTCCGGCTCGATCTACGCTCTGCTCGGTGGCCTGCGGTCCAGTGCCCAGATGATCTCCTATGAGGTCGCGATGGGTCTGTCCTTCGTCAGCGTCTTCATCTTCGCCGGCTCGATGTCCACCTCGGAGATCGTCGCCGCCCAGGACCAGTGGTGGTTCTTCCTGCCGCTGCTGCCGTCCTTCGTCATCTACGTGATCGCGATGGTCGGCGAGACCAACCGTGCCCCCTTCGACCTCCCCGAGGCCGAGGGCGAGCTGGTCGGCGGCTTCCACACCGAGTACTCGTCCTTCAAGTTCGCGATGTTCTTCCTGGCCGAGTACATCAACATGGTGACCGTCTCGGCCCTCGCCACGACGCTCTTCCTGGGCGGCTGGCGCGCCCCCTTCGGCATCGCGCAGGTCTGGGAGGGCGCCAACGAGGGCTACTGGCCGGTGATCTGGTTCCTCGGCAAGACCTTGTGCTTCATCTTCCTGTTCGTGTGGCTGCGCGGCACACTCCCGCGCATGCGCTATGACCAGTTCATGCACTTCGGCTGGAAGTGGCTGATCCCGATCGCCCTCGGCTGGACGATCGTGGTGGCCTTCGTGCGCAAGGCCCAGCAGGAGGAGCTGATCACCCAGCAGGTCCTCGTCTGGGGCGGTGTCATCGTGGCGGTGCTGTTGGCGGCCACCTTCCTCGTCCCGGAGAAGAAGGAACCCGAGCCCGAGGCCGAGCCCGAGGCCGAGTTCGATGCCTTCGCCGGCGGCTATCCCGTGCCGCCCATGCCCGGCCAGCAGAGCACCGATCGTCAGGAGGCTCGACCATGAGCACGCTCAAAGAGACCCTGTGGGACCCGGTCGCCGGGTTCGGCGTCACGTTCCGGACGATGTTCAAGAAGCCCGTCACGGAACAGTACCCCAAGGAGAAGCGGCCCACGGCGCCGCGCTTCCACGGGCGCCACCAGCTCAACCGCTGGCCCGACGGCCTCGAGAAGTGCGTCGGCTGCGAGTTGTGCGCCTGGGCGTGTCCCGCGGATGCGATCTACGTGGAGGGCGCCTCCAATACCGAGGACGAGCGGTTCAGCCCGGGCGAGCGCTACGGCCGGGTCTATCAGATCAACTATCTGCGCTGCATCCTGTGCGGGCTGTGCATCGAGGCGTGTCCCACGCGCGCGCTGACCATGACCAATGAGTACGAGCTGGCCGATGACAACCGCGAGGACCTCATCTACGAGAAGTCCGATCTCCTCGCGCCCCTACTGCCCGGCATGACCGAGCCGCCGCACGAGATGCTCATCAGCGACGACCACCACGACTACTACCGGGGCAAGACGCTCCCGATCGTGGAGGCCGATGCTCCGTCCGACTCGGGTGAGAGCCGATGACGACCTTCTGGGTCCTCGCGCCGATCATGGTGATCGCCGCGATGGGGCTGATCCTCGCCCGCAAGGCCGTGCACGCGGCGCTGTGCCTCGCGGTCGTCATGATCAGTCTCGCGGTGCTCTACGCGGTGCAGGACGCGCCCTTCCTCTTCGCGGTGCAGATCATCGTCTACACCGGCGCGATCATGATGCTCTTCCTCTTCGTGCTGATGCTGGTGGGCGTCGATCGTTCCGACTCGCTCGTCGAGTCCATCAAGGGACAACGTCTCGCCGCCGCAGTCGTGGGCATCCTCTTCGCCGTCACCCTCTCCATCGGCGTCGGCCAGGTGGTCGTCAGCTCGACCATCGGACTCGATCAGGCGAATGCCGATGGCAATGTCGAGGGACTGGCCGCGCTGCTGTTCACCCGCTATGTGATCGCCTTCGAGTTCACCGCGGCGCTGATGATCACCGCCGTGCTCGGCGCGATGGTGCTCGCCCATCGTGAGCGGCTCGTCACTCCCCGCAGCCAGACCGATCTGCAGAAGCAGCGGATGCGCGACTACGCCGAGCAGGGCCGTCACCCCGGCAACCCGCCGACGCCCGGTGTCTTCGCTCTGCACAATGCGGTGGACACCCCGGCTCTGCTCCCCGATGGCACGACCGCCGAGGAGTCCGTGCCGGAGAGCCTGCGGCAGCGCGGTCAGGAGCGGCAGGGGCTCGACGACAGCGCCGTGCAGGACCGTCTCCGCGAGATCGGCCCCGACGAGGACGAGGAGGACGCCGACCGATGACGGAGTACATCACCCTGTCGTTCCTGCTGTTCACGATCGGCGCCGTCGGCGTCCTCGTGCGCCGCAACGCGATCGTGGTCTTCATGTGCGTCGAACTCATGCTCAACGCCACCAACCTCGCCTTCGTCAGCTTCGCCCGTCAGCACGGCAATCTCGACGGTCAGACCGCGGCCTTCTTCGTCATGGTCGTGGCCGCCGCTGAGGTCGTGATCGGCCTGGCGATCATCGTGTCCATCTACCGCACGCGTCGCTCGACCTCGGTCGACGAGGCGAATCTGCTGAAGGCGTAAGGGGAGAGACGATGCTCGAGTTGTCCTGGCTGCTCATCGCGATCCCCTTGGCGGGCGCGGCTCTACTCCTCGTCTGGGGCAAGGGGGCGGATCGCTTCGGCCACCTGATCGCGACGGCGGCTTCGGCCGCCGCCTTCGTGCTCGGCCTCATCATGTTCGTCGAGCTCATCGGCCGCGGCGCCGATGATCGCTCGGTCACCACCTCCCTCGGCACCTGGTTCGAGGCGGGCCGCTTCCACGTGGAGTTCGCCTTCACCTTCGATCAGCTGTCGAGCCTCTTCGTGCTGCTCATCACCGGTGTGGGCACGCTGATCCATGTGTACTCGATCGGGTACATGGCCCACGACGCACGCCGTCGCCGATTCTTCGCCTATCTGAACCTCTTCGTCGCCGCGATGCTCACGCTCGTGCTGGCCGCCGACTACCTGGTGCTCTTCCTCGGCTGGGAGGGCGTCGGCCTCGCCTCCTTCCTGCTGATCGGCTTCTGGCAGCACAAGGAGACCGCGGCGGCGGCCGCCAACAAGGCCTTCATCATGAACCGTGTCGGCGACCTCGGCATGGTCATCGCGCTGATGACGATGTTCGCCACCTTCGGCACCACGTCGATCGCCGCGGTCAACGGCGCGATCGACTCTGCCTCGGGCTCCACCGCCACGGCACTCGGATTGCTGCTGCTCGTCGGTGCCTGCGGCAAGTCCGCGCAGGTGCCGCTGCAGGCCTGGCTGCTCGACGCGATGGAGGGCCCCACCCCGGTGTCGGCCCTCATCCACGCTGCGACCATGGTCACCGCGGGTGTCTACCTCGTGGTCCGCTCGGCCGGCATCTACGACGCCTCGGAGATCGCCCGCACGGTCGTGGTGATCGTCGGACTCGTGACGCTCCTGGTAGGCGCCTGGATCGGCTGCGCCAAGGACGACATCAAGAAGGTGCTCGCCGGCTCCACCATGAGCCAGATCGGCTACATGATGTTGGCCGCCGGGCTCGGCCCGGCCGGATACGCCTTCGCGATCTTCCACCTGCTCACGCACGGCTTCTTCAAGGCGAACATGTTCCTCGGGGCCGGCTCGGTCATGCACGCGATGGACGATGACGTCGACATGCGCCACTACGGGGCGCTGCGACGTGCCATGCCGATCACCTTCGTGACCTTCGGCCTCGGCTACCTGGCCATCATCGGTTTCCCTGGCATGTCCGGCTTCTTCAGCAAGGACAAGATCATCGAGGCGGCTCTCGGCTACAACACGTGGATCGGCCTGGCAGCCATGATCGGTGCCGGCGTGACCGCCTTCTACATGACCCGCCTGATGATGATGACCTTCTTCGGCGAAAAGCGCTGGCGCGATGAGGTGCACCCGCACGAGTCGCCGAGCGTCATGACCATCCCGCTCATCGTCCTCGCGGCAGCCTCGGTTCTCGGAGGTGCGCTGTACCTCGGCGGCTGGATCACCGACTGGCTCGAGCCGATCGCCGGGCACGCGGAGCATCCGCACCTGCCGGTGCCCGTCATCGTCGTCCAACTCGGCGTGATGGCCGTGGTGGCGCTCGGCGTCGCAGCCGGGGTGTGGCTGTATCGGCGCGACGTGCCCGACCGGGCGGCCGCCGACGCGGATGTCTCGATCGTCACCCGCGCGGGTCGTCACGAGATCTACACCAACGAGGTCAACGGAGCGCTGGTCGTGCTGCCGGTGCGCTACCTCACCCGGCTCCTGGTCTGGCTCGATGCTCGCGGCATCGACGGCACGGTCACCGGCACGGCCGACCGGATCGGCGAGGCGTCGCAGCAGCTGCGGCGCACGCAGACCGGCTACGTCCGCTCCTATGCTCTCGGAATCTTCGGCGGCGCCCTGCTCGTCGTCCTCGGACTCTTGGCGGTGACCCTCGCATGATGCTGACTGTCCTGGCTGTCACGCCGATCATCGGTGCGCTGCTCGTCGCCTGCTGGCCGGGCGCCTCGGGCAACCCGAGGCTGGTGAAAGTGCTGGCGCTCGCCGTCTCGCTCATCACCCTCGTCCTGGCGATCGTCGTCGCGGCGCAGTTCGATGCCGCGGAGGGCGGCTACCAGTTCGTCGAGCAGCGTGAGTGGATCCCGGCGATCGGCGCCCACTACGCACTGGGGTTGAACGGTATCGGCCTGACATTGGTCATGCTGACCACGATCCTCAGCCCGATCGTCATCCTCGCGGCATGGGGCGACCGGCTGCCCAATCCCGCGCGCACGCACACCTACTTCGCCTGGATGCTGGCCCTCGAGGGCCTGGCGATCGGCGTCTTCGCGGCGACCGATGTCTTCCTGTTCTACCTGTTGTTCGAGGCGACGCTGGTTCCGCTGTACTTCCTGATCGGCGCGCACGGCGGGGTCGGACGCTCCTACGCGGCGGTCAAGTTCCTCATCTACAACCTCGTCGGCGGACTGCTGATGCTCGCCTCGATCGTGGGCCTCTATGCGCTCACCACCCGGGCGGGCGAGTCGAGCTTCCTGCACAGCGAACTGATCGGACTCGACATCTCCGCGGGCACCGAGAAGCTGCTCTTCCTCGGCTTCTTCATCGCCTTCGCGGTCAAGGCGCCGATGTGGCCGCTGCACACCTGGCTGCCGGACGCCGCCGCATCCTCGACGCCTTCGACGGCCGTGCTGATGGTCAGTATCGTGGACAAGATCGGCACCTTCGCGATGATCCGCTGGTGCCTGGAGATCTTCCCGGGGGCCTCGCAGTGGGCCAGCCCGGTGGTCATGGTGCTCGCGGTCATCAGCATCCTCTACGGTGCCCTGCTGGCGATCGGACAGGACGATATCCGGCGGCTGATCGCCTTCACCTCGGTGTCGCACTTCGGCTTCATCGTGCTCGGCATCTTCGCCTTCACGACACTCTCCACCTCCGGTGCGACGCTGTACATGTTCAACCACGGCCTCTCGACCGCGGTGCTCTTCCTCGTCACCGGCATGCTCATCGCACGCCGCGGGTCGGCGAGCATCTCGGAGTTCGGCGGCGTGCAGAAGATCGCCCCGGTCCTGGCCGGCATTCTCCTGATCGGCGGCCTGTCGAGCCTCTCGCTGCCGGGTCTCGCCCCGTTCATCTCGGAGTTCATGGTCCTGGCCGGCACGTTCACGGTGTCGATCCCGCTCGCGGTGATCGCCGCCTTCGGCATCATCCTCGCGGCCGTGTACATCCTGCTGATGTACAAGCGCACGATGACCGGCCCGCTGCGGCCGGGTCTCGACGGTATCCGAGAGCTCGACGGCCGCGAGTTCACAGCGCTCGCCCCGGCGGTGGTGCTCATCATCGCGTTGGGCTTCGTACCGGGACCGCTGTTGTCGGTCATCAACCCGTCCGTGGAACCGGTGATCGCCCAGGTCGGCGCGGAGGACCCGGTGCCGCCGCATCCGGTCGATGCCGCGAGTGAAGGAGCCCACGAATGATCCCCGCCGCACAGCTCGACTACTGGGTGCTGTCGCCGCTGTTCGTCGTCGCCGGCTTCGCGGTCCTCGGTCTCATCCTGGAGGCCGCGCTCGGGCGCCGCTACCGCTTCGTGGTCCAGACGATCGCCACGGCGATCGGTCTCGTGGCCGCGCTGGTCGTGAGCGTCCTGGTCTACGGCGATCTCCGTACGCCGGAGGAGGCGGGACACGTCGCGCGAGGCGCGGTCGAGGCGGAAGGCGCGGTCACCGTCGACGGTCCCGGTGTCATCACCTGGATCATGTTGCTGGTCTTCGCGCTGCTGAGCCTGGGGCTGTTCGCCGAACGCCGCTTCGAGGCGGGCATGAGCCCCTTCACTGGCCGGGCGGCGGACATCCCCGGCTCGGATGAGGAGTCCCAGGCGGTACAGCACCGCCTGGAGCACACCGAGGTCTTTCCCCTCATGCTGTTCGCGCTGTCGGGCATGATGCTGTTCGCCACCGCCAATGACCTCATCACGATGTTCGTCGCCCTCGAGGTGCTCTCGCTGCCGCTGTACGTGCTCTGCGCGCTGTCGCGGCGGCGCCGGCTCATCAGCCAGGAAGCGGCGATGAAGTACTTCCTGCTGGGAGCCTTCTCGTCCGTCTTCTTCCTGTACGGCGCGGCCCTCGCCTACGGCTACTCGGGCAGCCTGAACCTGACGATCATCGACGAGGCCGTCTCCGCTCGCGCGGACTCCGGTGGGCTGCTGCTGGTGGCCATGGCGATGATCGCCGTCGGTCTGCTGTTCAAGATCGGCGCCGTGCCGTTCCACGCCTGGACACCCGATGTCTATCAGGGCGCCCCGACACCAGTGACCGGCTTCATGGCGGCGGCCACCAAGGCGGCGGCTTTCATCGCCCTTATGCGGGTCTTCTTCGTCGCCTTCGGCGGAGCCTCGTGGGACTGGCGTCCGACCTTCTGGGTCGTCGCGGTCATCACCATGGTCTTCGGCTCGGTGGTCGCGATCGCGCAGACCGATGTCAAGCGGATGCTCGCCTACTCGTCCATCGCCCATGCGGGCTTCCTGCTGGTGGGATTCTCGGCCGCCTATGTGGGGATCGCCAACGAGGCCGTGCTCACCTCGGTGTCGAGCGTGCTGTTCTATCTCGTCGTCTACGGGGTCGCGACGATCGGTGCCTTCGCGGTCGTGTCCGTGGTCCGCGATTCCGCGGGGGAGACCACCCATCTGGCCAAGTGGACGGGCCTCGGTCAGCGGTCGCCGTGGCTGGCGGGAACCTTCGCGCTCTTCATGCTGTCCTTCGCGGGCATCCCGCTGACTGCCGGATTCATCGGTAAGTGGGGTGTCTTCGCGGCGGCCTGGGCTGGAGGCACCTGGCCCCTCGTGGTGATCGGCGTGCTGGCGAGCGCGCTCGCGGCTTATTTCTACGTCCGGGTCATCGTGCTGATGTTCTTCACCGAGCCGGTGGGAGACGGGCCGACCGTCGCTGCTCCGGGGGTATTGACTACCGTGGTCATTGCGCTGGCGGCGATCGTCACGGTGGTGCTCGGGGTGCTTCCGGGCCCGCTGCTCGACATCGTGCAGCACGCCGGCGCATTCGTGCGCTAGCTGTGCTGCTGAGGAGAATCGCGTGACCGTTGGAGTGTCGTTCGAGGATCCGGGCCTGACCTCCCGGATCCGCAGGGGCGTCGACCGAGTCGAGGCCCTGCTCGCGCGCTCCGTCGACAGCCCTGAGCCCTTCGTCGCGGAGGCGGCCGCGCACCTGCTGAATGCCGGCGGCAAGCGCTTCCGTCCGTTGCTGACGCTGCTGTGCGCCGAGTTCGGCCAGCCCCAGGGCGATGCGGCGGTCGAGGCCGCGGTAGTGATGGAACTGACCCATCTGGCGACGCTCTATCACGACGATGTCATGGACGAGGCCCCGGTGCGCCGTGGCGCTCCCAGCGCCAATGCGCGCTGGGACAACTCGATCGCGATCCTTGTCGGGGACTATCTCTTCGCCGAGGCCTCGCAGATCGTCGCGGGTCTGGGCACCGAGGCGGTGCGGATCCAGGCGGAGACCTTCTCGCGACTCGTGCGTGGCCAGATCCGCGAGACCCTCGGCCCCGGCGAGGGAGAGGATCCGCTCCAGCACTATCTCGATGTCGTCGCCGACAAGACGGGTTCGCTGATCGCGGCCTGCGCGCTGCTCGGATCCAAGATGGCCGGCGCGAGCGATGAGGTCCAGCGGACGCTGTTGGAGTTCGGCGAGCGCATCGGCGTCGCCTTCCAGCTCGCTGATGACATCATCGACATCGCCAGCGAGAGCGGCGACTCGGGCAAGACACCGGGTACCGATCTGCGCGAGGGGGTGCCCACTCTGCCGACGCTGCTGGTGCTCGCCTCCCCCGATGATGCCGATGCCGAGCTGCGCGACCGGCTCTCTGGACCGATCGAGGACGATGCCCTGGTCGAGCGCACCCTGGCTGAGCTGCGGGCTCATCCGTTGATGGCCGAGGCGCGCGCCTATGTGCACGCCGAGGCGGACACCTCCCGAGCGCTGCTCGAGAAGCTCCCCGCCGGCCCGGCCCGCGACGCGCTGAGCGAGCTCTGCGATACCGTCGTCACCCGCGTCGGCTGACCTTCGTTCGAACCCCACCCGTAGCGCAGCGTGCGCCGTCAGAGCACCGTCGCGCCGCGGGCGGCCCGGTGGAGACTCCGGCGATGGGAACGCCAGGCGTCGAGGGTGAAGATCGCGAGCGCGATCCAGATCAGCACGAAGCCGATCCAGCGGGCCGATCCCATCTGCTCTCCGAAGACCGTGAGTCCCAGGATGAAGTGCATGATCGGCACGAGGTACTGCAGGAGCCCGATGGTCGACAGGTTCAACCGGCTCGCCGCGGCGGCGAACAGCAGGAGCGGTACGGCGGTGACCACACCGGTCAGGACGAGAAGTGTCGTGTTGCCCGCACCCTCATGGCCGAAGGCGAGATCCCCTCGGAGCTGCAATGCCACCAGGAAGCACAGCGCGAAGGGGAACAACACGGTGGTCTCGACGGTCAGCGCCTCGACCGCCCCGAGCGAGGTGCGCTTCTTGATCAGGCCGTAGACCGCGAACGATGCTGAGACGAGCAGAGCGATCCACGGAGGACGACCCAGATCGACCGTGAGGATCCCCACCGCCACGGCACCCACGCCGACCGCGACCCACTGCTGGCGCCGCAACGACTCCTTGAGGAAGAAGACCGCGAACAGCACGGTGATGAGGGGGTTGATGAAGTAGCCGAGGGACACCTCGAGCACATGGCCGTTGTTGACACCCCAGATGAACGACCCCCAGTTCACGGCGATGACGATCGAGGCCAGGGCCAGCCAGCCCAGTTGTCCACGATCGCGGACCAAGGCGGCGAACGAGCGCCACCTCCGCGTGAAGGTCAGCAGGCCGGTGCAGAACACCAGCGACCACACCACCCGGTGGGCGAGTACCTCGAAGGGCGAGGCGGGCTCGAGCAGCGGCCAGTACAGCGGGAACAGCCCCCAGCCCAGGTACGCGAGGACTCCGAAGACGAGCCCGCTGCGGGTCTGCTGGGTCACGAGCGCAATCTACGCCTCCGAGCACGCGTATCGGACGCGGACCCGTCATTCCTCGGGACCGGGAGCCGCGCCGTTCTGATCGTCCGAGGGGGTGGTGGGCTCCTCGGTGGTGGGCGTGGGCTCC
>NZ_MIJB01000088.1 GCF_002174305.1 Aeromicrobium sp. PE09-221 | reverse complement strand
ATCCGCGGACGAGCCGGAGGCGCCGGTCAGGACATCGGGTACCGTCGCGCTGAGCGTCCTGCCTGCGCCGCTCGTGGAGCTTGTCCGCTCTGCGCCCGGGATGGCCTGGCAGTGCGGGGGGCGGCCGCTGCTGGGCGAGGGGCCGACGGCGACGGTCGTGGTGGGCAGCCGGCTGGCGGTTCCCGGTTCCGGCGACAGTTATGCGCTGTTCTGCGTCTTCTCGATGCGCGGGCAGCAGCCGGCCCTCGGTCTGTTGGGTGGGGCGTTGCTCGCGGGCGGCAGCGTCATGGTGCTCGTGGTGGGCTTCGTCGCCTGCCTGGGAGTCCGCGAGGTGGTCGACGCGCTTCGGGTCGGCGGACGTACGGCCGAGCGGTTCGCCGCCGGACGCCTCGAACAGCGTATGCACGTGCACGGCAAGGACGACAGCGCCCGTCTCACCAAGGACTGCGACCAGGTGGCCGAGCGCCTCCAGAGCCAGAGCCGTCGTGTCGAGAACCTCTCGCGGGTCCAGCAGCGGTTCGTGGCCGACGTGTCGCACGAGTTGCGGAGACCGCTCACCACCGTGCAGAGGGCCGGCGACAGCCTCGACAG
>NZ_MIJB01000087.1 GCF_002174305.1 Aeromicrobium sp. PE09-221 | reverse complement strand
GTAGGTTGTCCCTGTCCTCTCGGGGGGCAGGGGCGTGGGGTGATAAGGAACCGGCGCACGAGACCACAAGGAACCGGGCGTGGATCTCCTGCAAGCGGACGCCCGAACGGCGCGCGGCGCGGACTCCGGGCACGTTCTGGGGGCGGGGGAGCGGGAGGGCCACCGGGCGGGGGATGAGGTCGGACCCCGGCTCGGGGGAGGCCGCGGGGCGGGGCACATCGGCGATCACGGCATCGAAACCGCGCTCGACCGCGGAGAGCACGGGCCCCGAGGTGGCCGGAGAGTGATCCTCGGGATCGAAGGAGAGCACCGCGGAACCCGCGGCCATCGGGAAAGCTCCCGCGAGCGCCCGCGCCGCGACATGGCCGTCGGCCCGGGCGATATCGCGCCACCGCAGTCCGGGCGCGTTCTCGGTGCCGGCCGTGACGTGCAACCCCGGGCCCTCCGCATCGGCATCGACCGCCAGGGCCCGTACTCCCCTGCGCCCGGACTGCGGTGGCGCGATATCGCCCGGGCCGACGGCCATGTCGCGGCGCGGGCGCTCGCGGGAGCTTTCCCGATGGCCGCGGGTTCCGCGGTGCTCTCCTTCGATCCCGAGGATCACTCTCCGGCCACCTCGGGGCCCGTGCTCTCCGCGGTCGAGCGCGGTTTCGATGCCGTGATCGCCGATGTGCCACGCCACGCGGCCTCCACCGAGCTGGGGTCCGACCTCATCGCCCCCCCGGTTG
>NZ_MIJB01000086.1 GCF_002174305.1 Aeromicrobium sp. PE09-221 | reverse complement strand
CGACTGGAGGACCGAACCGACTAATGTTGGAAAATTAGCGTATGACTTGTGGCTAGGGGTGAAAGGCCAATCAAACCTGGAGATAGCTGGTTCTCCCCGAAAGCTATTTAGGTAGCGCCTCGGACGAATACTACTGGGGGTAGAGCACTGTTAAGGCTAGGGGGTCATCCCGACTTACCAACCCTTTGCAAACTCCGAATACCAGTAAGTACTATCCGGGGGACACACGGCGGGTGCTAACGTCCGTCGTGGAGAGGGAAACAACCCAGACCGCCAGCTAAGGTCCCAAAGTATAGCTAAGTGGGAAACGATGTGGGAAGGCTCAGACAGCCAGGATGTTGGCTTAGAAGCAGCCATCATTTAAAGAAAGCGTAATAGCTCACTGGTCGAGTCGGCCTGCGCGGAAGATGTAACGGGGCTAAGCTATACACCGAAGCTGCGGCTACGTACTTATGTGAGTGGGGTAGGGGAGCGTTCTGTAAGCCGTTGAAGGTGGTCTGTAAGGGCTGCTGGAGGTATCAGAAGTGCGAATGCTGACATGAGTAACGATAAAGGGAGTGAAAAACTCCCTCGCCGGAAGACCAAGGGTTCCTGTCCAACGTTAATCGGGGCAGGGTAAGTCGACTCCTAAGGCGAGGCCGAAAGGCGTAGTCGATGGGAAACGGGTTAATATTCCCGTACTTCTTATAATTGCGATGGTGGGACGGAGAAGGCTAGGTGGGCCTGGCGACGGTTGTCCAGGTTCAATTACGTAGGCGGAAAGTTTAGTTAAATCCGGACTTTCTTAACGCTGAGATACGATGTCGTGCTACTACGGTAGTGAAGTCATTTATGCCATGCTTCCAGGAAAAGCCTCTAAGCTTCAGAGTGTAAGGAATCGTACCCCAAACCGACACAGGTGGTCGGGTAGAGAATACCAAGGCGCTTGAGAGAACTCGGGTGAAGGA
>NZ_MIJB01000085.1 GCF_002174305.1 Aeromicrobium sp. PE09-221 | reverse complement strand
ACAAACGGGGCTGGACATAGTGGATTATTAAAAACTCAGCAAGCGCTTGGTAAAGAAGCAAAAGATGTACTCCGTGATGCTTGGAAAGAAGCGAATACAGGCTTGAACAACGCTCAAAGGATAGCGATTTTAGATGCTGGGCTAGAATTTGAGAAAGTTGGAATGCCTTTGAAAGATGCTCAATTTATTGAAGGTATGAAGTTCGATAAAGCTGAGATTGCAAACATTTTTAATATTCCATTGCACATGATTAATGAGTTAGATCGTGCTACATTCTCAAATATTGAGCAACAAGCACTAGATTTTATCCAAAATACATTGAGTCCGATTCTTATCCAGTATGAAGAAGAGTTTTCTTATAAAACATTTTCATTTAATGAACAAAAGCGTTACTATTTGAAATTTAATCTAACAAGTTTACTCCGCGCTGATTCTAAATCTAGAGCGGAATTTTATAAGATTATGCTAGATGCTGGAGCTTTCTCAATCAATAAAGTATTAGAGCTTGAAGATATAGATGGAATTGGAGAATACGGTGATAAACATCGTGTCGATCTAAACCATGTATCTATTGAGATTGCGGATGAATACCAATTAGCAAAAGCTAGTGGAGGTTTGTCGCTGAAAGGAGGTGAGGACAATTAAAGACGTGTTTACTATTAAAAATCAAACGGAATCGTCCGCAGACCTATTTATCTATGGTGACATCATAAATAATACAGGTTGGAAATGGGATGATTCAGATATTATGCCTGATGATGTGAAAAACATTTTGGGGCAATTGGATGATAAAAGTAGCCTTAATATCTATGTAAATAGTGGCGGTGGTTCTGTATTTGCTGGTTTAGCTATTTATAATATGTTAAAGCGAAATAAGGCTCAAAAAACTGTTTATGTGGATGGTGTTGCAGCTTCCATCGCTTCAGTAATTGCCTTAGCT
>NZ_MIJB01000084.1 GCF_002174305.1 Aeromicrobium sp. PE09-221 | reverse complement strand
CGGAGATGGGGATAAGAGGCCGGTGTGGTATGCGGTCCAGCATTCTCAGCTGCAGTGCCTCCACGCGGTGGCTAACGGTCCACTCGTAGAGCGAGCCGGCTTATCGTCGGACGCCTTTGATTACCTGTCGAACCACCCTCAGGGACGCTACGACAACGACGAGCCCAAGGACATGCAGCCGGTGGCTCGAGCGTTCGGGCTCGCGGCTTTTTATTGGTTGCTATTACCGAACTACGACCACCCGCTATTGCTGTTTGCCGGCTGCGCCGAAGGCAGCGAGCACTTCAATCCTCTCAACGCACTAGCTGCGGCTCAGTTCGCTCTCGTAGGCCAACATCTCGCCGCCCTGCTCCACCACGTTCCGCTTCTGGCGGAGCTGGGCCGGGGGAAGCTCGGGCTGCGCGCTTCGAACGCGCAGCTCGACGACAATGTGCGACAGCTGAAAGAAACGCGGGGACAACTGCTTCAATCGGGCAAGGTGCTTGCCGAAGTATCGCGACGCGCAGGAATGGCCGACATGGCAACCGGCGTCCTCCACAACGTGGGTAACGCCCTGAACAGCGTGAACGTTTCATCGGAACTCGTCGCCAGACGCCTAGAACGTCTGCGTCTGAGTGGCCTGCAAGGCATCGCAGATTTACTGGAGCAGAACGACACCGAAGCCCTACGCGAGCGTGCACCGAAAGTAGCGCTCTACTTGCGGGAGCTCGCCAAGCACCTCGAGACGGAGAAGAGTGCAGTTCTCGACGAGTTGGCGACGCTTGCCAAGCACATCGATCACATCAAAGCGGTCGTGAGTCGGCAGCAACGGTACGCGGTGACCTTCGACATGGCGGAGCCCGTCGCAGCCCATGAGTTGATGGAAGAGGCGCTGACCATCTGTAGCAAAGCCGCCAACAGCCAAGAGTTCGAGTTGATCAGAATGTATCCAGAGGTGCCGGACATCCACACCGACCGCCACAAGGTGCTGCAGATCCTCGTAAACTTCATCAGCAATGCCAAGCACGCGTTGTCAGTGGAGCCTGTACGACTCCGCCAACTCATTCTGCGCATCGAGCCGCTGGATCGGGGTGGAGTCCGCTTCTGTGTCGACGACACCGGTGTAGGCATCGCTGCGGAAGACCTTCCTCAATTGTTCCGCTACGGGTTTACCCGCCGCGACATGGGCCACGGCTTTGGGTTGCACGCCAGTGCCCTGTTTGCAGCCGAGCTTGGCGGTCAAGTCAGCGGCTCGAGCGCGGGTGTTGGTGGCGGAGCAAGCTTCACGCTCGAGTTACCAGCCAAACGCGCTCCAGTAGAGCGTCGGCCCAGCCTCGACCCCACCATTCAGCTGCCTGTTAGCTTGAAGGCAACGTGAACGGGCTGGGTCAGGAGTGCGGCCGCGCCTGCTGCCGGAAGTGGCTTGCTCACCAAGTAGCCCTGGAT
>NZ_MIJB01000010.1 GCF_002174305.1 Aeromicrobium sp. PE09-221 | reverse complement strand
GGGTGGTGGTGGGGGGGTGGGGGTGTAGAGGGGGCAGGGCGTTGGGGTGGTTCGGGCCAGTGTGCGCCCTTCCGGGCTTCGTCACCGGCCCCGCCATCGGCAACGGGGGCCCGGGCCCGTGTTCCCGGTCGGGCCGTTGTTCCGGAGCGAGCCCGAGGGTCACCACGGCTGACGACCCTCGCCCCGACGCCAGCTGCTGCGTGTCCCGGAAACCCAACGGTCGACATGGCACCCCCCCCCCCCCCCCCGAGCGCTTCTTCAACGAACCTTCACGAGACAACGCCGGTCACCTTTATCGCGCGGCGAGAACATCGAATTGGACCGGACATCGGCGGTCGACCAAGAGTTGGAGGAGATCATGAGTAAGCGGTGGAGCATCAACATCACCCCTGCCGAACGCGTCGCTCGAGTGGTCGTCGGAACGCTCGGCACCGTTGCCGGAATCGTGCTGCTGGCCGGCGCCTCATCCACCTGGGCTGTCGTCCTCGAACTGCTGTTGGTGGCGGCAGGCCTCGACCTCATCGTCACCGGAGCGCTCGGACACTGCCCGCTGTACGCCAAACTCGGGCACATGCCCGCCTCCCTGAAAGGAAGAACATCATGAGTACGCCAAACGACATGGATCACGGTGCGCGCGGCGATGGGCACGCGGGGCACCATCCGCGGGAGACCTCGCCCACTTCCGAGACCCACCAAGGCGGGCACGAGTCCGACAGCGTCGGCCACGGGACACATCGTGGTCACGGTTTGATGATGATCATCTGCTGCGTTCCTATGTTGCTCATCGCCGGCCTGCTGTTCCTGACCGGTGTTGCGGGTACCAACCTGGTCGTTGCCGCGCTCCTGTGCACCGCGATGATGGCGGCCATGACGTTCGCCATGCCCGGGGGGCACGACCACAGGTGACACGGACCTCCAGACCGCACGTGAGGGACGTCAGCCGAGCTGAGCCGCAGCACAACATCGGGACCGGTCACCACTGCCGGGCGTAGGCCAACGCGGCTCCCCGTCCATACTTGGATTTGGCTACCCTCGCCGGGCAAGACGCGGACTGCTGCAACCCGCTCACAGCGGCACCAATAGCTCACGAGGACGCGGCCAGTTCGCGCGCAAGTTCAAGGCGCTCGCCGATCCCGCGAGTCCGGCTGCTCACGCTCTGCGACATCACCGAGCCCGTCGGACTGAGCCAGCCCACGGTCTCGCACCACCTCAAGATCCTCGTCGAGGCCGGACTCCTCGCCCGCGAACAGCGGGGCACCCTGGGCCTTCTACTCCAACGCCCCCCGTTTCTTCGGGCTCCTCGCCGAGGTGCTGCACGACCCCACCGCACGCGACACGGAAGCCCTCACCACCTCCTGAACGGGGCCGCACGACCACGGCCCGAATCGCGCCGACTTCGTTGCCACAGGCCCGCCTTGCTGCGACTCCGTCGCCGCAGTAGATCTATCCCCACCAATCGCGACCGCGCTCAGGCGATCTACGCACCACTTCTGGGGGACCGTCGGCCCAGGGGCTAAGACGCCAGACCGCCAGGAATCCGACGAGGGCTGGCGGGGACCGAACTCAGGCGTGGCGGGCTCGAAGCCGAGCGTCTGGACCGCTCCGGTGCAGGAAATGACGGCCCGACATTCCCAGGAGGATCGGCATTGCGACGAGGACCTCTCCGACATTTCCGATGGTCGGCACGCGAGACGATCAGGGGCACTCGCCGCATTCCGAATATCGCGACCCAGACGAACTTCTGCGAGTTCCAGAAGAAGAGGATGGCCAAGAGGTTCACCCAGCCAGGTCCGCTGGACTCAACGATCACGGCACAAAAACTCGACGCGTGGAGGTACCCGATTGAGAGCATGAGCCCGATGGGAATGGCCCAAGTGCTGCCGTGCGGCGAGCGAAGCCAGGCAACGGCGATGTTGGTGGGCGCGACGTGCCGCAGGTACCGGTGAATGGCGGCGCTTGTCCGGAGCGACAAAGTGATCATGAGTCAACTCGTTCGGTGTGGGTGACTCAACTTTCCGGCCCCCACCGACGATGCGCGTCTGCAGGACGTCGATCTGTGGATAAGTCGGGATGGGCCGACCCTGCGGCTCTTAGCGGGACCTCTCGCGGACTGCGATTCGTGGATCTACGACTGGCGAAACGTCGCAGGCTTCGTCGGAGATGGTGCGTGCGCGCCTGATCGCATGAGCGGCTCGGGCGTGGTCAAGTCGCTGGGCGTCGGAGCGAGCGTCGCCCAGAACGGCACTCGAGTCGACGGCATATCGGTCTCGATAGGCGACCACGGTGCGAAGTTCCTGGAGCCATCGTTCGAGCCGCTGGTCCCCGGCCGGGGGTGTACCGAGGCGCTTGAGCCAGGCTTCCTGTTGCGCGAGCGCCGCTTCGGCGAGTGCCGATACGCGTGACTCGATGAGGTGTTGACGTTGAATCAGCGCGTTGGCCATGTCGGGTGCCATCGCTCCGCTTGCGCGGGGTACGCATCACGGCCACCGGAGACTCCCTGAGGTCGGCCAGCCACATGGTGGCGAGCCGGGCGAAGCTGGTGTCACCGGTGATGTCATCGAACTCGCCGTGCATCCGGAGACTTGGCCATTCTGCGTCTCTTTCGGTACCGGGAATTCCACTGGAATTCCCGGTACCTCACGGTCGGGCTGACAGGATTTGAACCTGCGACCCCCTGTCGAGTCCGCGCTCCATACGAGCAAGGACGTTGGGTACCGAGAACCACGGAAATCCCTCCAATGGTGGGGGGATCCCTCTGGGTCACTTCCGACGATACCCGACTGCCCACAACGAACGCTGGGCCAATCAGGCCAGATAACGGCCACCGGAACGTAGGCCCGTCCCACCTGACAACGTCAGACGGGACAGAATCGCAGGAGCGAACGACCGGCTGCGCCTACGCGGCGTTGATGAGTCCGAAACCAGCAACGGAGGTCACGGTGGAGAGCCAGCGGATGGGAGCGTCCTCACGAGACGACTCCCCCTCTGAGACCGCTAGTGCAAAGGCGCGAGAGGTCGAGGTGGCCGTGATCGGTGGCGGTCAGGCCGGGCTCGCGACGGGGTTCTACCTACGCCGCGCGGGCATGGTCCCGGGGCGTGACTTCGTCATCCTCGACGCTGCCGATCGGCCCGGTGGAGCATGGCCCCGGACGTGGGACGGGCTCCGGTTGTTCTCACCGGCGGGCTTCTCCTCGCTCCCGGGATGGATGATGCCGGCGTGGGACGACGCGACCCGTGGCTTTCCGCCGCGGAACCACGTGGTGGACTACCTGACCCGGTACGAGGAGCGCTACGAGCTGTCGGTGTTGCGCCCGTGCCATGTGGAGTCCGTGACGCGCCTTGATGCTGACCCCCGCGGGTCGCTCGGGGTCGTCGCCGGTGACCTCGCGGTGGCTGCTCGATCCGTGGTCTCGGCCACCGGCACCTGGGAGCGACCGTTCTGGCCGGTCTACCCGGGCGCTGCGGCGTTCGCCGGCCGGCAGCTGCACGCCGCCGACTATCGCAGGCCTGACGAGTTCGCCGGGCAGCACGTCGTGGTGGTGGGCGGCGGCAACTCCGCGGCCCAGATCCTCGCGGAGGTCTCCACGGTGGCTGCCACGACGTGGGTGACCAGCCGTCCGCCCAGGTTCCTGGCCGACGAGGTGGATGGAAGGGTGCTGTTCGAGACGGCCAGCGCCCGCGTCAAGGCGCTGGCCGAGGGGCGCGAGCACAGCGGTGTGGCGGGGCTCGGGGACATCGTCATGGTGGCGAGCGTGAAGGACGCCAGAGAACGCGGCGTGTTAGAGGCGCGTCCGATGTTCGACCGGCTCAGCACCGACGGCGTCGCGTGGGCCGATGGCACGGAGCAACCGTGTGACACGGTCATCTGGTGCACCGGCTTCCGACCGGAGCTCCGCCACCTACGACCGTTGGGCCTGCGCCTCGAGGGTGGACGGATCGCTGTCGGAGGCACCTCCAGGACGCAGGCGATCGGCGAGCCGCGGCTGTTCCTGGTGGGATACGGAGATTGGACCGGACCGGCCTCGGCAACTCTGGCTGGCGTCGGCCCAACGGCTCGGTCGACAGCGGCCGCCATCACCGGGACACGCGGGCGGCAGGCGTGACCGTCGCTCAGTCGATGCCCGCGACCTGAGTCCGGCGCTCGACCAGGACGGTGTCCCGCCATCTGCCCGCGGCGGGACCGACGACGGCCTTCGCGACGCGGGTCCGGGTGCCGATGGTCCGGAAGCCGTGCCGTTCGTGAAGGCGAAGGCTCGCCGTGTTCTCGGGGAAGATGCTCGACTGGATGGTCCAGATGCCCGCGTCCTCCGTGGACCCGATGAGCGCTTCGAGGAGCAGACCGCCGATCCCCCCGCCGTGCGCTTGCGGCGCGACGTAGATCGAATGCTCGACCACACCCGCGTACACGGGTCTGCTGGACACCGGCGAGCAGGCGGCCCACCCGGCCACCGCCCCGGAGGCGTGCACCGCCACGAGACGGTGGTCGGGAAGCCGTGAGGAGTCGAACGACTCCCAGGTCGGGACCACTGACTCGAAGGTCGCGTGTCCGGCGTCGATGCCGGCTGCGTAGATGGCCTCCACCTGTGGCCAGTCCTCGGGAGTCATCCCGAGAATCGCGATGTCGTCTCTCACTCCCCCTGGTGGCCCGTGGCCCGAGACCGCCCGCTGACAGGCGCCCCCCGGTTCTCAGATGGCGAGGTCACGGAGCAGATCCGTGACACGACGCTGGATGTCGTCCCGGATGTCTCGTGCCTCTTCGATCGTGGCACCCTCGGGGTCCGAGACGTCCCAGTCCTCGTACCGCTTGCCGGGGAAGTAGGGGCACTCGTCGCCGCAGCCCATGGTGACGATGACGTCCGCAGCGTGCAGGACGTCGTCGGAGAGCGGCTTCGGATACGCCTCGGCCAACTCGATGCCGCGCTCGGCGAGCACCTGGACCGCCAGAGGATTGATCTCGCCCGTGGGCCGGGACCCGGCCGAACGCACGTGCACCTTGCCCGGCGCCAGGTGCGCGGCGATGGCGGCGGCGATCTGTGAGCGTCCAGCGTTCTGCACGCAGACGAACAGGAGCTCGGGAACCTTCTTCGCGATCAGTCCCTTCGTCTGGGCCGAGGCCGTCAAGAGTTCGCGAGCGTAGCGACTGACGAGCAGCGGGACGTGCCGTGCGATCTTCGCGTCGGTCAGCAGCGACTCGGCTGCGCGATCGACGAATTCCCTGACTTCGTCGAGCGCGAACGTGCCTTGGTGCTCGTAGGCGATCTCCGCCGCGATCGCCTCTCGGTTCAACTCGTGCGATGGTTCCACTGTCCTGCCTCCTTGGCTCATGGGGTGGTCGGGCTGCCGAGCGGGATGAGCTCGGGCGCAGCGGGGGCGGCGCAGCAGCTCCCGCCCTCGGCGCTCTCGTCGTCGAAGAGTCCGGCACCACCGCAGACGCCCGTGTCGGGGAGGGTCAGCTCCACGCGTTCCGCGGCTTCGTGGTCGCCGGCGATGGCCGCTACGACCGAACGCGTCTGCTCGAAGCCGGTCAGCGCGAGGAAGGACGTCGCACGACCGTAGGACTTCATGCCGACCAGGAAGAACCCGCTCTCGGGCTGGGCGAGCTGCTTGGCGCCGTGCGGGTAGACGGTGCCGCAGGAGTGCTCGTTCGGGTCGATCAGCGGCGCCAGCTCGCGAGGTGCCTGCAGCACCGGATCGAGGTCCAGTCGCATTTCCGACAGCATCTGCAGGTCGGGGCGGAAGCCGGTCAGGACGACCACTTCGTCCACGTCGGTGACGATCTGTCCGTCGAAGGACTCGATGGTCAGCCTGTCGTCGTCCTCCCGCGAGACGCGCGATGTCCGGAAGCCCTTCATCATCGTCACGGGTCCGGATTCGACTGCTGCCTGGGCCTGCTGACCGAGCTCACCCCGCGCCGGCAGCTCGTCCTGGCCGCTGCCGGCGAACGCCTCCCCCACGCTCGCGCGCCGGACGAGCCAAGTGATGCGCGTCTCGGGCGCCGTCCCGGCCAGGGCGGTGAGCCCGATCAGCGCGCCCTTCGCCGAGGCGCCCGTCCCAGCCACGACGACGTGCTTTCCGGCGTAGCGGTCGAGCTCTTCGGCGTTGCCGAGGTCCGGGATCCGGTAGGAGATGCGGTCCGTCGTCTCGTGCTCGCCGATGGCCGGGACGCCGTCCCCGCCGAGCGGGTTGGGACCGCTCCAGGTGCCGGAGGCGTCGATCACCGCACGGGCGGTGAGGTGCTCGGCCCCAAGGGGCGTGGTGACGTGGACGGTGAACGGGGCCTCGTCGCGACCCGAGCTCACCAAGCGGTCGCGCGACTGCTTGGCCACGGCCTTCACCGTCGTGTTGAAGCGGACCGAGCCACCGAGCGCATCGGCCAGGGGCTGGAGGTAGCCGGCCGCCCAGTCCGCCCCCGTGGGGTAGCGCTTCGGGTCAGGCGGGTTCCAGCCGGCGTCCGCCAGGACCTTCTCGGCAGCGGGGTCGATCAGCTCGGACCACGCGGAGAAGAGCCGCACGTGGCCCCATTCCCGGACAGCCGCACCTGCGGCGTCTCCCGCCTCCAGGACGATGAAGTCCACTCCACGGCCACGCAGGTGGGCGGCGGCGGCAAGGCCGGCGGGGCCCGCACCGATCACGACGACGGGTAGGTCGGAAAGCTCAGACATCAGGACGCTCCTCGCGTACATTGACGATTGTCGATGCCTCGACTGTAGCGGCTCATTGAAGAATGTCAATGAACGATCTAGGGTGGCGTCATGGCCACCGAACTCACCGTGCTGGAACCGGTCTCCACGAGCTGCTGCTCCCCCGTCACCGGCGGCGTCCTGAGCGATGCGGAGGCCACAAGCCTCGCCGCCCGGTTCAAGGCGATGGGCGACCCGAGCCGCCTTCGACTGCTGTCCCTCATCGCCGCCACCGAGACCGGTGAAGCGTGTGTCTGCGACCTGAACGAGTCGCTCGACCTGAGCCAAGGGACGGTCAGCCACCACCTGGGGATCCTCGTCAAGGCCGGACTGCTGACCCGGACCAAGCGCGGCCAGTGGTCCTTCTACGCCCTCGTCCCCGGCGCAATGGCTACCCTCGCCCGTGCGCTGGACGCCTGACGCTAGGCGTTCACCAAGCCCGCCTCGATGTCGGCCAGGAAGCGCTCGGCGTCCAGGGCGGCCTGGCAGCCGGTGCCGGCAGCCGTGATCGCCTGGCGGTACGTGTGGTCCACGAGGTCGCCCGCGGCGAAGACGCCGCGCAGGTTGGTGGCGGTGGAGCCGGGCTGGACGAGGACGTAGCCCTCGTCGTCGAGGTCGACCTGGCCGGTCAGCAGCTCGGAGCGCGGGTCGTGGCCGATCGCGATGAACAGGCCGCTGACGTCGAGACGGCGGGTCTCACCCGTCTGGGTGTCGCGCAGCGTGACGCCCTCGAGGATGCCGTCGCCGTGGATCTGGTCGACGGCGCTGTTCCACGCGAACTCGAGCTTGTCGTTGGCGTAGGCGCGGTCGGCCATGATCTTGCTGGCGCGCAGCTCGTCGCGACGGTGGATCAGGGTGACCTTGTCGGCGAAGCGGGTGAGGAACAGCGCCTCCTCGACCGCGGAGTCGCCGCCACCGACGACCGCGATGTCCTTGCCGCGGAAGAAGAAGCCGTCACACGTGGCACACCAGCTGACGCCGTGGCCCGAGAGCGCGTCCTCGCCCTCGATGCCGAGCTTGCGGTAGCCCGAGCCCATCGCGAGGATCACCGCGTGCGCACGGTAGGTGTTGCCGTTGGCCAGCGAGACGGTCTTGATGTCGCCGGTGAGGTCGACCGAGGTGACGTCGTCGGACACCAGCTCGGCGCCGAAGCGGTCGGCCTGGGCGCGCAGGTTGTCCATCAGGGCCGGGCCCATGATGCCGTCCGGGAAGCCGGGGAAGTTCTCCACGTCGGTGGTGTTCATCAGCGCGCCACCAGCGGTGACCGAGCCCTCGAACACGAGCGGCTCGAGGTTGGCACGGGCGGCGTAGATGGCAGCGGTGTACCCGGAGGGGCCGGAGCCGATGATGATGACGCTGCGGACGTCAGACACGGTTCGCCCCCTCGGGCGACAAGGAGGCGATGAGCTCCTCGATTCGGCTGCGGATCTCGTCACGGATCGGGCGCACCGCGTCGATGCCCTGACCGGCCGGATCCTCCAGGACCCAGTCCTCGTAGCGCTTGCCCGGGAAGTACGGGCACTCGTCGCCGCAGCCCATCGTGATGACGACGTCGGAGGCCTTCACGGCGTCCTCGGTGAGCTTCTTGGGCTGCTCTCCGGCGATGTCGATGCCGACCTCGCGCATCGCCTCGACGGCGACCGGGTTGATCTGGTCTCCGGGCATCGAACCGGCGGAGCGGACGTCGATGCGATCGCCGGCCAGCGCGGTCAGGAAGCCGGCGGCCATCTGGGATCGTCCGGCGTTGTGGACGCAGACGAACAGCACGGAGGGACGATCAGACATGCGGTGCTCCTTGGTCGGAGGTGGTGGAGGGAGTGAAGAACTTGCGGGCCCAGAGCGCGACATAGACGAGCCCGACGAGAACGGGGACCTCGATCAGCGGCCCGACCACACCGGCGAGCGCCTGGCCGGAGGTGACGCCGAACGTGCCGATCGCGACTGCGATCGCGAGCTCAAAGTTGTTCCCGGAGGCGGTGAACGCCAGGGTGGCCGTCTTGGCGTAGCCGAGGTCGAGCACCTTGCCGAGCACCATCCCCAGGACGAACGTGATCGTGAAGTAGGCCAGCAGCGGCAGCGAGATGCGCACGACGTCGAACGGCTGGCTCGTGATCGCGTCGCCCTGCAGGGCGAACAGGACCACGATGGTGAAGAGCAGGCCGTAGAGCGCCCAGGGTCCGAGCCGGGGAAGGAACGTGTCCTCGTACCACTCACGTCCCTTCGCCTTCTCCCCGATCGTGCGGGTCAGGAATCCGGCGACGAGCGGGATGCCCAGGAAGACCAGCACGCTCCCGGTGATGGACCAGAACGAGAACTCGGCCGACGTCGTCTCCAGACCCAGCCATCCCGGCAGCGTCTGCAGGTAGAACCAGCCGAGCGCTCCGAAGGCAAACACCTGGAAGACGGAGTTGACGGCGACGAGCACCGCTGCGGCCTCACGATCTCCGCACGCCAGGTCGTTCCAGATCAGCACCATCGCGATGCAGCGCGCGAGGCCGACGATGATCAGGCCGGTGCGGAACTCCGGCAGGTCCGGCAGCATCAGCCAGGCGAGGGCGAACATGAGTGCCGGCCCCAGGATCCAGTTCATGAACAACGAAGCACCGAGCAGCTTGTGGTCCCCCGTGACGCGCTGGGTCTCGTCGTAGCGGACCTTCGCCAACACCGGGTACATCATCACGAGCAGGCCGATCGCGATCGGCAACGACACCGAGCCGATCTTCACCGAGTCCAGCGCCTCGTCCAGTCCGTCGACCGTGCGACCGAGAACCAGGCCCAGCGCCATCGCCAGGATGATCCACACCGGCAGGAAGCGGTCCAGTCGCGACAGGTGGGCGACGACTTCGGTTTCGGATCTTCTGTCTGCAGCGGGTGCGGACGTCACGTGCGGCTCCTCGAGGACCTCAGTCCTCCATCGACGGTTGTCTATCTAGAAGGAGCCTACCCCGCGTTGCCGGTCGACCTTCCCATGCCGGATGAACGCCCGGTGAACTGTTCCGATCAGATCGACACCCCGCGACCTTGGCCGTTCCCCCTTGCCGAATGGGGACATACTGGGCCCATGGCAACCCCCAACGGACAGGACGCCAGCTGCTGCATCCCGCTGACGGCCGCTCCGATCACTCCGGACGACGCGACCGAGCTGTCACGCAAGTTCAAGGCTCTCGCCGACCCCACGCGCGTGCGGCTGCTCTCACTCGTGGCGGCGCACGAGGGCGGCGAAGCGTGCGTCTGCGACATCACCGAGCCCGTGGGTTTGAGCCAGCCGACGGTGTCCCACCATCTGAAGATCCTCGTCGAGGCGGGACTGCTCGGGCGCGAGCAGCGAGGCACGTGGGCGTTCTACTCCGTGGTCCCCGGGGCACTGGGCCACCTGTCCGACGTACTGCGGGACCCCACCGCTCGCGACGCGCAAAATCTGGTCACCACCTGACCCTCTCGTGGAGGCGTGGCGTCCTGGACGCCTGCGCGCTCCTTGAAGCCCGCAGCAGGTTCAGCCGCCGATCGCATTGGGCCACCGAAGCGATGGTTTCGTAGGCGATGGACCCGTAGGTGCCGATCGCAAGGCATGGCTTGGTCACCGTCGGGCTCCCCTCAGCCAGTGGCCGCGTTGGTCCCGCTGCTCAGCTCGCGCTGGTCGGCGAGCCACTGCTGCACGTCGCTGACGAAGTAGCGCAGTTGCCGGCCGACGCGGATGGGACAGGGTCCGCGTCCGACGCGGCGCCAGTCGTAGAGGGTGCGGATCGGGACGTCGAGGTAGGCCGAGAGTTCCTCGACGCTCATCATCGGTTCCAGTGCGGAAGGGGTGTGGGTGTCGTTCATGCCGGATAGGTGTGCGCACTCGACCGCGCCACTCGGTCACGCACGGTGACGAACCGAACGGAACGTGGAAGCAGCGGGAGGGCGGTCCTGGCGTCCAATGTGGACACAAAAGTGGACACTTGACGATCTGTGATCAAATCCGGTACCGGGAATTCCGCTGGAATTCCCGGTACCTCACGGTCGGGCTGACAGGATTTGAACCTGCGACCCCCTGACGAAGCCGAACTCCACCCGAGCCCACACGCTTGGTACCGAGAATTACGGAATTCCCTCTAATGGTAGGGAGGATTCCCTTGTGTCTCTACCGACAGTACCCGAATACCGGCGAAAGGTGACGGGTCAATCCGGACACAAATTGGCCACTGTTAGACAGCTACGGCTCGACTACGCCATCGCGCGGGTCTTGCAGATCGACGTGAAATCCGACCCTAAATGGCCTTCGACCTCGTCTGGCAGTCAACGGTGCGCATGGGTCGGCGCGTTCTCCCATCGTGCCGCCTCGGCCGAAGACGCAAGGCGACCCGTACTGCGTCTTCGCTGATCACGACCAGCCCCGCAGTCGCGTCCGAGGGGGACCCGAACCAGAAGAACGCACGTTGGGATCTGCAGGGAAATCCGAATCCTGACGGCAATTTCACGGGACGGTCTCTTCGGTTAACTACCGTTACACCCGAAGTCCATCCCTCGGCGTGCACCGACTTGAAGTCTCTTATGGCACAGCGAAACGGGCACGGTGCCCACATGCCGCCAGGCGCATGCGGTCAAGGATGTGGGACGGCCAACAGAGCGACCGTGACGAGGGCATCGATGACATCTTCCAGATGGCTGGCGGCGGTTCCCTCAAAGCTTGGGACGGGACGCCGATCGGCCTCCTCCTGAGTGGTGGCTTGGCCGTTCTCGTCGATGTCCTCGATCAGCCAGTCCATCTCCTTGATCTCCTTGCGCTGGGCCTTGATGATCCCATCGGCGAGCTCTCGAACGCGAACGTCATCGATGTCGGCCCGCTCGCTGGTCAAGATGGCGATCGAATGGTGCGGAATCATGCCCTTCATGTACGCCCGGTCGTCGACCAACGCCTGGGAGCGTGAGAGGTACAGCCCACCTGCACACAGCAGCACCGCCACCGCAACGAGCACGAGGTTGTAGGCGCGGTTCTTGTACATCATGCTGCGCATGAACGCGAACATCACCAACGCCATGGCGCCGCCCATCAATAGCGCCATGTAGAAGCGCTCCTCGCTCCACCGCACGTGGTCAAAGGCGAAGACGTTTGAGTACATCAGGACGAACATCACCACCGTGGAGGTGGCGATCATCAGCCCGAAACGGAGGTACATTCGCCGCTCGTGCGCCTGGTCCTTCTTCGGCTCGTCAGGCTTCTGATCCCGCCCGCTGCGCTCGCTGGCGCCGGACGGCTTCTGCGTGTGATGCGATGACATGGAGATCGCCTTCCTGATGGGGTGATGGTGGCGGTTGACGTCACTCAGATTTTCCGTCAGCTGTCGTCGTCCTCGATCGGAGCGCGAGACATCGCGGTGAGATCGATATCAGAGTCTGAACGGCGTACCCCTTGCCAGTTCGGTCGGGCAAGAGACCATCGTTCGAGAGGCTCCGTCGTCTCGTTCAGCAGCGGAGAAGTCAGTACAGCCTCACCGCCTAGCCGGACCGGGTGGCACCGCAGTGTTCGTGCCCCGCACGGCTCAGAGGCTTACGATCAACTCTCGGCATGCCTGCTCGCATCGCTTGCAAACCTCAGCGCAGATGCGGCAGTGCTCGTGCATGTGCGCGTGCTTGGCGCACTCGGTGCCGCACGCCTTGCAGGCCGTCGCGCAGGCTTCCAACACCGCTTTGATTAGCGTCGCGTCAGACCCAGTTTGCCGTGAGAGGACCTTGCCGGTGGTGACGCAGATATCGGCGCAGTCGAGGTCGGTGCGAATGCACGCGGCTAGTTCAGCGGCCATCTCCTCGCTCAGGCACGCGTCGGCACACGCCGTACACGTTTGGGCACATTCGAAGCATGCGGCAATGCACTCCGCCAACTTCTCCAGGTCGAATCCGCTCAGATCCTTGGGGTGGGCCTTGAGCATCTCCTCGTGAGTCATGATTTCCTTCCCGGCGGGATCGTCCCTCTCTACGATCGGCGTCCGCCTCGTTGCGACATGAGTACCCAAGTACGCCGAGAACATTCCCGCCCTTGATGCCATCATGCCGAGCCCGTCGAACTCAACGCAGCGCCAAAAGACTTCAGAGAATCTTGAGCACACCGCTCTTGCCGAGTTCGCGAGGGCATGCGTGATCGAACTGCAACGCCAGTACGCCCACCCGGGATGGGCGACTCTCACCACCGTGAGCCTGGCGATCTTGGGCCTCCTCGCCTGGCGGATGACGTCGACACTCTGGTTTCAGCGGCGGGCCGACCTGCGCGCCCACCGCGATCACCTGGCAGACCTTGCGTTGGTGGCAGAGCCCGGACACCAAGGAGTCCTCAACGTCGACCACGAGGCCGCCGCCATCTACTGCCTCCCGGGCAATCGCCGCGCCGGAACGCACGACACCGTAGTGGTGACCACAGGTGCACGCGCAGCGCTCACTGATGCCGAGCTGGACCTCGTGCTGCGGCACGAGCACGCCCACCTGAACTCCCGGCACGCTCGACTCGTGGCACGTGCTCGGGCACTGAACCGGGCGTTCCCGCGCGTCGGCTTCTTCCGGGTGGCACACGAGCAGTTGGCACTACTCGCCGAGCTGCAGGCCGACGATGCAGTCAGAGCCGACGAGCGTAGATCGTTGGCCGGCGCCCTCTATCAGCTGGCCATCAGGAACCAGCGAATGCTCACGGCGAACGGACTCTCAGCGACCGGCTCCGATGTGATCCTGCGAGCCCGACGGCTGATGCGCCCCCATGAGCCGCTCGGACGCACCGCTCAGACGATTCTTGCCACATCCATTCTGCTTCTCGGCGCGACGCCGGTCGTCCTGTCGCTGATTCCTGGAGGCCTCAGCGAATCGCACGACTGCTGTTCCACCGCAGGCGTCGTTGCTGCGTCGGAGGCGTCGGGTTCCGGGGCGACGAGCAGTCCCTCGCCCTCCGGCCGCTGAGGAACGGCTCCTCCCCGGGTCGGGCCGCGTCCTTGCCGATGAACTATCGTTCTTAGTAGATCATCTGCACGCCAGCGTCATCGATGCCCACCTGGCCCCGATGGCTGTGCGTCGCGCCTGGACTCAAGGAATAACCGTGACCAACCCAACACAGGGCCCCGCTCTCCGCTCGATCTCGCAAGGCTCTCCCCGGCACTCGGCGGGGTACGTGGCTGGTCCGTACAGTGACCGCAGCCTTCGTTACGCTCCTCGTGCTCGCTCCTGCCGTGCCAGCACAGGCGCACACGGGCCTCATCTCGTCCGATCCGGCGGACGACTCCACCGCGCAGACGACTCCCGACCGCATTCAGTTGCGGTTCACCGACCCGATGTCCAAGGAGTTCTCCAAGGTGAGCCTCACGATCGGCACGTCACCGCAGCGAATCTTGGTATTGGATCCATCGACAAGCGGGCCGACAGTTTCGGTTGACCTTTCGGACGCAAGATTGCCGACCGCTCCCCCGGGCTCGGGCGATGTGGCGTGGGACGTGGCGTACCGAGTGATCTCAGCCGACGGGCACCCCGTGGACGGCAACGTCCGTTTCAGGGCGCCGCTTCCCCCGACCCCGAGCTCACGCGACACGAGCTCCCATGCGAGTGAGACTCCGAGGAGCGAATCCTCCTCGACCGTGGACGAGGACGGCGACGACTTCCGAACCACGGCGATTCTGATCGGCGTGGGCGTCAGCCTGTTCTTCCTGCTCCCGCTGTCGGCCTTGCTCTGGGCGATCGGGCGCGACCGGCGTCGCCAGCGGGCGACCAGCGAATGAACCCCCTCGCCTCCCCCATCAGATCCCGTCACTAAGTGACTTTGATGTGCGGTGACCTGGTCACCGATCGCGGCGTGTGGTTCCGCAGCACGACGGCGTGAGCCGTGGCTTCAGCCTTGATCGGAGGTCTGCCCAGGGACAGTCGCGCTTTCGCCGAGCCACGGCTGCTGGGCTCGCCGCATCGTCATCACGAACGACCCGAGGAGCAAGCCCACCAGTATGAACAGCCCCAGGGTGTAGATACCGGCCAGCCAGCCGATGGGTTCGCTCCCGTCCGCATTGATCCCCTGCTCCATCATGATCTCGAGTGGGATCCTCACCAGCTCACTTCCTCGCACTGCTGAGTGGGGGCCAGCTCCGTCTGCAGCGTGGCGTGCTCGATCCCATAGGTGGTGGCCAGGACTCCCTGGGCCTTGGTCAGGACCAACTGCCCGTCAGAGCCCTTCTCCACCACGAGATGCGCGGTCGCGACGTTCATACCGGAAGTGAGGGTCCAGAGGTGAAGGTCGTGCACGCCCGCGACGCCTGGGAGTGCTTCGAGCGTCTCGACCACCTCGTCCACGACGATGCCTTCAGGGACATGCTGGCCGAGGACGGCCAGCACCTGTCGGCCAAGCACCACCGCTCGTACGGCAACGAAGATGCCGATCGCGACGGCGACGAGCGTGTCCCAGATGGGCTGTCCACTGACGGCCACCAGGATGCCCGCGGCGATCACACCGACGCTTCCCGCAGCGTCGGCAACCACCTCGTAGTACGCACCCTTGACGTTCAGGGACTCGCGCGATCCCTCGCGCAGAAGCAGCATCGAGACGATGTTGACGACCAAACCGAGTGCTCCCACCACGAGCATCGTCCCGGTGGCAACCTCAGGAGCGTCGCCAATTCGACTGATCGCCTCGATGACGACATACGCCGCCACGCCGAGCATGATCAGCACGGTGAAGCCTGAGGCGAAGACCTCGGCCCGGTAGGAGCCGTAGGTCTTGCGGCCCGTGGTGTCCAGCCGCGTCGCAATCCGCGTCGCGACGAGCGCGGCCCCCAAGGCCACCACGTCGGCGGACATGTGCCCGGCATCGGAGATCAGGGCCAACGAGTTCGACATGAGGCCGAAGACCAACTCGACGAGGAAGAACGCGAACACCAGCACGAAGGTGACGGCCAAGCGCCACCGGTGGCGACCCCCGGCGTGACCTGCAGCACCGTGGCCGTGCCCCGCGCCCATCACCGATCACTCTCCACGCCGGCATCGCCGCTGACACCGTGGCCGGGATCGACTGCCAGGACGAGCTCGTGCAAGTCGCCCAGGGCGTGACCCAGCCGCTGATCGGCCAATTCGTACCGGGTGCGGCGCCCCTGCGGTACCGCGACCACCAGCCCACAACCCCGCAAGCACGCCAAGTGGTTCGAGATCGACTGTCGACTCACGTCCAGCGCTTCGGCCAGATCCGTAGGGAACGCCGGTGATTCACGCAGAGACATGAGGATTTTCGCGCGCGTGGGATCGGACAGGGCGTGACCGAACCGAGCGAGCGCATCCAGAGCGGTCGAGGCTGCAACGTTCATGAACTGATAGTACATCGAAGTCTGAATTCACTCGATTGTGTAGTCTCGGTCTCGGCGGGCACCGTAGCGCCTACTAGGTTCGATAGTAGTGGCGTCCCGTATCGCCAGCCCAGAAGGAGTCGCAGTGTCACCAACGTCCCCGCCGGAGTCGCTTCCCGTCGCCATCGTGGGGGCAGGGCAGGCGGGACTCGCGATGTCACATGCTTTGCTCGAGCGGGGTCTCCGGCCAGCCGAGGACTTCGTCGTCCTGGACGCAGGATCCGCCCAGACGCTTTCCTGGCGTCGCCGCTGGGATTCACTCACCCTGTTCACGCCGGCTTGGCACTCTCACCTTCCTGGGCTTCGGATGCCAGGGGCTCAGCGGCGCTACCCGTCATCGAAGGATGTCGCCGACTACCTCGACCTCTACCGCGCGAGCCTGGGCGTGGAGCCAAAGTGGGATACGCGCGCCATTTCCGTCCACCCACAGCGGGACGACTCCTTGGTCCTTCAAACGTCGACGGGATCGTTGCGCGCTCGCGCGGTCGTGGCGGCGACCGGGCCTTTCGCGATCCCCCAGTACCCCGGCTTCGCTAATGACACGGCCGTAGACGGAGCCAACCTCCACAGCGACGCCTACCGGAACCCTGACCAACTCCCCCGCGGTCCGGTCCTCGTCGTCGGCTCCGGAAATACCGGGATCCAGATCGCCAGGGAGCTCTCGGCTCATCGTTGTGTGTCGATCGCTCAAGGCTCTCCACAACCGCGTCTTCCGCACCGGCTGCTCGGAGTCGACCTCTTCAGGTGGCTGCAACTGACGGGGGTGCTCTCGGTGCCGTCCAACGGTCGTATTGGACGCCGCATCTCAAGCCGCGAGTTGGTGGTGGGCCCAGGCATGGTCGACCTGGCCTCGAGAGGCGTCCACCTTCTGCCTCGTGCGGTGGATGGGAACCGCGACAGGATCTCGTTCGCCGACGGCGTCGAGCGCAGATTCGAATCGGTGATTTGGGCTACTGGCTATCGAAACGGGTTCGGGTGGCTGCCCGAAGCGGTCGTCGGCGCGGACGGCACTCTTGAGGACGGACGAACTCCGATCGCGGGCTTGTACGTCCTCGGAGACTCGTGGCTTCGCAACAGGGGCTCAGCGCTTCTCGGAGGCGTGGGCGCGGACGCTCGACTGATCGCCCGGCACATCGTCCCGTAATCCGACAGACTCTCCCGAGCGCATGGGGATAGGGCCCGTTCCAGAGTCGGCGGTCACGGACATCCCACTCGGACCTCTCGTTCGAATGGTCAGCGCTCAGTGTATAGTTCAGCGAGTGCTGACCATTGCTACGCGACTCGACGTCATGAACCGTCTCGGCCGTGCCATGGCCGACCCCACGCGCTCCCGCATCCTGATGACCCTGCTCGAGGGACCGAGCTATCCCGCCGTGCTGTCGCGCGAGTTGGAGCTGACTCGCTCCAACGTCTCGAACCATCTGACGTGTCTGCGCGACTGCGGCATCGTGGTGGCTGAGGCCGAGGGTCGTCAGACACGCTATGAGATTGCCGATCCCCATCTCGCCGCCGCCCTCGTTGCCCTGGTGGACGTGACGTTGGCTGTGGACGTTCATGCGCCGTGCGTGGACTCGACGTGCACCGTTGTGGGCTGCTGCGAGACGGGAGCGGGCGCATGAGCGCGGCGTGTGGATGCGAGCACGATTCTGTCGAAACGACGGGCGAGGACTTCGAGGAGTCGGAGCGACCGTGGTGGAAGGACCGAGGAGTCATGGTGCCGGTCTTCTCGGGTCTGGCATTCCTTCTCGGTCTGATCGCCGAGCGGTCCGGGGCGGAGACGCCCGCCCTGGCGCTCTTCTGGCTCGGCCTACTGCTTGGCGCCTCGACCTTCACCCCTGCCGCGATCCGAAACCTGTTCAAGGGCAAGCTCGGGATCGGGCTGTTGATGACGATCAGCGCGATCGGCGCCGTCATTCTCGGCTACGTCGAGGAGGCCGCGGCGCTGGCCTTCTTGTACTCGATCGCGGAGGCCTTGGAGGACAAGGCGATGGACCGGGCGCGCGGAGGGCTGCGGGCGTTGCTCAAGCTCGTGCCCGAGACGGTGACGGTTCTCCGTGACGGTGTCGCGGAGCAGGTCCAAGCCAAGGATCTGGTCGTCGGCGACGTGATGATGGTCCGACCCGGCGAGCGGATCGCCACGGACGGACTCGTCCGATCAGGGCGGTCGAGCCTGGACACCTCGGCAATCACCGGCGAGTCGATCCCGGTCGAGGTCGAGCCGGGTGACCCGGTGTCAGCCGGGGCGATCAACAGTGCTGGCGCGCTGGAGATCGAGACCACTGCGGCCGGCACTGACAACTCGCTCACCACGATCGTGGAGCTGGTCGAGCAGGCGCAGGCAGAAAAGGGCGACCGCGCCCGGCTCGCCGACCGGATCGCCCGCCCCCTCGTCCCGGGGGTCCTGATCCTTGCTGCGCTCGTCGCGCTCCTCGGATCGATCCTGGGCGACCCAGACGTGTGGATCACTCGCGCCCTCGTCGTGCTGGTGGCGGCGTCGCCCTGTGCGCTGGCGATCTCCGTCCCGCTGACCGTCGTCGCCGCCATCGGTGCGGCCAGCAAATTCGGTGTGATCGTCAAATCCGGCGCGGCCTTCGAACGTTTCGGCACCGTCCGCCACGTCGCCGTCGACAAGACCGGCACTCTCACCCGCAATGAGCCTGCCGTCACCGCGGTCCTGGTGGTCGAAGGCATCACCGAGGCTCAGGGACTGGCGTGGGCTGCCGCGTTGGAGCAGCACAGCACACACCCGCTCGCTGCGGCGATTACCGCGGCCGCCCAGGACGTTCCCCTGGCCGCGGAGGTGACCGAGCAGGCGGGACACGGCATCGATGGCACCGTCGACGGGATGAAGATCACTGTCGGCAGCCCGCGCTGGCTCGACGCCGGAGAGCTCGGCGCGCGTGTCGAGGATCTGGAAATGCAGGGCATGACGGTCGTGATCGTGCACCGCGACGGCGTCCCGGTCGCGGCGATCGGCGTCCGCGACGAGCTGCGCCCCGAAGTCCCTGACGTCGTGCGCACCCTCACCGATCACCGAGTGGGCGTGACCATGCTCACCGGCGACAACGCTCGAACCGCTCGAGCTCTCGCCGCGCAGGCCGGGATCGACGATGTCCGCGCCGAGCTCCGACCCGAGGACAAGGCCGCTGCGATCACCGAGCTGTCCGAAGCGGGATCGGGATCGGTCGCCATGATCGGCGACGGCATCAACGACGCCCCGGCTCTCGCCGCCGCGGACATCGGCATCGCCATGGGAGCGACAGGCTCCGACGCGGCGATCGAGTCCGCCGACGTTGCCTTCACGGGCCATGATCTGCGCCTCATCCCGCGGGCATTCGAACACGCGCGGCGTGGACGGCGCATCATCAACCAGAACATCATCCTGTCGCTGCTGATCATCGCCGCGCTGCTTCCACTCGCACTGTTCGGTGTCTTGGGGCTGGCCGCCGTTGTGCTGGTCCACGAGATCGCGGAGGTCATCGTGATTCTCAACGGGCTGCGCGCCGCCCGCACTCCCGCGCCGCGATTGGAGGGCTGATGCTGACGACTGTCGGTTCGGCCATTGGCCTGTTCGCGGCTACCAACATCGATGACATCGTGGTGCTCACCGTGCTGTTCCTCGCCTCCCGCAATGGGAGTCCGCGCCCGTGGCAGATCGTCGGGGGGCAATACCTCGGATTCATCACGCTTGTCGCGATCAGTGTGGTCGCCGCGCTCGGCTTGACGATCGTGCCGGATCAATGGGTCGGACTGCTCGGACTTATCCCTCTCAGCATCGGCATCTGGACGCTCATCCGCGGTTTGCTTCGCAAGCGCAACGGCGAGGACAGCGATTTGACCCTCGCAGCCGGGCTCTGGAGTGTCGCCGGGATAACAATCGCCAATGGGGCTGACAACATCTCGCTCTACACGCCGATTTTTCGCACCAGCGCCCCGGCCGACGTCGCGGTCATGATTGCGGTCTTCCTCGTCCTCGTCGCCGTTTGGTGCGCCGCTGGACGACTGATCGGAACCCGCGAGGTCGTCACTGAGGCGCTGGAGCGCATCGAGCACTGGCTCGTGCCCACGGTCTTCATTGGTTTGGGCCTGTTCATCCTGATCGAGTCCGAGGTCATCACCCGGTTCTTCGAGGTCATCGGATGACTCGTCGACCGAGGGCGAGGGCGAATCAGGATTCGGCCGAAGGGGTGCGCCGTGGGGGTCGCTGGCGGTTCGCGGTGACGGCCCTCCTGCTTGGCGGGCTCGTCGTTCTTGTCGATCAGTGGACCAAGAGCTGGACCGAGAGCACCCTCATCGAGGGTGAGCGGACGCCGTTGGTTGGAAGCCTGTTCGGCCTTCAACTGGCGTACAACCCGGGCGCGGCGTTCTCCTTTGGCGAAGGGTTCACGTGGGTGTTCGCCTTGGTCTCTGTCGCCGCTGTGGTCGTCGCGACGGTTTTCGCGTTTCGCGTTCGGCAGCTCGGGTGGACGCTCGTGGTCGGTGCGCTGGGCGGAGCTGCAGCCTCTCACGCCAGCGACCGGCTGTTCCGCGAACCAGGATTCGGCCGTGGACACGTCGTGGACTTCCTTGCCTACGGCAATCTGTTCATCGGGAACTTCGCCGACATCGTGATCGTCACGGGGGCGGTGGCCGGAGCCCTCCTGATGTGGCGGGAGGAGCGTGCCCGCGAGCAGGCTTCGACTACGACGATCCTCCGCCGGCGAATTGCCGAGAACCTTCCACCCGAGGACGACACGCGCTAAGAGATTCACCGGAGCAAACCCTCGTCTCTGGTTGAGATCGGCTCAGCTCGAGAGTCACTTCCCGGGCTCGTCGTGGGCGTGCTGGCGGCCGGGCGAGCCGGCGACGAACGACCACGCCGCCGGCCGAGCGTGCGACGGGACCTTCGGCAACGCCATCGGCACGCGAGCCGTCGGCGCTGCCCTCGAGAACGGCTGGAACGCGACGAACGGGCTCAAGGCGAATGCCGAGCGTATCGGGGTCGAGTACCATCGAACGCTCGGTCAAGTCGAATTCGGCGGAGGCACCGAGATGACCGGGACAGCGGGTACGGCCAGGCCTTCCGCTGCGCGAGCGCAAGAACCGTCCGCATCGGCGGCATCGCCCTCGCCTGTGAGTACCAGTGCCGACCGCGTTCACGCGCAGCACGACAGCTGTGAGACGTCGGTGGTGAAGGCTCTTGCGGCGAGCCGGAGTCCTTCGGTCATGGTGAGATAGGGGGCCCACGCGTCGACGACTTCGGCGATGGTCTTGCCGAGCAGGTGGACTCCGGTGGCGGCGAGCTCGCCGGCGTCCTTGGCGACGGCAGTGATGCCGAGAATCTCGCTTGTGTCGGCGTTCACGACGATCTTGATGAAGCCACGGGTATCGCGGTTGACCAGTGCTCGGGGCACGTGGTGCAGCGGCAGGACGCGGCAGTCGCAGCGGATTCCCGCGCCTATCGCCTCCTTCTCGGTCGTCCCGACCGCGCCGATCGCGGGGCCGGTGAACGTCACCCGCGGCAGACGAGAGTAGTCGACGGTCCGGTCGACGTGGAGGAACGCGTTCTCGGCCACGAGGGTGCCGTGGTGGGCGGCGACGTAGACGAACTCGGGGTGCCCGGTCACGTCGCCCGCGGCCCAGATCCGCCGATTCGAGGATTGCATCCTGTCGGAGACGACCAACTCGCCGGACTCCCCTGTCTTGACTCCGACAGAGTCGAGATTGAGTCCGTCGGTGACGGGGCGGCGTCCGAGGGCTACCAGGACTTGGTCGGCGCGGAAGTCCTGCGAGACGCCGGATACGTCCGCGGTCACCACGACCAGCCCGGTCCCTGCGGCCCGGGTCACCCGGGTGGGCACCGCGCGGCGGACGACGCGGATGCCCTCATCGGCGAAGACGTCCTCAAGCGCCCAGGAGACTTCAGGCTCCTCCTTCGATGCGAGTCGGGAGCGGGCCAGCAGCGTGACCTCGGAGCCGAGTCGGGCGAACAGTTGGGCCTGCTCCAAGGCGACGTAGCCACCGCCGAGGACGAGGAGAGACCTGGGGACCTCGAGCAGCTCCATGGCCGTGGTCGAAGTCAGGTACCCCGCGCTATCCAGGCCGTCGATCGGCGGGACCCACGGTCGAGCGCCGGTTGCGACCATGTAGTGCTCGGCCTCGACGGTCGCGGCCATCCCATCGGCGGCGGTGATGTTCAGCATCGGCGCATCAGGCGAGCCCGCGAACGCGGCGACTCCCTGACGCACTTGCCAGCCGTAGGATTCAGCAACGTCGGCGTATTTCTCGCCCCGCAGCGACTCGACCAGCGCCACTTTTCCGGCGACCAGCGCGGGCATGTCGATTGGGCCCGCCGTCGTTGAGATCCCCGGGAAACGGTCCGGGGCGTCGGCGGCGGAGTACCGCGCGCCAGCCGCGGCAATGAGCGCCTTCGACGGCACGCACCCAGTGTTCACGCAGGTCCCGCCGAGCGTGCCGCGCTCGACCATCACCACCGACTTTCCCAGCGCGGTCGCGCGGATCGCCGCGGCGAACGCCCCGCCGCCCGATCCGATGATGGCAAGGTCGTACTTCGTAGGCATCGCTGCTGTCTCCTTCAACCCTTCGGTCTTCTTCTGATCTGTTCGGCCATACTTGACGTTCCAGTGCAGGGGAAGGTCAAGCGTGCTCCTGCCGAACGAGAGGTGACCGCGATGCGCATCGGGGAACTGGCCGCTGCGGCTGGGACCACTCCGAAGACTCTCCGCTTCTATGAGGAGTCGGGACTGCTGCCCCCAGCCGATCGGACGCCGTCGGGTTATCGGGACTACGCGCCCGACGCTGTCGCCCGGATCGACTTTGTTCACCGCGGCCAGGCGGCGGGACTCACCCTCGCTCAGATCCGCCAGATCCTCGACATCCGCGATGACGGCGCCGCGCCGTGTGAGCACGTGCGCGATCTGCTCGACGAGCGCCTAGCCGAGATCGAGCAGCAGATCGCTAGGCTCACCGCCCTGCATGACACTATTGCCGAACTCAGGCACGACGCCGCGCAGCCGGACCCCGACACGTGCAGTCCCGAGCAGGTCTGCCGCTACCTATAGTTCTCCGCATCGGGAAGGAGACAGACCGCGGCCGGCCACCCGGTCGCGATGCCAGCACGCCCCAGCGTCATGGCCCGCCCGATGCACGCGTGAACACCTGCAGGGCGTGACCCATCGACTCCCCGAGATGCCGCCCGCGTCCAGTCCGGACTTCGGCGCCTTAGGTGCGGACGCGAGCCTGCGCCGTCTCGTCGGCGCCCTACTCACGCATGGCCTGCTGGCCGCGGTCCTGAACTACTGATCGTGGACGACTCCACCGGGGACGTACGGATCGACAAGGACGTCAAGACCCTCGACAACGGATTCGCTGGGTTCTGGCTGCCCTTCGACATCGAAGGGGCGATGACGATCCGTTCGGACGACAAGACCGGCAGCGTCGAGTTCGACACCGAAGCCGACGCACCGACGCACCCACCTGCCTGACCACCCTTCAATTGGCTTGAGGTCCCTATACCCCCTAGGGGTATAATGGCCATATCTTGACGGCCGCGCCAAGACCGGGATCGGAAGGCACGTAGATGACCGATGAACATCACGCCCACACCAGTTCGCACTCCCACACCGACCACGGCGAGCACGCTGGACACACCGGTCACGAGGACCACGCCGGCCATGGCGACCACGACGATCACGCCGGCCATGGCGACCACGGAGGACACGGCGGTCATGGAGATCACGTCGGCATGTTCCGACGCCTGTTCTGGGGATCGCTGGCCTTGGCGGTCCCGACGGTCGTCCTCTCGCCGATGTTCGCTGATCTGGCCGGCTACTCACTGCCCGACATTCGCGGTCTCGAGTGGGTCTCCCCCATCTTGGGCACCGTCCTCTATGCCTGGTTCGGACGCCCCTTCCTCAGCGGCGCCGTTTCTGAGATCCGCTCGCGCAAGCCGGGCATGATGCTTCTGGTCGCGTTGGCGATCAGTGTCGCGTTCATCGCCTCTTGGGGCTCCACGCTCGGCCTGCTGGCACACCACCTGGACTTCTGGTGGGAGCTGGCCCTGCTGGTGTCCATCATGCTGCTGGGGCACTGGATCGAGATGCGGTCCCTCGTTCGCACCACGTCGGCGCTCGATTCGCTCGCGACCCTCCTCCCGGACGAGGCAGAGCGGGTCGAGGGCGACGACGTCGTCGTCGTCTCCCCTTCCGACTTGGGTGTTGGCGATGTCGTGGTCGTCAGACCCGGCGGGAGCGTCCCGGCTGACGGCAAGGTCGTCAGCGGTTCGGCGTCGATGGACGAGGCGATGATCACCGGCGAGTCCCGTCCCTTGCGCCGTGACGTCGGGGACCAGGTCGTCGCGGGGACGGTAGCCACCGATTCCGGGCTGCGTGTCGAGGTGACCGCGATCGGCGACGAGACCGCCATCGCCGGCATCCAACGGCTGGTCGCCGACGCCCAAGCTTCGGCGTCACGAACTCAGCGACTGGCCGACACCGCCGCCGGGTGGCTGTTCTGGTTCGCCCTCGGGTCAGCCGTGGTCACGTTCATCGTCTGGTCACTGATCGGCCTGCCGGAAGATGGTGTCACCCGGACGATCACCGTCCTTGTCATCGCCTGCCCCCACGCCCTGGGCTTGGCAATTCCCCTGGTGATCTCGATCTCGACCGAACGCGCGGCCCGAGCCGGTGTCCTGGTGAAGGACCGCCTGGAGATGGAGGCGATGCGTCACGTGGACACGGTGCTCTTCGACAAGACCGGCACCCTGACGAAGGGCCAGCCGACCGTCGCCGACGTAGAACCGACTGCCGATGGCTCACTGGACGCCGACGCCCTGCTCAGGCTGGCAGCGGCGGCCGAATCCGATTCAGAACACCCGCTGGCGAAGGCCATCGTCCGAGCCGCCAGCGACCGTGAATTGTCCGTGCCCCCGGCCGAGGAGTTCGCCTCACACCCCGCCGAAGGTGTCTCCGCCACCGTTGAGGGAGCCACCGTCAGAGTCGGCGGCCCCGCCATGCTCGAACGCACCGGACAACAGGAGCTTTCCGCCGTCGACCCGTGGCGGGATGAAGGCGCGATCATTCTGCACATCACCGTCGACGACGTCGTCGTGGGCGCTCTGCGACTGGCCGACGAGATCCGCGAGGAGTCCCGCGCCGCCGTCCAGGCACTGCACGACCGTGACGTCCAGGTCGTCATGATCACCGGCGACGCCCAAGCGGTGGCCGACTCGGTCGCAGCGGAACTGGGGATCGACCGGGTCTACGCCGGCGTCCGGCCCCAGGACAAGGCCTCCAAGGTCACCCAACTCCAAGGTGAAGGACGCCGGGTCGCGATGGTCGGTGACGGCGTCAACGACGCCCCAGCGCTCGCGCAGGCAGACGTCGGGATCGCCATCGGCGCGGGCACCGACGTCGCCATCGGATCCGCCGGGATCATCCTGGCCTCCGACGACCCGCGCTCAGTCCTGTCCGTCATCGACCTGAGCCGGGCCACCTACCGCAAGAGCGTCCAGAACCTCGCGTGGGGCGCGGGCTACAACCTCGCCGCCGTCCCACTCGCGGCCGGCGTACTCGCCCCGATCGGATTCATCCTGCCCATGTCGGTCGGAGCGGTGCTCATGTCAGCGTCCACCGTGGTGGTGGCCCTCAATGCTCAACTTCTGAGGAGGCTGGACCTGTCGCCGGCACGCAGCGCCCCCGTGCTCAGCGCGTAAGCCCAACACCACGAATCTTCAGCGAATCTTGACCTCGCTCCCCCGCCGGCCTACTACAGGCGTTTCTGGCGCGTTCGCTGAGGAGCACCGAAGAATGCTCCGTGACCAGATACCTGGATCGACGCGTACGAACCGAGTCGAATGGCTTGATGCCTCACGTGGAACGTACGCGATCGGTTGCCGAGTCTCACGATCTGCGCGCGCCACCGAACCGGATGTCCATCACTCTGACGCGGGATGACGATGCGGCCCGACATTTCCAACAGTGCGGGCGGCGCGACGAGGACCTGTCCGAGATTCCCGATGGTCGGCACGCGAAGTGATCAGCGGTACTCGACGCATTCCGAATATCGCGACCCAGACGAACTTCTGCGAGTTCCAGAAGAAGAGGATGACCAACAGGTTGACCCAGCCAGGTCCGCTGGACTCGACGATCACGGCACAGAATCTCGACGCGTGGAAGTACCCGATTGCGAGCATGAATCCGAGGGGAATCGCCCAAGTGCTGCCGTGTGGCGAACGGAGCCAGGCAACGGCGATGTTGGTGGGCGCGGTGTTCCGCAGGTACCGGTGGAACGCGGCGCTTACCCGGAGCGACAAAGTGATCATGAGTGAACTCGTTCGGTGTGTGTGATCCAGCTTCCCGGTCCCCCCGACGATGCGCGTCTGCAGGGCGCGGATCTGTGAATAAGTCGGGATGGCCGACCCTGTGGCTCTCAGTGGGACCTCCCGCGGACTGCCGTTCGTGGATCTACGGCCGGCGAAGGGTCGCAGGCTTCGTCGGAGATGGTGCGTGCGCGCCTGATCGCCTGCGCGGCTCGGGCGTGGTCGAGTCGCTGGGCGTCGGAGCGAGCGTTGCCCAGAACAACATCCGAGTCGACGGCATATCGGTCGCGATAGGCAATCACGGTGCGAAGTTCCTGGAGCCATCGTTCGAGCAACCTCCCCCCAGCCGGGGGTGTTCCGAGTCGTGTGAGCCAGCCTTTCTGTTTCGCGAGAGAAGCTTCGGCGAGCGCGGATACGCGTGTCTCGATGAGGTGCTGCCGTTGGATCAGCGCTTCGGCCATGTCGGGTGCCATCGCTCCGCTCGCGCGGGGTATCAGGCCGGCGATGAGGCGTTGGGAGTCCTTTCGGCGGTGCGTGCTCGCCTGGGCCTCGGCCTGCTGGATGCGGCTGATGAGCACGGCGCCGATGTCGTCGGCGTCGGCGAGTGTCCGCCGCGTGATGAGTCGTGGCAGCTCGCTCTCAAGGTTCAAGTTGTTTGCTTCGGCGCGGCGGAGTTCGGCGGTGAGCGGGCCGAAGGAGTCTGAGCCGAGGAGCGCTCCGAGTTGGTCGTCAGTGAGGCCGGCACTGGCGAGGAGGTCGGTCCAGCGGTCTCGTTGGGCGACGGCGGCGATCGTCTCGTACTCGGCGGCGAGTTGCGCGATCGACGTCCACCGATCCTGCTCGGTCTTGATGCTCTGGTGGGCCGAGAGTTCGGCGCCCGAATGCCGGAGGACTCCGTGAAGGATGGATCTTCCGGACACTTCGTCGCGCCCGGGAGCACTGTGGGCGTCGTCGGGTTGGTCGAGGGCGACGTAGGAAATGTTGCTGTCCCGGCCGCGGGTCATGGAGACGTAGAGGTTCTCGCGAGTCGTGGATGAGGAGACGACGACATGGGCTGTGTCGACGGTGACGCCTTGGGCGCGGTGGGCGGTGACGGCGTAGCCGAGGTCGACATTCTCGGCGACGTAGGCGGCGGGAAGGGTGACCGCGCCACCGAGTCGGACGCCGGTCCGCTCGACGTGGAGGGTGCCGTCGCGGCCGACAGCCGCGACGCGCCATCGATCCCCGTTGCGGACCCAACCGCCGCGTGCTGGTGTGAGGCGGCGGTCGTTTCGACGGGTGACAATCAGGTCGCCGACGGAGGCGTGGGTGCCGTCGCCGAGTCGGACTTCGGAGCCAGCTTCAGTGTCGCCGTCCAGGATCCGTTCGGCGCGGGCGCGACTGTTGAGTTCGACGACCGAGTGGGCGGATTCAGTGACCAAGATGCTGTCGCGGCCCGCTCGCGTGTCAGTGCGCCACCCGAGGTAGGCCGCGTCGATCATCTGCGCGGTGGATCCTTCTTGGACCCTCCCGTGCCGGACGTAGGTGTTGAGTACTTCAGTGCGACCGAAGCGCAGGTCGAGGGAGGCGGTCTTCTCCCACTCGTGGGTGAAGCGGCGCACTTCGGTCAGTGTGGGCGTGTCGTCTCGCGCTTCGACGAGGAGGCTGAAAGCTCCCCCGGCATCGACGGACTGCAGTTGTGCCCAGTCCCCGACGAGCAGGACCTTCGCCCCTTCGGCTTCGGCCAGGCCGGTGATGCGGTCGAGTGCGAGGGTGCCAGCAAGGGTGGCTTCGTCGATGATGACGAGTTGACCGGCGTGGAATTTGGTCCTGCCTTGATCGTGTTCGTAGAGCCACTTCGCGGTGTTCTCACATGCGATGCCCAAGTCGTCCTCGAGGACTTGGGCGGCGACCGCGCTGGGCGCGAGTCCGACGACGCTGCCCTTGCCGTGCTCGGCTTGCCACGCTTGTCGTAGTGCATGCATCGCTGTGGTCTTGCCGGCCCCTGCCGGACCGATGATCGCGTCGATCCGGCGTCCCGACACCGCGACCTGGGTCAAAGCTCCCGCCTGTTCCTGACTGAGCCGTCTGCCCTTCGAGTTCTTGTGGGCGAGGCGCTCGATCACACCGAGATCGACCGCCGGGGCGTTGATGTCGTGTGCGCGTGCGAGGAGTCGGTCTTCAGCGGCGAGGAGTTCGGTCGAGCTGTAGATCGTCGAGTGACGCGGACGGAAGCGTGATGTTCCGTCCGCGTGGGTGAACACCCGTGGGCTCGTCGCGAGCTCGGGCGGCGTGATCATGAGCGACTGCCGCTCCGCCGCGTCGACAATCAGCCGGACGACAGCCTCGCGGTCCTCTGTGCTGCCAAATCGCCAACCCATCGTCTGGCGGCAGGCTTCCGCCCAGAGGTTCCAGTGGCGCCAAGTCGCGCGCTTCTCGCTGACGGCACCGATGACCGAGTCGCCGAGCATGCCAATGACATTGAGGTCGATGTCGTCGGCGCGAAGGGTCCGCCGTGCTTCTCGACTGTCCGTGAGGCGACAGGCCCAAGCCAAGGAGTTCTCGTGCAGGATCTGGTCAGCACGGTCGCGCCACTCATCGGTCAGGTCGGCCAATGAACGGATGTGCTTCTCGGGTCGGGTGGCGAGCGTGGCTTGGGCTCGCAGCCTGATGACGGTTGTCTTCGAAGGCCGTTTCCCGCGAGCGTCGGTGTACTCGCCAACGAGTCGGTCCTTCTCCAGTTCGATAGCGCGTGACCGGCTAGAGAACGCCCTAATGAGGAGGTCGGGCACGTGTGCGAGTTCCCACGACGGGTTGCGGTCCTTGCCTCGCTCGCGTTGCACCCAGCCGAGGCCAAACCTGCGGGTGATCCGGTCGGCCAAAACGGCGTTGTAGTGCTCTGACATTGCCACCACACCGGCATGGAGTGGTCGGCTGTCGAGACTGCGCCAGCGCCCGTCGGCGGCAGTCTTGACCTTGTTCGAGATCACGACATGGGTATGTAGTTGTGGATCGCCGAGACGGGAGTCCCAATGGTCGAAGGTGGCGGCAATGATGCCGGCGACGTCAGCCTGCATGACAGCTCCGTTGCCTGCGTCGACCCCTCGTCGGGTCGTCGCCAACTCGCGTTCGAGAAGATCCATCACGTCGGCGACCGATGCGTGATGGGCTTCGACGATCAGCGCCTGAGTACCGGCATCGGCCACACCCCACAACACCGAGACCGACTTCGGCACACTGAACGTAAAGTCGAACCCTGCCACCGCGCGCTGCTCCCCCCTCTCGCGCTCCTCGGACTCGATCTGAGCCACCACGTCGTTGCGCTGCGGAGCCGAGAGGTCCGCGCTCAAGCCCGCTACACGCGCCGCGATCCGGTGCGCGACCGTCGCGTACTGCGGGAACGCCCGCCCAAGTTGGTCACCTGTGACCGGGTCACGGCCCATGCCGATCAGCCAAGCGAGCTGTTCACCGCTCACCGGATCACCCACGCGGAGTAGGCCGCCGCCGACTGTCGCGACGCCCGACCCGAGCCACCGACCAGGAGGCGTTCCCGCCTCGGCGTAGTAGCGCGTCATCGGCGTCGACAGGGCTCGATTGCCGTCCCCGGCGATCACGCTCTTCAGTAAGTACTTGTAGCCGTCCCCCGCCGACATGGACTTCATCGACACCGTCATCTGGTTGCCCACCTCCTGTTCATGGAGGTGTCCGCGACGAACCACAGACCCGTTTCATGCCGCCTTATCCACAGGTTGGCACCACTGAGTCGACCTCGATCTGCCAGACGTGTAACCCTCCAAACACCAGCCGCGAACACCCAGTCGGCAGGGGGCGTTCGGAACCGACGACACACCTTCGGTACAGGACTACGAATGCGGAAGGAGCAGATCAGCCATGAAAGACAGTTGCGCTTCTCGTTCCTCCGGTGGCTCAATAGGTCGTGACGGCGTCTTCACCGGTTTTCGGTGGTCGCGCCGTCTGCGTCCTCCCCGGGTCACCCGTGGAGGAAGGCAGGCATCGGGGGCGATGACGACCACACGAGGTACGCGAGTTATGGCGACGGCGGTAGTACTGCTCGTCGTCCTGGCGGCGTGTTCCGAGGACAAGGCGGCCCCCTCAGCCAGCCTATCTACCCCGACTCCTACGACGGCTGCGACCCCACGCCCACCGACGGACTCGGACGTCGCTGCGACGACCGCGACGGAACTCTTGGTGACGTACTTCGCGACCGTCGATCAGTTGAATCAAGATCCATCGACACCCATTCGAAACTTGAAGAAGGTAGCGACAAGCGTTCAGCTGACCGCGCTCCAACGGTCGATCTCGAATCGACGTCGTGATGGCGAGCACCAGACAGGCTCAACCAAGATCGCGGACTCTGAGGTTCAGACAGTCAGTCTCGACAACTCAGATCCCAAGGCAGGCAAGGTCCCCACTGTCTTCATCGATGTCTGCTGGGACGTCAGCAACGTTGACGTCGTGGACAAGGACGGCAAGTCCGTCGTCGCAGCTACCCGGCCCGACACCGGTTGGACGCGCTACACAGTCGCGAACTACGAATGGTCGAAGGACCCCGACGGCGCGTGGCGCGTCGCCGGGGGTGAAGACCTTGAGAAGTCCCCGTGTACGCCCGCGGCCTGACGCCGACCATTGTTGCCGTCATCGTCCTCACTTGCGTCGCGAGCGCCCGCGCGTTCGCAGAGCCCGAGTGTGCCCAGATCGACCCCTCTGACGGGACCTGCCTCGTAACGGTCGAAGTCCCGGGCGGCGAAGGAGAAGCTACGGATCCAGGTGACGGGCCAAGAGACACGGGGACCGGAGCGAGTTGCTACTGGGATGGGACGAAGAGCGGGATTCCGAAGCCTCCTCCGGGTCCGGTTCCGTGTAGCACCGATTTTGGGTACTGGTCGAACGCCCTGAACTGCTACGTCCGTCTCGCTGACCCGCAACCCGTCGCCGGCGATCCGGCGTGGCAGGGTCACGAGCCCGGCGACGGCAACGTCTATGAGTGCTGGCAACCGCAGACCGATCTGCAGATCCAGATCTGGTCGGCAACACCGCCGGTGAACTCGGGTGCCGGTCCGACACCGAGAGAAGTCGCCCAGATCGCCGTCGACCGGATGGGACTGCGGGCGATCGACATCGGGATCGTGCCCGAGCCTGGTCCGGATCGCATCGGGATCGTGGGGATGCCGGTCTGGATGTGGGTCGCCTCGCCGAACCAGCACAGCTGGGGACCGATCACAGCGTCTGCGTCAGCGGGCGGCATCACGATCAGCGCAACCGCACGGGTGGAGAGCATCCGCTGGGACATGGGCGACGGCACGAAGATCACGTGCCGGAACAAGGGCACGGTCTACAAGGCCGCGTTCGGGAAGTCGAAGTCGCCGACATGCGGTCACACCTATGAGACGTCGAGTGGTGGCCTGCCCGATGACAGGTTCACGGTCACCGCGACGTCGGAGTGGGTGGTGTCGTGGGAAGGCGCCGGTCAGAGCGGAGTGATCCGTCTGGACGGGTTGCAGAGGTCGGTCCGCGTGGCCGTCGGCGAAGCGCAGGTGCTCGTGCAGTAGCGAGCCTCCGGGGTGAAGGGCAGTGAACATGAGTACAGCCGTTCGTGACGACAGGACCATCGACCACGGGTCAGGGGGTCCGGCCGGACCGCCGCTCGCTCCTCCGCCCAAACTGAGGCGCCGACCTGGTCTTGTCGCAGCCGCGGTCATCTTGATCGGCTTGGGCGGGCTCCTCGGAGCGTGGGCGTGGACCGCCACCACGAACAGCACCGAGGTACTGGTGGCTCGAGTCGACGTCGCCCGCGGTTCGGTGATCGAGGCCGAGGATCTGGCCCGTGTGCAGATCAGTACCGACCCGGCGCTGGACCCGCTGCCGGGCTGGGCTCTGGACACGGTGGTCGGCAAACGCGCTGCACTCGACATCGCCGAAGGCGGCTTGGTGACACGCAGAGCGATAGCGGCGACCGTCGTCCCGGCCGACGGCGCATCGGTCGTTGGTGTCGCGGTCACGCCGGCCCAGGCCCCGTCGGAGCCGCTGCAGGTCGGCGACAACGTGCGAATTGTCGTCACGCCCCCGGCCGGCGAGGCGGCACCCGCTCAGACCCCCGCCTACAGCGCGGCCGTGGTCGTGGGCACCCGTTACTCGGAGGAAACCGGTCAGCTGGTCGTGGATGTGCAAGTCGCCGAGGGTGAAGCGGCCACGCTTGCTGCACGGGCGGCTACCGGCAATGTTGCGATCGTCCTGGACAGTCGGGAGCGTTGAGATGGCCGTCATCGTGCTCGCTTCCGCGTCGGGATCTCCCGGCGTGACGACGACCTGCTTGGGGCTGGCGTTGTGCTGGCCGCGCCCGGTGTTGCTGGTGGAGGCCGATCCAACCGGTGGTTCCGGCCTGCTGGCGGGCTACTTCCGTGGCACCCGCGAATACCGCTCGGGCGTCGTGGAGTTGGCACTCACCGGCACGGATCTTGCCGAGACTCTCGCCGAAGTTGCCGAGCCAATTGATGACACGCCCGTCTCGTTTGTCGCAGGCACCAGATCTCACACCCAAGCCCCCGCGTTGCGGGACCTGTGGGAACCGCTGTCGGTCGTCTTGGGTGACCTCGAGTCGACAGGCCAGGACGTCATCATCGACGTCGGACGGCTCGGACTGTCCGGCTCCCCCACATCCCTGCTGGACAACGCCGACCTCGTCTTGATCGTGACCAGGACGTCACTGCCCGCGCTGTCGGCCACCCGGTCGTGGGGCGACTCCGTCGCCCGGTCGCTGGTCCACTGGCGCGAACCGCAACTGCTCCTCGTCGGTGAAGGCGATCCCTACCGCGCCCGCGAGGTCACCGCGGCAGTGAAGCTCCCGGTTCTCGCAGCGCTCGCGGACGACCCGGAGTCCGCGGCGGTCCTCCACCGTGGAGCGCCGCCATCGACCAAGTTCGACTCTGCTCCCTTGGTGCGCAGCTTGAACGCAGCGGTCGCCGCGGTCCATGCGGCTATCCGGGCCCAGCGTCTCGACCTCGTGGAAGGAGTAGCGCGATGACCACCGAGCCCACCGACGGTCTGGCCGCAGACCTTCTCGAGTTGCCGCTGTTCGCCACTCCATTGCCCCTGCTGAGTGTGCCGCCCGAGCGTAACGGCCACCAGACGCTGGCGCTGCACACTTCTGACGCGGCGAGCGCCGTCACCGTCGAGTGGCCGCTGGTCGCGACGTTGCGGGCCCAGGCATCCGATCGTCTCAGCCAGGCCGTGGCGTCCGACCGCGGCCGGCTGTCCCAGACAGCGCAGCAGGAACTCGGCCGGGCGATCGTGCTGGACCTGGTCGAATCGACCCTGGCTGAACGGGTCAACGACGGCGCAGCGACGATGACCCCGATTGAGCAGGACGCGACTGCCCGCGCGGTGTTCGACTCGCTGTTTCGGCTTGGTCGGCTGCAGCCGCTGGTCGACGACGACCGGGTCGAGAACATCATCATCACCGGCCATGACCGCGTCCTGCTCGAACTCACCGATGGCAGTCTCCTCGAGGGGCCAGCCGTGGCGGACTCCGATGAGGAGCTGATCGATTTCCTCGTTTTCCTCGCGTCTCGCAGCGAGGTCAACGCGCGCGGGTTCTCCGAGGCTCAACCGCGCTTGCACCTGCGCCTCGACGGCGGTTCACGACTCGCCGCGGCGGCGTGGGTGACACCTCGACCCTCGGTGGTGATCCGCCGGCACCGGCTGATGCAGGTCACTTTGGAGGACCTCGTCGGCCGGGACATGCTTACGCCGGTTGCGGCGTCGTTTCTGCGCGCGGCGGTCCGTGCACGCAAGAGCATCGTCGTGTCCGGTAGCCAGGGCGCCGGCAAGACCACTCTGGTCCGCGCACTGTGCGCCGAGATCGACCCGCTGGAGGCTATCGGCACCTTCGAGACCGAGTACGAGTTGCACCTGCACGAACTTCCCGACCGGCACCGCATCGTGCACCCGTGGGAGGCGCGCCCCGGGTCCGGCGAACGGGGCTTGGACGGACGCCAGGCCGGCGAGTTCACCCTCGACGAGGCCTTGGTGGATTCGTTCCGGTTCAACCTGCAGCGCCAGATCGTCGGCGAGGTCCGCGGCCGGGAGATCTGGGCCATGATCAAGGCGATGGAGTCCGGCACTGGCTCGATCTCCACCACCCACGCCTCCGACGCCATTGCTGCGCTGCGCAAGCTCGTCACCTGCGCGATGGAGGCGGGCTCACACGTCACCCACGACCTGGCCACCAGCAAACTCGCTGCCACCATCGACCTCGTCGTCCATCTGGACATGACGACCGAAACCGTCGCCGGCACCTCGAAGCGACACCGCCGGGTGGCCGAGATCATCGCCGTCGACCCGGGTGAGCGCGAAACCGGCTACGCCGCCACCCACGTCTTCGCCCCCGGCCCGGACGGTGTCGCCGTCCCATCTGTCCTGCCCGACCGGTATCGGGCGCTGGCTGCCCACGGGTTCGATCTCGCGACCTACTTGACGCAGCAGGAGGTGCGGTCATGATCGTGCTCATCCCCGCCCTCGCCGGCGCCCTTGTCGTCGCCGGCGTGATCGGCCTGTTCATCGGATTACGACCGAGCGAGCGCGTTGACCGCCCGCCACGCCCGCATCGGGCCCCGCGGCTGTCCAAGCGGACGCTGCGACTGCTGCTCGCTGGCTTTGCCGCCGGAGTTCTGGCGTTCGCGATCACCGGGTGGGTGCTGGCGCTGGTGGCGACGCCGGTCGCGTTCGTCGGTCTGCCGGTCCTGCTCTCGTCGTCTTCGGCGCAACAGCGGATCGTGCGGCTCGAAGCGATGGAGGAATGGACCCGCACACTCGCCGGCGTGCTCACCGTGGGAGTCGGACTCGAACAAGCACTCGTCACGTCACTGCGTTCGACCCCGGCGGCGATCAACCCGGAGGTCACCCGTCTGGTGTCGCGGCTGCGGGCCCGGTGGAAGACCGAGGACGCCCTGCGGGCGTTCGCCGACGAGCTCGACGACGCCACCGGCGACCTCGTCGCAGCGAACCTCATCCTGGGGGCGCAACGCCGCGGCGCCGGACTGGCCAGCGTGCTGGAAGGACTCGCCGAGTCCGTCGCCGCCGACGTGCGGGCACGCCGCCAGATCGAAGCCGACCGCGCCAAACCCCGCGCCACCGCCCGCTGGGTCACCCTGATCAGCGTCGGCGTGCTGGTCGTCCTGGCGATCTCGGGCACGTACGTCGAGCCGTACCGCTCGCCCCTCGGGCAGGTCATCCTTGTCCTGCTGCTCGCCGCCTACGTCGCCACCCTCGTGTGGATGAAACGCATGGCGATCGGCCGCCCGATGCCCCGCTTCCTGGCCACCTCCGACAGGGTTGCGCCATGACCACCGGACTGCAGATGATGCTCACCGCCGGCGTACTGATCAGCCTCGGACTCATGCTGCTTGCCGTGCGGTTGCTGCCGGCCGAACCCGATCTGGTCGACGCGCTCAACCGGCTCTCACCGCAACGACGGATCAGCGTCGGCGACGAAGCCGGTGGAGCACCTCGCGGCAAGGAACGCATCGGCGTGTGGGCGATCAAACATCTCCCCCCGGTGCTGTGGGTCAGGACACCGACCCGTGAGCTCGCGTTGCTGCGGATCCCGGTCGCCCGGTTCTACGGCGACAAGCTCGCCTTCGCCGGCCTCGGCCTGCTCATCGCACCGCTGCTGGCGTTCCTGTTCGACCTGCTCGGGCTCGGCCTGCCGTTCGTGATCCCCGCGCTCGGATCCTTGGCCCTGGCGGGCGTGATGTTCTTCCTGCCGAACTACAACGCCGTCGACGACGCCCGCAAGGCCCGCATCGAATTCTCCCGCGCGCTGGGCGCCTACATCGACCTGGTCGCCCTCGAGCGCAACAACGGCGCCGGCGTGCGCCAAGCCATGGAAGCGGCCGCGAACGTCGGCGACTCGTGGGTGTTCCGCCGCCTCAGCGAGGAACTGACCCGATCGCGGTGGTCCGGCCAGCCCCCGTGGGACGCCCTCCATGCGCTGGCCGACGAACTCGGGCTCCCCGAACTGGACGACTTCGCCGACATCATGCGCCTGTCCGGCGAAGAAGGAGCCTCCGTCTACACGAACCTGCGCGCCCGATCCGCGGCCATGCGCACCGCCATGCTCGGCGACGAGATCGCCGAAGCCAACGCCATCGGCGAACGGATGACCATCCCCGGCTCCCTGCTCGGCGTCATCTTCATGGCCCTGCTCGTCACCCCAGCCCTGCTGCGGATGTTCACCAACACCTGACCCACAACGAAAGGAACACCCATCATGAGTCGACTCACCAGCCTTCTGCTCATGCTCCAGCTCGCCCTGTACCGCGACCACCGGCGCAACCGCGGATCAGTCACCACCGAGCACGTCCTGTGGGCGGTCGCCGTGATCGCTATCGTCGCCATCGCCGTCGCCGCCATCCGGGCCTATGTTCAGTCACAAGCCGGACAGATCAGCTGACCGGCCCGCCGAGCGCGGCGCGGTCACGGTCGAACTGATCATCTTGCTGCCTGCCCTGTTCGCGGTGATGTTCCTGGGCATGCAGGCCGCCCTGTTCCACCACGCCCGCGCCGTGGCGATCGCCGCTGCCCAAGAAGGCGCCCACGCGGCCGCCAGCGAGACCGGCCGCGACGTCGATGGCGTCACCGCCGCCACCGCATTCATCGCCGACGCCGGCGGAACCGACGTCCTCACCGCGTCGCGGGCGACCGCCACCCGCTCGGCCACCACGGTCTCGGTGACCGTCCGCGGACGAAGCCTCAGCGTCATCCCCGGTTGGTCACCGACCGTCACCCAATCGGCATCACTGCCCGTCGAACGGTTGACCGCGCCATGACCCCGCGTCCAGAGAGCGGCTCGGCCACGATCGAGGCCGTCATTGGGCTGCCGGCGTTCATCCTGTTCGTCGGGCTGATCATCTTCGGCGGCCGCACCGCCACCGCCCACGGAGCCGTCGAGTCCGCCGCCGCGGACGCCGCCCGCTCCGCGTCGATCTCCCGCACCAGCGACCACGCCCGCACCGACGCGCACGCCGCTGCACGCGCCAGCCTTGCCAACCAACAGATCGACTGCACCCAGATCACGGTCGAGGTCGACGTCTCCGGCTTCGCCAAACGAGTCGGCGAACCCGGCTTCGTGGACGTGACCGTCACGTGCCGCCTCGACCTGTCGGACCTGGCCGTCCCCGGCGTCCCTGGCGCCCGGACCATCCGGGCACACACCTCCAGTCCCATCGACACCTGGACGGAACGCTCATGACTGCCCGTCGCCGGCGCGAGCGCGGTTCGATCAGTCTGTGGCTCGTCACCACCACCATCGTGATGACCATCCTGGTCGGGCTGGCCGTCGACCTCGGCGGCCAAGTCCACGCCAAGCAACGCGTCCACAACCTCGCCGCCCAGGCAGCCCGAGCCGGGGGGCAACACGTGGCCGCCGCACCGGCCGCCGAAGGCCGCTACCTCGCCGTGGACACCGCCGCCGGTCGAACGGCAGCCCGAGGGTTCCTCACCGCTGCCGGGGTGAGCGGGTCGGTGTCGATTCACGGCGGCGACACCATCACCGTTCGCGTCACCGACACGTACCGGCCGAAGTTCCTGAGTCTCGTCGGCATCGGTGACCTACCCGTGACCGGCCACGCGTCAGCTCGACTCGTCCGCACCATGAGAGGGAACGAACAATGACCCGCCAACGCCTCCACGGTATTGCCGCGACCCTCGCCATCGTCGCCTTCGTTGCCGGCGTGCCCGTCCTCCTGCTGGCGATCGGAGCCACCCCCTCGGGAGACGACATCACCGGCATGCCCAGCATCCTCACCCGCCGCGACGACGGCACCCTGGCCCTGCTGCTGCTCACCATCGCCGTCTGGATCGCCTGGGCTGTCGTCGCTGCCAGCTTGGTGGCCGAGATCATCGCCCAGATTCGCGGACTCCGGATCCCGCCACTGCCCGGGCTCGCACTTCCGCAACACGCCGCCAGTCAACTCGTGACCGTCGCCGCCCTGGCCTTCATCGCCACACCCGGGGCGGTGCCCTCGATCCCGGTCCCGGCCACTCACGCCGCCGTACCGGTCCCGCGACTCGACACCGAACCTCTTACGGCCTCACCTGGTGCACCGGTCCCCCACGACACCGACCCACCGGCGACAGAACAGGTAAAGCCGGCCAAACCCACCACGACCTACACGACCGGACGGGGCGACAGCCTGTGGAAGATCGCACAGCGGGTGCTCGGCGACGGCACCCGCTACACCGAGCTGGTCGATCTCAACCGTGACGTCCTCGGCGGACGGCCCGACTTCCTCCCCATCGGGCTCGCACTGCGCGTCCCCACGTTCGACGAGACCCAGGCCGACCGGTCAACACGCAGCTACGTAGTCAAGGAAAGCGACACCCTCTGGGACATCGCCGACCGCGAACTCGGCGACCCGAAGCGCTACGGCGAGATCTTCGACGCCTCCACACATATCGCGCAGCCCCATGGCGGCCGCCTGACCGACCCAGACCTGATCGTCCCTGGGTGGACCCTGACCATCCCGGCCACAAGTCAGCCCGCCGCGCAAAGGCCGGCGACACAGAATGGCGTCGTTCCTTCCCGTCCCGATCCCGCCCCGCAAGAAGCGATCTCGCCCCGCGCACCACGATCAATCGAGCAGACGACCGAGACCGACAACTCCGCGGCACCGACAACTATTCCGGCATCCTCCGAAGTCGACGACGTCGCCTCGCCGGGGTGGCTGGTCCCGGGCCTCACGGCAGGAGGGACCGTGCTTGCCGGCTGCCTTTTCCTGGCGCTGCGAGCACATCGCCGCACCCAACTGCGCTACCGCCGCCCCGGACAGGTCCTCGCTCCGACCCCGACCGAGCTGCAGCCGACCGAGAAGACCGCTGCCGACGTGGGTGTCGGCGTCGCGGGCACTCTGGAGTTCCTCGACCGTGCCCTGCGGCATCTGGCCGCCGAGTTCGACACCAGAGACGAACCGCACCCGCAGCTGGAGCACGTCTCGCTGACTACCAGGACGCTGGACATCCACCTGGCTCAGCCCGCGACCCTGCCAGCGCCGTGGTCCGGCAGCGGACGGCAGTGGAAGCTCACCACCGACAGCGACGTCGCGGATCTCGACGTCCTGCCTCCCTACCCCCTACTCGTGAGCATCGGCCAGACCGACACGGGCGCACTCGAACTGGTCAATCTCGAGCACTTCGGCACCGTCGACCTGACCGGCGACGCCGAGCGTGTGGACGCCCTCGCACGCCACCTCGCAGCCGAGCTCGCGCTCAGTCCGTGGTCCGTCCTCGTGGAGGTCCACACCATCGGAGTCGCCTCCGAACTACACGGACTCGACGACCTCCGCCTGCACCACCACCCCGAGCCCGCAGAGATCAGACCGCTGGTCGATCAGATCCGCGCCTCGCATGCCGCCAACTCCGGAGACCCCGACCCCTTCCGCGTCATCATCGCCGCCAGCGGCATTGATCACGCTGAACTGAGCGACCTCGTCGCTGCTCCCGCCCGACGACTCGGCGTCGCCGTGGTCGCGGTGGACTCATCCGCGGCGTCCGCCGCGCTGACCGTCGAGGTGGACCCGGCGGGCCGACTCCGCATCAGAGAAGGGGACCTGGAGTTGCAGGCAGCAGGACTGACGAAGTCCGAGGCGACAACCTGCGCTGCCATCGTCGACGCTGCCCGCGGAACCCCCACCGTGCCCGCCCCGGTCTTCGAACACCCGGCCGACGACCTTCAGACCCTCATCGACCAAGCAGGAGCCGTCCGCGAGGACCTCGTCCAGCCACGTCCCTCGGGGCCCGCCGGTGACCGCTGTCTCCTACCCGGGACGACTGGGGACTACGTGGCCGCTGCCGCCACCACCGCCGAGGACGTCGCCGAACTCGCGCCGATCGTCCCGGAGCACGTGGCGGACAAGCTGATCGAAGCCGACCCTGATCTGGACCGTGACCTCGCCGCGTGGCTCGACCCTGAATGCCGTCTCCCCAAACTCACCGTCCTTGGCCCGGTGGCTCTCTTTGCCCATGGGTCGATTGCTCCTACTGACCGGCGCCGGCCAGTGCTCCTCGAACTCGCCGCATACATCGCCTTGCACCCCGAAGGAGTCGTATCGCGAGAACTCGCGGAAGTGTTCCGACGCAGCGAGTCCCGGATGCGCAACGACGTCAGGGACCTACGCGCCTGGCTCGGGTCGAGCCCCATCACCGGACTCCCGCACCTACCCGCCGGCGACGCATCCCGCCTCTACCAAGAGACCGGCACACCCGGCTACCAAATTGACGACCTCCTCGTCGACCTCGACCTGTTTCGCCGCCTCAGAGCACGCGGCCACGCCCGCGGCGCCGAAGGACTAAACGACCTACTCGCCGCTCTTCAAGTCGTCACCGGCCCACCGTTCACCCTCCCCAGCGGTCACGGATGGAGCTGGCTCTACGACGACAACCGCATCCACGAAACCGCAGCGACCGCACTGGCCGACGTCGCCCACCTCGTCGTCACGCGATCCATGTCCGAAGGCGACCTCGAGACAGCCAGGACCGCTGCACAGATCGCCTGCTCCTCGATCCCCTTCGACGAGGTATGCCATCTGGACCTCTTGAAGGTCGCGTTCGCTGAGGGACACTCTGAGGCCGCTACCGAGATGCTCGACCGCGACGTCCTCAACCGCACGGATGAGTACATTGGCACGGTCGAGCCGCCGGACCGAACCAAGACGATCACCAGCACGCCGGGCTGGCAGAAGCGCCGCACGTCTTAGCAAGCGGCCAGTTCCCCAACCCTCTCTTTCGGACGCTGCACTGAGCGTGAGGCATGGCGCATGAGCACACCAACCGTGGCGAGCGGACGAGTTTCCAGAACTTCCGCTAGCGCGCCCTGAAGACCCTAAAGTTGAACCGTGGTGAACCAACGGTCTGGCGGATCATCCAGCTCAGATGGCGGGAGCCCAGGATCGCGATGCAGCGACTAGAGGCGCTCGACAGGATCCGACAGGGGGTCGTGGGACGTTTCGAACCCGCCTTGGACCCACCTCACTCCCGCCGCCATGCAACCGGATTCCTGAAACTCAACGAAGACGCCGTCGTGGCACGCCTGCTCGGAGAGGGGTTAACCCCCAACGGCCGAGGCTTACCTCCCGACGTGAGAGCGCTGGGAGGACGAACCGAAGTTGGCAACATTCTCATGGTCGACATCCGCGGGAGAGCCCACGATGCCGGCACCATCGGCGTTGCTGAGTATCGTTCCACGGGCGTGATTGTCGATCCACGTTTGCGGGAGGTCTTGAACGACACCGTTGTCGGAGTCCGTCTTGAGTACGGAGGGCTTCCCGACTGGATCTCGAATCGGATCTATCACGACGACATCATCATGGAAGACGGCGGCTTCGTTGGCTGGCGCGCAGAACTTCGTCCCGGGCGAGGTACCGTCGCGGAGTTGGCCGAGGGGTTTTCGCTTCGGCTAAGTTCAGGATGGAGCGTCGCAGGCGAGTTCGATCGGCGAACGTTCTCTACCCCGCTTTGCGTCGCTGTCGAGTCGGACCGACGTCGACCTATCGGCGATCACCTTGTCAGGCTCGACGCCATTCACGCGCTCCTGAACATCGCTCATCGGGAGCCGGTTAAGTCCGTGGGCGGTTCAGCGAGATTGACACCGGGATCCGAATGGTGCGAGTTCTGGCAGACGGACATGATGTCCGACGACGCGGCCGCTGCAGCCAGTCAGTCTTTCCCAAATTTCGGTCTGGAAGAAATCGGCGGGATCGAAACCATCGCGAGCTGGATCGCTCTTGTCCTTAATCATCGTCGCGCCGTGACCCCACTTGTTCGACATGCGCTCGTCAGAAACCAGACGCCAGAGTCGCGGCTGTTATCGACCGCGGCGGCTATGGAGTACTGGGTGGCTGCAAATCGCCGGTCTGCGGATTGGGCTCGGAGGACGGACGAAAAGCTCCCGGCTGCCTTGGTCGGGAAGGTCCACTCAAACTGGAGGGAGTGGGTTGGGAATTCGACGGCTTGGGTGGAGCAGTTCTGGGCAGCCGATAACCATCTCAAGCACCAGCCTCAAGACGACCTTGACCCACAGGTCGTTCATACACTCGAGATCTCTGGTCGCTGGCTGTTGACGGCCGCGCTCCTAGACGAGGCATCAGGCACTAATGAACCGAGCCGACACATCTTCGGAGAATCACTCCCCCTCGGAAACCTGGGAACAATCGTTCGTGATGCGGTGGAGAAGGGTCAAGTACCGAAGTAGTCGCGAGCTCGCGCTGAACCCTCCGGCCACTCGAGGAGTTCGATCAGTACTCGCAGTTCCACACTCACGCCCCGTTCCGAAAACCTGGTGCGCCGACTCGCCTTGCACGGGGCGGGGTACCGTCAGCCGCATTTCCTGAGCGCCGATCGTCGGAACTCCTACGGAGGCGACGCCCCCGCCCGGAACGAATTTCCCCCTCACTCCTCAAGGTCGAGTTGCCGTGACGCTTTCGATACCTGTTCGTCCATGTCCACAACACCCTGTTCGCCCAGGAGGTCCATCAACCCTTGTGCCGCGTGCCTGATTGACAGATCCGGAGAACGCAACCCGTAAGCGATCACACTTGGGGCCGAGGTCACGAGCCCGTACCGTGCCAATGTCTGCGTTTCTTCAGCCTCTCCCAAGAGCTTTGACATAAGTGCCACCGCATCACCCGGGTGCGTTCGTGCTGCCTGCTCGATGTGCTCTCCAATGAAACTGCGACCCTCGAAGTCGATCCTGTCGGCAACCCGGATGAGTCGAGGAAGCCACCACGTGACGGGGAACTTTTCGCTGTGGACCCACCAGTAGAACTCCGCGAGCTCACCCGCGTCCTCGATACCCTGCTCAACGGCCAACTGCCGCGCGTCCCAGATCGCTTGAGCGCGCTCAATCAGTTCCCGACTTGGTTCGCCAGTGTGCAGGAAGCGCCAGCCCACGTGTCCCAAGACCGACGAGGCCGTTTCCGCGTCGACGCGAGCGAAATACGACTCTGTGCGCTCAGGCCACGGCGAGGAGGAGCCCCACATGGTGAGGGTCATGAGGTGATCTCCAATCACTTCGACGATCGAACGATCCGACTTCCAGCCTTCTTCCACCGGCTCGCCAGCGGCTGTGCGATCGAGGATGTCGTCGATGCTGGGCCAGAGGTCACTCAACAGTTGTGTGCTCGGAGTGTTGGTTGACAGGGCAGTAGTCACGAAGGCATCGCCCCAAGCATCGCTCGTCGAGGCACTTTCGAGCCACGAGGCTGTCCATGGTGCATCCACCCACATCATGATGCTGAGGCCTTCGCCAAGTGCAGCTGCAACAGCCAAACTCGAGTCGCGCGGATCGAGCCGACCGACGAGGGCGCTCTGGACAGCGCGGATGACCAGTTCAGAATCGAACGCTTCGCTGTGGGCGAGCTTCGCAGCCCTTGCTATGCGGATCAATGTGCGGACGACGACCGGTCGAGTCGTATTGAGCGATCTAGTCAGATGATCGCCCCCGGTTTCGTCCTCGTCGTTCGGGTCAAAGTGGTCCGTCCACTGAGCTACGAGTTCGACGGCATCCAAGAGTAGATGTGCGGGGACTCTCGTGGCCTGTCCATCGACGGCGCCTTGGATGATGCTGCACACCTGGCGCAATGGATACGTTCTCTCGAGATCCTCTTGGCTCACGAGGCCCTGAAGAACGCTGACACCACTGAAAAAGGCAGTCCATTCCAGGAGATCCGGCTCAGACCCTGCGATCTTCCGAAGCCCATCGAGGAACCGCGAGCGGTAGGGCTCGCCCAGTTCGAGAAAGGACTGCGTGTGCATGGTGAACTCACTGGGTCGAGCCTCCACGATGTCCTGGAGGGCCTCTGCTAATCCAGCCTTTGTGCCGGGCTGAGCCTCGTCAGGCTCCCAAGAACGAAGGGTTTCGAGGACGCTCTGGACAGACAAGGAGGAAAGTACATCTGCGACCGGTGGAGGTATCGCGTCAGTTGAGCTTGAGTGCCAACTACGGAAGCCAGCGTGCTCGTAATGCCCAAGGTCTGCCGCCAGTTCGGTGTGAACCTCGAGGAGGCGACCTCTGAGCGCATCGGCACCTATCGCTGACAGGAGTTCATGGCGACGCATCTGGGCGTACGCTTCCAACGCCTCCTCCTCTGATTCCCCATCCTTACGGTGCTCCACGATTCGCAGCTTGCGAGTCTCGCTGAGCGCCGGCTCTTCGTCCACGAGCGCCTCCCAGCGGCGATAGTCATCGTCACCCAGGCGGGGCAAAGTGGCAGCGGCCAACTGGGTGTACTCACGGAAACTCCATGGACGGCGAAGGAGGTCACGCCGGAGTATCCACTCGGTTGCGACCGAGAGTACGTCGGGATGGCCTTCGATCGCGGCTGACAGGGAAAACGCCGCGATCCGAATCGCTAGAGGCATTTCGTCCCGCTCAAGAGTCGCCATCGTTTGCTCGGGATCGTGGCCGGACTCCAGTTGAGCGATGGTCAGGTCCCGAAGAGCGTCTACCAACGCGTCCGCTATGTCATGGTGGCGGTAGTTCTGCTCATGGTCACTGATCGAGGGCCGCCAGATGACGCTTGAGTCCCACTCGCTCTCGAGGTCCCATGACTCGCTGATCATCTGTTCTTCACGAAGCCATGCATAGACGGTGCTAAGTAGACGTCCGTCGTCCTTCAACGCCGCAATCGTGCGCTTGAGTGCCTTTGCGTACCAATAGGCGGCGATCCCAGCCTGAACGTTCCGACGACCCCCAGCTCCTGCGCCGTCCGCACAACGCGGCCGCAGCAAAGCTTGAGCAAGTCGCATTGCAAACTTCAGCTCTCCTGCCTGCGCAAGGTGCTCGATAAGCGTCACCACGTCGAGAGCGAGCTGCGGCTCGAGCTCGCCGGAAAGACGCGAGTGAATCGCCGACACCATCGCTCGCGACTCGGAAATCGGCATCCGGAGGGCAGCTTCGATGAGCCGGACTGGCGCAGGCCAGGCTGTGTCCTTCTCGACAAGCCGAAGTAGCACCTCTCGCACCTCCGCCGGGCGATGCTGGGCCATGCGCACTAGATACTCGCCGGCAGGCCAGGGCTGCCATCGCTGCTCAGCACCCGATTGAAGCTCCTTGGGAGCATCAAGCGCACGGATGCGGTCGAGCGGCCCGATCCACTCAGGATTACGAAGTTGGTCGTAGAAGATTCTCCGGTGCTGAGGTCCGCCGACGCGAGCGAACGTTGCCGCCACTTCGCCGGCCGAGGGGGTTGTCCAGTCGCCGCCACCGGTTCGCACGTTGGCAGCGTCCACCGCGTCCCGAAGTTGTCGCTTGACCCTGAAGAAGCCGAGGACACGACTAGTGATCGCACTCTCAATGACGGTCAAGGCGCCCATGTACGCCTCACGGTCCATCGGCAACTCAGCGTCAGCCTTAGACGGGTGTCGGAGGCGCTCAAACGCTCCGATCGCGCTAATCACAACTCTGACGCTGCTGTCCTCGACGCCTTCGGTCGTTCCGAGGACGAGCGCCGCTCGCCGTGCCTGCGAGTTCTCACTGATCTGTTCCTGAGCTTGTACCCACGCCGTCATCGCCTTCATCACCGTGTCCGGAACGAGACCCAGCGCGGCCGTGCCAGCGGCGATATCGGCTTGGTAGTCGTTCCATGTGCCCACGAGCTGTTCACGCAGGTGCGCATCAGGGACCCGCTCGGGGAGGTCCACGTCTCCCAAGATTGACGGGAGGAGATTGACCAACTCGCGGAGGGCGTGGCCGGCGACAACCAACTTGCCGGTATCGAACTCAGTCGCCTCGACCGCCTCAACCACTTCGCGATATAGCTGTCCGCACAAGGCACTCTGGGACGAAAGAGCATCGAAAAGCTCTTCGCGTGGGACGGTCCACATCGAGCGGCGAGGTTCGGAGCTCGATTCTGGAGCGTCTGACGTGAGAGGAAGGTCAGTCGATTCACCAACGTCGTCGGATGAGCTACTGCTGCTGGTCTGCTCCGGCAAGGTTGCCTACCATCCCCTCGCTGGTCGAATTCTGGCGTGTGTAGGAAGAGACTAGGCCCACGTATCCGTGCTTGTGGCGGAGGCGAACGCCAACGTTGGGTCCGCGAGTTGTCAGTCGCACTGCCTACGGCCACGGCGGTCGAGCGCCGCGGCAGGACTTTACTGGTCCTGACCTTGGGTCCGGTCATAACCCGTTCACGACCCGCCTTCCTAGGTCACGCCGCGAGACCCCATGCCAGACTGCGGCGCCCTGCATGTGACGCCTGACGCCGTCCCCAGGGGGCCCGCGCGCACGTCGCTTCCAGACAGGGGGTGTTCGGAGGTGTTCGCGTGGCGAGGGTTCCGAATATTCTCCATTTTTTTCCGAACGGCCTCTGACCTGCGCAAACACTCTGCGAACGCCCCCAACGGCATGGGGGTGTTCGGGGGTGTTCGCACCGTGTTGCGCCGGAGCGGGGTGCACATTCGGGGCATGAGCACAGTCCAGATGCCGGCGGCGCCGGCGTATCGCTGGGGACCCGAACTGCACGAGGCACTCGCTATCGCCTCGACGCGCTTGGATGCGGTGAGTCTCCTGCTGAGTCGGGGCATTCCCGTGTTCCCGTGCGTGCCGGGCGGGAAGATTCCGCTGACGGCGCATGGGTTCCACGACGCCTCCTCCGACATCTCTCAGGTCGGCCCGTGGTGGACCCGGTGGCCTGAGGCCAATATCGGCGTACCGACCGGAGAGCGATCGGGCGTGGACGTGGTGGACGTGGATGTTCACCCCACTGGTTCAGGGTTCGCTGCCTTCGAGCGGGCGCGCTCGGAGGGTCTGGTCGATGGCTGGTCGTGGCTGGTGCGGACGCCGTCGGGCGGGGTGCATGCCTACTACCCGAGCGAGCCGGGTCGTGAGCAGCGGTCGTGGCAGGTGCCCGGCAAGCACATCGATTTTCGTGGCGATGGTGGCTACATCGTCGTGCCACCGTCGGCGGTCGCGGACGCTGACGGGTGCGGCGGCGTGTACCGGTCGATCGCTGTCGCCGCCCACCACGAACCGGCTCCCGTCGATGCGCGCGCGTTACGGGCGTTCTTGGATCCACCGAAGCCGATGGCAAGGCCGATCGACGCGCCGTCGGTCGATGCTGGGCCGGAGCGGCTCGCAGCGTGGGTGGCGAGTCGTACCGAGGGTGGACGGAATGCTGGCTTGTTCTGGGCGGCGTGCCGAATGGTCGAGCAAGGTCGCGACTTCCCCACGACCGCAGCTTTGCTGAGTCGAGCCGGCTGCGAGGCGGGTTTGTCCGAACGCGAATCGATCACCACCATCCGCTCGGCCTACCGGGCGGCGACCCCAGCACGTCCGTCTGCGGACCGATCAGTCTCCGTTGAGGCGGTCGGGCGATGAATACGCAGCAGCCGTACCGGCGTCGCGTTGACCGTGCCGCCCGTGAGCTCGGCACCACCCCTGTTCCGGATGGAAGCACGGATGTTGCCACGCGCACCGAACCGCCGATGCCGGGTACGCCTGGTCACTCGTCGTCGAGAAGTGGACAGAGTCGGACCATCGCGTGGGTGCGCGTCAGTGAACTGCACGCGGTGCTGGGGTCGCGCGTCGCTGGGCGCGGGATCGATCTGCAGGGCGAACTGGCGCGTCGGGCACGCCGGGCTCCCAGCGCGGTCGCGTCGCGAGTCTCGGCGTTGGGGCGCCCATGGCCATCGGCCACGCCGGGCGAATCGGCTCGCCCGAGTGACCGGACGGAGGAGCGGTCGCTATGACTGCGCATACGAATCTCGAGTCCACGGAGGGTCTGAGGTTCCTGTTGCTCCGGCTCGCCTACTCCGGGCCACGCGCGTGGCAGGACGAGGCCGAGGCCACCGAGCTGGTCGACTTCCTGACGACCAAGTACGGCGCGCTGGCCCGCAAGTACGGGCTGGAGCCGGCTGACGCCGCGGCCGCCGCCTTCGACGTCATGCGCACCAGGTCGGCCCGGGTCGCGGACGACACGTGGGCTGTCATCACTCGTGCCGTGCAGCTGACGCTGATCTACGAGGCACGTGCGCAAGGACTCTTGTGTTCGAACCAAGCGGCTCGGCGCCCCGAGCTGGCGGACTGCCATGACGCGGAGCGGTTCAGCGACCGCGAGCGAGCGCTGGCCGAGTTCCATCCCGCGTTCCACATCCGCGACACCGAGCCCTGTCCCGACACCGACGACGATCGCGCCGAGGAGTCGACCAACTCCTTCGTCGCACTGGACCGCGCGGTTGAGCTGTTCGCCGAGAACGGATGGCCGCCGGCCGCGGCCCGGATGGCGCTGGAGTACGTCTGCGCCCAACTGAGCAGCTGCGGTGACCGCCAGCGCGCCTACGAATACCTTCGCCGCGACGTCAAAGGCCGCAACCAGCTCGATCTGGATCAACGGTCATGGATCCGCTTGTTACGGGTCGTGCTCGGCGATCCGCGCCGAGACTTCGCCGGCACCCGCATGGGACGGGGGATCCTGCTTCGACTCTGCTTGGGTGAAGAACTCACCGAGTTGTGTTGCGACGACGAGGTCACCGCGATCATCTGGGACTCGTCGCCGACGGCGACGGGAGACGCTCATGTCTGAGACCGCAGGCCATATCGAGCTCGAGCGCCGGACCGATTCGATCCGGGTAGGCGTCCGGCACCGCCACACCACCGGCGACCTCACGCCATTGGTGACCTCGATCGGACGTGTCGGCCTGCTGCAACCGATCACGATCACCCCCGATGGCCTGCTCATCTGCGGGTATCGCCGCCTGGAGGCGGTGAAGCAACTCGGGTGGCGCACCCTTCGGGTGTGGGTGCGGCCCGGGCTGTCTGATGACCTGGCTCGCTTGCTGGCCGAACGAGATGAGAACACCACCCACAAGCCGCTCACCGCCCTGGAAGCAGCCGCGCTCTACGACGAAGTCAAGACGCTGCTGCGCGAAGACGCCGCCCGTCGCCAAGAGGCCACGAGGTTCGGCGGCGAAAACAACGTTTGCGCAGGTCAACCCGGTGATGCCGAATCGGCGGCACCGGGGCGCGGCCACGGGGACGTGCGCCGACAAGCCGCCGAACTCATTACGCACCGGGCGTCCTACAACCAGTTGGAGCAGATCCTGCAGATGGAGCGTGTGGCGGCGGATCGTGGCCGTCCGGCGGATGTCCGCAAGGTCGCCGAGGACGAGCTCGAACGGATCCGCAACGGTGGTGCAGTCGATCCGAGCTACCAGCGGGTGCGCGCGGTGGTGAGGGCGGCGGAGCAACGACCCACGCCCGCTGACGATTTCGATGAGATCGCCGCTGCCGCTCTGGCACGAGCGAAGGAAGATGACCGGCGACGTGCCCGTGAGAACAAGGCCCGGCGCGCCGCAAGTCTCGCGTCGATCAAGCGGAGCCCGCGGTCCTTCACTCTGTTGTGGGCCGAGATGTTGGGCTGGACCGGTCGGTACGACGCCGAACAACTCGCCCGGGAGCTTAAGGACGACGACTGGCAGCTGTTCCGCAACGTCTTGGACGAATCAACCGAGTTCGCGCGTGAGATTGAAGCGCTCCGGGCGGAAGCGGCCACCTGAGTGGTGCCACTTCTACCGAAGGCCACACCATGCTCAGTCCAACCCTGACTCGCCCCCATCCCCGACGGTTGCTCGTCTTGGCCGCCACAGGTGTGTCGGTCGCGTTGATGCTCGGCGCCATCGCGATCAGCTTCGACTCCCGACCGTCTGAGCCCACCACGCGTCCCGGCGACTCAACAGTGCCCCTGTCCTCCGCAGCGCCCAGCAACGCCGATGTCCGGCCGGCCGTGGCCGTTCCCCGCAATGGCGATCCGCGGCAGTTCGTGCGCGATGTCGCCGCCGCGATCTTCGCGTGGGACACCCGGACCGCGTCGGGACCCGCGGAGCTCATCGAGCCGTTTCTGACGATCGCGGACCCGACCGGTGAGTCCTCCCCCGGGCTCGTCTCAGACCTGGCCGGGTATCTCCCGACCCACGACGCCTGGGTGGATCTGCGCCGCTACCAAACCCAGCAGCGTCTCGAGGTCACAACGGTCGCGGTACCGGAACTGTGGGCCACCGCAATCGAGCAGGCGGGCGGGGAGCTCGCACCGGGCACTGCCGCTTTCACGGTCCGCGGCATCCGTCATCGCGCGGGTTCGTGGGAGGGCGACCTGGTGAGGTCGAAGCACCCGGTCGCGTTCACGGTCTTCGTCGTCTGCGCCCCGACGTATCCCACCTGCCACCTACTGCGGTTGTCGCGTCTCGACGACCCGCTCGAGTAGGACGCTGCGATGCGAGTCCTGCTCGCCAGTGCACTGATCTCGGTCCTGTTCGGACCAGCGGCCGTCCTGCTGAGCGTCGGCCTGCTCGTCAACCCGGCTGCACAGGCCTCCTGCATGACAGGCGAATCAACCCTGAGGGTTGGCCCGGTACCGGACCATCTCGACACCAAGACCGCGGACGGCACGCGAGTCCGGCTGAACCGCCAGCAACTCACCCACGCAGCGACGATCGTCCAGGTCGGCAGCCGTCTGGACGGCGTCGGCCGCGACGGGATCACCATCGCGTTGATGGCCGCGCTGACGGAGTCGGGCCTGCGGATGCTCGCGAACTCCATCGTCCACCCCGGCTCACGGTCGTTCCCGAACGACGGCGACGGCGGCGATCACGACAGCCTCGGCTTGTTCCAGATGCGGCCCAGCAGCGGCTGGGGACGAGTTCCCGAGTTGATGGACCCGACTTATCAGGCGCGAGCGTTCTTCGGCGGCCCGTCCGGCCCGAACCACGGGTCACCGCGTGGCCTACTCGACATTCGCGGCTGGGAGTCGATGTCCAAGAGTGCCGCGGCCCAAGCCGTCGAGGTGTCGAGATACCCCGACCGCTACGCGACCTGGGAACCGGTCGCCACGCGCATCATCGACACGCTGACCGGCGCGTCCCGCGCCACGGCCAGCGAGCCCGAGTCCAGCCGTGTCGTGTTTCCCCTCCCCCGCGGGACGTGGGTGCGCACCAGCGGGTTCGGGATGCGCCGGCACCCGGTCACCGGTCAGTACAAACTCCACACGGGCGCCGACTACGCCACCGCGGCCGGAACCGCGATCCTGGCCGCGGCGGACGGCCGCGTCACGTTCGCCGGCCCGGCGACCGGGTACGGGAACCTGATCATGATCGAACACACCGTCGGCGGCCGCCGCGTCGCCACCGGCTACGCGCACATGTACGCCGACGGCATTCACGTGCGGGTAGGTGACCGGGTGACGGCCGGTGAGCGCATCGCTGACGTCGGCGTCGCCGGCTATTCCACCGGCGCCCATCTGCACTTCGAAGTCCGCCCAGGTGGCGCCGACGCCGCACCAAGCGACCCCGAACCGTGGCTCGCCGCCGGTGGCGCCTCCGAACTCGAAACAAACCCGACCGAGACGGGTGCGCGCTGCGGTCCACCGACGGACGACGCCGAGAGCTTTGCCGGAGCGGACCCCGGCCAACTCGTCGACGACCCCACGACCTCCGGCCGGATCACGGCACGAGCCGCGCACGTCCTCACACAGATCGAGCAACGCTTCCCGACCTCATCCTGGGCATGTTGGCGACCGGGCAACCCAGACGACAATGACCACTCGGCCGGTCGCGCCTGCGACGGCACCTTCGGCAACTCAATCGGCACCCGCGCCACCGGCGCCGCCCTCAATGCTGGCTGGACAACGACCAACTGGCTCAAGGCGAACGCCGAGCAGCTCGGCGTCGAGTACCTCATCTGGCAGGGCCGGATCTGGTCCGTCCGACGCGCCGCGGAGGGATGGCGGCCCTATGACGGCGGCGGAACGTTCGACCCCCGATCCGTCACCGGCGGGCATTACGATCACCTGCACGTCACGGTCTCCTGACCGGCGCGCGCACCTGCATGACGTGACCCATCCACTCTCCTTCGCGCCTACGCTGGCCAGCCCGGACTTCGGGGCAATCGGCTCGTCCTCAACGCTGCGCCACCTCGTCGGGGCCCTGCTGGCCTACGGCCTGCTGACCGCCATCCTGATGGTCGTCGTCTGCGCAGCGATGTGGGCACTCGCTTCAGCGCAAGGCAGCTGGCACGCCGCCACCAAGGCCAAGACCGGGATCGTCGTCGCGCTCGCGGGAGCCGTACTCACGGGAGGCGCGCTCAGCTGGGCGAACTGGCTCCTCGATCTCGGAGCAACGCTCTGACCCATCGCGCACCACCGGGCGCTCTGCGCACCTGTGAAGCAGGACCCAACCCGCCAGGAGGCAACCGTGCTTCACCTCAACCCGACTCGACTTGCAACCCATCTGCAGGCGAACGTCGACATCAACCCGAACTCCAATGGGCTTCCCGGGATCCGCCAGCTCAGCTCCATCGTCGGCGCTTCGATGACCGTCGGGCTGATCCTGGCGGTGCTCGCGGTCGTCATCTCGGCGATCGTGTGGGCACTCGGCTCGAACTCGTCCAACCCGCACCTGGCCGGGCGCGGCAAGCTCGGCGTGCTGGTCGGGCTGGGCGCAGCGATCGTCACCGGCGCATCAGTCGCGCTGGTGAACTTCTTCTGGAACGTCGGCCAGGCCGTCTGATCTGCCATGGCCGATGTGTGTGACGTCCCGGTGATCTCCGCGGTCTGCGCCACCGCGGGTGAAGGTGCCGCGAGTCTGGTGGCCGCCCCGTTCGACTGGCTCGCCGTGAGCATGGGGAACGCGGCCGCGTGGATGTTCGAGTCCGTCTGGGCGGTCTTCGACTCCACCACGATGGTCGACGTCACCTCCGGCCAGTTCACCAAGGTGTACGACATCTTGTTCGGGGTCGCGGTGTTCGTGATGCTCGGGTTCTTCATGCTGCAGGTCATCGGCGGGATGATCCGCCGCGAACCCGCGGCGCTGTCGCGAGCGGCGCTGGGCCTGGCGAAGTCGATCCTGGGGTCCTTCGTCGCGCTCGCTCTGATCGCCACGGCGCTGGAGATCACCGACCGGATCAGCATCGGCATCGTCCACGCCGCCGGCACCAACATGGACGCGATGGGTGAACGGATCACCCTGCTCGCCGGCGGAATCGGTTCGCTGCAGGTCGCGGCCCCGGGCGCCGGCGCGGTCATCACGATCCTCGTCGCCGGTCTGGCGCTCGGCGCAGCGGTCATCGTCTGGATCAGCCTGCTGATCCGCAAGGCACTGCTGCTGATCGCGATCGTCTTCGCGCCGGTCGCGCTCGCTGGAGCGAGTTGGGACCAGACCCGTGGCTGGGTGTCCAAGTGGGCCGCGTTCGTGCTCGCCCTCATCCTGTCCAAGGTCGTCCTGGTCGTGATCTTCCTGCTCGCGACCGCGCAGGTCTCCGCGCCCATCGACAGCGACCTTCGGTCGGTCAGCGAACCCATCTCCGGCGTGGTGCTGATGCTCATGGCCGGGTTCGCGCCGTACCTGACCTACAAGGCCATCGGCTTCATGGGATTCGACATGCACCACGCAATGTCCGCCGAACAAGAAGCCAAATCCGCTCTCAACCGGCCCGTGCCCATCCCCCTGAATCGCAGATTCGGCCAGGCACCGTCCGCCGTCTTGGGAGGCGGAAGCTCAGGCACGTCCCCCGCATCACCTACGCCGTCGCCGGGACCCAAGCCCGGGACAGCGACGGCCGGCCAGGCCGGCATGGGCGGCGGCCAAACCGCGGCCGCGGCCGGCCCGGTCGGTGTGGTGGCTACCGCGGCCACCACCGCATCATCAGTCGCCAAGGGCGGCGGCAGCGTCGGCCGAGCGGTCGGTCACGCAGCGACCCAGCAGGCCCACGCCAGCACTCCCCCGCCATCAGCCCCGCCCCCGCCGACCGCGGCCGTGCCTGTTGTCGACTCGCCCGGCGGACGGTGAGTGCCATGACCGACATGTCTGAGGCGGCCCTGCGCCCGGTCAAGTTCTCCCGCCTTTCACGCCGCGGGGTTCTGCTCGGACTGTCGGTTCCTCAGCTGGCGACGGTCGGTGTAGGTGCCGTCGTTCTGGTGGTCGCGCTCTATGCCGGCGGATCGGCGCCGCTGCTGATTGCTGTCCCCGTCGTGGGCGCGTGCGTCGTGTTGGCGTTCGTCGGGATCGGTGGCCGCAAGCTGGTCGAGTGGACGCCGATCGTCGCGGTGTGGCTGTGGCACGCGACGGGCGGTCAGTTGCTGTTCCGGCGCCAGGTCGTGCGCCCGCGTCCCGCTGGCACGCTGGCCCTGCCAGGTGACGCGGCACGGCTGCGCGAATGGGTCGACCCGGGCACCGGCGCGGTGATGGTGCACGACCCGCACGCCGCCACGCTGACCGCCGTCGTGGCGGTGACGCATCCGGCGTTCATCCTGCTCGACCCCGCGGAGCAACATCGGCGAGTGCTCGGGTGGGGGCGAGTGCTCGCGACAGCCTGCCGGTCCGGCCGCGTCGCGGCGCTGCAGGTCTGTGAGCGGACCCTCCCGGACTCCGGGCGCGGATTGAGTGACTGGTGGACCCGTCATGGCGAGCACGACGGGACGTGGGCTTCGACCGTCTACGACGAACTCATTGGTCGGGCGGGGCCTGCCGGCGAGCGGCACGCGAGCACCGTCTCGCTGTCGATCGACTTGAAGTCAGCCGCGCGGGCGATCCGCGCTGCTGGTGGCGGCAATCGCGGCGCGGCCGAGGTCTTGCGCCAGGAGATGTCGACGCTGACCTCGGCGCTGCGATCAGCCGATCTGGGACCGACGGACTGGCTCGGACCGGGCGATCTCGCGGTGATCCTGCGCTCGGCCTACGACCCGGGTGTGGCGGCGGCGCTGGAGCGCCACGGCGACGCCGGCCGTGACCTCGCGACGGCTGGTCCGGTCGCGGTGAGCGAGGAATGGGGCAGCGTGCGCAGCGACTCGGCGCACCACTGCGTGCTTTGGATTAGCGAGTGGCCCCGGTCGCTGGTCTATCCAGGATTCTTGGCGCCGGTGTTGCTGTCCTCGGGGATCCGGCGGACCTTCACGCTGCTGTACACACCGATGCGGACCGATCAGGCCGCCCGCGACATCCGGCGCAAGAAGACCGAGTACATCTCCGACGCGGCACAACGCCAACGCATCGGCCAGATCGAGGACGCGCAACAACACGCCGAGTACACCGACGTCCTCGCGCAGGAGGCCGACCTCACCGCCGGCCATGGCGTCCTGCGGCTCACCGGGTTGATCACCCTCAGCGCCCCGGACGTTAACGAGCTCGAGCGCGCGGTCGCCGACGTCGAGCAGGCCGCGATCCAAGCCTCGTGCGAGACCCGGCGGCTCTGGGGCCAGCAAGCGCGAGCATTCTGCGCCGCCGCCCTGCCGCTGTGCCGCCACGTCTGACAACGACAGTCCCCCACCCACTTATCGATCAGGTCTCAGGAGGCAACCGGCATGAACGATGCCACGGCTGACGACGATGCAACACGACAGGCACTGCAGGCACTCACCAAAGAAACCGCACAGCTCGACGGTATCGAGCAAGCCGACACGACGGTCGCATCGCTCACTGCCGCCACCGAACCGCTGAGCGAGTCCCTGCACCAGATCACCGCATCCCATCACCAGCAGAACGCGTCGAGTCGCCGCAGTGCGCGCACCAGCGCTCCCGCGAGTTGGACCGGGGTCAGGCGATGAGCCGCCGCGCCACCGGCCGCGTGCACAGCGCCGTCCTGGTCACTCCACGACGCGAACGCCGCCGGATCCGTCGAGCGCGAAAGGTGGCCGCCACCAAGCGGGTCACAACGGCCCGTGCTGACCAAAAGGCCGCAAATCGTTCCGAGTACCAAGCACTGCGGCAAGAGCGGCGCGACACCGAGATCCTGCCGCGGTCCGGTGAGGCGAGGGCCGAGGCCCTGCGGACACCAGGTCGCCTTCGGGTACCGCGTCACCAGGACACCTCGGCGACCCTGGCCGGCGCCTATCCCTTCCTCGCCGAAGGCGGCACCGGCAGCGACGGCGTCTTCATCGGCCAGGACCTCTACAGCGCGAGCTCGTTCGTCTACGACCCGTGGGTGCTCTACGCCCGCGGCCTGATCACCGCACCCAACGTCGTCATGGCCGGCATCGTCGGTGCCGGGAAGTCGTCGCTGGCCAAGAGTCTGTACACGCGCTCGATCCCGTTCGGCCGTCGCGTCTACGTCCCCGGCGACCCCAAGGGCGAGCACACAGCCGTCGCCGAAGCCGTCGGCGGCAGGGCGATCGCGCTCGGTCACGGGATGGTCAACCGCCTCAACCCTCTCGATCCTGGTCACCGTCCGACGGGCGTCGACGACGTCCAGTGGGCCGCGCAGCTCGCCGCGCGTCGCCGTGATCTCCTCGGCGCTCTGGCCGAGACGGTCCTGGAGCGCCGGCTCACTCCTTTGGAGCACACGGCGATCGACGTGGCTCTGGACGACACCGTCGCGTCATCGGACGTGCCGGTGCTGCCGATGGTCGTCGACCGGCTGCTGTCACCCGCGACTCATGCCGACCCCGGCGGTCGCCTCGCGGAGGATGGCCGCCTGGCTGGTCACGCCCTGCGCAGGCTGGTGGCCGGCGACCTGGCGGGACTGTTCGACGGACCGTCGACCGTGCGCTTCGACCCGACGCTGCCGATGGTCTCGCTCGACTTGTCCCGGGTCACCGAGAACTCCACGCTGATCTCGGTGCTGATGACATGCGCGTCGGCATGGATGGAGTCGGCCCTGCTCGACCCGAACGGTGGCCAGCGCTGGGTGATCTACGACGAGGCGTGGCGCCTGATGGCCCACCCGGCACTCCTGAAGCGGATGGACGCCCACTGGCGACTGGCCCGCCACTACGGGATCGCCAACATGCTGATCTTCCACAAGCTCTCGGACCTGGACAACGTCGGCGACCACGGCTCGGCCATGCGTGCCCTCGCCTCCAGCCTGTTGGCGAACGCCGAAACCCGAATCGTGTACCGGCAGGAGTCAGATCAACTTGGGTCCACCGCCGCTGCTCTCGGGCTCACCGGAACCGAGCAAGCACTCCTTCCGACGCTCGGGACGGGGCAGGCCTTGTGGCGGATCAAGGACCGCTCGTTCGTCGTCCAACACCAACTCCATCCGGCCGAGCTGGCGCTCTTCGACACCGCCGGTCGGATGAACGCGTCATCGCCCAGACACCTGAACAGCGAGGCAACGACCAAAGGCGATGGTGACCGATGAGCAAGCCGGCACGGGATCAGGAAGCGCGCGACGCGAAGCTCGAGGCGCTCCAGCGGGGCCTGACCGACGCGGTGGCCTCCCTGGTCACCAGTAACGACTGGAAACGGGCGATGGAGTTCGCCGCTCGGTTCCGGGCCCGGTCGTTCAACAACACCATGCTGATCTACGCCCAACACCAGACCGCCTTCGATGAGGGGCGAGTACCGGAACCGATCCCGACATACGTGGCAGGTTTCCGCCAGTGGCTCACCTTGGGCCGCCACGTCGACAAGGGACAACGCGGCTACGGGATCCTCGCCCCGGTGACGGCCCGGTTCGCATCGCCCTCCCCCAGCGACTCCACCTCATGGCGACGTCTCGCCCGCGGCGAACGCCCAGCTCCCGGCGAGGCCGTCCGGTCCCGGCTGGTCGGACTCCGACCGACGTACGTGTGGGACGTGTCCCAGACCAACGGGGAACCACTGCCGGAACAACCTCGCGCGACCCTGCTCCGGGGAGTCGCGCCGGAAGGACTCTGGGACGGCCTGGCCGACCTCATCACCGCCCACCAGTTCGAGCTGCGCCTCGTGTCGACCGCCACCGCGATCGGTGGCGCCAACGGACTGACCGACTACACCACCCGCGAGGTCTCGGTCCGGATGGACATGGACGACGCGGCACAGGTCAAGACGCTGGCGCACGAGCTCGGCCACGTGATGCTCCACCGCCGCGACAACGCGGACGTGATGTTGCATCGGGGTGTCGCGGAAGTCGAAGCCGAATCGGTCGCGCTGATGGTCGCCGCCGCGCACGGCCTGGACACCAGCACGTACACCGTCCCCTACGTCAGCTCATGGGCCTCCACGGTCACGGACAAGACGCCCGACGAAGTGGTCCGATCCACCGCCGAACGCGTCCGCGCCGCAGCAATCACGATCCTCGACGCGCTCCCAACCACGCAGCTCGGGGACGGCAACCCACCCGGACTCGACCACAAGCCCCTCTCGACACCGCAGCCCGAGTTCACCGCACCGGCCGCCTCGAACCGGGTCGCGGAGGTGACGACGCCATGAGCATCAACGCTGCATTGTCGTACCGACGTGTAGAACGGCCGTCGCTGCAGGTGCCACCTGTGCTGCCGCAGGTCACCGTCTCCGTCGACGAGGCAGGGCACCTCGACGTCCGCCTGGACGCCGAGCCCTACGCGACGGACAAGACCTGGGAACGGTCCGACCTTCAACCGATCATCACGAGCATCGCGGCCGACCTGGCCAGTCCCGTACGCGTCGAAGTCCGCGAGACCGACGGCGCAGTTTTCACCGACATCGTCACCCCAGACGACCAACCTCCGATCGAGGACCCGGCGCCCGAACCCCCGACTGCGGTCGACACGTTGACCGCGACCGGCTTCACGCCCCACGCGCCGGTGGCAGTCGTGGTCATCGTCGCGCACCAGACCGCCGACGCGGACGGGACCGTCACGGTCCACCTGCCACCGTCGCTGCTCGCGACGCACGGCAGCAAGCTGCTGATCGTGCCGGCTCCAGCGGTCTCACCGCCGGTCGAGGGTGCGGCGTGAACCAGCGGGGCAGGTCGGTCGACGACGGCTTGGTGAACCTCGCGCTGGTCGCCGTCGCGGTCCTTGGCGTGGTCGCTGCGGTGCTGCGTCTCGCCGGGGGCGTGACGGCCTGGTTGACCGGGGCGGACACGCCCGCCGTCGGGTGGTCCGGGGCGGTCGGAGTGCTCGCTGACCCCCGCAATCCAGGCGCCGCGCTCGGCTCCGGCGAACTCTCGCCTTGGGCGTTCTGGTCGGTGACGGCCGCAATGGTCGCCGCTGTAGTCGCCTGCGCGCTGGTGGTGTGGCGCCGGATCAATGCGTGGCGGCACCGGACCCGGCACGACCCCCGCAGGTTCGCCGGCGTCGCGACCCGCGCCGACGTCAAGGCCACTGCATCGCGCCGAGCCCTCCTGGTCCGCGCCCGCACCCTACGCCCCTCGGTGCACAAGCCGAAGGCGGCCGACGTCGGGTATCTGCTGGGCCGCGCGCACGGGCAGGACGTGTGGGCGTCGGTGGAGGACTCGATCCTGCTGCTCGGTCCACCACGCTCCGGCAAGGGCCTGCACGTGGTGATCAACGCCATCCTCGACGCCCCCGGCGCGGTGATCACCACGGCGACACGACCGGACAACATCGCCGCCACACTCCGCGCCCGCGAAGCCCGCGGCCCGGTCGCGGTGTTCGACCCGCAGGGGCTCGCCGCGGGTCTGCCGGCTGGGTTGCGCTGGTCGCCGGTCCGGGGGTGTGAGGACCCGCTCACCGCGATGATCCGCGCCGCCGGCCTCGCGTCAGCCACCGGTCTGTCGACCGGCGGTGTGGAGTCCGGCGGGTTCTGGGAAGGCAAGACACGCACCGCGCTGCAGGCGTTGCTGCACGCCGCCGCGCTGGATGGCCGCACCGCACGCGAGCTCTTCAGTTGGACACTGTCGCCGCCGGCCGCGTCCGATGCCGTCGCCATCTTGGCCAGTCACCCCGCAGCCGCCGCGGGGTGGGCGGACTCGCTGGAGTCGATGATCCACGCCGACCCGCGCACCCGTGACTCGATCTGGATGGGGGTCTCGCTGGCGTTGTCGTGCCTGGCCGACCCGCGCGTGCTCGACGCCGTCACACCGAGTCCCGGCGAGCACTTCGACCCGGCAGAGTTCCTGACCAGCAACGGCACCCTGTACCTGCTCGCCACCGGCGCCGGAGCCGGCGCCTCCTGGTCACTGGTGGCGGCGTTCATCGAAGACCTCGTCGAGACCGCCCGCCATCTGGCCGCCGCATCCCCCGGCGCCAGGCTCGACCCGCCACTGCTGCTCGCCCTGGACGAGATCGGAAACCTGTCCCCGCTGCCATCACTGCCGGTGCTCATGGCCGAAGGCGGCGGCACCGGCATCACCACCATCCCCGTGCTGCAGTCGCTGTCCCAAGCCAGAGACAAGTGGGGTGCCCACGCCGCCGGGTCGATCTGGGACGCGTCCATCGTCAAAGTCATCCTCGGCGGAAGCTCCTCGGCCGCCGACCTCCGAGACCTGTCCTCACTGATCGGCGAACGGGACGAGAACACCGACACCGTCTCAGTCGGCGACTACGGCTCACGGTCCCTGCAACGATCCACCCGCCGCGTCCCGGTCCTGCCACCAGAGACGATCCGCACCCTGCCGTTCGGCACCGCACTCGTGCTCCTGCGCAGCGCACCACCCCTGGTCACCGAGCTGCGCGGCTGGACCCGACGGGCCGACGCCGCACGTCTCACCGAACAGCGCGCCAACATCGAAGCCACCCTGCGTCGCCGCTGACCCTCGTCAATAGTCCTGGGTCGCGACATCCTGGCGATCGGCTCGCGCAGGTGCAGCGTTCGGATCAGCCCACACCGGCACCAGCCGCTCGGCTCGCACCCAGTCCACGTGCAACGACAACGTGGTCTGCACGCGCTCGGGGTCGTCGACCACATACACGACCTTGGCCTCCCAGCCGCCCCGTCGGGTACGGCGCCAGCCAGTCACCAACCCCCGAGCCGGCAACTGCCACCGCTCCCGGCGGATCAGGACGAAACGCACGGACCGGTACGCCGGCCACGCATCACGCCGCCCCGGATTCGCACCCATGGCGACACCTTACGCCGCACTCGAACACCTGTTCGACTGGTGGCCTAGGCGACGACGGCGCACCTGTCCGTCGAGACCGACAGCGACCAGGAGTGCACCATGACGATTCCCACCCAAGTGAGCCTGCACGGGTTCATCGCGACCGCACCCGAACTCAGCTTCACCGGCACCGGCGCAGCCCGGTTCTACGCGCGAGTCGGCGTCGAACAGTTCCGCAAGGAGACCGACGGAACGTTCACCAAACTCGAGCCCACGTTCGCCGACCTGGTGATGTTCAACAAGACCGCCGAACGCGCCTACTCCCGGCTCCGGGTGGGCGACCAGTTCGTCGCCTCCGGCTACGTCCACCAGTACGAGCGAGACAAGGACAACCGCACCGTCGAGCAGTTCGTCGCCCGTCGCATCGGACACGACTGCGCCCGCACCCGCTACAGCGTCGACCGCTCCCCTACCCACCAGCCCGACCCGCCCGCCGACCAGATGGCCGTCACCGATTCCCCAGCACCGGCCGTGGGGCTGTGACGACGATGAGCGCCGCACACGACTACGTCGACCAGGAGCCGCTGTTCACCGACGGCGAGTTCGACGACCCACCGTTCCAGACCACCACCTCATTCGACGACGCACTGGTCAGGCCGCTGAACTGGAACCTGCTCACTGCGGACGAAGCCGAAGCCGAATGGCTCGACCTCAACGCCTGGGTCAACTGGCTCCGGCACACCTACGGACTCCCACCGACCGTCGTGCCGCCGTTCTGGCATCGGCACGACGAGCTCGTCTGGGAGCTGTCAGCGCTGCACCAGCACTGGCTGAACTCCTACGACCCGGACGGCTCCCCCTCCGGACCCCTCGCCTGGCACCGCGACTTCGCCGACGCCCGCAACCGACTCCGCGAATGGGTATCGACCTGCGGCACCAAGCTCGACCGCGACCGGCCCACCCGTCAGACCGTCTGGCCTGGCGAACCGGCGACCGTCACGGCGATCGAATCCGTCGTCGAGGACCGCGACGCCGACTTCGTCCAATTCGTCCTCGACGACGTCGAAACCCGCCGCCACGTGGAACTCGGCGGCCGGACCTGACCATCCCCGGTGCCAACGGCGTCGGGTTCTCCACAGATCCAGGACGCAGCCGACTCCACCTGGGTCTCACGAACACACGGTGGTCTCACTACCCGCGACCGAAAGGAATTGCTCATGCTCTTGGCTCACGCTCTCGCACTCGCCGAGGCCCGGTCAGCCATCGCCTCTCTGGCCGACCGCGCCCATACTCGTGACGCGTCTCTGGAGTACGAGCGCGCCCTCCTGCAGCTCGACTGGACCCACCACGACGTCACACCAGGCATCACCCCCGCGATAGACGACGCCCGCGACGTCCTCCTCTGCATCGCCGAGACCGCGATCGACCAACTCGCCGGCTTTGGCGTCGACGCCCTCGAACTCGAGCTCGTCCTGTCCATGCTCGACGCCGCCCGCGCGAGGGACGACGGCTGATGTACGGCGAGAACACCCGCGTCATCCGCGAACAGCTCGCCATCCTGCTGCGCCAACACCGCATCCAACACCGGATCGGCGGACCAGGAATCCCCACCCTGCCGGTCACCACCACGCCAGCAGAGCGGCGCCTGCTCGGTCTTCAACTCGGACGCTACCGCCACGCCGTCCTCGTCTGGGCACTCGAAGCCGTGCGCGCCGTCGACCCCAGCCCCCACGTCCCGCTGGCAGACCGGCGCGACAGGTCACCCGCGACCGAACTGCAGATGCGACTGGACGAGTGGGTGCGGCTGTCAATGCGTCGACCCACCATCGAGGAACTGAACAGCCCACAGCGTTACCCGATGCTCGCCGCATGGCAAGCCGCCGCGCGGGCCGCAAGCCTCGGCGAGCACGACTTCGGCGCAGACATCAGCTTCAGTACCCTGCGCGCCGAACAAGTCCGAACCGTCCTGAAAGACGCGGCGACGGTCACCCGGGCTTTGATCGTCCTGGATCAGCGCTACGCGAACATCCCCGGCTGGCGACAACTAGGCCATGCGCTCCGCGTGGAGGAAGCCGCGGAACGCTGCATCGCGTTCGCCGAGTCCCACGGGACCGACCACAGCGTCGACCTCCGTGGATGGCGGCGGACGCTGGAACTGATCGAGGAACCGGCACCTCCCGGCCTCGCCGGCGTGCTCCACGCACACCACAACCTGCTGGTCTCTCTCAGTTCGATCCCCGATGCCCGCGACCTGCGCCGCATCGTAGCGTCCCAGTTGATCGTCTCGAGGACAATCGGTGGCCTCGCGCCGGAGGACACCGCGCTCCGCGAGGCGTGGCTGGACCGCGAGCAGAAGTACGAACTCCTTCAGCGCTGGACGAGAGACCTTTACGGGCAGGTTGGCCACGGCACACCCGCCGTACCCCACGCGTACCTCGCCGCCAATCGAACCAAACAGTTGACTGTTGACGACCTGCACAACGAGCCGCAACTGCAGAAGCTCTTGGCGCTCTCGAGGCACATCGACGTCCGCCTCGGCCGAATCATCGAAGCAGGAACACGCAAACGACTCTTCTTCGAACGCGTCCCGCTGCCGGAGATGGACAGCCGATCCGCTGCGCTCGTCAAGGTTCCGGCGGCGGAGTACATCCCCGTCCGATCAACCGCCGCGGCCGGTCTCGACGCTTTCGCTAGGGAACACCTTCGAGCCCCGAGGCGATCTGATGATCGCTCAACCGATTCGCAACAGAGCCGAACTCGACTCGATGCAGCACTCGGTCCCCGCAGCTCCGGCGATGGGCAAGGTCCCGTCGCACCAGCGGTCTGACCACATGCTCCCGATCCGCCTGTGGCTGACCTATTCCGCCCAGAAAGACACACCTCCGCAGTTGCCATCTCCGTCGACGTCGGTGAGGTCGGGGAGGTTAGTGCTTACCCACGACGTTGAGAAGACACGCAGGCATGAGCCGACTATGTGAGATCGAGGCGTGCTGCCGCCGCGAAGGAATTCAAAGACTCGTCGGCCCACCGGTAGGCGGCGCTCACCGCATCGGCCGATGGGGCGTCGGCGATATCGCTCGCGACGTATTCATCGAGGGTTCGTAGTAGCCCCTCGGCGGCGTCGGTCGTCCCTGGCGAGGCGTAGAGGCGAACCGTTCCGAGCGATCGGACGACGTCGTCCAAGATATCGAAGTCAGGTTGAGCAGCCCCTTCGCGGTGGGCCTTCCAAACTGCCTCGACGACTAGCCGAGCACCCGACTGAAACTCCTCATAGGCGACACGCCGAGCGTGAAAGAGACGTTCAGTTCGGGCTTCCTCGCGATCCGCGTCGGCGCTCTTACTTGCGAGGATTGCGGCGACGACGACGAACACGCCAGAGAGAACGGCACCGATCGCGACGCCCAGCAGCGTCCATAGAGCTTCAGGCATGCGTCGACGCTATCGTGACTATGACGACGAGAGGCCTCGCTCCTCGTCGGTGCGATACCTGGAAGGGCGAGGCTGTGTCGTGTCAGGAACGCTGGGCCAGCACGTCCAATATTTGCGCTGGTCGGCCCGGTGGGCCCCTGCTTGAGTTGTTCGCGAGGGGCGCCCACGCCGGTGCACCCGGCACGGTCCGCCCGCGAGCCTCCGAGCGGTATTAGAAGAGTTTCCTATGCTCTCGGACATGAGTGAGGCGGAAGCGGGCGTGTGGAGGCCAATTTCCGCGCGGAGGTCGGCGCTGCGCGCGGAGGAGTTGGCGAGTGTTGTCGAGGGATTCCCTACGTGGCTTGCGCCCTCGGTTCGCGAGTGGCTCGGCTCGGCCTCACATGGACTCGACGCGCAGAAGGCGGAGCGTGTGTTGAGGGTGGTTCTCCCCCACTACGCAGGCGCGTACGCTTCGAGGTTCGTCGACTACTGGGACGAGGTCGACGACGACGACGATCGGATCGACCTCGTCGACTTTGTCCTCCGCGAGTGTGAGATCGAGTTTCGGGGTGGATGGGGAGCAGCAGCGCGGAGCGGAGCGGAGAACATCCCGTTCTGGTTGGAGAACATCCTCGCCGAAGGTGGCTCAGCGTGGCGCGTCGTGGAGACGCCTTATTGGGGGCTTGAGCGCCGCGTCAGCGAGGAGACGAGGGGGCTCGTCGAGTCGGCAGCCAGCGGCGAGACGGATGCGGCGAGGGCGATCAGGGGAGCGTGGAACGCGTGCTACTCGCCGAGCCCGGACTATTCGAAGGCCTACGGCGAAGCGGTGAAAGCGGTCGAGGCGTGCGTGTTGCCGCTGACGATTCCGAAGGACGCGGGGGCGACGCTCGGTAAGGCGATCGGTCATGTTCGGGACACGGTCTCGGTGTGGTCAGTCGGTGGCCTGGGTGGGAAATCCCGGGCGCCGGGCGAGACCCTTCTAGCGATGCTAGAGACGCTCTGGCAGGGACAGGAGCGACACGCGACGCCAGAGGGCGCGATCCGAGACGTAGCCCAGTCGGAGGCGGAAGCGGCGGTCTCTCTGGCGGTGACACTCGTTCATTGGTTCACGTCTGGACTCGTTAGCCGCCCTTAATAGCGCGCGTCGTGTGGGGATTCGCCGATGCGGTCCGCGACAGTCGGGACTGCCGCTGTCAGGTAACAGCCGGCGTCCGTCACTCCACCGCAAGTGATCGTTGAGGCGCGGCCCAGTTGACAGAAAGATGGCCCAATCGGTCTGGACCGAGATTGAGAGACCCGAGGCGGGCGTGCCCGTCACCCGCGTTGTCCGCTACGAGCGAGTCAAGCCCTCCAACCGCAGGTCCGCCTGCCACAGTCCCAGTGGGATCAGATCCTGGACGAGTAGGGAACTGGGCCGCTCTCGCCTAACGCGCTCCCCAAGAAGTTCGGCGTCCACCCCAGGCAGTGCTCGATCGAGTTCACCCTGCCAGAATCCCGATCAAGCATCCGTGGAGTGAGAGACGCTGCGAGGCGCAGAAGAACCGCTGACACACGACTTCTCAACCAGAACGTTCAGGCCCAGCCCCACTGCTGGAGAATCTCGGGGTAGGCGTCCGTTTCTCGGTAGTCCCACCAGTGCTCGACATCGTGGTCTGCGGAGTGCTCATCATCGTGATCGTCGAAGCTGAAACCGAGCAAGTTGTGGGCGTCGCGTAGGAACGCGCCAACAACGGTCCACGCGATGTGGCTCGCTGTGAGCACGTCGTGGTCCGCGCTCAGTTTCGGCTCGTAGTAGATCCTCCGGACGACGTATTGCTCACCCTCCGGGCGGCGGTCGTCGGGAAATAGGAGGTTGGTCGCCCGGACGCGCTCCAACACGTTCGCGCTGGGCTCGTCTGACTTTCGCTCCCACCCGAAACTGAGCTTCCGTCGGTTGTACTTGAACAGGTTCACCTCAACTCGGCTGCTCTGAACGAGGGCACCCTGGTGAAGCACGATGTTCCGACCGTGCGAGAAGGCCGCGAACACGGAATCGCCCTTCAGAGCCTCGAACCGAGCGCGTCGCCACTCATTCTGGCCGGCACGTTCGAGGTCGAGTCGCAGCATGTCAACAACTGACTTCAGTGCGCTCAAGAAGGCGTTGGCCGAGAAACGGAACGTAAGTGGGGTGTGGTAGTTCGTCATCATCTGATGCATGAACCAATGCGCTTCTGAGAAGCGTTCGTGCGCCAGGGGCACCGGGCAATCAGCACTCGCGTCGCCCTCGACGGTATTGCCGACGGGGCTAGGGATCTCGAAGTCCGTCACCCACCTAGCAAACCATCCACCGGACCGAGCGACATCAGCACGAGGTGTGCCTGAATAGATCGAATGGGATCAGGTCCTCAACGACCCGCGCCGGACTGCTGTCCGCGAACGTTCGCGCCAGGTAACGGGTTCGTCTTGCAGACGGGTCTTGACCCCGGAAGGGACTGTTGCCGGTCGACGTTCAACGGCGGGTGGGTCCTTCCGCCGCGAAGGCAGTAGCCGGTCCTGAGCTCTAGGCCGGAAAGGTTCGTTCCGGAGCCGGTGAGCTCTTTAGCCATACGACACCAACGGCCACTCCAGCAATGCCCAAGAGCGCCGCCTCGCCGAGTGCCGACAAGACAGTCCGTTGGATTTCTGCTGGAGCCACCCGCGCGACAGCGCTCTGTACGTCGCACTGGACCGTGAACCGACCGCTCGGAGGGGTGGTGAAGATGAGGTCGAGCATCTCGGTATCCGACGTCGTAAATGTGACGCCCGGGTCTCGAAGCTCAATCGGCTGACCATATTCGTCGGCGGCCCGGCACGAATGGCCGTAGCCGCTGTTGTCTGAGTCGTTGAAGTAGATTCCCCACGTCTGGCTGCTTGGCGCTTGGACCTGAATCGGCTTTTCTTCCAGAACCACGCTCGTAGCATCGGATGCCTGCATGGAGATGGCGATCGGCACCACGAAGGCGAACGCTCCGAGGACAAGCAGGAGCAAAGACAGCCAGCCCAGCGCTCATGATCGTCTGCGCGCAACAGCCATGCACGAACCTTGGCACGTCAAAGGACGGTCCGGACCCGAACGATCACACCGAGGCTGCCCGGCGACCACGAGCGGCGGAGTCCATTCGCGTCGGCTTTGGATCCACTCCGCGTCCTTGCCCTGCCTTTGACGGGATGCCGAGGCCGTCGCTGCAGCAGCCGGACAAAAGTGCCGGTGGGGTCTGAAGAAACTGCTGCGTGGGCGCATTCGACTTCGCCGCCTAGGCCGGGCTTTTGGCTCGTCACATTCGGAGGTTCGTCGCTTTCTGCCTCGTCCTTGGTGTCCCGGGCGTCCCTTCATTGCGGGACTGGTATGGCGATCAGGCCGCGCGTCACGGCAAACACATCGCCGACGCGATCGTCCAGCAACTCGACTTCGCGTCGAGCGCAGCGCTGTCCGCGCCCGCCCGTCGCCAGACGAGAAGTCTCCCTAGTCGAAGGCGGCTTCGACCGAGCACATCTGCGGCACCGCGAGCGCCCTGCAGCATTCCACCGCGTTGGGCACGCTGGGCGAAGTGACGGAGCACCTACGGAATGGGAACAGCTCCCTGCGTCCGCTGTCACGGACCCACTTCCTTGGAAGGTGCCTGCTCATGACCGCCGAGCCCGTTGAAGACCGTCGAAACGTCCATCTCCTGACCGTCGCCGAGGCTGCGGCGTACTTGAACGTTCCGCAGCGCTGGGTCGCAGACGCGGTCCGCGCGAGACGAATCCGCTGTACGAGGATCGGCAAGCATGTGCGCTTCCGTCCTGCTGACCTCGAGGAGCTCATCGTGGCCGGCGAGCAGCCGGTGCTCGACCATCCGTCAAAGGTTGCAATCCTCCGGCACGCGTCGAGTGCGCGTTCGCACCTGTGACGGCCTCACCGATCGCCCCGCACCAGCCGCATGACCGGCCGGATGCGCCCTCCGGTGAGCGCCGTCTCGATGATTTCGGAGATCAGCTCGTCGCCGGCAGGCAGCAGGTGACCGTAGGTGTCGATCGTGGTGGTGATCGATTCGTGGCCCAGGCGCGCTTGGATGTGCGGCAGTGGTGCGCCGCCGGCGATGAGCCAAGCGACGTGGGTGTGGCGCAGGTCGTGGAACCGGAACGGCGCTATGCCCGACTCCTGCAGATCGAGACTGAGAGGCTGCCACACGCGCTCGTAGAAGTCGCTGTTGTGGACGGCGAGTCCGGTCGGCGAGGTGAAAACGATGTCATCCGGGAGCCGGCCTTCCACGAGGGGTCGCAGGAGCTCGACCAGGGCCGGGGCGATCGTGATAGTGCGGCGTGACTTCGGTGTCTTGGGGTTGCCAAGGTGATGGCCGCGCATGGCGTGCTTGGGTCGCACCAGCTTCTTGAGCCATCCGGGAGTCTCGGTCTCCCCATCCTCGCCGTCGCGTTTCCAGGCCTTGTTCACGCGGATGGTTCGGTGCTCGAGATCGATGTCGCCGCACCACAGGGCGGTGACCTCCCCGAATCGCAGCCCGGTGCCGACCGTCAGGGTGAGCAGGTCCTTGGCGTCGGCGGCGAGTTGCGCGGCGATCCGGAACTCGTCCTCGGTCAGGAATCGCAGGTCGGCTTGGGATTGGCGGATTCGCGATCGCTTGGGCGCGGTGCGCGCGCAAGGGTTGACGTCGACCTGGCCTTCTTCTTGGGCGTAGGTGAAGATGCCGAAGAGCAGCCCGTGGTAGTTCGCCTTGGTCTTGATGGATCGGTCCCAGTCGATCAGCCAGGCTTTGATGTCCTTCTCGGTGATGGCGTCGATGGGTCGGTTGAAGATCCGTATGCCGCGGACCTCCGTCTCCCTCAGCACCCGCACTTGGGACAGGTACCGGCTGCGCTGCCCGGGCGACAGGTCGACGATCTGTCGCACGTACTCCTCGGCCACCTCGGCGAAGGGCGGCGGCGGCACGTAGCGGTCGTCGCGCGAACGTACGAATCCCTCGCCCTTGACCCAGCCGTCGGGCCAGTTGCCACCTGCGGCCTCGACCATTTTCTTGAAACCCTCAGCGCGAGCGCGGTTCTGCGCGTCGGTGCCGGCGCTGAACGTTTCGATCTGGAACGGGCCCGTGCGGCCCCCTCCGAGGCGCCACTTGACCCGCACTGAGATCCCGCTGTCGGTCCGGTGCCGCTGTTCGATCCATGCCATGTCGGGTGCTCCTTTGACCCTGGTTAGGTGTCATCGGTGCATCCCGCTGGGCCGCATGTGCTCCCCTGGTGCTCCCCTGGGCGCAAATGCAAAGTGGCCCCGCCTGCGTTTCCGCAGATCAGGGGCCACTTCACAGGTGTGTCCGAGGGGGGACTTGAACCCCCATGCCCGTAACCGGGCACTAGCACCTCAAGCTAGCGCGTCTACCTATTCCGCCACCCGGACGTGGTCCCGAACCGGAACCGTGGTGCGTCGAGAACACTACCAAATAGCTCCAGCGAGGCGAACAGGGAGGGGGTGTCGTCGAGACACCCCCTCCCCAGGCTCAGGGGGCCCGGACCTGCGCTTCCACGGTCACCCGTTCGGCACCGAACCCGCCGCCACCGAGGTAGTGGATATCGAGGGTGTGGCGTCCCGGTCCCAGGACGACCGGCAAGACCGGGACGCGCGCCGATCCACCGCTGAGACGTCCGATGCCGACCGGTAGCCAGCCGGCCTTGACCACGACGCCCCCGCGCGCGTCCGCGTGGGCCGAGACCTCCACCACCGGGCCCTTGGGCCACCGGACCGGGTCCGCGCGGGCGCTGAGGCCCAGCACAGGCTCCTCGGACGTGGACATGCCGACCACGGCCGGATTGTGGTCGCTCGCCCGATACGGGCTCGTGTCGTACAGCTGGGTGACGTTCTGGTTGAAGCGGCTGTACTCCCGAGCGATCGACTCTTCGGCATTGATCGTCCAGACATGGGCTCCCGTGACCCGCTCGGCGGCACCGGGTGAGGCGAACACGTGATCGAGGGATCCCATCTGACCACCGAACTGATAGGTCGGATCGGCCCCGTATTCGGCCGGCACATTGACATATCCGGCGTCCTCGATGACGCGGAGGGGGTCCTCCTTGCTGTAGGCATTGAAGTCCCCTGTGAGGAAGACCAGCTCCGTGTCCGCGCGCTGCTGCTCGGACTCGGCGAAGGCGACGAGGGACGTCGCCTGCCGCACGCGAGAGGCATTCGAACTCCCCTGCCCGTCCCCCTGATCCGCATCCTCGCCCGAGCCCGAGCCCTTGGACTTGAAATGGTTGACGATCACCAGGAAGTCGTCCTCCTCACCCGAACCGACCGGACGGAACTCCTGCGACAACGGCTCGCGGGCATTGCCGAACGCCTCGTCCTCGAGGATCACCGAGTCACCCACGAGCTCGACCTCGGCGGGCCGGTAGATGAAAGCCGTGCGGATGACGTCCTCGTCCTCGGGTACTGCTTCCGGGGACGGCACGAAGGCCCACCGGTCCTCACCCGCATGCTCGTTCAGCGCCTCGACCAGGGTCCGCAGAGCAGCGTCCCGGTCCTCGCCGAAGGCCGCCGAGTTCTCGATCTCCTCCAGCGACACGACACCGGCATCGAGTCGATTGATCGCCGCGACGATCTTGGCCTCCTGACGCTCGAAGCTCGCCCGGTTCGCGGCCCCGCGTGGACCGTTGTTGGCGCACGAGTCGACCGTCAGGTTGTCGCCCGCGCGATCGGCGTAGTAGGTGCAGTCACCCTTGCCGGCCGCCGCGTACTCCTCCCCCAGCGTGGTGAAGTAATTCAGGACATTGAAGGTCGCGATCCGCACATCGCCACCCACGTCGGCGGGACCCTCCGTCCGGGTGGACCTCTCCACCACGAGCGGCTCCTCGTCTCCCGCGGCGAGCCGGCTCGTGGGTTGGAGCTTCCACGTGTCGTTCCGGAAGTCGAGGATCATCGGATCGGTCACGGTCGCCCGGGCACCGACGCGAACCTCGTTCTCGGGTGTCAGCCAGGGCACGGGGATCTCGCGATTCGCGCCGTTCAGGAAGTTCACGGTCGAGCCATCGTCCACGGTCACGGCCCGTTCCGCGTTCTCGAGCACCAGCGCCTCGTACTCGGCCGACCCCGGACGCGCCACATCCGTCGGCTGCGCCAGCGGGGCGTCACCGGCCGCCAGACCGATCTGGCCGTACTGATGGGTCGTGTAGTTGTCGGTGACCGTGAAGTCATTGGCCGGGGCCACCAGCATGCCCTCGAGGGACTCGCGCTGAGCCTCCGTGAGGGGGAACTCTACCGACGCGGGTTTCACAGCCTCCGCCGGATCATCGAGCACCTGCCAGCCACCCGCCCGTGGGACGAGCTGAGTGAGTCCGTAATACTCCCCGACCGTGCCGGTGATCTCCAGATGATCGCCGACCTCCGCCTGCGCGGCCAGAGTCGACGAGTACACGAAGAGCCCGTTCGAGGCGACATGCTCACCCAGTTCGAGGTCGCCTCCCGTCCCCTCGGTCTGCAGGTACAGTCCGTCGAATCCGCTCTCGGGATAGACGGCCGTCACCACACCGCGCGTGCGCACCGGTCGCCCGAGCAGGGGGCTCTCGGCGCCCTCGCCCTGGATCTTGGCGATCGTCACATCCTGCGGCTCGCCGGGCTCGCTCGCGTCGCCGTCGCAGACCTCACCACAGGCCTCGGGCGATGGGTCCTGGGCCGAGAAGTCCGCGGCATTGTCATCGGTGTCGGTCAGATCCTCGTCTCGCCCGATCGCCGATGTGACCGAGTAGCCCTGTGCCTGTCCGCTTCCCTCGTAGGTCACCGACGTGCCGTATCCCACGAGGTCGACGAGGGTGGGATCACCGAGGACCGTCTCTCGCTCACCGCTCAGCGCGCCCGCCGAGCGGACGAGTGCCAGGATGCCACCCGCGCTGCCGGAGAAGGCGATGCCGCTCGTGACATCGGGCTCCGGATTCTCGGTCCCCGCGCCCCCATTGCTGTTCCCGCCGACCAGGAGCTGTCCGCCCGCGGGGATGGTGTGATCGCCGAGCTCGATGACGCCGCTGAACCTCCCCGTGCTCGTGGCCGAGCGGTACTGCACCGACCATCCGCGGACGTCGACCGCCTCGTCGGTCGGATTGGCGATCTGCACGTACTTGTTCCGATAGGCCGCGCCGGCGCTGCCGCCGTTCAGATACGCCTCCGAGATGACGAGGCCGTCCCCGTCGGGTGCCGCCGTGCTCGCGGCCGGAGCCCCGAGAAGCCCCGCGGCGAGAGCCAGGCTCCCGAGCAAGCCTCCGACGACCCGACCACGGGTCCGGCTCATCGTCGGACCTTGACCGTCACCGGTACCGAACTGCGTTCGTACTGCCGGTCACCCCAGTGGGTCAGCGTCAGCTGGTGCTCACCCGGTCCCAGCACGAAGGGCAGGGTGTACACCCTCGCCGAACCACCGCTCAGGAAGCCGACGCCGACCGGGAAGCCCTTCGAGGCGACCGTCACCACGCCGGTCGCGTCCGGACGCGCGGTGACATCGATGCGCGCGGGCAGCGGGTAGCGGACCGGGGACGCCTCGGCGCGCAGACCGGCACCGGGGGCCTCCTGCGGGTTCACGGTGACCGGAGGGGTGGTCACGACCGTGCCGGTCGGCTCTGCCGTCATCCGCAACCGCACCTGACCGGACAGCTCGGCGGGCAGGTCGACGGAGACCTCGGCTGCCCCTTCGCTCACGGGCACCGTGCCGAGATCGACGGCCTCGTCGTCCTCGGTGACGGCCTCGACGCGGACCTCCGTATTGGCCGGCGCGCCACGCGATGTGAGATCCAGCGCAGGGAGGGTCAGGGTCAACGTGTCACCGGCGGTGTACTCCTCGGCGAGCCCCTGGACCTCGACGGAGCGGCGGGCGAAGTCGGGCGAGACCGGCGAGGTGGACTCCAGGTACTCGATCCACGCCTCGTAGTCGACCAGTCCGGTATCGGTATTCGTGCCCTCGGCGAAGGCTCGGAAGTTGTCACCGCCCTGGGCCAGGAAGGAGAACGTGGCGATCCGGTAGCTCGCGGCGGGATCGACCGGCTCGCCGTCGATGGTGATCCCGGTGATCCGATCGCCCTCAGGACGTGTCGAGTCGAAGCTGTACGAGACGTTCTCGGAGACCCCCAGCTGCAGATAGGCGCGGCTCGGCACGTCACCGTTCGCATCACGCTGCCACTGCTGCTCGAAGATCCTCTTGAGGGTCTCCCCGGTCACCTCGACCGAGCTGACATTGTTGACGAAAGGCAGGACCGCATTGGCTTCGGCATAGGTGATCTCCCCCGGCTGCTCGGCACCTGACGGCGCATACAGCAGGTCCGCGCGCAGACCGCCCGGGTTCACGATCCCGAGATCGGCACCCGCCTGAGTGTCGGAGACCTTCGCCAGCAGCGAGTCCGCCACGAGACCGCCGAGCGTGGACTCGGCCCCACGGTCCTCGCTCGTGCCGCTGAAGGCCCGGGTGATGTCGGCGGTCTGCGATCCCTTGACCTCGCGCCCGATCTCATCGGCCACCTCCAGCGCGGCATCGACGATGGCCTGGACCTCGCCCACACGGGGGAACTGGTCGACGAGGACGGCATCCTCGGTCTCCGTCCGCGGCACGTTGCGTACCGTGTGCGAGACGACCTCCCCGGACTCGGTGTCGATCGTCAGACCGACCTGTCCGATGTTCTCCCCGTAGCTGCCGGTCTGCAGGATCGGCCGCGTGCGATCGGGCTGACCGGGTACCGGCGCGTCCCAGGCGTACTCCTGGTGCGTGTGCCCCATGAAGATGGCGTCCACGGAGCCCGAGACACCCTCGGCGATGTCGCGGAAGGTCGGGCTCGATGCGACGGCCTCCTCGTAGCTGACGCTGCCATCGGGAGATCCCTCGTGGATCTGCGCCACGATCACATCCGGCGGCGTCTCGCCGGCTTCGAGCTCCTCGACCGCCTCGTTCACGGACTCCGTCACGTCCGCGAACTCCAAGCCCTCGACACCGCCGGGACTGACCAGCGCGGGCGTCTCCTCGCTCACCGCCCCGACCACGGCGACCTCCAGGCCAGCCACCTCGAAGGTTTCATAGGCCGGCAGGACCGGATCACCGTCGGGGCCGAGCACATTGGCCGCCAGATAGGGGAAATCGGCGGCGTCCCCCACGCGGCCGGTGAGATCGTCGACCCCCTTGTCGAACTCGTGGTTGCCCACCGAGCTCGCCGCGACGCCGAGCGCATTGAGCACGTCGAGCGTGGGGATGTCCTCGGAGACCGCCGAGGCGAACAGCGAGGCGCCGATATTGTCGCCATTGGACAGCACGAGCGTGTTGTCCGCACCGCCCTCGGCCCTCAGCTCCTCGACGGTGCCGGCGAACTTGACGGTGTTCTCGTCGATACGGCCGTGGAAGTCGTTGAAGCTGAGCAGGTTCAGGGCGACCTCGTCGGCCTGTGCCGGCGCCGCCGCGAGTGTGGTCAACGTGCCCGTGACCAGCAATGATCCGAGCGCCGCTCCTGCGAGACGGCGCGATGCGCGTGTCATCGATATTCCCCCGATATGGTGTCTGGATACTCCAGGTCCCGACACCATCACCCGAAGGTGAACGCGCTGTCAACGGTCGATGACGAATGCGGTGCGATCCTCAGTAGGAGGCGGCGTCCTCCGCGCCCGTGCCCCGACCGCCGGCGGATCGCGCCGCGAGATCGTCCAGGATCACGCGGGTCGCGCTCGTGCCGAAGCGAGTGACTCCCGCCTCGCGCATCTCCAACAGGGTGTCCAGGCCGCGGACGCCCCCGGATGCCTTGACCTGGACTCCTGGACCGACCGAGGCCCGCATCAGACGCACGTCATCCAGGGTCGCTCCGCCCCCGGCGAAACCGGTCGAGGTCTTGACGAAATCGGCGCCCGCCCGCTCGGCCGCGCCGCATGCCGCGATCTTCTGATCGTCGTCGAGCAACGCCGTCTCGAGGATGACCTTCACCACCTGGTCTCCGGCGGCCTGCTTGACGGCACGGATGTCCTCCTCCACATCGTCCAGGAGACCGCTGCGCAACCGGCCGATGTTCAGCACCATGTCCAGCTCGAGGGCCCCGTCCTCGAGCGCCTGGCGTGTCTCGGCGACCTTGGCCTGCGTGGTGGTGGTCCCGTGCGGGAAGCCGATGACCGTTCCCACGGCAACCGGCGAGCCGGCGAGCCGCTCGACCGCGTGCGCGACATCACTGGGACGTACGCACACGCTGAAGATGCTGTATTCGCGTGCCAGCTCCAGATCGGCGTCGACCTCGGCTCGGGTCAGCTCGGGCTTGAGGATGGCGTGATCGATCTCGCCGGCGATCTCCGCGACAGAGAGCAACGTGGTCATGTGCCCAGCCTAAGAGGTCGCGCCGTGTCTGGGCGAGCGGTCCGCGCCGGACGGCGGGGCGTGGACTCCCCGTCGTCCGGGCGTGTTTCCATAGATCCATGCCCACGCACGTCTCCGTCGACTCCGGGCCTCGTGTCCACCCGGCGAGGCCTACCGCGTGAGCACCACCCTCCACCCCCGTTCCGAGCGGCCCGCGACCGATACCGAAGGGTCCCCTCGTCCGGTTCGGCACCTCGCGGCACTGGACGGACTGCGGGCGATCGCCGTGGTCCTGGTCCTGGCGTATCACGCCGATCCGGATCGTTTCCCTGGAGGCTTCGTCGGTGTCGACGTCTTCTTCGTGCTCAGCGGCTTCCTCATCACCGCCTTGATCCTGCGCGAGGCGCAGTCCCGAGGACGTCTCGCGTTGCGACGCTTCTGGCTGCGCCGCATACGCCGGCTCGCCCCCGCCCTCCTGGTGATGGTCGCGGTGACCAGCGCCATCACGCTGGCGGTCGGCAACGACACCGGTGCCGGGCTACGGAGTCAGGTCCTCGGCGCCCTCACCTGGACCAGCAACTGGATCCAGATCCACGAGGGCTGGTCCTATGCCGATGCCAGCGTCCCACCGCTGCTCAACCACCTCTGGTCGCTGGGCATCGAGGAACAGTTCTATCTCCTGTGGCCGGTCCTCATACTCGGCCTCCTCACGGTGACCAGCCGAACGGCGAGCCGACGGATCGTCCTCGGACTCGCCCTCGTGTCCGCCGCGCTGATGGCGGCCTGGTACGTCACCGCCGACCCGACGCGCGCCTACATGGGTCTCGACTCGCACGCTTTCGGGCTGCTGCTGGGTGCCGCCACCGCGCTCGGCAGCGCCCCGCACCTGCTGCGGGACGGCTTCGCCGCCGCCACCGAGAAGATGCGGTACACCGCCCTCGGACTCCTCGGCCTCGGCGTGCTCGCCGTCTACACCCTCACCGTGCCCTGGGACAGCGACCGGACCTTCCTCGGCGGTCTCGCGCTCGCCAATCTCGCCACCGTCGGCCTCGTCCTGGCCGCGGCCAACCCGACACCGCTCGCGCGAGCCCTCGGCTGTGCACCGTTGCGGTGGCTCGGCGAGCGCTCCTACGGCATCTACCTGTGGCATTGGCCGCTCCTGGTCATCGTCACCCGCCTCGTTCCCGGCGAGCACCGGGTGCCGGCCGGCTGGCTGGCGGTGCTCGCCTCCGTGCCGGTGGCAGCCCTCTCCTATCGTTTCATCGAGTCGCCGATACGACGCGACGGTGCCCGGGCCACGATCAGCCGGTGGGGGGCGCAGATCCGCGGAGACGAGACGGTCTACCGCCCACGGCGCACCCGCCCCCTCGCCCTGGCCGCGCTCGCCGTGCTCCTCACGGCGTCGGTCGCCGTCTGGAAGGCTCCGGCGGAGTCCGATGTCGAATCGGCGCTGCGCGAAGGTCAGCGCGCCGTCTCCGCCTCGATCGAATCATTGGAGGAGCCGGCGCAGCCCGATGCTCCGCCCGCCCCGCCCGATGCGTGCCGCGCCGTGGGTGCGAACGAGGCCGTCAGCGCCTTCGGTGACTCCGTCACCGTCGCCGTGGCTCCTGCGCTCCTCGAGCGCCGCCCCGGCTCCTCTGCCGTCGCCGTGGTCGGCTGGCAGTACGGGGATGTCGCCGGCGCGGTCCGGGAAGCCGCCGCGCAGGGACAGCTCCATCCCACTGTGCTCATCGCCACCGGCACCAACGGTGAGATCGACGCCGCCGACCTGGACGCCCTCGTCGGGAACGAGCTCGCCGACCGGCAGGTCGGGCTCGTCGCCCCCTATGTCCCGGGCCGCTCATGGAGCGACCAGTCCCTCGCGGCGGTCCGGAGCGTGGCCGAGGCCCACGACAATGTCCACCTGATCGACTGGAACGCCCTCGCCTCACAGCATCCGGAGATCACCGGGACCGATCAGGTGCATCCGACCGGTCATGGACAGGGCGTGTTCGTCGACCAGGTCGGCCAAGCCCTCGCCGTCTGCTGATGCAAGCGCGCGCCGTGATCGTCGCGGGCCCCTCGGGCTCCGGCAAGTCGCATCTCGCCGCCCGCCTGGGATGGCCGGTACTGCGGCTCGACGACTTCTACTACGACGCTGATCACCCGTCGCTGCCCATGAGTCCCCTGGGACTTCCCGATTGGGACGATGTGCGGAGCTGGGATCGGGACGAGGCGATCCGTGCCATGGAGGAACTGTGCCGGACGCGCGCCACCAGCGTGCCGGTCTACGATCTCTCACGCAGTGCGCGCATCGGCAGCCATCGGGTCGAGGTCGTCGGTGACCGGTTCATCGCCGAGGGTCTCTTCGCCCCGGATATCGTCGCCGCCTGCAGGGAGCGCGGCCTGCTGGCGGATGCGATCTGTCTCGTGCGGCCGCGCCTGCTGACCTTCGCGCTTCGACTGGCCCGTGATCTGCGGGAGTCCCGCAAGCCGCCCGGTGTGCTGCTGCGCCGCGGGTGGGCGCTGATGTCGACTGAGCAGGCGGTCGTCGCGCGCGCGGTGGCGGCCGGATGCCGTCCGCTGACCCCGGCACGTGCCCGGCGTGAGCTGACCGCCTCGCTCTGACGACATCCGACCATGGCGGCGGTAGTCCATCAACCTCATCGGGGCCGGATGAGGTTGACAGACTACCTCCACCGGAGCGGAAGGGTTGATGGCGTACCGCCGCCGGTGGCGGTCAGGCGCCGTAGCCGGGCTTGATGACCTCGTCGATGAGCTGGAGCCGCTCGTCGAAGGGCAGGAAGGCGCTCTTCATCGCATTGACCGTGAACCAGCGCAGGTCGCCGACGGAATAGCCGAAAGCCTCGCTGAGCAAGGTCAACTCCCGGCCGATCGAGGTCTGGCTCATCAGCCGGTTGTCCGAGTTCACCGTCACCCGGAAGCCGAGCTCGGCGAGCAGCGCGATCGGGTGGTCCGCGATCGAGGCCGCCGCCCCGGTCTGGACATTGGACGAGGGGCACAGCTCGAGCGGGATGCGCCGGTCGCGGATGTACGCCGCCAGCCGGCCGAGGCGCGGACGGTAGCCCGAGACGTCGATATCGTCGACGATCCGCACGCCGTGGCCGAGTCGGTCGGCTCCGCAGCGCTGGACGGCCTGCCAGATCGATGGAAGTCCGAAGGCCTCACCCGCGTGAATCGTGAAATGCGCATGCTCCCGGCGCAGATATTCGAAGGCCTCCAGATGCAGGATCGGTGGGAAACCGTCCTCGGCACCGGCGATATCGAAGCCGAAGACCCCGCGATCGCGGTAGGCGACGACGATCTCGGCGATCTCCAGTCCACGCGAGGCGTGCCTCATGGCCGTCAGCAGCTGTCCGACGACCATTGTCCCACCGGCTGCGCGGACGGCCGCGACACCTTCGTCGATACCCTCCTGGACCGCCTCGACCGCCTCGGTGAGGCTCAGCCCTGCCTGCTGGTGCTGTTCGGGAGCCCAACGGAGCTCGGCGTACACGACCCCATCGGCGGCGAGGTCCTCCACGGCCTCACGGGCCACACGACGCAGGTCCTGCGGCCGCTGCATCACGGCCACGGTGTGCTCGAAGGTCTCCAGATAACGTTCCAGCGATCCCGAACTCGACGCCTCGGCGAACCAGGCGCCGAGCGTCTCGGCCGGAGCCGGAAGCTGATGACCGATCTCGGCGGCGATCTGCGCGACCGTCGCGGGCCGGACTCCGCCGTCGAGATGCTCGTGCAACGCGACCTTCGGCAGCCCGGCGATCTGCTCCGCGCTGGCCCGACTCATCCGGCCGTCCCCCCGTTGTCCATGAGCAGCACGACGGCCTCGGCCACACAGGCGGGTGTGTCCTCACCCTCGATCTCCACCGTGTGCTGGAAGGTCACCTGCTGGCCCTTGGCGATATCGCGCACCTCCAGGACCGTCACCCGGTCGCGGATGCGCGAGCCCACCCGGACCGGCGTGATGAACCGGACCTTGTTGAGGCCATAGTTGACCCGCGCGAGATCGCCCGCGAAGGCGTACACCTGGGCACCGAGGAAAGGCAGCATCGACAGCGTCAGGTAGCCATGGGCGACCGTCGCGCCGAAGGGGCCCTCGGCCGCGCGCTCGGGATCGACATGGATCCACTGACGATCGCCGGATGCGTCGGCGAACATGTCGATGCGATCCTGCTCGATCGGCATCCACGCGCTGACCCCGAGTTCAGTACCCGCGGAGTCGGCGATCTCTTGACGATTGTTCAGCACACGCATGGCCCGACCCTAACCAATCCGGTCGATCACGACGGGACGCAGGTCACATCCGGTGTCGTCGATCGTCCACGCGCCGGCGAGTGCCGCCGCCGCGCGCTCGAAGCGCTCCGGGGTGTCGGTATGGAGGGTCGCGAGCGGTTGTCCGAGGCGGATCGGGTCACCCGGTTTGGCATGCAGCTCCACACCAGCGGCGGCCTGGACCTCCTCCCCCGGACGACTGCGTCCCGCTCCAAGCCGCCACGCGGCGACGCCCACGGCCATCGCGTCGAGGCGGCCCAGCACGCCATCGGTCTCGGCGAGGATCACCTGCGTCTCCGCCGCCTGCGGCAGCGCCGCATCCGGGTCGCCGCCCTGCGCCGCGATCATGCGCCGCCAGACATCCATGGCACGCCCCGAGGCCAGCACGTCCGCGGGGTCGACGTCCTCGCGGCCCGCGCCGGCGAGCATCTCGCGTGCCAGCGCGAGGGTCAGCTCGACGACATCGGCCGGCCCGCCCCCGGCCAGCACCTCGACGGACTCCCGGACCTCCAGCGCGTTGCCGGCGGTCATGCCGAGCGGTGTGTCCATATCGGTCAACAGAGCGACCGTGCGCACACCGGCATCCTCACCGAGCGCGACCATCGTCGCCGCCAGCTCGCGGGCGTCCCGCTCCCTCTTCATGAAGGCGCCCGATCCGGTCTTGACATCGAGCACCAGCGAACCGGTTCCCTCGGCGATCTTCTTGCTCATGATCGAGCTCGCGATGAGCGGCAACGACTCGACGGTGCCCGTGACATCGCGCAGCGCATACAGCTTCTTGTCGGCGGGGGCCAGGCCCGATCCTGCCGCGCACACCACCGCGCCGACGTCCTCGAGCTGCGCGAGCATCTCCTCATTGCCCAGATGAGCCCGCCAACCGGGGATGGCCTCGAGCTTGTCGAGGGTCCCGCCGGTATGTCCCAGCCCGCGTCCGGAGAGCTGCGGCACGGCGACCCCGCACGCGGCGACCAGGGGCGCCAGCGGAAGCGTGATCTTGTCGCCGACGCCGCCCGTGGAGTGCTTGTCCGCGGTCGGGTGCGACAGCCCGCTGAAGTCCATCCGCTCGCCGGAGGCGATCATCGCGTGGGTCCACCGGGCGATCTCGCCGCGATCCATGCCGTTGAGATAGATCGCCATCGCCAGCGCGGCCATCTGCTCCTCGGCGACGACGCCGCGCGTGTAGGCATCGATCACCCAGTCGATCTGATGTTCCCCGAGCACCTGACCGTCACGCTTGACGGCGATCACCTCGGTCGCATCGAACGGCTCCTTGGCCACCGTGTTCACTCCTTCGCTCGTACGGGGATGCTCTCGTAACCGCGCAGCACCCAGGTCGGACGGCGCGGCGCGGGCTCGGCGAGAGCCAGAGCGGGCAACCGGTCGAGCAGAGCACCGATCGTCAACTGCAGCTCGAGGCGCGCCAGCGGGGCGCCGAGGCAGAAATGCAGACCCATGCCGAAGCCCACGTGCGGATTAGGGTCGCGCGCGACGTCGAACTCGTCGGCACGCTCGAAGACCGCGGCGTCCCGATTCGCCGAGCCCATCAGACAGGCCACCTTCTGACCCTCGCGGATCGTGACTCCCTCAACCTCGATGTCTCCGGTCGCCGTGCGCTCGAACAGCTGCAGCGGAGCGTCGTAGCGGATGAGCTCCTCGAGCGCCGTCTCGACGGATACCTCACCACCGCTGACGCGCGCCAGCTGCGGACGATCGGCCAGCAGCGCATGCATGCCGTTGCCGAACACATTGACCGATGCCTCGTGCCCGGCGTTCAGCAGCAGCACCACCGAGGCGACGAGCTCGTCCTCGCTCAGACGAGTGCCGCCATCGCGTTCGGCGATCAGGTCGGTGATGAGGTCCTCACCGGGGTGATCCCGGCGATGGGCCACGACGCCCCGCACATAGCCGGAGAACGCCTCGCTCGCCTCGATGGCCGCATTCCTCGTGTCGGCATCGACATCGGGCTCGTACATGTGCACGATCGCCTGCGACCACCGCCGCAGGTCGTGATGATCGGCACGCGGGACGCCGAGGAGATCGGCGATGACGAAGACGGGCATCGGTTCGGCATAGGCCGCGAGGATGTCGACGTGTTCACCGTCGTTCACCTGCTCGATCACCCCTCCGGGAGCGTCGAGCAGGGAGGCCGCGAGGTCGGCGATGCGCGGGCGCATCCGCTCGACATGGCCACGGCCGAAGGCTCCCGCGACCAGACGGCGCAGCCGGGTGTGCGCAGGAGGCTCGTTCTCCATCATCTGGTTGCGATGCAGAGCGTTGAACGGCTCCATCTCGTCGAGGGGCGCCTGATCGGTCCAGATCCGACCGAAGCGCCGGTCCCGCAGCACGGCGCTCACCGCACCGTGGGTCGTGGCGAGCCAGACGCCCCAGGTATCGTGCCACACCACCGGCGCCCGTGAACGCAGGTCGGCCAGCACCGGATAGGGATCGTCGAGGAAGCCGGGGTCCGAGGTGTCCAGGCGGGCGGCCGTCATGCAACCACCACCGCGGTGGAAGATCGCGCAGATGACTCACCAGGCATAGGTCTCCTCGTCACTGCTGCAGGTCGGTCTCGTCGAAGGCATCGGGAAGCACCTCGGACATCGACACCGGGCCTCGTGGGGTCAGCACCTGGCAGTCCGCTCCTCCGTGCTCCCAGATCAGCTGGCGACAGCGCCCGCAGGGCATGATCGGCTTCCCCTCGCCGTCCACACAGGCGACCGCGCGCAGGCGTCCTCCGCCGGTCGAGTGCAGTGCCGAGATCATCCCGCACTCCGCGCACAGGGCCACGCCGTAAGCGGCGTTCTCGACATTGCAGCCGAGCACCACTCGGCCGTCCTCGACCAGTCCCGCCGCTCCGACGCGGTAGGACGAGTACGGCGCATAGGCCCGGCCCATGACCTCGGTGGCATATCGGGTGAGGGCGTCCCAGTCGACGGGGGCCGCAGCCGAGGTGAATCCGAATCCAGCGCTCATCCGGCTTGTCCCTTCCGATACGGTTTTCCGTCCGCTGCCGGCATGCGCAGCCGTTGCGCGGCCACTGCCAACACGAACAGGGTGAGGATGTAGGGGGTCATGCCGGTGAAGTCCGAGGGCACGGAGTCCACCGCCAGATACCAGGCGAAGAGAGCCACGGCGATGCCGGCGACCACATAGGCCGTCATCCGCTCACCGCGACGGAACTTCAACGCGGCATAGCCGAGCAACAGCACCGCGAGGAGCAGCAGGATGGCGTGCACCAGAGGTCCGTTATTGGACAGCAGGCTGATGCCGTCGGCGTACCCGAACATCAACGAGCTCGCGAGCACGCCGGTGGGATTCCAGTTGCCGAAGATCATCGACGCCAGGCCGATGTACCCGCGTCCATTCGTCTGCCCGGTCGTGAACGACGAGGAGGCCACCATCGCGAGATAGGCACCACCCAGTCCGGCGAAACCGCCCGAGATGACGACCGCGATGTACTTGTACAGATAGACGTTGACGCCCAGTGTCTCGGCCGCCTGAGGGCTCTCGCCACAGGATCTGAGCCTCAGGCCGAAGGGCGTTCGCCACAGCACCCACGCCGTGAAGGCCACGAGCAGCAGGGCGAGGATCGTGAGCAGCGAGAGGCGGGTGGTGACCCCGGCGATCGCGCCCGCGACATCCGAGATCAGGAACCACCGTTGCTCTGACACCCAGCGCGCCGCCGAGGAGATGCCGGGGATGGTGACCTCTCGGGGCACCGCGTATCCCGACAGATTCCGCGGACCGCCGCCTTCGTAACCGTCGAAGAAGGTCTGCGCCAGGTAGCCGACGGCTCCGAGGCCGATGATATTGATCGCGACACCGGAGATGATGTGGTCCACGCCGAAGGTGACGGTGGCCAGCCCGTGCAGCAGCCCACCCAGGGCGCCCATCGCGATGGCGCCGGCGACTCCCGCCCAGGCGCCGAAGTGATAGGCGAAGAAGGCGGCTCCCCAGGTGCCCAGCAGCATCTGGCCCTCGAGGCCGATGTTCACGATCCCGGCGCGCTCGGCCCACAGACCGCCGAGGCCGGCGAGCAGGATCGGGCAGGCCGCGATGAGTGCGAGCCTCAGCGTGCCAGGCGTGGTCATGCGGTTCTGATCGGTCAGCACGCGCACGAGGGACACGGTGATGAGGACGGCCAGCACGACGATCCACGTCAGGTACCGCACCTGCCGGACCGCCGCTGGGGAAGCGATCGTGCGCGTCATGCCCGCACCCCCTCGCTCGTCGCGCCCAGTTCTCGGGCGACGCTCTCCTGTTCGCGCCGGGCCTTGACCCGCCGGGAGATCTCGAAGGCGATGACGACCATCAGCACCACCACGCCCTGGGTGATCTCGACGACATCGCGGCCGACGCCCACGCTCTGCAGACGATTCGACTGCGTCGAGAGGAAGGCGAACAGGGTGGCGCCGAAGAAGATGCCCAGGGACGTGTTGCGGCCGAGCAGCGCGACGGCCAGCCCCGTGAAACCGAGACCGCGCTGGAAATACTCGGGGATGCCGAAGGTGTGCGTGCTCCCGAAGAAGCTGGGCATCCACACCAGCCCGGCGATCGCACCGGAGATCGCCATCGTGATGAGCACCATCTTCTTCGGATTGATGCCATTGGCCAGGGCCGCGGTCCGCGACTCACCGGCGGTCCGCAGGTCGAAGCCGAAGCGCGTCCACCCGAGCAGGAAGGAGTAACCGACGGCCACGATCACCGCGAGGATCGAGAGGGCCCAGACATCGGGCGCCCCGGAGAAGATCCCGAACCCGAGCGGCTGACTCGACGGCGGGATGGTGCCGGTCGTGAAGGTGTACCCGCTCTTGGAGCCGTAGGTCTTCACGAGATAGCCGGCCAAGGTGAGCGCGACATAGTTCAGCATGATCGCCGAGATGACCTCGCTGACGCCGCGGGTGACGTTCAGGACGGCGGCGATCATCGCCCACGCCATACCGGCGAGCATCGCCACGACGAGCGTGGCGAGGATGTTCAGCGGACCCGGCACGATTCCCGACCCGGCGAAGAAGGCACCGGCGCATGCGCCGATGATGTACTGCCCCTCGACGCCGATATTGAAGATATTCATGCGGAAGCAGATCGCGGCGGCGAAGGCCGACAGCGCGATCATCGAGGCCTGGTTGACGATGATCACCAGATCACGCTGTCCGGGGACCGAGAGCATGGCCTCGAGGAAGCCACCGACCGGCGCCCCCGAGATCCAGACGATCGCAGCCGTGGCCAGCAGCGCCGCGGCGATCGCCACCAGGGTCGGCACGATCGAGTACGTCACCATCTGCGTGACCCGGCGGACGAGCTGGCTCATGCCGCCACCGCCTCGAAGAAGACGAACAATAGGCGATGCCGGCATGAGAGAGACCCCACCGTTCGCTCGCCGCGCTCGCTCATGCCGCGCCTCCTGTCATGGCTGTGCCGAGCTCCTGGGCGGTGACTTCGCGAGGATCGAGCTGGGCGGTGAAATGTCCGCGCAGGATCACCTCGAGACGATCGGACAGCCCGATGAGCTCGTCGAGATCAGCAGAGATCAGCAGCACGCCCAATCCCTCCTGGCGCGCTCGGCGGATGTGGTCCCAGATGGCGGCTTGGGCACCGACGTCGACGCCACGGGTCGGATGCGAGGCGAGCAGCAGGATCGGATCCCCGCTCATCTCTCGTCCGACGATGAACTTCTGCTGGTTGCCGCCGGAGAGGGCCCGCGCCGTGGTGTGCACCGAGGGGGTCCGCACGTCGTAGGCGTCGATGATCCGCTCGGCGTCCCGTCTGGCTCCGCCGGGACTGAGCAACGGTCCGCGTACTGCCGGAGCAGTGGTCTGGTGCCCGAGGATCCGGTTCTCCCATAGGGAGAAGTCGAGGACCACACCGTGACGATGCCGGTCCTCGGGGATGAATCCCACCCCCCGCTCCCGGACCTTCCGCACGGACAGCCGCGTGATGTCCTCCTCGGCGAGCACGATGCTGCCCTCGGTGGCTCGCCGCATGCCCATGATGACCTCGACGAGCTCAGTCTGACCGTTGCCCTCGACACCGGCGATCCCGACGATCTCGCCTCGGTGGATGGTCAGGTCCAGATCGGCCAGCAGGGTGCGTCCGGTGTCGTCGACGAGCGAGATGGAGCGCAGCGAGAGCACCGGCGTGTCGGTCACCGTGTCGGCACTCAGCTCGGGACTCGGCAGTTCGGCCCCGACCATCAGCTCGGCCAGCTGCTGACGCGTGGCCGTCGCCGGGTCGGCCGTGCCGACCGTGGTGCCACGCCGCATCACCGTGATGTCGTCGGCGATCTGGAGCACCTCGTCGAGCTTATGGGAGATGAACAGCACCGAGCAGCCCGAGGCGACGAGCTCGCGCAGATTGGCGAAGAGAACCTCCACCTCTTGCGGCACCAGGACCGCCGTCGGCTCGTCGAGGATGATCAGTCGCGCTCCGCGGTACAGCACCTTGAGGATCTCGACGCGCTGTCGCGCGGCCACCCCCAGTTCGGCGACACGGACGTCGGGGTCGATATCGAAGCCGAACTCGGCGGAGATCTCACGGACCCGTCCGCGAGCCTTCTCGCCGATGCCGTGCATCTTCTCCGCGCCGAGCACGATGTTCTCGAGCACGGTGAGATTGTCGGCAAGCATGAAGTGCTGGAACACCATACCGATGCCGGCCTCGATCGCATCGGTCGGCGAGGAGAAATGCCGTTCCCGGCCGTCGACGACGATGGTGCCGTCGTCCGCGCCCTGGACGCCGTAGAGGATCTTCATGAGAGTCGACTTCCCGGCGCCGTTCTCGCCGATGAGGGCGTGGACGGCCCCGGCTCGGATCGTGAGGTCGACATCGTGATTGGCGATGACGCCGGGAAAGCGCTTGGCGATCCCCCGCAGCTCCACCTGCATGCTCTGCCCCTGCTCTGACATCGTCGTGATCGGGCGAAGGCCCGGGGTCGCACCGTCAGGCGCGACCCCGGGCCGTCGATTCAGCGTCTCACGGCTCCGCGGGAACCTCGAGGTCGCCGTCGATGATCTGCTGCTTGTAGTCGTCGATCTCGGTGACCAGGTCCGCGGGGAGGAAGTCACCGGAGGTCGAGTAGTCGACACCCTCGTCGGCGAGCGTGAACTCGGTGTAGCCCGACAGCGGCTCACCGTCGAAGGCCGCGGCGATGAAGTCGTACGTCGAGACGTCGACCCGCTTGAGCATCGAGGTCAGGATATGCGGCTGCTGCTCCGGCGAGGCGGTCAGGTACTGATCGGAGTCGACGCCGATCGCCCAGAGATCGGCGCTCGTCACGGCATCGAAGACACCGATGCCCGAAGCACCCGCGGCGTGGAAGATGACATCCGCGCCGTCGTTGATGAGCCCCTCCGCGGCCGCCTGGCCACCGGCCGGGTCGCCGAAGCCGCGGGGATCGGACTCCTCGATGTAGGTCGTGACGACCTCGGCATCGGGATTGGCCTCCTCGACGCCCGCCTTGAAGCCGGCCTCGAACTTCTGGATGAGCGGATTGTTCACGCCGCCCACGAAGCCGACCGTGTTGCTCTCGGTGGTCTCGGCCGCCGCGACACCGACGAGGAACGAGCCCTCATTCTCGGCATAGGTCAGGTAGGCGACATTGCAGTTGACGTCGTCCTCGGTCGGGTCGAAGCCGTCGATGACGGCGAAGGAGACATTGGGGTAGTCCGGCGCGACCTTGTCCACCGACTCGCTGTACGCGAAGCCGACGCCCACGATGACGTTGTAACCGTCATCGGCGAAGCCGCGGAGCCGCTGCTCGCGGACCTCCTCGCTCTCGTCGGAGGCGGCCTCGCCCTCGGTGCCCTCGAAGCCGAACTCGGTCTGTGCCCTCTCCAGGCCGGCGTAGGCCGCGTCGTTGAAGGACTGATCCCCGCGTCCGCCCACGTCGTACGCGAGCGCGACCTGTGGATCGCCCTCGAGCTCCACGGCCTCGCACTGCTGCCCGTCGGCGTTGTCGTCACTGTCGTCGTTGTCAGCCGCGGTGCCGCAGGCACTCAGCACGACTGCTGCGGCGCCGACTAGCACGGCAGCCTTGGTCAGATGGCGCACTTCTCCTCCTCGTCTCGCACCAGCGCGTCTGGCACGTTCACTGCACGTGGCCGACCCTAATCGCGGTGACGGGAGCTTGGGGAGGGGCGGAGAGCTATTCAACGCCCCTGACACCGATTTGTAACCTGTGCGGCGCGATACGACGGCTCCGACGGTGAGCCTCCCGCGACGGTACCCTGAGGCCATGGACGCCATCTCCTCCCCGATCGTCGTCGGACACGACGGTTCGGCCTTCGCCGACACGGCTCTCGCATGGGTGCTGCGGTGGGCGGACGTCACCGGTCTCCCGGTCACCATCGCGCGGGCCTGGACCCTGCGCACCGCTCCCCGGCCGTCTACCTGGGAACACGGCTATGTGCCGCCCGCTGCCGATTTCGAGCAGGCCGTCCGTGAGCGCCTCATGGCCGACACGCGGACGCTCGTCTCGCAGTACGGCACCGTCGAGGTCTCCTATGCCACTCCCCGCGGTCCCGCCGCGAACGGACTGCTGACGCTCGCCGAGGGGGCGAGCCTGGTCGCGGTCGGGCCGCGCGGTCTCGGCGGGTTCAAGGGCCTCGTGCTCGGCTCTGTCAGCGAGGCAGTGGTGCGGCACGCCTCCTGCCCCGTGGTCGTCGTGCGCGACAGCGAGGATCCTGCCCGCAGCGACCGAGTGCTCGACCTCGACAGCTGATCAGCTGCTTTCGCGAGAGCACATCAGGCGTCGAGCGGGCGCGCGGCCACACCGGCGAGCACCCGTGCGCCGACGGAGATCGCCTGCTCGTCGACTCGCAGATTGCCCTGGTGCAGGTCGTAGGTCGGTCCGTCGGGAGTCCGCGTCCCCAGGCGTCCCATCGCACCCGGGATGGCCTCCAGGTACCAGGCGAAGTCCTCTCCTCCGAGACTCTGCGGAGTGCTGGCCGCTCCCTTGACGCCGAGCGTCTCGGTCACGGCCTGACGCAGGCTCTGCGTCGCGGCGAAGTCGTTCACGACCGGTGGGACGCCCCGCGTGTAGGTGATCTCGGCGGTCACGCCGAAGGGCTCGATGATGTCAGCGATGAGTCCTCGGACGAATCTCTCGGCATCGTGCCAGGCCGCCGAGTCGAGCATCCGCAGTGTGCCGGTCAGCTCCCCGACGGAAGGGATCACATTGGCGGCATTGCCCGCGGCCACCTGGCCCCACACCAGGCTCACGCCGGCACGGGGATCGAAGCGGCGCGACAGCACCGCCGGCATCTGCGTGATGAGGCTGCCCAGGGCGTAGGTGAGGTCCTCGGTGAGGTGTGGCCGGGAGGTGTGGCCGCCTCGGCCGCTCAGCACGACATGGACATGGTCCGACGCCCCGGTGATGGGGCCCTCGCGCAGCCCCACCTGTCCGACATCGAGCGAGGGATCGCAGTGGAGCGCGTAGATGCGCGCCACCCCCTGCAGCGCGCCCTCGCGGAGGACCCGCAGCGCCCCACCGGGCATGACCTCCTCCGCCGGCTGGAAGAGCAGTCGTACCCGGACCGGGAGGCCGTGCTCCTCGTGCGCCCGGGTCAGCGCGTGTGCGGCACCGACGAGCGCCGAGATGTGGACGTCGTGGCCGCAAGCGTGCGCGATACCGGGCTGCCGCGAGCGCCACGGATCCTGAGTGGCGTCCAACACCGGAAGGGCGTCGAGATCGGCGCGCAGGGCGACGATCGGCCCCTCGGCGGGACCGACGTCCGCCGTCAGGCCGGTGCCGATGTCCAGGCGCTCGTACCGCAGACCGAGCTTCTCCACCTGAGCGACCACGACATCGGTCGTGCGGTGCTCCTGCCATGAGAGCTCGGGGAAGGCGTGCAGGTCGCGACGCAGCTCGATCAGATCGGGGGTGATCTCCTCGATGGTCTGCGCGATGACGTCCTGGACACTCACCGGCCCAGGGTACCGCTCACTGCTCGAGCACCCGCAGCGCGAGAGCGTCGAGGGTTGCCGTCCGGCGCTGGCGCCTCTGAGGTGGTGGTGGATTCGGCACCTCTCAACGCGGTTGAGAGGTGTGTAATCCACCGCTCTCGCACGGGATCACGGAGCATCGGGGGTCAGGGATGCTGATCGAGCCCGTCCTCGAGGAGATGTGCTCGGGGTGCGCGCCGCGGCACGAGGCTGCGCAGGCTGACGTGACGTACGCGAGCGTAGGCCAAGCCCGCGACACCGATGCCCACGCCGACGATGGCGCCGCTGATCACCAGTGCGGCGCGTCCGCCCAGATGCTCTCCGAACCAGCCGATGATCGGGGCACCGAGCGGGACACTGCCCATGAACACCATGAGATACAGCGAGACGACACGGCCGCGCATGGACGGCGTGGACGTCATCTGGATGAGGGCATTCGCCGTCGTCGCCGTCGTCAGGACGCTGAGCCCGACGAGAGGGAGGATCGCCGCATAGGACCAATAGGTCGGCATGATGCCCGAGGCGATCTGAGCCAGCGAGAACGCCAGACCGGCGCCCACGATGAACCTCAGCCGTGGATGGCTGCGGCGAGCGGCGAGCAGTGCGCCCGCCAGCGATCCGATGGCCAGGATGGAGCCGAGGACGCCGAACTCCCCCGCGCCCTTGCCGAAGACCTCCGTGGCCATGAGCGCCGAGGTGATCTGGAAGTTCATGCCGAAAGCCCCGAGGAAGAACACACAGGTGAAGAGCAGGAGCAGATCGGGACGCGAACGGACATAGCGCAGACCAGCCCGGACGGCACCCCGTCCTCGCCCGACCATCGGCGGACGGTGCAGGGCGGTGCCGTCCAGCACGGCCAATGCCACCAGGGTGAAGCCGTAGCTCAACGCATTGAGGAGGATGACCCAACCGGTGGCGTCGACCCCCGAACCGAGTGCTGCGATCAGAAGTCCGGCCAAGCCAGGACCGATCAACCGCCCGGAGTTGAAGGAGGCGGAGTTCAACGAGACGGCATTGGCGAGCCGCTCGATATCCACCATTTCGCTGACGAAGGACTGCCGCGCGGGCGCCTCGAAGGCACGGGCGCTGCCGAAGACGAAGGTCAGGACGTAGACGTGCCACGGTTCCACCAGGCCGGTGACCGCGAGAACGCCCAACGCGCCACAGGGCAGCGCCATGCCGATCTGCATGATCGCCAGCAGGCGCCGTTTGGACATCCGGTCCGCCAGCACCCCGGCCATGGGCGAGAAGAGCAAGGACGGCAGCAGCTGGAGCGCGACGGTGATACCCAACGCCGCACCCGAGCCGGTCAGCTGCAGGACCAACCAGGCCTGCGCCGTGTTCTGCAACCAGGTGCCGATATTCGAGACGAGGCCGCCCGTCGCGTAGATGCGATAGTTGCGGATCGAGAGCGCGCTGAAGGTGGGGCTCACTCGGACTCCGCCAGCCGCGTCAGGATCGGTGTCGCATCCCGCAGCAGCCGTCGCTCAGTCTCACTGAGGGCGGCGAGATGCTGTTCGAGCCAGGCGTCCCGTCGTTCGCGTTCATCGGCGAGGATGCGATCTCCTTCCGCCGACAGCTCGATGAGCAGCTGGCGGCCGTCATCGGGATGAGGGGCACGCGAGACATAGCCGCACTCGACCAGGTGATTGAGCACTCGGGTGATGGACGGCGGACGGACCCGCTCCACGGCGGCGATCGCACCGGGTGTCGCCGGGCCGATCCGAGCGACCACGCCGAGCACCGACAATTGGGTCGGAGTCAACGTGGACTGACGCTCCTGGCGCAGTCGGCGGCTGAGGCGGGCCACCGCCATAGCGAGTCGTTGAGAATCCGTCGGCACGCCCTTTAGCTTAGCTCATTACCCACGCTAAAGACATGCCATCGACCAGCGCCGGATCTGCGCATCGCGAAAGGACCGTTAGGCTGTCGCACGTGTTCTCGGACTGGAGCCGACGTCGCGCCGCGCGACGGGTCAAGGCCGGGGACGGACACCCTCTTCAGCGCTACCGCTGGTGGCAACCCCTCTCGCGATCGCTGCTCCACATCGAGCTGCCCGCTCAGGACGGCCAGACCCACACCTGGTCGGTCGACGTGCGACTGTGGGGAGACGAGGACGGTAATGTGCTCGGTCAGCTCTACCGAGACGGGCGGCATCACGCGCAGTCCAAGCTGCCTGCGACCTTCCCTGTGCCCGGAGGCCATATCGAGGTCGTCACGACCCAGTTCGGGCTCAAACGCTGTCACTTCGTGGGCACGGACGGCTCGGAACGCCAACTGGTGCCCGACCCCGCCTCCGCCGAGGGACGGCGCGCGCGGCTCGATCGCCGTCATCCCCTCGTGGGACGCGCCCTCAGCCTGATGTCGATCGTCGTCCTGTTGTTCGCCGCGGTGCTCGGCATCCCGCAGATCGTCGATCAGATCTCGCATATCCCGCTCGTGGCAGAGAGCATCGGCACCTTCACCTCGCCCTTCGGCCTCCCCGCGTGGCTCAACATCACGCTCGTGGTCGCGACCCTGGTAGCCAGCACGGAAAGGGCGCTGCGACTGCGCAATCACTGGCTGCTCGACGGCGGCCTGTTCGAAGGCGACACCTGACGGTCGCCGCCGCTCACTCGAAGGGGGTCGGATCCCCCGCACCCACTCGCACGACCTCCGCGACACCCTCGGAGAGATCCACCACGGTGGTGGGCTCAGCACGAACGTCCTCGCCCGCGTCGATGATCGCGTCGACCCGCCCGTCCAGTTCCTCGTTGATCTCCCAGGCGGTCGTCATCGCATTCTCCTGGCCGGGAAGGATCAAGGTCGTCGACAACAGCGGCTCGCCGAGCGCCTCCACCAGCGCGAGGCTGATGCGGTGATCGGGGATGCGGACACCCACGGTCTTCTTCTTGGCCTGCAGCAGCCGACGCGGCACTTCGCGAGTGGCAGGAAGGATGAAGGTGTAGGAGCCGGGTGTGGCTGCCTTGACGGCACGAAACACGGCGTTGTCGACGTGCACCATCTGCCCCAGCTGCGAGAAGTCACGGCACACGAGCGTGAAGTGGTGCTTGGAGTCGAGATCTCGGATCGAGCGGATGCGGTCCAGCGCCTCGGCATTGCCGAGCTGGGCACCGAGGGCATACCCCGAGTCGGTCGGATAGGCGATGAGTCCCCCGTCGGCGAGCACCGCCACCGCCTGGTCGACGGATCGCTGCTGCGGGTTGACCGGGTGAATGTCGATGAAGCGTGCCATGGAACGAATCTAGTGGTTCATAGGATCGTCTGCTGCCGGGGAGAGGCGATGCCGCCCCGAGAACGGCATCGCCTTTCTCCGGCAGACGGTCAGGTGAAGATGCTGACACCACCAGGACCCACCAGCAGGGCGACGACGATGAGGATCACACCCATCACGATGTCACGCTGCAGGAGACGGATGATGCCGATAATGCCGATGATCACCGAGGCGATCCACAAGATGGTGGCCCACATGGTCGCATCCCTTCGTCGAGGCGTCGTACTGACCGATGCGTCCAGCATCGCCCCCTGTGACCCGGTCCGCCATTCGGACAGCGCGATGCGGGAGCGGTCGGCGACCTAGGCTGGGACCCTCATGAGTTCCACACCCCTGACCCTGGCTGAACGTCGTGAACGCCAGCTCGCCCACGACAGCGCGCGCGAGCGGCATCGCGCCGAGCGCCCGTCGCTGCTGGCACCGAAGCGCTCGGCCGACCAGCTGCGCGCGATCGCCGACGAGGCCGAGACGCGTTTCGCCGAGGCGGACACCGACGAGGTGCTCGCCTGGGCCGCCGAGGAGTTCGGCTATCGCACCGCTGTCGCCTGCTCGATGGCCGATGCGGTCCTCCCCCATGTCGTCGCACGACACATCCCCTGGGTCGACACGCTGTTCCTGGACACCGGCTATCACTTCGCCGAGACCATCGGCACGAGGGACGCGGTGGAGGCCCAGCTGGAGCTGAGCATCGTCGACGTCACTGCCCACCAGACCGTCGCCGAGCAGGATGCCGAGTATGGGCCTCGCCTGCACGAGCGCGACCCGGCACTGTGCTGCCAGCTCCGCAAGGTCGAACCCCTCCAGCGCACCCTCGGCGAGTACGAGGTGTGGATCACCGGCGTCCGCCGGGAGGAGGCACCGACCCGCGCGAACACGCCCTTCGTGACCTGGGACGACAAGAACGGCCTGGTGAAGGTGAACCCGTTGGCCGCCTGGTCCTGGGACGATCTGCTGGGCTATGCCGCCGAGCATGATGTCATCGTGAACCCGCTCGTGAACGACGGCTATCCGTCGATCGGCTGCGCCCCCTGCACCCGCCGCGTGGCGCCCGGAGAGGATCCTCGCTCCGGACGCTGGGCCGGCCTGGACAAGACCGAGTGCGGACTGCACACCTGAGAGACGAGACCATGACACTCACCCCTTCCCGCGAGCTCAGCCAGTTGCAGTGGCTGGAGTCCGAGTCGATCCACATCATCCGCGAGGTGGCCGCCGAGTTCGAGCGCCCGGTGATCCTGTTCTCCGGCGGCAAGGACTCCGTCGTGATGCTGCACCTGGCGGTCAAGGCCTTCTGGCCCGCGCCGGTCCCCTTCGCGGTGCTGCACGTCGACACCGGCCACAACTTCCCTGAAGTGCTGCAGTTCCGCGACGAGACCGCCGAGCGGCTCGGCCTGCGCCTGGAGGTCGCGCGCGTCCAGGACTACATCGATGACGGTCGCCTGCGCGAGCGCGCGGACGGCACCCGCAATCCGCTGCAGACGCAACCGCTGCTCGATGCGATATCCGAGCATCGCTTCGACGCGGTCTTCGGGGGCGGGCGGCGCGACGAGGAGAAGGCACGCGCCAAGGAGCGCGTGTTCAGCCTGCGCGATGAGTTCGGCCAGTGGGACCCGCGCAATCAGCGCCCCGAGCTGTGGAATCTCTACAACGGCCGCCACACGCCCGGCCAGCATGTGCGCGTCTTCCCGCTCAGCAACTGGACCGAGCTGGACATCTGGCAGTACATCGGTGCGGAGAAGATCGAGCTGCCGAGCCTCTACTACGCCCACGACCGCGAGGTCTTCGAGCGCGACGGCATGCTGCTGGCCGTCGGACCCCACTCCGAGCCCCGCGAGGGCGAGACGGTCACCACCCGGCAGGTGCGCTACCGCACGGTCGGCGACATGTCTTGCACCGGCGCGGTCGCCAGCCCGGCCTCGACCGTCGAGGACGTCATCGCCGAGGTGGCCGCCACGCGTGTCACCGAACGCGGGGCCACGCGCGCGGACGACCGCATCTCCGAGGCCGCGATGGAAGACCGCAAGAAGGAAGGCTACTTCTGATGAGCACGCTGCTGCGGCTGGCGACGGCCGGATCGGTCGACGACGGCAAATCCACCCTCGTGGGGCGTCTGCTGTTCGACTCCAAGTCGGTGCTCGCCGATCAGTTCGACGCCGTCGAGCGGGTGAGCCGCGACCGCGGGCTGGCCGCCGCTGACCTCGCGCTGCTGACCGACGGCCTGCGCTCCGAGCGTGAGCAGGGCATCACCATCGACGTGGCCTACCGGTACTTCGCCACCGCGCGCCGCACCTTCATCCTGGCCGACTGCCCCGGCCACGTGCAGTACACGCGCAACACCGTGACCGGTGCGAGCACGGCCGATGTCGTCGTGGTGCTCGTCGACGTCCGCGGCGGCCTGCAGGAGCAGACCCGCCGCCACCTCGCCGTCGCCTCGCTGCTGCGCGTCCCGCACGTGGTCGTCGTGGTCAACAAGATCGATCTCGTGGACTACGACCAAGCCGTCTACGACTCCGTCGCCGCCGATGTCATCGCGGCAGCGCGCGACCTCGGCATGCCCGATGTCACCACCATCCCGGTCTCGGCCCTCGCCGGCGACAATGTCGTCACGCGCTCCGAGCGCACACCCTGGTACACCGGTCCGAGCGTGTTGGAGCACCTCGAGGAGCTCTCCCCCAAGGGTGCCCCTGATGACGAGCCGCTCCGTTTCCCCGTTCAGCTCGTCATCCGTCCGCAGAGCGCCGCCGACGCGCGCTTTCGCGACTACCGCGGCTATGCCGGGCAGATCGCCTCGGGCGTGGTCCGTATCGGTGATGAGATCGTCGCCCTGCCGAGCGGCCGCACGAGCCGGGTCGTCGGCATCGATCAGGCCGGCCAGGAGCTCGACGAGGCCTTCGCGCCGCAGTCGGCCACCCTGCGTCTCGCCGATGACATCGACATCAGCCGAGGCGACCTCATCGCTTCCGCCGTCGGCGCCCCCGAGCTGACCCAGGACATCGAGGGCACGCTGGCCTGGTTGTCGGACGCACCGCTGCGCGCGGGCAGCAAGGTGCTCGTCAAGCACGGCACCCGCACCGTTCAGGCCCTCGTCAGGGCCGTGACAGGGCGTCTCGATCTGGACAGCGCCTCGGTGCTGCCGGCCGACACCCTCGGCCTGAACGACATCGGCCACGTGACCCTGCGTCTGGCCTCGGCGGTCCCCGCCGAGCCCTATGTCGACGCACGCAGCACAGGCGCCTTCCTCATCGTCGATCCGCACGACGGCAACACGCTGGCCGCGGGCATGGTGGGCGACGCGCTGCTGGCGACGGCGAACGTCTGACGGTGACAGAGGCGCTCTTCCCGCTGTCGCTGCGGATCTCCGGACGACGCGTGGTCGTCGTGGGAGGCGGGCACGTCGCGACCCGGCGGGTCGCCACCCTGCTGGACGCCGGCGCCGACCTCGTGGTCATCTCTCCTGAGGTCACCGAGTCACTCGCCGCGACCATCGCCCGTGAGTCCCTCACCTGGCTGCGTCGCGGCTACCGCACCGGCGATCTCGACGGCGCCTGGCTCGTCCAGACGGCCACCGCGGACGCAGCCGTCGACGACCTGGTCGCCCGGGATGCCGAGGAGTCCCGCATCTGGTGTCTCAAGGGAGGAGACCCCGACCATGCGACCGCCTGGGCGCCTGCCACCGGACGAGTGGACGACATCACGATCGCCGTCAACGCCGGAGGCGACGCACGACGCGCAGCGCTGCTCCGCAATGGCCTCGTCGCGGCCATCGAGACCGGCGATCTGCCCCTGCGCCATCGCACACATCATCCCGGCGGCCGCGTCGCCCTCGTCGGCGGCGGACCGGGCGACCCGGGACTGCTCACCGCCCGCGCCCGACGGCTGCTCGCCGAAGCCGATGTCGTCATCACCGACCGGCTCGCGCCCCTCGCGGTGCTCGACGAGCTCGACCCCGATGTAGAGGTCATCGATGTCGGCAAGCTCCCCGATCGCCACCCGATCCCCCAGGACGAGATCAACCGACTGATCGTCGACCGTGCGCAGGCCGGACATGTCGTCGTGCGCCTCAAAGGCGGTGACCCGTATGTCTTCGGGCGCGGCGGCGAGGAACTGATCGCCTGCCGGGAGGCGGGTGTCGAGGTCGAGGTGGTTCCCGGTGTCACCAGCGCGATCGCCGTGCTCGCCTCGGCGGGCATCCCGGCGACGCATCGCGGTGTCGCGCGCGGATTCACCGTCGTGACCGGCCATGAGGAGCTGGGTGAGCTGCCGAGCCGCGGTGACCACACCCTCATCCTGCTGATGGGCGTGCGGAGGCTGGCTACCACGACAACCGAGCTCATCGCCAGCGGCCATGATCCGTCGACGCCCGCCGCGGTGGTCGAACGCGGCTGCACGCCGGACCAGCGGGTCACCGTCGCCACGCTGGGCACGCTGGCGGAGCGGGCAGCGGAGGTCGGCGCCACGTCACCGGCGATCATCGTCATCGGCGATGTCGTCACGGCACTGGATCACTGACCCCGTCTCGGGCGGTGACTTACGCACCCCTCGACCCTCAGAGCGGTGACTTACGCACCCCTCGAGCCGACTGAGAGGTTCCTGAGCCACCGCCCCAGGCGGCGAGGGGTGCGTAAGTCACCGCCCTCCAGCCAGGCGGCGAGCCGGCGTTCCCCGCGCCGCATCAGAACGGCGTGCGACACCACGAAGATCGGGCGGGCCAACGGATCCACGCTCCGCATCCAGACTCGCGTGGCGACGACGTCCCACTCGATCAGCAGGATCGTGGCCGACCGCGCCGCCGGCACGAAACGGACCACAGCCCGCCCTCGTAGGTCGCCGTCCGCTGAGAAGGTCAGGTGGTCGGGGCGGGCGAGCTCCAGATCGGACACGGTGAACCTCAGCCGGTATCCGAGACCGGTGTCCGCGCGCAGATCGATCGTGTCGGGAGTGGTGCCGACCGCCCGCACGGAGCCCCACCACGGCAGCGGATCCCCGGATTCCAGCTGGGACAGCAGCGCGTCCCACAGCTCGCCTCGTCCGACCGGCAACACCCAGCGCGAGCGCAGAAAGTAGGGCCGGGACCACACGGGCTCAGCCTCGGATGGCGCGGTTGCGGAAGACCCACCAGAGGCCGATGACCGGAAGCAGCAAGGGAACGAAGGCGTACTGGATGCCGAAGGTTGACCAGACCGTCGCGTCCGGGAAGAGCGCCGCATCGAAGACCGTGAGCACGCCGACCACGACGACCCCGACGAGCTCGAAGCCGATCGTCCAGGTCGCCAGGAGGCGGCGGTTGGTGGCCAGTGCGTAGGTCGCGACGATGTAGACGAGGCCGGCGAGCGCCGACAGACCATAGGCGAAGGGGGCCTCATCGGCTTTGGTGGCCAGCTGATAGAGCGAACGCGCCGATGCCGACAGGGCGAACACGGCGTAGACGGCCACCACGATGCGGCCGAAGCCGTGGGAGGTGTGAGTGTCGGACGACATGATGACCCCAGCCTAGAGCCCCGCCCGCCGACCAGAGCAGCCAGTGCCGCACCGATGATGATGCATCGTGGTGGCTATAACAGCCCGAACGGATCGAGTGCGGACCCCGGCTCAGAAGGCCGAGCCCGATCCGGTCCAGATACCGTGCAGGCGGAGCATGAGAGCGGCAACCGTCACCATGGCGATGACGACGACGCCGGTCCCCCATCTCGACCTCTCGATGACGCCCCAGAAGACCGCCACGGGGGGCACGACGAGCACGGTCGCGAGATAGGAGAAGAACAGCACCGGATCGACTTCGTGGTCGCGTCCGTTGTACGCGATGATCGCTCCGATGAGGATGGCGACGAGCACGAGCTCCAGCACCGCGAGCGCGTAGAACAAGGGATTGCTGAAGCGATAGCCGCGCCAACTGTGCCAGCCGGCGTACACCGCGATCGCCAGGGCGTAGGCACTCGTCAGGTAGACCACGAGCGAGCTCATACCGTCCCTTTCCGGTCGTCCACCGTGCTCAGTCTCCCATGTCCGTGCCATACCCCCGTTGGGCGGTGAGTTATCCCGCGCTTCGCGCCAAAGCGCGGGATGGCTCACCGCCGGCGCGAGGTGTTGCGTCAGGCGGGGACAGCTCACCGCCCACCGCTACGTGAGTCACCCGATGGGCGCGAAAGCCTCCGGCGGCGGACACGAGCACATCAGATTGCGGTCACCATAGGCCTGGTCGATCCGGCCGACCGGAGGCCAGTACTTGTCCTGGGTGACTCCGGTCGGGAAGAGGCCCTCGGCCACCGGATAACCGTGCGACCAGTCGAGCAGCTCGCGCGCGGCATGCGGCGCGCCCGCCAGCGGCGTATCGCCGTCGGCGTACTCCCCCGCCGCCACACGGTCGATCTCGGCACGTATCGCCAGCATCGCCTCACAGAAGCGATCCAGCTCAGCGAGATCCTCGGACTCCGTCGGCTCCACCATCAGCGTGCCAGCCACGGGGAAGCTCATGGTCGGCGCGTGGAACCCGTAGTCGATGAGCCGCTTGGCCACATCGTCGATCGTCACGCCCGCGGGACCCGCGACCGATTTCACATCGAGGATGCACTCGTGGGCGACCAGGCCGTTCTCGCCGGTGTAGAGCACCGGGAACGCATCGGACAGCCGCGCGGCGACGTAGTTGGCGGCGAGCACCGCCACCGAGGTCGCATCGGTCAGTCCTTGCGCTCCCATCATCGCGATGTACGCATATGGGATCGGCAGGATGCCCGCGGACCCGTACGGAGCCGCGGAGATCGCCCCGGTCTCGGCACGGCGATCGACATCGGGATGCAGCGGATGCGTCGGCAGGAAGGGCACCAGGTGCTCCGCTACGCCGACGGGCCCGACCCCCGGGCCTCCACCCCCGTGAGGGATGCAGAACGTCTTGTGCAGGTTCAGATGAGACACATCGCCACCGAACTCACCCGGGCGGGCGTGTCCGAGCAGGGCGTTGAGGTTGGCTCCGTCGACGTAGACCTGGCCGCCGACTCCGTGGACGATCTCGCACAGCTCGGTGATCCCGTGCTCATAGACCCCATGCGTGGACGGATAGGTCACCATGATCGCGGCGATCTGGTCACCGTGCCGCTCGCAGGTCGACCGGAGGTCGTCGAGGTCGACCTCACCTGCCTCGGAGGCCGGGACGATGACGACCCGCATGCCCGCCATGACCGCCGACGCGGCATTGGTGCCGTGTGCGGAGCTCGGGATGAGACAGATGTCGCGGGCCTCATCGCCCCGGCTGCGATGGTACGAGCGGATCGCGAGCAGGCCGGCGAGCTCTCCTTGCGAGCCGGCATTCGGCTGTACGGACACCGCGGCATAGCCGGTGACCTCCGCGAGCCACCCCTCGAGCGTCTCGACGAGCTCGATCATGCCGGCAGCATCGGCCGCAGGCACGAAGGGATGCAGGTCGGCGAACTCGGGCCAGCTGATCGGTTCCATCTCCGTCGTGGCGTTGAGCTTCATCGTGCAGGAGCCCAACGGGATCATGCCCCGGTCCAGGGCGTAGTCGCGATCGCTGAGGCGGCGCAGGTAGCGCAGCAGCTGCGTTTCACTGCGGTGTTCGGTGAAGACCGGATGGGTCAGGATGTCGTCACGACGCACGAGCGGCTCGGGCAGGTAGGTGCGACCGCTGAGCATGCTGCGAGCCTCGACGCCGAAGGCCCGCAGAACGCGGTTGACATGATCGAGCGTGGTGACCTGGGAGCAAGCGATCTGTACATGGTCGCCGTCGAGGATCCAGAGATGGACGTCCTCACTCCTCGCCGCGGCAACGACACTGTCAGCCCGACCGTCCACGCGGACGACCACGGTATCGAAGAACTCGTCGTGGAGCGTGACGATGCCGGCATCGTTCAGCGCATCGTGCAGCGTCGCGGCGTGCTGGTGGACCGACAGAGCGATGGCCCGCAGCCCCTCCGCACCGTGGTAGACGGCATACATGCCCGCCACCACGGCCAGCAGCACCTGCGCTGTGCAGATATTGGAGGTCGCCTTCTCGCGCCGGATGTGCTGCTCGCGGGTCTGGAGCGCGAGACGGTACGCCGGTTGTCCGGCGGTATCGACCGAGACGCCGACGAGCCGGCCCGGCAACTGCCGCTCCAGACCGTCACGCACCGCCATATACCCCGCGTGCGGACCCCCGTAGAACATCGGCACGCCGAAGCGCTGGGTGGAGCCCACGACGATATCGGCGCCCAGCTCCCCCGGGGACCGCAGGGCCACCAGGGCCAGCGGGTCCGCGACGACGACCGCCAGTCCGCCAGCCTCGTGTGAGGCGGCGATGACCCCGCTCGGGTCCGTGACGGCTCCGTCGGACGCGGGATAGGCGATGACGACTCCGGCGGTCTCCGCCACCTGCGCGGGCCCGCTGAGATCGGTCTCGATCAGCTCGATCCCGATGGCCTCGGCACGGGTGCGCAGGACGGCTAGGGTCTGCGGGGCGAGTCGCGTGTCGACGGCGATGGGTCGCAGGTCCTTGCCCCGCCTCGCCCGCCGGATGACCGTGAGGGCCTCGGCGGCAGCCGTCCCCTCGTCGAGCAGCGATGCGTTCGCGGTCGGCAGTCCAGTCAGATCGCTCACCATCGTCTGGAAGTTCAGCAGCGCCTCGAGCCGGCCTTGGGAGATCTCGGGCTGGTACGGCGTATAGGCGGTGTACCAGGCGGGATCCTCGAGGACATTGCGCCGGATCACAGCCGGCGTCTCGGTCGGGTAGTAGCCGAGACCGATCATGGCGATACCGGGGGTGTTCTTCGCGGCGAGCTCCCGCAGTCGCGCCGTCGCGGCCGCCTCGCTCGCCGCGGGCGGGAGGCTCAGATCGGATTCATCGCGGATCCCTCGCGGGACCGCGGCCTCCATGAGGTCCTCGAGTGAGTCGTATCCGAGACGCTGCAGCATCGCGAGCTGGTCGGTGGGGCGTGGGCCGAGGTGGCGCGAGGCGAAGGGCGCGGACGTCACGAGGAACTCCTGGGTCGGCGGTCAGAACGCCTCCCCCTCTGTCACAGCGCTTCAGAGGTGCCTCGATCACGTGGTCCGGGTGCCTGAGAGGTTCCGGGGAGGAATTGCCCCTTCGGCGCCGCACACGAAGGAACGGACTCTCCCACGCGCGTCTACAGCACTACCGAGTCTAGGACATCGCCGCGCCGGAGTGTCAGCTGGACTTGCGGGCGCGACGGGCAGCGAGCTCGTCGGTGATGTCGCTGGTCGTCTCGGCGCGCTCGGTGGGGAGCTCGAGGAGCGTACCCTCGATCTCCTTCCAGACCCCGCCGATGGCGATGCCGAAGACGCCCTGTCCGCCCTGGAGGAGATCGATGACCTCGTCGGCCGAGCGGCATTCGTAGACGCTGGCTCCGTCGCTCATCAAGGTGACCTGGGTGAGGTCGTCGGTGCCGCGCTGACGCAGGTGGTCGATGGCGGTGCGGATCTGCTGCAGCGACACTCCAGCGTCGAGGAGACGCTTGATGATCTTCAGCAGCAGCACGTCCTTGAAGGAGTACAGCCGCGCCGTGCCCGAGCCCGTGGCATCGCGGACCGTCGGGACGACCAGCCCGGTACGCGCCCAGTAGTCGAGCTGGCGATAGGTGATGCCCGCCGCATTACAAGCCGTGGGACCACGGAAACCGGTGTCCTGCGGGAGTGGCGCGAGGTCGTCGTTGAAGAGCAACCCCTGATCGCCGGCGCGCTGGCGCGCCTCAGCGGAGTCGTCTCCGTGGGTCGGATCGATCATCGTGCGCCTTCCTGCGTGGCCGTGAGGGAAGTCTACCGCGTGGAACGACACTCGTGTACTTCCACGTGCACCCTCAAGTTAAGGGTGAAGGTCTGCCCGCGTCCACGACCGGCGCGGCGTGTCGCGGACGAGTCTGAGCTCAGCCCTCGAAGTCCTCGGGATCGACCGACTCGAGGAACTCGCGGAAACGCTCGACCTGGGTCTCCTCGTCCTCATCCTGATCGATCGCGGCCTGGTCGAGCACGTCCTCGGCGCACAGGATCGATGCTCCGATCCTGAGCGCCAGCGCGATCGCATCGCTCGGCCGCGCCGAGACGAGGGCCCCCGACCCGAACACCAGTTCAGCGAAGAAGACCCCCTCGCGGACATCCACGATGCGCACCTCGTCGATATCGTCCCCGAGCGCGTCGATCACGTTCGCCATCAGCTCATGGGTCAAGGGGCGCGGCGAGAGGACACCCTGCTGAGCCTGGGCGATCGCCGCCGCCTCGACCGCACCGATCCAGATCGGCAGGTAACGATCGCCCTCGACCTCACGCAGCAGCACCAGCGGTTGACTCGTGGGCATCTCGACCCGGACGCCGATGACCTCGAGCTCACGCATCGCTCAGCCCCGCAGCTCCCCGCGCACCAAGACGGCGTGCAACCTCACCATGGTGGCGGCCAGCTCGATCACCTGTGCCGTCGAGTGGGCGTTGGTCCGCGACCCGCGCGGGATGGCCTGGTCCAGCAGCGCGGCCTCGCGATCGGCGGCCGCCCGGAAACCGCGCAGGTGGCGCGGCTCGATCCCGAGTCCCGCCATCTTGCCGACCAGTGCCGCGATCTGCAGATCGTCGCGGCTGTAGAACCGCTGATGGGGACGCCGGCGGATCAATTGGAAGCCCTCGATCTCCGAGAGCATCGCGTCGTCGATGCCCGTGGCCTCGAGCAGTTCGTCACGCGAGAGCCGAGTGGATCCCCGGCCCTCGGCGAAGGTCTCCACGGTGGGGAGCCCGTCCTCGCCGACCGCGACCTCCGGCACGAACAGCGCCGGATCGTCGATCTCGGGCATCGCCCCGCGGTCCATCTCGTCGAGGACCTGGCGGATGTGGCTGAGCGGCCAGAACTTCTCCTTCTGCATCCGCAGCACGAAACGCAGGCGCTCGACATCGTCATAGGAGTACTTGCGGTATCCGGCGGCGGTCCGCTCGGGCTCCACCAGCCCCTCGGTCTCCAGATAGCGCAGCTTGCTGAGCGTCAGCTCGGGGAAGTCCGGCCGCAACTCGTCGAGGACCTTGCCGATCCCCAGACGCGCTGGCCTTTCGCCGAGGGCTTCGCTCACGCCGACCCGTCCTGGGAGGATCCAGGGAAGTAGATGAGCCGGTACTTGCCGATCTGGACCTCGTCACCGCCGCTGAGGGCGATATCGCCATCGATGCGATCACGGTTCACGTAGGTGCCGTTGAGGCTGCCCAGGTCCGAGACGACGTATCCCCGGTCACGACGCGTGAAGACCGCGTGACGGCGCGAGACGCTGATGTCATCGAGGAAGATATCGCTCGAGGGGTGACGTCCCACCGACACCTGCTCGGCGTCGAGCAGGAATCGCGAACCGGCATCGGGGCCGCGCTGCACCAGCAGCATCGCGCTGCCCTCGGGAAGACTCTCGACGGCCGAGATGTCGGAGGCTGACATCTCCTCGGTGTCGGCGTCGATCGCCGGGAACATGTTCGTGTCGTCGTCGGAACCACCCGGCGTGGACATCGATCACCAACTCCTCTTCAGTCTCAAGGTCACGTTCACCGTCAGGCTCCAACCTAGCAGGAGGGACGGGCCCGCGACAGAGCCCGTGAGCACTGCTCGTGGACGCTTCAGCCGGCGATGTGGGCCGCATAGCCCGAGGCGTCCAGCAGGCCCTCAGTCGGGTCGCCCGCGACGCGGATGCGCAGCAGCCACCCCTCGCCATAGGGATCGCCGTTGATGGTCTCCGGGGTGCTGTCGAGTGTCTCGTTGCGCTCCACGACCTCGCCATCGACGGGCGAGAAGACATCCGACACCGACTTGGTCGACTCCAGCTCGCCGATGACCGAACCGGATGCGACGGCCTCGCCCACCTCCGGCAGCTCGACGAAGACGATGTCACCGAGCTGATCCTGCGCGTAGTGGGTCACTCCCACGGTCACGACATCGCCGTCCGGGCGAACCCACTCGTGTTCGCGGCTGTAGTGCAGGTCCTCAGGGATCACGGTGTCTCCTCCGGGTCGGTCGATGCGGGTCGAGCGTACTGGGCTTCGGTCGCGTCAGCCAAGGCAGTGATCGTCAACCGCTCGCGCCGCTCGACGCTCACGGTACCGCCCTTCGACTCGACCCGGTCGGCGAGTCCGCCGCGGAAGTACACGGCCTCGTCCAGCGTGTGCGGGTCGCCGATCGCCTCGATCACGAAGGGCGGCTCCAGCAGGCGTCCACCCACGCGGATGCCGTCGCGGTCGTCCAGGAAGTAGGTATTGGCGACGACCCGTGCGGTGCCGTTGACCGCCAGGACCTCGGCTCCCGCGTCACGGAGCTCCTCGATCGCGTCGAGCAGGACCGCGGCGGTCATGACCTCCTGGCCCCCGTCGATGTCGACGGCGATCCCCGGTCCCGCGGCGGGAGCCGTTCCCGCGAGGATCGCGAGCTCATCGGCGCGCTTGCGGGCCGCCTGCTCGGCCTGCTCGTCACTGGCCGTGGAGTCGCGCAGCTCGTCGCGTGTCTCGGTCAACTCTGCGATCTGGCGCGACAGGCGTTGGTTCGAGGCGTCGAGGGACTTCAGCAACTCGCCGAGCTCGGCACCGCGGACACCGGCGAAGTCACGCTGCTCGTCCTCCCGCCATTGGGCCACGATCGCGAACCCGAGGGCACCGACGAGCAGCGCGATCAACAACTGCATCGGGCGCGTCACCCTGCGGCGCCGCTCACGCATGGAAGATCTGCCTACGAATCGCCGCGGCATTGGCGAAGATGCGGATGCCGAGCACGACGATGACGCCGGTGGACAGCTGGGAGCCCACACCGAGTTGGTCGCCGAGGAAGACCATCGCGGCGGCGATCAGCACATTCGAGACGAAGGACACCACGAAGACCCGGTCATCGAAGCGCTTCTCGCCCATCGCCCGTGCCGCGCCGACCACGGCATCGAGCGCCGCGATGATCGCGATCGGCACATAGGGCTGCAGCGGGGCGGGCACCGTGGGCTGCAGCACCAGGCCGGCCGCGATACCGATCGCCAGACCGATGACGGGGATCATGGCGCCTCCTCCAGCTTCGTCGCCTGGTTCAGACGCAGACGCGTGTCGGGCGCCGCAGGGAGTCGCAGCGTCTCGGCCTCCTCGATTGTCCAGGAGACCCCGCTCTCGGCCGAGCGATGATCCCAGTGGCGACCGGAGGGATTGGCGCGCAACCTCTCCCCCAGGCTCGCCGGACCGATCGCCGCGATCTCGTAAGGCTCGTTGATGGGTCGGAAGTTGACCGTCACCGACTCCCCCGCCCACCGGATCGCCGTGGTGCTGGCGAGACGCTGTCCGTTGATCGACACCGCCTCCGCGCCGGCGTACCACAGGCCGTTCGCCAGCAGTTGCAGGTCCTGATCGGTGATCTCGCCGCCGACCCCCTCACCGGATGTCGCGGTCACCGTGATCCCAGGACCCTCGACCGGCATCGCCGCGGCCGCGATCGCACCCTGCTCACCGCCGGCGCCCGGCACCGCGGCCTCGGTCCGCAGACCCTCGACCTCTGCTGTGAGCTCCTCGATCCGCGCGCGCTGCGATGCCACCAGATCCTCCCGTTGGTCGATGTCGCTGATGACCGCAGCGCGCTCGAGGTCGCTGGCGGGCTGCCCGACCCGTGTCTGCACCGCCGCCGTGGCGATGAGCAGACCGAAGGCCAGCATGGTGACCGCCGAGAGGGCGCGCGCCCGCCGTGGCGGACGATCATGCGGGGCGTAGTACTCGTCCTCCAGCGCGGTGTCCCAGATCCGGTCCAGCAGGGACTCGGCCCCTTGCGGCCCCGTCCGCGGGCCCTCGGTCATGTCGAGCGCACCGCGGGCGTGGCGGACATCAGGTGCCGCAGCTGGAAGGTGTAGAGGATGCCCGCCCACCAGTACAGGCCGACACCCCAGATCGTGAACGCCCAGCCGAAGACATTGGCCAGATCGGCCACGACGCCGACACCGTCGCCGAGCAGCAGCAGCGGGAAGGCGTAGAGCAGGCCGGCCGTCGCCGCCTTGCCGAGGAAGTGGACGGGGAGAGCACTGTAGCCGCGGGTGCGCAGGAACGGGATCAGCGAGAACAGCAGCACATCGCGCAACGGCAGGATGATCGCCAACCACCACGGGATGATGTCGCGCAGGCCGAGGCCGACGACGACCGCGAGGATGTAGAGCCGGTCGGCGACCGGGTCGAGGATCGCCCCCAGACGAGAGGTCTGCCCGAGCGAACGGGCGATCTTGCCGTCGAGATAGTCCGTGATGCCCGAGACGACGAGCACCGCCAGCGCCGCGACATCCCACTGCGGCCCGAGCACCAGCCACAGGAAGACCGGGACCAGGGCGATCCGCACGAAGCTCAAGAGGTTGGGAACGGTGAATATCCGTTCGCTACTGCGCTCGGTCACCCGACCTCCTTCGTCAGCTCGCCGATGTCTGCAGAACAGCCTAGGGTATCGGGCCTTGCGCGGTCCGCACGCGCCGCCGGGTGATCCCGGTCTTGCGAGTCGGGGAAGGACTGAGAGACTGAGGGTGTTACTTCCCCCATAACGCTCTGACGCGAGCCGCCGAGGCTCGCGCGATAGAAGGAGGACGCGTGGCTGAGTACACTTTGCCGGATCTGCCCTATGATTACGGGGCGTTGGACCCGCATATCTCGGGCAAGATCATGGAGCTGCATCACGACAAGCACCATCAGAACTACGTCAACGGCCTGAACACCGCGCTGGAGAAGCTCGAAGAGGCCCGCGCGAACGAGAAGTTCGACACCGTGAACATGCTGGAGAAGAACCTGGCGTTCAACCTCGGCGGCCACATCAACCACTCGATCTTCTGGAAGAACCTGTCCCCGGACGGTGGCGACAAGCCCACCGGCGAGCTCGCGGCCGCGATCGAGGACAACTTCGGCTCCTTCGACGCCTACCGGGCCCAGTTCGAGCAGGTCGCCCTCGGCATCCAGGGATCGGGGTGGGCCATCACCGCCTGGGACACCCTCGGACAGCGTCTGGTGATCGTCCAGCTCTATGACCAGCAGTCCAATATCCCCGCGACGCTGATCCCGATCTCCCAGCTCGACATGTGGGAACACGCCTTCTACCTGGACTACCTCAACGTCAAGGGCGACTACGTCAAGGCCTTCTGGAATATCGCCAACTGGGCCGACGCCCAAGAACGCTTCACCGCCGCCACCACCGGCGGACAGATCATCTTCTGACCCGCACGCGTTGAGTGGGGGGGGAACCTCCCTGGACGGAGCTCTGCGGAGTCTTTGAGTGTGACGTTTGGACGGCGAAAACAGTCATTTGACCGTCCAAACGTCACACTCAACGCGAAGACGAGTGACAAGTGCCGGCGCCCGCCCCACCTGAGGCGGGCGCCGTCGTCATTCCCGATCGAGCGACTCGAGGTACGCGTTGTAGCGCTCGAGCTCGGCATCGGCATCCCGGTCGGCCTGGCGATCGTGACGGCTCGCCTCCCGCGCGTCCGATCGGACCCACTGGACGAAGATCGCGATCAACACCAGGACGAGAGGGACCTCGCCAGTCGCCCAGGCGATCCCGCCGCCGACGTACTGATCGTGCAGCAGGTCGGTCGCATAGGGCCGGTCGAGCACCTCGTAGAAGCTCTCGGCGATCACATAGCTGGCACTCATGACCGCCACCGAGAAGAAAGCGTGGAAGGGGATCGAGACCATCAGCAGCCCGAAGCGCACGAGCGCCGGCACAGGGCGCGGAGAAGGGTCGACCCCGATGACGACGTAGTAGAAGAGCACTCCAGCCAGCAGGAAGTGCAATTCCATGAACACATGTCCGGAATGCGACTGCATGAGCGTACCGAAGAGATCGCTGAAGTAGAGCACATAGAGACTGCCCATGAAGATCGCGGCCGAGACCACCGGATGGGTGAAGAAGCGCGCGACCCGCGAGTGCAGGAAGGCCATCAGCAGAGCCCGCGGCGACTGCTCACCCGGCCGCCGGGCACCGGGCAGCGTCCGCAGCGCGAGGGTCATGGGCGCCGCGAGCACCAGGAAGATCGGCGCGATCATCGACAGCATCATGTGCGACACCATGTGCCAGCTGAACATCACGTGCGAGTACTGACCGATACCACCGAAGGTCGCCCACGCCACGATGACGACCCCGGTGAACCATGAGGCCGTGCGGGCGATGGGCCAACGGTCGCCGCGCCGGTGCAGCACGATGAGTCCCCAGGCGTAGAGCGAGACCGCGAAAGCGACGAAGGCGAGCCCGAATCCGTTCGGATTGAATCCCAGGAAGATCTCGCGCACGCTCGGCGGGGGCGGCATCGGCCCGCCGAGCAGACGCTCGGCGGGGGTCTGGAGGACATCCTCCCCGACGGGGGTCGGTGTCCGCGAGAGGACCACGGCCACGGCGATCGTCGCGACCATGATGAAGACCTCGGTCACCGCGAGTCTCGCGAATCCTGCCCCCCGGGCGACGATGCGCCGTCGCTGGGCCCATCCGAAGACGCCGAGCGCCACGAAGGCGACCGTCTTGACCACCACGAGCGCGCCGTAGTCGGTGGCGATCTCGCTCCAGCTGCCGAGACGGATCGAGGCGTTGACGACCCCGGACACGCCTACGGTGGCGAAGGCCCACAGCGCGATGGTGGAATAACGCTCGACTGCCTCGTCGAGGCGTCGGCTGCCACGCAGGGCGACCCAGCCGAGCGCGAGGAGTCCACCGACCCACACCATCACGCCGAGCAGGTGCAGCATCAGACTGAACACGGCCAGCGTGTGCGAGCCGGCATTGGCGGCGTGGCCGGCGAGGGCGACGGGGACGACCGCCGCCAGGGCGATGCCGAGGGTCACGGCCAGCGGGCGGATCCCGAGGGTCCAACGGCACGTCACCGCGACGATGAAGGCACCGAGAGCCTGCAGAGCGAGTGCCCTGCCTGGCCCGAAGTCCAGCACGAAGGAGGCGATCAGATCGATATTCAGATCACCGAGGGTCCGGGCGAAGACATCGGCCACATTGAGCACGAGCAGGATGGCCGACGCCGTCCCCCAGGTGAACGCGAACCACGACGCGATCCGCACCGCCTGGACCGAGAGTCCCTCGAGACGCGGGCCGGACGGCAGCAGAATGACGGCCGTGAGCAGGAATCCGGTGGTGGCGAGGGAGGCGATATCGGCCGTGAGCCGGGCGACGGGGAGTCCCCAGCCGACCAGCTGACCGGGATCAGGGATCCCCGGCGGGGCCGGCTCAGGTGCGTTGCCCGGGATCATCAAGGCGAGTGCCACGACGGCGAGCGCCACGATGAGGCCCGCGGCAGCGAGCCGGACCGTCTGTCTCATCGCGGGTCCCTCTCCCGCCGGCCGCCGCGGGCGAGCACGACCGCGATCACCAGCACCAACACGACGATCCCGGCCCAGGGCCAGGGCGTGCCCCAGATGCTCTCGTCCTCCTGCGCGCCCTGGCCGATCGGCTCATCGTTGACCTCGGCGGTGGGTACCGAGAAACGGGTGCTGCCTTCCAGCACGCCGCTCCCTGCCGGGACGCGGTAGGCGACCAGCCAGTCGCGCCCCGCGGTCTCGACACCCGAGAGGTCTACGACGACGCGGTCGCCCTCGACCACCGGGTCACCTGCCGGCAACGTCACCGGATGGCCGTCCACGACGACGCTCGCGTAGGCGGGATCGCTCACCGGCTCGTCGAAGGTGAAGGTGACGGCCGACGGCACATCGTCCAGCTCGGCGCCATCACCGGGATCGACGGACACAGGGCCTTCGGATGTCGCGGCCGCCGGGGTGCCGAGCAGCAGCACGGTCGCGGCGAGCGACAGGATCAACAGACGGCGGCGCGCCGCGGACATGACGACTCCAGAGGAAGAGGTAGGGGCACCTCGAGGATACCGGCGTGCTGGTCTCGACCGATCAGCCTGCCTAGTGTGGGGCCATGACCGATACGCAGCAGACGGCCGAGTACATCGCTCGCGACGAGCGCTGGGGTGCGCACAACTACCACCCCCTGCCCGTCGTGATCTCCGAGGCGGAGGGTGCCTGGGTCACCGATGTCGACGGACGCCGGTATCTGGACTTCCTCTCCGGATACTCCGCACTGAACTTCGGCCACCGCAATCGGCGGCTGATCGACGCGGCTCACCAGCAGCTCGACCGGCTCACCCTCACCTCCCGGGCCTTCCACAACGACCAGTTCGGTCTCTTCTGCGAGGAGCTCGCCGACCTGACCGGCACCGAGATGGTGCTGACGATGAACACCGGTGCCGAAGCGGTCGAGTCGGCCATCAAGATCGCCCGGAAATGGGCCTATGAGATCAAGGGGGTGGAGACCGACCGGGCCGAGATCATCGTCGCCACCCATAACTTCCACGGCCGCACCACCACGATCATCTCCTTCTCCGATGACCCGGCCGCGCATGACAACTACGGGCCGTTCACTCCCGGCTTCGTGACCGTCCCCTATGGCGACGCCTCCGCGGTGCGCGCCGCCATCGGCCCCAACACCGCCGCGGTGCTGATGGAGCCGATCCAGGGTGAGGCGGGAGTCATCGTCCCGCCCGCGGGGTTCTGGTCCGATGTCCGCAGTGCCTGCGATGAGAACAATGTCCTGCTGGTAGCGGACGAGATCCAGTCCGGGCTGGCCCGCACCGGCACGCTGTTCGCGCTCGATCACGAGGGCGTCCGTGCCGACCTGTACACGCTCGGCAAGGCGCTCGGGGGAGGCATCATCCCGGTCTCGGCGGTCGTGGGACGTGCCGATGTGCTCGGCGTGCTGAAGCCGGGCCAGCACGGTTCGACCTTCGGCGGCTACCCCGTGGCCTGCGCAGTCGGCCGGGCCGTCGTGGAGCTGCTCTCCACCGGTGAGTTCCAGCAGCGGGCCAAGGAGCTGGGCGAGCACCTGCACGCGGGGCTGCGCTCTCTCGAGGGCAAGGGGATCTCGGCGGTACGTGGACGTGGACTCTGGGCCGGGGTCGACATCGACCCGCGCGCCAAGACCGGCCGCGAGGTCTCGATGCTGCTGCGTGATCGGGGTGTGCTCTGCAAGGAGACCCACGAGCGGACCCTGCGCATGGCTCCCCCGCTGGTGATCGAACGCGAGGAGATCGACCAGGCACTCGCGGCGCTCGCCGAGGCCCTCGATGAGTAGGCCGGGCGCGTTGGCCCGCCAGAACGCCAAGCTGACCGTCGTCGGGGCGGGGAGCGTCGGCACGAGCCTGGCCTATGCTGCGCTCATCCGCGGTATCGCCCGCGAGGTGGCGCTGTACGACATCGACGAGGCGAAGGTCGAGGCCGAGGTCCTCGACCTCGCCCACGGCACGCAGTTCACGGGCGCCAGCCAGGTGACCGGGGGCGCAGATCCGGCGGTGGCAGCGGGATCGCAGCTCGTGATCATCACGGCCGGGGCGAAGCAGAAGCCCGGACAGACCCGGCTCGATCTGGCCGAGACGAATGTCGGCATCCTGCGCACCCTCCTGCCGACGCTGCTCGAGTACGCCCCCGACGCGGTCTACTGCATCGTCACCAATCCGTGCGACGTGCTCACCGTCGCTGCGCAGCAGATCAGCGATCTGCCCACCGCGCGCATCTTCTCCTCCGGCACCGTGCTCGACACGTCGCGACTGCGTAGACTGCTCGCCGACCGGGCGGGCGTCTCCGCCTCGAGTGTCCACGCCGATATCGTCGGTGAGCACGGCGATTCGGAGTTCGCCCTCTGGTCGCAGGCGCGCATTGGACCGGTGCCGATCCTGGACTGGGTATCGCCGGATGGCGACCACTTCTCCTATGGCGAGCTGGAGCGCCTCACCGATGACGTCCGCGGCGCCGCCTATCGGGTCATCGAGGGCAAGGGCGCGACCAACTACGCGATCGGTCTCGCCGGAGCGCGGATCGCTCAGGCGATCCTGCACGATGAGCACGCCGTGCTGCCGGTGAGCACAGTGCACCGGGGCTACCGGGGACTCCACGGGGTGGCGTTGTCGGTTCCGAGCGTCGTCACGGCGCGCGGAGTGGAGCACGTGCTGGACCTGACCATGTCGGCCGCCGAGGAGCGTGGTCTCCACGCCTCGGCAGAGGCGCTCCTCGCCACTCAGCGCACCCTCGGCCTCTAAGGCCTCCGGCCCACCTTCTGCCGGGTTGTGGCCCTCTCTCGCCCTCGAAAAGGGCCACAACCCGGCAAAAGTCGGACCTGTACGGTCAGGTGGGCCAGGCGAGCGGAAGCAGGTGGTCGGTGCTGAGCGGGGCGATCGGGAGGCGCTCGAGGTCGGCCGGCTCGATCCAGCGCAGCTCCTCGATCTCGGCGGCGATGACGACCTCGGGTCCCCGGACATCCACGAGGAATGCCTCCGCCTCGACCTGATGGTCTGGCTCGTTGGCCGCCTCAGCGACGAAGCGCCCGACATAGGTCAGCTCATCGGGTGCCAGCTCGAGGGACAGCTCCTCGGCCAGCTCGCGTCGGATCGTGTCCAAGGCCGTCTCCCCCGGCTCCGGCTTGCCACCGGGTTGCATGAACATCGACGTGCCGCGCTTGCGGACGGTGAGCACCCGGTCCTGATCGTCGAGGATGATCGCCGCTGCGACTCGTACAACGCGCTGCTCCACCCCCCGAGCATCCCATCACCGCTCACGGTCATGACACGTGGGAGCCCCCCGGACGATGTGCTTCCGCGGTCGCCATCACAACCACAGAAGCACATCCTCCGTCATCACGGGGCAGAGATGAGCTGGCTGCAGTTCGCCCCGCCGTGTGGACGCTGAGCCACGGTCCGGGGCCGGGGGAACCCGCGAAGGGCCGGGGACGGGCATCGCTGCGCGTCCCCGGCCCTTCGTCAGGCAGCTCAGGCCTCGTCGTCGAGCGCCTTGGCGACCCGGCGATGGGCCTCCCAGATCTCCTCCGGCAGACCCTCGAACTGGTTGAGGTGCTCCTCGCGGAAGCCCATCTCCTGACGCCAACGATCGACGTCGATCGTCAGGATGCGGTCCAGATCCTCCTGCGGGAGGTCCAGGCCTTCGAGGTTCAGTTCCTCCTCGGTCGGCAGGACGCCGACAGCGGTACGACGGCCCTCGACCTGGCCGTTCTTGTACTGCATGAGCCACAGCAGCGCCCGCAGGTTCTCGCGGTAACCGGGCCACAGGAAGTGGCCGTCCTCGGCATCGCGCTGGAACCAGTTGACGTGGGCGAAGACCGGCTTCTCGCTGGCCCGGCCGATGACCTCAAGCCAGTGAGCGGCGTAGTCGGCCTCCGGGTAGGACATGAACGGCCGCATCGACATCGGGTCGTAGCGCAACTGACCGTCCAGGCCGTCGGCCGCGAAGGTGGCCTCGGCGCCCAATGTCAGACCGTCGTAGACGCCCTCGGCGACATCATCGATCGCGCGGATCAGCGGCTCACGGTCACGTGTACGACCACCGAAGATGATGCCGTGGATCTCGACGCCCTTCGGGTCCTCGTAGTCCTTGGCGACATTCGGCACATTGGCCATCGTCGTGGTGAAGCGGCTGTTCGGGTGCGCCCACGGCTCGTCAGCCTGCTCAGGCGTGCGATCGGCGATCGCCTCACCCTTCCAGTCGTGCCAGCCGTCGAGATCGGCCGGAGGGTTCTTCGTCTTGCCCTCCCACCAGACCTCCTGGGTCTTGACGTTGTAGGCCACATTCGTGAAGATCGCGCCGCTACCGGGCCGGATCGAGTCCAGCGCCGTGGGGTTGGTCGCCTCGTTGGTGTCCTTGGCCACGCCGAAGACACCGTTCTCCGGGTTCATCCCGTAGAGCTTGCCGTCCTCGCCGATCCACAGCCAGGCGATGTCGTCGCCGTAGAACTCGACGTAGTACCGGTCGCCCAGCGCGTCGGGGGCCAACGTCATCGCAAGATTCGTCTTGCCCGAGGCGCTCGGGAAGCCGCCACAGATATTGTACTTCTCGCCGGTCTCCTTGTCGGTGATGCCCAACAGCATGAACTGCTCGACGAGGAAGCCGTTCTTCCAGCCGTCATAGGAGCCCTGGCGCAGACCATGGGCGATCTTGCCGAGTAGCGCGTTGCCGCCATAGGACGAGCCGAAGTGCAGGATCGTGCGCTCGTCGGCGACCGTCACGAAGTAGCGCTTGTCGTCCGGGGTGCCCTGGCCGAGGTTCGGCAGGTCGCCCGTGACGTGCACGGCCCGCACGAATGAGTCGCCCAGGTCGTTGATGTACTCCGCTCCCACGCGGGCCATGCGGATCATCTGCATGACGACCGACCGGTTGTCGGTCAGCTCGACGCCCGCGGCGAACTTCGCCAGCGGGGAGCCCTTGGGCGACATGAGGTACGGGATCACGTACATCGTCTTGCCCGCTGAGGCACCGGTCATCAGCTCGATGAGCTTGGGCTTCATCTCGCTCGCCGGACGCCAGTTGTTGTAGATGCCCTTGTCCGCCGGATCGTTCGTCGCGACGATCGTGCGCTCCTCGGAGCGCGCTGTGTCCTTGTAATAGGACTGCGAGTAGTACAGACCCTCTCCCGCCGGCTTGAACTCGCCCGATTCCAGGGCTTCGGCGACCAGCCGCGCATCATCGGCGGCGCTGACGACCTCGATCCGATCGGGCGTCGTGACCGCCGCCCACTCCTTCACGTACTCGCGCACGTGCGGGTTCGTCAGACCGGCTTCGTCCAGGACCTTGTCCACATCGACCATCGGCTTGTCTCTGTCCTCTCGTACGAACACCCACCGCCCCAGTCGCTCCAGTCTCGACTGTGATCGGCGTTCTACTTGGTGGGCACACTACCCGACCCCCGGGGTCGCCAGACGGCCGGATGTGACGGAGAGTACTCAGGCCTGGGAGTCGAGCGCTGCCACGACCTCATCGACGGCCGTAGGAGGTCCCGCGACGGACCATGTGACCGGTCCCACATCGAACTGTCGGGTCGCTCCACCGACCCCGGCGACCAGTGCCGCTCCGGGCAGCCAGTCCCAGGTCGGGACGCTGTGCTGAAACCAGCAGCCGAGCAGGCCGGTGGCGACGCCGACGAGGTCCATCGAACCCGATCCCAGCATGCGCAGGGTGGCCGGTAGGGACGCGGCGCGCATGAAGGCGTCCGCGATCTCCGGTTCGCGCAGCCGCGGAGGATGCAGATAGGTGGCGGCGCTGATGCCCGCGAGCGGGAGATCGGGAATCGGGCCGGCGGGCAGCCCGTTCACGGTGGTGGGGCGTTTCGGGCCGCCGACGTAGACATCTCCGGTCGACGCGTGCGCCACCGCCCCGAGCACGAGCTCGTCGCCGTCGACGAGGGCGATGGCCGAGCACCAGTAGTCTGAGCCGGAGGCGAAGTTATAGGTGCCATCGACCGGGTCGATGATCCACCGGCGCCCGCTCGTGCCCTCAGCGGCCGCACCCTCCTCCCCCAGGATCCCGTCCTCGGGGCGTGCGCCGGCCAGAGTCTCCACCATATGACGTTCGGCCGCTGTGTCGGCGGAGGTGACGATGTCCGAGATCGAGGTCTTCTGCATGATGCGCAGATCACTCTCCGAACGCATGCGGGCGGCGAGACCCGCCGCCTCGCTGACGAGCGAGGCCGCCAGCCGCGCGTCGTCAGTCATCCGCGTGCCCCGTCAGCTGCTGCTCGATCCGCTCGACCTTGGCCGTCAGCTGACCGTCGTGCCCGGGCCGGATATCGGCCTTCAGGACCAGGCTCACCCGTGGGTGCTTCTCGGTGAGGGCGTCGACACAGGACTTGACGACGGCCATCACCTCGTCCCAGTCCCCCTCGAGATTGGTGAACATCGCGTTGGTCTCGTGTGGGAGACCTGAGGCGCGGACGATGCGAACCGCCTCCGCGACGGCCACCGAGACGCTGCCGGAATCGTCCGGGGTCATGGGAGAGATGCTGAAGGCGACGAGCATGTCTCCATCGAAGCACGCCGGTCCAGCCGGGTCCTACCGGGTCGGATGCGCTCAGCGACGCCCGAACAGGACCACGGCATCGTCGATCGTCGCCTCCTGCCCGTCCGGACCGGTGACGGCGCGCGGACGGTTCTCCGCGACCAGGACCTCCCAGTCCCGGGACGGCAGGTCGAGTGCGGTGACCTCCTCCTCCGCACGGCGCAGAGCCGGGCCGTGCCAGTCATGGTCCCTAGCCCAGGGCGGCGGCGAGGCATGGGACACCACGAGAAGATGTCCACCCGGTGCAATGCTGCCGGTGAGCTGGCGCAGCACCTCATCACGAGGGAGCTCAACCGGGGACTGGAAGAAGCAGGCCGCGATCAGGTCGACTTGTCCAGCAGGCTTCCAGACAGCGAGATCGGCGCTGACCCAGTCGATGCGGTCGGTATCGATCCCCGCATCGTCGGCAGCCCGCGCTGCGCGGTCCAGGGCGACCTGGGAGATGTCCACAGCGGTGACCTGCCAGCCCTGTCGCGCCAGCCAGATCGCGTCGCCACCTTCGCCAGCCCCGAGATCGAGGGCCCGCCCCGGTGGCATGTCCTCGACCACGTCGACGAGGGCGGCATTCGGGCGCCCCGACCAGGACTGCTCCCGCTCGCCGTACCGCTGGTCCCAGAAGTCCCGCACCTCGTCGCTCATGTCACCAGTCTGGCACTGCCCCCGGCTCAGGCCGGGAGCGGTGAGTTATGCACCCGTCGTCGCGACCTCAACCCAAAGAGCGGTGAGCAGAGCACGCCTCGAGCGCGTCGAAAGGTGCATAACCCACCGCTCACGCCGTCGAAACGTGCGTAGGTCACCGCCTTGGGACGCGGGAGCGTCACGAGGGGTCCAGTGCGGCGATCTTGGCCTCGATCACGCGGCGTTGGGGCCCGTCTGGCAGCAGCTCGACGGCCCGACGCAGTTCCGCGCCGGCCTCGTCTCTGCGACCCGCTCGCAGCAACAGCTCGCCGCGCACGCTCGGCACCAGATAGGAGGACCGCAGAACCGTGAGATCCGCCTCGTCGAGGAGCCGCAGGCCCACGAGAGGGCCACTCGCCATCGCCACGGCGACGGCGCGGTTCACCGTCACCACCGGATTGCCCGTCAGCTGCTCCAGCGCCTCGTAGAGCGCGACGATTTCGTGCCAGTCAGTCGTGTCGGTGCTCGATGCGCGCGCATGGCAGGCCGCGATAGCCGCCTGCAGCGCGTACGGGCCCCGGCCCCGGCCGAGAGCGTCGGAGTGCGCCAGGGCGCGTAGACCCCGGTCGATATGACCCCGATTCCAGCGGGTCCGATCCTGATCCTCCAGGAGCACCGGTGTGCCGTCGGCTCCGCGGCGGGCAGCAAACCGCGATGTCTGCAGTTCCATCAACGCGACCAGGGCCTGGACCTCGGGCTCGCGCGGCACCAGCGAGACGAGGATCCGTCCGAGCCGCAGCGCCTCACCGGCGATATCGCGACGAACCCATTTCTCACCGGAGCTCGCCGCGTAGCCCTCGGTGAACATCAGATACACCACCGACGTCACCGCGCTCAGCCGTTCGGGCCACTCCCCCGGATCCGGGATCTCGAAGGGCACCCGCGCCGCGGCGAGCGAACGCTTGGCCCGGACCACGCGCTGCTGGACCGTCGAGACCGGTACGAGCAACAGCCGGGCGATCTCCTCGCTCGACAAGCCGGCTACGACGCGCAAAGTCAGCACGACCCGGGCGTCCCGGCTCAACACCGGGTGGCAGGCGGCGAAGACGAGCTTGAGCACGTCATCGCGGATGGGCTTCCAGTCGTGCTCCACCGTCTCGCTCAGATCGCGGCCGATATCGCGGTAACGTTCGTCCAGCCGTTCGCGCCGCCGCCACCCGTCGATCGCGCGGCGCTTGGCGACCGCGGTGAGCCAGGCCCCCGGATTCCGCGGAACGCCACCCGCCGGCCACTGCGCGAGCGCCTCGGTGAGCGCATCCTGCGCAAGGTCCTCGGCCAGGCCGACATCGCCCACCATCCGGGCGAGGGTGGCGACGACCTGGGCGCCCTCGATGCGCCAGATCGCGTCGAGGGCGCGGCGGAGGTCGTCGCTCCCGCCGCCGGCCTGCTGATCGCTCACTGCGTGCCGAGCTGCTCGCGCCAGCCCTCCTCCTTCTGGACGTACTCGTTATCGGCGTAGTCGGCAAAATCGGTCTCGTCGGTGACTCGGCGTACCTCCAGCTTCACACCCGCGCCGAGGGGTGCCCGCGTAGCCCATTCGACCGCCTCCTCACGGCTGGCGACCTGCAGGATCCAGAACCCGTTGAACAACTCGTGGGTCTCGCCATAAGGGCCGTCGGAGACGATCGGGGCCTCGGCGGAGAAGTCGACCACGAAGCCCTCGCTCGCATCGGTGAGGCCCTCACCTGCGACGAGGACTCCGGCGTTCATCATCTCCTCGTTGTAGCGCCCCATCTGATTGATGATCTCTTCGAAGTCCATCTCGTCGGACGCGGCAATCGCCTCATCGCTCGAACGCATGATCAGCATGTACTTCATCGGGTCCAACCCTTCATCCGGGGCGCTGCCTCCCAGCGCCCTCTATCCAGACGTCGAACGGCGCGGCCCAGGATCGACATCGCGCGAGAAACTCTCTCAGATCCGCGCGCGAAGCTCTACTGTTCGGGCGGCAACGGCAGTCGCCGAGCGCTGGCGAAGCAGCGCGGGACGCCGTCGACGGGGTCCGCGAAGCGCAGCTCGCTGGCGAGCAGCTGCAGGGGGCGGGTGAAGTCATCGGGGTCAGTGCGGGTGATCTCGGGATACAGCGGGTCGTCGACGATGGGCACGCCGAGTCCGGCGAGATGCAATCGCAGCTGGTGTGTACGTCCGGTGCGCGGGACGAGCCGGTAGACGCCGTGCCCACCGTGTCGCGCCTCCAGTTCGATATCGGTCTCCGCATTGACCGGTGCGCCGCCGACGACCTTCGCCCGCCACTCGCCTCGGACCTTGTGGATGTGGTTGCGGACCGTCCGAGGCAGGGTGAGCGTATCGTCCACGGGGGCGAGTGCGCGATATACCTTCTCGACGCGACGTTGCTGGAATAGCGACTGGTAGGCGCCCCGCCACCGTCGTTCCGTGACGAGCACCAGCACACCGGAGGTGATGCGGTCCAGGCGATGCGCGGGTGTCAGCTCCGGCAGCCCGAGTGAGGCTCGTAGCCTCACCACGACGCTCTGACGGATGTGCCGACCTCGAGGGATCGTCGCCAGGAAGGGCGGTTTGTCGACCACCACGATCCGCTGGTCGTGGTACAGGATCGGCAGAGCGCCCGGCACCGGCGTCTCCTCACGCAGGTCGCGATGGAACCATACGAAGGTATGCGGCAGATAGGGATCGCCGCCGACCACGGGCCGGCCGCTGTCATAGACGAAACGCTGGTCGCGGAGCATGCCCACGGCATCTACATGGTCCGGGAGGCGGCTCCTCAGCCAGTCCCCCATCGTCGTCCACGGCGCAGGCGCGGTGCGATCACGATCAGGTGTGCGGAGCCAGGCGGCGTCCAAACCGTGTCGCGGCGGCAATGGGGAACGAGGTGGCACCCCGGCATCGTACGGGCTGCCCTGAGGGATGCGGCAGGATGTGACCATGCTGGACGTCGTGCTATACGTGCTCGCCACACTCGGGCTGGTGGTCGTGGCGCTGATGATAGGCGGCGCACTGCGCGTGACGCGGATGCGCCGGAGGCATCGGCGGGCGCTCGCCGCCGCCGGTGTGACTGAGTCGACCGCCGCGACGCTGTTCGGTCTCGCCTCGGAGCGACGACACCAGCGTCCGGGGCCCGGCACACTCGGCCTGAGCGATGACGGCCTGATCTTCGTGCAGATCGCTCCTCAGCGCGAGGTACGGGTACCGCGCGCCGAGATCACCTCGGTCTCGGTGGACACGAGCTTCATGGGCCGGGCGGCGTCCCGGCCGTTGCTGGTGGTGACCTGGGACGCGCAGGGCATGGGCGATGCCGCCGCCTTCGTCGTCCCCGATGCCGAGTCCTGGCGCGGGCGCCTCACCTGAAGGCGGTACGTCGTCAACCCTTCCGTCGCGGCGGAGGTAGCTGGTCGACCCCATCGGTGGACCATGAAGTTGAACGTCCACTCCGGCGAGCGACCGTCGTCACTCTGCGACCACCCGCAGCTCGTGCGTGCCTGCGGGCGTGCCGATCGCGACCACATCGCCGGGGATCAGCTGCCGGCCGCGGCGGGTCTCCGGCTCACCGTTGACCCGCACCTCCCCATCGGCGATGATCGCCGCCGCATGCGAGCCGGACTCGGCGACGCCCGCGAACTTCAGCAGCTGACCCAGCCGGATGACGTCGGACGTGATCGGGATGTCTTCGCTCTCGGCCATGGCTTCTACTGTGCCCTATCCTCGGCCCATGGATCCCAGCACCGTACGCACCGACGTGTGGGTCTGGGCCGTGCGACTGTTCCCGAGCCGCTCGGCCGCGGCCACGGCCTGCAAGGGCGGCAAGGTCCACGTCAACGGCAAGCGGGCCAAGCCGGCTCAGCCGGTCGCGGTCGGTGACCGGGTGGAGGCGACGGCACCATCAGGTGAACGCGTGGTGGTGGTCACGCGGTTGCTGACGAAGCGCGTGGGTGCCACCCCCGCGCGCGAGTGCTACGAGGACCACTCGCCGGCGCCGGAGCCCCGCGAATGGCGACTGGCGATGCCCCGCCGCGACCCGGGGACCGGACGCCCGACCAAGAAGGAGCGCCGCAAGCTCGACCGCTTCCGCGGTCGCTGAGGTAGTTCAGGCGGTGTCGGCGCGCACCTTGGCGAGACCGGCCGCGCGATCGAACTCCTCCTCGATCTCCTCATCGCGCTGGTAGGTGGCCAGGCTCACGATCACCGCGACCACGACATTGGCGATGAAGCCGGGGATGATCTCGTACAGCTCCGTGCCCCAGGCATTCCAGGCGAAGACGGTCACCGCCCCGGCAATGAGGCCTGCGAGAGCGCCCCAGTTGGTGAGCCGTCGCCAGAAGAGGCTCAGCAGGATGATGGGGCCGAAGGAGGCACCGAAGCCGGCCCAGGCGAAGGAGACCAGCTCGAGGATCGTGCCATTCGGGTCCAGGGCGAGGAAGGCGGCGAGCACCGCGACGACGAGGACCCCGCTCCGGCCGAGGAGCACGAGGGCGGCCGGAGCCGGCGGCCGCTTGGCCACGACCTTGTACAGGTCCTCGACCAGGGCCGAGGAGCACACCAGCAGCTGACTGGAGACTGTGCTCATCACGGCTGCCAGTACCGCGGCCAGGACGAATCCGGCGACGACCGGGTGCAGCAGGATCTGTGACATGGTCAGCATGACCGTCTCGGGATCGCCGAGGTCCACATCGGACTGCGCGAAGTAGGCGACGCCCACGAGACCGCCGGTCACCGCCCCGAGGAGGGACAGGATCATCCACGTGATGCCGATCCGGCGGGCGCTTCGCGCGCCGGAGGGATTCGGCAGTGCCATGAAGCGCACGATGATGTGCGGCTGACCGAAGTATCCGAGGCCCCAGCCGAGAGCCGAGATGATGCTCACGACCGCGGCACCCGTCAACGCACCGCCCCCGACGAAGGACAGGTGGCCGGGTTCCAGTTCGCGCACCATCGACCACGCCTCACCCGGTCCGCCGACCGCGATGATCGCCATGACGGGGACGATGAGAAGGGCCACCATCATCATCAGCCCTTGGACCACATCGGTGAGCGAGGCACCGAGGAATCCGCCGAACAGGGTGTAGATCAGCGTGACCCCTGCGACGAGGGCCATGCCGAGCAGATAGGTCGAGCCGAACGAGCTCTCGAAGAACACCCCTCCGGCGACCATGCCCGAGGAGACGTAGAAGGTGAAGAACACCAGGATCACGAGCCCGGCGGCGATGCGCAGGAGCCGCGTGGTGTCACGCAGCCGGTTCTCCAGGAAGCTCGGGATGGTGATCGAGTTCCGGGAGACCTCGGTGTAGGCCCGCAGTCGCGGCGCGACGATCAGCCAGTTGAGATAGGCGCCGATGGTGAGCCCGATGGCGATCCACGCCTCGATGAGGCCGGCGACGTAGATCGCCCCGGGAAGGCCCATCATGAGCCATCCGGACATGTCCGAGGCGCCGGCGCTGAGCGCTGCTGCCCAAGGAGGCAGGTTGCGCCCGGCCAGCATGTAGTCCTCGTGATCGCTGGTCCGCCGGTAGGCGTAGAAACCGATGGCGAGCATCAGGGCGAAGTAGATGCCCAGGGCGATGATCTCCCAGGTCTGATCGGACATGACCGCGGCCTTTCTCGAGCGTGGGCGTCACCCTACCGTGATCACACCGGCTGATGCGATCTCACCGCTGTCACACCTGCGGACGCATCGGACGCCCGCCGGGACGGCTCACGCGCTCGGCCACCGCGGCGATCAGCTCCGGATCGACGACCTTGCGGCGAGAACGCCGAGCGGCTGCCCCACGGACCCGTTCGAAGCGCTCCACCGCGCGCCAGGTGGCGAGGTCGACGACACCTGGGAGGGTCCGGGTCAGGAAGGAGTCGAGGGGCTCGCGGGTCGCCGATCCCAGTGGCACTCGGCCGATGTTCACATCGGCCACCAGACTGGCGATCGTCTCCTGGGCATCCGTCTTATTCGTGCCGATATATCCCGAGGGTCCGCGCTTGATCCACCCGGTGACATAGACCGGCGGGGACGCCGGGTCACTCTGTCGAACCCGTCCGTCCTCATGCGGGACGGTGCCCGTGGCGGGGTCGAAGGGGAGGTCGCGCAGCGGCACGCCGCGATAGCCGACCGAGCGCAGCACGAGCGAGGTGTCGATCGTGATCGCCTCCTCAGTCGGCTCGGCGGTCACGCGGCCGTCGATCACGCGGAGAGTGTTGACGCCCAACCGCACCCCCTCGACACGTCGCGCTCCCTCGATCTCCCACGGCGAGAGACCGAAGCGGAAGACGATCCGGGGGCGATCGTCATCGGGGGCGGAACGGTCCGCCAATGATTCGAGAAGGCTGATCTTGTGGTCGAGGAGTGGATCGATGGTGCCGTCCCGGCGAGCCCGCTGCGTCCCCTCGTCCAGGTGCAGATCGCCCTCGACCAGCACGGTCAGGTCGTCGCGTCGCGAGAGGCTGGTCAGCTCCGGGAGCGTGCACGCGGCTTGGGCTGCCCCGCGTCTGGCCACGATGACGATCTCGCGCACGCGCGAGCCGCGCAGCGCCCGCAGCGCCTGATCGGAGATATCGGTGCCGGTGAGCCGCTCGGGGTCGGTCGCCAGAATCCGCGCGATGTCCAGCGCGACATTGCCGTTGCCGATGATCACGACCCGTTCGGCGGACAGGTCGAAGGAGGCATCGGCGTGAGAAGGATGACCGTTGATCCACCCGACGAGGCTTGTGGCGGGGTGGCTTCCGGGAAGCTCCTCTCCCGGAACGCCGAGACGCGTGTCATCGGAGGCGCCCGTCGCGTAGATCACGGCGTCAACGTGGCGGAGGAGATCCTCGTGGCTGACATCCGTGCCGACGTCCACGCCCAGGCTGTAGGCGAAACCGGGCAGCTCCTCGATCTTGGCGAAAAGGGCCGAGACGGCCTTGGTGTCGGGGTGGTCCGGTGCGACCCCCGATCGGACCAGTCCGTGCGGCGTCGGGAGCCGGTCGACCACGGTCACCTGGACGTCATCGTGGCGGAGCAGCTCGTCCGCGGCGTACAGACCGGCCGGTCCGGCTCCGACGATGGCTACGCGCAGTGTCGCCCCGCCGGTGCGCAGCCGTTCGTACACCGGCGTCCTGGCCTGCGGGGGGCGTGGGGCCGGCTCGGCATGGAACATCTCGTTGATCGCCACGAAGGGCAGCTCGGCATCGGTGAGCTTGGTGTGATGCTTGATCGCACCGACCGGGCAGGCACTCACGCAGGCCCCGCAGTCGACACACGAGGCAGGGTCGATGTAGAGCATCTCCGCTGTCGCGAAGCCCGGCTCGTCGGGGGTGGGATGGATGCAGTTCACCGGGCACGCGTAGACGCATGAGGCGTCGCCGCAGCAGGACCGGGTGACGACATGGGTCATGGGGTCACCCGGCGAAGGCTGTCGGCGGCTCGCTGCGGAAACGCGATGGACGCCGGCCGAGCATCCGCAGCCGCTTCCATACGCGGCGGCTCACCGGATTCATGAGCCCTGACTCCTCGGCCAGCATGCGCACATCGGCGAAGGTGTCGCCCAGGAACCGCTCGGACGCGTCGGACTTCCAGTACAGCTCGTCGATGAGTCCCTCGGGGACATCGAAGCGCCGCTGGAACTCCTTGGGCGGCAGCAGGATCGCGTCGCCGAGGATCCGCATGATGACGGGGAACATCAGCGACACGAGGAACCGCGAGACCGGGTTCAACCGTGGAGCATGTCTCTTGACGAATTCGTGCGCGAAGGAAATGTGCCGGGCCTCCTCGGCGACATGGATCTCCATGATCCGGCCCATCACCGGGTGGATCTCTCGACGGCTGCGCAGCACGGCCTTCTGCAGGTGATCGATGGGCTCCTCCCCGGCGAGCACGCCGACGAAGAAGATGACCGGCATCCGGTGGGCCACGAGCGGCAGGAACGGACTCACGGCGCGGATCCAGCGCGGCATGCCCGAGACATCGATGCCGACCCGGTTCACCGCCTCCTGGAACATCTGGATGTGGTGGCATTCCTCGGTGGCCTCGTGCATGAGGTACCGGTACTCCGTGGACCGATTGGGCAGGCTGAAGTTGTACTGCAGGATGCCGCGGATGAGGATGCTCTCGAACTGCCAGCCGACCTTGAAGATATTGGACTGCCGCCACAGTCCCATGGCGATCTGTCTGTCGAGGGGCTGGGCCCGGTACCAGTCGCTGCCGCCCAGCGGATCGGCCTCCGGGAGCCGCCAGCGCGGATCATCGTGCCGCACCTCGAAGTCGGGGTGGTCCCAGTCGATATCGGCGAAGGCATCGAAATGACGCTCGACGGAGGCCACGGAGAGGCGGTGCAGCACCTCATCGTATTCGGCCGTGGAGAGCCCCTCCGGGATCTCCGGGGCGTCCCAGTCGATCTGGTCGAGCAGTGCTCGATCGGCGGCATCGGTGGTCATGGCCGTCTCCTCGTCCCCCGGTCGTGGTCGTCGACCGGGTCCTGGCGCTTGCCACCATCCTCCGTGCCCCGGAGAACCCTGTCAATAGGTATGTGACATCTGCACTGTCACGTTCTCGGGAGTGTGAGGACGCAGAGGCGGCAGCTCATCTTCTCGCGGACGTGATAGGGGCGCTCGGCGATCTCGGCCGTGACCGCTCCGAGGGCGACCAGGCGCTCGATTTCAGCCCGGTAGCCGCCGGATTCCCAGACATCGGAGTGCACGGTGACGACGATGACCCCGCCCGGCGTCGTGATCCGCGCGAACTCCGCGAGCACCGCCGGACCGACATGGCCGCCCGTCAGCGTCCCGACGCAGACGACCGCGTCGTAGGTGTCGTTGTCGATCGACAGCCGTGTGGTGAGATCGGCGGTCTCCAGCGAGCGGTAGACATCCCTCGCCCTCGCGCGTTCGAGCATGCCTGGAGACAGGTCGATGCCGTCGAGAACGACATCGCGATGACGACGGACCTCCTCGCCCACGAGTCCGGTTCCACAGCCGGCGTCGAGCACGCTCACACCGTCCTCGATGCGTTCGGCGAGCTTTTCGGCGGCGATTGCCGGCGCGACATAGCCCATAGCGCCGACGGTGTCGTGGTCGTACTCCTCGGCCCAGTCGTCGTACACCTGACGGGCCTCGTCGGCATCCTTCAATGCGTAGAGCCGTGCCAGCTTCGGGTGGGTGTCGTTCACCGTGGGCACTCCTTCGTCTCGGGGGCGAACATGAGTGATGCCACGCTAACGAAGGTGTGCCGTGGCCTCACGACTCCATGCCGCGGATCCGGCTGTCATCGCCTTCGTCGACCAACAGGCGGGAGATCTCGCCGACCTTGACATTCGAGTGCTGTGACGCCCTCTTGAGGACCGCGAAGGCGGCGACCGCGTCGATCGAGAAGCGTTCCATCAAGATGCCTTCCGCACGACCGATCGAGGTCCGCTGGGCCAGCGCCGACTCGAGCGAGTCCACCACTTTCGCCGCCATGAGCGAGGCCGTGACGTGGTCGGCGAAGAGGCGGAGCTCATCGGGGTCGAGATGTGCGAACTGCTCGTGCCGGCGGCCGTAGAGGTTCAGCGCGCCGAATCGGCTGGTCTCGGTCACCAGATCGACGGCCACCACGCTGCGGATGCCGAGACCGGCGATCGCCGGTCCCCATCGAGGCCATCGGTCATCGCGCTGCGGGTCGTCGGAGACGACCAGCTGCTGCTCGGTGGCCGCGTCCACACACGGCCCCTCGCGGAGCTCGTATTGCAGCTCGTCGGCTCGGAGGGCGATCAGCTGGGTAGGCCCGATCGTCTCCAGGCGTCGTCCGCGGATGACGGTCACGCCGGCCTCATCGGCCTCGAAGAGCCACCGCGCGGTCTCGGTGACCCGTTCCACCGACTTGTCCAGTCCCGGGAAATCGGCCAGTTCCATGACGAGCTCGGTCAGATCGCTCACCTCGAAGCGCATCGTTGTCCCCTCCACTGGCGACGGCCTGTCGAGGTCACGACAGCCTACTGGTCTGTCTACTCTACGAGCCGCGTAATCTTCCTGTCGACGCACCGGTCAGAGCGTGGCCATCGAGCGTCGTGACGTTAGGCGCGTCGTTGAACGACAGCTTCTCCGAGAAGCTTGCCTCCGCCGTTGTCCGCTGGTCGCATCATCAGGAGCTGGCGGGCTTCGCACATGACTGTGCCCTCTTCTGCGCCGACGTGCTCGAGGGCTGCACGTTCGCCGCCTTGGGCCAGACCGGACGCCGGATGCGGCTCTCGCATCTCGCCGCCACGGGCACGGTGGACGACGCCCCATGGCACCGCCAACTCCAGTGGCGAGAGGGTCCCTCCTTCCATGCGGTCGCCACCGGGGCGACGGTCAGCGCCAGCGCCCTCGATGCCGGCGAACGGTGGCCGAGGTGGTCCGCCGCCTGGACCGCGGTCAACGGTCACGGTGCCGTCCGGGCGTTCCCTCTGCGCCATGAGGACACGATCATCGGCGTGCTCGAGCTCTGGACGCGCCGACCCGAGGACGCCGCGCGCCTTCCCGCCACACTGTCGGAGCACGTGGCCGCCCACTTCGCGATGGTCCGGCGACACGAGCACCTGGACCGGGCGCTCACGACCCGGACCGTCGTCGGACAGGCGCAGGGCATCGTGATGGAGCGTTTCGATCTGACCGCCGAGGCGGCCTTCGCGGTCCTGAGCCGGCTCTCGCAGCACCAGAACATCAAGCTCACGCATCTCGCCCGTCGGCTGGTGGCCGGAGGGGCGGTCGACGGGCTCACGCCGGCCGGGGACGACGGCGAGGCCGAGGAGCTGCCCTCGGCCTGATTCAGAGCACCAGGTCCAGGGCACGGTCACGCCATGACCACAGCGAGTCCCGAGGACGCCGGCTCGAGGACGGCCGTGACCAGCACGGCGAGCCCGACCAGGTGGCCTGGCCATCATCCCGACAGGAGCCGAGCATGAGCAACGATCCGCAGCGTCCGCCGGGTGCCCCCGGCGCCGTACCGCCCCCGTACGAGGAGCCGACCTCGCCGAGCGGGGAGGCACCGTACCCCAAGCCCGACCAGACGACTCCCGACACCGTCACCGCGACCGGCCACCCGGTCGCGGCGGACCCGAATGCCCGCGCGCAACAGGGCGACCGGCTCACGACGGCGCAAGGCGTGCCCCTCCGCGAGACCGACCACTCGCTCAAGGCCGGCGAACGCGGGCCGGCCCTCCTGCAGGACCACCACCTGCGCGAGAAGGTCATGCACTTCGATCACGAGCGGATCCCTGAGCGCGTGGTCCATGCCCGCGGCGCCGCCGCGCACGGGGTCTTCCGCTCCTTCGGCCGGGCCTCGTCCTTCTGCTGTGCGCAATTCCTGCAGCCGGAGCAGGAGACTCCGGTCTTCGTGCGCTTCTCGACCGTGCTGGGCTCACGGGGATCGGCCGACACCGTACGGGACACGCGTGGCTTCGCGGTCAAGTTCTATACCGAGGAGGGCAACTTCGATCTCGTCGGCAACAACATCCCGGTCTTCTTCATCCAGGACGCGATCAAGTTCCCCGATGTCATCCATGCGGGCAAGCCGCACCCGGATCGAGAGATCCCGCAGGCCCAGTCCGCCCACGACACCTTCTGGGACTTCGTCTCCCTGCACACCGAGGCGCAACACCACACGATCTGGAACATGTCCGACCGAGGCATCCCCCGTTCCTATCGCATGATGGAGGGCTTCGGGGTGCACACCTTCCGCCTCGTGGCCGAGGACGGGAGCACAACCCTCGCCAAGTTCCACTGGAAACCCGAGAACGGCGTGCACTCGCTCGTCTGGGAGGAGGCGCAGATCGCCGCTGGAGTCGACCCCGACCTGCATCGTCGCGATCTCGCCGATGCGATCGAAGCGGGCGCCTATCCCCGGTGGACCCTCGGCGTGCAACTCTTCGAGGATGGCGGCGATCAGACCTTCGAGGGCATCGACCTGCTCGATCCGACCAAGATCGTGCCCGAGGAGCTCGCACCGGTCCACCCGATCGGCGAGCTGATCCTCACCCGCAATCCGAGCAACTACTTCGCAGAGACCGAGCAGGTGGCCTTCCACGCGGGCCACTTCGTCCGCGGCATCGACGCCACCGACGATCCGCTGCTGCAGGGTCGGCTGTTCTCCTATCTGGACACGCAGCTCACCCGCCTGGGAGGTCCCAACTTCGCCCAGATCCCGATCAACCGGCCGCACGCGCCGGTCAACGACATGTTGCGCGACGGCTTCCACCAGCAGGCGGTCCATGAGGGGGTCGCGCCCTACCGGCCGAACTCCCTCGACGGAGGATGTCCCTTCCTAGCCGGCGAGAGCGGGTTCATCGACACCCCGATGCCGCTCCCCCAGACCACCAAGACCCGCGAGGCCCCAGCGTCCTTCGACGATCACTTCAGCCAGCCGCGACTGTTCTGGAGAAGCCTGTCGGCCATCGAGCAGCAGCACACGATCGATGCCTATGCCTTCGAACTCTCCAAGGTCTACGAGCCGACGATCCGCGAGCGGCAGCTCGCCCAACTGGCGCGCATCGACCGACGGCTGTGCGAGGAAGTGGCGCAGCGCCTCGGCCTCCCCGCCCCCTCCGCGGACCCCGGTGAGGACGAGGGGCCCGTCGAAAGCAGTCCCGCACTTTCCCAGGTCGGGGGCACCTGGCCCGTGACGGGCCGGCGTGTGGCGGTGCTGGTGACCGAGGAGTCCACGGGCGCGGCCGCCATCGTGGCGGGCCTGGAGGCGCAGGGCATCGTCGCGGCCGTCTTGTCGGCACGCGCCGGCGAGGTGGCGTGCGCCGATGGCACCGTCGCGGCCGAGCGTCCGCTGACGGCAGCGCGCTCGATCGAGTTCGACGCCGTGATGGTCGGTAGCGGTATCGAGCGCCTCGACGGCCCAGCGACCTCCTCGGCGCAGGTGATGATCGCCGAAGCACACCGACACGCCAAGGCGCTGGCCTTCTGGGGTGAGGACGGCGAGCGGGTCGCCGAGCATTGTCATGTGCCGGTGGATGAGATCGGCGTGATCTTCGGGGGCACCGATCGGGTCGTCTCGTCGATGGTGGAGCTTCTCTCGGGGCATCGTTGCTGGGATCGTGTCCTCGGGATCTGACACCCACACGAAGCGGGGTCTCCCGGTCGCTGGCGCGGACCGGGAGACCGCGGCACGGCTCCTCCGCCTCCGTGCTGACTGAGATCTCGCTGAGAGCGGTTGCCGCGGACTGCGAACCGGGGCAGAGTGAGGAGCAGGTCAGAAAGCGGCCTGCCGATCGCGTTCCAAGGAGCGCTATGCCCACCCTGAACCACCGTGACGACCTGGACACTCTCGTCCGTACCCATCACAACCTCGCGTTGACCCTAGCGCGCCGCTATCGCCAGCGCGGGGTCGAGCTCGCTGACCTCGAACAGGTTGCGCTGACCGGACTGGTTCGGGCTGCGCAGCGCTATGACGCCGAGCATGGAGCCTTCGCGCCTTTCGCGACGGCGACCATCCATGGGGAGATCAAGCACCACTTCCGCGATTCGGGGTGGACCATCCGCCCGCCGAGACGGTTGCAGGAGCTCCAGGCGAGGTTGAACGCGCTGCGCGCGGATGCTGAGACGGAGTCCGGGGAGGAGCTCTCCATCGCCGAACTGGCCGAGCGACTCGGCGAGCCGATCGACGAGGTCCGACGTGCCGCGTCGCTGCACCATTGCTTCGCCCCCACCGCCCCCACGACTCCCGACGGCGAGCAGGTGATCGAACAGATCGGCACGGAAGACAGCGAGTTCGAACGCGTCGAGGAGACCTTGGAGCTGCGCAGCGTGCTCCGGGACCTCGAGGACAGCGATCGCGAGCTGCTGCGGATGCGCTTTTACGACGAGCTCAGCCAGCGCGAGATCGCCATCCGTATCGGCTGCAGCCAGATGCAGGTGTGCCGTCGGCTGCGCCGACTGGTCGCCGAACTGCGTGGTCGCCTGGAGGTCGCGGCGGCCTGACGATGGCTAGCGGAGTCGACGAGTCGTCAGCGCGTGATCCAGAAGCCGGCCGCCGCGGCGAGGACCGCGAGCACGAGGACACCGAGCCCGTTGGCGGCTCCGGCGCACCAGCGCCCCTCGCGCAGCAGATCGACCGTCTCGTAGCTGGCGGTCGAGAAGGTCGTGTATCCGCCGAGGAATCCCGTACCCGCCACGAAGGCGAACGAGCCGGGCAGAGGCGCGCCGGCAGCAACGCCCACGACGCACCCCAGGGCGAATGAGCCGGTGACGTTGATCGTGACAGTGCCCCAGGGGAAGCGCCCGGAGTTCCTCTCCTGGATTATGCCGTCCAACAGCAACCGGCAGACAGCGCCGAGGCCGCCCGCGAACGCGACCGACAGGAAGCCCAAGATCGTCATCGCCCACCCCCCGCCCGGCGGACCATGCCGGCGGCGACGCCGGTCCAGGTCGCGACCGCCCCCGCCAGGAGGGTGACAAGCGCGTAGCCCGATGCCGTACCGAGAGCACCGCCGTCGGCCAACAAGACGGTGTCGGCCGCAAGAGCGCTGTAGGTCGTGAATCCGCCCAGGAACCCGGTTCCCGCGAGCAACCGCAGAGCGCGACGACGACCGATATCGGGCCCACGAGTGACGAGTCCGGCCAGGAGGACCCCGAGCAGGAAGGCTCCCGCGATGTTGACCAGCAGAATCGTCACGGGCACGCCGTCGATCGGCGGGAAGGCCAGACTGAGGGCCTCACGACAGGCTGTCCCCATCGTTCCCCCCACGAGCACCAGAGCTATCGACCAGGGCGACCGGTACGCCGGCCGATCGGTAGGCAGATCCGGGTCGATACCGCTCATGTCTCAGCTTCCCTCTCGGTCAAGGCGGTCGAGCAGATCGACCGCCGCCCGAGCATAGTCACCGATCCACCGGTCGTGGATGCGCCGGATGGGCAGCGGGGCGAGCGCCAGGTGCCGCTCGCGGCCCACCCTGCGCCCGGTGACCAGCGACGCCTCCTCGAGGACGCGGAGGTGCTGCAGCACGGTGGTGCGGTTCAACTCCGGGAACTGTGCGCACAACTCCCCCGTGGTGCACGACGAGGCGCGCAGGACATCGAGCATGCGTCGCCGGGTCGCCGAGGCGAGCGCCTTGAACACCCGATCATCCTCATCGGCACTGGTATCCATCTCGGACATGTTGTAATTTTACAACATGTCTGAACTCGATGAGATCGCTTTCACGGTGTCCGGGCGCGTCGCCCGCCCCTGCGCCGAGGTCTACGAAGCGATCGCCGACCCCGCCCAGCTCTCGCAGTACTTCACGACGGCCGGAGCCCGCGGCCGCCTCGAATCCGATGTCACGGTGACGTGGGAATTCGCTGATTTCCCCGGCACCTTCCCAGTACGCGTCGTGGAGGCGACACCGCCTCGACGCATCGTCATCAGCTGGGACAACGAGGCAGCCGTCTCGGCCTCCGGCACCACCACCGTCGTGTTCGAGCTCGAACCCATCGACGGCGACACCCGCACCCTCGTGACGATCACCGAGTCCTCGTGGACCGCCACTCCCCAAGGACTCGGCGCGGCCATGGGCAACTGCCAGGGCTGGACCGGGATGCTCACCGCACTCAAGGCATGGCTCGAGCACGGCATCAACCTGCGCGAGGGTTTCTACGCCTGACACTCAGGGTCCAGCTTCTGCCGGGTTACGGCCCCTCTCCCCCGCGAGAGACCCTAACCCGGCAAAAGCTGCGTCGGGTCCCTCACCACACGCCGTTTCCCCGCCCACCCATCTAGGGTGGGAGCGATGGCCGATCTCACCAGGGCGCCGGAGCGCGCCGCCCGGACCCGCGATCTCGACTCGCTGGCGACCCTGATCTCGTCATGTCACGCGTGTCCGCGCTTGGTCGCCTGGCGGGAGAAGGTGGCACACGAGAAGCGCGCGGCCTTCCGCGATCAGGAGTACTGGGGACGGCCAGTACCGGGTTTCGGCCCCGAGGATGCCTCGATCCTCATCGTCGGCCTCGCTCCAGCGGCCCACGGCGCCAACCGCACGGGCCGGATGTTCACCGGGGATCGCAGCGGCGACGTGCTGTTCGCCGCCATGCATGCCGTCGGACTGGCCAATCAGGCCCATGCCGAGAGCATCGATGACGGACTGCGTCTCATCGATGCGCGGGTGACCTCGCCGGTGCACTGCGCGCCCCCGGACAACAAACCGACGCCGGCCGAACGCCGCACCTGCGCGCCGTTCCTGACCCGTGAGCTCGAACTGATGTCCTCCACCCTCGAGGTCGCAGTGGTGCTCGGCGGGTTCGGCTGGCAGGCGCTGTTCGGGGTGCTCGGCCAGGCCGGGTGGAACGTGCCGCGTCCGCGACCCCGCTTCACCCACGGCGCGATCGTCGATCTCGCGCACCCTGACGGACGGACGCTGACGATCCTCGGGTGCTTCCACGTCAGCCAGCAGAACACCTTCACCGGACGACTCACGCCCGCGATGCTCGAGGAGGTCCTCGCGCTCGCCCGCCGGCTGGCCGGATCGACGGGTGAGCCCTGATGAGGGTGCGGATCCGGCGGATCTACGAGGAACCCCACCCCACGGACGGGGCCCGTGTCCTCGTCGACCGTCTCTGGCCCCGCGGCATCAGTAAGGAACGCGCACATCTCGACTCGTGGTGCAAGGACATCGCGCCCTCGAGCGAGCTGCGCCGGTGGTACGGCCACGATCCGGATCGCTTCGAGCAATTCGCCGAGCGCTATCGCACCGAGCTGGACGACCATCCCGAGGCCGTCGATGAGCTGCGTCGTTATTCCGACTCCGGCTCTCTCACCCTGCTGACCGCGGCGAAGAGTGTCGCGATCAGCCACGCCGCGGTGCTTCAGCGGCTGCTGACGGAGGAATGAGATGAAGGCTCCTGGTCCCTGGATGATGGCCGCCACGACCGCCATCGCGGCCGTTGGAGTCTTCGTCGTCCGAGGCCGGCACCGACGACTCGGGGCGAGTCTCAAGGAAGTCACGGATCGACGTCCCGGCGACGAGCTCCTCGTCGGCCCGGTGGTGCAGGCCGACCGTGCCTGCACCATCGATGCCGCCCCCGAGGCGGTGTGGCCGTGGATCGCCCAGCTGGGCCAGGACAAGGCCGGCTTCTACTCCTTCGAACTGCTGGAGAACCTGGTCGGGTGTCGCATCACGGGGTCTGAGCGCGTTCACCCCGAATGGCAGAAGTTGCACGTCGGCGATCCTTTCCGGCTGCATCCGCGCGTGGCATTGCGCGTGGCGTCCGTCGAGCCGGGCCGCCACCTGGTCGTGACGTCACAGGGTGGCGATGCCCCCGGCAACGCGGACTTCGACATGACCTGGGCCTTCTGCCTCTCGTCGCCCGAAGGACTCGGCGGTCGCCCCACGACGCGGTTGCACCTGCGCGAGCGGTACGCCGCCCATCGCCGTGCCGACCGGTTCGGCGGTGGGTTCATGAGTGTCGTGAGCGCGGTGATGACCTGGCGGATGATGGCTCGTCTGCGCACGCTCGTACCTCGCGCCTGACCCACTGGCGCCGAGCACCCGTCTACGTAGCTCGGCCCTCGAACTCCTCGATCCGGCGCGCGACATCGTCGTCGTAGCGCGCCATGAACCGCCTGTAGCCCCGAAGGATGTGCTTTCACGGTTGCTGGGACAACCGCAGACGCACATTCTCCGTCACCTGCGCACGCAGGATGTGCATCCGTGGTCGCTATGACAACCACGAAAGCACATCCCGCGTATGTGTCGGCACCACTGGGCCTGGGACGTCACCCAGCCACGTGAGGCCTCGGGCCCCAGCAGGAAACACCCCAGGGCGCCGGACGCTGCTTGAATGGGAGCGTGCTGCACTCCTTCCACCTGGCCGAGCTGCCCGTCCGGGTGACCGCCCGGGCGCTCGCCAGGCCAGTGCGGCGCGGCGAGGTCCGAGGTCTGCGGCATGCAGAGCCGCTGGCGATGATGCGCCTCGGATCGCCGATCGTGTCGCCCGACCGGATGCAGCTGCGCCGCCTCGCGATGTTCTGCGCGTGGGACGATGAGGCCGCCCTCGAGGAGTTCCTCGCACGCCATCCACTCGGCGGGCGGCTGGCCGGCGGGTGGCATGTCCGGCTGGAGTATCTGCGTCGCTACGGCGAGGTGGCGGCACTCGCACCGTTGCCGCAGCGGGCCGGGGACTGGCAGCCCGATGAGCCGATCGTCGCGGTCACGCTGGCCCGGCTCAGACTGCCGGAGCTGCCGCGCTTCCTCCGCTGGGGACGACCGGTCGAGCGGCTGGTGGCCGCTCACCCGGCGACCACGTTCTCGACCGCTGCCTTCCGGCCGCCGCATACCTTCTCGACCTTCTCGATCTGGCGCACGGTCCACGAGATGATGGACATGGTGCACGGCCGCGATCCACGAGTCGCGGGAGCCCCGGCCCACGCGGTCGCGATGGCCGAGCAGCGACGTCGGGAGTTCCATCACGAGTCGGCCTTCATGCGCTTCCGCCCCGTGTCCGAGCACGGCACCTGGCAAGGCCGGCGACTGGTACCCGGGAGGGATGATGATGCGTTGCCGCAGCCATGACAGTCACGCCACATCATCGCCGGCGAGGAGGTGAGACCGATGACACCGGCACATGAGAATGATCGGGCATTCTCGCCCGACGACCTCGCTGAGCTGGAACGGCTGCTCAGCGCCGACCGCGAGCGCACGGTGCGTCGGATGGCCGCGCTCGGCCGCGATGTCACGTCGATCGTCGAGACGACACAGCTCGGCGCCAACGACGACGAGCACGATCCCGAGGGCTCGACGATCGCCTTCGAGCGCTCGCAGGCGAGTGCGCTGCTCGCCTCGGCCTCGGCCCATCTCGCCGAGATCGACGCCGCGCTGAGCCGGCTCGGCAAGGGCGACTACGGGCGATGTGAGGACTGCGGCGAACCCATCGCTCACGAGCGGCTGCGGGCACAGCCGGCCGCACGCCGGTGTATCGGTTGCGCGACCCGAGCGGCCCGCTGATGGATGAGCTGGACGCTCGATTGCACCGGATCGGCCGGCAGCGGTTCCGTGCGCGCTTCCGGCTGTACGGGCGGGACCGGGCCGTGGTCGACCTGCGCGGGATCGTCACGGTCCGCCGGCACGCGCAGGATCTGATCCAGCGCCGGCTCGCCCCGGCTGAACCGCGCAACGACGGACGTCAGACGCCATATCGCGGTCACCCGGTGTTCGTGGCACAGCACGCGACCGCGACCTGCTGTCGCACCTGTCTCGCTCGCTGGCACGGCATCCCCGCAGGTCGGGCCCTCGACGAGGCAGAGAAGGACTATGTCGTGGAGGCGATCTGCCGGTGGATCGCGGGCCAGTACTCGTCCGGCGGACCTCCGCCTTGATCAACGCGAGGTGACGGCTGCGCGCGCACGCCACGGAGCGAGCCGGTTCTTCAGGCGATGGTGACCGGTTGGCGCAGGATCGTGCGCAGCTTGTCCGGGGCCGTCCGGCGAGGATCGCTGAGGTAGATCTCGTGATGCTTGCCGTCCATCCGGAGGTCGTGGGCGGGGATGAACTCGTCGTGCAACCGGGCGAGGACCGGACCTTCATCGTCGAAGGATCCGATGTGGAGCGTCTGGACGCAGCATCCCTCGTGCAGCGAGCCGAGACGAAGATCGTCCAAGCGAGCAAATCCCTTCCTCGCACCCGCGTGTCGCATGGCGGTCTCTACCTGCTTCTCGTCCAACCAGTCGGGCACCATCAGCATCATGGTCCAGTCCCAGCGGGACTTGTCGCGAGATGTGGTGAACACATCCATGTCGTCGGCCCACCAGAGTCCCTCGAGCGGGGGGACGACGTAGTCGCGTCCGAGTTCCCGCTTGCTGGCGAACTTGAGCGTGTAGGCGACGGGATAGAGGGCCGCGAGCGCATCGGCATAGGCCGGCGAGGTATTGGGGTCGCCGTGACCGTCGACCATGAGGAACCGCATCGCGGGGATGTCGACGATCTCGAAGCGGCCTCGCGGTGCCCGGTAGGCGTCGAGGGTCTTCTTGAAGTCCGTCTTCTCCGCTGTCACGACTTGCGCGCCACCGGATAGCCGAGGTGGACCTCGTCGAGGGACATGTCCATCGAGTACGTGATCATGGCCGTCAGGAACCTCCTACCGGCGCCTGGCCAGCGCCGCTGAGCCGAGCGTAGGTCCGGGACGGGCCGATGACAACGGCCGCTCACCGGACCCCGAGCGCCGTCCGCCGTTCAGCGCAGGAGCGCGTTCAGGGTCTGGATCGTGTCGGCCTCCTGGGGATATTTGTCGGGACGGTACTGCTTGACCCGCGCGAAGCGGAGCGCGATGCCGCCGGGATACCGCGATGAGCGCTGCACGCCGTCGATCGCGATCTCCACCACCGTCTCCGGTCGCAGGAACACAGTGTCCTTCGTGCGACGCGTCTCCAACTCGGCGAAGTGCTCGGTCTGCCATCGCAGGAGATCGTCGGTGAGCCCCTTGAAGGTCTTGCCGACCATGACGAAACCACCGGGTTCACCGAACTCCCCCGACTGGTCCAACGCGCCCAGGTGCAGGTTCGAGAGCCATCCTTGCCGCCGACCCGATCCCCATTCGGCCGCCAGCACGACGAGATCGTAAGTGTGCACGGGCTTGGCCTTGACCCATGCCTTGCCCCGACGTCCAGCCACGTAGGCCGAATCGATGGCCTTGAGGACCACCCCCTCGTGCCCGGCCTCCAGGGCATCTCGCGACAGTCTCTCGACCTGTCCCACGTCCCCGGTGACGATGCCGGGCACTCGCCACTCCCCTGCGACGCGCTCGAGTTCGGCCGAGCGTACGCCGAGCGGCTCGTCGATGAGATCGCGGCCGTCAACGTGGAGCAGATCGAAGAACCACGGCCGCAACAGCACATCGCGCGCGACGTCCGCGCCGAACCGCGCCATGGTCTCCTGGAATGGACGAGGGGCACCGTCCTCGCGCAACGACAAGGTCTCACCGTCGAGTATGAGCTCACGGGCCGGGAGACCCCGTACGATCTCGACGATCTCCGGCACGCGGTGCGTGATGTCGGCTAGGCTCCGGGTGAAGACGCCGACCTCGTCGCCGCGACGATGCACCTGGATGCGCGCACCGTCGAGCTTGTACTCGGCCGATGCTTCCCCGGTGATCTCCAGTGCGGCCGATGGCGTCGCCGCCGTGGAGGCGAGCATCGGCAGCACGGGGCGTCCGACCACCAACCCGACCGCGTCGAGATCCTCCGCGCTGCCGGTGAGTGCGAGGCGGGCGGTCTCACCGAGATCCCCCGAGAGCATGGCCGCCCGCCGGACCGCGGCCTGCGGGTGTCCGGACGCCCGGGCGATGGCGTCGAGGAGCACGCCTTCCAGCGCACCGGTGCGCAGCTCGCCGAGGATCACCCGGACGAGAAAGTCCCACTCCTCGGCGGTGGCGCGGGACGCGAGGTCCTCCAAGAGCCCGCCGCGGGTGGTGACCGATCCCCTGCCGGCCACCCCGACCAGTGCGTCGAGCGCCTGGTCGACATCCGCGACCGACAGGGAGGGAGAATCCGCATGCGTTACCTGGAGGCCCGTGATGCCTCGCCACCCGACTCCGATGCGTCCCTGCCGGGGAGCGGCGGTCAACAGCCCGACCGCCGGCCCGACCTCGTCGCTTTCCGAGCGCTCCAGCAGACGTGCGAGCGCCTCGATCTTGGCGAGCCGCGAGGACGTCGCGGTCACCTCCTGCGTCGTGGCGACCAGCTCAGAGAGCATCATTCCCGCATCGTCTCACCACGCACCGACATCCGCCGCGCGACGACAGCGCGCCTACCGTGCCGGTCGGCGGACGGACCCGGTGGTTAGGCGAGCCCCGTCACGCACTGTGGCGAGTGGTCGAGCGGCGCGGTTGGCCGCGGGCGTCCATGCGGGAGGTCGCCTGCGAGGCCGGGATCTCACTGGGCCAGCTGCAGCACTACTTCAGTTCACGAACGGCGATGTTGACCTTCGCGATGCAGTTCGTCGCCGACCAGACATCCCAACGGGTCGCACGAGGCCTCGAGGCACTGGATCACCCGCCACACCCGCGAGAGGCGCTCCGGGTGGCGATCACGGAGGTGCTCCCACTGCGCCCTGCGGCACGCACCACGAACCGCATGAACACCGCGTACGTCCTCGAAGCGCTGCATGATGAGGCACTGCGCGAGCAGGTGTCCGCCGGTTTGCGCGACGGACGCACCATGATCGAGCGCCTCATCAGGGAGGCGATAGCCGGCGGACACATCGCGACGGACCGAGATCCGGCCATTGAGACCGACCTCATCCTCGCGCTCACGGAGTCACGCCATTACTCGAACTCTCGGTCATCACGCCCCAGGCCGCGCTCGCCGCCGTCGACCAGCATCTCGACCGGCTCTTCTCACCTGCCGCCTGACAGATCAGGACAGCGACGGAAGGGAGGCGAGACTCCCGTGACCCATCCCGGCCCGTCTCCCGGGCCACGGCCCTCGGCTCTCTATCGGTGCAGGCGGGGCCGGTACGTGAGTTCCTGGATACGTCCGTCGAGTGTGCGGCCGTGGAAGCGACGGTGTCGTGGAGGTCGCCGCTGGACCTGCGGACGATGCCGACTTGGTCATCACCGTGGACCCAGGCTTCCGCGATCTGCTGGACGACTTCGTCTCCATCTTCCACGTTCCCTACCGCTCGGTTGGATGATCCCGAGCGAGTGAAGCCCAGCCCGGCCTGCCCCGCTCTTGCCGGCTAGCCTTCCGCGCTGGTCGAGGGGTCCTCACCGCGACGGAACGGCACCGTCCGCTCGATCCGGCGTCCCACCTGGTGGAGCCTGCGCTGGGCCGGCTCCACCAGGTGCGGCGCGACGTCGTGGCGAGCCAGCACGTCGGCGCCGTCACGCAGCCGGTCCACCACCGAGAGCGGGAGCGACGAGAGCGCATTGCCCGGCGGTCGCCGCGCCACGACCGGGTGCGCCCGGGTGGGGGAGACGCGTCGCACCGCCTCCCACGCGACGCCTAGGGCACGCAGCTGTCGACGGCTGAGCCTGTCCTGCAGGCGCGGCAGGAGCTCGTCCTCCTCGTCGCGCACGTCCTCGCGCAGCACCGCGGCCAGACGCGCGATCCGGGTCGCCCGGTCCGGCGACGGGTCCTTCTCGTCCTCCAGGCTCCGCACGAGCTCATTGACCTCCTGGTGCTCTTGCTCGACCTCCAGCGTCAGCGCCTGCCCGTCCGCGAGGACCCGCCGGATGACAGGCCACAGCACGGTCTCCTCGGCGAACGCGTGCGGGAACACCAGTCGGTAGATTCGCTGCAGGGTCCGGTCTTCCTCCCAGCGCGTGCCGGCGGCTTCGAGCTCGCGCAACAGCCGGTCGAGCTCGATGTGGTCACTCTTCTGCCGGGACAGCACGCTGAGCCGGCCGCCCAGCTCGTCGAGGGTCTGGTCGGCCAGGGATCTCATGATCGTCTCCTCGTGTCGGGGCTCGTGGGCTGGGTATGCCCGCTCCCCGCCCCTTCGAATCACGCGCGGCCCAGAGGGGGGTGAGTTGGACGCGTTCGTCCAGTTGTAGCCTCGACGTGTTCTGTCGACGACCTGCCGAAAGGGCACCATGGCCCCGAAACCGTCTCGCCGATCAGGCCCAGCGATCGCGCTGTCCGGTCTCTGCATGACCGCCGTCACCGCCGCCGTCCTCGTCTCCGCCCCCGCCGGCGCCGAGCCCCGCGAGACCGGCACCTCGACCCCGCCTCTCGCGGTCATCATCGACGGCTCGGGTTCGATGAACGCCGACGATGCCGGCGGACAGTCCCGCATCGACGCCGCGAAGCAGGCGACCCGCGGGCTCATCGAGTCGCTCCCCGACGAGCAGGAGGTCAGTCTCCTCACCTACGGAACCAACACCGGCAGCACCCCCGGCGAGAAAGAGGCCGGTTGCCAGGACATCACGGTCCTGGAGCCCCTCGGCACGGGCAACCGCGATCAGCTGCTGTCGTCCGTCGACGCGCTCGCGGCAAGCGGGTACACCCCGCTCGGCAATGCGTTGCTGACGGCCGAGGAGCAGCTTCCCGCCGAGGGACCGCGCCAGGTGGTCCTCGTCTCCGATGGCATCGACACCTGCGCGCCCCCACCGGTCTGCGAGGTCGCCCAGCAGATGAAGGAGCGCGGCACGGACCTGGTCGTCAACACGATCGGCTTTAACGTCGACCCGGAGGCGCGCACCGAGCTAGAGTGCGTCGCCCAGGCGACCGAGGGGACCTACGCCGATGTCGGTGACGCGGCGAGCCTGCAGACCGAGCTCGTGCGCAAGGCGGGCCGCTCGCTCGTCGGCGCGGAGGTCGAAGGCGAGCCCATCACCGGCTCGCTCCGCCCCGGCGAGGGGCCGGTCATCGTGCCCGGCGGTGTGGAGGACGGTGTTGCCAGTCCCGTGTTCTATCGAGACGTCGTTCCGGCCGAGGCCGAGGAGTCGGCGCTCCATTACACGGTGGAGCTCGAGGAGGGCGACCGTCTGCACGTCGGCATGATGATGCCGCCACCGCCCAGCGTGGGGCTGCAGGCCGGACGTGCGTTCGTCGTCCAGCCCTCGCTCCGGCCGATCGGTGAGACCCTCACCTGCGAGGCGTGGGGCAGCGCGATGAGCTACGCCAATAGCTTCGCCCATCCCATTGGCGGCGCGCTGGTCTCCGAGCCCATCGGAACCTCCGAGACGTGCCCCGCCGGGCGATACGAGCTCGTCCTCGACCAGGTGCAGGGCGCCCGCGGCAACACGGTGGACCAGCCGTTCCGCATGGGTGTGTGGGTGGACAACGGCACTGACGAGAGCGGCCTCGCCCCGGCCTCGCAGGACCCCTCGTTCGTCCCGCTGTCCGCCGCCGACCCCGTGGCCCCTACGACTCCGGCCACCTCCCCCGCCGATGCCGAGGTCCTCGATAACGGTGATGCCGTCACCGCCGAGATCGTGGCCGGTGAGACCCACTGGTTCCGGGTGCCGGTGCAGGACGGGCAGCGCCTGCGTGCCACGATCCAGCTGAACAGCAACGAGGCACCCCAGGCCGACGGCGGCATCGTGGACGAGATGGGCCGGAGGCTCGAGATCGTGGGGTTCTCCCCGGCGATGCTGCCCCTCGACCTCGTCCAGGACGACGAGGAGAGCCAGCCCGGTCTCGAGATCCCTCACGACGGGTCGGTGCCCGCGACCTCCGCGGCGGTCGCCAGCGCCCCGGTCCGCTGGGCCAACCTGGAGGCCGACGCCGACCTGCGGTCCGCCTACCTCGCCGGGGAGCAGTTGGTGGCCGTGCGCTACGACGCGTTGTTCGCCCGCGCCGACGCCACCACCGAGCAGTTCCCGGTCACCTACACGTTCACGGCCGACGCCCACGGCGACGCCGAGGAGGGGCCTGGCCTCGCGGGGCCCAGTTCGGCCGCTTCCGACCCGGATGACACGCAGGAGACCTCCACCCCGCAAGACGAGGACGACGGGCTGGGGCTCTGGGCCTGGGTGCTCGTCGCGGCCGCGATCGCCGCTGTGCTGGCACTCAGCGTGATCGTCGCGATCGTGCTGATCCGGCGCCGCCGCACGTCGCCGGGCGGGCTCGGACAGGGAAGTGCCGGCGGCTGAGCCTCGCTGGGCACGTTGCGTGACCGGCTCTCCGGGCTACGTCAGGGATGGACGCCCGGCGAGAGGAGTTGCGGTGAGTGCACCGACGGTGGCCGACGGAATCGTCGAGCGACTGACGCAGTGGGGCGTGGGCCGTGTCTTCGGCTTCGCCGGCGACGGGATCGACCCGCTGCTCGCGGCCTTGCGTCGTCGCGAGGATGAGGTGGAACTGGTGACCGCGCGGCACGAGGAGATGGCCGCGTTCATGGCGACCGGCCACGCCAAGTACAGCGGAGAGGTCGGCGTCTGCCTCGTGACGCAGGGGGCCGGGCGCGATCACCTGCTCAACGGCTTGTACGACGCCAAACTCGACCGCAAGCCCGTCGTCGCGATCGTCGGCCAGGTGGTCAGCACGGCGCTCGGCAGCGGCTACCTCCAGGAGGTCGACCTCCACACGCTCTTCAAGGACGTGTGCGCGCAGTACGTGCAGACGGTGACGACGCCCGACCAGCTCCCCCACGTCCTCGACGACGCCTTCCGCACGGCGCGGGCGACGTCGAGCCCGGTATGCGTCATCGTCCTGCACGATGTCCAGAAGGCCGATCTGCCAGAGCAAGGCCAGCAGGCTCGGTACCGGTGTCACGACCTCGCTGCTCGGCAAGCCCGTCCTTGACGAGGCGCTGACGTATCACTGCGGCGTCATGGGACACCTCGGCACCACCGCATCGACCGATCTCATGGCCGGTTGTGACACCCTCCTGATCGTCGGCAGCAACGACCCGTGGGCTGAGTTCTATCCGGCGCCGGGTCAGGCCCGCGCCGTCCAGATCGACATCACCGCTCGCAACATCGGCGCGAAGTACCCGGTGGAAGTGGCGCTCGTAGGTGACGCCGCCGACACACTCGACGGCCTCCTCCCTCTGCTCCCTGAACGGCAGGGTTGGCGCTCGGAGGTGGAGGGGTTCGTGCAGACCTGGCAGGAGGCGGCCGAACAGCATATCCAGCAGGAGACCGACTCGCTCAACCCGCAACGGGTGGTGCAGGAACTGAGCACGCACCTGCCCACCGACGCGCAGGTCTCGGTCGACGTCGGCTCGGTCGTGTACTGGTACACGCGCTACGTCCAGTTGCCGTCTGGGGTGCCGGCGCATCTGTCGAGCACGCTCGCCTCGATGGGATCGGCGATGCCGTACGGGATCGCCGCCAAGCTGCTGCACCCGGACCGTCCGCTGGTCGCCCTCGCCGGGGACGGCGCGATGCAGATGAACGGACTGTCGGAGTTCATCACCGTCGCGGCACGGTGGCGGGACTGGGCGGACCCACGCTTCGTCGTCCTCGTGCTCAACAACGGCGATCTGTCCGAGGTGAGCTGGGAGCAGCGTGAGATGGAAGGCGATCCCCGCTTCCCGACCTCGCAGGAGGTGCCGGCCTTCCCCTATGCCGAGTACGCAGAACTGCTCGGGTTGAATGGTATCCGCGTCGACGACGAGAGCCAGGTAGCCGACGCACCACCGCGCCGCCGGCCTCCTGCACGAGCAACGCGATCACGAGGAGTGATCGCGCCTCGGATCGCTGCCGTTGCCATATCGGCCTTCGTCCCGCTGGACAGCGATTGAGCTCAGCGCAAGCGGGTAGCTCGCCGGTTCAGGACGGCGGCACCTGGACACGAAGGAGCCCCCGGCTTGGCGGCTCGGGGGCTCCTCCCGGTGGATCGGTTCAGCGCAGGTCGAAGCGGTCGAGGTCCATGACCTTGACCCAGGCCGTGACGAAGTCCCGTGCGAAACGGTCCTGGCCGTCGGCGCTCGCGTAGACCTCGGCGAGGCCACGCAGCTGCGAGTTGGCGCCGAACACCAGGTCGACCGAGGTGGCCGTGCGGGTCACCTCGCCAGTCGTCCGGTCGCGACCCTCGAACACGTCGTCACCCGCAGACGTCCACTCCGTGTTCGGATCCAGCAGCGCGACGAAGAAGTCGTTCGTCAGCGTGCCGGGCCGGTCGGTGAAGACGCCGTGGCTCGTGCCGCCGTGGTTGGCTCCGAGAGCGCGCATGCCACCCACCAGCACCGTCATCTCCGGCGCAGTGAGGTTGAGCATGTAGGCACGGTCGACCAGCAACTGCTCCGCGGGGAGCTTGGCGTCCTCGCTCACGTAGTTGCGGAAGCCGTCCGCGCGCGGTTCGAGGACCGAGAACGACTCGACGTCGGTCTCCTCCTGCGAGGCGTCGGTGCGGCCCGGGTGGAACGGCACGGTGATCTCGACGCCCGCCTCGCGCGCCGCCTGTTCGACCGCCGCGGTGCCGCCGAGCACGATGAGGTCGGCCAGCGAGATCCTCTTGCCGCCGGTCTGCGCGGCGTTGAAATCCTGCTGAACCCGTTCGAGTACCGGCAGCACCGTCGCCAGCGCGGCCGGGTCGTTGACCTCCCAGTCTCTCTGCGGCGTGAGCCGCAGGCGGGCGCCGTTGGCACCTCCGCGCTTGTCCGTGCTCCGGAAACTCGCCGCGGAGGCCCACGCCGTGGCCACCAGCTGGGTGATCGACAGACCGGAGTCGAGCAGCCGCCGCTTGAGCTCGGCGATGTCGGCGTCGTCGACGAGCTCGTGATCGAGCTCCGGCACCGGGTCCTGCCAGATCTGCGGCTCGGCCACCCACGGGCCGAGGTAACGCGACACCGGACCCATGTCGCGGTGCAGCAGCTTGTACCAGGCCTTGGCGAATGCCAGCGCGAACTCGTCCGGGTTCTGCCAGAATCGGCGCGAGATCTCCTCATAGGCGGGGTCGAAGCGCAGCGCCAGGTCGGTCGTCAGCATGGTCGGCTTGTGCTTCGTCTCGGGGTCGAACGGGTCGGGCACGCTCGGCTCGGCGTCCTTGGCCACCCACTGGTTCGCGCCGCCGGGGCTCTGCTCGAGCTCCCACTCGTAACCGAAGAGGTTGTCGAAGAAGTAGTTGCTCCACTGCGTGGGTGTCTGGCTCCAGGTCACCTCGAGGCCGCTGGTGATGGTGTCGTCGGCCTTGCCCGAGCCGTAGCGGTTGAGCCAGCCGAGTCCCTGGTTCTCCAGCGGCGCGGCCTCGGGCTCGGGACCGACGTAGTCGTCCGCGGGCGCGGCGCCGTGCGTCTTGCCGAAGGTGTGGCCACCGGCAATGAGCGCGACGGTCTCCTCGTCGTTCATCGCCATGCGGCCGAAGGTCTCGCGGATGAAGTGCGCGGACGCGGCCGGGTCGGGTCGGCCCTGCGGGCCCTCGGGGTTGACGTAGATGAGGCCCATCTCGGTGGCGCCGACGTCGGGGACCATCTCGGACTCGCTGATGTAGCGCTCGTCGCCGAGCCAGGCGTCCTCCGGCCCCCAGAAGATCTCCTCGGGCTCCCAGATGTCCTCGCGGCCGAAGCCGAAGCCGAAGGTCTTGAAGCCCATCGACTCCAAGGCCACGTTGCCGGCGAACACCAGCAGATCGGCCCACGAGAGCTTCTGGCCGTACTTCTGCTTGACGGGCCAGAGCAGCCGGCGGGCCTTGTCGAGATTGGCATTGTCCGGCCAGCTGTTCAGCGGGGCGAAGCGCTGGGCACCGTCGCCGGCACCGCCGCGGCCGTCGGTGATGCGGTAGGTGCCTGCGGCGTGCCAGCTCATGCGGATGAACAGACCGCCGTAGTGGCCGAAGTCGGCAGGCCACCACTCCTGCGAGTCGGTCATCAGGGCGATGAGGTCCGCCTTCAGCTCCTCGACGTCGAGCTTCGTGAACTCCTCGGAGTAGTCGAAGTCCGGCCCGAGCGGGTTCGCCTGGGGCGAGTGCGGGTGCAGCACGCTGAGGTCGAGCTGATTGGGCCACCAGTCGCGGATGGTACGGGGGTTGGGCACCACGGGTTCCGGCGAATCGATGCCCGGGTTCTCACTCTCGCTGCCGTGTTCGGTCACGCCTTCGCGGTGGACGGGGCACTGGTCGGTCATGGGATTCCTTCCGGCGTTGCTGGTTCAGGAGCTTGCGGTGGAACAGTCGGGGCACACACCCCAGAAGACGACCTCGGCCTCGTCGATGATGAAACCGTGGCCGGCCGGCGCAGCGAGACAGGGCGCCTCACCGATCGTGCAGTCGACGTCCTCGATCGCACCGCAGGAACGGCACACGAGGTGGTGGTGGTTGTCCCCGACCCGCAGTTCGTACCGTGCCACCGAACCGGCCGGCTGAATCCGCCGCACGAGACCCGTGTCGGTCAGGGTGTTCAGCGAGTCGTAGACGGCTTGGTGCGAGACATTCGGGAGTTCGGCGCGAACCGCGTCGATGATCGAGGACGTGTCAGCGTGCGGCCGGGCTTCCACCGCCGCCAATGCCGCGAGGCGAGGGCGGGTCACACGCAAGTGGGCAGTCCGCAGTTGATCCGCGAACTCGGCAGCCGTCGACACTCCACCCAGTCTGGTTGCCTCACTGGAATCGGTCAAGAGAAGCGAGACGTCGCCAGCCGAGGCGTTGGCTGGGCGGGTTGAGGCCGAAGACGGCACAGGCATCTGGTTCTGCGGGCGGAGGCGCGCTGGCCGCGGCCCACGCGCACCTGTCTGACACGTGCCGACGCTCAGCCGGCTCGGTGCCACATCACGAGCTTCTGCGGGTTGCGGACGGTCCACACCTGCTCGATCGTGCCGCCGTTCGTCGTGGCGAAGGCGAGTACGGCGAGCGTGCGATCCGCCCGGTCAGTTGCCACGAGCCCAGGTTCACCGTTGACGATTTCTTCGTGGATGGTGAGGTCGGGCTGCCGTGTGAGCACATCGACGAAGAACCTTGCGATGCGCTCCGCTCCGTGCAGCGGTTCGAGGGACGCGGAGACGAGGCCCCCGCCGTCGGTGATCGCGGTGGCACCAGGATCGAGCACGTCCATCAGTCCGGCGAGGTCTCCGGTCTGCCACGCGACCTTGAACGATCGCACGGCTGCGGCATGCTCGTCACGCGGTACAGGCCGGCGCCGATGATCGCGGACGCGGCGTCGGGCGGCCGACGCGAGCTGACGGCATGCCGCTGGCGTCCGCCCGACGATGTCCGCGATCTCCACGAAGGTGTAGGCGAACACGTCATGGAGGACGAATACCACCCTCTCGGCGGGCGTCATCGATTCCAGGACGATCAGCAGCGCCATCTCGACGGAGTCACCCACGGTCGCGCGCTCGGCAGGGTCTGACGCCGACGATGCGCCCTGGCTGCTCCACCGGTCGGCTACGGGAGCAGGCTCTGGCAGCCACTCGCCGACATAGTGCTCTCGACGCGCACGGGCCGTCTTGAGCATGTCGAGGCCGATGCGGCTGGCAGTCGTGATGAGCCACCCGCGGGGATTCGCGATGCTGCGGCGCTCATCCTCGCTGAGGCGATGCCAGCGGATGTAGGTCTCCTGCACCGCGTCCTCGGCATCGGCTAGGGAACCGAGGAGTCGGTAGCTCAGGCCGAGCAGCAGGCTGCGTTCGCGGACTGCGTCGACGATCTCCGGCGGTTCGCCGGGCCGCGACGTGGCACCTGCCGACACTGTCCCTCCTTCCTTCGCCCCGAGCGGGACACCCGCTCTCATCGGATCACGCCACCTGTCAAAGAGACGAGACCGGCCGGCGAAGTGTGAGGCGGCACGCTCCCGGATCGGGAATGCCGTGGACGTCACCTCACAGTTCGACGCGCGACCTCGTCTACCTCATGACGCGGCAGTGGCTCTGGAGGTGAGAAAGGCATGAACGAGCGATTCGAGCAGTCTGATGTCGACTCCACACCGTCCTCGATCGCTGAGGCCGGCATAGCCGAGGGCGGGACGAGGAGCCAGAACCCATCGAGCGTCAGGAGGTGCTCGGCGTGACCGCATCCACCCTCACGGCACTCGCTGCGGTGACCGTCGCGTGCGTGGCCGCGAACGCGTTCATTGTCGTCGCCGACCTGTCACGTGCCCGTTTCGTCCTCGCCAACTCCGCCGAGGTCGGGTTGAAGCCCACGACGCTGCCCTATCGTGCGGCGCTCAAGGGCGCCGGATCGGCCGGACTGGTGATCGGGCTCATCGGCGTCACACAGCTCGGGCTCGCCGCCGCACTGGGACTGGTCATGTTCTACGTGGGCGCAGTCGGCGCGCACCTTCGAGCGTCAGTCCTGCACACCATCGGATTCCCGCTCGTCTTCCTCGTGCTCGCCACGGGATCGACCATCTATTTCGCACTCGTCATGGCCTCATGGCCGTGACACCGTCCGGCCGGGCCGCTCGCCATCTTGTGACCCGACCGCCAAACACGATTGAGAGGAAACCATGTCTGACCCCGTCACGTTCATCAATGCCATCGACGTCGACCCGTCCAAGCAGCAGGAGCTGATCGACATCCTGAACGAGGGAACCGAGCAGGTCATCGGCAAGCGGCCCGGTTTCATCTCCGTCACGATCCTGGCCAGTGCCGACAAGAGCCGCGTCGTCAACATCGCCCGCTGGGAAAGCGCCGACGACGTGATCGCCACCCAGGCAGACCCGACCGCCGCCGAGTATGCCAAGCGGACTGCCGCGATCGCCCAGGCAGATCCGCGCCTGTACACCATCGTCGGTCAGTTCTTCGGCCGAGCCGAGCGGTGACTGGCTCCATGACGCGATCGCTGAGATCGACAGCCTCACCGTCGCCTCCTGACCGGTGAAACGGCACGCGTCCGATGACCGGTCAGGGGATGGCCGGACTGCCGTAGAGGCCTGCTGCGCGGCCCCGTGAGTCGCTGGATCTGAGGTGCTTACGGACAACCGAGCATGTCGATGGAGTGCTCGATGGACTGCTCGTCGAGGATCCTTGCCGCGTCGCTGATGAATGAGGCGTACAGGTCGTCATTCGCGCAGGTGCCGGCGGCGCCCAGCGTGAGTGTCACCCTCACCGTGCCGTCGATGTCTCCCCCGATCGTCCACACTCGTTCGGCACCGAAAGACACGTCCAGCTCGTCGGCGTCACCTTGGCCGGCTCGCGCGGCGATTTGGCGCAATGCCTCATTGAGTCCCGGCAGTTCGGTGGTCGTCAGCACGGTGGTGTCGTTCGAGCCCTTCAGGTACAAGGCGGTCGGACCATCGAGGACATCAGCTGCGATACCGGTCAGACGCGCCGATTCGCCGAGGAATTCGGCAGCCGGCGATTCGAGGCGGGCCCCGACGGTGAAACTCTCGTGGATGTCGCGCCCGAGGATCTGGTCGTACAGCGGCGGCCCGGCGTCCATGAACTGTCCTTGCTCGAAGGTGGAGGGATCGAGATCGAACCAGGCGCCTTCGGGGAGGTCGAGCGCGTAGCCGGCGATCCGGCTCAGCTCGTCATCGGATCGAGTGACCAGCGGCTGCACCACTCCCCACCCATCGAAGATCCGCCGCTCACTGCCGAGCTGGGTGTAGTTGACCGAAACCGCGTGGCGCGCGAGCGCCGGGTCCGCCAGCTCCTGGCGGGTCGATATGAGCACCTCGGCGAGCTGCTCCGGTCCCAGATCCGAGGCCAGGACGATGTCGATGGTGACCTCGCCACGGGGACTGGCGGTGCCGCTGAGTCGCTCCCGGAGCACCCGCCGATGACTGCGGAATCGCTGGTCCACGGTGGCCTCAGCCGACGTGACCCCTGGAAGGGCTTCGGCTGCTTCGGCCGCGCGGTTCGCGATCGCGGCCGCCTCATGGCGATCAAGGAGTTGAGGGCCAAGCCGCACGCCGATGCCGACCAGGACGAGGCCCACGACGACGATGACGGTGATGAGCCAGGTACGCCCCCGTGCCCATACTCCCCGCCCACTGGGCTCTGTCATCGCGCTCCGTCCTGACGGGTCGCGACGAGTCGCCGCGGGCTGAGTCTTCTGCGTTGTACGCAGCAGTACCTTACCCACGCTCCTCCGCGAAGTGACCGTATCGCCCCCGCCATCGGACAGCGTCGCCACCAGGTCCATTTCACAGCGATGCCACGGTTCGGTCCCAACAGGAGACCGGTGGCCTCGTGTTCGACCCACGTCTGTAACTCGCGACCGACGTCGACCCAGGTGGTGATCTCGACCCTGTGCGGCCGTCACCACCAGGTGCCCAGCGCCTCCATACCCCGCCGAAGATGAGCAGCACGGTGTCGTGCCGCCTGATCAGCGGGAGTGGTTCGCAGTCGATCAGGGGTGCGTGCCTCTGCGATGGCCGCAGTGAGGTCAAGCACCCGCTGAGGAGGCCGGATGTTTCGCGGACAGTATGTCCAGACCTTCGTGTGCGCGTACTTGGGCTTTCCCGCGCGGAGACCGGCCCGTAGTGGGCTGTATCTCGGCGACCTGATCAACGCCGCAGGCCACGACGTGCTCCCTGCACCGCGGCGAGCACGGCCGCTAGCGTGAGCAGGGCCCAGTACGCGCGCACTCCGCCTGCGACCTCTACGACCGCCGATATGACGATAGCCGCCACACAGCCGGTGGCGGTCGTCAAGGTGAACAGCAAGCTGAAACCATTCACAGGATGGTCGAGTGTCCGCGTGAACCAGGCGACCGCGCTCCCCCGATGCCGGGCCCACTCGCGGATTTCGTCCGTGAAGAACAGAGCCACCACGCCCGTGACGATCGCCAGCCGGCTCAACAGGTGCACATATGCGAAAGCGCCTTCTTTGGGCTCGTCCCAGCCGACGACCATCATGACGCTGTTCACGATGGTGACACCGGTGAAGGCGACACAGACCACCGTCGGATAGTCGACCGCAGCCCACCAGCCTCGCATGCATCGAGCCTAGCCTCGGCGATGGTGGCTTCAGACACCCGTGGTGCGTGCCGGTTCCCGGTCGACCCTCGTTCCTGGCGAGGGCCGACCGGGAACCCGATCAGGTGTTGTGCGCGGGCTGCACGTCGATGACCCACGTCACACCGAAGCGATCGGTGAGCATGCCGAAGCCCGGGCTCCACGCCGATGCGGCGAGCGGCTCGATGACATCGGCACTTTCCGCGAGCGCGTCCCAGATCGTGCTGACCTCGTCGAGAGTCTCACCGCGTACGGACTGGAAGAAGATGCGGTCGGTGATCGTGGCACCGTTCTCACGGCGGGTGCTGCCGGCCACAGCCGAGATGTCGGTGGTGTCCTGGCCAGGGATGTCATAGGCCATGAGGCGGAACCCATTGTCGTTCTCGACCTGACCGAAGACGATCTTGTCCGCCCCCGGTGTGTCAGCGGGCATGCCGAGGTCGCCGTAGGTTGTCGCGGTGACGGTGCCCCCGAAGACGGACTGGTAGAAGTCCAGGGCTTGCCGGGCCGTGCCGGGGAAGTTGAGGTGGGTCGTGGTGGTGATGCTCATGGCCTGTCCTTGTCTCTGGCGATGTTCACGGCCGTGTGCCGCGATTCCACAGTGCATCGCGTAGAGGACAGGACGAGTCCGCTACTGATGGGATAGTTAAGTCATGTCCGGAACGTCGTCTCGCATGCTCGCGCTGCTGTCCTTGCTGCAGTCACGCCGCGACTGGCCCGGGCAGGTGCTCGCCGCGCGACTTCAGGTGACGACCCGTACCGTTCGCCGCGACGTCGATCGGCTGCGCGAGTTGGGGTACTCGATCACGGCGGCCAAAGGCCCTGACGGTGGCTACCGTCTCGCGGCAGGTTCGGAGTTGCCGCCGTTGCTCTTCGACGACGAGCAGGCGGTGGCGATCGCGGTGGCTCTGCAAAGCGGCCCCTCGACCGGCGTCGATCTCGACGATGCCGCAGCCCGCGCGTTGGCGACGGTGCGGCAGGTGATGCCGTCCAGGCTGCGGCACCGCGTCGATGGCATCCGTTTCACCGACAGCGGGCCGAGGCTGCGGGTGGACCCGAAGGTGCTGGAGACGATCAGTGCCGCTGTCCGTGATCGCAGGACGTTCCGCTTCGACCACAGCGAGGACGCCGACCGTCCACCACACACAGTGGAACCGCACGCGGTCGTGACCAGGAACGGTCGCTGGTATCTCATCGCCTGGGACCTCGACGCGTCCGACTGGCGCCTCTACCGGCTCGACAAGATCATCCCGAAATTCGCCGGCGGCGCTGTCTTCACTCCCCGCCCGATTCCGACCGGTGACGCGCGCACCTTCCTCTCGGCACTCTCCAAGGGCTCCCGCCCCGAGGATGTCTGGCCGTGCCACGGAGAGTTTCTCCTGCACCTCCCTGCCCGCGACATCGCTCCGTGGCTCGACGACGGGGACATGGAACAGCTTTCGGAATCCACCTGCCGCGTGCGCATCGGATCCTGGTCCTGGACGGGACTGCTGGCCTGGATCATCCGATTCGACGCGCCTTTCACGATTGTCGGACCCGACCCACTCATCGACGCCGCCGCCAATCTCGCCACGCGCGTCTCAGACGCCGCGAGCGGGACTCACGCCCGCACCGACGGGAGCACGGCACATGACCCTCACGGTGCCCGATGCTGCGGCCTGGCGGGCCTGGCTCCATGCACACGAGGACACCCGTGACGGCGTGGCTGACCCTGGCGAGGAAGGGCGCCATCACCCCGACGACGCTGGCGTACGCCGAAGCGCTCGATGAGGTGCCGTGCAGCGGCTGAATCGACGGCAGCAAACACGCCGTCGATACGGCCACCTATCGTCAGCACTTTACGCCGCGGCGGGCACGATTGATGTGGCCCAAACACAACGTCGACTACGCCACTCGACTGATCGAGACCGGGCGCATGCGCGAGCTCTCATCAGGGCTTTTACGTCGGGCTGACAGGATTTGAACCTGCGACCCCTTGACCCCCAGTTGTACGTTCACGCCCCCGTCCCTGATTTTCCGGGCATCTCAGCGACTCAGAACGCCGCACATCACGTCATGGGTTGCCTGCATTGCATGATTCTGGTCCCGGTTTGGTCCCGGCCAACGTTGAAAGCACCTCGCCAGGACCATCACCTCGGTCCGTTCTAGCAACGAGACACCCCCAACGCTTCCTGGCCCTCAAAGAAAGGCGGCTCCGCGGCAAGTCCGAGTTGCCGAACGAGTACAACTTGGCCGATCATATCCCCAGGAACGGCCTGGCTCCCTCGCACATAGTTACGAATCCCAATCCGTCCCGCGAAGCCATGTAGGCACTCCGGAACAGAAAAATCAAAGGGATATCGAAACTTCAAAATTTGCGAGAATCTCTCCTTGCAGCAACACTGGATGAACTCCCCACACTACCGATGCCGAGCTTCTCCAGATCTCCGAGGACCCATCAGTAGTGATCTTACTAACGAGATTCTTCAGGTGGTCGTCGTCTCGGCCACGAAACATCCGTAGACGAAGAGTACGAGAACTTGGGCGCACATACAGAGCGTCATATTGAACCGCCGGAACCAAGGTAGCTTGATCCAAATTTATCACCACGCAACTCTCCAGGGAGGTTTTGTCCCAACCCTCCCCCTCGATCAACCCCTGGGAAGCAAGTGCCTCCCCCACAGAAATTTCCGCCATCCGCCGCTGAAAAATCTCCCAAACAAAATCATCGATTCTCAGATGCCGCACATTTCGGAAGCGTTTCGGAACCTGACTGTGGTGTCTTCGTTGCCGATCTCTCAGGTAGTCGATTACCATTTTAAATGGCTCATCGACCGGCAACCTTCCCTGGCCAAGCACCATCCCTTCAATATAGACGTTCTCAGGAATATGTCTGTGAATAAGATGTACAACAGAATCCCAAGACCACGAAACCGGCATATCAACTTCTAGAACACCGGAAAAGCCTATAAGATTTACCTGTAGAAAGGCATCGCCCTCAAAAGCCACGGCGAACCCTCGGGGTCTCGTCAACCCCACCGTGCAACGTTCGAGAGGATTAGCGATCGAGCGATAAATCTCATAAGCCGCCGACTGCTTCTCCAGGCCGCGTAAATAAAGATTACGCTCTCCTCCGCCATCATTTAAAATCTCCACAGCGTGATGGGAGTGATACTCGAACGCACTTAAAGCAGTAATATGTCGAGGATGATAGGGGTACTCCACAACTTCCTCGAAAGACAACGTAACATCCATCATTTCGATAGGCGCTGATCCACGCAGTAGACGTACTGCTTGACGCAAGTCTTCGGGTGTTGAGAAGGTTACTGCGCACCAACAGGGCTGTCCGGAGACGGACCCTACTGCATAGAGAGCGTACTCAAAAGATCCGTCTTCTTCAGAAAGATCCCGAAACACGCCGTCAACACTGGCTACACCAATACCAAATATGGAACGCCGGAAGCTTCCTAGTAACGGCTGCACTCCCACATAGAAAACAAACCTAGGTAAATTCGGCATCAGGACACGATCTAGCCTTAAGTAGGTACATGCCATTATCGACAGGAGCGCTTCGGTGCAGTTCCTGAAGGAAAGCACAGCTTGATGCCTATCGTCGGACTCGACAAGTACAAATGCGCTAGATTCACCTACCGATTTTATAGAATCTACGATGTTGCCGTCTGAACCGTAGACGGATCTTAGATACAGCGCTAGGTCGCCCACAAGAAGCGCAGGATCACTTGAACCTTCCCAGAGCTCGATAAATGATGACACTACACGCAGCTGCGAAGGAGAGAAACCTAGAATGTCACTACATATTTCCCGTCGATCCGTTTCGACCAAGATGGAATAATCTTCGAAAACGCGTACGAAGTCGAGCGCGAGAGAGACCGACAGAGATTTTAGTTTCTCACACAACCGAGGAATAGATTGTAGCGCATTTTCGGCGGCCATCTTCTTCTCATTAACGCGCAGGACGGTCCGCCAGATGGCGTCGCGCTTGACTTCATGGAACCAGCGTCGGCCCTCCAATCCTGATGTGACTAAATGCGCGTATTCTAATCTGCGTTCAATAGCATCCCAGCGCGCCGGGCTCGCTCTTATGATTCTCGGAATTTCCTCGTCAGGAGGTCTTTCGGAGTACGCACTTAGAAGAATACATGCTTCCCGTGTCTCGTGGTCGAGATCACGGAATGCGCGCTCCATGATGACCTGTACGGTGTCTAAACGAGCTCTGTCGCGGAATTCCGGGTCGACATATATTTCCTCGAGGTCGCCGCCCTTCTCCATGTAGTCGACGACAGCTTCCACGTAAAGTGGATACCCAGCCGTAAGCTGATATACCCTGTGAGCCGTAACATCCGAAACTTCTTCACCCAGCCATTGACGGACGTCACCTTCAGCCAGACCTTCCAACCGTAGAACTTCTGCGCCTTCCATGCGCAGGCCATCCAGGAGATGAACGTCTGATGGTTCCCGTGTCGCGTAGCCAAGCCACACCGACAAGCCTTCTGGAATGCGCCTAACGAGATCTAGTAGTTGCTGCTGATCCGGCGTCGATAGTTTATCTGCGTTATCCAATGCCAACACAATTTCGCGATCACCTCTCGCTTTCACGACCTCGCCAACAAATCGCAAAAATACGTCATTAAAGTCTTCATGCACGTTGCTTCGTATCCGTGATTCTAGATCAGGATATGAATCATGCGTAAGATAGCCGAAGAAATCTCCAGCCGCTTCCACTCCGCTTTCACCGATCTTTCCTGAAAGATAACCTCTCAGACTTCCGGTGACAATCTTGAGGAGCCCGCGCATAAGTTGGTTCGCCCGGTCCGCTGCGACTGACCGCGAGGCATCCACCACCTTGGCCGAGGCGTCCCGCAGTACGTCGACGCCGCTCTGGTGCCCGGAGGCCAGCGCTTCACCAAGTGTTTCAAGTAGCCCGATCTGTAGCGATCCGGACTGTCTGGAGAGTTCTTTTCTAGAGGACATCGTAGACAGATCTAAGCTCGCCAGGGCTGCCCGAAGAAGAGAGGTCTTGCCAGCGCCAGGCTCGCCGTGGACGATCGTCAACCGCCTTCCGGACCCCGATAGGATTGCGATCTCACGGTCTCGTCCGACCAGTCCAGACATATCGATCATCCGACCTTGCACGCATCGATGCTCCATTACTTGGCGTGAGTCTATACAGACTTGCCCGCCTGGGTTGGCGGGGTGCTGAGACTTTACGCCGCCGAAGACAAGGCTTCCTTCTCCGCCTAGTCGAATCAGACTTTCTGCGAACCTTGAAAAGATGCGAATAGATCATCGCCACCTCCCGCCCATCGGAGTACCCCTCTCCCAAGACATCGCCAGCCGCAACGGCCGATTCCGAGCTCGTGCCAGGTGGACTGACCCCGTCTTACACGAGCGGCGTAGCTATTCGGCCACCTTCGATCGAGAGGACGATGCCCGAGCGCTGTTGGAGCAGCTCCGGTCCCGCACGCGCATCACGAGCGATCCGCTGGTCTCGTTCGCCGATTACGTCACCGAGATCGACGGTCGGCACCTTCGAGGACTCGACCCATCGTCCACCGCCAACAGCTATCAGTGCAGTGTCAGGGCCCGCGTGGTTCCGATGCTGGGACACCTGCCTGTGCGGGCAATCAACGCAGCCGTGATCGACAGGGCGATCGATCGGTGGGAGCCCCACTGCGCGCCTTCGACGTTGAAGAACACCGTGGCCGCGCTCACGCGTGTGCTCGATGAAGCTGTGCGCGACGAGATCATCGCCATCAATCCGGCGCGAGCACGCGCCAAGCAACGGACACGCTCCGTGGCACATCCCGTCAAGCGTAAGATCCCGACCTTCGATGAGGTCCAGGAACTCGCCAGCCGCTGCAGTCGTGCCCACGCCGCGTATGGGGACTTCGTCCTCATGTCGGCGTTTCTTGCGGCGCGCGTCTCCGAGGTCGCCGGGCTCTTCGTCGGTGACATCGATTGGGAGAACCGGCTCGTGACCATCACTCGCCAATACTTCCCGGGTTCGGGTGGGCTCTGTCTCAAGCCCACCAAGAACGGGCACGCCCGCAGGGTGCCGATCCTGGCTCCCTTGGAGCCTGTGCTTCGACGGATCACCGAGAGCCACGAAGGCGACCAGCCGCTTCTGCGAGGGCCACGAGGCGGAATCCTCGCCACCGGGACGATCGCGCGTGCCACCGATTGGAATAACACGGTGTCAGCTCTCGGCCATCCTGGCTTGCGACGCCACGATCTTCGACACGCCGGCGCGACATGGTTCGCGAACGCCGGTGTCCCTCTCCACATTGTGAGTGAGATCCTCGGGCACGCGTCGATCGAAACGTCCAAGAACTACCTGCACGCTGATACGACGGACCTCATACTCGCCGGCGAACGGGTCAATGAACACTTGGTCTAGGTCGGGCGACCCGTTGACCCACTTAACTCGGATCGCAGTGGGTTACGTCAGTGGGAACAGATCGGGAACACACACCCGGACTCCTGGACACTCATTCGAAGCATCTCCGAAGAGCGATCTCCACCCTTCGATCCGCCGAAGCAGACCGAGCGAAAATATGCCTGATATCAGGCATATTTTGTCGGGATGACAGGATTTGAACCTGCGACCCCTTGACCCCCAGTCAAGTGCGCTACCAAGCTGCGCCACATCCCGTTGTTCAGTTTTCCGGGCCTGACGCGAGGCTAACCCA
>NZ_MIJB01000001.1 GCF_002174305.1 Aeromicrobium sp. PE09-221 | reverse complement strand
CGTGGGCCGCCACGATGCGGCTACACCCGTCCTGGGACACCGAGACCCGCACGACCGTGACCGTGCTGCGGACACTGGCCCGCCGCGTCAAGGACCTGACCCAGGAGGCCGCCGAGCACGAGAAGACCATCCTCACCATCGTCCGGGCCTGGCGCCCTGAGCTGCTGGCCCAGCCCGGGGTGGGGCCGATCGTCGCCGCCACCGTGCTGTGTGCCTGGTCCCACCCCGGACGCGTACACTCCGAAGCCGCGTTCGCCATGCTCGCCGGTGTCGCACCCATCCCCGCCAACAGTGGTCAGATCACCACGCGATACAGGCTCAATCGCCATGGCGACCGCCAGCTCAACCGAGCCCTGCACACCATCGCCCTGTCCCGACAGCATTACCACCAAGCAACCCGCGACTACACCGCCCGCCGCACCAGCGAGGGCAAGACTCCCCGCGAGATCAAACGCTGCCTCAAGCGATACATCGCCCGAGACCTCTACCGAATCCTCGAAAACCCTCCGTCAACACCTTGACGAACCATAGGAGCGTCGCCCGAGGCGGTGACCTACGCACCTCTCAGCCTGAGGAGGGGTGACTCACGCACGTCTCAGCGCGAGTGAGAGGTGCGTGAGACACCGCTCGGGATCGCGGCGAGTCAGGCAGCGTGGGTGCCGCAGGCCAGATCGATCTCGGCGCAGGCATCGCAGCGGGCGAACTGGGCCACGCACGCGATATCGGAACAGTCACGGGCCGTATTGGTCGGTGCGTCACATCGATCACAGCGCCCCACCAGGACAGTGTGATCGGAGAAATCAGTGGCACCCCGTCCGTCGAAGACGTACATCGATCCTTCCCACAGGCCGTCGTCGCCGAAGGTCTCGCCGTAGCGGGCGATGCCGCCGTCGAGCTGATAGACCTCGCGGAAACCGCGCCTCTTCATCAGGGGTGTCAGCACCTCGCAGCGGATGCCGCCGGTGCAATAGGTCACCACGGCCTTGTCCTTCAGGTGGTCGTAGGCACCGGAATCCAGCAGGCCGAGGAACTCCCGCGTGGTGTCGACGGGAGGTCGGACGGCACCACGGAACCGGCCGATCTCGGACTCGATCCGGTTGCGCCCGTCAAAGAACACGACCTCCTCGCGTTCCACCAGATCGTGCAACTGCTCGGGCGTGAGCTTCGTCCCCCCGTCGACCACGCCCCCGGTGGCGACCTGGACCTCGTCGGGAGCACCGAAGGCGACCAGCTCGTCGCGGACCTTGACGCTCAGCTTGGGGAACAGCGCCGTCGTGCCGTCAGGCAACGCCTCACCGGCGCTCCACTTGATATCGGCGTCCTTGAACGGCGCGTAGGAACGCAGGCCGCGCACGTACTTCTTGAGCTCCACCACGTCTCCGCCGAGGGTCCCGTTGATGCCGTGGGGCGATAGGATGATCCGGCCCCGCAGACCGAGCGAGTCCGCGAGAGTGTGCTGCCACAGCCGGATCGCCTCGGGATCGGCGAGCGGCGCGAATGCGTAGTACAGGATCACCTTCGGGGTAGCCACCGCACGATTGTAGGGCGCACGACGACCACGAGGACCGATGCTGATGCGATAAGGTCGCCGCAACGACCCCGATGCATCATCATCGGTCCCCTCCGATTCCCTACGCTGGGACCATGACCGAGCTGCACGACCTCGACGCCCACGAGCAGGCCGCGCTGCTGCACGACCGGGAGATCACGAGCGCGGAGCTCGTGCGACACCACCTCGATCGCATCGACGCCCGCAATGACGAGCTCGGAGCATTCATCACCGTCACCCGCGACGAGGCGATCGAGGCCGCCGGCCGCGCCGATGCTCTCCTCGATGCGGGCGACGCACCGCCGTTCTGTGGCGTCCCGACCGCCGTCAAGGATCTCACTGCCACCGCGGGGATCCGGACGACGCTGGGGTCGCGTCTCCTCGCCGGCCAGGTTCCCGACACCGACGCCCACGTCGTCACCCGCGCGCGCGAGGCCGGCTTCATCAGTCTCGGCAAGTCCAACACCCCTGAGTTCGGGTTGTCGTCGTTCACCGACAACGACCTGATCGGCCCCGCCCTCACCCCGTGGGACACGGCCCTGAATGCCGGTGGTTCGAGCGGCGGTGCGGCCGCCGCGGTCAGCGCCCGACTCGTGCCGCTGGCGCTCGGCAGCGATGGTGGCGGCTCGATCCGTATTCCCGCGAGCAGCTGTGGCGTCTTCGGTTACAAGCCGAGTCGCGGCGTCGTCGGCGCGGGACCCGACGGAGTCCAGTGGAATGGCCTCGCCATCGACGGCGCCCTCAGCCGAACGGTGCGCGACGCGGCGGCGCTGCTCGACATCATCGCGGGTCCGATGCCGGGTGACTCGCGTGTCGCTCCGCCGCCGGCCGTGCCCTATCGTGAACAGGCCCGCCATGAGCCCGGACGTCTGCGCATCGCGCGATGGAGCCGCCCGTATCTCGACTTCGCCGAGTCGTCATCGGAGTCAGTGGCGGCATGGGAGCGCGCCAGCGCCCTGCTCGAGGAGGCCGGACACGATCTGGTCGATATCGACGATCCGTGGACGCCCGAGCTCGAGCCGCAGTTCAATATCGTCTGGTCGGCGGGCATGGCAGCCGCTCCGATCCCCGCGGAGGCCGAGCCACTGCTGCGGCCCACGACCCGATACTGGCGCGAGCGCGGTGGCCGGGCGAGTGCGCCCGAGCTGGCGGCGGCACTCGGGTTCGTGGAGCTCACCACCCGCGCCACGCTGGCATCGCTGGCGGAATTCGATCTCTTCCTCACCCCGACGCTCGCCCTGCCGCCCCAGCCGACCGAGTGGTTCACCGGCCCCGAGGACCCGGTAGAGATCCATCGTCGCGAACTGCTCTACACGCCGTTCACGGCACTCATGAACATGAGCGGCCAGCCCGCGGCGAGCCTGCCGCTCCACGTCAGCGAGGAGGGCTTGCCGATCGGCGCGATGCTCGCGGCGCATCCCGGCCGGGACGGCCTGCTGCTCGCTGCCTGCGCCCAGCTGGAACACGCCTTCCGCACCGATCCGGGCCGCTAGCCCTCACGCACGCCGATCAGAGGACTCCCGCGTCGGCCAAGACTCAGGCGAGGAAGGATCAGTCGCGGGCGGTCATGATAATCGGGTCGCCGTCGGTGATGGCGATGGTGTGCTCGGAGTGCGCGCCGCGTGAGCCGTCGGCGCTGCGGATCGTCCAGCCATCCGGGTCCATGACGATCTCGTCGGTCGAGGCGAGCAGCCAGGGCTCGATGGCGATGACGAGGCCGGGTTTGAGCGGGAACCCGCGTCCGGGCCGAGCGTCATTGGGTACGTGCGGATCACCGTGCATCGTGCGGCCTACGCCATGTCCGCCGAACTGCGTGTTGACCGTGTAACCGGCCTGTCGGGCGATCTCGCCGATCGCATGGCCTATATCGCCGATCTTCTTGCCGGGCCGGGCGATCTCGATGGCTGCCGCGAGCGCGCGCTGCGTAGTGTCGATGAGCCGCAGATCCTCCTCGCGCGGCGTGCCGACGACGGTGCTGACGGCCGAATCACTCACCCAACCGTCGACGCTCACGGCGAAATCGAGGCTGAGAAGGTCCCCGTCCTTGAGCTTATAGGGGTGCGGCAGCCCGTGCAGGACGGCGTCGTTGACCGAGGTGCAGAGCACCTTGCCGAAGGGACCGCGACCGAAGGACGGTGCGTAGTCGATGTAGCAGGACTCGGCGCCGCGGTCCTTGATCATCTGGTGCGCGAGATCATTGAGATCGAGCAGGTCGACGCCGACATCCGCCGCCTCGGTGAGCGCGGTCAGCACCTCACCGACGAAACGGCCCGCGGGCCGCATCTCGTCCAGCTGGGCAGGGGTCAACAACTCGATCGCCATGCCCCCACCCTAGTACCGCCCCAGAACCCCGTTGAGTGTGACGTTTGGACGGCGATTCCGACGATTCGACCGTCCAAACGTCACACTCAACGAGTAACCAACCCGGGTTCAGGGTCAGGATTCGAGGGAAACGCGGTAACGCTGCATGCCGGAGAGCCAGCGATCGGGATCGGAGGCCTTCTGTGCGTACATCGTCGCCACATCGGCGTGCGGGAGGGCCAGGAAGCGCTTGGCGTCGATCGCGTCGAGCAGCACCTGCGCGACATCATCGGCCTCCATCACCTCGCCCGCGGTCGCCACGGCCTTGTGCCCGAGCCGCGCATCGCCGTCCTCGTGGATCTGCCCGTCCTCGATGAGCGGCGTGCGCACGCCCATCGGGCACAGGCAACACACCTGCACGCCACGATCGCCGTAGGTCGCCGCCAGCCACTCGGCGAAGCCCACCGCGGCATGCTTGCTGACCGAGTAGGTCGGCGATCCCAGCTGCGTCAGGAGTCCCGCCGCCGAGGCAGTCACCGCGAAGACACCGCCATCGCCGTCGAGCCACCGCGGCACCAGCGCCCGTGCCGCGCGCACGTGCGCCATGGTGTTGACCTGCAACGACGCCGCCCAGTCGTCCTCGGAGGACTCGAGACCGAAACCGCGGAAGATCCCGGCATTGGCGACGTACAGGTCGACGCCGCCCAACTCCAGGTCGGCACGGGCGATGAGCGCCTCGATGCCGTCATCGGTCGCCACGTCACCGGCGAGATAGGGCTGGCTGAGATCGGCGGCCGCCTCCGCGAGGCGCTCCTCGTCCCGGTCGGCGAGCACGACCCGATCCCCCCGCGCTACCAGAGCGCGTGCGACCGCGAGCCCGATCCCGCCGGCAGCACCCGTGACGACCGCTCGACGTGCCCCGCTCATGTCCGCACCTGCCAGAAGAACGCACGGTAGGCAGATGACGGCATGAGGTGCCTTCCTGCTCGCTCGCTGCGCTCGCTCATCGGTACTTCTTCAGCTCGGCACGGGCGAGGGAGTTCTTGTGGACCTCGTCAGGACCGTCGGCGAAGCGCAGCGTGCGGATGCCGGCGAACATCTCCGCGAGTGGGAAGTCCTGACTCAGACCACCGGCGCCGTGCACCTGGATCGCCTTGTCGAGGATCCACTCGACGGTCTGCGGCGTGGCGATCTTGATCGCCTGGATCTCGGTATGCGCGCCCTTGTTGCCTACCGTGTCCATCAGCCACGCGGTCTTCAGCGTCAGCAGTCGCAGCTGCTCCAGCTTGACCCGCGACTCGGCGATCCAGTCGCGCACGACGCCCTGGTCGGCGATCGGCTTGCCGAAGGCGACACGCTGGCTCGCCCGCTCGCACATCATCTGCACCGCGCGCTCGGCGATGCCGATGGACCGCATGCAGTGGTGGATACGGCCCGGTCCGAGGCGTGCCTGGGCGATCGCGAAGCCCTCACCCTCATCGCCGATGAGATTGCTCGCCGGCACGCGGACGTCGGTGAACCGCAGCTCGGCGTGGCCACCGTGGTCGCGATCGTGGAAGCCCATGACGTGCATGCCTCGCACGACCTCGAGGCCGGGGGTGTCCCGAGGGACGAGGATCATCGACTGCTGGCGGTGCCGCTCGGCCGACGGGTCCGTCTTGCCCATGACGATGAAGATCTTGCAGTTCGGGTTCATCGCCCCGGTGATCCACCACTTGCGACCGTTGATGACGTACTCGTCGCCATCGCGCATGATCGACAACTCGATATTGGTGGCATCCGAGGACGCGACATCGGGCTCGGTCATCGCGAAGGCCGAGCGGATCTCGCCGGCGAGCAGGGGTTCGAGCCACTGCTCCTTCTGCTCGTCGGTTCCGAACATGCTCAGCACTTCCATATTGCCGGTGTCCGGCGCAGCACAGTTGATCGCCGGTGGTGCGAGCTGGATGCTGCGTCCGGAGATCTCGGCGAGGGGCGCGTACTGGAGATTGGTCAGCCCACCCCGATCGGGATGACCGGCGAGGAAGAAGTTCCACAGACCGCGCTTCTTGGCCTCGGCCTTGAGGTCCTCGATGATGGCCGGCGGGTCCCAGCGGTCCTCGGTGTAGTTGCGCTGGATCTGCTCGTGTGCGACGGGCTCGGCGGGGTAGACCACCTCATCCATGAACGCTTTCATACGCTCGATGAGGTCCCGCGTGGTGTCGTCGAAGGCGAACTCCATAGCTCAGTTCCCCTCGGCAGCCATCACGTAGACGACCTCGGCGATACAGGCTGGCTTGTCGACACCCTCGATCTCGATGACGAAGCTGACGACGGCCTGGGTGCCGATGGCGATATCAGACGTCTCCTTGAGCGTTCCGGTCGCCCGGACGCGCGAGTTCACGAGGACGGGATGCGGGAAGCGCACCTTGTTGGCGCCGTAGTTGACGCCCATCGCCAGACCCTTGACGTCGTAGATCTGGCTGGCGAACGCGGGCAGCAGCGAGAGGGTGAGATAGCCGTGCGCGATGGGGGCGCCGAAGGGGCCCTTGGCGGCCCGCTCGGGGTCGACATGGATCCACTGGTGGTCGCCGGTCGCATCGGCGAAGGTGTTGATCTGCTCCTGGCTGACGGTGAGCCAGTCGCTGGTGCCGAGCTCCTCGCCGGCGGCCGCCTTGAACTCGTCGAGATTCTCGAACACGCGGGGCATGGGTGACTCCTTCGCCACAGTTTAACTAAGCGCTTGCTTAGAACGAACGCTAGCCGATCACCGGTGTCGCTGGCTACCCCGCCGGCCGGTTGGGCTCGGTCGGAGGCTCAGCCACCGAAAGGACCGAGGGCGGTGAGCCATCAACCACCGACGGACGAGGCGGGTGGTCGACGAGGCACCGGAAACGCTCCCTGAACACAGAGACCCGGGGCGGTGGGAGAAAGCCGCCCACGGCTCGGTCGGCGGGTCAGGAGGAGAAGGGACCGACCGAGGTCACGGTGAGGACCGCCTCGCCCGCCTCATCACTCGCGGCGAGATCGACCTCGGCCGAGAAGCCCCAGTCGTGGTCACCCTCGGGGTCATCGAAGGTCTGCCGCACCCGCCAGCGGCCGCGCTCGACCTCGACGCGGAAGAACACCGGGCCCCGCGCTGCCGGACCCGTGCCGAGGTCGTCGTACTCCGCGAAGTAACCGGCCATCGCCTCCTCCCAGCCCACCTCCGGGTCGAGCTCGGCGAGCGCATCCCAGCGCTCGCGCGCGGCGAGCTCCACGCGCCGGAAGGCGGCATTGCGCACGAGCACACGGAAGGCGCGCTCGTTGCGGGTGACCGGGCGCGGCGTCTCCACACCCTCGGCTTGCGAGCGCACCACCTCGGGATCCTCACCGCCTGACACGAGCGCCTCCCACTCGTCGAGCAGGCTGGAGTCGGTCTGCCGGACCAGCTCGCCGAGCCAGGCGACGAGATCAGCCAGTTCCTCGTCCACGACTCCGGGCGGCACCGTGCGCACCAGTGCGCGGTAGGCATCCGAGAGGTAACGGAGCACCACCCCCTCCGACCGCGCGAGGCCGTAGTCGGCGATGAGTTCGGCGAAGGTCATCGCCCGCTCGGCCATCTCCCGGACGACCGACTTGGGCCGGAGCTCGTGCTCCCCCACCCACGGATGACCGCCTCGGTACATCTCATAGGCGTCCTCGAGGAGATCGCGCAGAGGCTGGGGATGCTCGACCTCCTCCAGCAGCTCCATCCGCTCCTCGTACTCGACCCCATCGGCCTTGAGCTCGGCGACGGCCTCGCCCCGGGCACGGAAGCGCTGGGCCGAGATGATCGGCCGCGGATCCTCGAGGGTCGCCTCGATCACCGAGACCACATCGAGAGCGTAGGTCGGCGAGTCGCGGTCCAGTAACTCGAAGCAGGCGACCGCGAAGGGCGACAGCGGCTGATTGAGGGCGAAATTCTCCGGAAGCTCGACCGTGAGCGCGAGCCCGTCGTCGACCCGCTCCACGACGCCACCGGCTAACAGCGCCTCGACGATCCCCGCGGCCTCGCGGCGCAACTTCTCCTTGCCGTCCTCGGACTCGTCGCTCTCGGTGATCAGGCGCTCGATGGCCTCCTCGGTGTCACCGGGCCGGGCGAGCAGATCCAGGACCATCGAGTGGGTCATGCGCATGCGCGAGACGAGCGGCTCGGGAGTGCCGTGCACCAGACGATCGAAGGTGCTGTCGTTCCAGGACACGAAACCCTCGGGCGCCTTCTTGCGTTGCACCTTGCGCCGCTTCTTCGGGTCATCGCCCGCCTTGGCGAGGGCCTTGAGGTTCTCGATCTCGTGCTCAGGCGCCTCCACCACCACATAGCCGACGGTGTCGTAACCCGCCCGCCCGGCTCGACCGGCGATCTGCTGGAACTCGCGGACCTGCAGGGTCCGCTGGCGGACGCCGTCGAACTTGCTGAGTCCGCTGAACAGGACGGTGCGGATCGGCACGTTGATCCCGACGCCGAGGGTGTCGGTGCCGCAGACCACCTTGAGCAGGCCGCGTTGCGCGAGGGTCTCGACGAGGCGCCGGTAGCGCGGCAGCATCCCCGCGTGGTGCACCCCGATCCCCATGCGCACGAGCCGCGACAGCGTCTTGCCGAAGCCGGACCGGAAGCGGAAGTCGCCGATCGACTCGGCGATCTCGTCGCGTTCCTCGCGCGAGGCCACCTTGACGCTGGTCAGTGCCTGGGCGCGCTCCAGCGCGGCGGCCTGGGTGAAGTGCACGACATAGACCGGGGCCTGGCCCGAGGACACCAGCTCCTCGATGGTCTCCTGGATCGGCGTCGTCACATACTCACTGACCAGCGGGACGGGGCGCTCGGCCGACGAAACGACGGCCGTCGCCCGGCCGGTCCGGCGCGCGAGCTCGGCCTCCAGCCTGGTCGTATCGCCCAGCGTCGCCGACATCAGCAGGAACTGGGCACGTGGCAGCTCCAGCAAGGGGACCTGCCACGCCCACCCGCGGTCGGGGTCGGCGTAGTAGTGGAACTCGTCCATGATGACGACGCCGATATCGGCATCCGCGCCGTCGCGCAGGGCCATATTGGCGAGCACCTCGGCGGTGGCGCAGATGATCGGCGCATCGGCATTGACGGCGGCATCGCCGGTCACCATGCCCACATCGTCGGCGCCGAAGATCTCGCACAGGTCGAAGAACTTCTCGCTCACCAGGGCCTTGATCGGCGCGGTGTAGACGACGCACTCATCGCGAGCCAGGGCGGTCGCCATCGCCGCGGTGGCCACCAGGCTCTTGCCCGATCCGGTCGGCGTCGTGAGGATGACATTCGTGCCGCTCACCAGCTCGAGGATGGCCTCGTCCTGCGCGGGGTAGAGCGCGATGCCACGGCTCTCGACCCAGGTGCCGAAGGCCTCGTACACGGCGTCCTCGTCGAAGGTGCGGGGCAGGACATCGGAGAGGCGCATGCGGCCCAGTCTTCCAGGGTCCGCTCAGCCCCGGTCGCGGCGGCGCGGACTGATGATGATGCGTTCCGGTTGTCATGGCGACCCATACGCATCATCATCCGTTCGCGCCGGCGGCTCACTAGACTGCCCCGCATGAGCGCCTGGGATGAGATCGTGGAACGGATCGAGCGGCACATCGCCGGCGAGCCGACCCCTCATGATCGATGGGTCGCCCTCTGTGAAGCGGGCATCGGCGAGCGCTCGATCGATCCCGAGCTGCGACCGGTCGACACCGCCCGCTGGATCGCCGGGCTACTCACCGCCTACCGGACCGTGCGCGCCACGGACCAGGCATCCCAGGACACCGATGTCGCCGACCTGCTGATGATCCTCACCCGATGGCTCCATCCCGCACGACCACGAGGCATCGCCACCGAATAATGTGCTTTTGACTATACTGTGCGACACACACTATCGTGTCGCACATGGGTATCGACGACTCGGTCACCGCGGGACACCTCCAGGAGTTGCGCCGGGGGACCGTCGTGCTCGCGGCCCTCGCCGCGCTCCGCACCCCCGGCTACGGCTACGCCCTCCTCGAGAGCCTCACCACGGCCGGGATCCACGTGGACGCCAATACCCTCTACCCGCTGCTGCGGCGTCTCGAGAAGCAGGGACTCCTGACCAGTGAGTGGAACACGGACGAGCCACGACCCCGGAAGTTCTACCGGACGAGCCCCGACGGCGAGCAGCTCGTCGCGACCCTGACGGCCGAATGGCATCGCCTCGACGACAGCTTGCGCAATCTCACCGAGGAGATCTGAGATGACCGAACTGACCGACCGCTACGTGTACGCCGCGACTCGCTTCGTGACGGACCAGGACGAGCGCGTCGAACTGGACCGCGAACTGCGCGAGCGCATCGCGGACACCGTCGACGGCCACCGCTCCGCGGGCCTGGGACCCGCCGAGGCCGAGGAACGAGCCCTCACCGAACTGGGCGATCCGCTGCGGGTCTCCGCCGCCTATCGCGAACGCCCGATGTACCTGATCGGTCCGCGCCACTACTTCGCGTGGCAGCGGGTCATGGTGATCGTCCTCGCGACGGCACCCTGGATCGTCGGCGTTATCGACCTCATCGTGATGATCAGCACGCGCGAGCCGGTCGAGACCGTCATCGCCGGCACGATCAGCACCATCGTCATGGTGGCCGTGCAGGCCGCCTTCTGGATCACCCTCGGCTTCGCGGTGGCGGAGCGGGTGACGACACCGGCGGACGGGGACGTGGACCGGTGGACCCCGGAGCGGCTGCCGCAGCTCCCTGAGAGCACGGGTCGGGGCAAGCTCAGCGATCTGATCGCGAGCCTCGTCTTCCTGGTGATCGTGGCAGGGCTGATCGTCTGGCAGCGGTTCGGCTCGCTGGTCGTCGTCGACGGTGAGCGGATGCCGGTATTGGATCCTGCGCTGTGGGACGTGTGGATCCCGGTGATGTTCCTGCTGCTCGCCCTCGAAGCGGTCCATGCGGTCTGGGTCTACCGCACCGGATGGACCTGGCCCGCGGCCATCGTCAATCTTCCGATCTCTCTCGCCTGGGGCGCATTGCTCGGCTGGCTGTTCGTATCCGGTCGGCTGCTCAATCCCGATTTCCTCGACCGCGTCGGTCTGTCCCAGGGAGCCATCGACCGCTCGCAGCCCTATGTACTGGCGGTCCTCGCGGTCATCATCGCGTGGGAGCTCGTCGATGGGTTCTACAAGGCGTATCGACGGGGCCGGCAGTGAGTCAGCGCCGGACGGACCGCAACTGGGCGAGATAGACCAGCGCGGCGACCGTGCCCGCGAGGTTGAGCAGACCGAGCGGCGATCCGGAGAAGAACACGAATTGGGCGACGACGGCCAGGGCGAGGATGATCAGCCAGGCGTTCTTCTGCAGGCTACCGGCGATCTCGAAGTCCACTTGCGGGCGCCGCAGGCAGTCGACGAGCGCGAAGACCTTCACCGCGAACAGCACGACGGCCAGGGCGAGTTGGACATAGCCGAAGGCATCGAGCATGCGGCCCAGCGTACCGAGTGGGCCGAGGACGAGGACACCGGTGCGATCCCCTCGAGGATCGCACCGGTGCCGTCGTTACGGCTCAGGAGAGCTGCGAGTCCTGGGCCTGCGCGGGCGACGACGGGGTCGCCGGAGTCGCCCCGGGCGCCGACGCGCTGGCCGAGGCCTTCTTCGCCGGGGCCGGGGTCGCCTTGCGCGGTGTGGTGTTCTGCCCGGCGGCCGTGGTCGAGGAGGTCGCCTTCTTGGCGGGTGCCTTCTTGGCCGCCGACTTCGTGGCCGGAGCCTTCTTCGCGGTGGACTTCTTCGTCGTGGAGGTGGAACTCGTCGACTTCTTGGCCGTCGAGCTCTTCACGGTCGACTTCTTCACGGTGCCCTTGGTCGCCGCGCTCTTCGTCGCCGTCGAGGACGAGGTCTTCTTGGCGGGGCTCTTCTTGGCCGTCGACTTCGTGGCCGGAGCCTTCTTGGCCGGAGCCTTCTTCGGTGCAGCCTTCGTGGGCGCCGTCGCCGCACGGGTCGCGGCGCTCGCGGAGGTGGCGGGAGCCTCCTCCTTGACCTCCTCGACGACCTCGGCCGCCTTGCCGGTCAGCGCATCGGCCTTCTCCTGCAGCTCCTCGATCAGATCCTCGGCGCGGTCCTTGAGATCCTCGACGAGGTCCTCCGCGCGGTCGCGGAAGTCGTCGACCGCTCCGCGCAGGTCGTCGACCGTCACGTCATCGACCTTGCCGCGCACGGCGGTCACCAGGTCATCGGCGCGCTCGGTCAGATCATCGACGGCGGCCTTGAGATCCTCGACCGTCAGGCCCTTGGCCTTCGTGGCGAGGTCGTCGCTCTTCTTGACCAGGTCGGCATAGACGGCCGTGGCCGAGCCGACGGTGACCTGCGCGAGACCCTCGGCCTTCTTCTGCAGATCGGCGACGTCGAATCCCTTGAGCGTGGTGGGCAGGTTCTTGATGTCCTCGACGAGGGACTTCAGCTGGGCGTTCAGGGCGTCAGCGATACTCATACGTCCTCCTTGGCGTGGGTGAGCTTCTCGGTCAGTTCGTCGCTCGTCGCATCGGCGACCCCGACGAACGAGCGGTAGATGTCCAGCAGGGCGGACCTCTGCCGCTCGGTCAGACGGGGATCGAGGGCGATCGCGTCCTCGACCATCCGCGGGCCGATGTCCTCGGTGTCGAGAATCCCGGCCCGTACGTAGAGCGACTCGGCCGAGATGCGCAGCGCCTTCGCGATCTGCTGCAGCACATCCGCCGATGGCTTCCGCAGGCCCCGCTCGATCTGGCTGAGATACGGGTTCGAGACGTCTGCCAGCTCGGCGAGCTGACGCAATGACATCTGGGCCTGCTGACGCTGGGCACGCACGTAATCGCCGAGAGAGTTCACGGCATCGGACATGCTCAGCTTCGCCATGTCTCCATAGTGCTAACAAAAGTTAGCGTTTGCAAGCTGACAGCTAAGTGACCTCGCACACGCCAGATAGGACGTCAGCCGTCGGAGGACTTGGGGGCCCGCTTGGCGGCCTTCTTGGCCGCCTTCTTGGTGACACTCTGCGGTGTGGCCTCGATGACCCGCGGCTCGTGGGAGATGACATACGGCGTCTCCCCGACGATCGCATTGTGACTCCGCCAGAGCAGGTACTTGAGGCTCAGATTGGTCATCGTCGCGAACCGATTGCGGTTGCCGAGCAACTGCTGCACGTGGATCGCCACCCAGATCAGCCACGCAATCCACCCCTTGAGCCGGGGCAGCCCCTTGACCTGAGCGATCGCCGAGGCGCGGCCGATGGTGGCCATCGTGCCCTTGTCGAAATAGGAGAAGGGCTTCGGATCGTCCTTGCCTTCGACCTCGCGCCGGATCAGCTTGGCGACGTACTTGCCCTCCTGCAGGGCCGGCTGCGCGAGCTGCGGCAGCGGCTCATCGGGGTTCACCGCGATATCACCGATCGCGAAGACATTGCGGAAGCCGCGCACCCGCTGCCGATCGTCGACCTCGATGCGGCCGCCGCGGCCCTGCGGAACACCCCACTCACCGACCATGGAGTGCGCGGTGATCCCCGAGGCCCACACGACGATCCCGGCCTCGATGAACTCCTCGGTGCCATTGGTCTCGACCAGCACGCCGTCGGTGCGCACCTCCTTGACCGCGGTGCCGAGCCGCAGATCGACCCCGCGCTTCTCCAACGACTTCTTGGCGTAGTCGCGCAGATTCGGATGGAACGGCCCGAGCACGTGAGGTGCCATCTCGACCAATGTGATGTGGATGCGGCTCTGATCGAGTTCCGGATAGGTCGTGGGCATGTCCTGATTGCGCATCTCGGCGAGGGCTCCGGCCGTCTCCACGCCCGTGGCGCCGCCGCCGACCACCACGACTCGCAGATCGCGGTCCTGGCCGTTGATCGCGGCGTCCTCGAGATGGGCGAAGATCCGGTCACGCAGCGCGAGGGCCTGCGAGCGGCGGTACAGCGGCATCGAGAACTCCTCGGCACCCGGTATGCCGAAGAAGTTGGCCGTGACGCCGACGGCGATGATCAGGTAGTCGTACTTGACGGTGATATTGCCGTCGAGCAGCATCGATTGCGCATCGTGGTCCATCGCGACGACGGTGCCCTTCACGAAGCGCACGTTGTCCTGCTTGGCGCGCACGGCGCGTAGGAACCAGGTGATGTCGCCGGGATTCAAGGAGGCCGTGGCGACCTGGTACAGCAGGGGCTGGAAGGTGTTGTACGTGTGCCGGTCGATCAAGGTGATGTCGACATCGGCCCCTTTCAGCTTGCGCACGGCCGCCAGGCCTCCGAATCCGCCGCCGATGACGACGACATGAGGACGCTTCGAGGACGAAACCGGAGCCGAGGAAGACATGAGCCCAGACTAGTCCGGGACGGTGAGGGTGCGCCGGTCAGCGCTGGGGCATGTGAGCCGCGCTACATTCCCCGGTACCAGGCCCGGGCCTCCTCGCGATGGGCCAGCACGATGACGGCGACGGCCGCGGCCGTCCACGGCAGGCCGACGGGGAAGAACACGATGGATACGGCGATCGTCAGCACGCAGACCACGACGAGCGCGATCCGCGCGATGGGCGAGCGCTGGGCGAAGGCCCACGCCGTCACCGCCATGCCCACCAACGAGAGCAGCAGCCAACCGGCGGCGCTCACGATCATCAGGCGCATCAGATCGTCGACCGTGAATCCGCTCTCGGCGATCAGCTCGCTCACCATCCCCTGCTGCTGCCAGGCACGCTCCACCTCGGCACGTCCGCCGACGAGGACGGTCAACAACAGGAGGGCGGCCACACCGGCGACCACCGCCGAACCGACGCCGGTCACCAGCAGAGCCGCCGTCACCGACTTCGGACGAGCCGACCGGGCCGAAGGCGGGGGTGGCATGGTCTGCGCGTATCCCTGATGCGCGGAGGAGGCCTGGGGGCGCTGGGCCGTGATCTGCGGCGGAGCATGGGGCGACTGCTGCGCCGGCACGCTCGGCGTGGCGCCCAGTTCGACGGGCGGCTCCTCTCCGGCGAAGTACTGCCGGGACTCACGCTGCCAGAGCATGCCGACGCACATGGCGGCGAGCAGCGCCGGCAGAATGCCTACGAGCCCCATCGTCACGAAGAGCAGTGCCGCCAGGCTGCAGAGCACGGTGAGCCCGATCCGCGAGCCACGATCGCCGCGGAAGGCGAAGACGGCGAACACCATGGTCGCGATGGTGCCGACGACGCCGATCAGGACCATCCAGCGCAACCATTCCAGGGTCGTATCGACACTCAGCGAGGTCGCCGACAACGGGGGTTCCGCGAGCAGCTGCTCGATCTGCTCCTGCATCTGGACCGAGCCCCAGCTGCCGAGCTGGCTCACCAGGATGATGAAGACGAAGGCCGCACCGCACCCCGAATACAGACAGGCGAGGGTCACGGAACGGGGACGAGGCGCGGCCATGCCTCTATCGAACCAGATCGCCCCAGGGCAGACACCCGCCCCCGTGGGCGGTGACCTACGCACCCCTTACGACTGCGGGCGGTGGGCTACGCACCTCTCAACGATGTCGAGGGGTGCGTAGCCCACCGCCCAGGGACGGGAGAGGTGCGTAACCCACCGCTCCCGAGTGGGGAGCCGTCAGCCGCGGACGGGGACGACGAGCAACTCGTCGGTGTCGCCGTCGCGGTCGACGGTGACCGTGTCGCCGTCTCGGACCTCGCCCGAGAGCAGCTCCCTGGCCAGCCGGTCGCCGATCGCCTGCTGCACCAGCCGGCGCAAGGGACGCGCCCCATAGGCCGGATCCCAGCCCGTGAGCGCCAGCCACTCCTTGGCCGCATCGGAGACCTCCAGGGTGATCCGGCGCGACTCCAGTCGCCGGGCCAGCGAGTCCAGCTGCAGGTCGACGATGCGGGTCAGCTCCTCGGTGCCGAGCGCCTCGAACATGACGACCTCGTCGAGGCGGTTGAGGAACTCGGGCTTGAAGGACGCCCGAACGACGTTCATGACTGCATCATTCTTGGCCTGGTCGTCGAGGGTAGGGTCGACGAGGAACTGCGAGCCCAGGTTCGAGGTCAGGATCAAGATGACATTGCGGAAGTCCACCGTGCGGCCCTGACCGTCGGTCAACCGGCCGTCGTCGAGCACCTGCAGGAGGATGTCGAAGACCTCCGGATGAGCCTTCTCGACCTCGTCGAGCAGCACGACGGAGTACGGACGGCGCCGCACCGCCTCGGTCAGCTGACCGCCCTCGTCGTAGCCCACGTAGCCGGGAGGGGCGCCGACGAGCCGCGAGACGCTGTGCTTCTCGCCATACTCGCTCATGTCGATGCGGATGATGGCGCGCTCGTCGTCGAAGAGGAAGTCCGCGAGGCTCTTGGCGAGCTCGGTCTTGCCCACGCCCGTCGGGCCGAGGAAGAGGAAGGATCCGGTCGGCCGGTCGGGATCGGAGATCCCGGCACGGGCCCGGCGCACCGCATCGGACACCGCACGGACCGCGTTCTTCTGGCCGATGAGCCGCTTGCCGAGCTCGTCCTCCATGTGCAGGAGCTTCTCGGTCTCGCCTTCCAGGAGACGACCGGTCGGGATACCGGTCCAGGACGCCACCACCTCGGCGATATCGTCCGGCCCGACCTCCTCGTGCACCATGCGATCGGCCGATGCCGACTCCTCGGCCCGCTGCGCCTCCGCGAGCTGCTCCTCCATCTTGGGGAGCTCGCCGTAGGTCAGCCGCGCGGCGGTCTCGAAGTCACCCTCGCGCTGGGCGCGCTCGGCGGCCGTACGCACCTCGTCGATGCGCTCCTTGATCTCACCGACGGCGTTGAGGCTCTTCTTCTCGGACTCCCACCGCTGCTCCAGAGCACGGAGCTGCTCGGACTTGTCGGCCTTCTCTGCGCGCAGTTTCTCCAGGCGTTCGACACTGGCCTCGTCGGTCTCGTGCTCGAGGTGGAGCTCCTCCATCGTCAGTCGATCGACGGCACGCCGCAGCTCATCGATCTCGATGGGGCTGGAGTCGATCTCCATACGCAGTCTGCTCGACGCCTCGTCGATCAGATCGATGGCCTTGTCGGGCAGCTGACGGCCGGGGATGTACCGATGGGAGAGAGTCGCGGCGGCGACCAGCGCGGCATCGGCGATCTCGACCTTGTGGTGGGCCTCGTACTTCTCCTTCAGGCCGCGCAGGATCGCGATGGTGTCCTCGACACTCGGCTCGCCGACGAAGACCTGCTGGAAACGACGCTCCAGGGCGGGATCCTTCTCGATGGACTCGCGGTACTCGTCGAGCGTGGTCGCGCCGATCATGCGCAGCTCGCCACGGGCGAGCATCGGCTTGAGCATGTTGCCGGCGTCCATCGCGCCCTCACCGCTGGCACCGGCACCGACGACGGTGTGCAACTCGTCGATGAAGGTGACGATCTGCCCGTTCGACTCCTTGATCTCATTCAGGACGCCCTTGAGGCGCTCCTCGAACTCGCCGCGGTACTTGGCTCCCGCGACCATTGCGCCGAGGTCGAGACTGACGAGCGTGCGGCCGCGCAGCGACTCGGGCACGTCACCGTCGATGATGCGCTGGGCGAGGCCTTCGACGACGGCGGTCTTGCCGACACCGGGCTCGCCGATGAGGACGGGGTTGTTCTTGGTGCGGCGGCTGAGCACCTGCACTACGCGGCGGATCTCGGCATCGCGGCCGATGACGGGATCGAGCTTGCCGTCGCGGGCGAGGGCCGTCAGGTCGATGCCGTACTTCTCCAACGCCTGGTAGGCGTCCTCGGCGTCCTGGCTGGTGACCTTGGCGCTGCCGCGGACCGTGGAGAAGGCGTCCTTCAATGCCTCCGGCGTGACGCCGTGGCGCGCGAGGATGGCCTGAGCCGGGGACTGCACCGTGGCGATGCCCACGACGATCGGCTCGGTCGAGATGAACTCGTCCCCGAGCGCGTCGGCCTCATCGATCGCACGCTGCAGCACTTCATGCGTGGTGCGCGCGAGATTCGGATTCTGCACGCTCGAGCCGCTGGCCGAGGGCAGCAACTCGATGCTCTGCTTGGTCTCGGCGAGCACCGTGCGCGGATCGGCACCCGCGGCCGCGATGAGCGGCGCAGCGGTGCCGCCTTCCTGCTCAAGCAGTGCCGCGAGCAGGTGTGACGGTTCTACCGCGGGATTGCCCGCGGCGGCTGCCGACGACATGGCCGCAGCGAGCGCCTGCTGACTGCGGGTCGTGAGTTTCGAAAGGTCCATCGACGACTCCCCTGGTGATAACGATGCCTACACCTAGAACAACCTTGTCAAAGTTGAGTCCATTCCGCTCAACTTTATCGTCGCATATGTCCTTCGTCACACATCAGGGGGTCGCTGCAACTTGACGCAAATAACTTTGCAGTGCAAAGCTAGTTTGCCAAGCAAACCAGTTGGCAGATCCCGGAGGTCACCATGGACGAGGACGAGAAGTCTCCCAGCCCGGCGGAGAGCTGGGCCATCATCGACGCCCAGCGTCGCCAGGTTCGCGAGGACCTCAACGCCGACGACCGGATCCTCTACGGCATCTGGGGAGTCGCCTGGGGACTCGGTTATCTCGCGATGTTCCTCACCGTCGGCGATCGGGGGGAGCCGACCGCCATCGGCGGCGGCGTGTTCGCCGGGCTCCTCATCGCCGCCCTCATCGTCACGATCGTGCACTCGGAACGCCGCGCACGGGGCCTCGGCGGCGCCGGGGGGCGTATGAACACCCGACTGGGCACGGCCTGGGCGGTCACCTTCGGCGCGACCTTCTTCATCTACGGGGGGATGTTCTCGCACGGGCTGGAGGGCGAAGGTGTCGGCGTCGTCACCAATGCCCTCCCCTGCCTCATCGTCGCCTGCCTGTTCATGGGCAGCGGTGCCGCCTGGAACGACACCCGCCAGTATCGTCTCGGCATCTGGATCGCCGCCAGCGTCGCCATCGCCTCGGTGATCGGCGTGCCCTACCTCCACCTGGTGATGGCCGTGCTCGGGGGCGGCGGCTTCCTCGCCGCGGCCTTCCTTGCTCACCGCGACCGGCGGCAGGCATGAGGGCCCCGGCCTGGACCGAGATCTGCTCCCCATTCGTCAACCGGGAGCCCCTTCGGTCCACCAATGACCAGCAAATCCCGGTCCGGGCGGTGTCGGGATGAGCGAGTTGGACCCCGTCATCCACGCGCAGGCGCGGCTGCGCGTGGTGGCCTCCCTGGCAGCGATGCCGAATAACGCCAGCATCACCTTCCCGCGGCTGCAGAAACTGCTCGAGATGACCGCCGGCAATCTCTCGACCCATCTGCGCAAGCTCGAGGAGGCCGGCTATGTGCGGCAGTCCAAGACCATCGAGGGTCGTACGCCCGTGACCTATGTCGAGATCACCCCGGCCGGTCTCGCCGCCTTCGAGCGCTACACCGCGCAGATCCGATCCCTCATCGACCCGACAGGAGCGAGCTCATGACCAGCACACCCCTCGTCGACATCCGGCACGCCACTCGGGCCTTCGGGGAGCACCTCGCCCTCGACGACGTATCCCTCCAGATCGGGACCGGCGAACTGGTAGGCCTCCTCGGACCGAACGGTGCCGGCAAGTCCACCCTCATCTCCCTGCTCAACGGTCTGCGCAAGCCGACCTCGGGCACGGTCCGCGTCGCTGGGCGCGATCCTCGTGTCCCGGCCAACCGGGTCGTCATCGGCAGCACACCACAGGAGACCGGCCTCCCGCCGACCATCAAGGTGCGCGAGGTGGTCGATTTCGTCGCGCGCCACTACCCGGACCCCGATGACACCGCTGCCCTGTTCGATCGCTTCGGTCTGACCGAGCTCGCCGGACGCCAGTGCGGTTCACTGTCCGGAGGACAGCAACGCCGGCTCGCGGTGGCCCTCGCGATGGTCGGGCGCCCGGATCTCGTACTGCTCGACGAGCCCACGACGGGCCTGGACGTCGACGCGCGGCAGAGCCTTTGGAGTGCCATCGAGGACTACCAGGCCGGGGGTGGCACGGTCCTGATCACGAGCCACTATCTCGAGGAGATCCAGCGCCTTGCCGAGCGGGTCGTCGTCATCGACCGCGGACAGATCCTCGTGGACGACTCCACACAGGCCGTCATCGATCGCGTCGATGTCGACCGCGTGGAGCTCAGCTCCGAGGACAGTCGCCTCGACACGCTTCCGGGCGTCGCGAGTCTCGCGCGCGCCGGCGACCGAGTGACGCTGCTGACCGCCGATGCCGATGCACTCGTCCGCGCCCTGGTGAGTGAGCGGATCGAGTTCTCGCGGCTACGGGTCACCGGGGCATCGCTTGAGGACGCCTTCGCCCATCTGACTCGAACCGCCGCCTGAAAGGAGCATCATGCCCGCCTCCACCCCCTCGATGCTGCGCATCGCCGGTGCGCACGCCAAGCTCAACCTGCTCGAGAACGTCCGCGAGCCGATCGCGATCATCGGCACCACGGTCTTCCCCACCTTGGCACTGCTCTTCTTCGTCGTGCCTCAGAGCGCGATCGCCGATGACCCGACCGCGGCCACGGGGGCAGCCGCACAGCTCGGCGCCTTCGCGGTGATGTCGGTGTGCATCTTCACCTTCGGCATCGGCATCGCCGAGGACCGCGCACGGCCCTTCGACGGCTATGTCAGGAGCCTGCCCGCCGGGCCGCTCCCCCAGTTCCTCGGACGTCTGCGCACCGGCGTGTTGTTGATGCTCATGGGACTGGCCGCGGTGACGCTCGTCGCCTCCACCCTCACCGAGGCGCGCCTGTCGCCCGACAGGCTGATGCTGACCCTCGGCACCTTGTTGCTCGGGGCGCTGCCGTTGTTGCTCATCGGCTTCGCGGTGGGCTACACGCTCACCCAGAAGTCGGCGATCGCAGTCGCGCAGCTGCTGTTCTTCGGCTTCGCCTTCGGCGGTGGCATGTTCATCCCCCCGGACGGCTTCCCGAGCTGGCTCGATGCGATCTCACAGTGGCTGCCCAGCCGCTCGTCACGTGACCTGGTGGTCTGGGCGGTGGGCAGCGGTGACGTGGCGGCACAGACCTTCACCACGCTCGCGCTGTGGGGCATGGCCGGCGCCGCGTTGACGGTCTGGGGCTTCCGCCGCGATGAGGGTCGCCGCTTCCGCTGACCCTCGCCCTGTCCCCCGACCCGCACTGGGTCAGAACCGTGGCCGAGGGGTCGACGCGGTCGTCCTCTCACCACTATGATTCTTTAGGTAAGGCAAACCTGAGTGGATGGAGTGCGTGGTGTCGGTCGCCGCGATCGAGGGGCTGCGCAAGAGCTTGGTTGACTCCTCGGGCCGGGAGACGGAGTGTTGATGGACTGGTGGGCCCATCTGCTGGGTGTCGGCGGACTCGCCCTGCTGGTGCCGACGGCGATCCTGTTGGCATCCCTGCGTTGGGGTTGGACGGCCTTCGCCGAGGACTACCCGGCCGATATCCGAGCGCTGCTGCCCGAGCCGACGCAGGGAGAGGTGCGGGCCGGGTGGGTGCTCGGACCACTCTTCCTGGTGACCGTCCTGGGGGCGGTGCTGGTGACGACGGCGACCTGGCCGCCGGCAGGTGAGCGGTTCGTCTCGGCGTGGCTCATGGCCTTCGGCGCGACCGTGCTGTTCTGCCTGATCGACCTCGTCATCGTCGACTGGCTCGTGATCTGTGCCTGGCGCCCGCGCTGGGTGGTGGTGCGCGGCACCGAGACCGCCGAGGGCTGGGGTGACTACGCTTTCCATCTGCGTGCTCAGCTGGCCCCCAAGGGCCTGGCCGTGCTGGTGGTGCTGCCACTCCTGTTCGCTGCCATCGTCTACGCCCTGTTCTGACCCACCCCTTCGACATCCGGCCCAACTCTCGCCGGGTTCTGGCCCTCGACACGCCGACGCGAGGGGCCAGAACCCGGCAGAAGACGCA